>NZ_JBZCNE010000009.1:0-908 GCF_058269155.1 Arthrobacter sp. TJ-263 | reverse complement strand
GTGCCCTCTGGGTGACGGTACGCAGGGTTTGGTGGGTTGGACAACCAGCGCAATCCGATCGTGACCGCCCCGCCCCGCAGCCCTACTTCATCCAAGGATCCTCTGGCCCGGCTGATGGTCCGCGGATTCCCGGGCCTTACCCGGCTCGCTGCCAGACTCCGGTCAGACGGTCACAGCCCGATCACAGGGCGGTTGCGTGTTCGCAACGGATGTCTCTGATGGTCCTGGATCGCCCCATTCCGGCTCGTCAGCATGCTTACCGTTGGGTCTGGCGTAGAACACAACCCAACCGCAACGAAGGGCCGGAAGGCGCCGCCGGACCCCCCTATCCTGAGGAGGAGTCATGGGAACAATGACCAAGAGCACCTGGATGAAGAAGGCAGCAGCCCTCGCGATCGCACCGGCCGCGATCCTGTCCGTCGCCGCCTGCAGCGACACCTCCGGATCCGAACAGGGCGCCGACGTCGAAGACGTCGTGGAGTCGGATGAGGAGGACAACGAGCAGGTCGCCGAAGGGGACGACGCCTACATCGGCTCCTACGACCAGTCCTGGTACGACGACAACGAGTCCTACATCGGTGAAGAAGTCACCCTCTCCGCGGACGTGAACGAGGTTATCGACCCCACGGCGTTCACCATTGCCGGCACCGATGACACCACGGTCGAGGAGCTGCTGATCGTGCACCCCGAGGACCTCCCCGAGGTCAGCCCCGAGCTGACGGTCGCGGTCACCGGGACCGTGAAGGAAGGCTTCGACCTCGTCACGGTCGAGGAGGAGCTCGGCGTCGACCTCGATGACGCTCTCTACGAGGACTGGGACGGCGAGCCCTACGTCCACGCCACCGAGATCGACGACTCCGTCGCCTCCGACTCCTAACCCCTGACGCCGCAAAGACCCCTCCACGGGT
>NZ_JBZCNE010000008.1:0-3200 GCF_058269155.1 Arthrobacter sp. TJ-263 | reverse complement strand
GCTGTCTATTTCTGTGGACCGTGTGCAGCCTCCACAGCTCGAGGTTTTCCGCGGTCCCACTGCTCGTAACAGTTCGTGACTGTCACCCCGTTGTTTTTCGCCGTGCGGGATGCTCATAAGACCACCGATTAGGTAGGAGAGTGTGATGTCCACCCAGTCAGCTAATACACCGTCACCGGATCGTCCCCTCGACCAGAACGCAGCACCGGCCAGGTTCCTGGGTGCCCTCGGGAACCAGAGCAATATGTCCCTGAAAATGACGTTACGCGATGACGACGATGAGGTTTCCGTCCTCGTACCGGCAGGTACGATCCTCAATCTCGCGGCACGTTGACGGTGTTCGAGACCGCGAACGTGCAGCCCGGAACGAATATGACCGCCATGATCTCGGTGACCTCCGACGAGGAAACCGAACTGCCGGTCATTGATGGGACCGTCGACCAATACGGCGATATCGTGCCCAACGACGCCTAAAACTAGCCGAGAATCATTGGGCGATCATCGCCCCACCACCAACCCACACATCCTCCACGCCATCTCACCCCCGGGGAGTGGCGTCAGGGTAGGTGCGGTGGCAACCACCACGAATGTCGGGGTGGTCAGGAAGGTTGGACAGCGTGGGAGCCCTGGGCAGGTTTCTCATTCCAGGCCTTGATGGCCGCCCATGCCACCGCGCACGCCGGGACTGCAAGAACCGCCCCGATCACTCCTGCGAGGATCGCGCCGGCGCCGAGAGCGAGCAGGATCACGACGGGGTGCAGCTTGACAGCCTTGCCCATGATCAGAGGTTGGAGCAGGTTGCCTTCGGTCTGCTGCACGACGACGACGGCGATCGCCAGGCCGATAGCCACGCCGACGCCGCTGGTCACATAGGCGACGAGCACGGCGAAGAGCCCGGTGATAGTTGCGCCGATCACCGGGACGAAGCCGCCGAGGAAGATGATCATGGTCAACGGCAGGGCGAACGGGACACCCAGGAAGAACATGGCCACCCCAATACCCGCGGCGTCGATGAGGGCGATGATCGTCGTCCCGCGCAGGTAGCCGCCCATCGTGGTGACTGCCCGTTCGCCGGCATGCTGGGTCCGATGCAGGGTGGGCCCGGTCAGGGGTCGGGTGAGAAAGATCCACATAGACCTGCCGTCCTTAAGGAAGAAGAACAGGACCACGATCGTCAAGAGGATTGCAGTGAAAGCGTTTGCGAGAATGGTCAGGGCGCCGAGTGCGTCCCCGACGGAGAACCCGCTGAAGAAAGACTGCACCGCCGATTCCCGGGCCTGCCGCAGTTCCTCCTCGGTGAAAGGCAGTGCCGTTGACGCGAGCTGACGTTCAAGCCGGTCGAACCCGATATCGGAGTTGAACGCAATCTGGCTCCACTGCGACGTGAGGGAATGGATGACGGCCCAGCCGAGGCCACCGATGACGATGATGCCGGTCAGGAGTGCGATCCACACGGCCAGCAGGGTCGGCACACCGCGTCGGCGAAGAAAATCCACGAACGGGCTGATCGCCGAAGCCAGCAGCAGCGCGATCAGCACGGGCACGACGATGAGCTGCAACCGGATCAGGACCGACCCGACTGCAAGAGCGACGATACACGCCAGAATGACCAGCAGCGCTGCGACCAGCACTTTGCCCGACCGGGACGCCCAGACACTGGCCGGAGCTCCGGCAGGGTGGGATCCCGGGTGAAGCCCAGCCGGAAGTTTCGGCTGGGGGCCGTCAAGCGGCCCGGGTCCCATTGCAGCCCCGGTTGCAACCCCGAGGCGTGCCTCGTCTCTCACGCTGGGATCTGAATTGGTGCGTGATTCGGAGGAAGGGGAGGGGCGGCGGAACCAGTTCATGCCTGTGCCCTTCGGATGAGGTTGTGGATGGCCTCATTGACCCCAGGTGCGTGGGTCTGGTTCACGCTGTGCCCTGCACCGTCGATGGTGAGCAGTTCGGCCGTGGCGCCGATCTGAGCTGCGAGGTGATTGCTGCGCCGTGCGGGTATGGTCCGGTCATCGGTCCCGGTCACGAGCAGTACAGGTATCCGCCCGAGTATCCCAAGGGCCCGGGACCGGTCGAAGTCCATCAGCGACCGGTACGTGGAGACGATGACCGCAGCCGGCGTATGAGCCCACAGATTCTGTTTCGCACTCAAGAGTCCAGGCGGCGGCTCGTACGGGCCGAACATCGTGTGGCGCAACCACCACCGGCCGGGCAGGGTCAGGGCTGGCTTCAGGGCATCGAGGGCCGGAGCACACCATGCGGCGACGCGCAGCAACCCGTGGGCTGCATGCGTTCTGACCAGTCCAACGGCAATGGGATCGGGGGTGGCGACCTGAGCAATCCGTTCGGCGGCCGTGGAGATCAGGGCGATGCCCACAACCCTGTTCCCAACCAATTCCGGCTGGGCGTCGATCAGCGACAGGGTGACCATCCCGCCCAGGGAGTGGGCGATCAGGACGATGCGGTCACCCGGATCGGTCGTCTCGTCGATGACAGTGGCGAGGTCCCGGGCGAAGCGCTGCAGAGTAACGTTACCGGACGGCCCGATCTCGCTGCCGCCATGCCCCCGCAGGTCGTACAGGACCAAGCTCGCCTGACCCGACAGATCGGCGCGCTGCTCATCGAACTCTTGCAGGCCGGACCCGATACCGTGCACGAAGACCACCGTTACGGCGCTGCCCGGCTGCGGGTCGGTTTCGACCCATAGGCGGACACCGTCATCGCACACCACGTCCCGGATGCCCTGACCTGACAGGGATCGAGCTCCGGAACGACCCGCCACAGGGGAAAAATGTGAACGATCCACCGACGAACGACGATCCACGGGCGAAGGCCCCGATGCACGATCAGCGGAGCAGAAGACCGAGCGAACGGCATCCCGCACGGTTGCCAGGCTGGTTGCCATAGCGGTGGCATGTGGGACGGCCGATGTGCGGGCCGACGGTGAACGGCTCTTCATAACGGCGTCCTCTCTCAGTAGTAACACGCAGTAGTAACACCGGCCACGGAAGGACCAGCGTCGGACACTCTCCGGGGTTCCATGTGCTCGTCCGCGGTGCACGGGCGACGAAGGGTACGGCCACGACAAGTCGCACACGCCGCCACACGACGTATCGCGGGCCGTAACCCAACGAATGCATGTTTGCTTCATCTGTGTAGGGCCTTGCTCGACAGCCGCGAAGCGGCGAACAACATGCGCTGGCCTCGGA
>NZ_JBZCNE010000007.1:0-3910 GCF_058269155.1 Arthrobacter sp. TJ-263 | reverse complement strand
CTGCACCCGAGAGAGTGTGGGAGAGTAGGACACCGCCGGACAACCACTCACGAGCAAAGACCCCACCACCGGTGGGGTCTTTCCTCGTTAACCACCCACCCACCACGCGAACCGGTGCTCGAAGGATCAGGACGTGCACGGAGAGGACACAAGCGGTCAGCTGAATATCCTGACTGGACCCGAATTTCGGGACTCGCTCAGTAGCGGTCGATGGCCGCTTCCAGCATCGGGTTGAGCGTCGGGTCCAGCGTCGGGCTCGCAAGACAGCAGACTGGCACCATGTGCAGCAGCCGATTGGTGACCCTGATCCGACTCCGTCTGGATCCGCGGTGGCGGGACGCCTGCCGGGGGCCCCGATACTCGCTTCAACACTTGACGGGCCCCGATAGGCGGCCAGATGTCGGACTCGCGAGGCAATCAGGTCCCCAGCTCAGCGATGGTACTTATCCGCCCGACTCCGGGCTTGCATTCGCAGGCCGGTGCGCCCGGCCGGTACGGTGCCGGCGGCCCGGCACTCCCGGTCCGCCATGATCGGCACCGGTCAACGGCAGCCAAGGTCGCGAGGCGGCAAGTAGCGGCATGATGACGCCAACACGAGCACGCCGCACCAGACAGCGGACCGCAGTGATCGACCGGGCATTTCATCTCATCTCAGCATCGCTATGGCGACGGAAGTCGGTGGCACTCGTGGCGCCGTGACCTTATGCCCCCTCGACCCGTGACCCGACCGGTGAGCCCGTGACCCCTCGACCCGTGGTCCCTTTGACCCCGTGACCCGTGACCCGTGACCAGTGACTCCGTGACGTAGGGGACGCGGGAGACGCGGGAGACGCGGGAGATCCGGGGAAGGCGCGGCCGATCCGCGGACCGGATGTGGCCAACCGGCTGCTGCTGCTCGAGACCTCAGAGAAGCTCTTCGACTGCGCCCGGAACCTGCTGGACGTCGTGGTCGACGTCGAGATTTGGTCGGTCAATTGGAGTGGGCCGGGCGGTCGAGGAACAACTCCGGGATCTGCCGCGTCGCAGATCCCTCGAGGAGCCGACACGCGCGAGGACTGGGCTCCGAAGGGTGCGTGGCTATGGTTGGCATCGAGCGTGCCCGGTGCGGCTGGTCGCCCAGCCCCCCTATGGTGATGCGGTCGCGATGCCGCTGCCTCGATGTGTGTCGTCAGAGTCCGACCGAAGCGGTGCCGACGATCAGGCCGGCTCCCGCTGCATCGACGTAGCGGGTTCTGGTGGCACCCCGTCCTCCGCCGCCTTCGACAGCGTGAATATGCCGTAGCGCATCGCACCGGTGCGGTAGGCGAGAATCAGGCGGGGGATGCTCAGAACGAAGATGCGATTGCGTGCACCGAGCGCGAGGCGACGAGTCTCGCGATCGACGAGCAAGGTCTTCATAAGCCGACGGGCGCAAATGGTCCATGTACGCGCTACGCGGTGGCTGACATCCTCATAGCCCGTGATCTCAAAGCCGGCAGCCGATGCCATCGCCTCATACTCCTCACGCGTGCCCATCGACGGCAGGCGCCCCTCGCGACAGATCGGCTCGAGCAGGTGGCGAACCTTCCAACTGCCGGCCTCGGTCTCGGCGAGCCATGCGCAGACGACGAAACGGCCGCCGGGTGACAGCACGCGATGCGCCTCGGCGAAGAACCTGGGTTTGTCGACCATGTGCTCGCTCGACTCGATCGCCCACGCGGCATCGGCCGAGCCATCGGTCAACCCGTTGACGAGCCAATCGCGGAGATGAATATCGACGTGGGGTGAGGGATGCGCGGAGGCGTAGTGAGCCTGCTCGGCGGAAAGCGTGAAGCCAGTGACGCGGACACTGTGTGTCATCGCGAGCCGCCGGGCGGTGGAGCCGTAGCCGCAGCCGATGTCGATGCACGCTTCGCCGGGCATGAGGTGCAGCCGATCGCCGACCGCGTCGGTCAGCGCCTCGACAGCTTCGGCGGGCGTCTCCTGACCCGTCGCCCACAGCCCGTGGTGGACATGCTCACCCCATACCTGCCGATAGATGGGATCGAGCTCGTCGTAGTGATCTGCAACAGCCACGGCGTCCTGGGAAGTATCGGGGAGAATCATTTAATCACGCTATAACGCAGGTCCATGCGGTCGGAAGGCCTCGGTCGACGGCTCCATGAGCCATCGGGGTGAAGCTCCCTCCACGAATCGTGGTGTGAGGTGGGAGCAGCTGGACGCTTCATGTCTCGTGATCGGAATCGCGATCCCGACCCGGACCGGGACAGTCACTCTGAGACCACCTATACGCGCGATCGGGGCTCGATCGGGAAAGGAAACATGAAGACGGATCACATGCGGCCACCGCCACCCCGACAATTGCCGATGCCTCTCGTTCATCAGGGCCGACGAGGCATGACCTCCACCTCAGCAAAGCCATTCCCACCAACGACGTTGCCACTCATTCATTTGCCGGTTCGTCGGGTGAGCACGTCCAACGACGGTGCGCCCCCACCTGCCGGCCCCGTTCTTCGTATTCTCTGACGGAGGCTCGAGCGAGCCCTTTGTACCGACTGCGTAGGACGTACACTCAGCGACCGGAAGCTCTCAGTGACGGGGAAAGCGAGTTATGTACCAGGGGAATTCGACATCCGTGGTCGTCCTTGGACGATATCGGTGCCCCTTGGGCTGCGAGGCTGCCGGAGGCATCACTCCTGAACCTTCATCGCTCGCCTGGGAGGTAGAAATCGCGACGGACCCGTTCCCGGCCTGACCGGGCTGGCTCGCTGAGGCGAAGGGTCCCGCTGCGGGTCGCCCACCGCGAGGGTTCCGATTCAGGACTCCGCGGCGGGCTCACTCGTAGAAGCAGGCACAGGGATGCCAGCGGCCCATTCGCCTGACAGGAACGCGCTGGCCGCTCCGTCGTCGCTTCGACACTCGACCCTTGCTCAGAAGTTGGTTGGTTGCATGGCTACTCCGCGTTCGGTTCCGACGTCAGCGGCCTTCATTGTTCGAATCGGCACCGATCACTCGAGAATCGGCCAACACCAATGCGCTGCCAGTTCGAGGAGACGGGCTGATCGGGCCGGTGGGAATCCCCTCGAACGGTCTCCCAAGCCGTGGACACGGCCTCCTCGGACTGGGCTGGACTGGGCTCGATTGGAGCTGGGCTGGACTGGGCTCGGGGTTGGGTTGGGCCGGGCTGGACCGGGGGTGAACAGGGCTGTGCTGCGCTGAACCCGACGGGAGGGGACGGAGAGGGGCGTAGCAGGGCTGGTGCGCGCCGCTGTGTGTCGGGGTGTCCTTGATCCTTGGTGATGTCACCACTTGAGCGGTCACATCACGCCGCTGTCCCGCTCCGAGCTGTTGGTTCGTGAGGAACCCCAACCGGGGCGTCAGGGCCCTACGTGGACCGATCATGGGGGAGGCGCATCAGTGGGTGCTGTCTGCACCGGTGCCTTCTGGGACCTCGGTCGGTGGGAGTCGGGGGGCCGATAGCTGCCCCTGTCGAAAGCAGTCGAGGGGTTCTGCACGCGCCAACTGGTACCGGCACCTTCACTAGCGAACTTGCTTCTTCGTGGTGCTGCTCACCACCAGACGCTTTTGTCGGATCGTGCTGGCAGGCGCGCCTGGAGCGCCGGGCCAGCCCCTCCCTGCAGATGCTCACCCCCCGGAGGACCCTGCCGGCAGCCCGGCGTCTGGCGCACCGGGCCACCTACTTCGTGCGGCCGCTCGCCGCCAGGGGCCGTTGCCGACGTCAGGAGCTCTCGTGCGGTGTGGTGATCTCGCGGGCACCGGCCCAGTTTGCCCGACCGCAGTCCGACGTGTAGTGTTTCATGAGTTGCCCCGGTGTGGGTGGCCATCCCCTTCAAATTCTGTGGTCGGTTCGTGCGCTGTGAGGCGTGGTCGAATTCGGCTTCTTTTTGTGGTGGGTTTGTTCTTTTGTCGT
>NZ_JBZCNE010000006.1:0-5744 GCF_058269155.1 Arthrobacter sp. TJ-263 | reverse complement strand
GTGGTGGGGTCTTTGCTCGTGAGTGGTTGTCCGGCGGTGTCCTACTCTCCCACACTCTCTCGGGTGCAGTACCATCGGCGCTGTGGGTCTTAGCTTCCGGGTTCGGAATGGGACCGGGCGTTTCCCCCACGCTATGACCGCCGTAACCCTTGCTACCTGACGCGCCCTGTCCCGTGTCCGCCGTTGGGGGGCGGGTGGGGCTGGGTGCCGGTAAATCTGTGGGGTTACATCGTCGTGCTGGATGTAATCGTGTGACCAAGGGGTCCCTGAGTGGGATTCCTGGTGTTTGTGGTGGTTCCTGTTGTTGGTTGGGAACCGCATAGTGGACGCGTAGCATATGATCTTCACTTTCCCCGTGTCACCGTCGGGGGTCCGGGGTTTCCTGGTTGCCCGGGAGCCCTGGTCCTTCTGGTGGGGGTGGGTGTGTGGTGTAAGTTATCGGCTTATTAGTACCGGTCAGCTTCACAGGTCTTTCGTCCCTGCTTCCACATCCGGCCTATCAACCCAGTGGTCTGGCTGGGGGCCTCTCACACTCTAGGTGTATGGAAATCTCATCTTGAAGCAGGCTTCCCGCTTAGATGCTTTCAGCGGTTATCCCATCCGAACGTAGCTAATCAGCGGTGCACTTGGCAGTACAACTGACACACCAGAGGTTCGTCCGTCCCGGTCCTCTCGTACTAAGGACAGCCCTTCTCAAATTTCCTGCGCGCGCAGCGGATAGGGACCGAACTGTCTCACGACGTTCTAAACCCAGCTCGCGTACCGCTTTAATGGGCGAACAGCCCAACCCTTGGGACCTACTCCAGCCCCAGGATGCGACGAGCCGACATCGAGGTGCCAAACCATGCCGTCGATATGGACTCTTGGGCAAGATCAGCCTGTTATCCCCGAGGTACCTTTTATCCGTTGAGCGACGGCCATTCCACAATGTGCCGCCGGATCACTAGTCCCGACTTTCGTCCCTGCTTGAGATGTCTCTCTCACAGTCAAGCTCCCTTGTGCACTTACACTCGCCACCTGATTGCCAACCAGGCTGAGGGAACCTTTGGGCGCCTCCGTTACTTTTTAGGAGGCAACCGCCCCAGTTAAACTACCCATCAGGCACTGTCCCTGACCCGGATTACGGGCCGAAGTTAGATATCCAGAGTGACCAGAGTGGTATTTCAACGATGACTCCACGTGAACTGGCGTCCACGCTTCACAGTCTCCCACCTATCCTACACAAGCCACACCGAACACCAATACCAAACTATAGTGAAGGTCTCGGGGTCTTTCCGTCCTGCTGCGCGTAACGAGCATCTTTACTCGTACTGCAATTTCGCCGAGTTTATGGTTGAGACAGCGGGGAAGTCGTTACTCCATTCGTGCAGGTCGGAACTTACCCGACAAGGAATTTCGCTACCTTAGGATGGTTATAGTTACCACCGCCGTTTACTGGGGCTTAAATTCCCAGCTTCGTCCCACGCAAGCGTGAAACTAACCGGTCCTCTTAACCTTCCAGCACCGGGCAGGAGTCAGTCCGTATACATCGTCTTGCGACTTCGCACGGACCTGTGTTTTTAGTAAACAGTCGCTTCCCCCTGGTCTCTGCGGCCCTGATCCGCTCCGGCGAGCTAGTCGCCATCACAGTTGGGGCCCCCCTTCTCCCGAAGTTACGGGGGCATTTTGCCGAGTTCCTTAACCATAATTCTCTCGATCGCCTTAGTATTCTCTACCTGATCACCTGTGTCGGTTTGGGGTACGGGCGGCTGGAACCTCGCGCCGATGCTTTTCTCGGCAGCATAGGATCACCAAATTCCCCCATACGGGGGTCCCATCAGATCTCAGGCCCGTGATCGAACACAAGAACGCGGATTTGCCTACGTTCTGCCCTACATCCTTAGACCGGGACAACCATCGCCCGGCTTGGCTACCTTCCTGCGTCACACCTGTTAATACGCTTACCTCCCGAGATCAGGTCCCGCGATCCACAAAAAACCACGTCACCACAAGGGTGGGCGGTCATGCTTCTGGCGGTTAGTATCCCTCGATCAGTATTGGCGGTTCTTCGCCGGTACGGGAATATCAACCCGTTGTCCATCGACTACGCCTGTCGGCCTCGCCTTAGGTCCCGACTTACCCAGGGCAGATTAGCTTGACCCTGGAACCCTTGATCATTCGGCGGACGGGTTTCTCACCCGTCTTTCGCTACTCATGCCTGCATTCTCACTCGTGTGGGCTCCACCGCTGGTTTACACCGCGACTTCACTGCCCACACGACGCTCCCCTACCCATCCACACCCCTGAACTCAGGAGAACAAGTCTCCGGCTTGGGATCTATGTGAATGCCACAACTTCGGCGGTGTACTTGAGCCCCGCTACATTGTCGGCGCGGAATCACTTGACCAGTGAGCTATTACGCACTCTTTCAAGGGTGGCTGCTTCTAAGCCAACCTCCTGGTTGTCTGGGCAACTCCACATCCTTTCCCACTTAGCACACGCTTAGGGGCCTTAGTTGGTGGTCTGGGCTGTTTCCCTCTCGACTATGAAGCTTATCCCCCACAGTCTCACTGCTGCGCTCTCACTTACCGGCATTCGGAGTTTGGCTGACGTCAGTAACCTTGTAGGGCCCATTAGCCATCCAGTAGCTCTACCTCCGGTAAGAAACACGCAACGCTGCACCTAAATGCATTTCGGGGAGAACCAGCTATCACGAAGTTTGATTGGCCTTTCACCCCTACCCACAGCTCATCCCCTCCATTTTCAACTGAAGTGGGTTCGGTCCTCCACGACGTCTTACCGTCGCTTCAACCTGGCCATGGGTAGATCACTTCGCTTCGGGTCTAGATCACGCCACTGCAACGCCCTATTCAGACTCGCTTTCGCTACGGCTTCCCCACACGGGTTAACCTCGCGACGTAACACTAACTCGCAGGCTCATTCTTCAAAAGGCACGCCGTCACAGAAACCAAGTCTGCTCCGACGGTTTGTAGGCACACGGTTTCAGGTACTATTTCACTCCCCTCCCGGGGTACTTTTCACCTTTCCCTCACGGTACTGGTCCGCTATCGGTCATCAGGGAGTATTTAGGCTTACCAGGTGGTCCTGGCAGATTCGCACGGGATTTCTCGGGCCCCGTGCTACTTGGGATCCTCTCCAAACGGCGTCACGCATTACGGTTACGGGACTTACACCCTCTCCGGCCGGGCTTTCAAACCCGTTCACCTATACGCACGCACTCATTTCACCAGTCCGGCAGAACTGGAACGGAAAGTCCCACAACCCCAGTGATGCAACGCCCGCCGGCTATCACACACCACTGGTTTAGCCTGATCCGCGTTCGCTCGCCACTACTGACGGAATCACTATTGTTTTCTCTTCCTGTGGGTACTGAGATGTTTCACTTCCCCACGTTCCCTCCACGTACCCTATGTGTTCAGATACGGGTCACCCGGTCACTCGCGCGCCGGGCGGGGTTTCCCCATTCGGACATCCTGGGATCAAAGTTCGGTTATCAACTCCCCCAGGCTTATCGCAGATTCCCACGTCCTTCTTCGGCTCCTGATGCCAAGGCATCCACCGTGTGCCCTTAAAAACTTGACCACTAAGATCAAAAACATATCGAGAAAACCAGGCCCGACCCGAAGATCGGAACCAGATTATTCTTAGAAATTGCTTCTTTTTAAGATGCTCGCGTCCACTATGCAGTTCTCAACCAACAACCCCGACACACCCCCACCCACCCCCGAACAGGGACAGACAGAGCATGCGCGGGAAAACCAGAAACAACCCGACCCCACACCCCACCGGCCACACCACCCCCGCACGAGAACGACACCCACAACAGGCATCCCCTCGAAACCGGGACCGGCACAACCAGCACAGAACATGGAGCCCTGTTATCTCAGGACCCAACAGTGTGCCAAACAGTAAAACCCGGTAACCCCCACCAACCACACGCTTTCCAGAACCCCGAAGGGAACGTACTCACCAGCCGGCAGGCACCACCAGGCACCTATCCATTGATATTCCACCCATGAGCACCCACCGCGGAACAAACGCCCGCGCTATGGGCTGACTCCTGCGAACCACACACCCACCACTGAAGGACAGGCACATGATCCGAGGCGCTCCTTAGAAAGGAGGTGATCCAGCCGCACCTTCCGGTACGGCTACCTTGTTACGACTTAGTCCCAATCGCCGGTCCCACCTTCGACGGCTCCCTCCCACAAGGGGTTAGGCCACCGGCTTCGGGTGTTACCAACTTTCGTGACTTGACGGGCGGTGTGTACAAGGCCCGGGAACGTATTCACCGCAGCGTTGCTGATCTGCGATTACTAGCGACTCCAACTTCATGAGGTCGAGTTGCAGACCTCAATCCGAACTGAGACCGGCTTTTTGGGATTAGCTCCACCTCACAGTATCGCAACCCTTTGTACCGGCCATTGTAGCATGCGTGAAGCCCAAGACATAAGGGGCATGATGATTTGACGTCGTCCCCACCTTCCTCCGAGTTGACCCCGGCAGTCTCCCATGAGTCCCCGGCATAACCCGCTGGCAACATGGAACGAGGGTTGCGCTCGTTGCGGGACTTAACCCAACATCTCACGACACGAGCTGACGACAACCATGCACCACCTGTAAACCGGCCACAAGTGGCTGACACATCTCTGCATCATTCCGGTTCATGTCAAGCCTTGGTAAGGTTCTTCGCGTTGCATCGAATTAATCCGCATGCTCCGCCGCTTGTGCGGGCCCCCGTCAATTCCTTTGAGTTTTAGCCTTGCGGCCGTACTCCCCAGGCGGGGCACTTAATGCGTTAGCTACGGCGCGGAAAACGTGGAATGTCCCCCACACCTAGTGCCCAACGTTTACGGCATGGACTACCAGGGTATCTAATCCTGTTCGCTCCCCATGCTTTCGCTCCTCAGCGTCAGTTACAGCCCAGAGACCTGCCTTCGCCATCGGTGTTCCTCCTGATATCTGCGCATTTCACCGCTACACCAGGAATTCCAGTCTCCCCTACTGCACTCTAGTCTGCCCGTACCCACCGCAGATCCGGAGTTAAGCCCCGGACTTTCACGGCAGACGCGACAAACCGCCTACGAGCTCTTTACGCCCAATAATTCCGGATAACGCTTGCGCCCTACGTATTACCGCGGCTGCTGGCACGTAGTTAGCCGGCGCTTCTTCTGCAGGTACCGTCACCAACCCCGAAGGACCGGCTTCTTCCCTACTGAAAGAGGTTTACAACCCGAAGGCCTTCATCCCTCACGCGGCGTCGCTGCATCAGGCTTGCGCCCATTGTGCAATATTCCCCACTGCTGCCTCCCGTAGGAGTCTGGGCCGTGTCTCAGTCCCAGTGTGGCCGGTCACCCTCTCAGGCCGGCTACCCGTCGTCGCCTTGGTAGGCCATTACCCCACCAACAAGCTGATAGGCCGCGAGTCCATCCAAAACCACAAAAGCTTTCCACCAACACCGCATGCGCGGGAAGGTCGTATCCAGTATTAGACCCGGTTTCCCAGGCTTATCCCAGAGTCAAGGGCAGGTTACTCACGTGTTACTCACCCGTTCGCCACTAATCCCCCCACAAGTGAGGTTCATCGTTCGACTTGCATGTGTTAAGCACGCCGCCAGCGTTCATCCTGAGCCAGGATCAAACTCTCCGTAAATGCATTACAGACACAACAATGACACCCGGGAAAACGGGCGACACCACTGCACAAAATTCGAAACCAGCCAAAAAAACCAGCCACCACACACG
>NZ_JBZCNE010000005.1:0-5813 GCF_058269155.1 Arthrobacter sp. TJ-263 | reverse complement strand
AAGCCATGGCTCTCCGGATGCTGGAAGCCCCTGTCACTGCCACCCCCACCACGCCGCCGGCACTACCGGTAGAGCCGGCACCTGGTCAGCCTCAGGTGACCTCGAGACTGACCCTCTGGCAACGGATACGCGGGGCGTCAGCCACGCGCTGAGGATGCTCTCTGTACGGTCCGCACTGGTACCAGAACGCCCTGTAAGACACTGAAGGTAGTTCCCTACCACCCTGCTTCTGATGGGCCGTTATAAGCGCCCACCGTGTGGCTTACAGGCGATGTGAGAAGGCCGTCAGGACAGCGCTCGTGCGACGTCGTAGCCGGCCGATTTTGTGAGGTTGTTCCGCGCCCGGTCATACCGGCGCGTGGTGCGGGGATCGGCGTGCCCCATCGAGTCCTGCAGATCATGCAGAGCTACCCCCGCGTCCAGTGCGATGGTTGCGAAAGCGTGCCGGAGACTGTGCGGGCTGATCTCCCCCTCGATGCCCGCCACGCGGGCCAGCCGCTGCACGGTGCGGAATACCTCAGACGCTGCCCACCGCTTGCCCGTCGCCGTCGTGAAGATCGGCAGGCCATCGCCTGCCGCTGTCACCAACTCCTGCCCGGTGGTCCCCAGATAGGTGTTCAGCGCTTCCACAGCGGGGGCCGGCACTGCCACCTTCGCCACTGTGCCGCCCTTGCGCCGGACCGTCAGTGTTCGGTGCCCGGTGTCGTGACCGTAGTCCGTGGTGTTGGCGTTGAGCGCTTCACTGACCCGGATGCCGGTGAACATGAGCAGGCTTACCAGGGCGTGTGAGCGGGGGCTGTCGGCTCGCGCCGCCTCGAGCAGAGCGCGTGCCTGGTCCTTGGTGAGTCCTTGGGTGGCCGAGTGATCGGCCGAGACCTTGGGACGCTGCACCAACTCAGCCGGATTGGTGGTCATGACGCCGTGCGATACGGCGTAGCGGTAGAAGCTGGAGACAGCCGCGAGCTTCTGAGCCACGGTGGCCGGCGCACCGGTCAGCGTGTGCCGGTACCCGTCGAGATGCACCCGCTCGACGCTGAGCAGGTCCAGCCCGTGCCCGTCCAGCCACTGACACAACTGGTTGATATTCCGGGTGTACGCCCGGAGGGTGTGCGGCGAGGACGGAAGCGATAGCTTCCACGCGGCGAGGATGCGCTCGTGTCGAGTCAGGTTGGCAGGTGTACTGACGATCGGGGCAAGGTCCATACACACATGATAACTGACATTATCGTGTGGTATCTAAGTGGCCGTATGCGGCCCGTCATACGTGTACATATCTGCTGGCAGATCAAAACCAGCCCCTCCCCCCAACTCCTCCTGCTTCAACACTCGTCCGTCAGGGCGGCGAACCCACGCCTGGCCGTTGATGTCCATGAAACTGAGCCGAAGGCCGATTCTTCCCTTCATGTCCGCAAGGTAACTGTGGTCATCAAAGCCCAGCCACAGCGTTTCCTTCTCGCCCGGCCCCAGAGAAGGTATAACCGTTTGAGTCCCTCTATGGAGCACCTTCCGCTCAGGACTGGACATGTAGGAGATGACAAAGACGCCAACGTTGTTGACAGGAAAATCTGTCCCGTTAGTCACCTGCACGCGGACCCCAGTGGCCTCCAGCGCCCCGTGTCCAAACACCCGGGTCCGGCGCTCACGATCAGCGAAACGCCGCTCGGACTGATCCTTCCGTGTGACATACACCGAGTAAGCAGCAAGGGCAGCAGAGATAACTAACGCCAGGACTGTAGCCACTGCGGTCATGGCATTGAAGGCGAGGTCGTTGAAACACAGGCCTATGGCGCATATCTCAGCGTCTTCAGTGGTGGGCATCCGTCAAGTATGGAGGGGGGGGAGGGGCCCCGGCCGCCTAAGCCGCTGCCCCCGGTGGTCTTAGCGCCTTCCCTCGCATACGGGTCAGGAAGTTTTTACCCCTTAACGCAAACAGCCCCACGCTTGGCAAGCGTGGGGTGTCTGCAACCAAACAAGAGTCACATCATGCGCGACCGATGAGAGGGGAGTCCCGGGGCAAAGGGGAACAGGACTCCGACTCACGCGGTCTCGACCTGTCTCAATCGGTATCCGTGACCTCGCTACCTCGATCCTATACCACTCCGTCGAAAGTCGCAAGCTTGGCAGGTACGGGGTTACATGAGTATACTTGATATCTAGTATGTCCAGCCTCGAAGAATGCGTTTTTTGTAATGTCTGTAAGAAATAAGCAGCAGCATGAAATAGCCCGGAAGCTCTTTGTGATGCTTCAGGGGCCGCGTACTTCGGAGGATCTATCCCGCGGGCGGCGCGCAGGTGCCCCCGTGCGCCGTTCTTTCGTCCTCAAAACATCACACGGTCCTTCCCCTCTGGTGCAGATGCTGAACCAGAGGAATGGCAAAAGCGGCGGACCAGGCGGAGGCCTAAGGCTGCAGACCTATCTGAGCCTTCTGTGGGTGTGCTCAGGGAAGCCATACGAGTCCCAGCGACCAGCACGTGTATGGGCTGAACTTCTCTCCCTAGAGGACCCGGAAGTGAATGGCACCCGCCGGGTGCGCGCAGCCCTCAAGGAGCTGCAAGAGCGTCGGTTCATTGCCCTGGAACCTACCAAGCCCACTCCGACGATCAAGCTGCTTAGCGATCAAGGGAATGGTCTCCCATACGTTCCCCCAGGAGTTGCCATGCTCTCGGCCTCTCCCGAGGAAAAGCCGAACCACGAGTACTTTCGAGTGCCGAATGAAGTCTGGCTCGACGGCTACATCGGGGACATGAATGGTGCAGCCCTGGCCATGTTCCTGGTACTTCTGGCAGAGTCCCGCGGCAGTCGTAAGGACGTATGGCTAAGCCCACGAGCGCTGGAGGACCTGTATGGCATCTCATCCAGCACCCGCACCAAAGGCATAGCAACCCTCAAAGAGTTGGGGCTCATCACCGTCAGGCAGCAGAGCCTCAGCTCTACCATCGACTACTCGCCGTCGCGCCAGGTGTACCAGATACCTCTGCTACCAGTCCCTGACAGGGGCGAGGGTGGTTATAAGTGGCACACGGATCGCTAGGATTAAGGGTGTGCCGAGCAATTGGCAGCTTTCTTAACGGGAAAAGGGCCCGCGTCAACGGGCCCCTTCCCACTCGAAGAGAGTCAGCTCGAGCCCGGAAACCGGTCTCTTACCTTGGTAATACTCCGTTACCTAGGTTATGCCGGAACGGCATGTCTTAGCCAGTCGTATGACCAGTGTCATGGGCAGTGTCTGACCCGGGCTCCTTCAACACTGAAGGAGTGGCCATGAAGAAGAAGCCCACTCAGCGGTGGGCGATTGCGAACTTCCTCGTGAACTTCGCAAGGCTCATCCTGGTGATCATCTGTCACCCGCCCCACGGCGAGTGACAGGGGAGGGCGGGGCAGGCAACTGCCCCGCCCTTCACTTTTTGGCGAGAGCTTTCACTGCGGGATAGTTGGTCGGCTCCGGCGAGTGCGCCACTGCTTCACCATCAAGCCCGTACATGAAGGGGGACGCGTTAGGGTTCCCCCTTCCTACCGGGAGTCGCCGGCTGGATGCCCATGTCATGGTTTCTGCCGACATGCTGGGAAGAAGAAGAAGGTCCGCGAGGATTCCTTCCCTCGAGATGGATCCACCGTGCTCACGATCCACGTTCCGCTTCGACGTCATCGGCATGAGGTGATCAGGGCGCACGCAGTCGCGCCGCCGGCAGGTGTGGTCGAGGGTGTGCCGGGGTGTGTGGCCCCCCACGAAAGCTCCGAAGGCGTACCGGTGGGCAAGCCACTCGTGGTTACCAACGCTGATCAGGGCGTATCCCTTGTCGTTGGTTCGACCGGCCCAGACCCAGCAACCCAACTCCATGGCCGGGACGATCTGGGACACGAACTTGTTCCGTGTCCGTTCGATGGCGTCTGCCGTTCGCAGGGGTTCCTTCAGCAGAAGGTGATCATGCTTTCGGCAGTATCCCTGGCGAGAGTCGGTCTTACTGATGAGCCGGCTACCGCACTTGATCGCCTTGCACTCAGGCTTCGTGCGGAGCCATGCGCGGTGATGCATCGCGCACATGCCCCTAGCCTTGTGTGGTCGCCGTTGCTCACGGGGAAGCTGCTTGCACTCCAAACAGGTCCGTGGGTATCGCGCCTTTGGCCTTGCCAATCCTGGTTCTCCCTGTCACCTGTAACTCGAACGCAGAGTCTACCGGCTGACCATGGTTCCCTACTCTCACATGGAAAGTAGAACGTGGTACGTCGATTTGGCTATCAGAAGGGTTAGGGCAATGAGGGCCGTTGCTGTTGCTGTCCCGCGAAGCCCCAGCGGAGCGGGTGTCGAGTTGTCCTGGTCAGGAGATAAGGCGGTGAGTGGAGCCCCAGCGGAACTCACCTGGGAGGGAGTAAGGGATTCGCTGAAACTCATACTGTCTTGTCTGCCCTCCGACGTACTTCCAGCCACTCACCTTGACCACGGCGGGAACACCGGGCGGCACTGGGCAGGGTGACGGAGGGCAGGAGTCTGCCTTGACGTGAATCAAGGCAGGTTGGAACGGCACCGGTGTAGGTACGACGTATGGGTTTCCTCGCTGGCTGGCTCGTTACGGCGCAGCAGTGGCGGCATGTGCGTACAGGTCCGGCAGACCCCGCAAGGGTCTGCTGTAGGCCGTGGCACTCCTTCGATCCTGGGGATTGCTCAACCCAGTGATGGACCCTGCCTGCACGCTCGACAAAGGAACCGGCTCTGACCCGGTAAACAGCCACCCGGTTGGTTACGGTACTCGGCTTAGCGTGTTGTGTGAGGGATGTTCACATCAGTGAGGATCCGACACGCGGGGTTGCCTTCCCGCGTTCGTCTGTACCTACCGTTGGCGCAGTAGGTAGACTTGCCATATTCAGTTTGACTACAACTTGAAGATATCCCTGGTGCTTGGCGGCGCCGGGGATATCGCTTTTAACACGGCGTGGCGCGGGACGTAGCCACAGACCGAAGGTCCCAATCGCCACCGGTTCCGGGCATGGAGAAGGGCGGATGCCGTAGCACCCGCCCTTCTCTAGCTGTCTAAGCCATCCTGCCTGTTGGGGGTCTCATCAACCCACCCCAGTCACGAAAGCTCCAACCGAAGAACACCCAAGCCTGGGGCTGATCTGCCCCAGCCGGTGACGACGATGCTTCGTGGGCTTGGGCTCCAACAGCGAGCCCTCCCGTCAGCAATCCAACGATGAGTAGGGGAGCAACAACGCTCCGGACGGTGGACTTTTTCATAGCCGCGCCTCCTATTCACCCACCAGACAGCCCGATGGGTTACGAAAGAGTACATAGCGGAGAGAACTCCTGGGAAGGATGGGCACCCATGACACCGATACTCTCTACACATGGCCCCCTCCAGCGTGACGCCCCCAGCAGGGGCCGTGTTACCTAGCATGCAACCCCCTGTTGGAGGCCCCGTGCTAGGGCTTGCCGCCGCCGCAAAAGCATGCGGCGTCTCTGTATCCACACTTCGACGTAAGCGTGAAGATCTAGAGAAACTGGGAGCGGTAGCTACCCCGTCAGGGTGGCGCATACCCATTGCTGCCCTAGTCGGTTCAGGTCTCATGTCACCCACCACGAAACCCCCTGCACATGATGACCCCGTGATACCCCTGGTGGGGGGCAGTGATGCCCCCTCTGACACCCTCAGGGAAGAACTTGAGACGCTGCGCTCACGGCTTGCCGCCGCCGAGCAACGCGCCGCCGTGGCCGAAGCGATCGCCACAGAGCGTGAGCGGCTGATTGAGAGCCAAGCCATGGCTCTCCGGATGCTGGAAGCCCCTGTCACTGCCACCCCCACCACGCCGCCGGCACTACCGG
>NZ_JBZCNE010000004.1:0-6143 GCF_058269155.1 Arthrobacter sp. TJ-263 | reverse complement strand
GAGTAGGACACCGCCGGACAACCACTCACGAGCAAAGACCCCACCACGGTGGGGTCTTTCCTCGTTAACGGGATCTTCGTCGCTCGAAGTCCTCACCCTCACAGGAGACTCCTACCGCACCCGGCAACGGAGCGGGCTCCTCGCCAGGAGAACCGGGCAGGCAACGGCCCAACCCGAAGGAGTCGATTCCGATCCGTCGGTAAGGGGTCCATCCGGACCCCGCCGTTACATGATGACCATGCTTCCGTTTTCAGGCCACGCGAAGCATGCTGAGGTTACTGGCCAGGGAGGGAAGCGACGTGGAACAGTACGAGAGTGGAGGCGCGCCAGACGCGGTTGATCGGATCAAGGTCTATGCTCGGGGCATCTTTGAGGCAACGGCGGCGGCGTACTCGCTGATGGATCCCGAGTACGTCATCCTCGACGTGAATCCCGCGTTCGTCGATCTCGTGGGGATTTCCGCTACTGATCTCGTTGGGCGCCAGGCATTCGAGGTGTTCACCGAGAACCCGTCACAGGCAGGGCAGGAACCGGCCAGGGTCATGCGCGAATCGCTCGAACGCGTCAAGAAAACCGGGCAGAGGGACAGCCTGCTCCTCCACCGTTTCGACATCCCTGACCCTGCCCGCCCCGGCGCGTTCCTGGAGCGGTACTGGAGCCCGGTCAATAGCCCCGTCCTGAACGACGAGGGTCACGTGGTCGCTCTTCTGCAGGAGGTGCACGACGTCACCGAGCACCGCGAGGATCTCGTCCGTCTTCTGGCCTACCTCAGCGCTGACCCGGACGCGTCCGACGTCGACCGGAAACAGCGCTTCACCGAGTACTCGGCGGCGACCATGGTGACGTCCGGTCTCTATCGCTCCGCGCGCAAGGAGGTGGAGCAACTGCAGGAAGCCATGAGCTCTCGGGCCGGCATCGAGCAGGCCAAGGGCATTCTCATGGCCCAGCACCACTGCACCAGCGCAGAGGCTTTCCTCCGGCTGCAGAAGATGTCCAACGACACCCACGTCAGGCTGAAGGACGTCGCAGCCGCCATCCTCTACCAGGTGACAGCATCGCGCCACGGCGGATAACCACCACGCATCTCCCGCAGCGTGTCCTCGGACGGACCCGGCTCCCGTGCAGGCATGCGCACCAACTCATGCAAGTACCCATCAGCATCCCACCCGCTATCGATCCCGCGAGGACCGTTGATGGGCTCATCCGATATCCCGCCGTCGACGCGCCGATCCCGGTCGCCCCGACGACACCGTCGATTACGACGAGCCCGTTGACCACCCACCACAGGTCACGCCCACCGGGCAGGTGGGTTCGGAAGCAGGAAGGGGATGCACCCCTCTGCGGGCGCATCCCCTTCCAGTCGTTCGGCGCCTCAGTCAGGCGCGGGTCGGCGAGTCAGCTCTTCTTGAAGGCATCCTTGATCTTCTCGCCGGCCTGCTTGAGATCACCCTTGGCCTGATCGCTCCGGCCCTCCGCCTTCAGGCTCTCGTCGCCGGTCGCGTTGCCGGCAGCTTCCTTGCCCTGGCCGCCGAGCTTCTGCGCGGCGTTTCCGATCTTGTCATCGAGTCCCATGATGCTCTCCTTGCGGTGGATGTCAGTGGTCGTGCGATCGGCGTCGTTGCCGATGGGCTCAGTCTAGGCATCCTCACTGCAGCCCGAAGGAGCAGACACCCGGCCAGGGGCGGGAGGCGCGGATCGTCGTGTCCCGCCACGGCGGAGACCCGCGTCGATGGCCGCGTTGTGCTGTCGGCGTAGGCCGGATGGGCATCCTCGGCCGGGAGAATAGGTGGCTGTTCGTTAGACTGGAGGGCATTATGGATGACCCCCCGACGCATAGACCCGTGCCCCTCACCTGCCTGAACACCGCTGTGTCGGCCGATCGAGGATGGGGGGCGGCACCGTGTACGAGTTAGTCATGATCGGCGTCGGCCTGGTTCTCACCGTCGGCACCGGCATGTTCGTGGCATCAGAGTTCGCGCTCGTGAACCTCGACCGCAGCGAACTCGAAGCCCGCGACGCGCGCGGCGAGAAGGGCTTGAAGCCCACCATCAAGGCCCTGAAGATCACGTCGACGCATCTTTCGAGTGCTCAGCTCGGGATCACCCTGACGACCCTGCTCACGGGCTACACGTTCGAGCCGGCCATCAGTTCCCTGCTGCGCGAACCCCTGCTCGGTGCCGGGATCCCGGAGGGACTCGTGCCCGGGATCGGAGCCGTCGTGGGCATCTTCCTCGCCACCGTGTTCTCCATGGTGATCGGCGAACTGGTCCCCAAGAACTTCGCGCTGGCCCTTCCCCGACAGACCGCGAAGTTCGTCGTCCCGTTCCAGGCCCTGTTCACCACCGTCCTGAAACCCGTGATCCTTCTGTTCAACAACACCGCGAACAGGATCATCCGCTCCTTCGGCATCGAGCCCAAGGAGGAACTGTCCGGCGCCCGCAGCGCCGAAGAGCTCAGCTCCCTGGTCCGCCGATCAGCCCTCGAGGGCTCCCTGGATCAGGACCACGCGGAACTGCTGCACCGCACCCTGCTGTTCTCGGACCATACGGCCGACGACGTCATGACCCCCCGCGTACGGATGACCTCCGTGCGGACCACCGACACCGCCGCGGAGATCGTCGCCACGGCCGTGACCACCGGGTACTCACGGTTCCCCGTCATCGGTGAGGACAACGACGACATCCGCGGCGTCATCCACCTCAAGCAGGCCTTCGCCGTGCCCCTGGACGCACGAACCATCACCACGGCCGGGAAGCTCATGGTCGAACCTCTCCGCGTGCCCGAGTCCATGAGCGTCGACAGCCTCCTGGGCCTGCTGCGCCAGCAGGGACTGCAGGTCGCGATCGTCACCGACGAACACGGCGGCACCGCCGGCATCGTCACCCTCGAGGACCTCATCGAGGAAATCGTCGGGGAACTCGAGGACGAACACGACCGCACCCGCGTGGGGGTCGTGCGCACCGGCAAATCGATCACGTTCGACGCGTCGTTGCGCCCCGACGAACTCAGGGAACGCACCGGCATCGACGTGCCCGAAGGCGAGGACTACGACACCCTCGCCGGATACATGACCGACGAACTCGACCGCATCCCCGAGCTCGGCGACGAAGTGGCCCTCAGCGACGGTGTCCTGCGCGTCGAACGGGTCCTCGGCGTCCATGTGGAGCGCATCCGCTTCACTCCGACGGATCCCTCTGATTATCCGCAGGACGCACAGAGCCGCCATGACCGCACCATCGACGAGCTGACGAAGGACCTGTCCCATGAGTGAGTACCTGCCCGGACTGATCTGGCTGGTCGTGCTTCTGGCCGTCAACGCGTTCTTCGTAGGGGCCGAATTCGCGGTCATCTCCGCACGCCGCTCCCAGATCGAGCCGCGCGCCGAGGAAGGCAGCAAGGCCGCGAAGACCACGCTCTGGGCGATGGAACACGCCACCCTGATGCTGGCCACCAGTCAGCTCGGCATCACCGTCTGCTCCTTGGTCATCCTCAACGTCTCCGAACCGGCGATCCATCACCTGCTCGAATACCCGCTGGCCCTGACCCCGATCCCACCCGAAGCGATCGGCGTGATCGCGTTCGTCATCGCCCTGCTGCTGGTCACATTCCTGCACGTGGTGCTCGGCGAAATGGTGCCGAAGAACATCTCGTTCTCCGTACCCACCAAGGCCGCCCTGCTCCTGGCGCCGCCCCTGGTCTTCGTCTCGAAGGTCGTCAGGCCGGTCATCTGGACGCTGAACGGGATCGCCAACGGCATTCTGCGCCTGTTCAAGGTCGAGCCGAAGGACGAGGCAACCAGCGCCTACACCCTCGACGAGGTCGCCACCATCGTCGAGCAGTCCACCAGGGAAGGCGTGCTCGCCGACGGCAGCGGGACCCTGACCAACGCCTTCGAGTTCACCTCGAAGACCGTCGCCGATGTCGAGGTCCCCATCCAGGACATCGTGCATCTCCCGGTGACCGCCAGCCCGGCGGACATCCAGTGCACCGTCGGGGAGCACGGCTACTCCCGGTACATCCTGACGCGCGACGGCGAACCGACCGGATACCTGCATCTCAAGGACGTCACGGACCTCTCCACTCCGGAGTCGTTCAACGCGCCGGTGCCCGCCAAGAGAGTCCGCAGACTCGCGTCCGCCTACCGCAGCAGCGACCTCGAAGACGCCCTGGCGACCATGCGCCGCACCGGCGCGCACATCGCCCGGGTCTTCGACGCCGGAGGAAACACCACCGGCATGCTCTTCCTCGAAGACATCCTCGAAGAACTCGTCGGAGAGGTCCAGGACGCCACCAGCGCCGCACAACGGTGAGCCTGCTGGCGCAGGCTCACGCACACTCAGAAGCCTGCGCCGACACAACCGACCGTCCGAACAACGAGCGGGAGAACAACACCCGGCCCGACGGACGGAGTACGTCGTGGGGCAACCTCACATCCACTCGCGGCGGCGCAAGGGGGGCTCCTCTCCTCCCGGACGTCGCACCAACACCTGATTCACCCCGTTCAGGCCCCGCTCGAATCCGAGTGCGCTCGACGCCATGTACAGCCGCCACACCCGAGCCCGCCCCTCGCTCGTGAGGCGTACCGCTTCGTCCCAGTTCTCCTCGAGGTTGTGCACCCAGGCCCGGAGCGTCAGCCCGTAGTGCCGGCGAAGCGCTTCAACGTCAAGCACTTCCAGCCCGGCCGACTCGAGTGCCTCGATCATGGCAGTGAGGCTGAGCATCTCCCCGTCGGGGAAGACGTAGCGGGGGATGAAGGAGTCCGGATCCGGAGGCATCTCACCTGCGTTCCAGGAAATCGCGTGGTTGAGCAGGCGGCCGCCCGGACGCAGCAGGCCGTAGAGATGGGAGGCGTAGTTGCCGATCTGGTGAGCGCCGACGTGCTCGGCCATGCCGATCGAGCTGATTGCGTCGAATGGACCGTCGTCGACATCGCGGTAGTCCTGAACCCGGATCTCGATGCGATCAGCGAGACCGGCGTCGGACACTCGCTTCTGCCCGAGATCCGCCTGCTCCTTCGACAGGGTGACACCGACGACGTCGACTCCGTAGTTCTGCGCTGCATGCAGTGCAAGACTGCCCCAGCCGCAACCCACATCGAGCACCCGCATGCCGGGCCGAAGGCCGAGTTTGCGGCAGACCAGATCGAGTTTCGCCTCCTGGGATGCGTCCAATCCGACGGTCTCGTCCTCCCAGACAGCGCAGGAATACACCATCGACGGCCCGAGCACGAGCGCGTAGAACTCATTGCCGACGTCGTAGTGATGCGAGATCGCCGCAGCGTCCCGTTCCTTGGAATGCTTCCGTCCCGATCGGGTCACGTTCATCTCCTCGGGGGGCGGCGTCGGCGGAAGTCCCAGGGCGCCAACCCGAACTGCTGTACGGACCAGACGCACACGCTCACCGAACGTCGGTGGGCGGAAGGCCTTCACCTCGGCGAACTTGCCCACGGAGCTGAGGGTCGAGAAGCTCTCGAAGATGTCGCCGGCCCCGTCGATGTCCCCTGCGACATACGCACGGCTGAGCCCGAGCTGATTCGGCGACCACACCATTCGCCGTAAGCCCCTCCGGGAGCGGAATTCGATCACCGGGGCACCGGGTGGGCCTGCTTCCGATCCGTCCCAGGCCCGGAGCCGCATCGGGATCTCGTCGGTGCCCAGAACGATTCCCAAGGCTTCGGCCAACCGTGGTGCCACTCCCATTCTTCTGCCCATGCACCCTGTCTACTACGACTTGTTTATGGGGACCAGAGCACGATCGGCGTGAGGCGCCCCGTGTCCGCCCGCTGTCGTCCGGGGCAGGCTCGAGCGGAGGCCTTCTCCCGAAGGAGGTGGAGACAGCGACCGGGTCCTGAAGCCGGCGCTGCTGCGGGGGCTTCCCGTAGGCGTGGGTGGGTTTGTGATGGGGGCGGGGGTGTTGTACAGTTATCAAGTTGCCCCGGTGAGGGTGACAGACCCCCCAACTGAATGAAGCGGTTCTGGCACGTGTTCCATGTGCAAGATGTCGCTTCCTCCGGTGTCCTCGTACAGCTTCTGCTCGCGGATCGCGGTCCTGGTGTCAGAACCAGCCGGGATAGAGCGGATTTGTGGTTGCGGGGTGGGTGCGGGTAGGCTTGAAAAGTTGCTCCGGAGCGATGACATGATGGT
>NZ_JBZCNE010000003.1:0-553395 GCF_058269155.1 Arthrobacter sp. TJ-263 | reverse complement strand
CCACCGAGATCGACGACTCCGTCGCCTCCGACTCCTAACCCCTGACGCCGCAAAGACCCCTCCACGGGTCCTTGCCCCCATCGACATCATCGTCATCAGTGAAGGGAAGGAACATCCATGGACACCATCGGATCCGTCCGTGAAGGCATGGACGTCTTCACCGCCTTTGGTCACCGAGTCGGCACCATCGCGAGCATAAAGATGGGCGATCCCGACGCCGTCACCGCCGAAGGCCAGCAACCGGACCGGGGCGGCAGCATTCTAGGAGCGATTGCCTCCGCCTTCGACGGCAGCCCCGACCTCCCCGAGGAGCGCCGGGAACGGCTCCTGCGCCTGGGTTACATCGAGATCAACGGTACGGGGCCGGGGAACCACATGTACGAGTCAGCAGAGGCCGTCGACCGAGTCACCGATGAGGGCGTGTTCCTGAACCGCTCCGCTGCGTTGACCCAGACCTGACTCCGGCGCCCTAACCGAACAGCCCCCACCCCCTAATCCCCCCGGAATCTCGTGTGCGAGGAGGACGAGCCATGACGTGTCAGCAGACTCCAGCATCTCCTTGCACACTCCGGTGGCACCAAGCCCACCGGTCAATGTTCACGCCTCGGTCCACGGTCGACTCAGGGGCATGTCCGGCACGGGCCCTCAGGCGGGCAACAACGGTCGGTCTGACCGTCGCCATTGCGGCGGTGACAGTGGTGCTGCTGGGAGGATGCGCGACCGCATCCTCCCAGCCCGGTATCGGCCGCGGCACCCAGATGGAGATGGGCCAGGTGCAGGGCATCGACCTGAAACTAGTGACTGAAGCACCCGACGAACCGGCTCGCATCCTAGGTACCCTGATCAACACAGGAGAAACCCCTGTCGAGGTTATCCTCCGCGACACTGATGACATAGCCACGCTGACCATCGGAGCCGAGGACATGTTCCGGTTCGCTGACCATACGACCATTTTCAGCACCACCGACGCCGACATCGGCGACACCGCACCACTGCTCATCACCGTCCCGGTCACCGCCAGCGAGGAATCCGTTGCGGTGCCAGTGTACGAAGGCAGCATCGGCGGCTACAGCGACCAGACACCTTGAGGTCCCTGAGGCCACTGAAGTCCCTGGTCCTGACGCGAACACTACTCCGCCAGCGAATCAACGCAGTCCCACCCCGATGCATCACGGACTCATAGACGAGGAAGCAGCATGGACGACCACACGATGTGCAGGCTACGTCACTCCCTGGGCCTGCCGACACTTCTGCTGTGCTGGACGCTCACTATCGCTAGCTGCGGGATACCCGAAGCCACCGCTGAAACATCAGCTTCCGATGCCGGTCGCAAGGTAGGCGTCGTCGAACTGCAGAAACTGCTCCTCGTCACGGCGGGTGAGGGCAGGGCAGGCAGAATTCTTGGAACACTCGTCAACGACTCCACTGCGCCCGTCGAGGTAATGATCAGCGACCTCGACGACGCGGTGACAGTCGTCGTACCAGCGCACGCGAACTACCCGTTCACTATTCGAGAAACCATCTTCGACACCGTCGACGCCCAACCAGGCCACACCATCACCATGACCGTCACGACCCCTGCGGTATCAGCGGCTATCGACATCCCCGTTGTCGACGGTACGAAGGACCCCTACACGTCCTACCTGCCGGCCGGAACGTGAAGAACTGACAAAAAAGCGCCCGGACCTGGCATCTTCTCGGCTTCCCGTTCGTTGCACCAAGGCAACGGAAACCGAAAGAGTGGAGCGTATGGACAACCCACACGAACACCACACATACGAGGATGCCGGTATGGACGCCATCCTCAGGGCCTCTCGCGTCTTTATCGCCGTCGTCGCCAAATCCATTGCCGACATAGAAGACCTCGTCACCTACCCCCAATGGCGAATTCTCATCATCATCGCCACACGCGGACCCCAAACACATCGAGCCATCGCGGCGGATCTCGGAGTTCACCCGTCCAACGCGACCCGAGCGGTGGACAAACTTCAAGCAGCTGGGCTGGTTCGGAGGGAGGAAGACCCGCAAGATCGACGCTTCCATCGCCTCCAGCTCACCGATGAGGGCCAAGCCCTCGTCAACCGCGTCATGGCACAGCGCCGACACTCCCTCAACGAAGTGACTAGGCGGATGAACGACGAGGACCGGAACAATCTCGCGACAGCAATGTCCGCGTTCGCCGAAGCCGCCGGAGAGACTCCCGACGAGGCAACGCGTGCTGCCCTCGGCTTGAGCTAAGCCCCGGCCGTGGAGACGGCCGAAGTCAAACTGCCGTCAGGTGGAACGGTGCAACTTCAGGCGACGACCCAGGCCCGAACGCACCATCAGGACGACCAACATCAGCAGCGGTGGAACTGCCTCCTGCACTGGGTCGCGGGCCGGCCTGTCCGGCTCCGTCATTAACGACGACGAACATCCTGCCGCCGGATCGACAGCTAGGCCTGGATTTCCTTCAAGATTTTTCCGACGCCGCCGCCGTGCGTGCCGGAGTCCGCTTTGCGTGCTGAAGTGCACTCCAGCGGCCCCACCTGACGCGTATCCATGGCCATGGAGCAATTGAGCCGTCATACCTGGTCGCGAGGAGCGCCGCCTCGGCGACTTTATCGTGACCCCGAGCGAAGAACGTGCCCAGGCCGACCTCTTCTCCACAGCCGCACCAGCAGGTGCCCGTAGGAATCAGGCGACGATGCTCTGTCATGGCCATCCAATCAAAGTAGGGCTTCCAGAAGCATCGCCGCGCAGGCTCCACATCGTGTCGGCAGTTGTCGTTGCTCGGTACTCGTTGTCGAGCACCGTAAGCCCGACAATGTGCAGCCGCATGGCGTCCCAGATGGGGATGGAGCTGCGCCCCTCGTTACACGAGGCTTCAAGCGCACTTAGCCGTGCTACCTCCGTCGTGCAGGTCAGGATGACCGAACAGCCCGGGGAGACCACCGGTGTGGAGGAACACCACGCGGCCAGGAGGAGTCACATCGGTCGTTGCCGCTGCGATCAGTCCAGCCATCGCGCGACCGGTATAGGTGGGGTCGAGAACGATCCCCTCGGTGCGAGCCGCTAAGGTCATTGCCTGCCGGACTGCCGTAGTCAGATATTGATAGCCGTCACCGATCTGCGAATCATCGATGCGCAGGCCTTCCGCTGACACTCCCATCTCGGTCACAAGCAAGCTCACCGTGGCATGTGCATCCGCTACCGCCCCGGTGGCCACCCCGAGCACTCGAGATGTACCAAGGGCTGCAGCCAGGCCCGCCATTGTTCCGCCGGATCCTACCGCTACAACGACAACCCCGAGGTCTGGAACTTGGCTCAGTAACTCTTCTCCAGCCCGCTGGTAGGCCACCGCGCTCTCCGCACTGGTGCCGCCGAAGGGAATCAGGAAGGCCCCCCGTAAAAAGGCCTGTTCGGCAGCGACCGTTGCTGTTTCGCGATTCCCGGCGAACACGATCTCGGCTCCAAAGAGCTCGTCGAGCAGAAGGTTTCCTTGCAGGCGGGACGGCGCCTCACCCTCCAGCACGAGAACGCTTCGAAGTCCGCATCGCGCTGCAGCGGCAGCCGTCAAGCGAGCGTGGTTGCTCTGAGGCGCGCCGGTCGTGACGACTGTGCTCACTCCGGCCGCCAATGCAGCACTCATCGTGACCTCGAGCTTTCGGACCTTGTTGCCGCCACCGCCGAGACCGATGAGGTCGTCGCGCTTGATCAGCAGCCGGTGCGCGTCGAGCCCGATTGCCCGCGCGAGCCGAGGTGCGGAATCGATCGGTGTCGGCCGCGAGAAGAACGAGACAGCGGAATTCATCACGCGATCATATCTGAGCGGCTCCCTTGACCCCTGTGTACGAGAAGGCGGGAGGTGACGTCGAACGCGCAGGTGGGGGCGGAAGCGGACAGACTCGCGCCAACTGCCGCAGCTCCGTACGGTAGTGCCTGCCGCCCGAACTCAATTCGTAAGCGGAGCTTCGGACAGGGGACCCGGGACTTCACGCTTCCTAAACCAGGCAACACCAGCACTGATGCAATTGAGCGTGCCCGCTGGCCGGTTGTCGAGCGGCCCCGAGCTAGCTAGAGCTACGCCCCGCTCGAGGACCGATTTACGGACAGGCGACTTCGCCCTACCCGATACGATCCGAAGACGAACGGTGCAACCACCGTTCGCCCGTGCCGCCTTCCCCTTGTCAGGAGAACGTAATGTCCTCGTTCGGTGAGGTGCTCGCTCCGCGCCGGCTGGGCATCAGCTTCAGATGGTTGCTCGCGTCCACCTGGACGAGCAACATCGGTGACGGGATCGCCCTCTCGGCCGCTCCGCTGCTCATCGCGTCGGTGACGTCGTCGCCGCTTCTCGTCGCGTCCGGGGCCATGATGCAGATCCTGCCGTGGCTCCTGTTCGGACTCCTGGCGGGTTCGATCGCCGACCATCATGACCGGCGCCGCCTCGTCATGCTGGCGAACGGGGTTCGGGCCGTCATCGTCCTCGGCCTCGTGATCGTTCTCGTGACCGGTCGAGTGAGCATCTGGGTGGTGCTCGTCTCGGCTTTCCTGTACGGCACGGCCGAAGTCTTCGCGGACACGGCCGGCAGCACGCTGCTTCCCATGACGGTGCCATCGGCCGATCTCGGCGTCGGCAATGCCCGCATGCAGGCCGGATACCTCGTCGCCAACCAACTCGTCGGGCCGCCGCTGGGCGCTTTCCTCTTCGCTGTCGGCTCGTTCTGGCCGTTCACCGTGCAGATTCTCTGCGTGAGCCTCGCCGTCGTCCTCGTCTCGAGGATGGCGAGGACGCCTCCCCCGCAGCGGGACGTGACTGTTCTCGACGACGGCATCAAACCTCGGCCCATCCGGGAGGGCCTTTCCTGGCTGCGTGGCAACGCGCCCGTCCGGACGCTGATCCTCATCATCCTGATCTTCAACGTGACGTGGGCGGCCCCCTGGTCCGTCCTCGTGCTCTACGCCACGGAGTACCTGGGCCTCAGCGCCGTCGGCTACGGCCTGCTCGCGACCTCCGCGGCTCTCGGCGGACTCGTGGGAATCAGCTGTTTCGGCTGGCTCGAACGGCGGGTCCGCCTGGCAACCATGATGCGGGTCTGCCTCAGCCTCGAGGTGGTGATGCACCTGAGCTTCGCTCTCACGACGTCGGCCGTGCTCGCCTTCGTCATCATGTTCGGGTTCGGCATCTACGCCTTCATCTGGGGCACCATCTCGACGACGGTCCGGCAGCGCCTCGTTCCCCTGTCCCTGCAGGGGCGCATCGCTTCCGTCAACATGGTGGGCGTATTCGGTGGGCTCGTGATCGGACAGCTGCTCGGGGGGCTGGTCGCCCAGGTGTGGGGGCTGACCGGGCCGTGGTGGTTCGCCTTCGCGGGCTCCGCCATCACCCTGGCCCTCCTGTGGAAGGCCATCTCGAACATCTCCGCAGCCCCGCCCGCCCTCGAGCCAGAGGCACCGACCGCCTAGGGCCAGGGCTGGGCATCCACCGTGTCGTTGTTGACGAGGACCTCGAAGTGGCCGCTACGGATTAGGCTGTCGCACTCTCACAAGAATCCTGTAACGAAGTCCTGGCGCATCCGACGGAGACCCGTTCCGAACCATCAACGCCAGGGTTCAGGGTCCCGCCGGCTTGCAAGTCACGTTCTTCGAGGAACTCGAAACGCTCGAGCAACGGACAGGCAGAGAGGGCTTTTCTATCGACGACAAGTGCGCACGCTAAAACGATCGTGTTGCGGGACTGAGCGCGCGTCGACGTTCCTCACTGGGCACAGCTCTCGGACACGGCCCGTGAAACACGACGCGCCGTTCTCGCCGCTCATCGCGCAACGCGTTCCATGGACGGTCGATCACGAGACGGGGTGTACGGCCTAGCGCAGGATCCCTTTGGCACGGGCTGCGGCTACGGCGGCGGTGCGGGAGGTGACGTCGAGCTTGGAGAAGATGTGGGAGAGATGCGACTTGACCGTGGGTTCGCTGATGTAGAGGCTCGCAGCAATGTCGCTGTTGGAGTGTCCGGTGCTGACGAGTTCGAGGACCTCGATTTCACGTGAACTGAGATTGACGCTGGGCGCGCGAAGGCGGTTGAGGAGCCGGGAGGTGATGACGGGCGCGAGGGCGCTCTCTCCGGCAGCTGCAGCCCTGACCGCGGCCACTAACTCGTGGGGCGGTGCGTCCTTGAGGAGGTAGCCGCTGGCGCCGGCTTCGACGGCGCCGAGGATGTCGGCGTCGGAGTCGTAGTTCGTCAGGACCAGGACATAGGGGGCAGCTTCCAGGGACCTGATGCGCCGTGTGGCATCCGCGCCGGTGGACGTTGCTCGAGCACCGAACTGGAGGTCCATGAGAACGACGTCGGGACTTTCTCGCTGGACGGCAGCTACGGCTTCGTCAGGGGAGGCAGCTTCCGCGATGACGTCCAGGTCGTCTTCGAGGCTGAACAGGGCGATCAGGCCGGCCCGGACGATCGGGTGGTCGTCAGCGATAACGATCCTGATCATGGTGCGTCCTGCAGTGAGAGTTCGACGGTGAGATGTGTGCCGCGCCCGGGAGCAGCGTCGAGGATCAAAGTGCCACCGAGCTGTTCCACGCGTTCCTGGGTTGCTCGAAGCCCGAACGAATCCGACGTTTGTGTGGTCCCCTTGGTGAGGATGTCAGGGTCGAACCCTGTTCCGTCATCGACGATGGTGAACCGGAGCACGCTGTCGTCGAGGTCCAGTGTGATGGTAGCGGTAGTAGCGTTCGCGTGTTGCAGGACGTTCGCGACCGCTCCCTGGGCGATGCGTAGCAGTGCGGTCTGCAGGTGCATCGGCAGGATGACCGTGTCGGACACCCGCACCCGAACCTCGAGCCCTTGGGTGGCCCATTGGATGGCGGCGAGCCTGCGTAGGGCGCCTCCCAGCCCGTCATCGTCGAGGTTGGGTGGGGGGAGTTCCCGGATGAACCGGCGCGTGTCCGCAAGGCTTGCAGCCGCCGTTTCCCGCGCTAATCGAACGTGTTCGATTCCTGGCCGGTCCGGGTTCAACCGTTCGGCGGCGTGGAGCAGCATCTGAATGCTGGAAAGTCCCTGGGCGACGGTGTCATGAATCTCCCGTGCCAGACGGGACCGCTCTGCGAGTATTCCTGCTTCGTGCTCGGTCGCGGCGAGCTGGTCTCGCGCATCGAGCAGTTCCTGGACAAGTGCTTCTCGTTGCTCTGCCTCGCGGGCGAGGGCCTGGTAGCCAAGCCCAATGGGCAAGGCAACACCTGCGCCGACGAAGGGACCGACGACACCACCGACGGTCCAGCCACTATGGATACCCAGAGCGCTGACCGCTACAAGTGTCGACGCGATGATCGCTACTGTTCCCCACCTGCGACCCAGCAGGTGAAGGTAGAGAAAGAACAGGGGAAAGACCAAGTAAGCGGCATCAGGGCTGCGCGTCAGCAAGACAACCCATAACACCGACAGGACACACAACCAGGCGCTGGCCGGTGTGTTCGGTAGTGGACGGGCTGGTCGGAGCACGACGGCCCCGAGGCAGTACACCCCGATCAGGACGACGGTCAGCACGATGGTGACCAGAGCTGTGTCGGATGGAACAAGGACGGCGCGGGCAAGGACCACGACGGCGAGGACGATGAACAGGGTGTGCAGGCCGGTGCGCAGTCCCAGGAAGACCGGGGTCAGAGCAGTGTGGACCATGATCTGAATGCTACGCGCGCACCAGGTCCGGCCCATCGTCCGAAAGTACGACCAGGCAAGCATCCTTCCGATCAGCAGGAAGCAACCGGGAGACCGATGAACGCGCAGGCCCGCAACGGCAGAGTTGAACCTGTCACCGAGTCCGGTGGCAGGAAAGGGAAAACACCATGTTCGTCGCGCTACGTGACCTTCGCTTCGCCCGGGGACGTTTCGTCCTCATCGGGTCGGTCGTCGCTCTCATCACTGTCCTCGTCGGTTTCCTCAGCGGTCTGACCGGAGGCCTGGCCACCCAGAACATTTCGGCTGTCCTTGCCCTGTCCGCTGACCGGATCGTCTTCTCGTCCCCGGATGGTGGTGCTGGTGAGCCGACGTTCTCCGACTCTGCCATCACCGAGGAGCAGGCCCGTGCGTGGGCCACAACCGACGGCGTGACCTCTGCTGGGCCGGTGGGGATCAGCCAGACTCGCGCGGAGACCAGCACCGCTCGTGTGGCGGTAGCCGTGTTCGGTGTCGAGCCGGGATTTGATGCCATCTCACCTGCCGAGGACGGATTCCTGTCCCTGTCTGAGCCGGCCGCGAAGGACCTCGACGTGGTGAGCGGTGACAGCGTCACGATCGCCGGCACCTCCTACGTCGTGGAGACTGTCAGCGGCGACGACTGGTACAGCCACACCCCCGTCATCCAGATGACCCTCGATGACTGGCAGTCATACTCGGCGACCACCGGTAACACTGACGCCTACGCCACCGTCCTCGCCGTGACCGGCACCGCCGACTGGGCCGCCGCGGACAGCGCCCATGCCACGATCTCCAAGACCACCCTGGGCTCCCTGACCGCGCTCAGTGCGTTCAAGTCGGAAATCGGGTCACTTCTTCTGATGATCGGCATGCTGTTCGGTATCTCCGGACTGGTCATCGGAGCGTTCTTCACCGTTTGGACCATGCAGAGGAAAGCTGACATCGCAGTCCTCAAAGCCCTCGGAGCCAGCACCCGTTCCCTTGTTCGGGACGCTCTCGGACAAGCCCTCATCGTGCTGGTCCTGGGCATCGGTCTCGGCCTCGCGATCGTCGCCCTCCTCGGCACCCTCGCCGGATCCGCGCTGCCTTTCCTGCTCAGCCCGCTCACCACAGCACTTCCGGGCATCATCATGACTGCCCTCGGACTGGCCGGGGCAGCATTTGCCCTGCGCTCCGTCACCTCCGCCGACCCCCTCACCGCGCTAGGAGGCAACCGATGATCCGCCTGACCAACATCACCCTGACCTTCCCCGACGGAGACAGCACCATCACCGCCGTCGACCACGTAACCCTCGCCGGCCATCCCGGCACGGTCACCGGTATCACCGGCCCCAGCGGATCCGGGAAGTCCAGCCTCCTCGCGGTCGCGGCGACGCTCATCCGCCCCACCACGGGGCAAGTCCTCATCAACGACATCGACGCCACACACCTGACCCTGCAGGAAGCAACCGAGCTCAGGCGCACCAGCATCGGCATCGTGTTCCAGCAGTCCAACCTCGTTCCCTCCCTCACCGCGCGGGAACAACTGACCGTCATGAACGAACTCGGCGCCCGGAACAGCAGGAACAACCGCGCGAAGGCCGCGGCCCGTGCCGCTGATCTCCTGGACGCGGTCGGTCTCACCGACCAGGGGAACAAACGCCCCCACCAGCTCTCCGGCGGGCAACGCCAACGCATCAACATCGCACGCGCCCTCATGAACGATCCCAGCGTGCTCCTGGTGGATGAGCCCACCAGCGCCCTGGATCAGGAACGCGGCGCCAGCATCATCGAGCTCATCCTGCGTCTGACCAACGAACTGAACACCTCGACCCTGCTCGTCACCCACGACCTCACTCACCTACCCCGCATGCATGGAGTGGTGAACCTCGTCGACGGACGCCTCGTCGACATGGCGTCAGCTGCCTAGAACTGTCGTGGCCTGATCTTCGGGAGCTCTGACTGCAGCATCCCCTCAACAGCCGGGCACCACCCCACCTTCCTCCTGCGAGGCGATCGGAAGGTGAGGTGGAAGGTGAAACGGGAGGAGACCGCGCAGGGGTGACGCTGCGGACGGACGGTGACTCTTCGTAGGAGCACACTTCCAGCAACCGAGGAGGGGGGTGTGCCCCTCGAAAGCTTCCCGAAACCCGGGAAGGAGCCGTACTCTTCCGGGCGTTCTGTCACCTATCAAGCCGGAACATCGATTGTCTGTGCAACAGTAGAGACAAGTAGTGGTCAACCTGACCACTTCGAAGCCGGTCAGCCCGCGATAGCTGGTCATCCTGACCGCGAGAAAAAGGACACCCTCATGGCTGTCGATAAAACAGGCCGCCCGATCAAGGACTCCATCGACCGTGCTGTCCTCGAGGCGCTGGACGCTGATCCGAGAATGACCATCCTCGCGATCGCACATCGCACAGGACTGGCCCGCGGAACGGTTCAAGCCCGCCTCGAACGATACGAGCGCCTGGGAGTCCTCAGGGCCAACAGCGTCCGGATCGATCCAGCGGCCCTCGGCCTAGGCATCTCCGCCCACGTAGCGGCCGAACTCGACCAACACCGGATCGATATCGCAGTGGACGGCTTACGGGCCATCCCGGAAATCATCGAATGCCTCGCCCCGGCAGGGGAAACAGACCTTCTCTGCCGGGTCGTGGCACGAGACCCCGATGACCTGTACCGGGTATCAGAGGAAATACGACTCTGCCCCGGAATACTCCGAACCAGAACAAGCATGTTCCTTCGCCAGCCCATTCCCTACCGAATGAGCCCACTACTAGCCACCCTCACCACATAGGCTCATGTGCCCGTTTGCAAGCCCCGCGGCCACCCAGGGAACACCCCCTTGTCTGTGCCCACTTCACGGATCAGCATGGCTATCTGGGACTACTCGTTGAACCGAATGACGTCGCCGATGACGTCTCCACCATATGGAGTACCGCCTGGGAGATGCCCGACCCATCTTCGGTTACCCGCGTGTATGACCCTGACCGCAGCGACCTGAATACCCACCCGAATCTCGTTCATGAAAACCTAGGCGCCGGCGGGACAACCAGCACGGGCGCTGCCGCCGAAGGTCTACACGGGTCGATTCCGCTACGAGCGGCACTCGGTGATCTCCTCGCCCGGACCCTACGGGTCAATCCCCGACCTGAAAGGATCCCGGACGAGGGCCCCGCGGGGCCGGTCGGGAGCTGGTTCGGCCCCGACCGGGCTCCGCGGGTTCGCCGATGAGAGCAGTTAGTTCGCGTAGACGTCCACCAGGCGCAGGTCCGGCGTCCACAGCCCCAGCGAGTCGCCGGTGTTGTTGAGCACGGACGCCGGGATCGCGTTGAAGTAGGCGGTCGGCGTGTTCGTGCCGGGGCCGGTGTGGATGCGCAGCTCACCGCCGGGCTGCAGGACGTAGCCCTCCCCCACGCGCAGGATGTTGTTCGCGGCGTCCCGGACGAAGTAGCCGCTGACATCGAGTGCGGAACCCGAGACGTTCCGCAGCGTCACGTACTCGCCCGCGTCCGGCAGGACGTCGTCGCCCGCCGGGTTGTTCACGGCCCCGCTGATCTCCAGGGCCGCACCCGGGAACACGGGAAGCCCGCGCAGGTAGCGGCTGTTCTGGATCGGGAAGTCGGTGGTCACGACGTCGACACCGAGGTCCACCACGGCCTGCACGGCTTCCGGCGAGTTCACGGTGTAGACGCCCATCACGAGGCCGGCGTCCTTGACCCGGGCGACGTCGGCGGCGGTGAGGCCGCGGTAGTTCGCGCCGACGGAATCCACGAAGGTGGCCCATTCGGCCAGTACCTCGGACCCCGGGACCACCCCGGTGAGCTGCTGCAGCTCCACCTCCGGTGCCAGCGCGGCGAAGGTGCGGTTGGAGGACTCGTCGAAGCCGAGCACCTGCACCTTGTCCGCGTCGACCAGCTTCTGCCAGGCGGGATCGGTGCTCAGTTCACCGGCCACCAGTGCCTCGATGCCGGGCGAGTTCCGGGGCGACTTGATCTCGATGTACACGCCGGTGTTGCGGGTGGCCACTGTGGCGGCGTCGTCGAGGTGCGGGATCTTTTCGCCGATGAAACGCCCGTCGAAGTACGAACCGACGTCGAGCTGCTGCAGCTCGGCCCACGTGAAGGACGTGATCGGGTCGCCGGCGCGGCCCGGGAAGACGTCCTCCACATTGGTGGTGCGGGCGGGGGTGTCGTCATGGAAGAGGAACGGGACACCGTCGGCACTGAGCTGCACATCGATCTCGATAAAGTCCGCGCCGGAGGCCCGGCCGTCCTTGAAGGCTGCCACGGTGTTCTCGGGTGCCGTACCCGCGGCACCGCGGTGCCCCACGAGGATCGGGCCCACCTGGCGCTTGGCATCGTTGTTGCCCTCGGACGCCTCGGCGACGGCACCGACCGGTACGGCGTGAGCGGGAACAGCGAGGAACGAGAGTCCGACGGCGACGGCGGCAGCCGAGCGGACGGAACGGACGAAACGAGGCATGGGTGGATCCCTTCGGGTGGAGGATACGCGAGCGATGACCGCTCACATCGAGCCAACCCTCCCCACCCGGCCTGCCCGTCAATGGCGGGTGAACTGCCGGCGACGGGCACCGTTACCTCAGGTAACGGCCCGAGGGGATGCGCGGATCCACAGACATCGCGCGGTACTTACTCCGAGCCGACCCGGCTGCCTCAGAGTCCCAGTGAGGGAACGGCCAGCCCGAACTCACGTTTGAGCGCCAGCTTCGCCGCGTTGAGCCCGGCCATCCCGTGGACCCCGGGGCCGGGCGGCGTGGACTGAGAGCAGAGGTAGACCCCCTTGATCGGCGTGGACCAGGGCTGCAGGGACGGCACCGGGCGGGCGACGATCTGGCGGAGGTTCACCGCCCCGCTGCTGAAGTCACCGCCCACGTAGTTGGCGTTGTAGACCTCGAGCTCGCTCGCCGTCGTCGTATGGCTCTGCACGACGACGTCACGGAAGCCGGGCGCGAACCGCTCGATCTGCGCGGTCACCGCCTCCGCCATGTCCCGCGTGGAACCCCGAGGCACGTGGCAGTAGGTCCAGAGCGTGTGCCGGCCCTCGGGCGCGCGGGTCGGATCGAACGACGACGGCTGGGAGAGCAGCACGTACGGGCTGTCCGGGTGGTCGCCCCGGTTGACCTGCTTCTCGCCGGCGGCGATCTCCTCCCTCGTCCCGCCCAGGTGCGCGGTCCCGGCGCGGTGCAGCTCGGGATGGGTCCAGGGCACGGGACCGGACAGGATGAAGTCCACCTTGCAGGCGGCATTGCCGTAGGTGAAGGCCTTCAGCGCCGTCTCGTACGCGGCCGGGAGGCGCCCCCGGGACATGGCCCGGAAGGTCGTCGGAGCGACGTCGAGCAGCACCACCCGCGCGTCGGACACCTCCGCGAGGGTCTCGATCCTGCTGTCCGTGACGATCTGTCCACCGTGCTGCCGCACGTCGAGCGCCAGGGCGTCGGCGATGGACTGCGATCCCCCGACCGGGATGGGCCAGCCCACGGTGTGCGCCAGGAGGTTCAGCACCAGGCCTGCGCCGGCACCGGTCAGGGAGGGCAGGGTGCCCACGGGGTGCGCCATGACGCCCGTGACGAGGGCCTTCGCCTCCTCGGTGCTGAAGCGGCGGTTCCACCACGGCAGTCCCTGGTCGAGGACCGCGAGGCCGAAGCGCACGGTGGCCTCCGGGCTCTTCGGGACACGCACCACGTGGTTGAGGGTGAACGCGAGGATGTCCTGTTCGCGGTCGCTGAGCGGCTGCAGGAGCTTCCGGTACGCCTCCCCGTCCGCCCCGAGGCCCTCGACCGTCCTGTCGAGGCTGCGGTAGGCGATGCCGGCCCGTCCGTCGTCGAGCGGGTGGGCGAAGGAGACCTCGGGGACGGCGAAGCCGATGCGGCGGCTCAGCTCGAAGGCCCGGAAGAACGGCGAGGCGAGGGCCATCGGGTGGACGGCCGAACAGAAGTCGTGGAGGTGGTCCTGCTGCATGAGCTCGAGGGACCGGGACCCGCCGCCGATGGTCGGCGCTGCCTCGTGGATCCGCACGGACAGGCCCGCGCGCGCCATGACGACGGCGGCCGCGAGTCCGTTGGGACCGGCGCCGACGACCTCGACATCTACCATGGCTTCCTCTCTCCCGGGCGGGGTCGATCCCCGCCGGTCAGGTCTCCGTGCTCGTCCGGCTGCGCGCGCCGACCCGACCGGCCGCCTCCCGGAGGCGGCCGACGGTCCTGCGTGCTGCCGCCGGTCCGCTCCGCCGCGCGGCCAGCAGGAACGCCACCGCCGTGTACCGGCCCGCATCGAGCGGGACGTCGTACGTCGTGGGCACCACCACCACGTTCTTCGAGAAGTTCCGCTTGAACGTCGTGACGTTGGCCAGCGAGGGGTAGTTCTCGCTCTCGATACCGGTCAGTCCGCACGCCGTGTTCCCTGCAGCCTTGAGCGTCCTGAACGCCTCCCACAGGAGCAGGTAGGGGGCGAAGGTGGTGCGTGCCGCCTGCGTGCTGCCGGCGAAGTAGTACACGGCATGGCCGCGGTACTCGGTGGTGATGAGCCAGCTCAGCGGCTGCCCGTCACGATAGGCGACGAGCAGGCGGAGATGGTCACCGAGGACGGTCAGCAGGGTCTCGTAGTAGGACGAGTCGAAGGACTGGAAGCCGTCGCGTTCCGCGGTCTCCCGCATGATCGGGTACAGCTCGCTCGCGAAGACCTGCTTCCATTCCTCCCGCGGAATATGCCTGATCTCGATGCCGTTGCGCTGGGCCCGCCGGATGCTGTTGCGGGCGTTCGGCCGGAAGCTCTTCAGGAGGTCCGCCTCGGACGGCGTGAGGTCGACGACGATCTCGCGCTCGTACCAGCCGTGCTCGATCGGGCCGGTGGCGGGGGCCTGCAGGGTGGCGACCTGCAGGCGGACGTAGAGCGGGTGCACCGTCGGATGGTCGCTGAACTGCCGGCGCACCGTCTCCAGCAGCAGGCGTTCCGCCGCGGGCGTCCGCTCCGCGAACCAGACCGGTCCGTTCACCACGACGACGGATTCCCGGAAGCGGCGCACCACGTGCACGTAGCTGGCGGTTGCGACGAGCGTGCCCGCGGCGTCCCGGTAGGCCCAGATGCCCAGCGGCGTGCGCCCGAGGGCCCGCTCGAAGTCCACCCAGTCGGGCGTCTGCTCGAGCGGGATCAGCACCGCAGGGTGCGCGGCGGCGAGGGCGTCGAACGCCTGCCGGTCGAGCGGGCTGTAGGTCAGGAGTGCTGCGTTCACTGGGGGTCTCTCACTGGGGGTCCTGCACTGGTCGATGATCGGGCACGCTGCGGGCCTGCGGGCTCGCCGGCCCCGGCCCGTCACCGGCGGCCGACAGGGTGACGGTCGGGTCCGCGCGGTCCTGCAAGCCTATCGGAGCGGCACTCACGGGTCCGCCCGCCTGCAGCCCTGTGACCGCCCGGCTCCGGGGCGGGAAGACGCGAGGTCCCAGGGCTCCCAGGGTGAAGCGGTCGCGCGCCCCGTCGAACGGGCCGCCCTGGGGGTCGTCGATGCCGATGCGCCGCACCACATCGCGGCACGGCGCGAGGATGTCCGCGACGACCACCCCCATGACATATGCCGTAGCAAGCATGTGACCGAGGACCGCCCAGGAGTAGGTGCCGACCCCCAGATTGTTCGCGGCTGGGCCCCCGCTCGTCATGCCCCCCAGGTACAGCCAGACCGCCGCCCAGTGGAGGATCTCCACGAGCTGCCACACGAAGACCACCCGCCAGCGGGGAACCGCGAGTGCCATGAGCGGCACGAGCCACAGGGCGTACTGCGGCGAGTACACCTTGTTGCAGAGGACGAACGCGCCGACGATGAGCAGTGCCAGCTGGGCCAGCCGGGGCCGGCGGTCCGCGCGCAACGCGAGGACCGCGATGCCCGCGCAGGCGAGCACGAACAGGACGGCCGCACCCGCGTTGATGGCAGCCGGGGTGAGGGTGGCGACGCCTGCCTGGCCTGCCAGGGCGTTGTAGACGTACCAGCCCGAGGAGAATCCGGCGTCGCGCGTCTCCGAGAAGGTGAGGAAGTAGCCCCAGCCCGCCGGATCACGCAGCAGGAACGGCAGGTTCACCGCGAGCCAGGCCGCGAGCGTGCCCGCCAGGGCTCCGACGAAGGGCCGGTAGCGCCCCGTCCGGATCGCCAGCACCAGCACCGCCCCGAGCATCAGGACCGGGTAGAGCTTCACCGCGGCACCGAGCCCCCAGAGGATCCCCGCCAGGACCGGCCGGTCGCGTGCGAACGCCAGCATGCCCGCGGTCGCGAGCAGCACGGCCCAGAGATCCCAGTTGATGGTGCCCGCCAGGATGATCACCGGTGCCGTGGCCACGACGGCCGCATCCCAGGGACGCCGTCCGGCGAGGCGGAGGGTCGCCAGGACCGTCAGGATCCACACCCCGGCCAGGAGCACGGCGTTGACGTCGAAGTAGAGGCGGGAGGCCACCGCCGCGTCCGCCCCTCCCGCGACCACCTCCACCAGCACGGCGGTTCCCGAGGCGAGCAGCCCGAGCAGCACCGGGTACTCGAAGAGTGCGCCGGGTGTGATGAACGGCAGGACGCCCTCCCCGAGACCCCGGCTCTGGTAGAGCTCGGTCCAGTCGGAGTAGCAGGCCCGGTAGAAGTAGTCCGGTGAGGACCACCCCTCGATCCGGCATGGGTTCTTGACGACGACGGCCAGGACGGCCGAGCAGACGGTCAGGAGGATCAGCACCCGCTCCACCGTGAACCATCCCGGCGTGACACGGCCGGGATCGGCGCGGCGCCCGAGCGGGCCCCCGACGCCCTCGACCAGGGGCCGCAGCGCCGGGTCGGAGCGGCTCGGAACACTGATGCGGTAGGGGCCGCGCCTGCCCGTGCCCGAGGTCATTCCCCGAGCCTAACCGCCTCGCGTCCCCGGATGGGCAGCGTTCCCGGGCCCGTGACCGGGGAGGCCGACCCGCGCGAGGAATGAGGCGGCCTCCACCCGCGTTGGAAAGGGAACGTACACTGGCATTCCCTGCCAACCGCGCCCGGGGCGATGACGGCCGGGGCATATTCATCAGGCTTTCGAGGAGAACTGTGGGACAGAACCCCATTCGCGTGGCAATTATTGGAGTCGGCAACTGTGCCGCGTCGCTGGTCCAGGGCGTGCACTACTACCGCGACGCGGATGCGGCGGGCGCCATTCCCGGCCTGATGCACGTCGAGTTCGGCAAGTACCACGTGGGGGACGTGCAGTTCGTGGCGGCATTCGACGTCGACGGCAAGAAGGTCGGCCACGACCTCGCCGAGGCCATCGGTGCGAGCGAGAACAACACGATCAAGATCGCCGACGTGCCGCCGACCGGCGTCATCGTCCAGCGTGGACACACCCTGGACGGCCTCGGCAAGTACTACCGGGAGACGATCGTCGAATCGGACGAGGAGCCCGTCGACATCGTGGCGCAGCTCAAGGCCTCCAAGGCCGACGTCCTGGTCTGCTACCTGCCCGTCGGCTCGGAGCACGCGGCGAAGTACTACGCGCAGTGCGCCATCGATGCCGGCGTCGCGTTCGTCAACGCCCTTCCCGTCTTCATCGCGGGCACCAAGGAGTGGGCGGACAAGTTCACCGAGGCCGGTGTCCCGATCATCGGTGACGACATCAAGAGCCAGATCGGCGCCACGATCACCCACCGTGTCATGGCGAAGCTGTTCGAGGACCGCGGCGTCACGCTCGACCGCACCTACCAGCTGAACGTCGGCGGCAACATGGACTTCAAGAACATGCTCGAGCGCGACCGCCTCGAGTCGAAGAAGATCTCCAAGACCCAGGCCGTCACCTCCAACGTCAAGGCCGAACTGCGGGCCGATGACGTCCACATCGGCCCCTCGGACTACGTCGCCTGGCTCGACGACCGCAAGTGGGCCTTCGTCCGCCTCGAGGGCCGCAACTTCGGCGACGCCCCCGTGTCACTCGAGTACAAGCTCGAGGTCTGGGACTCGCCGAACTCGGCAGGCGTCATCATCGACGCCATCCGCGCGGCGAAGATCGCCCTCGACCGGGGTATCGGCGGACCGATCCTCTCGGCCTCGAGCTACTTCATGAAGTCGCCGCCGGAGCAGTACGCCGACGACATCGCCCACGAGAAGGTCGAGGCCTTCATCCGCGGCGACATCGAGCGCTAGGCAGCATCACAGGAGGCCGGGACGGATCGCCGTCCCGGCCTCCTGTGTGTCCCGATCGGTCCGGGCAGGGCGGGTGCTAGAACAGTCCGACGGCGTTGCCGTCGGCATCCACGTCCATGCGGAGCGCGGCCGGCTCCTGCGGCAGTCCGGGCATCGTCATCACGGAACCCGTGAGCGCGACGACGAACCCGGCGCCGGTCTTCGGGATGAGGTCCCGGACGTGGACGGTGAAGCCCTTGGGTGCGCCGAGCAGGCTCGGGTCGTCCGAGAACGAGTACTGGGTCTTCGCCATGCACACGGGCAGTCCCGACCACCCGTTCGCCTCGATCTCCTTCAGGCGACGCAGGGCCGGGACCGAGAAGTCGACGCCGTCCGCTCCGTACATCTCCTGCACGATGATGCGGATCTTCTCCTCCACGGGGAGGTCGAGCGGGTAGAGGTGGGAGAAGGCGACGGGCCGCTCGAGGGCCGCGAGGACCTCGGCCGCGAGTTCGTCCCCGCCCGGGCCACCCCCGCCCTGGCCCCACACGTCGGCGACGGCGGCGGCGATCCCCTCGCCGGCGCACCAGGAGAGCAGCCAGTCGAGCTCCTCCTGCGTGTCGGTACCGAACCTGTTGATGGCGACGACGGGCGAGATCCCGAACTTCTCGATGTTCCGCACGTGGCGGAGGAGGTTCGCCGTCCCGCCCCGGAGCGCCTCGGCGTCGGGCCGCGCGAGGTCGGCCTTGGCGACCCCGCCGTGCATCTTCAGGGCACGGACGGTCGCGACGATCACGACGGCGTCGGGTGCCAGATCCGCGACCCTCGCCTTGATGTCCATGAACTTCTCGGCCCCGAGGTCCGCGCCGAAGCCGGCCTCCGTAACGACGATGTCCGCGAGGCGGCGGGCCGTCCGGGTGGCGATGACGGAGTTGCAGCCGTGGGCGATGTTCGCGAAGGGACCACCGTGCACGAGGGCCGGCGTGCCGGCGATGGTCTGCACGAGGTTCGGCTTGAGGGCGTCCCTGAGCAGCAGGGCCAACGCCCCCTCCACCCCCAGGTCCCGGACGGTCAGCGGCCGGCGGTCGTAGGTGTAGCCGAAGGTGATGTCCGCCAGGCGTTCCTTCAAATCCGCGGGATCGGCGGCCAGGCAGAAGACGGCCATGATCTCGGAGGCCACGGTGATGTCGAAGCCGTCCTGGCGGGGGGTTCCCTGCATGGGCCCCCCGAGGCCGATGACCACCTCGCGCAGGGCGCGGTCGTTGACGTCCAGGACCCGCTTGAACGTGATGCGCCGCGGATCGATACCGAGCTCGTTGCCCTGGTGGATGTGGTTGTCGATGAGTGCGGCCAGCGCGTTGTTCGCGGAGGTGATGGCATGGAAGTCGCCGGTGAAGTGCAGGTTGATCTCGTCCATGGGCAGCACCTGCGAGTAGCCGCCACCGGTCGCGCCGCCCTTCATCCCCAGCACGGGCCCGAGGGACGGCTCACGCAGGGCGATCATCACGCGCTGCCCTGCCCGGGCGAGGGAGTCCGCGAGCCCCACCGTGCAGGTGGACTTCCCCTCGCCCGCGGGGGTCGGGCTCATGGCGCTGACCAGGACCACCTTGCCGGGGGCGCGGCCGTCGTCGGGCAGCAGCCGCGGGTCGATCTTCGCCTTGTACCGGCCGTGGAACTCGAGGGCCTCCCGCGGGATCCCTGCCGCGTCGGAGATGTCCTCGATGGGCCTGACCGCGGCGGCGCGGGCAATCTCAAGATCGCTCATGCAGCCAACCTACCAGCGCCCCGGATCAGGCCCGCGGGAGCCCTGCCCGCCCGAGGACGTAGTCGATGAGGGGTTCGTACAGTCCCGGGGTCACGTTGTCGTCGAGCGGGACGGCGACGTCGAGCTGGCCCTGCGCCTCCGAGACGAACAGCCCGGGGTCGTTGCAGTCCGCGAAGCCGACGGTCGGCAGTCCGGCATTCGCCGCATGGCCTGCCCACCCGTGGTCGGCCACGACGAGGTCCGGCAGGTCGTGTCCGGCGCGGGTGAGGGTCTCGAGGCTCAGGCGCATGGGCTCCGGGAAGTGCGTGTGCATGAGTCCACCGTGCTGATGCCATACGAGCACCCCGAAGACCTGGCGGATGTCCCCGGCACCGAAATGGCGCCCCTCGGGGACCCGCACCACGGTGGCACCCGCGGCGGTCACCGCCTGCGCGAAGGCAGCATGGACGGGGAGCAGGCCCGCCGGGTGGCCCGTCGCGAAGAGGATCCGCTCCTTCCGGCGGGCGGACGCCCCCAGCCGGTCGGCGAACCGGTCGAGGGCCGCGATGCACTTCACGGCGTCGATGGTGTCCTGGCCCTCGGTGTGGTTCCGGTCGGGGCTCGTCCCCACGCGTTCGTGCATGAGGTCGAAGACGTCGTCGTAGGTCCACTCCCTGGTGTGTTCCACCCCGAACTCGAGGTGTTCGTTGCGCTCGAGGAAGAGCCGCATGTGCTTCAGGTTGTCCTGCCGCGGCGTGGCCACGAGCCCGGTGATGCGGACGGAATCGAGGTAGGTGGCGAGCTCGGTGGGATTCACGCTTCCATCCTAGGGTGCGCGCACGGGGCGTCAGCGGGCGGGCGCCGTGGAGAAACGCTCGACGGCGGTGCGGTAGCTCTGGGCCGTCAGCAGGGCCGTGCGCTGCCAGCCGAATGCCAGCGCATGGGTGGCGGCCCCGCGGCCCAGCGTCTCCTTCAGGCGCGCGTCGTCATGCAGCCGTTCGAGCGCGTCCGCCCAGGCGGTCGCGGAGTGACCGTCCACGAGGAGGCCGCTGCGCCCGTCGCTGACGGCCTGCGGCAGCCCGCCGACGTTGGCGACGATCACAGGGGTACCGCACGCCTGTGCTTCCAGCGCCACGAGGCCGAAGGATTCACTGAAGGACGGCATCACCACCGCATCCGCGGACCGGAACCACTGGGCCAGGTGGGAGGCCGTGACAGGCGGGTAGAGGCGCACGTCCCGGGTGAGGCCTGCGTCGTCGATGAGGGGCTGAAGGGCCAGCGCCTCGGAGCCGCTTCCCGCGCCGAGGATGCTGACGGCGAGCGGGATGTCCGGCCGCCGGCGCCGGAGGTCCGCGGCCGCGGCCACGAGGACCTGCGGACCTTTCAGCTTCTGGATCCTCCCGGCGAACACCACGTGGAACTGCTCCGGGGGGAAGGCCAGCGCAGCCCGGGCAGCGGCGTGATCACCCGGGTTGAACGTCGACAGGTCCACGCCGGGAGCCACCACGTCGACGCGGTCCGGCTCGGCGCCGTAGAGCGAGATGAGCTCGGACGCCTCGGTGCTCGTGTTCGCGATCAGACGCGCCGCCCCCTCGACGACGGCCTCCTCCCCGGCGATCCGCTCGGCCGGTTCCGGAGCACTGAGGGCCTTCATGCGCAGGTTCTTGACCTTCGCCATCGTGTGCATGGAGTGGACCAGGGGCAGGTTCATCTCCCGGCTGAGCGTGAGACCCACCATTCCGGAGACCCAGTAGTGGGAATGCAGGACGTCGAAGTGGCCGTCCGCGAGGAGGTCGGCCACGTCCGTGATCGCGTCGGCGAAGGTGTCCGTCAACCCCGGCAGGTCTTCCTTCGGGATGCGGTGGCGGGGTCCCGCGTCGAGGTGGTGGACTACGACGCCGTCGGCGAGCACCTCACGCCGCGGGCGTCCCTCGCCGGCCTCGCGCGTGAAGATCTCGACGTCGATCCCGACGCCGGCGAGCTCGAGGGCGGTGCTCCTGACATAGACGTTCATGCCGCCGGCGTCACCCGTACCGGGCTGCTCGAGGGGGGAGGTGTGCAGGGAGAGCATGGCCACGCGCCTGACGCCGGACACACCATCTCCCTTCCGACCGGAGCGGGAAGGCCGGTCGCGTAACCTCACGACCCTATAACGCCTCGTTCACGCCCCTCATTCCGTGAAGCAGCGCACTCCTGCCCGTCGGTGACCGTCGACCGCACCCGGGATCGCTGATCTGATCGCCGGCTGCGGTCGACGCCGCGGGGCCGGCCCGCAGGTCACTTGATGAACGTGGTGTGCTGGGGCAGCGTCAACCGCTGCGATGCCTCCCACGGGTCACGGGGCCGGCTCACCCAGTTCCGTCCCCACAGGGACAGGCTGTTCCTCCATCTCCTCAGCATGCGTTGCACCTCCTTCCTGCGGTGGAAACCGGGCATCGGGTGTGCTGGGACACCCGGGAGGTCCACCCCCGGCCGGGCGTCCGGGAGCGAAGTCAGCGATCCGCCCATGATGAATTCGCCGGAGGCAGGGAATGGTGCGGAGGGATTGTCGGTGAATTGGGCAGGAATGGGCCTGGAATCGGGCATGACGGACTTTCGGCAGGACGGAATTCGGCAGGGGCGAGCCACGAATGGCATTGCCGGGAAAGGAGAGGTGGGGAAGCCGCGCAGGGGCACGCGGGACGGTGCTGGATCGGCCGGCTACCGCCGGTGCGCCGACTTCCTAGTGGAGACGGAGGACGAAGGCGGGATCGGTCGGGCGGGCAAAGGCTCCGCCGAGCATGGTATTCACGATCTCCACCTCCAATACGTCGAGTGACCTGCGGTCATGCGGCCACGGCTTCCCTCGCGGTTCGGGTCGGGAACTGTTCGAGTTGGAACGGTCCGAGTTGGGAAGACCCAATGGCACGTGAATAAAGCTACCGTATGGAATATGCACAGGCATAGCCCTTCTGGTGAATTCATCGGGATAATTTCGGGGAGAGGCGGGATCGGGTGCCGGGACCGGTGGGTGGGAACTCGCGCATCGCCCAGGTCGACGCCCTGAGGGGTTTCGCCCTCTTCGGGATCCTCATGGTCAATGTGTGGTTCTTCGCCGACTCGTCCCATCTGGCGGGAGGCCAGGTTCCGTCCAGCGCATCACGGACGGATCTCGGGATCCGCTTCGCCGTGGTGATGTTCTTCGAGGGCAAGTTCTACCTGCTGTTCTCGCTGCTGTTCGGCTACGGGTCCGTCGTGCTCGCCGCGGCAGCCGGCAGGGACGGGGCGCGCATCATGGCACGGCGCCTGATCTTCCTCGGAGTCGTCGGCGTCGTTCACGGGCTGACCCTGTTCTACGGCGACATTCTCCTGACCTATGCGGTCGCAGGCGCGGTCCTGCTCGCCGCCGGGTCCATGGCGCCGCGTGCACGCCTCGCCCTCGCGATCTGTATCACGCTGGGGATGGCCCTGCTCCTCGTCGCCGCGGCGCTCCTGCTCCTCGGTGGCGCGGCAGGTACCGAGGTCTCCGCCGCGCAGACCACGCCGACGGCGTCCCCTGCCGCCGCACTCGCCGCCAACGCGGCGACCTACGGCGTCGTCCTTCCGTCCGTCGTGTCCTTCCAGGGGCCACTCGCCTTCGCGGCCTTCCTCGCGGGTTCCGCACTGGCGATGCTGGGGGTTGTCCGACCGGCGGTGCCGCCACGCGCCGTGCTGTGGCGCGTCGTCGTCCTGACCCTCCCCCTCGGTCTGGCCGGCTCGGGGTACTCGGCCTACCTCGACGTGTGGGGTGGGGACAGTGCGGTGCCGCTCCTGGCCACCGGGATCTCGGTCGTGGTGTCTCCGCTCGTGACCGTGGGCTATGCCGCGTCCCTCCTGCTGGTGCTGGAATCGCGCGCCGGACGCGTCGTCACGGCAGTGCTCGCTCCGACCGGTCGCCTGTCACTGAGCAACTACCTCGCCCAGTCCGCCGTGCTGTGCCTCGTCTTCACCGGCTACGGGTTCGGTCTGATGGACCGCCTCCCGCCCACCCTCGTGGTCGTGGTCGTCGTCGTGCTCTTCGCGGGACAGGCCGCCGCCAGTCACCTCATCCTCGCGAGGTATCGGACCGGTCCGCTCGAGTGGGCCCTCCGGCGCTTCGTCCGCAGGTCAGCGCAGCCGGCGTCGGGGTCCGACGGCGCCTAGAGGTTCCAGTGCACGATGGCAGGCGTGTGCTTGTCCCAGCCCAGCGCGCAGACCGCGGCGGTGCCGAGGACGAAGCGCCGTCCCTCGATGCCGCCGAACTGGAGCCAGCGGGCCGCGACGATCCGCAGGAAGTGGCCGTGGGCGACGAGCAGCGCATTCTGCACGGGCGTCGCCCCGGGGTCGTTGTCGGCGGCAGTACCGCACCCCGCCTGGACACGGGCGATGACGCGGTCCGCCCGCTCAGCCACCTGGTCCAGCGTCTCCCCGTGCGGCGCGCCGTCGTTCCAGATGAGGTAGTCGGGGTTCTCTGCACGGACCCTGGCACTGTTGAGCCCCTCGTTGTCGCCGTAGTCCCACTCGTGGGCGTAGGGCAGCACCTCGGCGTCGGGGAAACCCGCGAGTTCGGCCGTGCGGACGGCGCGCTGCAGGGGGGAGGTCACCACGAGGTCGAACTCGACGCCCTGGAGGTGCTCGCGCGCGGCGAGCGCCTGCTCCTCCCCGTATCCGGTCAGGGGGAGATCCGTCAGACCCGTGTACCGGCCGTCCCTCGACCACTCCGTCTCCCCGTGCCGGAGCAGCCAGAGGCGGGGCAGGGGTGTCCCGGACGGGGTGAGGTCCGGTGCTGCGGCGCCTGACAACGGCTTCATGGGGTGCTCTCCTGGGATTCGGGTTGCTCGCTCCACCACTGCCGGAGCTTGGTCTGTGCGTCGGCGGGGTCCTGCGGCCCGTGTTCCATCCGCTCCTCGAGGAGGAACCGGTAGGCGCGGCCCACCACGGGGCCGGGGCGGACGCCGAGCAGCGCCATGATCTGCTCGCCGTCGAGGTCGGGGCGGATCGAGGCCAGCTCCTCCTGGTCGGCGAGCGCGGCGATCCTCGCCTCGAGATCGTCGTAGGCGAACGCCAGCCGTTCGGCCTTCCGCCGGTTCCGGGTGGTGACGTCGGAACGCGTGAGGCGGTGGAGCCGCTCGAGGAGGGGTCCGGCGTCGCTCACGTAGCGTCGGACGGCCGAATCGCTCCAGCCGGCCTCCCCGTAGCCGTAGAACCGCATGTGCAGTTCCACCAGGCGCGCGACGGCCTTGATGGTGTCGTTGTCGAACCTCAGCGCCCGCAGCCTCTTCGCCGCGAGCTTCGCGCCGACGGCGTCGTGGTGCCGGAAGCTGACGGCGCCTCCGGGCTCGAACTTCCGGGTCGCGGGCTTGCCGATGTCGTGCAGCAGGGCGGCGAGCCGCAGGACGACGTCGGGCCCCGGGACCGGACCGTCGCCGCCCGACTCGAGGGAGCACGCCTGGCGCAGGACGGTGAGGGAATGCTGGTAGACGTCCTTGTGACGGTGGTGCTCGTCCGTCTCCAGCCGCAGGGCGGACACCTCCGGCATCACGTGCTCCGCGAGCCCGGTCTCCACCATCAGGTCGATCCCGGCGTCGGGCGCCGCGCCCTGGATGAGCTTGACCAGTTCGTCCCGCACGCGCTCGGCCGAGATGATGGAGATCCGCTCGGACATGTGCGTCATCGCCTCCGTCACCTCCGGGGCGAGAGCCACACCCAGCTGGGAGACGAAGCGGGCGGCACGCATCATGCGCAACGGGTCGTCGGAGAACGACGACGACGGCGTGCCGGGAGTGCGGAGGACGCCCGTGTGCAGGTCCCTGACACCGCCGAACGGGTCGACCAGTTCGAGGGACGGCAACCGGAGCGCCATCGCGTTGATCGTGAAGTCGCGGCGCTCGAGGTCGTCCTCGAGGTTCGCGCCGAAGGCGACCGTCGGGTTCCTGGACGACGGGTCGTAGGCCTCCGCGCGGTACGTGGTGATCTCGATCTGGTAGCCGTCCTTGCGGAGGCCGATCGTGCCGAAGGCCCGGCCGATCTCCCAGTAGGCGTCCGCCCAGCGCCGGACGACCGCGAGTGTCTGGTCGGGGTCGGCGTCCGTGGTGAAGTCCAGATCGGGCGAGACCCTGCCGAGGAAGAGATCGCGCACCGGCCCCCCGACGAGCGAGAGCTCATGGCCCGCGGCGTCGAAGAGTTCGCCGACCTCGAGGACAACGGGAGGAAGGGGTGCGGTGAGGGTGGAAGTGTCCAGCAGGTGCGCCATAGTCCCTTAAGGGTGCCAGATCAGCCCCCGTTTCCCACACCGTGGACCGGGCCGCATGATGCCGTGACGCTGCTGTGGGAACGGGCGGGCCGGGGCCCGGGTCGTCATCGTCCCGGGCCAAAGATCGTTAGAGTGGTCTGCATGGACCGACCCGTTCCAAGTGCTCCGAAGCGCACCCCATTGACAGTGTCAATGGGAACCACGGGTATGCCTGCCGTGCAGCACCAGCTGCCCACGGTGGAGGAGGTGTCCGCGGGCGGCATCGTCGTCGACGCGTCGAAGGACACCCTCGACGTCGCCATCATCGCCCGACTCAACCGCGGCGGACGCCTGGAGTGGTGCCTGCCCAAGGGCCACCCGGAAGGCTCGGAGAACAACGAGGAAGCGGCCGTCCGGGAGATCGCCGAGGAGACGGGCATCGAGGGCAGGATCGTCTCCGCGCTCGGCAGCATCGACTACTGGTTCACGGTCAGCGGCCACCGCGTGCACAAGACCGTCCACCACTATCTCCTGATCAGTACCGGCGGTTACCTCACCATCGAGAACGATCCCGATCATGAGGCCGTCGACGTCGCGTGGGTGCCCCTGCAGGACCTCGGGCGCCGGCTGTCCTTCCCCAACGAACGGCGGATCGCCGATCTCGCCCGTGAGGTCCTGCCCGAGCACCTCTGAGCCCGGCGCGCGACCACCGCACCCGGGCGGCGGCGCGCCGCCGTCGTCCCATCGGTGAGACGATGGGGAGCGATGTCTGACACGAACACAGCCTCGGTACCCCTGCAGGACCCCGGTCACCCGGTCCGCGATGACCCCTCGGCGCCGCGCGGCGGCTCCATGGCCCGGGCGAGTGCGATCATGGCCGCCGGCACCCTCGTCTCGCGGATCCTCGGCCTCGTCCGTGTGGCCCTGCTGGCGACGGCGATCGGCGCGACGGGTCAGGTGTCGGACCTGTTCACCTCGGCCAACAACCTCCCCAACTTCCTCTACCTGATGCTGGCCGGAGGCGTGTTCAACGCCGTCCTGGTGCCCCAGATCATCCGCGCCAGCAAGCAGCCGGACCGGGGGGCGGACTTCGTCAGCCGGCTCCTGACCCTCACTGCCGCGGCGCTCCTCGTCCTGACCGTGCTCGTCACCCTCGCCGCGCCGGTCATCGTCGGCGTGACCACGAGCTTCACGGGGGCGAACCTCGCCCTCACCACGGCGTTCGCCTTCTGGTGCCTTCCGCAGATCTTCTTCTACGGGATCTACGCGGTGACCGGTCAGATCCTCAACGCCAACGGTTCGTTCGGTCCGTACATGTGGGCGCCCGTCGTCAACAACGTGGTGTCCATCGCCTTCCTGATCGTCTTCATCGCGCTGATGGGTGGCGAGCAGGCGGAACGGCACCAGCCGGATACCTGGACCATGGAGCAGACGGTACTGCTGGCCGGGGGGACCACGCTCGGCATCGTGATCCAGGCGCTCGTGATGTTCATCCCGCTGAAGCGCCTGAACCTGGGCCTGCGGCCGAAGTTCGGGATCCGCGGCACGGGGCTCGGGAGGACGGGCAAGCTCGCGTCGGTCACGATCCTCACGATGCTCATCGGCAACGGCCTCTATCTCGTGAACCTGCGCGTCGCCACCATCGCCTCGGACGCCCGGCAGGGCTTCCTCGCCCAGGACCCTCCCGTTCAGATCCCGGGCTCCACCAACCTCGAGTTCGGCGCGATGGTGTACCAGCTGCCGCACTCCGTCATCGCGCTGTCATTGGCCACGGTCATGTTCAACCAGCTCTCGTCCGCGCATGCGGACGGCGACATGCGGACGGTACGGGCCACCCTCTCGCGGGGCCTGCGCATGATCGGCGTGGCCACGGTCTTCGGCGCGGCGGCCCTGCTCAGCTTCGCCGGACCCCTCGGCGTCCTGTTCAGCGAGTCCCCCGAAAGTGCTGCCATCAACGGTGTGATCATCGCGATCCTCGCCGTGGGCGCCCCGTTCCTCAGCGCCAACTTCTTCCTCAACCGTGTCTTCTATGCCAGCGAGGACGTCAGGACACCGCTCAAGATCCAGATCGTCCTGTCCGCAGTAGGGGTCGGCCTCGCCCTCATCGCGGGCACGTTCGATCCCCAGTTGATCGTGCCGATGCTGGCCGTCGCCTACTCGCTCGGCAACGCGATCGCCGTCGTCGTCAGCCACCTGTTCCTGACCCGCAAGATCGGGTCCTACGGCGCCGGACACGTCTTCGACGTCCATGTCCGCCTCACCCTGGCCGGGATCATGGCGGCGATCGCAGGGACCGCACTGTGCTGGGCGTTCGGAGGGTACAGCGCGGACGGCTTCCTCTGGCAGTCGAAAGTGAACGCCCTCGTCGTGCTCGCGATCGGCGGTGTCCTCATGTTCGCCGTGTACGTCGTCATGCTGAAAGTGCTGCGCGTCACCGAACTCACCGAGCTCGTGGGCCCGCTCCTCGGACGATTCCGCCGCAGCCGCGCCTGACCCTCCAGCCCGGGAATGGACCGACCGACCGGTAGCATGGGTAAAAATCAGCCAGGGTTTCCGGGGAGGAACACGTGCCAGAAGCAGTAGACGTCGGTTCAGTGCTGGGTGGCCGGTACAAGGTAACCGCCTACGTCCTGGCCTCTGCTGAGAAGGATCTCGTGCTCGACGGCGTCGACCAGGTCCTCAACCGGCCCGTCAGCATCCTCGTCGCCTCGGCCGGCAACGCATCCCAGGTGGCCACGAGCGCCCGGGAACTGGCCACGGGTGACCGGGACGGCAACATCCAGGTCCTCGATCTGGGTATCACGGACTCCGGTACCTATCTGGTGACCAACCGTGCGCCCGCCGCCGACATGCTCGACCTCATCGTCCAGCAGGACGCACCGGCCCACGAGGCGCCGTACATCGAACCGTTCTTCACCGACACGCTCGGTTCCGAGATCTTCGGCCGGCCGCGCTCCACGGAACCCGAGACCTACGACGACGACGACGAGGATTACGACGACCGCCCCCAGCGCCCCTCGCGGCTGTCGGGCCTGACGCAGCGTTTCGGCCGGCGCTTCGGAGGTCCACGGGAGGACGACACCTCGGACCTTGCTCCCGTCCCTGCCGAGCCGGTCGCCGCGCAGCCCCTGTCCGAGCACCGGACGTCCTCCCATCGCGTGCCGCCGCCGCCGAACCGGCGGCCGGGCGGGTCCTCGCCCGCGGGCCCCCGGGAGGAGCCCGATGGCGGATCCCGCGCAGAGAACGGTCTGGGCCGCCTGAGCCCTGCCGCCGTCGCAGCCGGCGCAGCAGGAGCGGCATCGGTCGTGGGAGCCACGGGAGGCCAGAAACCCGCACGGGCTGCCTCGACGTTCCCGTTGTCCGCCTACAGCGACGACGAAGACACCCGGACCTCCAGTGACGATGATCCGGACGACTACGACACGGAGCAGGCGGACCGGGACGACGACAGCGACAGCGGAGGCCGGAAATTCACCCGGATCCTCGTCGGAGCGGTGCTCACCGTCGTCCTGGTGGTCGCGGTCGTCCTGGCGACAACGCATCTCGGGTCGGTGTTCAGCGGCAGCAGGCCCGTCGCCGAGGAGGATCCGGTCCAGTCCACGACCGCACCCGCCGAGACCCCGGCACCCGTTCCGGCCACGCCTTCGGCGGAGCCCACACCGGCGACGGTCGAGGTAGCGCCCGTGATCACGGGCATCACCCGCCTCGTTCCGGACAACCCCGGGCTCGACGCCGGCAACGACGGGACGCTGCCGCTCATCATCGATGGGAACCCCGCGACCTTCTGGGGCAATCAGGTCTACGCCAGCGACACCTTCGGAGGACTCGCCACGAACCTGGCGCTCGTCGTCGAACTGGAGCAGGAGTCCACCATCACCCAGGTCACCATCGACCAGTTGAACGCGGCGGGTGGCACCTTCTCCGTCCTAGTGAACGACCAGCCCACGCTCGAGGGCGCCGAGCAGATCGCCCAGGGCGGTTTCACCGCGCCGACGGCGAACCTCCCTATTCCCTCCGGCGCGGACGGTCCCGTCACCGGCCGGTACGTCATCATCAATTTCACCCAGCTGCCCCGGCTCTCCAACATCCAGGCCCAGTTCCCGTTCGGGCTCAGGATCGCCGAGATCGAGGTCGGCTGACCCTTCGGCACGTGGCGCGCGGTCCTGTCGATCGTGTGTCCGGGTGCGCCCGGCGCCGCTCCCTCGATGGAATAACCGCACCGGCGGCTCCGTTGTGGGAGGTGTCCGCGAGAAACGCCCGGTACGGCCGAATCAGCGCAGGAAAAACAGGAAGGTCTTCCGAGAACGTGACAATTCACACCGATGTCCAACTGGAAACACCCACGGCAGATCCCGCCGGTGGTGAGCAAAAGGTCCACGACGTCATCATCGTCGGTTCCGGGCCCTCCGGTTACACCGCGGCGGTCTACACCGCGCGGGCGAACCTCAAGCCCCTCATGATCGCGAGTTCGGTCAAGGCCGGCGGTGAGCTCATGAACACCACCGACGTCGAGAACTTCCCCGGATTCCCCGAAGGTGTCATGGGCCCTGAGCTCATGGAGCAGTTCGAGCAGCAGGCCCGTCGGTTCGGCACCGAGATCCTCTATGAGGATGTGGTCTCGGCAGAGCTTTCCGGAGACATCAAGAAGCTCACCATCGCCACAGGCGAAGAATTCCTCGCACGAGCGGTCATCATCTCGACCGGCTCCGAGTACCGGGAGATCGGCCTCGACGACGAGAAGCGGCTGTCAGGGCACGGTGTCAGCTGGTGCGCCACCTGCGACGGATTCTTCTTCAGGGACCAGGACATCGCCGTCGTCGGCGGCGGTGACTCGGCCATGGAGGAGGCTCTGTTCCTGACGAAATTCGCGCGCTCCGTGACGGTCATCCACCGACGCGACAGCCTCCGTGCGTCGAAGATCATGCAGGACCGCGCCTTCGCCCACGAGAAGATCCGCTTCCTCTGGAACTCGGAGGTCGTCGGGATCCACGGTGCCGACAAGGTCACCGGAGTGAAGATCGCGAGCACGGTCGACGGCTCCACCTCCGACGTGGACGTCACCGGCATCTTCGTTGCCATCGGCAATGACCCGCGAGTCGATCTCGTCAAGGACCAGCTCCAGCTGACCAGCGAAGGCACCATCGCCGTCCAGGGACGCACGTCCAAGACGTCACTGCCGGGTGTGTTCGCCGCAGGAGACGTCATCGATCCGACCTATCGCCAGGCCATCACAGCGTCGGGCAGCGGCTGCGTCGCTGCCCTCGATGTGGAGCACTATCTGGCCGACACGGTCAGTACGAGCCTCACCGCGGCCCGCGTACCCACCCCGCCGGCCGAAGCAGTTTCCGAATCAGCCACCCTCTGATCGATCACCTACGCAAGGAGCAACACAATGAGCAACGCAAAGGATGTGACGGACGCGTCTTTCGACGCTGACGTCCTTCAGGCCAGCAAGCCCGTCATCGTGGACTTCTGGGCCGAGTGGTGTGGCCCCTGCCGCATGCTGTCGCCGATCCTCGACGACATCGCCGCCGAGCACAGCGAGAAGGTCGACGTCGTGAAGGTGAACGTCGACGACAATCCCGGTATCGCTGCCAAGTACGGCATCACGTCGATTCCCGCCGTGTACGTCTTCAAGGGCGGAGAAGTCGCGGCCACCTCCATCGGTGCCAAGCCGAAGCAGGTCCTCGAGCAGGAGTTCGCTGCATTCATCAACTGATTGCACTGTTGGAAGAGGGGCTCGTCGGACTGATCCGGCGGGCCCTTCTTTTCTGTGCTGTGCTTTCCATGTGATTGATCGTGGGGGCGAGGCTTGTCGATCGCCACAGACCCGACAGGCCGCATCTTCCTTCGCACCACGCCGATCGTCGTCCGGGGGCCGGAGCCTGTGCACTTCTGATAGGCGAGCCCCTTCTCCAGGATCGCTGCAATGATCACCCTGCCCGCGCAATGGCGAGGGGTCGATATCCGACATAGCCCGGAATCCGTCCGACGACCGGAAGTGGACTCCTGGAGCTGGCCCCCTCCCGCCGCATTTCCTTCGAAGGGGTGGTTTCACGTGAAACGCACACCACGCTGCAGGAGCGGGCGGCAATCACACGCTCTTAATTGTTTTCTTTTTTGACTGCCCCTCTACGCCCGTCCGAAAAATCTGGTCGGACGCTGTTCCCAACCATCCGTCCGCACGTTGCCGGTAGAGCAATTGCCTACCGAGACTCCCGCATTCGAGACGCACCTGTCGTGCACGCTGTTCCTGCGCTATCCGGTTGCTGGTGCCGACTCGAGCCCGGCTCCGGCCGCGGCCCCTCCTGATCGCCGTCCGATATCCGGGCTCGTGCCGCCCAGCCGCCGGCGGCCGGGCGGCACAGTTACCGGGCGGCGGCTGCGTTTCACGAGAAACAGCGATCGAGGCGTGCACGAGCTCGCTTCGCGTGTCCTCAGTCGAATGATCGATGCTCAGTGGAACGTGCACCGTTGAATCCATGTAAACCTCCCGGAGGCGACACGACGGAGTACCGGCAGTCGAGCGATTCGTCCGCCGACGCTCGGCCCAACAACTTACTGCAGATCCCAGGCGAACCCGTGCATCCCCGCGACATGATGTCCGCCATACCGCCGGATCGACGGAAGACAAGAACGCGACGTTGCAGGGGAGCCCCGGCGCGCACCGACTTCGTCCTCGTACAGGCACATTGACCAAACCGTAGTAGTCCGGCTTCCGACCCACCTCGTGAGAGGACTATCGAAATCCTCCTCCGAGCAGTTCACGCTCCATGCCGCGCCGGTTTGCAGCCTCATGTTTCACGTGAAACCATGCCGTGCCATTCAGAGCCCCGGAAGCTCCCACTACATCGGTATAGTCAACATGCGACATCTGGTCCGACACCATCACCTCGACGACCGCTAGCCACACCGCCGGGCCTGGCGAGTCATCATCGCCCATGACGTCGCACAATCCACAGTGGCGGATCCGTACGCACAGCCGCTCCTCCAACGTCTCGGCCTGGACACTGGACACCGGCACGGGAGGACGAAGTCGCGCATGTGGGCCCGTTGCCGATCGCAGTTCCACCGCGCGTCCCATGGCAGATGGGTCAGCGCGTGCCCCTGCACCACACGCGCGGGCCGGCACAGGCCACGCTTGGACCTCAATAGACATCACCGTCGACTACACCGGCACGACGCCGGTCGCGCGTGCTTCCCGCCCGCCCGCGTCGCTCCATCACCTTAGCGAGGAGAACCTGCGACGCTCATCCGAAGAGTGTTTCACGTGAAACCTCGATGTGACTCCAAGGGAGGCCGCCCATGGCCAACATCACCCCCGTTTCGGCCCCAATACATCGCCACCAGCGATTCAGGCGTCCGTACGTCGGCAGCACAGGGGTGACAGCCCCGAACCCGCATCGATCGACCGTAGAGCCGCTGCCGATGCAGTCACCCCGGCCAAGCGGCCAGTGAGTTCGGATTACAGGGCGGACAATCGCTCATTCCGGCTCACGCAGCGGCGGCCCTCAAGTCACCTCGTAGGCGGGAAATGGGCACCGCACGGATCAACCTCATCGCGCCACCGCACAACCCCCGGACCGAACGAGATCCAGTCCGATGGGGGTCGGGTTCCACCTGAGACCGAGCGCAATGTTTCACGTGAAACACTGCTGGAGAGCAGCTCAGGCGCCGCTGATCGCGCTACACGTGGCCGGAAGCCGGACAGCAGTACGCACTTTCACGCACTGAGCGATAGCTCGTGCGGACACCGAGGGCCAGCAACGCGCTTCCGCACCTCGAAAGCGTGCGCCCGGCGGTGAGCGAGCCGCGTGACGCGGTCAATTCATCAGAACACATCACGCAACGCGCAGATTCTGATCACGCGACAGCCGCTCGCTCCACATCCGGTACCGATTCGTTCCGGTCCAAGCAACGTCCGGGGATCTTGTGAGAGGCAGCCGGATGGCAGCTGCTGGAAGGGAAGGCGGGAGGGGGCGTGTTTCACGTGAAACACGCCCCCTCCGGTTCTGCTAGTCCTTCGTGGGAGACAGGACCCCGATGATCCTGTTCAGATCGTCGACACTAGCGAACTCGATACTGACGCGACCCTTCTTCGCCCCCAGCGTGATCTTCACATTGGTGTCCAGGCGGTCCGACAGTGACGTCGCCAGATAGTCCAAGCGTTCATGCCGTGCACCGTCCTTCGGCGTGGCCGGCTTGCTGGCTCGTCGCAGCCCGCCGCTGAGTGCCACGATCTCCTCCGTGGACCTGACGGACAGTCCCTCTGCGACGATCTTCTGCGCCAGCTTCTCCATCTCAGCGGGATCGGCGAGCCCGAGCAGGGCCCGCGCATGCCCAGCGGAGAGGATTCCCGCGGCGACGCGTCGCTGGACGAGCGGGGGCAGCTTCATCAACCGGAGCGTGTTGGATATCTGCGGTCGTGAACGGCCAAGCCGTCCGGCCAGCTCGTCGTGCGAGCAGCCGAAGTCGTCAAGCAGCTGCTGGTAGGCGGCCGCCTCCTCCAGGGGATTCAGGGCGCTTCTGTGAAGATTCTCCAGCAGAGCGTCCCGGAGGAGATCGTCGTCGAGCGTCGACCGGATAATCGCGGGGATGGTCTCCATGCCGGCCTCGCGCGACGCCCGCAGGCGCCGCTCACCCATGACCAGCTCGTAGGGAGCATCCCCGGCTTCCTTGGACGGGCGCACGACCACCGGCTGCAACACCCCGATCTCACGGATCGAGTGGACCAGCTCAGCGAGTTCGTCCTCGTTAAATTCGACACGAGGCTGCTTCCGGTTCGGGTGGATACTGTCCAGTGACAGGTCAGCAAAGGTAGCCCCCGGCACATCGATGAGGACACCCTCCGCTCCCGCGGAAGTCCCGAGTGAGGGCGCGACCGGCGCGACCGTTTCACGTGAAACCGCCGTCGTCGAAGTCTCCATCGACGGATCGGGTGCAGTCCCATCACTGACACCGGCAATCGACGGGCCCGGAGAATCCGCAGTACCACTTCGGTCCTGGCCCGTGACTCCGGGAAGATCCTCCGAGACCTCGACGCGCTGCTCAGCCTCGCCTGCTACTGACGACTCAGTCCGTGCTCCGTCGGAAGACGGAGGCTCTACGGCCGAGTCCTCATCGACGGCCGCTGCGACAGGTGAACCTTCCTCGACGCCCAGGGCCGCATCGTCCGCGGATCCGGCCGCGGCGGGTGGTTCCTTGCTGGTGGACCGCGCAGCGCTCCGGACTTCTGAACCTCCGGCTGTCTTCTTCGATCCTCCCTTGGCAACCCGTTTCGTTTGAGCATCAAGAACGTTCTTGTTGATCCCGCTCCGCAGGGCCGACGAGTACGAGCGCGGCTGCTCCGCCACGTCGTCCTCGGTGACGCGCTCGAAGAAGAGGTCCACGGGGCGTCCCCCTTGCTTCCGGGAGGAAGGGCTCGGCGACTCACGAACCTCGCGCTTCTCTTGCTCCCGCTCGGGCTCGCTCGGTCGAGGGGCCTCTTCGGCCGGGCCGCTGGGGATCAAAGCTCCTAGTCCCCGGCCAAGGCCACGCCGCTTTTCCGCCATGTCATTCCTTCCACGATTCGGAGTTGTGCTCCGGCTCTACGTCTTATGGACCCCACGGGCCGAGGGTGGGCCGCCGTCAGGACCGTGACGCGATTTCAGCAGCAGCTTCCTGATAGGACAGGGCTCCGCTGGATGAGGGATCGTACGTCATGACGGTCTGCTGGTAGCTCGGTGCCTCGGAGATCCTGACGGAGCGCGGAACCACTGCTTTCAGTACCTGCTGGGGGAAGTGCTCCCGCACTTCCGCCGCCACCTGAGCCGCGAGGTTCGTGCGGCCGTCGTACATGGTCAGGAGGATCGTGGAGACCGAGAGATCGGCGTTGAGATGCTTCTGGATCATCTCGATGTTCTTCAGCAGCTGGCTGAGTCCTTCGAGCGCGTAGTACTCACACTGGATGGGGATGAGCACCTCCTTTGCGGCAACGAACGCATTGACCGTCAGGAGACCCAGGCTCGGCGGGCAGTCGATGAAGACGAAGTCCAGGCGGGGCTCGCCTTTCTCCTCGCGCTGCTTGGCGTAGACCTCGATCGCACGGCGCAGGCGCTGCTCGCGTGCCACGAGCGACACCAGTTCGATCTCGGCACCGGCCAGGTGGATCGTGGCCGGGGCGCAGATCAGGTTCGGTACATCCGGGCAGGCAGCGACGACGTCTCCCAGCGGGACATCATCGATGAGGACGTCGTAGATGGAGTCGACATCGGCGTGGTGGTCGATGTTCAGGGCTGTGGACGCATTGCCCTGCGGATCGATGTCGATGACCAGCACCTGCAGACCGGCGGTAGCGAGGGCGGCTGCGATATTGACCGTCGTCGTCGTCTTGCCCACCCCGCCCTTCTGGTTGCTGATGGTCATGATGCGCGTGCTCTTCGGCTTGGGGAGATCCTTGCCGAGGAGCTTCTCGCGGCGTCGGGTCTCGCTCGCGAGTTCCCGTCCGAGAGGCGAGGAGTCGTCCATCGCCTCCATCACGCTCTTCCCCTTGACGGGCTTCCTCGTCGCCGGGGCATTGACGGAGTCAGGAGCAGCAGTGACGGTTTCACGTGAAACGATCCCCGTATTGCCCGGGTCTGAAAACACTCCCGGTTGTATTTCACGCAGTCCAACAGCAAGAGGGTTCCCGGCAGCCATCAATGGCTCGGGCTTCTTCGCGGGGGCGTCCTTGATGGTCACTCAGTAGCTCACTCTCACATGCCAGACGTCGTTATCTACAAGGGTAACGGGATAACCCGTGCCGCACGGGACGGTGACACCGCCGGGCTCGGCACCGCCTCAGGCGGGCCGGACCGGGATCCGGACCACCGTGGTGGGCTCCTCGAGGACGTCAGCGCCGACCGTGACGATCTCGGCCGTCCCCCCGCCGAGCTTCCGGATCACCTTGCGGGCCTTGTCGATCTCCTCGCCGGCGCTGCGTCCCTTGATCGCGAGGACCTGTCCACCCGCCCGGGTCAGGGGGATGGTCCACCCGGCGAGCGTGGAGAGGGCGGACACCGCACGCGCCGTGACGTAGTCACCGTGAAGAGTGCCTACCATCTCCTCGGCACGCGCCCGGTGCACGGTCACATTGTCGAGCGCGAGATCGTGGACGACCTCCTTCAGCCAGATGACGCGCCGCTCGAGCGGCTCCACGAGATCGAGGTGGAGATCGGGTCTCGCAATCGCGATCGCCAGGCCGGGCAGCCCTGCACCGCTTCCGACATCGACGACCGACGCGTCGGCGTCCATGAGCTCTGCCACGACGGCGCAGTTCAGCACATGACGTCCCCAGAGGCGCGGCACTTCTCGCGGCCCCAGCAACCCTCGTTCGATACCCGACGAGGCCAGATGGGTCACGAATCCGCGCGCCAGTCCGAGCCGGTCACCGAAGACGGCAGAAGCTGCCGTCAGTTCCTCGGCCGTCGGTTCAGGGGTACCGGGATCGAGGCGGGCAGAATCAGTCATCACTGGGGGAGATCACGATGTGCCGCGCCTGTCCCTCGCCCTCGGACTCACTCACGAACCCGAGATCGGCGACGACGTCGTGCACGATCTTCCGCTCGTACGCCGACATGGGCGCCAGTGCCATGTCCTCCCCGGTCTCCCTGACCGTCTCGACGGCGTCCTGCGCGATCTTCGTCAGCTCGCGACCGCGCCGGTCACGGTAGCCGTCGACGTCCAGGACCAGTCGCGACCGTGCGTCGGTGGCGGTCAGGACGCTGAGCCGGGTCAGCTCCTGCAGTGCCTCCAGCACCTCGCCGTCCCGTCCCACGAGCGAGCTGAGCCCGGTGTCGGATGCATCCTCGGACACGATCGAGATGTACGTGCGACCGCTGCGGACCTCGATATCGATGTCTCCGTCGATGTCCGCGATGTCGAGCAGTTCCTCCAGGTAGTCCGCCGCGACGTCCCCCTCTTCGTCCAGCCGGGATGCCTTGCCCGCCGAAGGAGTCTCGACGTCGTCGTCGGGCTCCGGCTCGTGGCCGGCGATCTGCTCTTCGTTGTCTACCGTCATCGCCTCTTCCTCTTCTTGCGCTGGGGCTGAACACGCTGGCCTCGGGGCTCCGGCACCGTCTCCACGGCCGGCTCGGTCTTACGCTCTCCGAGCAGTGGCGCGACGGGCAGGCCCTTCTTGGCCCGCCGGTCCGCGAGAGCCTTGGCGGCGGGAGATCCCGGAGTCGGCATCCTGCGGATGACGTAGAACTGCTGCGCCATCGTCCATACGTTGGTGGTGGTCCAGTAGACCAGGACACCGATGGGGAAGTTGATCCCGCCGATGCCGAACACGAGCGGAAGGATGTACAGCATGATCTTCTGCTGACGCATGAACGGGCTCTGCATGGCCTCTTCGGACATGTTCTTCGCCATGATCTGCTTCTGCGTGATGAACTGCGACGCCGTCATGGCGATGATCATGACCACGGAGAGGATGATGACGCTGATGTTCCCGTCGGCGCCGAAGCTGCCGAGGAACGTCGAGGAGAGCGGAGCACCGAAGATCGTCGCATCGTCGAACTGCCGGACGGACTCCGGCGACAGGGCCCCGATCCCCTCGTTGTCCTCGCTGGCCCGCGAGATCCCGTTGAGCACGGTGAAGAGGGCGAAGAAGAACGGCATCTGGATCAGGATTGGCAGGCACGCGGCGAACGGGTTTGTCCCGTGCTTCTTGTACAGGGCCATCTGTTCCTGCGTCATCGCCTGACGCGAGAGCTGGTCCGTCTTCCCCTTGTACTTCTGCTGCAGCTTGCGCAGGTCGGGCTGGAGCGCCTGCATGCCGCGCTGCGCCTTGATCTGCTTCACGAAGACGGGGATGAGTGCGGCACGGATGACGACGACGAGGCCGATGATCGACAGCACCCAGGTCCATCCGGATGCGGGATTCATTCCGAGGAACGTGAAGCCCTCGTGGAACATGAACATGATCCACGACACGAGCCACCTGAACGGTGTCAGGATCGTCTCAAAAAAACCCATAATCAGTCTGCTCCTCGGGCCGCGGGGCGGCTTTCGTCATCGGCCGGAATCACCGGGTGGTTCAACACAACTATCGCTGGCTCGTTCCCCTCGCGGAAACGCCGGCCACCCGGCGGGACGTGATCCACACCGCCCGGGTTCCAGGGGTGGCATCGCATCAGCCGCCTCGAAGCGAGCCAGCCGCCGCGCAGGAACCCGTGGACGGTTACGGCTTCGAGGGCGTACGCCGAACAACTCGGGTAGAACCGGCACACCGGCCCGTACAACGGAGAGACGACCTTCCGGTACGCGATCAGGAGTCCGATCACCGTCAGACGCGGGATCCCGATGACGAAGGCGAGCACTCTCCGAGCGACTTCACTCACGATACTCCGCCCTGCCTTCCGGGTGGTTCCGAGCCCCTCAGCTTCCGGGCGACCGCAGTCGTACAGGACGTGAAGTCCTTGGTGAGGGCGGGCCAGTCGCTCTCGGCGGCCGCCGGTAGAGCGCGGACGACGACGTCGAACCCGCAGGGATTCGCGCTGACCCACTCCGCCGCCAGGTGGCGCAGCCTCCGTTTAACGAGGTTGCGCATGACTGCGTTCCCGACGTTCTTGCCGACGATGAACCCGACCCGCGAGGGGGAGGACTCCGCCGTCACTGCGCCGTATAGCACAACGTTCCGGCGCCCTGACCGGGCACCGGAACGTACGGTACGTGCAAAATCCTTTGCCGTTCTCACCCGGTGGATCATCGGGAGCATGGGGGGAACCTGTTCCTCGCAGAGGGAGGGGAGCCCATGCCGACGCGATCATCCGCAGGATGCATGGCGAGGGAGGGACCGCTTATGCCGAGAGTTCGGTACGGCCCTTGCCGCGGCGCGCCGACAGGATGGCACGACCAGCGCGGGTGCGCATGCGAAGACGGAAACCGTGCTTCTTGGCACGACGGCGGTTATTCGGCTGAAAAGTCCGCTTGCTCACTGTAGTTACTCCAGAACGATCTTGAGATGCGTCCGGCCCATTGCAACAAGGGGGAAGAACAGACTGACGCGATGAAGGTGTACATCCGACATTCGCGAGAGAGCTGTCACATCCCGAGGCCTCTTAGTACCCGGGAACACCTGTGATGGCATGCGAAATGCAGACATGTTGGACTACACAACGGTAGGGGACAGCGCCGACGGGCGTCAAACCCGCGAGGGGGACGGCCTGTGGACGAGTTGTCCACCGCCCTGTGGACAACTGGTACTGAAATCACCCTACACGCACCCCTGGTGGGCCCGTCCAACACCCCCTGCAGGGCCTCCGACCCCGCGTCAGTCCGCTATCTTCTCCACTTTTCATCCTCTAGTCTTGGCTCTGGTCCGTTTATCCACGACATGTGCACAAGTCTGTGGATGACGGACATTTTCGACTGGAAGCACAGCCAAGAGGGGTGTTCGTGGGTACAGATGAGGTAAACGACGTCGGGAGCTCCTGGCGTAAGGTCATCCGCACCCTCGAACAGGACGACCGCGTCACCCCCCGCCAGCGCGGCTTCATGGTCCTCGCCCAGGCGCAGGGACTCATCGGGACGACGATGCTCATCGCCGTCCCGAACGAACTGACACGCGAGGTGCTGCAGACCCAGCTCAAGGGAGCCCTCGACGAGGCGCTGCGCGATGTGTTCCGCGAGGACATCCAGTGCGCGTTCGTGATCGATCCCGAGCTGACCCCTGTCACCGAGGAGGTCCCGGAACCGGAGCCGGCGGAGCAACCGTCCCCGGAGCCGAAGGGTGAAGCGAAACCGTCCCCGACGCCGCCCAGCAACTCACACGAGTTCGGCCGGCTCAATCCGAAGTACATCTTCGACACCTTCGTGATCGGGTCCTCCAACCGTTTCGCCCACGCTGCCGCAGTGGCAGTGGCGGAAGCCCCGGCGAAGGCCTACAACCCGCTGTTCATCTACGGCGACTCGGGACTGGGCAAGACCCACCTCCTGCACGCGATCGGCCACTATGCGAGGCACCTCTACACCGGCATCCGCGTCCGTTACGTGAACTCCGAGGAGTTCACCAACGACTTCATCAATTCGATCCGCGACGACGAGGGCTCGAGCTTCAAGCAGACCTACCGCAACGTGGACATCCTGCTGATCGACGACATCCAGTTCCTCTCCGGCAAGGACCGGACCATGGAGGAGTTCTTCCATACCTTCAATGCCCTGCACAACCACAGCAAGCAGGTCGTCATCACCTCCGACCTGCCACCCAAGCAGCTCATCGGGTTCGAGGAACGCATGCGTTCCCGCTTCGAGTGGGGCCTCCTCACCGACATCCAGCCTCCCGAGCTTGAGACGCGCATCGCCATCCTCCGGAAGAAGGCGATCAGCGACAGCCTGAGCGCGCCCGACGACGTGCTCGAGTACATCGCCTCCAAGATCGCCACGAACATCCGTGAACTCGAGGGTGCACTCATCAGGGTGACGGCCTTCGCCAGCCTGAACCGCCAGCCCGTGGACGTGAACTTGGCGGAGATCGTCCTGAAGGACCTGATTTCCGCCGACGGCGCCCAGGAGATCACGTCCACGGTGATCATGGCGCAGACCGCCGACTACTTCCAGATCAGCATGGAGGAACTGTGCAGCAAGTCGCGGACCAGGACCCTCGTGACGGCACGGCAGATCGCGATGTACCTCTGCCGTGAGCTGACCGACATGTCCCTGCCGAAGATCGGGCAGGAGCTCGGTGGACGCGACCACACGACCGTCATCCATGCCGACCGCAAGATCCGGGAACTCATGGCGGAACGCCGTGCGATCTTCAACCAGGTCACCGAACTCACCAACCGGATCAAGCACAAGCAGCGGGAAGCCTGACCCCGAGGGACCTCCTGGGGGCGACATCCGTAATTAACAGGTGTGGACACAGCTGTGGATAACCGGGGGGACATCCCGGTCCAACCTGAGGATAACCCCCCACCCGCCTGTGGATCCGCGGAATCACAAGAATTTTTCCCACACCCGTCCCCTGTGGGCCGTCGGCCCGACACACACCTTGTCCACAGGCAAAATCCGCGCCGCCGCCCCGCCCAGCGGGGTTATCCACAGAATCCACAGCAGTTATTAACACTACGAACCTTAAACTTCAAAAGCTCGTCAAATAACATTCCACGTCCCGCACGCCCCACACCCCTGCCCGCCGGAGCCCGCTTAGCCGGCTCGCTATCCGGCTAAGCTTTGACCCAGTAGGGTTGTAGTTCCCGTGCCGTGGGGACATCCGTCCAGGCATCGGGCCCGACCATCCGCCGGCGATTCGCCGGTGGCTGTTTTTTTGATCTGGCGAAAGGCGGCACTGCTCCGTGAAATTCAGAGTTGAGCGGGATGTACTTGCGGAGGCAGTGTCCTGGACCGCTCGTTCCCTGTCACCGCGCCCACCGGTGCCCGTTCTCGCCGGCCTCCTGATCAGAGCCGAAGGCGGCATGCTCAGCCTCGCGAGCTTCGACTACGAGATCTCGGCCCGCCTCGAGATCCCTGCCGACGTCCTCGAAGAAGGCACCATCCTTGTCTCGGGACGTCTCCTCGCCGACATCTGTCGGAGCCTGCCCTCCGCGCCGGTCGAGGTGGCCACCGACGGTTCCAAGGTGACGCTGACCTGCCGCAACAGCCGCTTCAACCTCGCCACCATGCCCGAAGGGGAATATCCCGAGCTGCCGAAACTTCCCGACGTGAGCGGCGTCGTCGATGGAGACGCCTTCGCCCAGGCCGTGTCGCAGGTCATCATCGCCGCAAGCCGTGACGACACCCTGCCGATCCTCACCGGCGTGCGGATGGAGATCGAGGACGACCTCATTACGCTGCTCGCCACGGACCGCTACCGCCTGGCCCTTCGCGAAGTCGCCTGGAAACCGTCGACCCCCGGCATCTCCACCAGCGCCCTCGTGAAGGCGAAGACCCTCAGCGAAGTAGCGAAGACCCTCGGCGGGGCCGGCGAGCTGAACATCGCGTTGTCGGACAACTCGGAACTGATCGGCTTCGAATCCGGGGGGCGTCGCACCACCTCGCTGCTCGTGGACGGGGACTACCCCAAGATCAGGTCGCTGTTTCCAGCCACCACTCCGATCCACGCGACCGTGCAGACCAGCGCGCTCGTGGAAGCGGTACGCCGCGTCTCGCTCGTCGCCGAACGCAACACACCCGTCCGCCTGGCTTTCTCGGAGGGTCAGGTGACCCTGGACGCCGGAACGGGGGAGGATGCCCAGGCATCCGAGGCGATCGAGGCCACGCTCGACGGCGACGACATCACCGTCGCATTCAACCCGCACTACCTCAGCGAGGGTCTGGGAGCGTTCAACAGCCCGTACGTGCGGTTCTCCTTCACCTCGCCGCCGAAACCCGCGGTGATCTCGGCCCAGGAGGACGCTTCCGGTGAGGACAGGGAAGACTACAGGTACCTGCTGATGCCTGTGCGGCTGCCCAATCTGTAGCCCGGCCAGCTGGTCCAAAGCCCGGTCGGCGGCCGGATGAACACATCATCAGAAAGAGAGCTCATGCACATCGGTCTCATCGGTCTCGGCAAAATGGGTTTCAACATGAGGGAGCGGCTCCGCGCGAACGGGATCGAGGTCACCGGCTTCGACCGCGCTCCCGATCGCACGGACGTATCGAGCCTCGAAGAACTCGTGTCCTCCCTGCCTGCCCCCCGGATCATCTGGGTGATGGTCCCGGCCGGCAAGATCACGCACGCCGTGGTCACCGATCTGTCACAGCTCCTGTCCGAGGGCGACCTCGTGATCGACGGCGGCAACTCCAGATTCACCGATGACCAGATCCACGCGACGCTGCTCGCCCAGAAGGGCATCCGATTCCTCGACTGTGGGGTCTCGGGCGGCGTCTGGGGCCTGGAGAACGGCTACGGCCTGATGGCCGGCGGCAGCGACGAGGACATCGCGCTGGCCCTGCCGATCTTCGATGCACTGCGTCCCGAGGGCGATCGGGCGGAGAGCTTCGTACACGTCGGCGACGTCGGAGCCGGGCACTACGCCAAGATGGTCCACAACGGCATCGAGTACGGGCTCATGCAGTCCTATGCGGAAGGCTACGAACTCCTCGAGGCCAAGGACATCGTGAAGGACGTCCACGGCACCTTCGCGGCATGGCAGAAGGGCACCGTCGTCCGGTCCTGGTTGCTGGATCTGGTGGTCAAGGCCCTGCAGGAGGACCCCGGCCTGGCGACCATCGCCGGTTACGTCGAGGATTCAGGCGAGGGTCGATGGACCGTCGAGGAGGCCATCGCGAACTCGATTCCGGCTCCCGCGATCACCGCCGCGCTGTTCGCGCGGTTCAATTCGCGGCAGGAGGACTCCCCGTCCATGAAGATGGTCGCAGCGCTCCGCAATCAGTTCGGCGGCCACGCGGTCAGGCCTGCCCAGCCGAAGCCCGAGTAAGTGCGCTCCGGTGTACGTTGAGCACCTCTCGCTCACCGGGTTCCGGAGCTATGGGCAGCTCGACATCGACATCGAGCCGGGCATCACCGTCTTCGTCGGGCCCAACGGCGTGGGGAAGACGAACATCGTCGAGGCGATCGGATACCTCGCAACGCTGTCCTCCCACCGGGTGAGCACCGACAGGCCGCTCATCGCTTTCGACGAGGACCGGGCCATCATCCGGGGCCGGCTGGTCCGCGGAGTGCAGCGCACCAGCGTGGAAGTCGAGATCAACGCCGACACCGCGAACCGGGCACGGATCAACCGGTCCAACCCGGTCCGTGCCAGGGATGCCGCGGGGATCCTGAAGACGGTGCTCTTCGCACCGGAGGACCTCAATCTCGTCAAGGGCGACCCGTCCGTGCGGCGCCGGTACCTGGACGAGGTCATGGTGTCACTGCTGCCACACCAGTCCGCATTGCGGGTGGACTACGAGCGGGTGCTCAAGCAACGCAACGCCCTGCTGAAATCGGCCCGCGCGGCGGGCAGGTTCTCGACGGCACACGAGGCCACCCTCGATGTGTGGGACCAGCACCTGGCCGAGTCCGGAGCCCGCCTGCTGTCAGCCCGGCTGGTCCTCGTCGACAAGCTCCGTCCCCATGTGCAGCGCGCCTACCGGGAGCTGACGGACGGTTCCAAGCGCGCGGACATCACCTACAGCTCGAGCGTCTCGCCGTCGTCCGACCCCCTGACGGAGGACCACGGCATGGACCCGGGGCGCGGTGAGGCGGACGACGCCCTGGGCGACCTCGACCAGGGTGCACTGACCGAGCTGTTCATCGCCGGTCTCCTCCGACACCGCAGGAAGGAACTCGAGCGCGGCATCTCCCTGGTCGGCCCGCATCGCGACGAGCTCGCGCTGTTGCTCGGCGGGGTGCCCGTCAAGGGATACGCCTCGCACGGTGAGACCTGGTCGATGGCCCTGGCGCTGCGACTGGCGTCCTACTACCTTCTGCTGGAGGAGGACCGGACGCCGGGAGGGGACCCCGTGCTCATCCTCGACGACGTCTTCGCGGAACTCGATGCGCAACGGCGCACCCGGCTCGCTGCCATCGTGGGGTCCGCCGAGCAGGTCCTCGTCACCGCGGCCGTGGGTGACGACATCCCCACGGCGCTCGACGGACGGCAGCTCCGGGTGGTGCCCGGCGCCGTCGCCGCGAGCGGCGGCCCGGGTGGAGCCGCCGGCGTCCCACTGGAGATTCCCGACCAGCCCGCGGCCGCCGATAGAGATGCCTCGGGAGGAATAGATGTCTGACGGAGCTTCCGGGGACACTCCTCCCGCGGACGGAACGGATGCGCAGGGTTCCGGCGATCGATCGGGCAGGCGCGCGGCGGAGGGCGACGAGCCGTCGCGCACGCCCTCCCCGAAGGATGAGTTCCCGGAGCAGGATGCCCCGCAGGCCCTCCTCAACCGGCTGCGGAGCGCATCGCAGGCCAGGGGCACGCCCCGGGAGGCGGTATCGAAGCGCGCGGCGAAGACGACGCGCCGCCGGTACTCGCCCGAGCCGGTCTACGGCGGCAGGGATCCCGAGGGGGTGGGCAACGTCTTCTCGCGGATGCTCGCCGAGCGGGGATGGAAGTCGCCGGTCGCGATCGGATCGGTGCTGTCGCGCTGGAGCGAGATCGTCGGGACCGACATCGCAGCGCACTGCGTACCGGAGAGCTTCGACGCGGACACAGTCCTGGTCCGGTGTGATTCGACGGCCTGGGCCACGCAGCTGCGGCTCATCACCCCGCAGGTGCTCCAGCGGTTCGAGGCCGAGCTCGGCCCGGGAGTCGTCACACGGCTGTCGGTCATCGGGCCCGCCGCTCCGACCTGGCGCAAGGGCGGACGCTCCGTCAAGGGCCGCGGGCCGCGGGACACGTACGGGTGATCCGGGAGCCCGGTCACGCCGTCCGCTGAGCGGCCTGTAGCGCAATCGGGGTCCCGGCCGCCGTATCCGGGCTCACGGATGGTACTGCCGTCCGGTCTGATGTGGGTTTATTGGCCAGTGAAGGGGTGTTCGCGCCGGACGTCGGCCCTCCGCAGGGTAGAATAGGGGAGATTGTTTTGGTCGATCCAGCTGAGGAGCCGTCTACGCCTGTGGCACACGAGAACGAGTTGAATGCAAGCGATGTGAAGATAGGCGACGGCGAGTCCCCGATCCTGGAGGCGGCCACCGAACACGCATACGGCGCCAGTGAGATCACGGTGCTCGAAGGCCTGGAAGCTGTCCGGAAACGCCCGGGCATGTACATCGGATCGACAGGGCCCCGGGGTCTGCACCACCTCGTCTACGAAGTCGTGGACAACTCGGTCGACGAGGCGCTGGCCGGCTACTGCGACCACATCGAGATCTCGCTCCAGTCCGACGGCGGCGTCAAGGTGGTCGACAACGGCCGCGGCATCCCCGTGGACATGCACCCTACCGAGGGCCGGCCGACCGTGGAAGTGGTCATGACCATCCTCCACGCCGGCGGCAAGTTCGGCGGCGGCGGCTATGCCGTATCCGGTGGCCTGCACGGCGTCGGTATCTCCGTGGTCAACGCCCTCTCCCGGCGCGTGGAGACGGAGGTGCGGCGCCAGGGCCACGTGTGGCGGCAGTCCTTCGCGGACGGCGGCAAACCCGTCGGCGAGCTGCGGAAGGGTGAGCAGACGTCCGAGACGGGCACCACGCAGACGTTCTACCCCGACGATTCGATCTTCGAGAGCACCGAGTTCGACTTCGAGACACTCCGCGCACGCTTCCAGCAGATGGCGTTCCTCAACAAGGGACTGCGTATCACGCTGACGGACGAGCGCGCGGATGCCGTCGAAACGGACGAGGTCACGGAGGTCCAGAGCGCGCAGGACGCCGACGGGGAGCCGAAGCATCGGTCCGTGGTGTACCTCTACGAGAACGGGCTGCTCGACTACGTCCGCCACCTCAACTCGTCCAAGCGCGTGGATGTGATCCACCCCGACGTCATCGCCTTCGAGACCGAGGACACCGACCGCAGGATGGCCGTCGAAGTGGCCCTGCAGTGGACGTCGGCGTATTCGGAGAGCGTGCACACCTACGCGAACACGATCAACACGCACGAGGGCGGGACGCACGAGGAAGGTTTCCGTGCGGCCATGACCACCCTGATCAACAAGTACGCACGCGAGAAGAACATCATCAAGGAGAAGGACGACAACCTCACGGGTGACGACATCCGCGAGGGCCTGACCGCCGTCATCTCGGTCAAGCTGTCGGAGCCGCAGTTCGAGGGCCAGACGAAGACCAAGCTCGGCAACTCCGAGGCGAAGGGATTCGTCCAGCGGGTTGTCACCGATCAGCTCGGCGATTGGCTGGAGCGCAACCCCGGGCCGGCCCGCGACGTCATCCGCAAGTCGATCCAGGCATCGCAGGCGCGCCTCGCAGCCCGCAAGGCGAGGGAATCCACCCGCCGCAAGGGCCTGCTCGAATCCGGGGGCATGCCCGGCAAGCTCAAGGACTGTCAGTCGAAGGACCCCGCGCGGTCCGAGATCTACATCGTCGAGGGCGACTCCGCCGGCGGCTCCGCGGTCCGCGGACGGAATCCCGAGACCCAGGCCATCCTGCCGCTGCGCGGCAAGATCCTGAACGTGGAGCGTGCCCGCCTCGACCGCGCCCTCGGCAACAGCGAGGTCCAGGCCATGATCACCGCCTTCGGCGCGGGGATCGGCGAGGACTTCAACGTGGACAAGGCCAGGTATCACAAGATCGTGCTGATGGCCGATGCCGACGTGGACGGCCAGCACATCACGACGCTGCTGCTGACCCTGCTGTTCCGCTACATGCGGCCGCTCATCGAGAACGGCTTCGTGTATCTCGCGCAGCCGCCGCTCTACCGGATCAAGTGGTCCAATGCGAAGCACGACTACGTGTTCAGCGACCGGGAGCGCGACGAGGTCATCAAGATGGGTATGGCCAACAACCAGCGACTGCCCAAGGACAACGGGATCCAGCGCTACAAGGGCCTCGGTGAGATGGACTACACGGAACTGTGGGACACCACCATGGATCCGGACCACCGCACCCTGCTGCAGGTGACCATGGACGACGCCGCAGCGGCCGACCAGGTGTTCTCCGTCCTGATGGGCGAGGACGTCGAATCCCGCCGCAACTTCATCCAGCAGAACGCCAAGGACGTGCGGTTCCTCGACATCTGACGGGTAGCCCCGGCATTCTGCCGGCGCAACGAAAGTAAGAGCGGACTCAGGGTCCCTGCCCGAGCTTGCGAGGGAAAGGGCGACGTCCGGTCGAGCGCCTGTACAGAACGCAGGGGCCACCCTTGCTCGGATTCGCCAGTACTGCGGGGCAAAAATTGACGAACGGAACTGATTCATGAGTGACGACATCACCGGCAACGGACCCGACGAGCCCATCGAGGGCGAGGTCCTGACGGACCGCGTCGAGCAGGTCGACCTGCAGACGGAGATGCAGCGGTCCTACCTGGACTACGCGATGGCGGTCATCGTGGGCAGGGCGCTGCCCGACGTCCGCGACGGACTGAAGCCGGTGCACCGCCGTGTGCTCTACGCGATGTTCGACGGCGGCTACCGGCCCGACCGGTCGTTCAACAAGTGCGCCCGCGTGGTCGGCGAAGTCATGGGCCAGTACCACCCGCACGGCGACTCGGCGATCTACGACGCCCTGGTGCGCCTCATCCAGGACTGGACGATGCGCTACCCGCTGGCGCTCGGTCAGGGGAACTTCGGATCACCGGGCAACGACGGCGCCGCCGCCCCGCGATACACCGAGACGAAGATGGCCCCGCTCGCCATGGAGATGGTGCGGGACATCGACGAGGAGACCGTCGACTTCCAGGACAACTACGACGGCAAGAACCAGGAGCCGACGATCCTCCCGTCGCGCTTCCCGAACCTGCTCGTCAACGGATCCTCCGGCATCGCCGTCGGCATGGCCACGAACATCCCGCCGCACAACCTGCGCGAAGTGGCCGACGGGGTCCAGTGGTACCTCGAGAACCCGGACGCCACGAAGGAGGAGCTCCTCGAGGCACTGATCGTGCGCATCAAGGGACCCGACTTCCCCACCGGCGCCCAGATCCTCGGCCACAAGGGGATCGAGGACGCCTACCGGACGGGGCGCGGATCCGTCACGATGCGGGCCGTCGTCAACGTCGAGGAGATCCAGAACCGCACGTGTCTCGTCGTCACGGAACTGCCCTACCAGGCCAACCCTGACAACCTCGCGATCAAGATCGCGGAACTCGTCAAGGACGGCAAGGTCAGCGGCATCGCCGATCTCCGCGACGAGACGTCCGGCCGCACCGGCCAGCGCCTGGTGATCGTGCTGAAGCGCGACGCCGTCGCGAAGGTGGTTCTCAACAACCTGTACAAGCACACGCAGCTGCAGGACAACTTCAGTGCCAACATGCTGGCCATCGTCGACGACGTGCCCCGCACGCTCAGCCTCGATGCGTTCATCCGCCACTGGGTGACCCACCAGCTCGAGGTCATCGTGCGCCGCACGCGGTACCGGCTGCGCAAGGCGGAGGAGGAGGCCCACATCCTCCGCGGACTGCTGAAGGCCCTCGACGCCCTGGACGAGGTCATCGCGCTGATCCGCGCCTCGTCCACGACGGAGCAGGCCCGGGACGGTCTGATGGAGCTGCTCTCCATCGACGAGCTGCAGGCCACGGCCATCCTGAACATGCAGCTCCGGCGCCTCGCGGCCCTCGAGCGGCAGAAGATCCAGGACCGCCATGCCGAACTCGAGTCGATGATCACGGAGTTCAACCGGATCCTCGCCTCCGAGGACGTGCAGCGCGGCATCGTCAGCACCGAACTCGCGGAGATCGTCGCCAAGTTCGGCGACGACCGCCGCACCGAGATCCTCATGGGCTACGACGGCGACATGAGCATGGAGGACCTGATCCCCGAGGAGGAGATGGTCGTCACCATCACCCGCGGCGGATACGTCAAGCGCACACGCAGTGACAACTACCGTCAGCAGGCGCGTGGCGGCAAGGGCATCCGGGGTGCGCAGCTGCGCGGCGACGACGTCGTCGAACACTTCTTCGTCACCACCACCCACCACTGGCTCCTGTTCTTCACCAACCTGGGTCGGGTCTACCGCGCGAAGGCGTACGAACTCGTCGAGGCCGCGCGGGACGCCAAGGGCCAGCACGTGGCGAATCTCCTGGCCTTCCAGCCCGACGAGACGATCGCCCAGGTCCTCGACCTGCGTGACTACCAGCAGTCGCCCTACCTGGTCCTCGCGACCAAGCGCGGCCTGGTGAAGAAGACCCGCCTCGAGGACTACGACACCAACCGCACCGCCGGCGTGATCGCGATCAACCTGCGCGACACCGACGAGCTCGTCTCCGCGCAGCTGGTGTCCGGCGACGACGACATCATGCTCGTCTCCCGCAAGGGCCAGTCGCTGCGGTTCACGGCCGACGACGACGCCCTGCGGCCCATGGGGCGCGCCACCTCGGGTGTGACCGGCATGAAGTTCCGCCCGGACGACGAGCTGTTGGCCGCCAACGTGGTCACGGACGCCTCCTACGTCTTCATCGTCACCGAGGGCGGCTTCGCGAAGCGCACCAAGGTGGACGACTACCGCGTGCAGGGCCGCGGAGGGCTCGGCATCAAGGTCGCGAAGCTGGCCGAGGAACGCGGGGACCTCGTCGGAGCGCTCGTGGTCCAGGAGGAGGACGAGGTCCTCGTGGTCATGGGCGGCGGGAAAGTGGTGCGCTCGGCGGTGGCGGGAGTCCCCGCCAAGGGTCGCGACACCATGGGCGTCATCTTCGCGAAGCCCGACAAGACCGACCGCATCATCGCCGTCGCCCGGAACAGTGAGCGCAGCGTCGCCGTCGAGGAGGGCCTCATCGATGATCCGACCGAAGCCAGCCCGGATGTCGACGTGATCGGTACGATCACCCCGCAGGAGGATCCTGCGGAGTTCACAGCCGATGAAGTACGGTTGTCGACAGAGGAAACGGCTGAGCCCGACGCTGAGTCGCCCGAACACGGAGGTAACGAGTGAGCTCGGCCAACACCAACCCGCGGTCGTCCAGCGGACAAGTGCGATCGTCCGGGGCAGCGCCGCGCGTGAATGCTCCTGCCCGGCCGCCGCAGCGGCCCGCGGCCGGTGGGCAGGCCGCCCGTCCGGGGCAGCGCCCCGGTCTCGTGAAGCCGGCGCCGAAGGCCAAGGCCCGCAAGGCGCGGCTGCTCGTCAGCAAGGTGGATCCCTGGTCGGTCCTGAAGATGTCGTTCCTGCTGTCCGTCGCGCTCGGGATCGTCACCGTCGTCGCGTCCTTCGTCATCTGGACCGTCCTCGACCTGACGGGCATCTTCGACGGGGTGAACGAACTGCTCCGCGAGATCGCAGGGTCCGAGAGCGGCGGGTTCGACCTTCGCCAGTTCGCCTCCCTGCCGCAGGTCCTCTCCTTCGCGACGATCATCGCCGTCGTGAACGTGGTGCTCCTGACCGCCCTGGCCATGCTCTCGGCCGTGCTGTACAACATCTCGTCCACCCTCGTCGGCGGTATCGGCGTCACGCTGACCGACGACTAGGAGACCGGCCCCTTCGGCGCCCCCGGGCGATTTGAAGAATGCCGAGACACTACTGTAAAGTCGTGTCTCGGCCCGAAGAGGTATCGGGGCGTATAGCTCAGGCGGTTAGAGCGCTTCGCTGATAACGAAGAGGTCCCAGGTTCAAGTCCTGGTACGCCCACGGATCCACCACTCGCAGGGAACTGCAAGGAGACTGTCGTGAAGAAGTTGCTCGTCGCAGCAGCGGCTGCCGCAAGTGTCCTCGTGTACAAGCGGTGGAAGGATTCCGAGAAGAGCAAGAGCGTCTGGAGCAGTGCGACGGACGAAGTAGTCTAGCTTCACGGAACGGCGTCCGGGACTCACCGGACGAGGTTCCTTTCGGGGGCATGGCGCAATTGGTAGCGCACCTGCTTTGCAAGCAGGGGGTTCGGGGTTCGAGTCCCCGTGCCTCCACCGAAGGAAAGCCCCGGCCACCGGCCGGGGCTTTTCGCGTTCATGGAGTGGATGATGGGCCGCCTGTGCCGTGCCCTACAGTTGCCGGGTGACTATCTTCCTCTCGATCCTCGGCGTCATCGGGGTATCGGCGTCCGGACCGATCATGGCGGCAACCGCCGCGCCGGTCCTGGCCATCGCTTTCTGGCGCAATCTGCTCGGGGCTGCCCTGATGGGAGGGCCCGCGCTCGTGTCCAAGAGGGCCGAGTTCGCCGCCCTGACGCGTGCAGAGTACCGGCGGCTCGGTATTGCCGCCGTGGCGCTCGCCCTCCACTTCGCATGCTTCATCACCGCGTTGAAACTGACGTCCGTTGCGGCTGCCACGGCTCTGGTATGCCTCCAGGTCGCATGGATCGCACTCTTCAACGCCCTGCTGGGATCGCGACCGCAGGCGGCCGTGGTCGCGGGCCTCGGAGTCGCCTTCGTGGGAGTCGTCATCATCACCGGGTTCGATCTCTCGCTGTCGCGGGAGGCGCTCCTCGGCGACCTGCTGGCCCTCGCCGGCGGAGCCCTGGCCGCGGTCTACCAGATGGCCGGAGCTGCCGCCCGGCGGACCCTGTCCACGGGGACCTACACCACGCTCTGCTACGGCGCCTGTGCACTGATCCTGGTGGTCCTGTGTGCCGCTACCGGGCAGCCGATCGTCGGCTTCAGCCCTGCTGCCTGGGCGGGCATCCTCGCCGTGACACTGCTGGCGCAGATCATGGGACACTCCGTCTTCAACCACCTCCTGGCGGTCATGAGCCCGCTTGTCGTCTCCATGATCATCCTGCTCGAGATCCCGGGGGCTGCGATCCTTGCGGCGGTGTTCCTCGGCGAGCAGCTCCCGCTCGGGACCTACGGTGGGCTGATCCTCATCCTCGTCGGCCTCGCCGTCGTCATCCGCGGCCAGCAGCGGCGGAAGGCGCGCCTTTCCCCGGTCGACCCCGGGACCGCGACAGCGCCACCGCCCGGACTGGGTGGTCGGTAATAGTCCATGGTGGTTATATGCGGCGCTCGTGATAGACGTTAAGTGAGGAAACCCCGGCCCATGGGCCGGGGTTTCCTCCGTGTGGTGCTGCGCTGTCAGGCTTTCGAGTCGCCGTCCGACGGCTTGGCGTGCTTGGCTGCCTCCGTGGCGTCCTTCGCCTTGTCGGCAACGGTCTGGGCCGCATCCGCCGCCGTGTTCTTGCTGTCATCCTTGGCACCGCTCACGGGGGTACTCTTGGTGGTGCCTTCCGAGGCGGCGGCACGATCAGCCGCTTCCTTGACGGACGTGACGACGTCCTTGGCCTCCTGGGTCTTGGCGCTCGATGCCGGAGCAGGAGCTGCCTTGATCGGAGCCGGCGTCTTCCAGGGGTCCTCGACGGGCTTCGATGCCCGCCAGACGGCGACACCGGCCACGAGTGCGCTCAGAACGATGCCGACGATGAGCCAGCCCTTGCCCTTGCTGCGTCGCTGGCTCTTCTTCAGGTCCTTGGAGGCCTGCAGCGTGGCAGCTACCAGTCGCTTTTGGGCCTTCTTGACCGCCTTCTTGTCACCCGTGATCCGAATGACGGCCTTCTCGACCGCGGGCGGCACATGTGCGGAGGCGAGCGAGCGGGACGCGGTGTCCGCTGCCTCGCCCAACCTGATGGACAGCGTCGGCAGGTAATCGTCGACCACCTTGACCTTCGCCGAGTTCAGTGCCGGCGCCGCCTTGTCGAGGGTGCCCTGGATCTTCGGCGTGGTGTCGTCGATGACCTGCGAGATGCGCGGACCGACCTTGTCGATACCGTCCTGGATCTTCGGCGCGACGACAGCGATACCACCGGCGATACCACCGGAGATTCCCTCCGTGGCCTTGCGGACTGTGACCTGCAGTGCGGGTCCGGCGGTCTCCCTGCCCTTCTCCCATCGTGGCTTCGCCCACTCGTACGCGGCGTCGACGCGTGGTGTGGCCCATTCGCGTGCGGCGGCCAGTCCGGCAGCTGCTGCCAGTCCGAGTGCGACGCCTTCTTCGAGTTCGTGGGTAGCGCGTACGTTCTTCTTCACAAAAACCTCCAAGGGGGGTGGTTACTCGTTTTGATCAGCCTACGTTGCATGGGCAGACGGTGCTATCCGGCCGGTAGGTCAGTGCCCGGCGACGGTGCCGTTTCACTGTGCGCGGAATGGCCCTGCTCCAGCTTATTGTCAGATGCCGCGTGGAAGAATGGCCTGATGACTGCTATTCCGACAGCAAAAGCGACCATCCACACCAACCAGGGCGACATCGAGGTGAACCTCTTCGGCAACCACGCGCCGAAGACGGTCAAGAACTTCGTGGGCCTCGCGACCGGTGAGATCGCCTGGACCCACCCGCAGACCGGCGAGGAGAGCACTGCTCCCCTCTACGACGGGACGATCTTCCACCGCATCATCAGGGACTTCATGATCCAGGGCGGGGATCCCCTGGGCCAGGGCACAGGCGGCCCCGGCTACAAGTTCGACGACGAGATCAACCCGGATCTCTCCTTCAAGGAGCCCTACAAGCTGGCGATGGCGAACGCCGGCACCCAGGGTGGGCGCGGTACCAACGGCTCGCAGTTCTTCATCACCTCCGTCCCCACCACATGGCTGCAGGGCAAGCACACCATCTTCGGCGACGTCACCGACGAGGGATCGCGTGCGGTGGTCGACAAGCTGAACTCGATCGCCACCGACATGAGGGACAAGCCCCTGGAGGACGTCGTCATCAAGAGCATCACCGTGGAACAGCTCTAACCCAGATGTCCTATGGTGTCCCCGCGCCCGACGCCGGAAGCCGGCAGGCCCCGGTCTGTCCACGCCACCCTGACCGCGTCAGCTATGTGAGATGCCAGAGGTGCGACCGGCCTGCGTGCGCAGAGTGCCAGAGGCCGGCGGCGGTCGGTTTCCAGTGCGTGGAGTGCGTACGGGAGCAGGCCGCCGGCGCCCCGGTCCACCGCAATGCTTTCGGTGGGGTCGTGCGCGGGGACACCAGCATCGTGACCTACACGCTGATCGGCATCTGCGTGGTGGTCTTCCTGCTGCAGCTGGTGCTGCCCGGGGTGACCAACGCTTTCATCTACGCGCCGTTCTTCACGGCCGGCGTCGAGGGGGCCGTGCCGGCCCAGCCCTGGCGCATGCTGACGGCCGCGTTCCTCCATTCACCGGGCTCGTTCCTCCACATCGCCTTCAACATGTACGCGCTCTACATCCTGGGGAAGGTCCTGGAGCCGGCGCTGGGACGGGCGAGGTTCCTCGCGCTGTACCTGATCTCCGCCCTGGGCGGATCTGTCGGCGTCCTGCTGTTGTCCGGGAACCCCGGACAGGGCGTCGTCGGCGCCTCCGGCGCGGTGTTCGGACTGTTCGGAGCGCTCTTCATCGTCCAGCGGAAGCGGGGCGGCGACGTACGGCAGATCGTCGTCCTGATCGCCATCAACGCCGCGCTGGGATTCCTGGTGCCATCGATCGCATGGCAGGCCCATCTGGGCGGGCTCGTTGCCGGCGCTGCGTGCGCCGCGGTGATCGCGTACGTCCCACGCGGTCCCCGCCAGGCAAGGCTCCAGTGGCTGGGGCTGGGAGGCGTCGTCGTGCTCCTGCTCCTGCTGACCCTGCTGGGAGTCTCCCTCCTCCCGTTCTAGGGACGCACATCCAGGGGAACGAATTCGGGGAGGGTCGGCGCACATCGCGCCGGCCCTCCCCTAGTTGTCCACACCCTTTATCCACACGGGGGATAACTTACACACATGTAATTCCACAGCTGTGGATAAGCCTTGGACCGGATTTTCGGGCCCTTCCCCGGATCATCAACATTTCTGTGCACATCTGTGGATAACTTTCTACACACCATGTGTACAGAGCGTGGAGGGCGTTCCGCCGCCCATCGCCGACGTGCGTCTACCGCCAGCGCGTCGTCATGAGGAACCCGACGATCGCGATGCCGAATCCGGCGAGGATGTTCCACGACCCCCAGGCCTCGACCGGGAAGCGGGCTTCCGAGATGTAGAACGTGATGATCCAGAGCAGGCCGATGATCATGAGACCGAACATGACGGGCTTGTACCAGACAGGGTTCGGCTTCGGCTGTGAGGACTTCACGGCGGGAGCGGCGGACCTGGCTCTCTTACGGGGCTTCGACTCGGGCACGGTTTCTCCTCGGCAGGGCACGGCTGCGGTCAGCTGCGCCGGTGGTCGTACCGGCCGCCATTCCATGCCCGGACCCGCAGGCTATCCTGAAGGAGAACAACGTCGGGCGGCCCGGTTATCCCCATGATTCTAGCCAAGAACCGCCCGATACCCGTGCAACCGGAGGCAGGAGCGGCAGTGGTCAGGTCGGCCGTCGATGCTGCGTTGCGCAACCCGGCGGCCAGGGAGCGTCCGGAGCGCCGCCGTCGTACCCCGTTCCAGTTGGCGGCCCACGTACTCGGCGAGCTGCTGGTCACCGCGGGTGTGGTCCTCCTCCTGTTCGTCGGGTGGGAGCTCTGGTGGACCAACATCGACGCCGGGATCAGGCAGGAGCAGGCGCTCGAGGAGTTCTTCTCGGACGTGCCGTCCATCGAGGAGGCACCCCTGTCCCCGGTGCAGGGCGGAGATGCGGCCGCCTCCGAGGATTTCGGCGAACCCGCCGTCCTTCCGGCGGCGGACCTCAGCGGGACGTTCGGGGCCGTCTACATCCCCCGCTTCGGCGAGGACTACTCACGACCGGTCACCTCCGGGGTCGGTTCCGACGTGCTCGACAACCTCGGGCTGGGGCACTATCCGGGGACGGGCGCGCCGGGCGCCGTGGGGAACTTCGCCCTCGCCGGGCATCGCCAGACACACGGGCAGGTGCTTGACCGGATCCACACGCTGGTCCCGGGTGACAGGATCTACGTCCAGACCCGCCAGGGCTACTACACGTACGTCTACCGCAACACGGGGATCGTGCTGCCGGACCGTGTGGATGTGATCGCGCCGGTACCAGCGGAGCCCGGAGCAGAGCCGGGGGACCGGATCCTCACCCTGACGAGCTGCAATCCGAGGTTCGGCGCGCAGGAGCGTATTATTGCTTACTCGGTGCTGGAATCCTGGCGTCCCTCGGACGCCGGGCCCCCACCCGAGATCACTGAGCAGGTAGCCCGCGCGGCAGGACAGGGATAGTCACGATGTACGGATGGATCTTCCGGACCCTCCCCGGACCGCGATGGCTGCGCATCATCCTCTCCATGGTCCTGGCCCTCGTGGGCGTCGCGATGCTGATGCTCTTCGTGTTCCCCTGGGTCTCCCAGATCACCCCGCTCACAGACTCAACGATTGGTTCCCCCTAGCTCATGGCCGACACCACCCGAATCCTCGTCGTCGACAACTACGACAGCTTCGTCTATACGCTGGTCGGCTATCTGCAGGAACTCGGCGCGGAGACGACAGTGGTCCGCAACGACGACCTCACACTCGCCGAAGTGCAGGAGATGGCAGCCTCCCGCGATGGGGTCCTGATCTCACCCGGCCCGGGGACACCCGCCGATGCGGGAGTGTGCGTCGACCTCATCCGCTGGTGCGGCGAGAACGCCAAGCCCATGCTCGGGGTCTGCCTCGGCCATCAGGCGCTCGCGGAGGCGTACGGCGGAACGGTCACCCATGCGCCCGAGCTGATGCACGGCAAGACCTCCCTCGTGGAACACGATGCCACCAGTGTGTTCGCAGGGCTCCCCTCACCGGTCACGGCGACGCGTTACCACTCGCTCGCGGCCGTCAGTGACGACGTCCCGGACGAGCTCTCGGTCACGGCCCGCACGGCCAGTGGCATCATCATGGGCCTGGAACACCGCAGCGCGCCGCTGTGCGGCGTCCAGTTCCATCCGGAATCGGTCCTGACCGAGGGCGGGTACCGAATGCTCGGCAACTGGCTCGAATCCCTGGGCCTCGAGGGTGCAGCCGCCCTGTCGGCAGGACTCAGCCCGCTGATCGCCCGCTAGTCGCCGTCCTCCGTCGGCCGCGGTTCCGACTGTTCTCCCGTCGGCCGACCCTGCGGCTGGTCGGTCGGCGGGTCGGCGGGCACCGGGGTGGGTTCCTGGGTCGGTTCCGTCGTGGGTTCCGGGGTGGGTTCGGCCGGGGCTTTCGCGACGGTGAGGACGATCTCCGTGCCCTGCGGGACCTGGGACCGTGCGGGCTCCGACTGTGCCGTGATGACACCGGGCTGTACCACGCTGTTCTCGACCTCACGGACGCTGAAGGGCAGCTGTACCGCCGGGTCCTCGAGCAGGGCCTGTGCCTGCGCGATCGTGAGATCGGTGAGCAGGGGAACCGTCACCCTGCCGCTGGAGAGTACGAGGTCCACCGCGCTGCCGACCGGCACGGACTGTCCGGGCTGTGGATTCGTGGTGATGACACGCCCCTGCGCGACGGTGGCACTGGTCTCCTCGGTGACGTTGCCACCCTTCAGGCGCAGGCCTTCGAGCGCATCGCGTGCCGAGGACTCCGTGAGGCCGGGGAGGGAATCGGGCAGCACCACATTCGCGGGGCCGAGGGATACCGTGATGTTCACGCGGGAGTCCGGCTCGACCGACGCCCCCGCCGCCGGGTCGGAGGCGACGACGTCCCCTGCGTCGACCGAGGCGTTGAACTCCTCGTCCGAGGACGGAACAAGGCCCGCATCCACGATGGCGTCCCGGGCGTCGCCCTCCGGCATACCGATCAGTTCGGGCACACTGACCGTCGCCACGTCCTCGACGGGCCGGTTGTTCATGGAGGTGATGACGAAGAAGCCGGCTGTCAGCACGAGCAACACCGCCACGAGGAACACGGTGCTCCAGGCAGCTCGGGAGGCCCGGCGCCGTCGATCCTTCCGCTCGTCCGCCTCGTCCCTGTCCCGCAGGATATCGAGCCGGTCGTCGGGGTCCTCGTCCGGGTGGTGATCCAGTGCCGCCGGTGGCTGGTCGCCCGGGACCCTGTCCATGGCGCGCGTACTCGGTCCGCCGGATGCGGACGCACCCAGGGTTGCAGGGTAGGTCCGCGACGCCGTGACGTCCATCATCTCCGTTGCGTCCGTCGCAGCAGCAGCGAGGACCACGCCGCGTCCGGCGTCGAGCAGTGCGCCCCGGAATGCGGCCGCGTCCCGGAACCGGTGGTCACGGTCCTTCTGGAGCGCCCTGGCGAGCACGGAGTCGAGCGCCGGGGTCACCTCGGGGTTCAGGCTGCTCGCGAGTGGTGGTGCCTCCCGCACGTGCTGGTAGGCGACGGAGACGGGACTGTCGCCGATGAACGGTGGTCGTCCGGTGAGCAGCTCGAACAGCAGGCAGCCGGTCGAGTACAGGTCGCTCCGCGCATCGACGGTCTCACCGCGCGCCTGTTCGGGCGAGAGGTACTGCGCCGTCCCCAGCACGGCCTGCGTCTGGGTCATGGTGGCCTGTGAATCAGCGATGGCGCGGGCGATCCCGAAATCCATGACCTTGACGGCGCCGGCGGGCGTGATCATCACGTTGGCGGGCTTGATGTCACGGTGGACGATGCCCGCCCGGTGGCTGTACTCGAGCGCGCGGAGGACGCCCGCCACATAGGTGACGGCGTTCTCCGGGGTGAGGTCGCCGGCCTTGACGTGATCGCGCAGGGTGAGCCCCTCCACGTACTCCATGACGATGAACGGGACCCGCACCTCGTGCTGCGGCCGATCGGGGATCTCCTCCTCACCCGTGTCGTACACCGCCACGATGCTCGGATTGTTCAGCCCGGCCACGGCCTGGGCCTCCCGCCTGAACCTCGCCTGGAAGAGCGGATCCCTCGCGAGGTCCTCGCGCAGCACCTTGATGGCGACCGACCGGCCGAGGCGGAGGTCGACGCCCCTGTACACATCGGCCATGCCGCCGCGGCCGATCAGCTCACGGACCTCGTAGCGCCCGTTCAGGATGCGCTCGGTGGTTGTCACGTCGCCTCCTTCCGGCGCCGTCTCGGGTCGCGGGTCACGGACCGGAACTGGCTGTCGGTGTCGGTGTGGGCGACGGGGTCACCGGCTGCTGGGCCGCGGCCGTCGCCGACGGCGTCGTCGGAGCCGCCGGTGGCGGGGTCGGCGCAGGCGCCTGGGTCGGCGGAGGGCCGGACGAGACGACGTAGCTCACCTCGCTGTCGACCGGCACCTCGGCGCCGGGCCCCGGGTTCGTCCGCAGGACCGTTCCCTCGGGCTGCGTCGATTCCTCACTGCCCGCATTCACGGGCCGCAGTCCGAGTTCCACGAGGGCGGCCTCGACTTCCGCCACGGTCCGTCCCTGAAGTCCCGCCGGGACCGTGGCCTGCTCCGGTCCGGTCGACACGGTGAGGGTGACGGTCTCCCCCGGGCTCAGTGCTCCGACGGGGGCGACGCCGATCACCAACCCCTCGGCGTACTCGGCGGACGACTCCCGCTGCGCTTCCACGCGGAACCCGAGGCCTCCCAGTTCCGCCGAGACCTCTGCCTCGGGCCGGCCCAGGTACTGGCTCGGGGTGATGACCACCTGGTCGGCCTCCGTGGTGCTCGGAGACGGGGACGGTGACGCCGAGGTGGGCGACGGTGTTGACGAGGGCGTGCGGGACGTCGCCGGCGCCGCGGAGGTGCTCGTCTCCACCGGCGCGGGGTCCTCGCCCCCTGCCAGCAGGGGCTGCAGGACCAGGAAGGCGATGGCGCCGAGGGCCAGCAGGAGAAGCACGATCAGCGGGATCAGCCACGGGCTCCGGCGGTTCTCGTCCTCGTCGCGGTCCGGCGGTGCGGGCACCGCGTCGAGATCGTCCTCCGACCAGCCGCGCGAGGCAGCGAGGCCGGCCGCCGCGCCGGCTGCGGCAGGTGCGGCGACCGTGGGCAGTGCCGACGTCGTCGGTGCCGGTACCGCCGTGGTCGCCTGCGTGTCCTGGCGGGGAATCGCCGCGGTCGCGCTGTCGTAGTCCGCCGCGAAGGACAGCAGCCCCGGGACGGCCGCCTCCGCCGCACGGATGTCACCGGCGCGGATGGCATCGACGGCGCGCGCGAGGGATTCGGCGTCGCGGGGTCGATCGGCAGGGTCCTTGGCCAGCATGGACCCGATGAGCGCCCGGACGGGACGCGGGATGGATTGCGGGAGCGGCGGCGGGGCGTCGTTGACCTGCGCGAGGGCGATCGCGATCTGCGACTCGCCGGAGAACGGGCGTCGTCCGGCCAGCAGTTCGTACCCGATCACGCCGAGTGCGTAGATGTCGGAGGAGCCCGTTGCCGGCTGGCCGGTCGCCTGCTCGGGCGCCAGGTACTGCGCCGTCCCCATGACCTGCCCCGTCGCGGTCAGCGGTACCTGATCAGCCAGCCGGGCGATACCGAAGTCGGTGATCTTGACGCGGCTGTCCGGCATCACGAGGATGTTGCCCGGCTTCACATCACGGTGCACCAGGCCCTGCCGGTGCGCGACGGCGAGAGCCGTGGCAGTCTGTCCGACGATCGAGAGCGTGCGGTCCGGGGAGAGCACCTGTTCCTTCTCGATGACGGCCGAGAGCGGCTGCCCGGGAACGAGCTCCATCACGAGGTACGCGGATCCGCCTTCCTCGCCGTAGTCGAAGACGTTCGCGATGCCCTCGTGGTTCAGCAGCGCCGTGTGGCGGGCCTCGGCCCGGAAGCGGTTGAGGAACGCGGGATCGCCGGAGTACTCCTCCTTGAGGATCTTGATCGCAACGACGCGGCCGAGGATCTGGTCCCGGGCCTTCCACACCTCGCCCATCCCGCCGATGGCGATCCGCTCGGTCAGTTCGAACCTGCCGCCCAGGGTGATGCCTGATGTGGGCCTCATCTGTTCAACACCGCCTCTATGAGTCTCTTGGCACTGGGTGAGGTCAATTGCTGACCAGTGGGGATGTCCACGTTCTCCATCACGATCGAAAGGGCCACCTGGGGATCGTCCGCGGGAGCGAAGCCCGTGAACCATGCGTTGTCACCGGTCGCGGAGACCTCCGCGGTCCCCGTCTTGCCGGCCACCCGGACACCCGGAACCTGTGCGCCTGTCGCCGTGCCGTTGTCCACCACATTGACCATCCATTCCGTGAGCTGGTCCGCGGTGTCCCCGCTGACCGACTGGCGCAACGACTCCGGCTGGGGCGAGTCGATCAGCTCCAGATCCGCGGCCCGCACCGACTTCACGAGCTGCGGTTTCATCTGCTGGCCGTCGTTCGCGATAGCCGCGGACACCATCGCCATCTGGAGGGGTGTCACCCGCGTGTCGAACTGCCCGATGGCGGACTGCGCCAGCTCGGGGTCCGTCAGGTCCGACGGGAAGATGCTCGCGACGACGTCGGTGGGGATGTCCATCGTCTCGCCGAAGCCGAATTTCGCGGCCTGCTCCTGGATGGCCTCCTCGCCGAGGTCCAGTGCGATCTGCGCGAAGGGCGTGTTGCACGACTGTTCCAGCGCGAACTCCAGGTCCGCCGTCGTCCTGCTCGCGCAGCCGCCCGAGACGAAGTTCGGCAGGGTGTACTCGATCCCGGGGAATTCCAGTGCCGGAGGGTTCGGGATCTGCGATTCGGCGTCGTACTCCCCGGACTCGAGGGCGGCGGCGGCGTCGATGAGCTTGAAGACGGACCCCGGCGAGACGAGGGACTCGGTGGCCGGGTTCGAGTAGATCGAGAGTCCCGGCTGCTCGGAGAGCATCGCCGCGTTCTGCTCGATGATCGCCGTGTCATGGCCCGACAGGAGATTGGGATCGTAGGAGGGTTTCGAGACCATCGCCAGGATGTTGCCGGTGGAGGGCTCCATCACGACGATCGAGCCGCGCTGACCGTCGGGGATGAGGTCGGAGGCGAGTTGCTGGATCTGTGGGTCGATCGTGAGCTCGACGGATGCGCCCTGCGGATCGACGCCGGAGAAGAGGGTGACCACGCGGTCGTAGAACAGGGAACTGCTGGTGCCCGCGAGGATGTCCGACTCCGTCTTCTCGAGCTGCGACGACCCGAGGGACAGGGAGTAGTACCCGGTGAGGTGCGCATACAGCTCCGGTTCGTTGTACACGCGCTGGTAGTTGAACTGGTCGTTCGAGGGCACGGACTCGGCGATGGCACGGCCGTCGACCAGGATCGCCCCACGCTGCCGGCCGAAGTCCTGGTACAGCTGGCGGCTGTTCCACGGGTTGTTCTTGAGCTCCTGCGCCTGGAAGAACTGCACGTAGGTGAGGGAGCCGAGGACGAGGGCGAACATGCTGATCGCCACGACCCATGCCCTGCGGATGGCCTGGTTCATCGGGTGGCCACCTTCGCGGTCCGCTTCTTCACGGGTTTGCCGCTGACCCCGAGCGCTTCGGGGAAGGAGTCCTTCATGGGTGCCGTCGGCACAGGACGGCGCGCGGTCTCGGAGATGAGCAGGATCAGGGCCACGATGAGCCAGTTCGCCAGCAGGGAGGAGCCACCGGCGGACATGAACGGCGTGGTGAGTCCGGTGAGGGGGATCAGGCGCGTGATGCCGCCGATCACCACGAAGCACTGGAGGGCGATCGTGAAGGAGAGCCCGCAGGCGAGGAGCTTGCCGAACCCGTCCTTCGTGCCGAGGGCCGCCCGGATCCCCCGGGAGACCAGGAGCACGTAGAGCATCACGATGGCGACGACGCCGATGAGCCCGAGCTCCTCTCCCAGCGCCGCGATGATCATGTCGCTGTTGGCGTACGTGACGAGATCGGGACGCCCGGCCCCGAAACCGGTGCCGGCCAGTCCGCCGTTGGCCAGACCGAACAGGCCCTGCACCACCTGGTGGCTGCCGCCCGGCGCGCGGTCGTAGACCTCCGGGGCGAAGGCGTTGATCCACGAATCGAACCGCAGCGCGACGTGGCTGAACAGTTCCAGGGCCACGAAGACGCCCACGCCGATCATGGCGAGCCCGATGAGCACCCAGCTGACACGGCTCGTCGCGACGTAGATCATGACCATGAACAGGCCGAAGAAGAGGATCGAGGACCCGAGGTCCCGCTGGAAGATCAGGACACCGATGCTCACGAGCCAGGCGGCCGCCATGGGCGCGAGGTCCCTGAAGCGGGGGAGCTGGAGCGGACCGATCTTCTTGCCCGCCAGCAGGATGAGGTCGCGGTTCGTCGAGAGATACCCGGCGAAGAATATGGCGAGGGTGATCTTCGCGATCTCCCCCGGCTGGAAGGTCCCGAATCCTACGGAGATCCAGATCCTCGCCCCGTTGATCTCCAGGCCGATCGGCGCCGGCGCGAGTGGCAGCAGGAGAAGGACGGCGCTGACGATCAGCGAGATGTACGTGAACCGGCGCAGCAGCCGGTGGTCCCTCAGCAGGATCAGGAGGGCGGCGGCGGCACCCATCGCGACCGCCGTCCACATCACCTGCTGCGACGCGACGGGATCGATGTCCGGATTGGACTGCATCGCCGAGAGGTCCAGCCGGTGGATCATGGCCAGGCCGATCCCGTTGAGTGCCACCACGATCGGGAGAATGAGCGGATCGGCATACTTTGCCCGGAGGCGCAGGACGATATGCAGGAAGAGGCTCATGAAGGTGAGCGTCAGCCCCTGGGTCCAGAAGAACTCACTGAACGCCTCCTCGCGATCGACGCCCGCCAGGTAGCTGGCGGTGATGGCGACGGCCAGCGCGAGGAGGAGCAGGAGCAGCTCGACGTTGCGCCGCGACCGGGGCGCGGTCAGGACATCACTCATCTGCTGCACCTTCACATTCGACGGCTGGGGATGACACGGCGGGGGAGGACTCCGTCGCCTGCGGTGATGCGGACGCAGCGGCAGGACCCGGCGAGGACGACGCGGACGCGGATGCGGACGCGGACGCGGATGAAGAGGGAGCGGCGGTCGGGGGCGACGGGGACCCGGACGGGCGGGGAGTGGCCGTCCCCGAGGGCGCGGGTCCGCCGGTGCCGGTGGTCGGGCCCGGTGATGCGGAGGCCGTCGAGGACGGCGCCGGATCGCAGCTGACGGCCCGCAGTTCACTGCGCAGGTCCTTGACGATCCGTTCTGCTTCCTCCAGGCTCGCCGCCGGGAGCGTGTTCGAGAGCTGGGACCGCTGGTACTCGGGCAGGTTGGAGACGGGGATGTCGGTCATCTCGTACAGCTCGCTGAGGCTGATCGGCCCGATCCGCTGGGGAACCCCGGTGTAGATCGCGACGCGGTTCTCGGAGTCCGCCACGTAGTAGCGCGTCTGGGTCCACGTGTAGCCCAGACCGACGACGGCGATGAGGATGAGGGCCATGAGGGCGAGGATGGCGGGGAGGAACCAGCGCTTCTTCCTCGGCGAGGCCTCGTCCTCCGTGTCCTCCGCGATCTCCGGCTCCGCCTTGTGCGTCAGCATCATCGCGGCGCGCCGTTCGGTGGACCGCTGGGTCACGATCGGGATCTGGCCCGTCTCGGTCGCGAGGGCCGCGGAGCCCACGAGCACATGCGGTCTCGTGAGCAGGTCCTGACGGATGACGTCGGCGCGGATCGCCGCACCGGGCAGGTCGCCGTTCCGGTCGATCTCATGGGAGGCCGCATCGGGCTCGCCCGGCGTGTCGCGTTCACCGGCCGCCTGCCGGGCAGGGGGGATGAAGGCCGGTGGAGATGCGTCGTCGTCGTCCGCTTCGATGACCTCGACGACGGCGATGGTGATGTTGTCCGGGGAGCCGCCCGCGAGGGTCAGGTCGACGAGGGTGTCGACGCATTCGCGGACGCCCCTCGACTCGCGCATCACCCGCTCGACCGCGCGGTCCTGCAGGACCGCGTTCAGGCCGTCCGAGCAGAGCAGCCAACGTTCGCCGGGTTCGACGTCGAACTGGGCGAGGTCCAGTTCCGGGCTCGCGTCGACGTCGCCGAGGACCCTCATGAGGACGTTCTTGTGGGGGTGGGTCTCCGCTTCCTCGGGCCTGAGCCGTCCTTCCTCGATGAGGCGCTGGACGAACGTGTGATCCGTGGTGATCTGCTCGAAGACGCCGTCCTTGAGGCGGTAGGCGCGTGAGTCGCCGATATGGGCGAGCTGCAGCGTGCTGCCCTCGAGCAGGAGCGCCGTGACCGTGGTCCCCATGCCGGCGAGCTGGGGATTGGTGGCGACGAGTTCGGACAGCAGCGAGTTCGCGGTCTGGATCTCGTCGGCGAGGTGGGTCCCGGCGTCGCCGTCGTGCGCGCCGTGATCGAGGTGGACCAGGTCCAGGACGGTGGAGGCCGAGGCGACGTTGCCACCCGCGTGACCGCCCATGCCGTCGGCGACGACGGCGAGATAGCGGCCCACGTACGCGGAGTCGTCGTTCTTCGCCCGCACCATGCCCACGTCGGAGCGGGCAGCGAACCTCAGGGCGAGCCGCACGCCTATGGCCTCAATTCGATGACCGTCTTACCGATCCTGATGGGGACATTCGGTTCGACGGGCAGTGCGCGCGTCAGCTGGGTTCCCGCCAGGTAGGTGCCGTTGGTGGACCCGAGGTCCTCGATGAACCAACGGCTGCCCTGCGGGAAGAGGCGGGCGTGACGGCCTGAGGCGTAGTCGTCCTCGAGCACCAGCGTGGCCTCCTGGGCGCGGCCCAGGAGGATGGGGCTCGCTGCGAGGTCGAGGCTGGTGCCGGTGAGAGGGCCCTCCGTGACGACCAGCCGGCGGGCGGCTGCGCGTGCGGGAGGTGGCTCCTCCACGAGCTCGGGATTCCTGCGGATCTCGCGCGCGCTGGGTGCGCCCACCCTGTTGCGACGTCCCACCGCGAGGTCGCGGCGCAGGGCACCGACCGTGCTGAGGACGAGGACCCACAGCAGGATCAGGAACCCGAAGCGGAACAGGGTGACGGTGAGTTCTCCGGCCTCGCTCATCGGTGGCTGGTCCCGTCCTGGGTCGGGACGAGGTGGAACGTCATGCGTGAGCGTCCCATGGTGATCGTGGAACCGTCGGTGAGTTCCGCCTGGCCGACCACCCGCTGCCCGTTGACGTAGCTGCCGTTGGTGGATCCCAGATCGACGGCGTAGATCCGGCCGCCCTGCGCCCGGATCTCCAGATGGCGCCGGGAGACCCCGGTGTCGTCGACGAGGATATCCGCCTCCGAGGAACGACCGAGGACGATGGAACCGGAATTGATCGAATAGCGCTGTCCGTCCATCTCGAGGATCGGCTGGAAGCGTGTGGGCTGGCGGCGGGGAGCCGTGGGAGCCAGCGGGCCCGGGGAGCGCCGCGCGGCGCTCTGCTTCTCGATGGAGGAATCGATCTCGAAGACCCCGGCCCTGAGTTCCGGATCGTGTTCGAAGGAGACGCGGACGGGCCCCTGGAGGCTGTACTGCTGACTGTTCACATGGGCGATGACGACGTCGCAGAGTTCTTCGGCGAGGGCCGAGCCCCACTGCTGCGCGAGGTCGAAATCGGAGTCGGACAACCGGGCGGTGAACACGTTGGGGGCGAGGGTGCGGCCCTGCGCCAGGACGAGGGAACGGTTGTCCAGTTCCTTGCGGAGGGCGCTGGCGATCTCGAGGGGCTGCACCTGGGAGCGTGCCCCCGTGGTGAAGGCTCCACGGACCAGCTTTTCGAGTCCCCGCTCCACGTTGTCGAGAATGCCCATCGTCCGCCTCCTCCCCTGTCGCACAGGTGTTCAGGGCCCGGTCAGCAGGGTGCTGAGGGGCATGGCCCGGTTCTGGTCATGGCAAGGTCCAGCCGGGCAGGTTCCCTCCGATACTACTGGGAGCCTCTGGTAATGGGCTCCAAGCCGTCGCGCCGAGGATTACTTTGTCCTAACGATCATCCGCAGTCGCGGCCCGTATCGGCCCTCCGCCGGGCCCGACCGGGGGCGGTTTAGGTAATTGCCGCCGGGCTCCGTTATGCTTGTCTCTGCTGTTCACAACACCTGCCGGGTGCAGATGTTGGAATCTCGAAATTGCGCGAGTGGCGGAACGGCAGACGCGCTGGCTTCAGGTGCCAGTATCCGAAAGGGTGTGGGGGTTCAAATCCCCCCTCGCGCACAAGGACGACTGCAGGACACGAAGGGCCTCCGCTCAGCGGGGGCCCTTCGTCGTTCCCCGACCCGTCAGCGGAAGTCGCGGGACTTCGTGGTCGCCCTGAGCTGCAGGACCTCGATGCGGTCCGCCACGACATTGACGATCCCCTCCGCAGACCGCTCGAGGACGCCCCTGACGATCACGCTGCTGGCCTCCCGGGCGACCCGGCGGTAGCGCTGCCACACCCCCACCGAGCAGATGACGTTCACCAGTCCTGTCTCGTCCTCCAGGTTCATGAAGGTGATCCCGCTCGCCGTCGCCGGCCGTTGCCGGTGTGTCACGACTCCCGCCACCTCGATCCGCCGGCCGGACTCGGACGTCCTGAGCTCCTGCGCGGTCAGGGCGCCGCGGCGCTTCAGCCTCGCCCGGGCGTGGCGCACGGGGTGATCATCGGGGGTGATGCCCGTGGACCACAGGTCGGAGCCCACCTTGTCGATGTCCGAGAGTTCGGGCATCAGGGGAGGCTGGATATAGACGGCCGTGCCCCTGATCTGGCCCTCGCGCTCGGTGGACGCCGGCCCGGCGTTCCAGAGTGCCTCGCGGCGGCTCAGACCCATCGAGTCGAACGCGCCGGAGGCGGCGAGGGCCTCGAGCTGGCCCGCGTTGGCCCCCGTGCGGCGCGCGAGGTCCGGCATGTCCTCGTAGGGCCCGTTGCGATTCCGGTCGGCGACGATCCTCTCGGCGAGTCCCACCCCGACGGACTCGACACTGGCCAGCCCGAGCCGCACGGCATAGTTGCCGTCGCGGCGGTGGGGTGTGGAGTCGAACGGCGTGCCCTGGTCGAAGTAACCGACCGGCGGCTGCTCGTCCTCCGTGCAGCAGTCCCTGCCGGTGGTGCGTTCCGCCGGATCGTCGGCAGGCTCGTAGCCCTCGAGCGGCTCGAGATCGGCGTGCACCCCGGAGTGCAGGATGTCGGGCCGCAGGACCACGGCTCCGTGCCGCCGGGCGTCGGCCACCAGCGTCTGCGGTGAGTAGAACCCCATGGGCTGTGCCCGCAGGAGCGCGGCGAGGAACGCCCCGGGATAGTGCAGGCGCAACCAGGCGCTGACGTAGACCAGCAGGGCGAAGCTGATCGAGTGGCTCTCCGCGAACCCGAAGTTCGCGAAGGCGTGGATCTTGTCGTAGATGGTGTCCGCGACGTCACCGGTGATCCCGTTGGCGGCCATGCCCTCGTACAGCGTGGCCTTGAGGGAGTCGATCCGCTCCTCGCCCCGCTTGGACCCCATGGCGCGGCGCAGGAGATCGGCGTCCGCTCCCGAGCAGCCGCCCACCACCATCGCCATCTGCATGAGCTGTTCCTGGAAGAGCGGGACGCCGAGGGTCCGCTCGAGGACCGGTTCGAGGTCGGGGTGGATGTACCGGACCTCCTCCTCGCCCATCTTCCGTTTGATGTAGGGGTGCACGGCCCCGCCCTGGATCGGTCCGGGCCGTACGAGGGCCACCTCGATGACGAGGTCGTAGAACTGCCGGGGCTGCAGCCGGGGGAGCATGCCCATCTGGGCGCGGCTCTCCACCTGGAAGACACCCACCGAGTCGGCGAAGCACAGCATGTCGTAGACGCCCTGCTCCTCCTTGGGGATGGTGTGCAGTTCCCACTTCTCCCCGAGATGCCGTTCCACGAGGTCGAAGTTGTACTGGATGGCGGCGAGGATGCCGAGGCCCAGCAGGTCGAACTTCACCAGCCCCATCCAGGCGCAGTCGTCCTTGTCCCACTGCAGGACCGTCCGCCCCTCCATCCTTCCATGCTCGATCGGGCATACCTCTCCCACGGGGCGATCGGTGAGCACCATGCCGCCGGAGTGGATCCCCATATGGCGGGGGAACGTCAGGACGTCCTGCGCCAGGCCGACCACGGACTCGGGGATGTCGTGGTCACTGCTGGAGACGAGCCCGCCCCACCGCTCGATCTGCCGGGACCAGGCGTCCTGCTGGCCGGGACTGTGGCCGAGGGCCTTCGCCATGTCCCGGACGGCGAACTTGGGACGGTAGGTGATGACATTGGCCACCTGGGCAGCGTTGAAGCGGCCGTACTTCCGGTAGACGTACTGGATGACCTCCTCACGGCGGTCCGAATCGAAATCCACGTCGATGTCGGGCTCCTCGTCGCGCATGCTCGAGAGGAAGCGCTCGAAGGGAAGCCGGTACTTGATGGAATCGACGGCGGTGATCTCCAGCAGGTAGCACACCGCCGAATTGGCGGCCGATCCCCGCCCCTGGCACAGGATGCCGTTCCGGCGCGCATAGTGCACGAGGTCATGGACGATCAGGAAGTAGCCCGGGAAGTTCTTGCTCTCGATGACGTCCAGTTCACGTTCGATGCGGTCGTGGACGTCGGTCCGGCCCCCGTAGAGCTTGTCCGCCCCCTGCCGGACGAGCTCGCGGAGATAGCTCATCTGGGTGTGTCCCTCGGGCAGGTCGATGGCCGGCAGCCCGGGCCTGACGCTGCGCAGGGTGAAGGAGAGATCCGCGGCGATATCCACCGTGCGCTCCACCGCCCCGGGATAGTCCAGGAACCGCCGCGCCATCTCCGCACCGCTGCGCAGGTGGGCGGCGCCGGCCGCGGGAAGCCAGCCGTCCATCTGGTCCAGGCTCCGGCGGGCCCTGACCGCGGCCAGGGCGGAGGCGAGCCGGTGCTGCTTCGGCGTCGCGTAGTGCACGTTGTTGGTGGCCACGGTGGGCAGCCCCACGCGGGCCGCGACGGCGCTCAGGGCGTCGTTGTGGGCCGTGTCCAGGGGGTTGCCCTGGTCGATGAGCTCGACGACGACCGACTCCCGGCCGAACAGGTCGACGAGCCTCCGGAGTTCGGCCTCGGCCGCGGATTGGCCCGTGGCGACGAGCGCGGAGCGGACCGCACCCTTCCGGCACCCCGTGAGGATCATCCACTGACCGGCGGCATGCCCCGCCAGGCGTTCGAGGTCGTAGCGGGGCTTCCCCTTCTCGGCGTCCGCGGCGAGCTGGGCCTCGGTGATGGCCGTGGCCAGGCGGTGGTAGCCGGCCGATCCACGGGCGAGGACCAGCAGGTGCTGCCCTTCCGGATCGGCCTCCCCGTTCTGCGGCCTGGACAGGCCGAGCGAGAGTTCGGTGCCGTACATGGTCGAGATCCCCGGGTACTTCTCGGCGGCCTCCGCGAAGCGCACCGCACCGTACAGCCCGTCATGGTCGGTGAGGGCCATGCCGGTGAGCCCGAGCCGCTGGGCTTCCTCGGCGAGGTGCTCGGGGCTGGAGGCGCCGTCGAGGAAACTGAAATTGGAGTGGGCATGCAGCTCCGCATACGGCACCACGGGTCCTTCGGGGACAGGGACCTCGGCCGGGACGGTGTAGGGCTGCCGCTTGCGGGACCAGGCGGGGCTGTCGCCGCCGTCGGCGCCGACGGGCGGCGCGCCGGGCCGGGTGCCCGAGAGATTCCGTTCGAAGTCCGACCACGGGATGGGGGGATTGTTCCAGCCCATCAGTCGTAGCTCGCCTCGACCCACCACGCGTGGTCCTCGAGCAGCAGCAGCCAGGCCGATCCCGAGTGGTCCACCAGCTGGAAGCGGCTGAGCACGCGCCCCTCCGGGTCCCACCAGCGTTCGTTGATCGGCCACGGGCCGGCCCAGGAGTGCACGGGCCGCCGGTCGTCGTGGGGGCCGGCGCTGAAGAAGGAGGGATCGGCGGTCAGGAGGCCCCGGGGATCGACGTCGACCGGGTTGCCCCGGGCATCGACGACGACGGCGGGCAGGGGGGCGGCGAACACCGTGGCCGGTGCCGGGCCGGGTAGGCGTCCGGGCCAGGGCTGCGTGCGGTCCCTGACCCGTGCTGTCGGGGATTGCGCCGGCGTGTCCCCCCACGGGATGAGGACCCGGCGGTCCGCGAGGAGCCGGCCCCCGGCGATGATCCCGGTCAGCACGGCGCCGTGGCCCAGCATGCTCTGCACGCGGGCCAGTCCGTGGTGGATCCCCTCGTCCGGTCCCGTGCCCCACAGCCCGTCCGCATGGTCGGCGAGGTCCTCGACGATCTCGGGCACGAGGTGGACCCGCGTGATGCCGGAGGTCAGGCCGTGGTCCGAGGCGTTGGTCCCCTGGAGCTGCCAGCGCACGCGGTCCACGACGTCGTCGGCGTCGAACCAGCGCGGATGCCGCCACTGGCGCTCGGACACCTCTCCCGACTCCGTGTGCAGACGGACCTGCAGCGCCGTGCACACCAGTCCGGCCTCCCGCAGTTCGTCGACGAACTCGCCGGCCCGGGTGCGGAACGCGAAGGCCAGCTGGTCGATGCGCGCGAGGGACGGCTCGAAATCTGCGGTGGCGTCGAGGTGCGGCGGAGGTCTCCGGGCGACGACGTCCCGGTGGTCGAGTCCGCTCGCCCGGCGGTGTGCGAGGGCGCCCTCGACGCCGAAGCGGTTGCGGACGTCGGAGGCATCGAGGGCCGCGAAGTCGGCGAGGGAGCGGATGCCGAGACGCTTGAGCAGCACGGTGAGCTTCGGCTGTTCGAGGACTTCCAGGGGGTAGCTGCCGAGGAACCAGGGCGAGCCGCCCTCCGGGATGACGACCAGCTGCTCGACGTCGTCCTCCAGCTCGTCGGTGGCCCTGGCGGCCTGCTCGGCTGCGAACGGGCCGTCCGCGATGCCGATCCGCAGGTCGGTGAGGCCGATGGCCGCGAGGGTCCGGAAGACCACGCCCGCGGCTCCGCGCTCGCCGCCGTAGTAGCGCGCGGGGCCCTTGATCCTGATGGCGCACAGCCCGGGGCGGATGACCTGGACGCCGGGCATGATCGTCTCCACGGCCGCGGTGACCGGTTCGAACGTGCGCTCGTCCAGCGACGGGTCGTACGGGAGTGACACGAGTCCGGTGCTGCGGGCCTGGGCCTCCCGGATGCGCAACCCCCTCCTCACGCCGTCCTGCCGTGCTGCGGGTGAGCACGCGAAGACCTCCCCCCGGTCCACGAGGACGAGTGCCGTGTCGGCGGGCAACGCGTGCTCGCGCAGGGCCGCCGTGATGGGCCAGTCGGGGCACCAGAGCATCATGGTCCGGGTGGCGGGCGCGGTCCCCGCAGCTGCTTCGGTCGGCGGGGACGCTGCCGGCGGCGGAGTCGTCATGAGGACTTCATCAGCCGTGGTTCGAACAGGGTGGACGCCGGGCCGAAGGAGGTCTGTGCGAGGGCGGTGGACGCCGATGCCTCCGGAGAGGCGTCCTGCAGGTCCGCCAGTCCCACGTAGGCGTGGCGGAGCCGTCCGGAGGGCTGGGTCGCGGTGATCTTCAGGCGCCGGGCCCTCAGGTGGCCCGATCCCGAACCGAGGCCCTCCCAGGCGCTCTCCGCCACACCGAGCGTGGAGTCGCTCTGCTTCCAGTTGCCGAGGGTGATGAGCGCCGTTCCGCGCTGCCGGAGGCGTGCCTTGAGCCGGGCCCATTCCGTGGGTGCCAGGTGGTCCGGGGCCCGGGTCAGGATGATGGAGACGACGTCCACGAGGGCCGCGGTGACCGTGAGCCACTGGGAGCCGGGATCGGGGACCAGGATGAGGCGGTCGAGGTTGATGCCGAAGCCCTGGGCCGCCTCCACGCTGAAGTCCGGCATCCCGATGACGCTGCACCACGCGCCGGTCGAGGAGGGGCCGGCGAGCAGGGCCATGGCCAGGGTGGTGGAGTTGCGGACGGTGTAGGAGCCCCCCGACTGGAGGCCGCCGCCCGGCAGGATGTGCGCCAGGGCCGGAACCGTGGGCAGGCGTCGGGAGTCCAGCGTGCCGGCCTGCATGCTGTTGATGCGGGCCTGGAGGTCGAGGGTGGTGTCCGGGATTCCCCGACCGCCTGCCGCCCCCGGACGCGTCGTCCCGGCGTCGGGGGAGGGCTCCTCCCTGTCGGGGGCAGAGCCGGCAGCTGGAGGCGTCACTCGTCAATATTCGAACAGGCGTTCGAATAAGTCAATCGTCGCGTCTCAGCCCCGACCTGGGTCCTGTGTGACGGATGGGACTCTGTTCCGTGCAGTGTTCAGGCGTCGGACGCCTTGCGTGCGGCGTCGCGTTCCTTCACCCGTGCCGCCTCCGCGCGGACGGCCGCCTGCGTGGCCCGCTCCGCGACCAGCCATGCGGGCGGGTCCTGCAGCAGGGCGGTGATCTGCTCGCTCGTCAGGGGATCCGTGAGGCCGCCCCGGGCCAGCCCGCCGTTGGAGATGCCGAGCTTCTGCGCGACGACGGGACGCGGGTGCGGGCCGGTGCGGCGCAGCTCTGCGAGCCACTCCGGCGGGGTCTGCTGCAGTTCGTTGAACTCCGCGCGCGTCAGCTCGGTCTCCTGGAAGTCCTGGGGGGCGGCGGGCAGGTAGATTCCCAGTTTCTTGGCCGCCGTGGCGGGCTTCAGGGTCTGGGGGGTTTTCGCGGGAGTCATGATCCCAGCTTAACCGTCCGCCTAGCCGTCGCCGGTAGGCGCTACTGTGATCAGATGCCCGCAGACCCGCCCAGCACCCTGTCCGTCGGCTTCGTGCCGGGCGTGACGCCGGGGAAGTGGGTGGCCCGCTGGCGTGAACGGCACCCCGACGTGAACCTCGCACTCCACCAGCACGACGACGCCCTGACGGCGCTGCTGGACGGATCCGACGACGTCGTCTTCGTCCGTCTGCCGGTGGAGCGTACCGGGATTCATCTGATCCCCCTCTACGAGGAACAGCCCGTCGCGGTCATGTCACGCGACAACGAACTGTCCCTCTACGACGACGTGCCGCTCGGGGAACTCGAGGGCGAGCCCCTGCTCGACATCGAGGAGTGCGGGGGGCCGAAGACGGCCGTGGAGGTCGCCGCGACCGGCGCCGGCGTCGTCGTCCTGCCGATGTCCCTCGCCCGCCTGTACGCCCGCAAGGACGCCGTCCACCGCCCCGTCCCGGGGCTTCCCGTGACGACCATCGGGATCGCCTGGCGTGTGGAGGACGAGTCCGACGACGTCGAGGAGTTCATCGGCATCGTGCGCGGACGCACGGCCCGGAGTTCACGGCAGCCTTCGCAGCGTGAGGCCCCGAAGAAGACCGCGTCCCAGAAGGCCGCCGCGAAGAAGGCAGCGGCCGGCGGGAACACCAGGGAGCAGAAGGGGGGCGGGAAGGCGCAGCCGGGGAAGCCGGCGCGTCCCCCCGGGTCCCGCGGGAGACGGCGCTGACCTTCCCGCGGTGAGGACCTGCCCGGTGCGCCGTTGCGGCGGGTGTGTGGTGCAGTGACCCGCCGCAGGTGCGCACCGAAGGCGATCGCGGGTCCAATCCGCCCCCTGGCCCGCGACCTGCTACCGGGGACACGGAGAGGCCCGCCCCGCACGATGCGGGACGGGCCTCTCCGTGGTGCTGCCGCGCTGTCAGGCCGCGGAGGCGAGGGCGAAGACGGCGGTCGCGATGGCGAAGCCCATGACGCCGATCGTCGTCTCCATGACGGTCCACGTCTTCAAAGTGGTCTTGACGTCCATGTTGAAGAAGCGGCCCACGAGCCAGAACCCGGAGTCGTTGACATGGCTCGCCACCACCGAACCGCCGGCGACGGCCACCACGAGGGCCGCCAGCTGCAGGCCGTTGTAGTCACCGGCCAGGATCGCGGGGGAGATGAGGCCGGCGGCGGTGGTCAGTGCCACGGTCGCCGAGCCCTGGGCGATGCGCAGGATCGCGGCGATCAGGAAGCCGGCCAGGATGATGGGGATACCGAGATCGCCGAGGACCGCGGCGAGTGCGTCGCCGATGCCGCTCGCCCGGAGGACGCCGCCGAACATGCCGCCGGCGCCGGTGATGAGGATGACGGAGCAGACCGGGCCGAGCGCCGATTCCAGCGTGCTCTCCAGTGCGGTCTTCTCGATCCCGCGGCGGCGGCCGAGCACATAGGACGCCACGAGGAGGGTGATCAGCAGGGCAACGGGGGTCTCCCCGAGCATGCGCAGGAACTGGAACCACCCCTGCTCGGTCACGCTCTCGTCCACGGCACCCGAGCGGGCCAGGGTGTTCAGGCCAGTGTTGAGGAAGATCAGCGCGAGGGGCAGCAGCAGGATTCCGACGACGGTGCCGAACTTGGGTGGGTTCGCCTCGGCGTGCTCGTCGGCCGTGCCGAGCAGTTCGGGGACGGGCAGGACGTACTTCCTGCCGGCCCAGAGCCCGTACAGGTAGGAGGTCACATACCAGGTGGGGATCGCGGCGAGGAGGCCGACCATGATGACGAGGCCGACGTTCGCGCCGAAGAACTCGGAGGCGGCAACCGGGCCCGGGTGCGGGGGCACGAAGATGTGCATGACGGAGAAGGCACCCGCGGCGGGGAGGCCGTAGCGCAGCACGCCGCCGCCGAGGCGGCGGGCGACGGAGAAGACGATGGGCAGCATGACCACGAGGCCGGCGTCGAAGAAGATGGGGAAGCCGAAGATCAGCGAGGCGACGCCGAGCGCGAAGGGCGCCCGGTTCTCGCCGAAGACCCGGATGAGGTAGTCCGCGAGTACCTTCGCGCCGCCGCTGGTCTCGACCAGGCGGCCGAGCATCGCGCCGAGGCCCACCAGCAGCGCCACGGCGCCGAGCGTCGATCCGAAACTGCTGACCATCACGGGGACGATCTGCGACGTGGGGATCCCGGTGGCGAAAGCGGTGGCGAGGCTGACGAGGATCAGCGAGACGAACGCGTGGACGCGGAGCTTGATGATCAGGAACAGCAGCGCGAGGATGGCGGCTGCGGCGATCAGGAGGAGCGGACCGGCGGTGAGGCTCTGGGTCCATCCTTCGATGGGCATGTTTTCTCCGTTGAAAGTAGTGCGGATCGGGGGTGGGGGGTCAGTTGCTGGGCAGGTCGAGCCGGTCGATGACGTCGGTCGTGACGTCGTCAGGCGTGCCGGTGTTCTGGATCCGGATGCCCAGCTCGTCGGGTTCCAGGGGTTCGAGCGTGCTGATCTGCGAGGGCAGGAGCGATTCCGGCATGAAGTGGCCGCTGCGGGTCTTCATGCGCTCGAGGATGAGATCGGTGTCGCCGAGCAGGTGCACGAACCGCACCCGGCCCTCTGCCCCGGTGAGGAGGTCCCGGTAGGAACGCTTCAGCGCCGAGCAGGTGACGACGGTGCTGCGGCCCGCCCGCGCCTGGAGGGTCATCCAGTCACGCATGGCCTCCAGCCAGGGCCAGCGGTCCTCGTCGGTGAGCGCGGTGCCGGCGGTCATCTTCGCGATGTTCGCGGCGGGGTGGAAGTCGTCCGCCTCGGCGAACACCCACCCGAGCCGTTCCGTGAGTCGGGTGGCGATGGTGGTCTTGCCGGATCCGGAGATACCCATGACGACCACATGGTGTGGCTGTGCATCCATGCTGACTCCCTTGTCGGTGCTGTGGAACGGTTCGCGATGTGAGTAAAGGTAACACCTTTCAGATCAAAGGTAGTACCTTTTCGGGTGTGCGTGATCGCTCTATCGTTAGGGAATCGGTCAAGTGGCCGCCGGCGCCTGGAGGAGGACGATGACGTCGCAGTCAGTACCCGCGGGATCACCGCCGGGAGCAGCCGCGGTGTTCCCCACGCGGATCATCGACGCGCTGGGCCAGGACATCGCGGACGGCGTGCTGCCCGAGGGTGCGCGCCTGACGATCGAAGGCCTGCAGCAGCAGTTCGGGGTCTCGCGCACCGTGGTGCGGGACTGCATGCGCGTCCTGGAATCGATGAACCTGATCGTGCCCAAGCGCCGCATCGGGCTCGTGGTGCAGGGCCCCGAGCGGTGGAACGTCTACGATCCCCGCGTGATCAGGTGGCGGCTCCACGGCCCGGGGCGGGCGAACCAGTTCCGTTCCCTTACGCACCTGCGCCGCGCCGTCGAACCGGTCGCGGCGGCGCTCGCGGCCCGGCACGCCTCCGGGGCACAGCGCCTGAGGATCGCGGCGCTCGGCGAGGACCTGCGGCGGCTGGGCGAGGACGGACTGCTCGAGGAGTTCCTGGACGTGGACATCGAGTTCCATACGCTCGTCCTCGAGGCGAGCGGCAACGAGATGTTCCTGGCCCTGCGCGAGGTCATCGCCGAGGTGCTCGCGGGCAGAACGCAGCAGGGACTCATGCCGCACAATCCGAAGGAACATGCGCTGCAGGCGCACGAGCAGGTGGCGTTCGCCATCAGGGACGGCGACGCGGCGGCGGCCGAGGCATGCATGGAATCGCTCCTCGCCGAAGTCAGCGAGGCCATCGACTAGCAGGGCGAGCAGAGGGCCCGAGGGTGCGGCAGTTCCACGCTTCCCGATCTATTCGAGGCAGTGCCACTCGGAGGAAAAGGTTCTCGAGATCTGGCTGCACGGGCGACATACGTGGGCACACAAGGGTCATATCCAGCCTTCCCGCTGGATCCTGACCGCCGTACGCGTGTACGCAGTTGCGTGTGCCTGCTTACGGATGGCCTTCGAGGGGTAGCGGACCCACGCATGCACTCGGCGTGGCTCGGGGAAGTCGCTGGGCCGGCAGTTCTCTACGTCGAGCTCGGCCGCGGTGCGCGTATACGCAGTCGCATGACGAACTCCTCGATTCGCTCGTCCATCAGCCTGGCGTAATGCTTGCCGTACCTTTCGAGCCGCTCACAACCGCGTCACGCCCCGATCGTTGCCTGCCGCCGGTTCAGAACCCGTCGACGCCGATGACGCGGCGCAGCTGCCAGTCCGTCGAGCGCGGGTCCGCGCTCATTTCGAACTCCAGCACCGGGGACGCGGGTCCGGTCTGCGCCTGAAACCGCCAGAACCGGGTGCCAGCCGTGCCACGAGCCTCGTACAGGGGAGTAGGGGTAGAGGCGGGTCCTGGTCGGTTGTCCGGGCTGAACCCGGAGACGGGAGATCCGATGACCTGCCAGAGGCCACCCCGCCAGCGCAGCGCCAGCGGGAGTCCCGAGGGCAGGAACCGGACGGCCGCGGCCTCATCGAGCACCAGACCGGCACCCAGCCCACCATCGGTTCCACTGTTGGCCCCACCATTGGCCCCACTGCCCGTCCTGCTGCCTGTCCTGCCGTTCTGTGTGGGGGTGTGTGGGTGGGTGGTGTTCCTGCGGTGGGTGGCCGTGGTCGCCATGGTCTGCTTCTCCTGATCCGTTTTGCCGTCCTTTGGACAGGCTCCTTAAAATAGAACACAGGTTCGATTATTTGGAAAGCTGCACCTGATGACTCGGCCCGGTTGCTGACACATGGGGGTGTGGGGCATCCCCATGGGGTCGGGTGGAGCCCGTGAGGGGCTCACTGCCGTCCACAGCGGGGGGGCCGCCGCACCCCCCGCTCCGCGGGTCCTCTGGTCGCCCTCGACACCATGAACCGCACGCACAGTACGGACCAGACAGGCCGAACGGATCACGCAGACCAGAAGGGCCAGATCGACGGGATGGGCGGACCGGGAGCCAGTGGCCAAGGGGACGCGATGGATGAGCTGGCCGCGTTCATCCTCGCGCGTATCAGTGTCGATCTGGAGGTCCTCGCCGGGGTCGGGGTGATGCCGGCGCAGGTGGGGGAGCGGCTACTGGTCGAGTGTGAGGTCACGCGCCGCCTGGTCGGACACGTCCAGAGCATCGACTGGGCGTATGAGCCGGCCGGGGATCAGGACTACAGAGGCAAGATCCTCGAGCTGCTCGCCCTGCCCTGGGCAGCGCACCCCGCCTACAACCCGGACTGGGCGACCTGACACGCATGCAGACCTCCATCCAGGCCCCTGCTGACGCAATGGATGCGCCGTCGGAACGCCGCGACGACGTGACGACGGGTCCCGTATGCGTGGGTGAGCCGATCGTGTCCGAGGACGAGAGTCTGTGGGAGCCGTGTGAGAGCCGGCAGGAGTGGCTGCTCATGTACTCCCGCGGCGTGCCGGCGCCGGTGATCGCCGCCTGGTGCCGGGTTGCCGTGAAGCGCGTGATCCGCGCCGTCGACCAGCAAATCAAACGGGACCCGGCGTGGTTCGACGCATGCTGGGTGATCCATAACCAGCCCGCGTGGCCGGCGAACAGGAAGCACCGCCGGCGGACCCGGAAGCAGGCGTGGTGGGAGCACTACGCCCGCCTCACAGCGCATGTGCGCGAGCACGGGAGGATCCCGGCGCAGAACGACAGCCAGGACAGTCGTGTGCTGTATCGGTGGTTGGAGAACCAGCGCAGGAACCACGACGCCGGCACCCTCACCCCCGACAGGACCGAAGCCCTGAACACGCTGGGGGAGTGGGTGGGTACTAGGAGGGGTCACGCCGACGTGCTGTGGGATCGGCGCCTTGAGGACGTGCGGCAGTTCCGGGCAGCGGTGGGTCGGTTTCCGATTTACGACCGTATTCGGCACCCGGACGAGACGGTCCTCGCCGTGTGGCTGGGCCGGCAACGCACCTGGCAGCGCAAGGGCCGGCTACGATCCGACCGACTCCAGCGACTCAACCACACCTTGCCCGGCTGGTATTCCTTGCGCCACGGTTAGTTCTCGTTGGTTCAAACTCGTCGTGGTTGGCCGCGTACCGGTTGTTCTGGCCCACTCTGCGGACAGTACGAGATTGCACCTACAACTGGCGCTGCAACTCAAAGAGCAACCTCTGCAGCCGCCCGTCAGATAACGGGCGGAACGGAGTAGAGCTGGCGAAGGCGAACACCAAGAGCTTCTTGAGTCTCATGTACCATCGCGATTGCCCTGTTCATCACGGCGTCCGCTTTGGATGCTTCGCTGTGATACATGGAAGAAGGGGTTTGCAGGGCATCTCTGGTCGCCTTCAATCGTGTTCTGAGGTCATCGTTAAGAACCAGTTCCGCGTCCATCGAAAGTTGAACAGCTGCTACGCGAAAACCTTCATCAACCTCGCCGACGCTGTCCTCGTCGAGTCGGTGTGACGCATACGAGCCGACCTCCTTGGCTACCGCCATGTCGAGTAGGTGAAATTGGACAGCGGCTCTTGCTAGCCGATCCAGCGATGCGTAGACGTTCTTAATTGCTTCCAACTCGGACTCGTCCCGCTTCTCTCCCAGGCGCAGCTGCCTATCGTCTCGTCGCGCTGCACGTTCACGTCGGGCTTGAAGCGCGTTGCGCAAGAATTCGCCACCAAGGGCTACGGCGTATCCGAGAAGCGGAAGGGCCCAGAGGGCGACATCTTTCATGTCTCAATGATGAAGCGCTTGGATGAGGGTTTGAGACTGCTGAACATCTCAACAGAGGCTGTGCATGGCCACCGCTCGCTCGAGTCGAGCTATCCCGTGTCGGTGAAGTGGTGGTTGTGTGCAGGCGGGCCCTTGGTTCCTGCTGTCCCCAGGTGTGCGGGCCAAGCAGCGGAGCGTGGGGAGCTTGTACCGTGCACCTGGGGACAGGAGGCGTACCCGCCCACTCCGACCGTCCTGCCCGAGTCGGAGAGCTAGGGCACAATCATGATTGTGTGTGGACGCTTTGTGATTGCAGGGAACAAGGCCGCTATCCGGGACGCGTTCAGCGTCGAGGAGTCCTTCGAGGACGAGCTGAAGCCGTCGTGGAACGTGGCCCCGATGCAGGGAATCCCGTTCGTATCCGAGCAGGTGCGCGAGGGGACACTGGTGCGCTGCCTCGAGGTCGCCCGCTGGGGGCTCGTCCCCGTCTGGGCGAAGGACCCGAAGGCCAGGGCGAGGATGATCAATGCCCGCAGTGAGACGGTGACGGAGAAGCCGTCGTTCCGGACCGCGGCCGCCAAGCGGCGAGCACTGATCCCCGCGAACGGATACTACGAGTGGCAGAAGAACGAGGACGGGACGAAGACCCCGCACTACCTCCACGACCAGGACGAGGATCAGCTGCTGGGCTTCGCCGGCCTATACGAGTTCTGGCCCGACCCGACCAAGCCCGAAGATGCCGACGACAAGTGGCTGGTGACTGCGACGATCTTCACTCGGGCCGCACATGACGCGCTCGGGCATATCCACGAGCGGATGCCCGTCACCATGCCGGTCGAGCTGCAGGGGGAGTAGCTGGACCCGACCATGACCGAGCGGGACCAGGTGCAGCACTTCATCGACACCATCCCCGAACCCAACCTCATCCTGCGGACCGTCGGGAAAGAGGTCGGATCAGTCCGCAACAACGGACCACAAGTTATCCAGCCCGTGTGATCGCTTTTGGGTTCGGGGATTGGGCCTGAGCCGTGAGAATTGCCAAGTCTGCCAGGAATGTTGCGGGGCTACCCGCGAGGCCAGAGTGCTCCTCACAGATGACTACCTCCTTTGGGGAGAGAGTCTTTGCGATCACTATCGTCTTTCCGGACTGGTCTGTGTATTTGAGAACCACTAGTGAACCCAACACCATCGCACCGTCTGCGTCGTTCTGAGTCAGACAATTGACAAGTCGCTCGACTGACTCGCTCCTTAATTGGTCGACCTCAGCCTGAAGCTTCTGAACTGTTGCTAGCTCTGCGTAGTGCTCAGCTTGGGTTGCTACCTTCTCAAGCTTCTCGGCTGCAAGATCCCTACCGCCTTCATCCCACTGCGCCTTCAGCCAGGTCCAAACAGAACCCCTTTCTACCGATTCGATGGTCACGTCGGAGTAGCCAAGTTCGCGTATGACGTCTTGAGCCGCTTGAACGAGCTGCAGTACTGCTACTGGATCATCGGAGCCGGTGAAGATTATGGCTTTCAGCGGTTGCACCTCAACCGGGTTGTCCGAGTCTGTGTAGAGGTCGTTGGTAGTGAAGTTAGGTGCCGGGGGTGCCTGTGCCGGACTAGGGGATGCGGGCGAATTGGTAGCTCTTTGAGATTGAGCAAGGCGGTTCACGTCAACCTGGAGCCCTTGCACCTCAGGCGCTGGCCCTACCTCCCAGCCGGGCATGCTGGTCAAGTGGGCAAGTATCTCCTCCTGAGCCGCGGCCGGCTTCGCTGGTCGACTTTTCCTTGGGCTGGGAGCGACTACTTCGTAGCGCCCTGTTGAAGGATTGCGCTTTGCCACCACAGCATCCCGTTTGCCCGGTAGTTTGACGACAACTTCCTCCGGGAAGGCAGGGTTCCCTTTGCTGCGGAGGCCACGTGTTGGGACGATGCGGCCGTGTTTCTTGCTGATGGCGGGCTTCTTCGGAGGCATTTGCTGATCGTAACAACGCTCTCGCTGCGGCGCTGCAGACGGGTGAATGACTTGGTGGTGAGAAATCTGCAACGTCGGTGAGTGGGCGTGTAAAAACGACCGCCTGAGGGACGAAACGTCTCAGTTTGAGGCTTCGCTTGATCACCCCCTGGTCGGTTCCTCGCCGAACCTGGGCGCGTCTCCGTCGCTCTCGGCCTTCTCGACCTCAAGCTTGCCATTTCCCGCCCACCCCACTACGGGTCCTTCCCAGCCGTAGCTCGAGTAACCCCTCAAGTCGGTCTCTACCGTTACCGCATTGATCACCCTTAGTACTCGGAAATCAGCAGACCTCTGGCGACTTTCGCCTCGCAGCGTTACCTTCGCGGATTTGCCCTCCTCAAAGACCCACTCATCACCGTCGGACATCCATGTCGTCTTAGTAGCCATATAGCGATGTTAGAGCAGCCGCTGTCAGGCTGGCCCAATGTGAGGAGACAAACTGTCGCTCAGTTGCACTCCCGTTCCTCCTCTGAGGGTTACCTGCAGGGAAGGGGTAGCACAAACGACTCGTCAACGGACGCTGCTAGCGTTCAGGCTTTGCTATGTAAGGCACGACCGCTGGTTGCGATAAATTGAGTTAGGAGTCATTCGCATGAATCGTCCGGATAGTGACTAAATTTTTGGACTTGTCGGTTCAGTTCAAGGCCCATGAACTAGTAGAGGCGATGGGCTGCCGGCTGGTGAGCACCAGTCCGGGGTAAGCTATCCAACCCTCGCTGACGGCGGATTCGATCGATCTACCGCGTAGACGCTGGCCCCAGCGATGCCATGGAAATCAGGCCGCAGGAACAACCAAATAGACAACAAGCTAGGGTGCAGTTGACAACACTATCTAGAGCGTTGCGACAGAGATTTCAGGGAGTCAAATATGGATACTGAAACGTCCATGAGTAGCCGCGCGTCTGAGCTTGCGCTTCGCGACTTAGCACGGATGGCCTACGCGACAATGCAAGAGCCGCCACATACTTATGGGGACCTGGACGACGCAGAGGATGAGCCACTACTCAAGGTCAGTCTAGGAATAACTTCGGCAATCCTGAGCTTGCCGCAGTATCAGACAGCTTTCGACGCGTTGAACGCCGATAGCGATTTTGAACGGATGTGGTTGGCGGGCACTGAATCTGGAACCTTCTTCCGGTATCCAGGAGGTGGCTCCACTGTTCAACGCGAGACGCTACCCTTTGACCTTATTATTCCAGCACTTCGCCGAGCAAGAATCGAAACCCCTCTCACTGAAGATGAGTTCTGCGCATTTGTTGTGGAGAACCTCGCCGAGATAAAACGTGCAATCCGCGGTGAGCCCGTGACGCTTCGGCTAGTTCATGGCCTAGCCGGACTATCTATTCCAAACGGGTTGCAAATTACCACGCCATGGGGTGTCATTCGTGGGGTTGCGGGGGGAGCCGCCCAAATAGGCAGACGAGGTCGAATCAACCCCACAACTGCAGTATTGGTGGGGACGCTCAAAACGACTCCATTGATGGGTGTCGGCGATCAAAGCGAATCAATGCTGCAGGATGAGCTGCACGCCCATGAACATAAGGTCCGGCACATGCTGCCATTGGCATTTGCGTTAGCCTCCGAGGACGGTCGTGTGCGCGCTCCGAGCTTCACATTCTCCACCCGCATCATGCCGTTTCTTGGAGGATGGGGGTCAAGCGGCTACCTGTTGGGGCTTCCCACAGAGGTTATTGAGATCCGAGAGCCTGACATTGGAGGAATCGTGCACTGGGCAAATGCCCTTGACGCGAATCACAATCCAAGCCTTGATGTTGCGGCTCGTCGGCTGGTCTCGGCCGTCAGCGAGAGATATGACCCCGACGATCGCTTGGTCGACGCTGTTATCTGCTGGGAAAGCTTGGTTGGAACGAAGCTAGAGACTGTGAATCGAGTAACTTCTTCCCTCGCGATTCTTCTTGAAGAGAACATTGAACTTCGTTCGAAAATGATGAAGTCCCTTGGGGATACATACTCGGTGCGGAGTCAACTCGTCCATGGCCAGAAGGTGAAGGACAGAGATCGCGAGAAAGCCACCGGACAGGCAGTAGAGGTCGCGGTGAAAGCACTACGGGCGATCTACTCCGCGGGCGAACCTTGGGTTTCGGAAGCGAGTGACATTCGTTCAAAGCGGATAGTGCTCGGGGAGTGGGATAACAGAACATCCGATTGTTGAATCGGAGGGCAAATTTTTGTTGCCGAACTGCGCTAACACGACCAGCTCCGCACGGTTTCCTTGCCAATATTCAGCCGCTGTGTCGCGGCTGCTGAGGCGACCCTCATGCATGCTAGGTGGGATATTCAGTGACCAAATGCACGGTCCGTCTACGAACCGGCAGAGTATTTCACTGACGGATCCTCCTGCGGACGTCGAGCCAGGAGCACTTGCTGACCCCGACAGCTTTATCGACAGAAACCCCGCCATCCTGACGAAAACTCACAAGGTAGGCGGCCTCGAGGGTGGTGCACAAGCCGCGTGCAAAACGTCGCTGGCGGGTTGCAGTAAGCGCGACGGATTTGCTGCCGACTTCAGATGCGCCCATGCGCGCCAGCGGCGTCCTGCCGCGCGTCCAGTCAAAGGATCCTTTGACCGGACGGAGAGCGGGGTCCGACGGTGGGTCGGTGAACTCCAGGATCGGCGCGGGAGTCCGTCGCCACATTACGTCTCAGCAATGTGTCTCAGTGAGGGTATTCTCAACAAGGGACAAACAGACCTTTGATGAGCGCTGGGAGCGTGGGGATGGGAAGTGTTGGGTATGCGAGGGTTAGCACGCTGGAGCAGAACGCTGATTTGCAGCATGCAGCGCTCACAGCGGCCGGCTGCGATCGGATTTTCACCGACCACGGCGTGAGCGGGACGATGGCCAGCCGGCCCGAGCTCGATAGGCTCTTCGATCATCTTCGGAAGGGTGATGAGGTGGTGGTGTGGAAGCTGGATCGGTTGGGGCGCAACACCCGCAACCTGCTGGCTTTGATCGATGACCTCGAACACCGTGGCGTGCATTTCCGTAGCGTCACCGAGGGCATCAGCACCACCGGTCCGATGGGTCGGGCGATGCTGACCGTGATGTCCGCGTTCGCGCAGCTCGAGCGGGACCAGCTCGCCGAGCGGACCAGGGCGGGTATGGCCGCGGCCGCCGAACACGGACGAAAGGCCGGGCGGCGTGAGATTACCATGGACCACGCGAAGGTCCGGCGTGCACTGGAGTTGAAGGCCCAGGGGCTCGCCCCGGCGGACATCGGGAAGATTATCGGGGCCAGCCGGGCTACCGTCTATCGCTATCTCGGACTGGCTGCCAGCCGGGCGGATTGAAGCGACACGCGGTGCCAAGGGTGGTCGGGCAGGGCTTGCTCAGGGCCGCACTGCCTTTGTCGGCTTCATCTTCTTCGCCCTCGAACGCGATTAGGTTCAGAGGCCCTCGAACGGAGCCCGCGCTCCGTGGTGAACGCAACGATCCGGAATGATTCGGCGGCCCTCGAAGGCCCTCTACTCTCCCCGAGAATAGAAAGGATACTTATTATCGGGGTAGGAACACTGGGATTGCACTGTTACTGGCATGAACGATCAGGAAGGGCGCATTCATGAAGGCACCGCTGGAGTCACCACGTAGGTTCGACGTGATCACGATCATCTTCAACCCGAACAGTACCGGGGACGCTCCGAAGCTCGCCGGGGAGCTGCATGACGAGTTGATGATCAAGCTGCCCGGGACCGATGTCCGGTTGACTCCCACAGAGCACGCCGGTCACGCGGTGGACCTGGCCCATGAGGCCGCGTCATCCGGGAATGCGTTGATTGTGTCGGTCAGTGGGGACGGCGGGTACAACGAGGTCGTCAACGGAGTGATGGCCAGCGGCAGCGATGATGCTGTGTGTGCGGTCTTGGCCGCGGGCAACGCGAATGACCACAGCCGCGTCACGGGACGCCAGCCCTTGGCGGAGGCGATCGTCGAGGGTCGGGTCCGGCGGATTGACCTGCTGCGGATCAGCATCGACGAGCCGGACACCAGCCAGGACGCCAATCAGGACACGGAGCGCGAGGCGAAGTCGGAGACGGGGCCGGTGCATGCGCATTCCTACATCGGATTCGGGCTGACGCCGATCATGGCCATCGACCTTGAGAAGGGCAGCAAGGGCGCGATCAAGGAGATGTTCTCCGTGGTGCGGACCTTCTCGAAGTTCAAGCCGTTCGAGATTCGGCAGAACGACGGCCAGCGAAGGAAGTTCGACAGCCTGGTGTTCGCTAATATCTCGCAGATGGCGAAGTACGCAACCTTGAGCGAAGCCGACGATCACCCGGCCGATGGAAAGTTCGAGGTCATCACCTTCCCTCACATGGCCAAGTGGAAGATCCTCCTCACGGCCCTGCGAGCCTCGACCAAAGGTCTCGGCGATCAGCCGAGCTACGAGCAGTACCGGTTCTCAGCCCTGAAGCCCATGCCGTACCAGATCGACGGCGAAGTGAAAGAAGTTAGGGCCGGGGCGGACATCACGATCGACTGCATCCACAAGGCCCTGCCCATTCTTGGGTGAAACCATCGGTTGAAGGACGCCGATAATCGACCCAGCCACATCCCTAGGAACACCTGCCGCCCCAACCGCCCCCGCAGGCAGCTTCACGTGCCGCTGCCCTCGTACCGTCCGAGACATCATGAGTGGACTCGTTTGAGGTGAGTGCCGATCTTTGGTGTGAATATCGTCATTGGCTAGTGCAGGGCGGTGACGACGGGGATGGTGGCCATGAGCCCGAGGGCGATGAACATCACGCCTAGGATGCCTCGTTGAGGTCGTCCCGGTCATCCTGGTGGTTGAGGACATCCAGGGCGACCAATGTATCGGGTTCGTCGGGTTCGTCCGGTTCGTCGGGGTCGTTGCTGTAGGGGGCGGTCGGTGGGAGTGTTTCGGCGATGAGTTCGTTGACTGCAAGGGAGACGAGGTCCCGATCCATGGGGGTGAGGGTGATCAGCCCGTTGAGGTAGGCGTCGATCTCGAGCTCGTCGACGTCCCCGGTGAAGGAGAAGTAGCGGACCCATACGCTCTGTACGTTGAGTCCACTGCTGTGGATGGCGTGCAGTGTGCGTTGTCGTTGGTCCTCGGGGGTGTTTTTGGTCATCACGGATCAGGGGTGGGCTCGGTGTCGTCGTGACGTTCACTGATGATGGTGGCCATGAAGCCGATGGTGGTGTTGGCGTCGGTGGCGAGGTCGATCAGGTGGTTCATGGCTGCCTGCCGGTCCAGATCAAGGCGTTCCATCAGGATGCCGCGGGCGACTCCGATGGTGTCCCGTTCGGCCAGGGATGTTTTGACGTCGTTGCTGATCCTTTGTGGGGTGTCGTTGGCCTGGATGTGGTCGAGGAGGGTCGCGGCGGAGCGGGCGAGGTTGGCCAGTAGCCGCTGGTCCTGGTCCGAGAACGCGTCGACGGTGTTCGAGTAGACCTTCATCGCTCCGAGTCCTGTCGGTTTGTCCAGCAGGGGCACGCTGAGGCAGGAGCGGATACCGAGCGGTGCTACCGCGGTCGTCCATTTCTGCCACCGCTGATCGGTGTGGGTGTCGGCGATGTACACGGGCTCACCCTCAAGCCAGGCGCTGATGCAGGGTCCTTGGCCGAGCTCGTACTGCTGGTCATCGGCTTCGAGCACGCGCGGGTCGGTCGCGCCCACGCTCATACGGGTGCCGTCGGTGTTGATCAGGCTGACGCCGGCGCCCTCGGCGGCACGGATGATGTCGCGGGCGATCTCGGCCAGGCCGTCGACGGCGTTGTGGGCGGTCTGTTCCGTGAGGAGGTGACCGTTGGTGCGCCCGAAGATCGCCAACAGTTCAGGCGGAAACAGGGACGGTGAGGAGGGGGGTGGGGGAGTGGTGTTCATGGTGGGCCTCTAACTGTTTTTGTTGGGGAGGTCGCCGCTGCTGATGAGCTGCTCGGCGACATCCCGGAGTTTCAGGTGGGTGCGCTGGCTGGCTATGGACAGCACGATGAACGCCTGGACGCCGGTGATCTTGTGGCGTTCCATGAGGATGCCCTTGGCCTGACCGATGGCGTCCCGGGAATCGATGGCCTCGTGGAGTTGCCGGCTCTTCTCGGCCTCGGCGAACGCCACCGACGCGTGGGAGGCGACCAGCAGGCCCACGTTCTCGGACTCGTCCGTGAACGCATCGGCCTCGTACGAGTAGAGGTTCAGGGCCCCCAGATCGTCGCCTTCGACCCACAGCTGGATCGAGAGCATCCCCTTGGCGCCGGCCTCGGCGGCCCGCCGCGCGAACAGCGGCCACCGCTCCTCGTGCGCCATATCGGGGACCCGCACGGTCCGGTGCTCGTAGGCGGCTTCCAGGCACGGCCCCTCCCCGGTCTCCATCTGCAGCGCATCGATGCGCGCCGGAAGATCCCCGGACGTGGCCCGGGATCCGATGTTTTTCCGTCCCAGGACGACGCTCACCGAGCCTTCGTCAACCCCTGGGATCAGGTCGAGGGCCGCGTGGACGAAGCCGGCGAGGACCGCATTCGCATCCGGTTCCTGCTGCAGCGACCGGGCCAGTTCGGCCAGTTCCGTGGCGAGATCACGTACACGCGCACTGCCGCCGTGATGCGACGACGGCATACCCCTGTCCACCCCGGACTCCTCACTCACCAAGAACACCTTCTAGCAGTGGGATCGCCGCATGATGGAGCCGCGTCGCACCCACCGCAGTGCTCGTCACGGCGTCAAGGTGTTCATGAACCGTTCGCAGCGGCAAGGCCCGGTTGAAGAACATGTGCGGTAATCGGCGAGGCGCGCCAAGATCGGTGGGATGCAGTGCGTGTGGCATGGGACTTCCTGGAGGAACGGCAAAAGCGGTTCTCTGCCAGGGTCCGGGGCGAGAACTTCAGCGTGCTCGTTCACCGGAAAAATGTCAAGAATGATCGACCCCGCAGGTGCTCTGTAGCCACAGTGCGAGTCAACCTCAGGAGGAAACTCCCAAGAGACAGCTAATCCTTGACTGTCTCACTGCGGGCTGACTACTGACTCCGCGGCTGATCTACGGGTGCCGCCCATTCGTGGAGGCCTCACGAGGGACTGCCGTGCTGGTGTTCCTCCGGTGGCCGACTGCTTGACGGCCGGAGGGACTCCCACGCTCGGGCACGAGGCCCGTCGGTGTAGTCCGGCGGAGGCCTGCGGACGAATCCGGGGGACCTCTTTCGGGGTGTTCTCAGTATGCGGTGTACTCGGCTGCCGCTAGCTAGTTGATCCACTTCAAGGAAGACGTGCTCATCGCGATAGAAACTGATACAGCGGTCCCTAGCGTGCTGTGTTCTTCCCCGGGAGTTCGCCGCTGTTGATGAGGTGGTCAGCCACGTCCCGAAGTTTCGTATTGGTGTGCTGGCTGGCCATGGAGAGCACGATGAACGCTTGCTCGCCGGTGATCTTGTGGCGTTCCATGAGGATGCCCTTGGCCTGACCGATCACGTCCCTGGAGTCCACCGCTGCATGGAGTTGGCGGCTCTTCTCGGCCTCGGCGAACGCCACAGACGCGTGGGAGGCGACCAGCAGGCCGATGTTCTCCGACTCGTCGGTGAAGGCGTTGGCCTTGTACGAGTAGAGGTTCAGCGCGCCGAGGTTATCTCCTTCGACCCACAACTGGATGGAGAGCATCCCCTTCGCGCCGGCCTCGGTGGCGCGCTGCGCGAAGAGCGGCCACCGCTCCTCATGCGCCATGTCAGGGACCCGGACCGTGCGGTGCTCATACGCTGCTTCCAGGCACGGGCCCTCCCCGGTCTCCATCTGCAGCGCATCGATCCGCGCCGGAAGATCCCCGGACGGGGCACGGGACCCCACGTTCTTGCGTCCCAGGACGACACTGACGGAGCCTTCGTCGACCCCGGGGATCAGGTCGACGGCCGCGTGGACGAACCCGGCGAGGACCGCGTCTGAGTCCGGTTTCTGCTGCAGCGATCGGGCGAGCTCAGCGAGTTCTGTAGCGAGATCACGCTCCCGATCATTGTTGCCGTGGTGCGACGACGGCATACCCCTATCCATGCCGGACTCCTCGCTCATCATGCACGCCTTTCAGAAGTGGGTCACCGTTTGATGGAGCCGCGTCGCACCCGGCGTGGTGCTCGTCGTTGCGCGCCAAGACCCGCGGAACATGCGACGGAACGGGTGAGAGCACCAAAATTACAGCGCTTACATTAATGCATTGCTGTCCAGAGCCAAACTCTCACCAGGCGCGAAGCGCGGCCGAACGGCATCGGCACGTATTCAGGAGGACGGGATGTGGGAGCTCACCAACATTGGTTACTCCGCCGCAGGATAGTCGCCGCCGATCTCGGCGCCGTCATCCATGCGGGATTGGGAGTGGGTTCGGTCAGCGCGGACGGTGTCGCCCCAGGGCGTCTGAGCGCGTGAGGACCGTCGAACATGAAGGCACGCGCACCACTCGACCTGTGGGGGCAATCCCGTGGGGTACGTCCGCTTCCCGTCCCGGATTCCTTCAGGGTGACCGTGTCAGGCGGTTTCGCGTTGCTTCTCGCAGGCGGTCTCTTCGCCCGAGTAGATCAGGTCGTGGGCGACGTTGACGAGCTTGCGGTGGCTGAGACTGCTTTCATCTCGCAGCATCACGAAAGCGGCGTCGGCGCTGATTTTGTGCCTTTCCATGAGGATACCCTTGGCTTGTCCGATGGTGTCGCGACTGCCAACGGCTTGGTGGAGCTGACGCACGGTGTCGCGTTCCTGTTCCAGTTGGGCGCGTGTGGCTGCCAGTTCACGGGTGAGCGCGGCGACGTGGGTGAGTTCCTCATCGCGAGCCTGGGAGGCATCGAGGGCCACCAACGAGTTCGACGGGTTGTTGCCCCTGACGGGCTCAGGAGGCCCAGTGGATTCAGTGAACCCGGTGGGTTCAGTAGCCTCGGAAGTTCTTCGCTGATCGGACCGTGCAGCTAGAAGGGTCCTCTCGTAGTGCGCTGCGATGACCTCGTAGGTGAGGTCCTCAACGTGTGAGAGGCCAAGGACCCGCAGCGCCTGATGCAGGTGACCTTGCACTGTGCGCAGCGGGAGCATCAGTTCAAAGGCGATGTCCTGGCAGGTGACCCCGTTTGAGGTCATGACCGCGATGACAGCCTGGCGATCGCTGAGTCCACGGGCCCTAGCAGGATGAGGGGGTGTCGTCTGCCCAGCACGATCACCACGGGAGTCACTCTGAGGGGTGCTGCGGATGAGGTGATGGAATGTCTGCGTCATGGTGACCCCTGGTAAGCATGGCGATGGATGCATAGTGCCGGGGTCCGGGGCAATACCCTAAGCCTGCTGTCATTCAGGAAGGGTGTCAAGAGTGGGGAACTGCCTGGGCTGGTGGTGAGTAGGGCCAGATGGCCCGGGCCTGGCGTGGTGTTCTCGTGTAAGCGGACGAAGGACCGGCGAGAAGCGCCGCATTTATTAGCCCTGTCATGGTGCTGATGGGCGCCTAAACTTGGGACAGTTCGTTAGCGGATCCAGAACAGGGTCTAGCTCGCGTAGCTCATGAAACGAATGAGCGTGCTGCTGCGGGAAGGGTGAGGGAGATGCTGCACCGGTCCGACTTTCCTGGTCCTCGTCTTCGGGTGGTGTCCAGATGAGGGAGGGCAAGTTATCCGGTGTGGATGAGCTGTGCTCGAGCCTCTGCGCATCGTTCATCGACGCGCTGCCGGTGACGGGTGCCGCTTTGTCGGCGTTCAGCGGGTCCGAGCAGGAAACCACCCTCGGTACCACTGATGAGCTCGCGGCGAGGCTGGATGAGTTGCAGTTCGACCTCGGCGAAGGCCCCCGGTGGGAAGCCGCCCGATCGCGCCTTCCCGTTCTTCTCCCGTACGTGCGATCGATGGAGCACGAGAAGTGGCCGGTCTTCGGGAAAGCCCTCCTCGACACGGACGCGGAAGCCCTCTTCGTGTTCCCGCTCATCGTCGGTGCCATGGACATCGGCGTCGCAGAGCTCTACAGCACGACCCCGGGATTCCTGAGTGAAGCCAACCTGGTGACCGCCCGCGCCCTGGCGGATGGGGCTGCGTGGAGCCTGTTACGGCGCATCCTCGTCCCGGAATCCGAGCAGGATTCCCGCGGGGGCGGCCTGTCCCCGTCCCGGCGGGAAATCCATCAGGCAACCGGCATGGTGCTCGCCCAGACCGGTGGAACGGCCGCGGATGCTTTGTTGCTGCTGCGGGGTCATGCTTTCGCGAACGGGCAATCGGTGCATGAAACCTCCACCGAGGTGCTGGAGCGGCAGCTGGATTTTACGCCTCTGCAGACCGATGAAGTGTGATAGTGGGCTCTACACTGGGTCCATGGAAGCTATCACCCGGGCAAGCCGGGTCAGTGCAGCATTCCTGAAGATCGCGGACACGCTCATCGATGACTATGACGTCCTGGACCTGCTGCACACCCTCGTGGAGGAATGCGTCGACCTGCTCGACGCGACCGCCGCCGGTCTGATGCTGGCCGGCCCCGACGGTGTCCTGCAGGTGCTGGCCTCCACCAGTGAGGAAAGCCATCTGATCGAAGTCCTGCAGCAGGACACCGGGGCGGGTCCCTGCGTCGAGTGCTATATCACCGGTGTCCCCGTCACGATCCGGGACATCGCCGGAACCGGAGACCGCTGGCCCCAGTTCAAGAACGCGGCCGCAGCCCAGGGCTTCCAATCCGTGCACGCCGTCCCGATGCGTGTCCGCGGCAGGACCATCGGCGCGATGAACCTCTTCCGCGCCGACACCGGAGAGCTGAGCGAAGAGGACATCGCGATCGGGCAAGCCCTGGCGGACGTGGCAACGATCAGCATCCTGCAGGAGCGCACCCTCCGCGAATCAGCTGTCATCAACGATCAGCTGCAGTACGCCCTCAACAGCCGCATCCTCATCGAGCAGGCCAAGGGCGTGATCGCCCACACCGCGAACGTCACCACCGACGAAGCCTTCCAGCTGCTCCGCGCACACGCCCGATCCCACAACACAAGTCTGCACGACACCGCAGAAGCCGTACTCAACCGAACACTCACCATCTGACCCTCCGAAGCATCCGTTTCACGAGGAAACCATCGACTCACTGCAAGCTGCGACTGCGGCCCCCGCCCACCGCTGCGGCCACCAGCGTCTGCACGGTCGTCCAGACCAAGCCCTGCCGATGGTCCTGAATCACGCTGAGATACCCGCCCACTGGTGAAGATCGCGCGACACCTGAACCGCCCGAAGCGTTGGGACGGTTTAGGTGCGAACGTAGTTTTCGGTGGAAGGTTCCGCACTCAGCGGGCTGTCAGCGCAGGTGGTGTGATTCCGGGTTGTGCCTGGTGTCGCAGGCAATAGCGTGCAGCTCGTCCAGGATGAGGTCGTGTTTCTGTCCCTAAATGGCGTCCCGGAACTCTGCCGGTTCGACGACGGTCATCAGGTGTCGCTTCGGTTCTGATTCTGCTTGACGGTTTTCGGTGTCGTCGCGGTGGTCGAGTTCGTCATTGAGTTCCTCGAGGCGAATCTCCGTCTCCAGTGCGGGTTCACCGTCCTGGATGTATTCATGATCGAGCTCGCGGTGCACGCGGCTATTGAGGATCTCCACCTGCTCCAGATCCAACGTGGTGAGATCTTCAGGGAACGGATCTGCGGGAGTCAGACGGGTCACATCATCACCTGTTCTTTCGGCGCGTGCAAAGAAAGTAGGCTCACTTCAGAACCAAGCAGACGAAAACGTGCGAACGCTTCGCTTCAAAGAACTATACGACCTGCAGGTCTCGATCACGCCGCCCATCTTGCGTGCAAAGCGACCCACTCCCGGGCATCGAAGTTCGCGATGCGCCGGTACCGGGTGGCACGGTGGTAGGGTCCCCGTCAGCAGTCCAGTGGCTATGCGATCGCTCGGTGTTTGTTTGCGGTTCAGCGTTTCCAGGACAAGAACGGTAATCGCAACCTTCTATTTATTCGATAGTCGGTGTTGGGGTCGTCATGGAGGTAGCCGTCGCAGTCACCGCAGCCTAGTTGGTGTGCCAGCAGGTTAACTGCTGCTACTTGGTAGGCGGCTCGGGTCGTGGGGTGGGAAAGGCGTCGAGCGTGCGTAGAGCGCGGGATACGTCGGCACGCAACGTCTCGATGATCGCGGCGCAGGGCAGCGCGTCCCTGCTGTTACCCGATGCGGTTGGTATGGGCCCTCTTGAGATGCTCAAGCCGTCGGGTGCGGGTACTGGTTCGTGCCGAGTGCTTGGTGGACGGCCGCTTCTATATGGATTCGTGTGGTGGGGAAGACGGGCACAGGGCTGTCGTCCGCGGTGATCAGGAGCTCGATCTCTGTGCACCCGAGGATGATGCCTTCGGCTCCTTGCTCAACGAGGTCCTCCATGATCCGGCGGTACTCGGCCCTGGATGCGTCCACGACGATGCCCCGCACCAGCTCCTCGAAGATGACGGCGTGCACGATCGCTCGGTCAGCGTCATTCGGGATGATGGTGTCGATGCCGGCAGAGGCGAGGCGGTCGCGGAGGAAGGGCTGTTCCATCGTGAAGGATGTGCCTAACAGGCCAACCCGGTGAAGCCCCTGCTCACGGATGGCCGCTGATGTCGTATCGCCGATGTGCAGCACAGGAATCGAGACGGCCTCCTCGATGCTGTCGATGACGATGTGCATGGTGTTCGTGCAGAGCACCAGCAGTTCCGCGCCGGCCCCTTCGAGTGCGCGGGCCCGAGAGGCCAGAAGCTCGCCGGCTTGGTGCCACCGGCCGGCAGCCTGGAGTTCCTTGACGTCGGCGAAGTCCACAGAGTCAAGCAGAACGCGCGCTGAGTGCACACCGCCCAGCTGGTCACGCACGAGCTCGTTCGCCAACCGGTAGTACTCAGCCGACGACGCCCAGCTCATCCCACCGAGCATCCCAATGACCTGCACGCTGTCCTCCAAATCAGTTGTGTGTGGAGTGTAGTGCCTCTGGCAGGAACGACTGCCAGCGCGCAGCCAAGAGGTTCCGGGGAGGGGCACCAAGAAGATCCGCTTGCGTGCAGTCTCCAGTCCACGATGCCTATGGAAACCCGTTGGATACGTTCTTGGAGTGGCGGGCAACAGGCCACCGCTCGGATCCGGATCCCTCGTACAGTTCGATCTGCAATGTGGCGTCGAGTACACCCCAACGCCACAGGTCGATTTTGGTCTACGGCGTATGGGATTGAAGTCGGTTTCGGTTGGCCTCCGGCAGAAGTGCGCGGGAGTCCGGACACCACGCATCGCATGGATGGTTGAGTGGTGTGCCTAGTTCTTGAGGTCGAAGTCGAGGTCGAGGCATTCGGGGCTGGTGAGTTCCCGCCAGGTCGAGGTGACCCTGGCGGTGGGAAGGGCTGCGGCGATGGGCATGCGGTCGAGGGCGATCAGTTGTGTGAGGTCGAGTCCGGTCAGCGCGGCGATGTCCCGGATGGGTGCCTGGAAGGTGCGGAACGGGCCCAGCGGGGGAGCGTCCCCGTCGTCCACGGCTCCCGGCCGTGGCACGTCCGGCAGGTCCTTCAGCTGCGGGGTCTGGTCCACCACGTAGCCCGTCGCGGCCAAGGACCCGCCCACGAGGAACACCGCGACCTTGAAGAAGCGCAGCGGGATCTCCACGCCCCGGTAGACGGGGTCGACGTCGCTGAAGATCGGTCCGGTGAAGATGATGAGGCGCCGGCCATGGTCGGCGGCGTTCTCCAGCAGGTACGTCTCCAACCCGAGCCAGAGCTCGAGGCCCTGGTTGAACTTCGCCGCCTGCGGAGCCGCGTTCGTGTAGTGGAAGGTGTCCTCATTCGCCTGGGCTGCCTTGGCGCGGGTTTCCCCCCAAACCGCGGAGGCCCGGCGGACGAGGTGCCCACGGTCGATGTCGTTGTGCGCGTAGACCCGCTCCCCGGTCTGCTGGTCCTCCGGCAACCGCGGATCCAGTCGCCAGTCGATGCCTGACCGGTCGAGGTCCATGAGCTTCGCACCGTCGATGCCGAGCGCCGTGACCGCGGCGAGGCGTTTATCCGGGCGCATCAGGATGGAGAAATGCGTGTAGGGCAGCAGGGCCGTGTCGACGTCCTTCAAGGACGGGATCGGCACGGGTAAGCCCAGGAAGTCTTCATCGAAGCCCACTCGGTCCGAGAGGTCCTCGATCCTTACACCGGAAGTCGCAGTGGTGGTGATATGTGGTTCGGGCAGGATGGCGTCCATCGGCCGACGGTACCAGTGGCAGGTGACAGGCGGATGAACGCACACACCAGGGGCACATGCCGCTACTTGTCAGACGCCACTTCGACGAAGGAGCGTCGCTGCACCGCAAAACGTCTCGCATAACCTCCATAGATCGTACGGTTCGGCGGGTGATCCACCCGCGCCGGATCGGGAGGGAAAACTCAGTGGATGCCGGAGCGGACTCCACGATGTACGGTGCACTCACGGCCTGCTGGTTTGCAGCCTCTAGTGCTGCAGATGTGCCAGGAACGTGCTTGTACTTCGTCCCGCGGAGGATCCCAATCTCGAGAGCGGTGGGTGTAATGGATTCGGCGTTGTCTGTTGTGCGCGATCAGGTATTTCGGCGTAACCCTGGTGAGACAGAGTTCCATCAGGCTGTGATCGAGGTGTTCGACTCGTTGGGGCCGGTGTTGAGGAAACACCCTGAGTTCGTCGATGCGGCGGTGTTGGAGCGATTGTGCGAACCCGAGCGGCAGATCATCTTCCGGGTTCCCTGGGTCGATGATGCGGGGACCGTGCAGATCAACCGAGGGTTTCGGGTGGAGTTCAATTCCGCGCTGGGGCCCTTCAAGGGCGGACTGCGGTTCCACCCTTCGGTGTATCTGGGGATCGTGAAGTTCCTTGGTTTCGAGCAGGTTTTCAAGAACGCGCTCACCGGGATGCCGATTGGCGGTGGGAAGGGCGGCTCGGATTTCGATCCCAAGGGTAAGTCGGATGGTGAGGTCATGCGGTTCTGCCAGTCCTTCATGACAGAGTTGTACCGGCATATCGGCGAGTACACAGACGTGCCGGCAGGTGATATCGGAGTCGGCGGACGGGAGATCGGTTACCTGTTCGGGCAGTACAAGCGAATCACAAACCGGTACGAATCCGGTGTGCTGACCGGAAAAGGGATGAGCTGGGGAGGGTCGCTGGTCCGCCCGGAAGCGACCGGGTACGGAGCGGTCCTGTTCGCCCGCGAGATGCTTCGGGCGCGTGAACTCGACTTCGAGGGACAGCGGGTTATCGTCTCGGGTTCGGGCAATGTCGCTGTTCACGCCATCGCGAAGGCAGAGCATTTCGGTGCGACAGTCGTGGCCTGTTCGGACTCCTCGGGGTATGTCGTGGACGAGGCGGGCATCGACGTAAACCTGCTACGCGAGGTAAAGGAAAATGATCGCGAACGGATTTCCGAGTATGCGCGCCGTCGAGGCTCCGGTGCTCACTTCGTGGCGGGAGGTTCTATCTGGGATGTGGGAGCAACCGTCGCGCTGCCGTGTGCCACGCAAAACGAACTCGACGAAGCAGCCGCCGGATCGCTCATTCGCTCCGAGGTGCTGGCGGTTGCGGAAGGGGCGAATATGCCATGCACCCCTCAAGCAGTGGAAGCTTTTCAGCAGGCAGGTGTCTTGTTCGGTCCTGGGAAGGCTGCCAACGCCGGTGGTGTTGCAACCTCGGCGCTGGAGATGCAGCAGAACGCCAGCCGCGATTCCTGGACCTTCGAGCATACCGAGCAGCGCCTCACTGAAATCATGGTGGGCATCCATGACAGGTGCGCGGCAACTGCGGAGGAGTATGGCTTACCGGGAGACTATGTGGCAGGCGCCAATATCAGCGGTTTCGTGAAAGTCGCGGACGCCATGCTTGCACTCGGAGTCGTTTGATTACACTTCCCTGATGGCTACCAGCGGCCCTGAGCTCCGGGCACACCCACACCTGATGAGTGAGAACCCGGATCACGGACGAGTGCGGGCGTCGGTTCCGCACTACTAAGAGCGAGCCTTCGACATCCTTACGTTTGGGCTTCCCGATGGCGTGAAACGGCCCGACGTGAAGTCGGCTCTGGTCAAGCAACTTGCCACGCCTAACCCTCGTGCCATAGAAGCAGCGGAAGTTGACAAGTTTCCCGTCGTCATAGGCCCTATTGTCGAAACGCTTGAGCGCTATCGCAGTCGGTTGCAATAACCGTCCCGCTGAGGGATCCTCCATCGGGCAGGTGCCGGCCTGAGGAGAAGTTGTTAGCTCAGTGAGCGGCGGAGGTCGAACCGTCGTTCACTCGTGTCTCTTCACTTGCTTCACTATGACGAATGACCAGCGAGGCCGTGATGAGTATCGCCGAGAGCAACACGCAAGCAACCAGCAGAACCAGATAGGTCAGCGATACCATCACGGCGACTGGTGCGGCTTCCCATACCGCGGGAAGCGGAGCGAAGTTCAGACTGTCTCCAATGCCGAAGTTCGCGTTGATGATCGGCCCCAGGACGAGCAGCACCACCGCCGCGATGCCGAACCTCACGCCGAACTTCATTGTGGACTTCGCCAATGTTGCACCAGACATCTCACTCCTAGGGTTGACCAGCGGTTGGTGCCGGTTGCATGCACTTTGAATCTGAGTATGAGCGCCATGCATGGCGGCATCAATGCTCCCGTGGAATCGGAACCTACCCGTTAGTTAAACGTCCCGCTCGAGGATCGTCGGCCGTTCATGCTCCGTAGTCTGATTTGAGCCCACCACCGCTGGCGGGAAGGTGTGGCTCAGTTGGTGAAGTAGGTGCGCGGGGCGGATCCAGTGGCGTGCACAACCAGGCCCTGGGCGATATCGCGGATTTTTCCGTTCCGGGTGTTCGACGCTCGTCGGAGGATCTCGAACGCTTCCTCCTGAGTGCATCTGTTCTGGCCGATGATGATGCCGACGGCCATGTCGATACTGGTTCGCGCCTCCATCGCTGTACGCATGTCAGAGGCCGCGTCCTGATATCGGGCCACCCGCATCGCCATCTCAAGGGCCTTGCCGGCCTGAGCGGCGAACACAGCAGCAATGCGCTGCCTCTCGACCGTGAAGTATCCGGCCGGTCGAGCGTAAAAGTTGAGCGCCGCGATTCCCTCGTTCCCAACCTCCAGCGGAACGCTGAGCATTGACGCGAACCCGGTGACAGCCGAGGAACGGAAATACTGGGGCCATCGCGGATCGTGCCGGGCGTCGTCGACCACGACAATCTCGTTGGTGGTCATCGCGACGAAGGAGGGCCCTTCTCCGTCGGCGTGGTGGACCTCATTCAAGGCTGCGGCCGTACCGGAGCTGCTCTGGACACTCAGTTGCCGGTTGCCGCGTCGAGACATCAGCCCGCACGGCACTGACCCCCCATTAGCGAAAAGCTGCTCCCCCAGCACCGATAGATGGTCGAGGAAGTCCGCGATGTTCTGGTCCTCGAGCATCAGGGCCTGCGGGTTGGTGGCATCAGAATGCGTAGGTTCCTGCTCGGGACACGTGTTGTCCTGCATGAGCGCCAATTTACGCCACCCCGCCCCACAACGGAGCGCGCCAGCAAGACTCCGTCGGTGATCGGAGGAGCTTCGGTGGAGACCGCCTTCGCAGCCTGACTTGAGCACCTTTCACCGTTGATCCCATGACACCGGGAGAACCGCGGCTCCGCAGCGCATCCCATGCACGACCCAGCACGTCAGTGCACCCAAGTAACGTCCTCTTGGATTCCTCGTGGGTTCCAGCGGCACGCAGTACCGTGAAATAACAAGCATGCTGATCCGTGGTGGTTCGGGGTTTCGACACCATCGTGGTCGGCCTTCATTCAACCGGGACGTTCATTGTGGATCAACACGCCTACCAGGATCCTACGCGCGCCGCGCTCATCGAAGCCGGCCTGCCCGTCGGGAAACTCTGGATCAGCTACTTCGGCCTTGGCGGGAACCTGTCCCAGCTGGAGGTAAATGCTTACCTTGGCGGCCATTTCGATATTCCCGTGTTCGACCGTGATGTGCTGGCCGCAGCAGCCAACGAACTCCTCATGGATGCTTCTTCAGCCATCCGGGTCCCAAACAGCACCGGAAGCCAAGCGGTCATGCCGGACGATGACGGTCGGAGGATGCTCGGGGCCGCCGGTGCGTTTCTGCTGTCGGCGGCAGAAGCGGAATCAGAACGCCTAGATGCTGTCACACGCACCCACCTGCTGGATACACCTGTCGAGGAGCGATTGGACCGGATCACACGTCAGGCCAAGGATCGCTTCGGGGTCAGTACAGCGACCATCGCCCTGATCGATGACCACCGCCAGTTCCTCAAATCCAGGGTGGGTAACGTGTCTCAGAACATGCCCCGGGAGATCTCGTTCTGCAACGCCACGATCCGCAACGCGGGACCTCTCATCGTCAATGACGCCCGAACCGATCCCCGCTTCAAAGCCAACACCCTAGTCCTGGGCGAGCCCTACATTCGCTTCTACGCCGGCCACCCTCTGCAAGGACTCCGCGGATGGACCGTCGGGACGTTGTGCATCATCGACCAAAACCCTCGAAACTTCTCACCCGAAGATGAACAGACATTGCGAGAACTCGCCATGAGCGCCGAACAGGAACTTAACACCTGAGACCCGCATTCGCGACGGCATCAAACAACTCCGAACGTCCTTACAAGACATAGCCCGAGCGGAACCGCACAACACCAACCGGAGCCCACCACCGAAAGAGGGGTAGGCCGACATGCAGTTAGTCCACGGGCGAATCGTCATGCGGGGGTAGTGGGCTCAAGTCAGGCTGCGGAAGTGGTCTCCACTCAAGCTCTGATAGCCACCAGAAGTTCCGAGTCGTTGCGAACACCTCGTTCGGAGCGTCGATGATTACATCGCGCAACAGGATCCGATGCATCGCTTCACTGCATCATCTATGTACAGTCGAGGACAAGGCTCTAGTCAGGAACCTACCCTCGATCACAGATCGGGCAAGGCCACTACTCGGACTGTTCGCAAGCCAGTCGTTCATCGCTCCTGCTGGGACCCAGAGGGCTGGCCAGTGCCGTGAGATCGGGGAGCGGACGTTTACCCGGGACGATGAAGATGGGCGGGAAGGCACCCTAAGTGAAACGCCGATCCTGGTCGGCTGCTCGCCGAGGTTGTCTCGAAAAACTACAGGTTCACGAGACACGGGACGCGAGGAGCCAGCACTTAGAAGCTCCCCCGGAATTCCGGGGCTGTGACTGTCTTGAAAAGTCGTCTCACCATGAAGTGTCGCGGCACTAGTGTCGCCGGTACTTTGTGCGACGTGGCATCCACGTCGGCGACCGGGACTGGTGCCAGGCTGGACTCGCTTCCCGCCGAGGGTTTCGGGCCCAGGTCAGGCTGCACGACCCGCGGCTCGGAGCTGCCCAACCGCCGAGCGGTGCGCACCGCCAGCCGCCGACGCGCTCACCGACAGCGGAGAGGAACAGGCGGATCCACACCCCTGCAGAGGCAGCATCGGCGCAGGACGAGGCCCACCTGATGCAAGCCGATCAGGGGGTAGTCGGAAAGTCCCCGGACACACGGGAGGGGGAGGCGCCGATGCGCGTCCCCCTCCCGAACATCAGGGAATCAGGTCACATCGTCAGACGGTGGCCTTCTCGGTGCCGGCGGGGGTGACGACCTCCGCCGTGGGCTCCATGTTCTCGGCGTCCACCATCCACGCGTACTGCTCCAGCTTCGCGATGAAGCCGTGCAGCAGGTCCGCGGTGGTCGGGTCCTCCTCGTCGATCTGGTCGTGGACGTCCCGCATGGTCTTGACGGTGGCGTTCAGCATCCGGACCACGAGGCCCACGGTGTCCTTGGTCGAGACGAGGCCGGCCGGGAACGGATCGATCTTGGTCCCTTCGGCCACGGCCACGCTGCGGCCGTCGGGCACGGCGTGCAGTGCGCGCATCCGCTCCGCCATCTCGTCCGCGAATGCGCGGGCGTCCTCGATGATCTCGTCCAGCTGCAGGTGAAGGTCACGGAAGTTCTTGCCGACCACGTTCCAGTGGGCCTGCTTGCCCTGCAGGTGCAGTTCGATGAGGTCGACGAGAACAGCCTGCATGTTGTCTGTGAGAGTGGGTGATGCCTTCATGGATCCTCCAGTGCTAGAGAGATTTTCTCCTCCCGGGCGGGCGCCGGAGGCGCTGATTCCTGCCGGAAGGACTTCTTTCACCCTAGCCCTGCGCGTTGGCCAATTCCAGCCGCTCTGCCTACGCTAAGGGGACTTACGGTTTCGTCGTGTCGCATGCCCTGCGAAGGGGTTCGGACGGCGCCGGAGTCCGACCAAGGAGGAACCGTTTTGGCTTCAGTGCAGGAATCCATCGACGTATCAGTACCGGTCAGCACCGCCTACAACCAGTGGACGCAGTTCGAGAGCTTCCCCCGGTTCATGGGCGGCGTGGAGTCGGTCACGCAGACCTCGGACACCTCCACGCACTGGGTGACCAGCATCGGGGGCGTGCATCGCGAGTTCGATGCCGAGATCACCGAGCAGCACCCCGACGAGCGTGTGGCGTGGACGAGCACCGACGGGAAATCCCATGCCGGCGTGGTCACCTTCCACCGCCTGGACGAGAACACCACGCGGCTCATGGTGCAGATCGACTGGCACCCGGAGACGTTCATCGAGAAGGTCGGGGCCGTCGTCAACGCCGATGCCTCACAGGTGAAGGGGGACCTCAAGCGGTTCAAGGCATTCATCGAGAAGAGCGGCGGCGAGACCGGCGCCTGGCGCGGCGACGTCGCGGCACCGCCCTCGGGTGTCACGTCCGAGGGGGAGCCGGCTAACGGCACTTGGCCCGACACCTCGGCGGACGATCCCGAGTCGGGCGGCCCGCGCGTCGGCTGACGGGCCCGGTGCCGCAGGAGGCGGATCCCGTCGGGGGTCCGCCTTTCCGCGTCCTAGGGGATGTCTCCCACCTCGATGGATGCGATCGCGTCGGTGGCCTGGCGTGACAGTTCCGGTGAGATGGGCGAACTCCTCGTGGCCTCTGCGGCTCCGACCTGGCCTTCCTCGCTGACGGCGTAGGTGCCGAATGCGCGCACGACGTCGGCGGTCGCCTCGTTCTCGTACCGCGAGCAGTACACGTGGTAGGACACCAGGACCAGCGGGTAGACCCCGGGTTCGCTGGTCCTCCGGTCGAGGTCCAGGGCGATGTCGTGGTCCTTGCGTCCGGGCACGCGGCCCGCGAGGTCGACGGCGGCCGCGGCGGCCTCGGAGCTCACGTCCACGTAGTCTCCGCCGACCTTCAGTGCCACCCGTCCGAGGGGACCGCCGACGGCGGAGTCATCGGCATACGTCACGGCGCCGACGGTGGCGGCCACGGTGCTGACCACGCCTGCGTTTCCCTTGGCGTTCTCGTTGGCGAGGCCCGCCGGCCACGTCCCGTCGGCCTCCTCGGTCCAGATCTCCGGGACCACGGCGTGGAGGTAGTCGGTGAAATTCTCGGTGGTGCCCGAGTCGTCGGAGCGGCTCACTGCCGCGATGGACAGCGCGGGGAGGTCGACGTCGTTCTGCGCGGTGATCGAGGGATCGTCCCACCTGGTGATCTCACCGCGGAAGATCCGGGCGACGGTGGCGGCGTCAAGGTTCAGTGCCGAGATCCCGGGCAGGTTGAACGCCACGCTGATCGGCGAGACGTAGGCGGGGATGTTGAAGGCGCCGTCCGGTCCGCACGCCTCTGTGGACTCCGTGAGTTCCTCGTCGCTGAGGTAGGCATCCGAGCCGGCGAAGCCCACGGCGCCTGCGAGCAGCGCACCGCGTCCCGCACCGGAACCATCTGGCGAGTACTGCACCTGGGCTCGGGGGTACACGGCGGAGAACCCCGTGCGCCACGCATCCATGGCCGGTCCCTGAGCGGAGGACCCGGAGGCCGTCACTGCGCCCTGGAGTCCCATGTCGCCGTTCCTGGCTGCCGCTTCCTGCTCCGGCCCGAGGGGATAGTCGGATCCGCAGGCGGTCAGGCCGAGGGCGACGGCGAGCGTCAGGGACAGGGCGGTACGAATTCTCACCCCGGTCACGTTACAGGTGGCCGTCCGGTGAACCCAAGGTGGACGGCAGGTGGACGGACCCTCAGCGGGCGGGGCGGGTCAGGCGTGACGGAGGCGGTAGCCGTCCGCCCGGTGGACGAGCCGCCGGCCGCCGCCGTCGTTCAGCAGGATCCACACCACGGAGGCGTCGTCGGTCCTCATGTCCAGGACACCGCCGAGCTGGGGGCCCGTGGCGTGGTGGAGGGTGACATGCTGGCCGCGCGTGAAGCCCGACCAGTCCTGGACCTCGGAATCGGGGGCTGCAGGGAGAGCGTTCATGGTGGGCCTTTCGGAAGGTTCCGGGACTCCAACGCTAGCCACGCTTCCTGAACGGCGCGTGAATGGCTGCTGAAGGTTGAGGCCGCTTTCGTCGCGGCGAGGTCACAGCGTCCGCCAGTCCCCGCTCGTCAGGTGCGACCCCGCCTGGGGTCCCATGAGGAGCATGCCGCCGTCGACCACGAACGATGCCCCGTTGACGTAGCTGGAGGCACCGGAGGCGAGGAAGGCGACGACGTCCGCGATCTCCTCGGGCGCGCCGGGGCGTCCGAGCGGGATGCCGGGACGGTCCATGGAGTGGGGGTCCTGTTCCTCGGAGTCGTTCATGGGGGTGTTGATCTCGCCGGGCAGCACGGCGTTGGCGGTGATGCCCCGGTCCGCCAGTTCGAGGGCGATGGTCCGGATGAGACCGCCGAGGCCGTGCTTGGAGGCGTCGTACGCCGCCGATCCCACGCGGGGCTGCTCCTGGTGCACGCTGGTGACGGCGATGATGCGTCCACCGCGGCCGCCGTCGATCATGTGCCGTGCCGCGCGCTGGAGACAGACGAACGCACCGTCGAGGTTCGCGCCCATGGTGCCGCGCCACGTGTCCCAGTCCGTCTCCATGAACATGGTGCCGCCGTTGACGCCGGCGTTGTTGACGAAGACGTCGAGCCCGCCGAGTTCGTGAGCGAGCTGGTCGACGACGTCGCCGCAGGCCGGCGCGTCCGTGGTGTCGAGTCGCGCGACGGCGGCCCGCGCGCCCTTCTCCCGTACGAGCCGCGCGGTCTCCTCGGCTCCCTCCCGGTCGGAGTGCCAGGTGACGCCGACGTCGCAGCCCGCCGCGGCGAGGGCGATGGCCGTCGCGCGGCCGATGCCGGAATCGGAACCCGTGACGATTGCTCTGCTCGGTGTGAAGTCCATGTCCCCATCCTTCGCACCCGGCCGCGCAGCATGCAAGGGGAACGTGGGGATCGACGCCGAGTACCCCCGGGCGGTTGTCCGGGGGTACTCGGGTGGGCGGTCCTACGCGTCGACGGCGCCCTGGGGGGCCGGATCGGAGGCGGAGGACCGTACCGGCTCGGCGGATTCCCCGCTGACCACCTCGATCTTGCGGGGCCTCGCGCGCTCGATGACGGGGATCGTCACGCTGAGGACGCCGTTCTCGTAGCGGGCGGCGATACCCTCCGTGTCGACGCCCTGGCCGAGGTTGAGCTGGCGCAGGAACGAACCGCTCTCACGCTCGCGGGTCAGCCACTTGACGCCCTCGGCACTGCGCAGCGTGCGTTCGGCGCGGATCGTCAGGAGCTGGCCGTCGACGTCGATGTCGACCGATCCCGGGTCGATGCCCGGGAGGTCCGCGGAGAGGACGTAGTGGTCCTTCTCCCGGTAGAGGTCCATCGGCATGAGGCGCAGTCCGGGGCGGCCCTCCAACAGGGCGCCGGTCACGCGGTCCAGCTCGCGGAAAGGATCGAATTTCATGGCCACGGGAAACAACTCCTTCGCTGATGCCACCGGCAGGTGGTTGGTTCTTCAGGGTTGAGCGCCCTCCGCTCAACTACGAAAAATGTTAGCACTCGGACCCGGCGAGTGCTAAGAGGTGGTGTTCGCTCAGGACGAAAACCCCGGGACGCAGAGAAGGTCCGTTCCGACGTATCGGTACGGACCTTCTCCGTGGTGCTGTCTCCAGCCGATCCTCGTGCCTGCGCGGGGCCTCGATCCCCGGGCCTTCCGCGTGTGAAGCGGATGCTCTACCAGACTGAGCTACACAGGCAACTGGTTCTCCCATAGCTTAGGCCATCCGGGCGCCGCGCCAAATTCCCCCGGTACGGCAGTGCGGGTGTGGCCGCGCCCGGATTCCCGCCGATAACCGTGCTGGTCATCGCTGTGCTGCCTCAGTAGCCTGAAGGAAAGCCTGCTGAGCGTTTTGGGCGCCTGCCGGGCACCACCGCACGAAGGGACAGCACCATGGACAACCAGGACATCCTGCAGCGCATCCAGACACTCGTCCAGGAAGAGCACGACCTCCGGGAGCAGCCCCAGGACGCCGGCGCGGGAGCGGAGCAGCAGGACCACGCCACCCGCCTCAAGCGCGTCGAGGAGGATCTCGACCAGTGCTGGGACCTGCTGCGCCAGCGCCGGGCGAAGGCCGACGCCGGAGAGAACCCGGCCGATGCCGGCACCCGTCCCGTCAGCCAGGTGGAGGGGTACCGCCAGTAATGGCCCTGCCCCTCGTGCTGTTCGACGTCAACGAGACCCTCTCGGACATGGGGCGGATGTCCCAGCACTTCGAGGAGGTCGGCGCTCCCCCGCAGCTGGCCGCGCTGTGGTTCGCCTCGGTGCTCCGTGACGGGTTCGCCCTCACGGCCGCCGGGTACAACGTGCCCTTCGGCGAGGTCGCCGATGATGCCCTCCGCACGGTCCTCGCGGGGCAGCCGCTCAACCGGGACGTCGAGGATGCGGTCGCGCACGTGATGACGAGCCTGCAGGGGCTGCCCCTCCACCCGGACGTCGTCGAGGGGTTCCGGGCCCTGACCGGCCGGGGCTTCGAGCTGGCAGCGCTCACCAACGGCGCTGCCGCGACCGCGGAGGCGCTCCTCGAGCGGGGAGGCGTCCGCGCCGACGTCGGCCCCGTCCTGTCCGTCGAGGACGCACCGCGATGGAAGCCCGCCCCGGAGTCCTATGCCTATGCCCTCCGGGCGATCCAGCGGGCGGCGGACGACGTCGTACTCGTCGCGGTCCACCCGTGGGACATTGACGGGGCCGCGCGGGCTGGTCTCCGCACGGTCTGGCTCAACCGCTCCGGGGGACCCTACCCGGCCGTCATGACACGCCCGGACCACGAGGTGCCGACGATCGCCGACCTGCCGGACCTCCTCGTCCGGGCCTGACGCTCGACCAACGAGCTGCTGCGGGAGGCAGGGCTCCTCACGGCGCAGGGCGCATCAAAAAAGCGTAAAGACGCCACATCCGCGACCGGTCGTCGGGTTGAATGAGCCACCGGTGCGGATCGTCCGCACCGGTCGCACCGTCCCCGGAGGTCGAGGGCATCCCCGTCACGTCACGCACCGCACCGGTCCGGAAGTTCCGCCGTTCCACGGCCGCCCGCCTGCACCGGGCCGCACACACCGTCGCTGTCCGGCTGGAACGGCTCGGTCCCCGCCATCCTGCCCAGGTGATCGTGCTGGGCTTCGGGGCGGCGATCCTCGTCGGTACGGTGCTGCTGATGCTCCCGAGCTCGAAGGTGGGAGCAGGAAGCGCCACGTTCCTCGAGGCGCTCTTCACGGCCACCTCCGCCGTCTGTGTCACCGGTCTGATCGTCGTCGACACGCCGGTCTACTGGACCGGTGCCGGCCACGTGATCATCCTGGGGCTCATCCAGGTCGGCGGCTTCGGCATCATGTCCTTCGCCTCCCTCCTGGGTGTCCTCCTGGCCCGCCGGATGGGCCTTCGCTCGCGCATCTCGACGGCGGCGGAGACCAAGAGCGTGGGTTTCGGCGACGTCCGCACCGTGCTCCTGGGCGTCCTGCGGATCACCCTGGTCGTGGAGTCCGTGACGGCGGTGCTGCTCGCCGCCCGCTTCCGGCTGCACTACGGCCACGACTTCGGGGAAGCGGTGTGGCTCGGGATCTTCCACGCGGTGTCCGCCTTCAACAACGCCGGATTCGCGCTGTTCAGCGACAGCCTGATCGGATTCGTGGGCGACCCGTGGATCTGCCTGCCGATCTGCGCCGCCGTCATCATCGGCGGGCTGGGCTTCCCGGTCCTCTTCGAGCTGCGCCGCCACTTCCGGTTCCCCCGGAAGTGGCACATGACCACCAAGCTCGTCCTGAGCGGCACGGTGGCCCTGCTCGTCCTGGGTACTGTCTGCATCACCCTCGTCGAGTGGTCCAACCCCGCCACCCTCGGGGCGATGCGGCCGCGGGAGCGGATCCTCGCGGGATTCTTCCAGTCCGTGATGACACGGACGGCCGGTTTCAACAGCGTCGACTTCGCGCACCTCGATCCGGTGACCCTCCTGGTCATGGACGTGCTGATGTTCATCGGAGGCGGCCCCGCCGGAACAGCCGGTGGCCTGAAGATCACCACGTTCGGGGTTCTGTTCTTCATCCTCTACACCGAGATCAGCGGAGGCACCGCCGTCAACGTCTTCGGCAAGCGCCTGCCCCGCTCCGCCCAGCGGCAGGCCATCTCGATCGTCCTGCTCGCCGTCGGGCTCGTCACCACCGCGACCATGTTCCTCATGCTCACCACCGACTTCGGCCTCGACCGGATCCTCTTCGAGGTGATCTCCGCCTTCGCGACGGTCGGCCTCTCCACGGGCATCACGGCCGGCATCCCGTCCGCGGGCCAGGTGGTCCTGATCCTCGTGATGTTCGCCGGACGCCTCGGCCCGGTCACCCTCGCCACGGCGCTGGCGCTGCGCTCCAAACCCCTCTACTACGAATACCCGAAGGAAAGGCCCCTCATTGGCTAGGCACCACATCTTCTCCTCCAGGCCCGCCGATGCGATCGCTGCCGCGGATTCCGTCGCCGTCATCGGCCTCGGCCGGTTCGGAGGTGCCTTGGCCCTCGAACTCGAGAACGCCGGGACCGAAGTCCTCGGGATCGACGACGACGAGGACACCGTCCAGTCCTACAACGGCCTGCTCACGCACGTGGTGCGTGCCGACACCACGAAGGAGGAGGCCCTGCGCCAGCTGTCGCTGCCGGACTTCGACCGCGTCGTCGTGGGCATCGGCAGCGACCTGGAAGCGAGCATCCTGACCACATCGATCCTCCTACGCTTCGATCGGCCCACCATCTGGGCGAAGGCCGTCAGCGAGCCGCACGCCCAGATCCTCTCCCAGCTGGGTGTGGAGCGCGTGATCCGTCCCGAGCACGACATGGGCAAGCGCGTCGCCCACCTCGTCCGTGGCACCATGCTCGACTACGTCGAGTTCGAGGACAACTTCGCCATGGTCAAGACCCGGCCGCCACGGGAGTACTGGGACCGCGAGCTCGGCACCACTGGCCTGCGCGCCAAACACGGCGTCACGGTTGTCGCCGTCAAGCGCAAGGGCGGCGAATGGGACTACACGACAGCGCAGACCACCCTGTACGACGACGACGAGATCATCGTGGCGGGACCGACCGGCAAGGCCGAGCACTTCAGTTCCCTCGTCTGAGCGGGCAGCGCAAGCCCCCTGCTGCGGCGTCTTTTTTCACGGTCCGCTCCGCCCGCGCGCTACGCTGGAGGTCTTGGTGAGCCGGGAAGTCTGGTCGGCGCTCATACGAGCGAGCCCGATCCCAGGAACCCATGACCTCCAGTCACGCACCGTCCAGTCCGCCCGGACCACCCCGCGGCGCCATCGTCTTCAGCCGCAGCAGCTACCCGGAACACCTGCGCATCTCCGGCATCCTGCGCAAGGAGACCGTCGGTGGAGGCCTGCTCCTCCTCGCCACCGTCCTGGCGCTCGTCCTCGCGAACACCGCCGCAGCGGACACCTACTTCGCGGTGCGTGACTTCAGGTTCGGCTACGAGCCCTGGCACCTCGAGCTGAGTATCGGGGCCTGGGCCGCGGACGGCCTGCTCGCCATCTTCTTCTTCCTCGCGGGCCTGGAGCTGAAGCGCGAGTTCGTCGCCGGTGACCTGCGCAAGTTCGACCGCGCGGTCGTGCCCGTCGCAGCGGCGATCGGCGGAGTCGTCGTGCCCGCACTGGTATATGTCGCGATCACGCTGAGCGCCGGCCCCGAGGCATTGCGCGGCTGGGCGATCCCGACCGCGACCGACATCGCCTTCGCGGTGGCCGTCCTCGCCGTCGTCGGCTCGTCACTCCCCAGCGCACTGCGCATCTTCCTGCTGACGCTCGCCGTGGTGGACGACCTCCTGGCGATCAGCATCATCGCGTTCTTCTACTCGGAGGACATCTCCGTCCCGCCACTGCTGATCGCGATCGTCCCGCTGGCGGTCTACGCCTTCCTCGCGCAGCGCTTCCCGACCTTCTTCCAGCGCCGGGCCTGGGCCCCCTGGCTGATCCTGCTCCCGCTCGGGTTCGTGGTGTGGGCCCTGGTCCACGAATCCGGGGTGCACGCCACCGTCGCCGGCGTCCTGCTCGGGTTCGCCATCCCCGTCCTCCCGCATGGCGTGAAGGCGTCCGACCTCGACGACCCGGCGCAGCCCGTCGACACCGAACCGGCCGACGGGCCGGCCAAGGCGCACGACGTGCAGCCCGACGGCCTGGCCGACACCCTCGAGCACCGCATCCGCCCGCTGTCCGCGGGCTTCGCCGTCCCCGTCTTCGCCTTCTTCTCCGCCGGAGTGGCCATCGGTGGCCTGGAGGGACTCGTGAGCGCCATCACCGATCCCATCGCCGTCGGCATCATGGTGGCCCTCGTCATCGGCAAGCCCGTGGGCATCCTGCTGGCCACCCTCGCCGTCACGAAGACCACCAAGGCGAGCCTGGACCCCGACCTCACCTGGGTGGACATCGTCGGCGTCGCCCTGCTGGCGGGCGTCGGCTTCACGGTGTCGCTGCTCATCAGCGAACTCGGCTTCGGTCAGGGGACGCCCGAGGACGACCACGCGAAGGTCGCCATCCTCGCCGGATCCCTGATCGCCGCGCTGGCCGCAGCCGTGGTGCTGCGCCGGCGGAACAAGCGGTACCGCGAGATCGAGGAACAGGAGAAGATCGACGCGGACAACGACGGCGTCCCCGACGTCTTCGAGCAGCGCTAGGTCAGGCGTTCACACGCCGCCAGAGCCAGGACAGGGTCAGTGCGCCTGCACTGCGACGGAAACCGCTCCGCCCGGAGACGACCTCGAGGGCGGCCCAGACGGCCAGGCACACGGCGCTGGCCCGGCGCAGGCGCTCGCGATTGTCCTCGTCGAGGGCCAGGAAGGAGGCCGCGCCGAGCACCGCCCACCCCAGGATCGGGGCGTTCGGCTTCTGGGCGACCGTCTGGCGGCCGAGGCTGTCGGTGAAGAAACCCATCACGCACCCTTCTTCCTGGACGAGCCGGACTCCTTCGCGGACCCGGCCTTCTTCTCGCGGTTCTTCTCGACGCTGCGCCGCAGGGCCTCCATGAGGTCCAGCACGGTGGCGTCGTCGTCCTCGTCCTTGGCTCCGCCGAATGTCTCCTCGGTGTCGAGGGTGTCGCCCTTCTCGATCTTCGCGTCGATCAGGGTGCGCAGCTGCACCTGGTACTCGTCGGTGAAGTTCTCCGGATCGAAGTCGGTGGAGAAGGAGTCCACGAGGGCGGCCGACATCTCCTTCTCCTTGGCCGAGATCCGCACCTTCTCCTCGAGGGCCGGGAAGGACGCCTCACGCACCTCGTCGTCCCAGAGGAGCGTCTGGAGCATGAGGACGTCACCCCGGACGCGCAGGGCGGCGAGGCGGCTCTTCTGGCGGAGGGAGAACTGCACGATCGCCGTGCGGTCCGTCTCCTCGAGCGTGCGTCGCAGCAGGACGTAGGCCTTGGTCGAAGTGCTGTCGGGCTCCAGGAAGTATGCGCGGTCGAGCATGATGGGGTCGATCTGGTCGCTCGGGACGAACTCGACCACCTCGATCTCCCGGCTCCTCTCGACCGGCAGGGCGGAGAGGTCCTCGTCCGTCAGCACCACCGTGTGCTCGCCGTCGTCGAACGCCTTGTCGATGTGCTTGAAGTCGACCACCTCCCCGCACACCTCGCAGCGCCGCTGGTAGCGGATGCGGCCGCCGTCCTTGTCGTGCACCTGGTGCAGGGAGATGTCGTGATCCTCCGTGGCGCTGTAGACCTTGACCGGCACGTTGACCAGGCCGAACGCGACGGCACCCTTCCAGATGGCTCTCATGGCACAAGTGAACACCAAGCAGGCTTACCGGGCCAGAGGATGCCCTCCGCCCACCCCTAGACTTGGGGTGTGACTTCCGAGACCGTAGAGCCCATCGTCAGCAAGACCACCAGCGACGACGGCGGGACCGTGCTGCGCCTGGAGTTCCAGTTCGCGTTCCCGCCGACCGTGCTGTGGAAGCACCTCACCGAGGTCGACAAGTTGAAGTACTGGTTCCCGTGCGAGATGGAGTTCGAGCCGCGCAAGGACGAGGAGATCCTGTTCCGCTTCGCCGACCAGAAGCCCCTGCGCGGGACGGTACTGGAGGCCGAGAGGCCGTCGGTGCTCGCCTACACCTGGGAGCGGGACACCCTCCGCTGGGAGCTCGCGCGGACCGCGGAGAACGGCACGCAGCTGGTGCTGTTCCTGACCCCCGGCAGCCCCCGCCATTCGGCGACCATGGCGGCCGGGTGGCACCTCACCATCGCGGGCCTCGACGACTTCCTGAACAAGCGCAGCCTCGGGCAGGATCCCGCGGTCTGGGACACCTACGTGGCCCGGTACCGCCGGCAGTTCGGGGACTGAGCCTCCGCGGGGACCCTCCGGGGACTCCCCGGGGCCGGAGCGCCGATTGGGACTGGAATACCGCGGGCATCCGGTCAAGACTGGGGGAATGGCCCCTCCCCGCTCCGCAGGGCAGCAGACCGTCACCGTCGACGGGCGCACGCTGCGCCTCTCCAGCCTGGACAAGGTGCTGTATCCCGCCACCGGCACCACCAAGGCCGACGTCCTCGCCTACTACGCGGCCGTGGCGCCCCACCTGATCCGCCATGCAGCGCACCGCCCGGTGACGCGCAAGCGCTGGGTGCACGGGGTCGGCACGCCCGAGGACCCGGGCCAGGTGTTCTTCCAGAAGAACATCGACGAGAACGCCCCCGCCTGGGTCCCGCGGAACGCGATCAAGCACAAGGACCACACCAACGTCTATCCGATGGTCGACGACCTCGCCACGCTCACCTGGCTGGGGCAGATCTCGGCACTCGAGCTCCACGTGCCCCAGTGGCGCTTCGCGGCGGACGGCACCCCGGCGAACCCCGACCGCCTCGTCCTCGACCTCGACCCCGGCGACGGCGCGGGACTGGCGGACTGTGCCGCCGTGGCCCAACTCGCCCGGCCCATCCTGCAGGGCATGGGGCTCGAGCCGTTCCCCGTCACCAGCGGCTCCAAGGGGATCCATCTCTACTGCGCCCTCGACGGCCGGCAGACCTCCGGACAGGTGTCCGCCGTCGCCCACGAACTCGCGCGCGCCCTCGAGGCCGACCACCCGGACCTCGCGGTCAGCGACATGAAAAAGGCCCTCCGCCCCGGCAAGGTGCTCGTGGACTGGAGCCAGAACAACGCGAACAAGACGACGGTGAGCCCCTACTCGCTGCGCGGGCGGCTCGAGCCGACCGTCGCCGCCCCGCGCACCTGGGAGGAGATCGGCTCCGCGGGGCTCCGCCACCTCGACTACCGCGACGTCCTGCAGCGGGTCGAGGCACTGGGGGATGTCCTGGCTCCCGCGACGCACCCTCCCTCGTCGGCGGAGGACGGCGGAGCTGCCGCCTCGGACCGGCTCTCGACGTACCGGTCGATGCGCGATGCGTCGAAGACACCCGAACCGATTCCCGACGCCGTGGGGTCGGCGGGCGGCAACAGCTTCGTGATCCAGGAGCATCACGCGCGGCGGCTGCACTACGACTTCCGGCTGGAACGCGAGGGCGTACTCGTCTCCTGGGCCGTCCCCAAGGGCCCTCCCCTGACGCCGGACAGGAATCACCTGGCCGTGCAGACCGAGGACCACCCCCTCGACTACGGCTCCTTCGAAGGAACCATTCCCAAGGGGGAATACGGTGCGGGAGACGTGACCATCTGGGATGCGGGGACCTACGAGCTGGAGAAGTGGAGGGACGGCAAGGAAGTCATCTGCACGCTCCACGGGAGGCCGGACGGCGGCCTCGCGCGGGGTGGCGCCGCGATCCGCCGCTACGCGCTCATCAACACGGGCGGCGCGCCGGGCGCCAGGAGCAACTGGCTGATCCACCTGATGAAGGAGCAGCCCGCCACGGCGCAGCAGGACCCGGGCACGGCCGCGGAGCAGGACCCGGGTACCTCTACGGACGCCGGCATGGATGCCACCCCTGCCCCGCCCGGGGATGCCACCCCCGTGCGGCCCATGCTGGCGACCCTCGGCTCCGAGCAGGCCATCCCCGATCCGGAGGACTGGGCGTACGAGATGAAGTGGGACGGTGTGCGCTGCATCGCCGTCGTCCGGGACGGCGGGGTCCGCCTGATCAGCCGCAACGGGGTGGACACCACGCCCATCTACCCGGAGCTCGGGGACCTCGGCGGGCTCCTCAGCGCGGACAGTGCGGTGCTCGACGGCGAGATCGTCGCGTTGAACGCCAGGGGCCGCCCCGACTTCGGGCTCCTGCAGACGCGCATGAAGCTGACCTATCGCGCCGAGATCGAGGCCGCGCAGGCCATCACGCCGGTGCGCCTCATGCTCTTCGACCTCCTGGAGCTCGACGGCAACGACCTCACGGGCCTCGAGTACCGCCAGCGCCGGGAACTGCTCGGGAAAGCCGTCGACGACGCCGAGGATGGGCACGTGCAGGTCCCGCCGGTACTCGACGCCACGCTCCGGGAGGCGGTTGAGGCGAGCCGGCAGCTGGGACTGGAGGGCATCATGGCCAAACGCCTCACGAGCGACTACCAGCCCGGCGCGCGTTCGGCGTCGTGGGTGAAGATCAAGCACCTGCAGACGCAGGAGGTCGTCGTCGTCGGCTGGCGCCCCGGGCGGGGCAACCGCGCGGCGAAGGTGGGGTCCCTGCTCGTCGCCGTGCCCGACGGCGTGGACCTCCGCTACGTGGGCCGTGTGGGATCAGGGCTGACGGACCGCGATCTCGCGGAGGTGGGCGCCCGCCTGAAGAAGCTGGCCCGCAAGACCGCCCCGCTCGGCGACGTCCCGGGCGCCGACGCATCCGACGCCCACTGGGTCCGGCCGGCCCTGGTGGGCGAGGTCCAGTACAGCGAGCAGACCGGCTCCGGGCGGCTCCGGCATCCCGTCTGGCGCGGCTGGCGTCCCGACAAGTCACCGTCCGACGTCGTCGTCGAACTCTGAACGGACCCGAATCCACAGCGCATCACCCAAGGAGGCAGATATGAGCACTCTCGATGTCCGGGGACTGGACGCCTGGTGGCGGGCGGCCAACTACATCTCGGTGGGCCAGATCTACCTGCGGGACAACGCCCTGCTGACCCGTCCGCTGGCCGCGGAGGACGTCAAGGCCCGGCTGCTCGGACACTGGGGCACCACGCCCGGGCTCAACTTCGTCTACACGCACCTGAACCGCGTGATCTCGGAGCGACGGCAGGAGATGCTCTTCGTCACGGGTCCCGGCCACGGCGGGCCCGCGAACGTGGCCAACGCCTGGCTCGAGGGGACGTACTCCGAGGTGTACAGCACCATCGGCAGGGACGGGTCGGGGCTCGACGCCCTCTTCAGGCAGTTCAGCTACCCCGGCGGCATCCCGTCCCATGCGGCGCCGGAGACCCCGGGATCCATCCACGAGGGCGGGGAGCTGGGCTACGCGCTGGCCCACGCCTACGGTGCCGTCTTCGACAACCCCGACCTCATCGCCGCCACGGTGGTGGGCGACGGCGAGGCCGAGACCGGCCCGCTCGCCGCGAGCTGGCACTCGACCAGCTTCGTGGACCCGGCGGTCGACGGCGCGGTCCTGCCGATCCTGCACCTGAACGGCTACAAGATCGCCAATCCCACCGTGCTCTCCCGCATGCCCGAGGAGCAGCTGCGGCAGCTCATGTACGGCTACGGCTACGACCCGCACTTCGTCACGGTGTCCGACCCCTCGGCCACGGAGGCCGCGCACCGGGACTTCGCCGCCGTCCTGGACGCCTGCATCGACGACATCCACGCCATCCAGGCGGCGGCCCGCACCGCACCGGCACCCCCGGAGGCGCCCGCCCCCCGGTGGCCCATGATCGTGCTGCGCTCGCCGAAGGGCTGGACCGGGCCGGCCGTGGTCGACGGCCTGCCCTCGGAGGGCACGTGGCGCGCGCACCAGGTGCCGCTGTCCGGGATCCACGAGAACGAGGAGCACCTGCACCAGCTCGAGGAGTGGATGCGGTCCTACGATCCGGGCTCGCTCTTCACGGACACCGGGGAACTCCGGCCCGCGATCGCCGCGCTCGCCCCGGAGGGCCCCCTCCGCATGAGTGCGACGCCCTACGCCAATGGCGGCTGGCTCCTCCGCGACCTCGTGCTGCCCTCCTACGCCGAGCACGCCGTCGAGGTCCTCCGGCCGGGCGTCGGGAAGGCCAGCCCGATGATGACCGTCGGCGGCTACCTCCGGGACGTCATCGAGCAGAACCCGCACAACTTCCGCCTGTTCGGGCCCGACGAGACCGCGTCGAACCGGCTGTCGACCGTGTACGAGGTGACGGACAAGGCGTGGCAGCCGCGCATCGAGGACGTCGACGAGCACCTCGCCCGCTCCGGCCGCGTGATGGAGGTGCTCAGCGAGCACCTGTGCCAGGGCTGGCTGGAGGGCTACCTCCTCACCGGCCGGCACGGCGTGTTCAACTGCTACGAGGCGTTCGTGCACATCGTCGACTCGATGTTCAACCAGTTCGCGAAGTGGCTCAAGGTGCACCGCGCGCTGTCCTGGCGCCAGCCCATCGCCTCCTTCAACTACATGCTCTCCAGTCACGTCTGGCAGCAGGACCACAACGGGTTCTCCCACCAGGACCCGGGCTTCATCGACCACGTGGTCAACAAGAAGGCGGACATCATCCGGGTCTACCTGCCGCCGGACGCGAACACGATGCTCGCGGTCACCGAGCACTGCCTGCGGACCCGCGACACCATCAACGTGATCGTCACCGGCAAGCAGCCCGCGCCCACCTGGTTCGAACCGGAGGACGCGCATCTGCACGTGAAGCGGGGCATCGGCATCCTGGACTTCGCGGGATCCGAGGAGCCGGGCGTGGAGCCCGACGTCGTCCTCGGCTGTGCCGGTGACGTGCCGACCCTCGAGGTCGTGGCCGCGGCCGGGCTGCTCAAGGCGGCGATCCCGGGGCTCAGGATCCGCGTGGTCAACGTCGTGGACCTCATGCGCCTGCAGGACAGTTCCGAGCACCCCCACGGATTGTCCGCACGCGACTTCGACACGCTGTTCACGACCGGGAAGCCCGTGGTCTTCGCGTATCACGGCTACCCCTGGCTCATCCACCGCCTGACCTACCGGCGGACCAACCACGCGAACCTGCACGTACGCGGGTATAAAGAGGAGGGCACCACGACGACGCCGTTCGACATGGCGATGCTCAACCAGATCGACCGGTTCCAGCTGGCCATGGACGTGATCGACCGCGTGCCGGCCCTCGGTGCCACCCAGGCCCGCTTCCGGCAGGATCTCCAGGACCAGCGGCAGCGCGCCTGGCAGTACACGCGTGACGCCGGGAAGGACCTCGAGACCATCACCGGCTGGACGCTCGACGAATCTTCGCCGGACGACGCGAAGTAAAACCCGTCGTCCACGACCAGAAGGAGAACCCCGTATGACCGAGTCCCGCATTACCGCGACCCGCACCATCGACGCACCCGCCGGTGCGATCTTCGACCTGCTGTCCAACCCCGCGCACCACGCCGCCCTCGACGGCTCGGGCATGGTGCAGTCGGACAGCAAGTCGGACCGCATCACGGGCGTCGGGCAGACGTTCACCATGAACCAGAAGTGGGACAAGATGGGCGGTGACTACCAGACCGACAACCACGTGGTGGGCTACGACCCGAACAAGCTGCTGGCCTGGAAGACGGCGCCCGCCGGTGAAGTGCCCCCGGGGTGGGAGTGGGTGTGGGAACTGCAGCCCGCGGGCCCGGACTCCACCGAGGTCTCCGTGACCTACGACTGGTCGGCGGTCACGGACAAGGCCATCCTCAAGCAGCTCAGCTTCCCCGAGGTCTCGCAGGAGGCCCTGGACTCGACGCTGGCGAACCTCGCGGCGCAGGTGTCCGAGGCCTGATCCCGGAGCCGCAGAGCCGCGTACGGCGGCGGCCCGTCCCGAGGGCCGGCCGCCGCCGTACGTCCCGGCCCGGTACGGCTAGTCCAGCAGGGCGACGTCCGAGACGAGTTCGATGTGGCGCTGCATGGCGTCCGCCGCCGCGACCGGGTCCTGCGCCCGGACGGCCTCGGTGATGCTCCGGTGCGATGCCAGGGACTGCTCCGGCCGGCCGGGCTGGGTCAGGGATTCGAGGCGGGTCTCGAGCACCATCTCGCCGATGAAGGCCATGAGCTGTGCCAGCACCGGGGAGTGCGCGGCCGCCGTGACGGCCTGGTGGAAGAGCTCGTCGCCGCGAGCCCCGCGCCCGCCGTCGTCGATCTCCGCGCGCATCTCCTCGAGGGCCCGGTCGATCGCCGCGAGGTCCTCGTCCGTCCGGCGCTCCGCCGCGAGGGCGGCGAGCCTGACCTCGAGCGTGCTGCGGGCCTCGACGATATCGGGGAGGCGGCTCCGATGCTCGCGCAGGCCCTTGATGACGCTGGCCACGCTGGCGCGGTGACGCAGCACCGCTCCGGTCCCGTGCTGCACGTCGATCACGCCGAGGACCTCGAGTGCCACGAGTGCCTGGGCCAGCGTCGCCCGGGAGACGCCGAGCCGTTCGGCGAGATCACGTTCGGCGGGCAGGAGATCGCCGGGGCGGAGCTTCGCGGACTCGATGTAGCCGAGGAGTTGCTCGACGAGCTGTTCGTAGAGCCGCGGGCGCGCAAGGCGGCCGAGCGGTGGTGGGCTGGCGTCGTCGGTCATCCTGGGCTCCCCCGTGTCGTGGTGGGGCTCATGCTATCGCTCGTCGATTGACAGGGACACCCACTCTCCTACAGGCTAGGCCAGTGAGCCTGTAACACACGTCACAGCTCAGCCCCCTGTCCATCGCCCGCTGGAGGATAACGATGTCCGCTCCACTCCTATCGATCATCATCCTCGCGGCGATGTTCCTGATAGCCACCCTGCTGCCCATCAACATGGGGGCGCTCGCCTTCGTCGGCGCCTTCCTGCTGGGAGCCGTCGTCCTCGGCATGGACACCGACGACATCATCGCCGAATTCCCCGGCGGATTGTTCCTCACCCTGGTCGGGGTGACCTATCTCTTCGCCATCGCCCAGAACAACGGGACGATCGACCTGCTCGTGCAGGGTGCCGTGAAACTCGTGCGCAACCGGGTGGCACTCATCCCCTGGGTGATGTTCCTGATCACCGCGGTCATCACCGCCGTCGGCGCGCTCGGCCCCGCCGCCGTCGCCATCATGGCCCCCGTGGCGCTCGGCTTCGCGGCCCGCCACAAGATCTCCCCGCTGCTCATGGGCATGATGGTGGTCCACGGCGCGCAGGCCGGCGGCTTCTCGCCGATCGCGGTCTACGGCGTGATCGTCAACGACATCGTGGGGGAGTCCGGGTTCGAGTACAGCCCGCTCGTCGTCTTCCTGGCGAGCTTCATCTTCAACCTGCTCATCGCCGTCGTGCTCTTCGTGGTCCTCGGCGGCCGCACCCTCATGTCCTCGCGCGTCTCCCACTTCGTGGAGGAGGCCGCCGAGGCACGCCTGAACGTGAGCCCCGGGGTCCGCCGGGCCGACGTCGCCTACAAGGGGACCGGCAGCGGCACCTACGGTCCGCGCGACCCGGCGGGCGACGGCGTCGTCGCCACCAGGACCCGCGAGGACCGCGTGTCCCAGGGCGCCACCATCCTCGGCCTGATCGCCCTCGCGGTCGTCGCCCTCGGGTTCAGCGTCGACGTCGGCTTCGTCGCCATCACGGTCGCCGTCGTCCTCGCCCTGATCTCCCCCAAGGCGCAGAGCGGAGCCGTCAACAAGATCGCCTGGTCCACGGTCCTGCTCATCTGCGGCATGCTCACCTTCGTGGGCGTCCTCGAGGCCGCCGGCACCATCGACTACGTGTCCGACGGCGTCGCCAGCCTCGGCATGCCGCTCCTCGCAGCGCTGCTGATCTGCTACATCGGTGCCGTGGTGTCGGCGTTCGCGTCCTCGACGGCCATCCTCGCGGCGCTGATCCCCCTGGCCATCCCGTTCCTGGAGACCGGGGCCGTGGGCGCCGTCGGCGTGGTCTGCGCGCTCGCCGTGTCCTCCACGATCGTGGACGTCTCGCCGTTCTCCACCAACGGCGCCCTCGTCCTCGCGAACGCCCCGGAGGGCACGGACAAGGACCGCTTCTACAAGCAGATCCTCGGCTACGGCGCGATCGTCGTCGTCGCCGGTCCGCTCATCGCCTGGCTCGTCCTCGTGGTCCCCGGCTGGCTCTGAGCCGGCCCACCCGACCACCCCGCCCGACAGCACGACCACCGGAGGAACCATGACCGCCGAGACCACCGCACCGCACCCGACCGCCGGCGGGGAGCGCGGCGGACCGCTCGCCGGCCGCCTCGTCGTCGACCTCAGCAGGGCCCTCGCCGGACCGCACGCCGGGATGATGCTGGGCGACCTCGGCGCGCGCGTCATCAAGGTGGAGACCCCGGGCACCGGGGACGACACCCGCGGGTGGGGTCCGCCCTTCGTCGGCCCGGAGGAGGACCGCCAGTCCACCTACTTCCTGTCCTGCAACAGGAACAAGGAATCGATCGCCCTCGACCTCAAGAGCGAGGACGGACGGGCGGTCCTCACCGAACTGCTCCGCCGTGCGGACGTCGTCGTCGAGAACTTCAGGCCGGGGGTCCTGGACCGGCTCGGCTTCTCCACGGACGCGATGCTGGAGCTGAACCCCGGGCTGGTCATCCTCTCCATCACCGGGTTCGGGCACGACGGCCCCGAGGCGAAGCGCAGCGGCTACGACCAGATCGTGCAGGGCGAGGCGGGCCTCATGTCCGTCACCGGGCCGGACCCCGACAACCCGCAGCGCGTCGGCGTCCCCATCGCCGACCTCCTGTCCGGGATGTACGGGGCCTACGGGGCGGTCGCCGCGCTGCTGGAGCGGGAACGGACGGGCAAGGGCCAGGTGGTACGCACCTCGCTGCTCGCCGCGATCATCGGCGTCCACGCGTTCCAGGGCACCCGGACCACCGTGGCGGGCGAGGTACCGCAGGCGCAGGGCAACCACCATCCCTCGATCGCGCCCTACGGACTGTTCAACTGCCGGGGCGGCAAGGTGCAGATCAGTGTGGGCAGCGAGAAGCTGTGGGCCGCCTTCACCGCGGCGTTCGGGCTCGACGCCGACAGGCCCGAGTTCGCCTCGAACGCGGACCGGGTGCGGAACCGGGACCTGCTGATCCGGACCGTCGAGGACGCGTTCTCCGCCTACGAGTCCGAGCCGCTCCTCACGAAGCTCAACGAGGCGGGGATCCCCGCCGGCAAGGTGCGGACGCTCGACGAGGTGTACGCCTGGGACCAGGTGCACGCCCAGGGCCTGCTCCTGGACGTCGACCACCCCGTGCTCGGCACCATCGCACTGCCCGGCCCACCCCTGCGTTTCTTCGACGGCGCCTCCGAGACGACCACCCGCAGCCACAGCGCGCCGCCGCTGCTCGACGGCGACGGCGCGGCGATCCGAGCATGGCTCGCCGCGTCGGGCAGCGACGGCTCGTGAGCGGTGAGGCCCGCGCCCGGCACCTGACCGCACGCGAACTCATCGACGCCGTCCTCGACGCCGGGTCCTTCACCTCATGGGACAGTCCCGTCCCCTCGCCCTACGCCGGTGCGAGTGCAGCGTACGAGGACGAGCTGCGGCGGGCACGGGAGAAGAGCGGGGCGGACGAGTCGGTACTGACCGGCGAGGGCCTCATCCACGGCCGACGGGTGGCCGTCATCGTCTCGGAGTTCACCTTCCTCGCGGGTTCGATCGGCCGTGCGGCCGCGCACCGGATCACGGCCGCGGTCCGCAGGGCGACGGCGGAGGGGCTGCCCCTCCTGGCCGGTCCGGCATCGGGCGGCACCCGCATGCAGGAAGGCACGCCCGCGTTCCTCTCCATGGTGGACATCACCGGCGCCGTGCGGGCCCACCGGCAGGCCGGGCTGCCCTACCTCGTCTATCTCCGGCACCCCACCACCGGCGGCGTCATGGCGTCCTGGGGATCCCTCGGCCACGTCACGGTCGCCGAACCCGGCGCGCTGCTCGGCTTCCTGGGGCCGCGCGTCTACGAGGCGCTCTACGGGGAAGCCTTCCCGTCCGGTGTCCAGACGGCCGAGAACCTGTTCGACAAGGGACTCATCGACGCCGTCGTCCCGCCCGGCCAGCTGGCGGCGATCGTCGACACGGCACTCTCCGTGCTGCTCGCGGACCCGGCCCGCCTGCCCCCGCCGCCCCCGACCACCGCCGTCACCCCCGGCGACGGCGACGCCTGGACGTCCATCCTCGTCTCGCGCAACCGGCGGCGCCCCGACCTCCGGCGCCTGCTCGCCGCCGGAGCCCGCGATGTCCTGCCGCTCAACGGGACCGGGCAGGGCGAGAAGGACCCCGGGCTGCTGCTCGCCCTGGCCCGGTTCGGGGAGCAACCGTGCATCGTGCTCGGCCACCAGCGGCCGCGGCGCCCCGAGGACGCGGTGATGGGCCCGGCGTCGCTCCGGGAGGCGCGGCGCGGCATGAAGCTCGCCGAGGAACTGGGCCTCCCGCTGCTGACCGTCATCGACACCGCCGGCGCGGACCTGTCCCGGGAGGCCGAGGAGGGCGGACTCGCCGGGGAGATCGCCCGGTCCCTGCACGACCTCATCGGGCTCGCCTCGCCGTCGGTCTCCGTGCTGCTGGGCCAGGGGGCGGGGGGAGGCGCGCTCGCCCTGCTGCCCGCGGACAGCACCATCGCCGCCGAGCACGCCTGGCTCTCGCCGCTCCCGCCCGAGGGGGCCAGTGCGATCGTCCACCGCACGGTGGACAGGGCGCCCGGGATGGCGGAGGCCCAGGGGGTGAAGGTCGCCGCGCTCGTGGACCGGGGCGTCGTGGACCACGTGGTGGACGAGCGGCCCGACGCCGCCGAGGAGGGACGGGCGTTCTGCGAGCGGATGGCCTCAGCCATCGAGTACGAACTGGCACGCGTCAAGCGCCTGCCGGCCGATGACCGGCTGGAGCGCCGAGCCGGGAAGTACCGGGCGGGCACACCCTGACCGGAGCGCGCTCGCCGGGACGGTGAGGTGCGGAGCCTGCGATGTCAGGTGCCGGGGTGCTGCGCCCGGTAGATCTCCATCTGGCGGTGCCGGCGCTGCAGGCTGTCCCGGCGGGACGTGCTCTCTGCATCCGGCGCCTCGGCCGTCAGGTCGATGTGTCGCTCGCCGTAGTGCCACAGCAGCATGTCGTCGAGGAGCCGGTCCGGGCCGGGGGAGTACCGGTGGTCGAGGGCCTTGCGGACCGTGGTGATGGTGTCCGCCTGCAGCAGGTCGACGAGTTCCAGCGTGGTCTTCCGCCCGTGCGCTGCGAGGAGCTCGGCGGCCCACCCCCAGTTGTCGTCCGATTTCCGGTCCACGTGGGGCAGGAGCGTCTGCCAGACGTCGCGGATGCGGTTGGGCGTCAGTGGGGCGCTGCCCTCGCCGTCCTCGTCCCAGAACCCGGTGACGGTCTCGTACCGCTCGTGCAGTTCGGCGAAGGCCGATTCCACGGTTTCCAGCATGGCCGCCGTGCCCGTGAACTGGCGGTCGAAGTAGGGGCTCCAGGCCTTCGGGTTGGACGCCTTGAAGCGGATGTCGTGCTCGATCTCCGACCAGGCGTGCGCCAGCACGGTGCGCACCTGCACCTCGAAGAGATAGCTCCCCGCGGCTCTCGTCTCCGGGTCCACGGCCTGCTGGAAGCCGCGCACCACGTCGTTGTGGATGGTGCGCATGATGAGGTGGCGGCTCGAATAGCCGTACGTGCCGGACTCGATGGACCCGATGTCCTTCTCCCGGTCACCCCGGCAGTCGAACTCCTGGCGTTGCCGCTTGAGGAGGTTCGCCGCGAGGTCCACCTCGTGGGGCAGCGTGGTGATGATGCGGACCCCCACCAGATCCGTCAGGTTCCGCATCGGGTCCGGGAAGACGAGGGCGGGCGGGTCCGCAGGGTCCACGGCCGGCAGCGTACGGGACGCCTTGTCGCGGAAGGACTCGACGGTCTTGGTGCGTGCCGTGACGAACAGGGGCCTCAGGTCCGCACCCTCGAAGATGGCGGCGATGCTGGACCGCATGGCCTCGGTGACGCGGTCCAGGGCGGGCCGGACCCGGGCGAACTCCCGCGTATGCGCCTCGACGGCAGGGCGCAGCCGCTCGTCGAGATCGTCCCACGCGCCCATGCATCCAGCCTTTCCGAGGAGAGTCTTCATCGTATCCAACCCCGGCGACCGTTACGCTTCCCCTGTGCATCGCGAGAAGACCGTGCGTCCGCCGGGACGCCGCTCCGTCCTGGCCCTGCCGGCCGCCGCCGGGGCTGCCCTCCTCGCCGCCTGCGGGATCCGCCAGGGAACCGGGTCCGGCTCCGCGGCGCCGCAGCGCTACCGCTACGGCGACGATCCGAGCCAGTTCGCGGATCTCTACCTGCCCGGCGGGGAGACCGCGGTGCGCGGCGTCGTGGTGATCATCCACGGCGGCTACTGGCGCTCCACCTACGGCGCGGAGCTCGGCGAACCCCTCGCACAGGACCTCGCCCCGCGCGGCTACGCGTGCTGGAACCTCGAGTACCGGCGCGCGGGCAACGGGGGCGGCTGGCCCGCCACGTTCGACGACGTCGCCGCGGGCATCGACCACCTCGCCGTGGCGGCCGACGACCACGGACTGGACCTGCGCTCGACGACGGCGCTCGGCCACTCCGCGGGCGGCCACCTCGCGGTGTGGGCGGCGGGGCGGTTCGCGCTCCCATCGGGTGCCCCGGGCGCCGGCACGCCGGTGGTGCCGCTCACCGCCGTCGTCAGCCAGGCCGGGGTGCTGGACCTCGCGGAGGCCCGGGCGCTCGGCCTGAGCGGCGACGCCGTGGAGAACCTGCTCGGCGCGCCCGGGGACCCGGAGCGCTATGCGCTCGCCGACCCGATGACCGTGCTCCCCCTCGAGGTCCCCGTGTACGCGGTGCACGGCACCGAGGACACCACGGTGCCGCCCAGCCAGTCGGAGGCGTACGTGGCCGCGGCCACGGCGGCGGGTGCGACGGCGGAACTCGTCCGCGTCCCGGGCGACCACTTCGCCGTCATCACGCCCGGGTCGCCGGCGTGGGAGGCGATCCTCGACCGCCTCGAGGAGGCAGCCGGCCTGCCCGCCTCGGGCTGACCGGGCCGGGTCCCTAGTTCAGGGCGAGCGTCCCTTCGGGCAGGGCCCCGCCGGCGAGCAGCTCGCGCGCCGAGTCCGCCAGCGCGGTCAGGGCGACGCGCTGCGTCCACGGGCCGTAGGAGATCCGGGCGACGCCGAGTTCCTGCAGGCGTGCGGGCGCCAGGCTGCCGGGCACGTTGATCACGCTGAGCCGCTGCGGACCGAAGGCTTCCACGAGGGCGGTCACGGCGTGCTCGTCGAGCAGGCCGGGGACGAACACGTTGGTCGCGCCGACGGCGAGGAACGCCTTGCCGCGCTCGACGGCCTCGGCCAGGACGTCCGCCGGATCGCGGTCGCCCGCCTTCACGAAGGCGTCCGTGCGGGCGTTCAGCACGAAGTCGATGCCCTCGGCCTGCCCGGCCTTCACGGCTGCCTCCATCTGCGCGACGGCATCGGCGAGCGGGCGCATCCGGTCCTCGATGTTCGCCCCGACGATCCCCACGCCGATCGCCCGGCGCACGGTGTCCCCGGGATTCCCGTAACCGGATTCGAGGTCGGCGGACACGGGGAGCGTGGTGGCCGCGGCGATCCGCCCGACCGCCGCGATCATCTCCTCCAGGGGGATGTTCTCGCCGTCCTCGTACCCGAGCGACGCGGCGATCGAGTGGCTCGCCGTGGCGAGGGCCGTGGTGCCGGGGATGTCGGCGATGGTCCTGGCGCTGATGACGTCCCAGACGTTGACGACCTGCAGGATCTCGGGGGCGGCGTGGAGCCGGGAGAGGGTGGTGGCCCGTGCTGCGAGCCCGGTGGTGGGTGATTCAGTCATGGGGGACCTTCCGGGTACGGGAGGCGATCCAGGCGGCGGCGCCGTCGACCTCCGTGGGGTGGATTCCGTGCCCGCCCTCGCGGACGTTCCGCTGTACTTCGGCGCCGCGGCTCTCCAGGATCGCGCCGAGGCGGGTCACGCTGTCGATGGGGGCCATGGCGTCGGACGCCCCGTTGAACAGGGCGACGTGCGTCCCGGTCAGGTCCGCGTCGATGGTGCGCCCGTCGAGGGGGTACATCCCCGAGAAGGCGACCGCGGAGGAGACGGCGTCCGGGTGGAGCAGCACGGCGGCGAGGGCGATGTTCGCCCCGTTCGAGAACCCGACGGCGACGAGCGGGCGGTCGGCGATGCCGTAGTGGTCCCGCGCCCAGCCGAGGAACGCGGCGAGCTCGCCCGCGCGGCGGACGACGTCGTCGACGTCGAACACGCCCTCGCCGAACCGGCGGAACCACCGGTTGAGGCCGTGCTCCTGCACCGGGCCCCGCGGCGCGAGATAGCCCGCCCCGGGCGCCAGGCGGGCGGCGAGCGGCAGGAGGTCCTGTTCGGTGCCGCCGGTGCCGTGCAGGAGCAGCAGGACGGGGGCCTCCGCTGCTCCTGCCTCGAACAGGTGCGGCCACGTCTGCGGGGTGGTCATGAGCCCGCCTTCCTGAAGAAGGCCTGGACGGCGGGGTTGTTCTCCTCCGGCAGGTCGATCGTCGCGACCGCGTGGGAGATGGCCTCGCGGTTCGGCTCGAGCCACGGCGGAAGCTTGAGGGAGCGGCCCAGTTCCAGCAGGGGTTCGTCGATGTCGAAGCCGGGGGTGTCCGTCGCGATCTCCAGCAGGGTTCCGCCGGGTTCGCGGAAATAGATCGAGGTGAAGTACTGGCGATCGAGGATGGCCGTCACCGCGTACCCGCGCTCGGCGAGTTCCTGGCGCCACACCTCCTGGGTCTGCCGGTCGGGGACGCGGAAGGCGATGTGGTGCACCGTCCCCCCGGCCACGAGACCGCGCTCGCCGCGGGGGTCCGTGACGACGTCGACGACGGTACCGGGCTCCCCGGCATGGGTGCTGAGACGGTAGCGGCCGTCCTTCTCGGCGAGGACCGTCATGCCGAGATCACGCGTGAAGGTCTCGAGCGTACGGGCGGGGTCCTGGACCGTGAGGACCGAGGAGTGCTGGCCCCGCACGGCGTACTCGGCCGGGACGGAGGCGGAGTCCCACGGGTCGCGGGGGTCGGAGACGGAGGAGGCCACGAGGTCGATCTGCAGGCCGTCGGGGTCGCGGAGGGACAGGCGCTCCTCCTCGGACGAGGCGCGCGCGATGGTCGACTCGACGCCGATCGCCTTGAAGTGTTCCTGCCACCAGCCGAGGGTGCCCTGCGGCACGGAGAACGCGGTGGTGGTGGACTGCCCGCTGCCCACGCGGCCGCTGCGGATGCCCTGCCACGGGAAGAAGGTGAGGAGGGAGCCGGGGCGGCCGGCCTCGTCGCCGTAGTAGAGGTGGTACGTCCCCGGATCGTCGAAGTTCACCGTCTTCTTGACCAGGCGCAGTCCCAGGCCCCTGATGTAGAAGTCGATGTTCTTCTGCGGGTCACCCGCGATCGCGGTGACGTGGTGGAGACCCTCGGTTCGTGCGGTCACGCTGTCCTCCTGGGTTCGGACCGGCCTTCCATCCACCGGCTTGTCCATGCAAACACATGTATCGGACTATTTGTTCCGGCCCTCGGGGTCCCCGCCCGGGCCCCCGGTCCCCCTGCCGGGCGTCGTGCGCACTCGGGAGGCTGTGGCATCCTGTGAGCATGGCAGCGAAAGAGCGGTTCCCGGGGTGGGTTCACCGTACCGCCGCCGAGGTGATCGGGTGGACCCTCGTGGTGGTGGGGATCGCCGCCCTCGTCCTGCCCGGCCCCGGGCTCCTGATGCTCGCCGCGGGCCTCGCCGTCCTCTCACGGCACTACCACTGGGCACGGCGGTACCTGAAGCCGCTGAAGGAGAACGCCTTCCATGCCGCAGCCCTCGGGGTGAAGACGATTCCGCGGATCACGGCGAGCTGCATGAGCTCGTTCGTGATCATGACCCTCGGCGTGGTCTGGATCGTGGAACCCACCACGCCCGGCTGGTGGTTCCTCGCGGACAAGTGGTGGCTCTTCGGCGGCACGGGCACGGGGATCAGCCTGATCCTCTCGTCGATGATCGCGCTCGCCCTGATCGTCTACAGCGTGCGGCGCTTCAGGGGCCGGCCGATACCGCCGCGGCCGTCGATCCTCCCCTGGCACTCGAGGTAGGACGACGGGAGAGCCCCGGCCCTCCGCGACCGCGGCTGGTACGTTGAACGGGTGCTCACCGTAATCGGGGAAACCCTCATCGACGAAGTCGTCAGCGACACCGCGTCCATGCGCGCGCACGTGGGAGGCAGTCCCATGAACGTGGCCGTGGGCCTCGCGCGCCTCGGCCACCCCGCCCAGTTCGTCGGCCGGTACGGCGACGACGACTACGGGCGGATGATCGAGCAGCACCTCCGCGACAACGCGGTACCCTTCCCCGTCCGGCCGGACACCGCTCCCACGAGCGTCGCGACCGCGCGCCTGGACCCCGCGGGGGGTGCGTCCTACGACTTCCAGCTGGTCTGGGACCTCCCGGGACTGGCCCGGCAGAAGGACACGCTCCTCGACGGGTCCACCCTGCTGCACACCGGCTCCATCGCGACCATGCTCGCCCCGGGGGCGGACGACGTCCTGGCCCTCGTCACGAGCGCCCATCCCCTGGTGACCGTCACCTACGATCCCAACTGCCGGCCGACCATCATCCGCGACGCGGTGTTCGCCCGGCAGCAGGCCGAGAAGTTCGTGGCGCTCGCCGACGTCGTCAAGGCCTCCGACGAGGACCTCCAGTGGCTCTACCCCGACCGCACGCCCGAGGAGTCGGCGCGTGCCTGGCTGGACGCCGGTCCCGCCGTCGTCGTCGTGACACGCGGCTCGAAGGGCCCGTGGGGCGTCTGCCGTGCGGGCGAGGTGTCCGTCCCCGCGCCGCCCACGTCCGTGGTGGACACCGTCGGCGCCGGGGACTCGTTCATGGCGGCCCTCCTGGGCTCGCTCGTGGATTCCGGGCTCGACGGCGCCCATTACCGCGACGAGCTGCTCCGAATCACCCGTGAGCAGCTGACCGGGATGCTGCAGTACGCGGCCCGCGCCGCGGCCATCACGGTGTCCCGCCCGGGAGCTAACCCGCCCACGCGGGACGAGATGGTCCACGCCGCGTGAGGACCCCGACCGACGACCAGAGGAGCACGCGATGACCCGCGATCCGTACGCAGACCTTCCGCAGGTCCCCGAGTTCGAACTCACCAGCGAGACCGTCACCGACGGCGCTCCCCTCGACGCCGCGCAGGCATCCGGGATGATGGGGGCGGGCGGCAAGGACGAGTCGCCGCAGCTCGCCTGGAGCGGCTTCCCCGAGGGCACCCGGAGCTTCGCGGTCACGGTCTACGACCCGGACGCGCCGACCGCGAGCGGCTTCTGGCACTGGGCGGTCGCGAACCTGCCCGTGAGCACCACGTGGCTGCCCGCCGGCGCGGGAACGGAGGGATCCGGCCTGCTGCCGGAGGGTGCCGTGCAGTTGCGGAACGACGGCGGGTTCCCCGGTTTCGTGGGCGCCGCGCCACCCGAGGGGCATGGGCCGCACCACTACCACGTGGTGGTCCACGCCGTGGATGTCGAGTCGCTGGACATCTCCGCCGACGCCAGCCCCGCCTACCTCGGTTTCAACCTGTTCTCCCACACCCTCGGCCGCGCCCGCCTGACCGGCACGTACGAGCAGTAGCGGCCCCGCCGCCGAGCCCCTGCAGGTGACTGCCGGCGCCGGTAGGGTGGAGGTCCCGAACCTGAAGGAGTGGACGATGCGCCTCGTGGCGAGCGACATGGACGGCACCGTCGTCGGGCATGACGGCAGGATGAGCGAGCGCACCATCCGTGCGTTCCGTGCCTGCGTGGAGGCCGGGGTGGACGTCGTCTTCGTCACGGGCCGTCCGCCACGCTGGCTCCAGCCCCTCCGTGACCAGCTCGGGCATACGGGGACGGTCATCTGCTCCAACGGCGCCCTGACGTACGACCTCGAGTCGGAGCGCGTGCTCGACGCGAAGCTCCTCGCACCCGAGAACATCTACGCCGCCCGCGACATCATCCGCACGCTCTTCCCGGCGGCCACCTTCGCGGCCGAGACCGTGTCGGGATTCAAGGTGGAGTCGGGTTTCGCGGACGCCTCCACGGCCGAACTGCTCGGCGGCCTCACGGCCCAGGCCTTCGAGGAGTCCCTGCCCGGCGAGGACATCGTGAAGTTCCTCGCACGGGAGAGGGCCGTCTCGCCCGACCACTTCCTGGCCGTCGTCCGGCCCGCCGTCGCACACCTGGTCTCCACGACCCACTCCGCACCCACGATGGCCCTGCTCGAGATGGCCCTGCCGGAGATCAACAAGTCCGTCACCCTCGCGCAGTACGCGGCGGCACGCGGGATCGACGCCGCCGACGTCGTCGCCTTCGGGGACATGCCCAACGACGTCCAGATGCTCGACTGGGCGGGCCACGGGTACGCGATGGCCTCCGGGCACCCCGACGCGCTCGCCGCCGCGAACCTCGTGGCCCCCGCGTTCGACGAGGACGGCGTGGCGCAGATCCTGGAGCAACGGCTTGCGGCGCTCCGCACGGCCTGATACGGGCCGCTACCCCTATCTCGACAACGCGGCGGGATCCCCTCCCCGGCCGCGGCCGATCGCGCTGTCCCACCGGGGCTTCGCCCCCGACGGCGGGGAGAACACGCTGGACGCCTTCGAACGCGCCGTCGCCCTGGGCTTCCGGTACCTCGAGATCGACGTCCATGCCTCGAGCGACGGCGTCGTCATGGTCTTCCACGACGACGTCCTCGACCGCGTCACCGGGGACCGCGGCCCGGTCGCGGCGCGGACCGCGCAGGAACTGGGCCGGCTGTCGGTCGGTGGGGGCGGGGGGATCCCGACGCTCGAGGCCGTCCTGCTGCGCTGGCCGGAGGTGCGCCTCAACGTCGACGTGAAGAGCGACACCTGCGTGCGGCCCTTCGCGGACCTCATCAACCGCCACGCCGCCCACGACCGCGTGCTCGTCGCGTCCTTCTCCGACCGGCGGAGGCGGGCGGTCCTGCGCCTGCTCGACCGGCCGACGGCGTCGTCGGCGGGGATGGCGGTCAACGCGCTCCTGAGGATCGCCGCGCCGCTGGGCCTGGCCGGACCGGTCGCCCGGGCGGCCCGGGTCCACGCGCTGCAGGTCCCCGAGACGTACCGCGGCGTGCGGGTCGTGACGCGGGGCTTCGTCCGGCGCTGCGAGGACGCAGGCCTGCAGGTGCACGTCTGGACGGTCAACGAGCGGGCCGGGATGGACCGGTTGCTGGACCTCGGCGTGCACGGGATCGTGTCCGATGCCGCGGACGTCCTCGCCGAGTGCATGGGCGAGAGGGCCGTCTGGCCGCAGGGGCGCCCGCCGGACTGAGCCGGTCGGCGTCGAATGCCGCGGGACCCGGTCGTCGACGCGCGGGTGCGCAGCTGTGGTGGGTGGCGCGGCTCGGCACCCGCCGTACGTGCGCACGGACGGCGGCAGTGCCCGGTGCACGGCTAGAGCTCGAGGACCGGGTCCGTCAGCGTCTTCAGGTAGTGCAGTGCGGCGGGGGCGTACGCGCGCATGGCGTCGTCGTCGGCATGGACCAGCAGGCGCAGCCATGAGCCGTACCGGTGGATGCCCGCCAGCGTCAGGGCGGGTCCGACGGCGGCCCGCAGCTCCGGCAGCGCCGCGTGGTCGGTCCAGCGTTCGAGGTAGGCCGTGACGACGGACCGGATCCGCGGGTCCTCCGGCGTGGTGTTCCACTGCTCCCGCATCTGCGTGATGGGCACGAGCAGGGCGCTGAACGGGTGTGCCCAGTAGGCGTCCGCGAAGTCGAAGAACCGCAGCGGCTCGGCGTTCGTGCCGGGCAGGAAGCAGTTCCGCGCGTGCAGGTCGTTGTGGTCGAGGGACAGCGGCACCGGGACGGCCCGCAGCGCGTCGACGGCGCGGTGGACGGCCGGCAGGCGGCGCACGACGTCGTCGGCCTCCTCCGCGGACAGGTACATGGGGTGCCCGGCCGGCAGCCCCGTGTGCAGGAGCAGCTGGTTCTCGACGAAGTTCGCCGCCACCTCGGGATTCATGGCGACGAGGCCTGCCTCGGCGAGCCGCTCGCCGTGCGGGGCGGCGATCCGCTGCAGGTCCGCGAAGTCGGTGGTGATGCGGACCCATGCCGCGGCGTCGTCCGATCCGAGGCTGTCGAGCGTCGCGCCGTGGTCCGCCGCCAGCATCCATCCGCGGGAGGGTTCGATCGCGAGCGGGGCCATCACGTGGTCCGGCGCCAGTTCGCCGAGCAGGGACAGGATCGAGGCCTCCGCGAGCTGGCCCAGGTTGTTCTCCTTGAACCAGAGCGTGCCGTGGTCCGTGGGGACCGTGAGCTGCGTCGACCAGAAGCGCAGGCGCGGCTGGTCGGTGGGACCCGTGCGGGTCACGCCGAACGATTCCAGCACCAGGTCGATCCACTGTTCGGCCTGCTGCCGCCATGCGGGGGAGGCCCACACCTCGCGCGGAGTGTTCATCGGGTGCCGGAGGCGGTGGAGGGGCGCATGGATCCCATCTTCGCACCGGTCACGGGTCAGCCCAGCTTCGAGGGCCGTGTTCCGTGGTCGCTCGATTCGAGCTCTTCCGGCCCGGCGACGTGCTCGCTCCCGCGCGCCCGCGCGATCGCCGTCATGCCGTGGAAGATGATGAGCGCGGCGGCCGTACCCAGGGCGATCCCCGCGAAGGTCAGGTCACCGATCACCCAGGTGAAGTCCGCGATGCCGATGACCAGGGCCACCCCGGCCGTCGACAGGTTGATGGGGTTGGAAAAGTTGACCTGGTTCTGGACCCAGATACGGACGCCGAGGATGCCGATCATGCCGTAGAGGACCACGCCGGCTCCGCCGAGCACCCCGGCGGGGACGGTCGCGATGAGCGCGCCGAACTTCGGGAACAGGCTCAGGAGGATCGCGACGATGCCGGCCACCCAGTACGCGGCCGTCGAGTAGACGCGGGACGCCGCCATCACGCCGATGTTCTCGGCGTAGGTCGTGGTTCCCGACCCGCCACCGGACCCGGCGACCATGGTCGCGAGGCCGTCCGCCATGAGGGCCCGTCCGGTGTACGGGTCGAGGTCCCGCCCCGTCATCGCGGCCACCGACTTCACGTGGCCGATGTTCTCGGCGACCAGCACGAGGACCACGGGGATGAAGAGCCCGACGACGGAGAGGTGGAATTCCGGGGCGGCGAACTCCGGGAGGCCGATCCACGCGGCGCTGCCGATCGCGGCGAAGTCCACCTCGCCGCGGACCATTGCGACGGCGTACCCGGCGAGCACGCCGACGAGGATCGACAGGCGCCCGAGGATGCCCTTGAACAGCACCGTGACGAGCAGGATCGAGATCACCGTGACCAGTGCGGTCAGGGGCGCCTGCTCGAAGCTCGCCTTCGCGGTCGGCGCGAGGTTGAGCCCGATCAGCGCCACGATGGCACCCGTGACGACGGGCGGCATGGCCACCTGGATCCACCGGGTACCCGCCGTGTGGACGATCAGGCCGATCAGCGCGAGGGCCGCACCGGCCATGATGATGCCGCCGAGCGCGCCCGCTGCCCCGTGCTGGGACTGGGCCGCCGCGATCGGGGCGATGAACGCGAAGCTCGACCCCAGGTAGCTCGGCACCCGCCCGGCGGTGATCACCAGGAACAGGATGGTCCCGATCCCCGAGAAGAGCAGCGTGGTCGACGGCGGGAACCCGGTGATGAGCGGGACGAGGAAGGTCGCGCCGAACATCGCGACGACGTGCTGGGCGCCGATGCCGATGGTCCTGGGCCAGGTCAGGCGTTCCTCCGGAGCGACGAATCCGCCCGGCCGGACGTTCTTCCCGTCACCGTGGAGGGTCCAGCCGATGCCTCGTGCACTCATGGGTATGCCTTCCAAAGCGGGTCGGGGTTCCGGGAAAGTTTACCGGGAGCGTGGGGCCGGGATGTTACGTTGCTTGTTCCGGAGGAAGAGGCACGCATGGGATTCACGGTTCGGGGGCGCATCGTCCTGGTCACGGGTGCCGGCATGGGCATGGGCAGGTTGTACGCCGAACGCGCGGCGAGGGAGGGTGCGGCCGCCGTCGTGCTGTGGGACGTGGACGGCCGCGCCCTCGAGGACGTGGTCGCGGGCCTCGCCTCGAGCGCCGCCTCCGTGCACAGCTATGTGGTCGACGTGGCGTCCGTGGAGTCCGTCCAGGCGGCCGCGGGCGCCGTCCTCGACGAGGTCGGCGTGCCGGACGTCCTGGTGAACAACGCCGGGATCGTGCGCGGGAAGTACTTCTGGGAGCACGACCACCACGCCGACATCGATCTCACGCTGCGCATCAACACCGGCGGACCCATGCACGTGACGCGCGCGTTCCTGCCCGCGATGATGGAACGCGGCACGCCCGCGCGGATCCTCAACGTCGCCTCCGCCTCCGGCACGCTGGCCGTGCCCCGCATGAGCGTCTACGCGGCCTCGAAGTGGGCGGTCATCGGCTGGAGCGACTCGCTGCGCCTGGAACTGGTGTCCACGGGCCACCCCATCGGCGTCACCACGCTCATCCCGAGCTACATCAGGACCGGCATGTTCGACGGCGCCCGCGGCCCGCTCATGACACCCCTGATGGAGCCGGAGTACGTCGTCGACAAGGCATGGCGCGCCACGCTGGCCGGCCGGGCCCGCGTCCAGCTGCCCTGGACGGTGCAGCTCGCCGGGATCCTCCGCAATATCCTGCCGCAGCCGGTCTGGGACGTCGTGGCGGGCCGTGTCTTCAGGGTGTACAGCTCCATGGACGGATTCACCGGGCGCCCGAGCACCGCCCCCGATCAGGAGGGCGCCCGATGAGCACCGACACGCACGTGACGGACGCTGCGGGACTGCTGGCGGACCGGCGACGATACTTCGACACGGGCGTCACGCGCCCCGCGGCGTGGCGCCGTGGACAGCTGAGCGCCCTGCGCCGGCTGCTCTCCGAGCGGGCGGACGACCTCACGACGGCCCTCGAGGAGGACCTCGGCAAGAGCCGCACGGAGGCGTTCCTCGCCGAGGTCGCCTCCGTGCGAGCCGAGGTCGACTTCGCCCTGAAGCATCTGGACCGATGGATGGTGCCCGAGAAGGTCGGCGTGCCCGCCGGGCTGCTCCCGGCCCGGGCATGGACGCAGGCCCGACCGCTCGGCGTCGTGCTGATCATCGGGCCGTGGAACTACCCGGCCCAGCTCGTGCTGGCGCCCCTCGTCGGGGCGCTCGCCGCAGGCAACGCCGCCGTGCTCAAGCCCAGCGAACTTGCCGGCGCGACGTCCCGGACGCTCGCCCGGCTCGTGCCGGAGTACCTGGACCCGGAGGCCGTCACGGTCGTCGAGGGCGGCGTCGAGGCCAGCACGGCGCTGCTCGGACAGCCGTTCGACCACATCTTCTACACCGGGGGTGAGCGCGTCGGCAGGATCGTCATGAGGGCCGCGGCCGAACACCTGACGCCGGTGACCCTGGAGCTGGGCGGGAAGTCGCCCGCCGTCGTCGTGGGCGGGGACCTCCGCGCCGCGGCCCGAAGGATCGCACTCGGCAAGTTCATGAACGCGGGGCAGACGTGCGTGGCCCCCGACTACATCCTGACGACGCCGGACGCCGCGCCGGAACTGGCCGCAGCGCTGGCGGACACCGTCCGGGACTTCTACGGGAGCGACCCGCTGACGTCCCGCGACTACGGGCGGATCATCAATGAGCACCACTTCGACCGCCTCGTGGGCCTGCTGGCGGACGGCACCGTGGTCTCGGGCGGACGGCACGAGCGCGCCGAGCGGTACATCGAGCCGACCATCCTGCGCGACGTCGACCCCTCGTCCGCCCTCATGCAGGAGGAGATCTTCGGGCCGCTGCTGCCGATCCTCGAGGTCGAGGACCTCGACGCCGCGATCCGCTTCATCGGCGCCCGCCCGCACCCGCTCGCCGCCTACCTGTTCAGCGACCGCGACGAGCACCTGCGCGCGTTCAGGGAGCGCGTCCAGGCCGGGGGGATCGCCCACAACGTCTGCACCATCCAGGTCGCGGTCCCCGGCCTGCCGTTCGGTGGCGTCGGCGCGAGCGGGACGGGCAGCTACCACGGGCGGCAGTCCTTCCGGACCTTCAGCCATCTGCAGCCGGTCTTCTCCAAGCCCACCGGGGTGGATACGCTACGGCTCGCGTACCCACCCTTCGGGCCGATCAAGCGGAAACTGCTGAGCCTGCTGCTGTAGCACCAGGGTCAGCTGATCACGCCGTCCACCAGGGCCTTCGCCTCGGCCTGCACCTGCTTCAGGTGCTCCTCGCCCCTGAAGGACTCGGCGTAGATCTTGTAGACGTCCTCGGTGCCCGACGGCCGTGCCGCGAACCACGCGTTCTCGGTGGTCACCTTCAGGCCGCCCACGGACGCGCCATTGCCGGGGGCCTCCGTCAGGCGGGCCGTGATCTCCTCGCCGGCGAGGCTCGTCGCGGTGACGTCCGACGGCGAGAGCTTGCCGAGCGCCGCCTTCTGCTCGCGCGTGGCCGCGGCGTCGATCCGCGCGTAGACCGGTGCGCCGAAGCGGTCGGTCAGCCCGGCATAGTGCTGGGACGGGGTCCTGCCGGTCACCGCGGCGATCTCCGAGGCGAGCAGGGCCAGCAGGAGGCCGTCCTTGTCGGTGCTCCACGGCGTGCCGTCGAGGCGCAGGAAGGACGCACCGGCTGACTCCTCACCGCCGAAGGCCAGGTCGCCGCTCAGCAGGCCGGGCACGAACCACTTGAAGCCCACGGGGACCTCGTGCAGCACGCGTCCGAGGTCCGCCGCGACGCGGTCGATGATCGACGACGAGACGAGGGTCTTGCCGATCACGGCGTCCGCGCGCCAGTCGGGCCGGTTCGCGTACAGGTACTGGATGGCGACGGCGAGGTAGTGGTTCGGGTTCATGAGGCCGCCGTCGGGTGTGACGATCCCGTGGCGGTCCGCGTCGGCGTCGTTGCCGGTGGCGATGTCGAACTCCGTGGCCCGCTTGATCAGGGAGGCCATCGCGAACGGGGAGGAGCAGTCCATCCGGATCTTCTCGTCCCAGTCCAGCGTCATGAACGCCCACTGCGGGTCCACGGTCGGGTTCACGACCGTCAGGTTCAGGTTGTGGCGCTCCCCGATCGCGCCCCAGTAGTCCACGGAGGCGCCACCCATGGGGTCCGCACCGATGTGCACGTCGGCCGAGCGGATGGCGTCGAGGTTCAGCACGGACGGGAGGTCGTCCACGTAGTGCTGCAGGAAGTCGTAGCTGCCGATCCCGTCCGCCGTGCGGGCCTGGGCGATCGGCAGGCGCTTCACCCCGCGCAGGCCGTCCTCGAGCAGGGCGTTGGCGCGGTCGGCGATCCAGTTGGTGGCATCGGAGTCGGCGGGGCCGCCGTGCGGAGGGTTGTACTTGAAGCCGCCGTCACCCGGAGGGTTGTGCGAGGGCGTGATGACGATGCCGTCGGCCTGCTCGGTGCGCGACGCGTTGTGGGCGAGGATCGCGTGGGACACGGCCGGGGTGGGGGTGTAGGCGCCGCGGGCGTCGACCAGGACGGTCACCCGGTTGGCCGCGAGGACCTCCAGGGCGGTGTTCTGCGCCGGCTCGGACAGGGCGTGGGTGTCCTTGCCCATGAACAGGGGGCCCGTGATGCCCTGACCGGCGCGGTACTCGACGATCGCCTGCGTGATCGCCGCGATGTGCCCCTCGTTGAAGGAGGACTTCAGGGACGAGCCACGGTGGCCGGACGTGCCGAACGCCACCCGCTGGGCGGGATCGGAGAGATCGGGCTCGACGTCGAAGTACGCGTCGAGCAGTTTGGTCACGTCGATGAGGTCGCTGGGGAGGGCCACTGTGCCCGCTCGGTTAGCCATGGCCCCAGCATGTCAAAGAACGGCCCCGATTACACCAGTGCAGCGCGGGTTACGCGGGAGTTCCGCGGGCGCGATGGCGGGTTGCCCGCGGACCGATCATCAGTAAGCTGAGTATCAGCGCCCGGCCAGGGAGCAGACGCATCACGGAAGGCAGCACCATGAGCGAGAATCCCGACGACACCCCCACCGCCGATCCCGAGGAGCAGGGCGCCGACGAGGCCGGCACACCGGAGGAGCAGGACGCCGGCGGCTACGGCGGACCCGGCATCGAGGAAGAGGTGGCCCCCGGCTTCGAGGCGGACAACGGCGGCGAGACCAGGCGCCTGACCGGCGCCTGACCGTCCGGGGCGCGCCCGTTAGGGTGGACGCGTGACCACGTCCGCGCCTCGCCGCCCGCTCAGGATCGTCCTCGCACCCGACTCCCTCAAGGGGAGCCTTCCGGCAGCGGAGGCTGCCCTCGCCATGTCCGCGGGTGTGACGGCGGCCGCCGCCCGCCTGGGCCATCCCGCGCCCGACGTCGTCCTGGTACCCCTTGCCGACGGTGGTGAGGGGACGCTGGACGCCCTTCTCGCGGCCTGGCGCGTCGAGGCGCGGACCACGTCCTGTCACGACGCCGCCGGCCGGGCGCGGACCGCGCGTTACGGCATCTCCGAGGACCACGGCGCGCCCGGGTCCCGGGTCCGGGGGGTCCTCGAGGCGGCGGAGGCCAACGGCCTGCCCCTGGTCGCCGACCGTCCCCTCGACGCCCTCGCTGCCACCAGCTACGGCGTGGGCGAGATCGCGGCCCGCCTCCTCGGCGACGGCGCGGACGAGATCCTGCTGTGCATCGGCGGGTCGGCGACGACCGACGGCGGTGCCGGCCTCCTGGCAGCCCTCGGGGCCCGCTTCCTCGATGCCGACGGCGACCCGCTCACCCCGGGCGGCGGCGCGCTGGGCGCCCTCGCGACCATCGACGTGTCCCAGCTCCACCCCCGGGCCCGTGACGTCCGCTGGCGCATCGCCGTCGACGTCGACAACCCCCTGTGCGGACCGCGCGGCGCTGCGACGGTCTTCGGGCCGCAGAAGGGCGCCTCGCCGGACGACGTCGTCGTCCTCGAAGCAGGGCTCTCCCGCCTGGCGCGGGTGGTCGCCGGGTCGACGGGCGTCGACATGCTCGAGGTGCCGGGGGCGGGCGCGGCCGGTGGACTCCCCGCCGTCCTCGTCCCGTTCCTCGGCGCCGAGATCGTGCCCGGCTCCGCCCTCGTGGCCGACGCCGTCGGACTCGCCGGCGCGCTCGCCGACGCGGATCTCGTGCTCACCGGCGAGGGCTCCTTCGACGCCCAGTCGCTCGGCGGGAAGGTGGTCCACGCCGTCGTGGCGAACGCCCCCGCGGCGTGCGCCGTCGTGGTGATCGCCGGACGCGTCCAGCTCCCGGCCGCCCGGGTGCACGACGCCGGGCTGGCGGCGGCATTCTCCCTCGCGACCGGACCGATGGCCCTCGACGAACTGATCGAGGGGGCCGGGGCCCTGATGGAGGATGCCGCCGCGCAGGTCTACGGCGTCTTCAGCGCGGGCCGGGTCTAGACCGTGATCTCGCGCTTGAGGATCTTGCCCGTGGGTCCCTTGGGCAGCGCCTCGACGAGCACTACGCGGCGCGGGTACTTGTAGGCGGCCACGCGCTCCTTCGCGAAGGCGGTGATCTCCGCCGCGAGGGCCTCACGGGCGGCGTCGTCGGCGGGTGCGTGCTCGGCCCGGACGCCGACGACCGCGACGATCTCCTCCCCGTGCAGGTCGTCCGGCACGCCGATCACCGCGGCTTCCGCCACCGCGGGGTGCTCGTACAGGACTTCCTCGACCTCCCGCGGGTACACGTTGTAACCCCCGCGGAGGATCACGTCCTTCTTGCGGTCCACGATGAAGAGGAGGCCGTCCTCGTCCACGCGCGCGAGGTCCCCCGTGCGGAACCAGCCGTCGGGGATGGCGGCCTCGGTGGCGTCCGCGTTCTCCCAGTAGCCCTTCATCACGCAGTGGCCGCGCACGGCGAGTTCTCCCACCTCGCCCTGGGGCACCTCGGTGCCCTGCGGGTCGAGCATCCTCACCTCGACGCCGTCCACCGGGGTGCCGATGGAACCGGGCTTGCGGAGTTGTCCCACGCGGTTGAAGCTCACGATCGGCGAGGTCTCGGACAGGCCGTAGCCCTCCAGCAGGTCCGCCTCGAACACACGCTCGAACTCGTGCAGCACCTCGACCGGCAGCGCGGACCCGCCGGACACGGCCACGCGGACGGAGGAGAGGTCCGTGCCGGTGACGCTCGGGTGGCGCAGCATCGCGACGTACATGGTGGGGACGCCCTCGAAGATCGTCACGCGGTCCCGCTGGATGATCTCGAGCGCCTTGCCCGGCTCGAAGCGGGGGAGCAGGGTCACGGTGGCGCCCGTGAGCACCGCGGCGTTCAGCGCGCAGGTCTGCCCGAAGATGTGGAAGAACGGGAGCCCCCCGAAGAGGACCTCACCCTCCTTCGTGCCCATGAGGTCGCGGGAGATCTCCGTGTTCCGGGAGAGGTTGGCGTGGGAGAGCGTGGCGCCCTTGGGCCGCCCGGTGGTCCCGGAGGTGTACAGCACCACGGCGGTGTCCTCGCCGTCGAGTTCGACGACGCCCGGGGTCGGCTCGGCCGCGGAGATGCGCTGCATGAAGGCGCCGCCGTCGACCGTCACGACGGAGACGTCCCCGCCCGTCCCGGCACCGGAGCCCTCGGCGCCGGCCTGCGCCTCGGCGATGATGCCCTCCCAGGCGAACACGAGCTTCGCGCCCGAGTCGGTGAGGTGGTAGGCGACCTCGCGCCCCTTGAGGAGAGGGTTCAGCGGGACGACGACGGCGCCGGCCCGGAGGACCCCGTAGTAGACGAATGCCATCTGAGGAATATTCGGCATGATCAGGGCCACGCGGTCGCCGCGCTGCACCCCGTGCTCCGCGAGGAGCGTGGCGACCTTCTGGCTGAGCGCCTCGAGGGCGCCGAAGGTGACCTCGACGTCGTCGAGCTTGATGGCCACCGCCGCGGGGCTCCTCGTCGCAGTGGCCACGAGGTTGTTGGCGAGGTTCGACACGCGATCTCCTTTGATCTCTCAACGCTTCCCTGCAGGGATCCTGCACCTGCCGGTACGGATGTTACCGGTGGGTAGAAGTCTGTGGGATCGGGGGCATCCACGCAACAGGACCCCCCGGCGGCCGGAGCGGGTCCTGTCCCGTAGGGGCCGGAGCTACCGGACGCCGCTCATGGCCTTCCGGATCGCGGGGGCTCCCGCGAGCAGTGCCGCGCCCAGGATGATCGCCGTGACACCGCTGAACGCGAAGTACGGCACCTCCGTCTCCTCGGAGTAGAGGCCGGCGAGCAGGCCGGACACCGTGGTGCCGAGCGAGATGGAGAGGAAGAACAGGGCGAGCATCTGGGTGCGGAACGCCTCGGGCGCCAGCTTGGTGGTCACGGACAGGCCGATGGGGGAGATGAACAGCTCCGCGAAGGTGAACAGCAGCAGGATCGCGGCGAGGCCCATCAGCGGCGTGCTGTTGGGCCCGCCACCGGCGAAGGGGATGAAGGCGAGGAAGGCGATACCCATGACGATGAGGCCGAGGGAGAACTTCACGGGCGAGGACGGCTGGCGGCTGCCGAGCCGCGTCCACAGGGTGGCGAAGACCCCGGCGAAGATGATGATGAACACGGGGTTGATGGACTGCACCATGCCGGGGGGCATCTCCCACCCGAACAGGTTCCGGTCCAGACGGCTCTCGGAGTAGAGCGCCACCACGGTGAACTGCTGCTGGAACAGGGACCAGAATGCGGCGCTGGCCACGAAGAGCGGCATGAAGGAGTACACCCGGCGCCGCTCGACGCCGGAGACCTTGCTGCTCGAGAGGATCACCGCGAAGTAGGCGATGGTCGCGGCGATCGCCGTGTACGCCATGACGTCGGCCAGATTGCCGGCGTTGAGCAGCCCGGTGGCCAGGACCACGACGAGGAGCGCGACGGCGGCGGCGGCGATGCCGATCCAGCGCCGGTACTCGGTGCGGGGCAGGGGATTCTCGACCTCGTGCGCTGCCGCCGGGAGATTCCTGCGGGCGAGGGAGTACTGGATCAGCCCTGCGGCCATGCCGACCGCGGCCAGTCCGAAGCCCACATGGAAGCCGTAGGCGTCCCAGGCCAGGTTCGTCAGCAGCGGGCCGACGAGGGCGCCGATGTTGATGCCCATGTAGAAGATGGAGAAGCCGGCATCGCGTCGATCGTCACCGGACCGGTAGAGCGTGCCGACGAGCGAGGAGGCATTCGCCTTGAGCCCGCCCGAGCCGACACCGACCAGCACGAGGCCGGCCGCGAGGCCCGTCACGCCGGGCAGCAGGGCGAGGGCGACGTGCCCGCACATGATGACGATCGCCGAGGAGAACAGCACCCGCTCCGAGCCGAACACGCGGTCGGCGAGCCACGCGCCGAGGATCGTCGAGAGGTAGACACCGCCGCCGTACGCACCCACGAGTCCGGCCGCCAGTCCCGGGTCGAACCCGAGGCCGCCCTCGGCCAGGGAGTACGTCATGTAGTAGAGGAGCAGCGCCTGCATCCCGTAGAACGAGAACCGCTCCCACAGTTCGACGCTGAAGAGGTTGGCCAGCATGCGGGGGTGGCCGAGGAATGTCTTCTCACCGGTGTCGACGGCGGGCAGCGTGGTACTCATTCTTTCCATGGTGCCGCGCGGCGCCGGGGGATGCAAAGTCGCGGAACTACTGCCGATGTGCCTCGATGTGTGCCGCCGCGGCGAGCAGTTGCGCCTCCTCCCCGGGCCTGCCGATGAGCTGAACGCTCATCGACAGGCCGTCGGGCAGGCGCAGGGTCGGGACGGTGACGGCGGGCAGGCCGCAGACGTTCACCATCGAGGTGTAGGGCGAGTACTGGCACTGCCGCACGTAGTCGGTGTCGCCGTCGGCGTCGGTGTACCAGCCGATCGGCCGCGGGGTCATGGCGAGCGCCGGTGTGAGGATCATGTCGTAGCGGGAGTACTGCTCGATGGTGTCGTGCTCGAACAGCCGCAGCACGTCGACGGCGCCCGCGAGGTCGGCCGCGCTGCGTCCGAGGGCCCGGCGCCGCAGCACCCGCGTGATGTCCGTCAGGCGGTCCTCGCGGTCGTCGGGGATCGGGGCCGTGGCCAGTCCGGCCGTCCAGACGAGCTGGAAGGCGTCGTGGTAGCGCGGGTCGTAGGTGAGGTCGGCCTCCACGAGGTCGTGGCCGGCGCGCTGCAGCGTCCCGATGCCGGCGGTGAACGCGTCCGTGGCGGCGCTGTCGAGGCCGATCTCCATGGCCCCGGCGAAGGGCGACGCCGTGCTGACGCCGATCCGGAAGCGCCCCTCGGCCCGCAGGGCCGCGTCCGTGAAGGAGCCCGGGTAGCGGGACGCCGCGCTCGTGGGCCGGTAGTTCGGTTCCTGCACCAGTGCGTCGAGCAGCAGCCCGGCGTCCACCGCGGAGTGGGCGAGGGGGCCGGCGACGACGAACTGGCCGAGATCGGCCTGCCCGGATCCCGACGGCACCCGGCCCCGGTTCGGCTTGAGGCCCACCAGGCCGGTGGCGGCCGCGGGGATGCGGATGGATCCGCCGCCGTCGGTCCCGGGCGCGAACGGGATCAACCGCGCCGCCACCGCCGCTGCGCTGCCGCCGGAGGATCCGCCCGGGCTGAGCCGGCGGTCGAGGGGGTTGCGCGCCGGCGGGGCGATGCGGTTCTCGCTGTAGCAGCTCAGCCCGAACTCGGGCACCTGGGTCTTGCCGAGGCTGACGGCCCCGGCCCGGCGCAGCACCGCGGCGAGCGGGGCGTCCTGCCCGGCGACGGCGTGGTCGAGGGCGGCCGTACCCAGCGTGGTCCGCACGCCGGCGACGTCGGTGAGGTCCTTGTGGGCGAGGGGCATGCCGTGCAGGGGGCCGAGGGCCGCACCCGAGGCGCGGACGCGATCGGCGTTGTCGGCGGCGCGGAGGGCGTCGTCGTGCGTGACCGTGACGAACGAGCCGAGCTCGGGGTCGAGGGCGTCGATCCGGCGGAGGAAGTGCTCGGTGACCTCCCGGGCGCCGGCGGCGCCACGCGCCAGGGCATCCCGGAGGGTGAGTGCGGAGAGTTCGTGGAGTTCGCTCATCAGGGACCACTATAGGAGCCGCCGCAGGGCGGGGCGGACCGTAGCAATGGCGACGCCCCGCCGCCCCGTGAAAAGGTGGGTGCATGAGCGAAATCCAGAACGTACCGGTGACGGCAGTACCCGACGACGCGCGCATCCTCGACGTCCGCGAGCAGTACGAATGGGAGGCCGGGCACGTGGCCGGCGCGCTGCACGTCCCCCTCGGGGAGCTGCCCGCCCGGCTCGGGGAACTGGATCCGGACGAGGACCTGCACGTGATCTGCCGCAGCGGGGGCAGGTCGCAGCGCGCCGCCGAATGGCTGGAGGGGAACGGCTACACGGCCGTCAACGTGAGTGGGGGCATGGGCGCCTGGCTCGAGGCCGGGAAGCCGATGGTGTCCGAGGTGGGCGGCGAGCCCACGGTCCTGTGAGCGGCCCCGCCCGGACGGACGGTCCCTCCTACGCCTACCTGGGGCCCGAGGGGACCTTCACCGAGGCCGCCCTGCTCCAGGTGCCGGGCGCCGACGCCGCGCGACGCGTCCCTGCCGTGACGGTGGGGGCGGCGCTCGACGCCGTCCGCGCGCGTTCCGTCGACGCCGCGATGGTGCCCATCGAGAACTCGGTCGAGGGCGGGGTGAGCGCGACCCTGGACGCCATCGCGGTGGGGGAGCCGCTGCGCATCCTGCGCGAGGAGCTCGTGCCCATCACCTTCGTCCTCGCCGCCCGGCCGGGCACCGCCCTGGACGCGGTCCGGCGCATCGCGACGCACGGGCACGCCTGGGCGCAGTGCAGGAACTGGGTCGACGCGCACGTGCGGGAGGCCGAGTACTTCCCGTCGTCGTCGACCGCGGCGGCCGCCTTCGGGCTCGCCGGCGACGATCACGGCTACGACGCGGCGATCTGCTCGCCCCTCGTCGCCGAACGCCTCGGCCTCGCCGTGCTCGCCACGGACATCGGGGACGTCACCGACGCCGTCACCCGCTTCATCCTGGTGGGCAGGCCGGACGCCCTGCCCCCGCGCACGGGAGCCGACAAGACCACCCTCGTGATCCCGCTGCCGGAGGACCATCCCGGCGCCCTCATGCAGATCCTCGACCAGTTCGCGGCCCGGGGCGTGAATCTGAGCCGTATCGAGTCGCGGCCCACGGGGCAGTTCCTCGGCGACTACTTCTTCAGCGTGGACGCCGACGGCCACGTCGAGGACGCCCGGGTGGCCGACGCCCTCAAGGGCCTGCACCGCATCAGCCCCGACCTGCGGTTCCTCGGCTCGTATGCCCGCGCCGACCGGCGCTCCCCGGCCGTGGAGCGCCACACCTCCGACGACGCCTTCGGGGCTGCCGACGCCTGGCTGGAGGACATCGTCCGGGGCCGGGAAGGCGCCGAGCGAGGAGGAGCTGAAACACAGTAGGCTTAGTATCGAAGGTCCTCCTCCCACCGAAGGCTGGTTCCACGATGGCTCGTTTGCGGCGCAGCAATACGCGCAGGCCCGGTATCACCCGCCGCCGGCACGGCAAGGGCTTCAGCTACAGTGCGCCGGACGGCGCGCCGCTCCGGGACCCCGACGAGGTGCAGCGCATCAGGGAGCTGGTGATCCCGCCGGCATGGAAGGACGTGTGGATCGCGCCCTACCCCAACGGCCACGTCCAGGCCATCGGGACGGACGACGCCGGCCGACGGCAGTACATGTACCACCCTGCGTGGCGGGAGCAGAAGGACCGCGAGAAGTTCGACCGCGCCCTGGACTTCGGCGCGAAACTGCCGAGTGCCCGCCGTGCCATCACCCAGCACCTGCGCAGCGACGGGGTGCCCAGGGAGCGCGCCTTCGCGGCCGCGCTCCGGATCGTCGACGCCGGTGCCCTGAGGATCGGGTCGGCCCAGTACGCGGAGGCCAACGGGTCCTTCGGCGTCACGACGCTGCTGGTGGAGCACTGCACCGTCCAGGGGGACGTCATCCTGTTCGACTTCCCCGGCAAGAGCGGCCAGCAGTGGGACACCCGCCTGGAGGACGAGGACCTCGCCGAGGCGCTGCGTCCGATGCTGGAGCGCGAGGACCCCGACACCGTCCTCGCCCACCGGACCGAGGACGGCGTATGGCACCACGTGGACGGCTCCCAGCTCAACGAGTTCCTGCGGCAGGTCACGGGCGGGCCGTTCACCGCCAAGGACTTCAGGACGTGGCAGGCCACCGTCGTCGCCGCCATGGCCCTCGCCAGGGAGGATCTCGCTGCCACGACCCGCACGGCCCGCCAGAAGGCGGTCAGTGCCACCATGCGGGCCGTCGCCGACCACCTCGGCAACACGCCCACGGTGGCCAGGAGCTCCTACGTGGACCCGCGGCTCGTCGATCGTTTCATGAGCGGCGAGGTCATCCCCATCACCTCCTACTCGGCCTCGGAGAAGGCCGTGCAGGAACTGCTGCGCGACTGACACCGAGCATTTCCAACCATCCCGTTCCTCAGTACGCTGGCAGCGGGCGCCCAACGAGGAGCGCATCCTCCGATGAAAGGCAGCATCATGACCGAGAACTCGCACGAAGGACACATCGTGAACCCCAACAAGGGTGACGGCTCGACGTCGGATCCCAACTGGCACGGCGACGCCGGCGACCAGGGCAACGATCTCCGCTTCGCGGAGGAGCAGGCGCTGATCAACGAGCAGGCCGAGGGCGGGTCGGCCGGGGACGCCGTCGAGGACGAGGGCCACTACACCAGTGCCGAACCCGCAGGCGGGTCGGGCGGGTACACCTCCGCCGAGAACCCGGCCGAGGAGGGCGAGTACACCGACAAGGACAAGCCGCTCGTCGATACGCCCGAGGGCGAGGGCGGATACACCGACCGCGACCGCTAGGAGCGGCCGCGGGACTCCTGTCCTGCGGGGAGCGGCGGTCGCCGCCAGGACGGGAGCGACAGGGCCGGAGCGGACCCCGGTGGTCCGGGGACCGGAGGCGGCACCCGCACCATCAGGGCACCCGGATCCGCGCGGGCCGTCATCGACGTGACCGTCCCCGAGGCGTCGCCGTCGAGTTGCGTGGCGATCGGTTCCCCGGACCACACGGTGACCTCACGGGCGCGGTAGTAGCTGATGACGGGGATGCCGCCGCGGTGCCGGAGGAGGATCTTCGCGGCCATGAAGGTCCAGCCGAGCAGGCTCCGCGGACTGAGCACCACGACGTCGAGGTAGCCGTCGTCGATCCGCGCGTCGGGCACGAAGTCCACGCCGGCCGGCAGCTTCCCGCAGTTGGCCACGAGGAGGCTGCGCACCTTCCGGGTCTGCGGGGGCTGGCCGTCCAGGCTGATCGAGATGCGCCGCCGTCTGCCGGGCAGGTGCCGCATGCCGGCCTCGCTGTAGGCGAGCCAGCCGTACTTCTCCTTGAGGTCGTCCTTGGTGGCCGCCATGACGCTCGCGTCGAAGCCGATCCCGCCCATCACGAGGAAGGGATACTCCGACACCGTCATCGTGTGCTCGTTGCGGAGCGTGATCCGTCCCATGTCGATCCGCCGTTCGAAGCCGTGCAGCGCGAGGCGGAGGCACCCGGCGACGTCGTTGTACGGCAGGCCGAGATTACGCACCAGCAGGTTGCCGGTCCCGAGCGGCAGCAGGCCGAGGGCCGCGGGCTGGTGCGCGAGGGCCCGGGCGACGGCGCGCACCGTCCCGTCCCCGCCCGCGGCGATCACGAGGTCCGCCCCGGCCGCCAGGGCCTGCTCCGCCTGCCCCGTGCCCGGGTCCGCGATCGTCGTCTCGAGGATGAGCGGAGGGGTCCAGCCGGCATCGGAGCACGCCTGTTCCACGAGCGCCCGCGCGGCGTGGGCCTGCAGCTTGGTGGGATTCAGGACGAGGGCCACACGCTGTGGCCCGCTGCCCACCGGTACGGGTTCATGGACGGACGCCGTGGGCGTCCGGGTCTGCTGGAGGCGTCGCACGGACCAGTAGGACTGGATGGATGCGACGGCGGCGGACGCCGCAGCGGTCCCGGCGAGCAGTTTGCGGCGCATGATCACCCACAATAGCGGCCCGTCCCGCCGGGCCGGGCGGGGACCGGAGGTTGGGTAGTCTTAGCGGGTGATCGACGTCAACGACCTCCGCCTGAATCCCGAGCAGTTCCGAGCATCACAGCGTGCCCGCCGGGCGGACGAGTCGCTGGTCGACGCCGTCCTCGCCGCCGACACGCGCCGCCGTGAGGCCGTGACGGCCTACGAGACGCTCCGCGCCGAGCAGAACGCCTTCGGCAAGAGGGTCGCCCAGGCCAGGGGCGAGGAGAAGCAGGCGCTGCTCGTCGAGGTCAAGGAGCTCGCCGGTGCCGTGAAGGCCGCTGCAGCGGCATCCGAGGAGGCCAAGGCGGACCAGGAGACCCTGCTGCGGAAGCTCCCCAACCTCGTGCAGGAGGGCGTGCCGGAGGGTGGCGAGGACGACTACGCGGTCGTCAGGAAGGTCGGGACCCCCCGCGACTTCACGGCCGAGGGTTTCGAGCCCCGTGACCACCTCGAGATCGGCGAGCTGATCGGGGCGATCGACATGGAGCGGGGCGCCAAGGTCTCCGGATCGCGCTTCTACTTCCTGAAGGGCGTGGGGGCGCGCCTGGAGCTGGCCCTGCTGCGGATGGCGCTGGACCAGGCGATGGAGGCCGGGTTCACGCCCATGATCACCCCCACCCTCGTCCGCCCCGAGACCATGCAGGGCACCGGCTTCGACATCGCCCACGACGCCGAGATCTACCGGCTCGAGGCGGACGACCTCTACCTGGTGGGCACCTCCGAGGTCGCCCTCGCCGGATACCACTCCGACGAGATCCTCGACCTCGGCGCGGGTCCCCTCCGCTATGCGGGCTGGTCGTCCTGCTACCGCCGTGAGGCGGGCTCGCACGGCAAGGACACCCGCGGGATCATCCGCGTGCACCAGTTCAACAAGGTGGAGATGTTCACCTACACCACGGTGGAGGACGCCCCCGCGGAGCACGAGCGCATGCTGGCCTGGGAAGAGGAGATGCTCGCGAAGGTGGAGCTGCCCTACCGCGTCATCGACACCGCGGCCGGCGACCTCGGCATGTCCGCCGCCCGCAAGTTCGACTGCGAGGCGTGGGTCCCCACGCAGGGCGACTACCGCGAGCTGACCTCGACGTCGAACTGCACCACCTTCCAGTCCCGCCGGCTGAACATCCGCGAACGCCGGGACGGGGACGGGCAGAAGGGCACGCGCGCCGTCGCGACCCTCAACGGGACCCTCGCCACCACGCGCTGGATCGTCGCGATCCTCGAGCACCACCAGAACCCGGACGGCTCGGTGACGGTTCCCGCCGCCCTGCGTCCGTACCTGAACGGACTGGAGATCCTTCCCGTACTGGCGCCACGCTAGCCGCGTCTCGGGGGCGTCTGCTTCACTAAGGGGTATGACTACTCTGACCAACGCCGGCATCGATGACCGGCAGGACAACCGCACACAGCATCTGGTCGCCCTCGACGTCGACGGCACCCTCGTGGACCACGAGGGTGTCATGACGGACGAGGTCCGCGACGCCGCCCGGGCCATCATCGAAGCCGGGCACGACGTCATCATCGCCACGGGGCGCTCCCTCGGGGCCACCCTGCCCGTGATCGGGCTCCTCGGCATCACGCGGGGCTATGCCGTGTGCTCCAACGGGGGCGTCACGCTGAGGATCGACGCGGCCCTCCCCGGGGGGTTCGAGGTCATCGACCGCGTGACCTTCGACCCCAGGCCGGCCCTCAGTGCGCTGCGGGACCGCCTGCCGTCCGCCAAGTACGCCCTGGAGGACGACCGCGGCAGGTTCCTCTCGACCGAGAGCTTCCAGGATGCGAGCTTCGGCTCGGAAGCGGAGAGCGTCGGATTCGAGGAGATGCTCGAGTCCCGCGCCGTGCGCGTCGTGGTCTTCAGCACCGACAGTTCGGCCGAGGAGTTCGGCGAGGCCGTCGCAGCCATCGGCCTGCACGGCGTCACCTACTCGGTGGGCTGGACCGCGTGGCTCGACATCGCCGCAGCGGGCGTCACGAAGGCCAGCGCCCTGGAGGTCCTCAGGGACCGCCTCGGCACCTCCCGGGCGCACACGGTCGCCGTGGGCGACGGCCGCAACGACATCGAGATGCTCCAGTGGGCGGGGCGCGGCGTCGCCATGGGGCAGGCGCCGGACGAGGTGCGCTCGGTCGCCTCCGAGGTCACCGGCAGCGTGTACGACGACGGCGCGGCGAAGGTCCTCCGCTCCCTCGTCTGACCCCCCTCGTCCGACCCCCGGAGACCAGCGGCCGCTCCCGCCGATCAGTAGGCCAGGGCCGCGGCGGGGAGGGACGCGGGACCGTGCGCGAGGTCCAGCAGCCGTGCCGCGGCGGGCCGCGTGGCCCACTCCTCCGTCCAGTGGGACCGGACGACGGCCCGGCTGACCGCCTGCGTGGTGATCCCGAGTTCCTGCGCCACGTACTTCTGCTGCCCCCGCGCCCCGGGCGTCATGAGGTCCACGACGGCCCACTCGGCGTCCGTCCGTGTGGCGACGATCTGGCCGAGCAGCCGCAGCACGGCCTCCGCCTCGGCCGCGATGTCGCCGTCCGGCCCCTCGACCGCGAGCGGAATCCGTTCTCCGGTCCTCCGGGCCCTGTCCACCGCGCGGCGGGCGTACACGAGGCCGTAGCCCTCCGCGTCCACGAGGCGTTCGGGCACGGGGGGCGTGAGGCCGCCGACGCCGACGCCCACGTGCCAGCGCCGGTGGCGGAGGGCGCGGAGCGCCGCCTCGACGGCCGCCGTCGCCGAGTCCGTCACGCCCTGCACCTCGTCGCCGACGGACCGCTGGAACGGCACCGCGGCGGGCACGTGGCGCAGCGACCTCAGCAGGTCGGCGGTGAGGTCCCCGGCCTCACGCGAGTCTCGCTGGTTGATCGTCAGGACGTAGTGCATTGCATCAGTATGGAGTCCCGAGGATGCGAATCAACGCAAGTGCGTTGATTTCGCGTGCGTTCGGGCCCTGGACATACGGGAGCCCCGGCCGTCCTCCCGATGGGACGACGGCAGGGGCTCCCGTGCGGCTCCCCGGCTAGCGTCCCTCGGGCGTCTCCGTGGCGTTCTTCGCCTCGACGTCGACCGAGCGGCCCTGCGGCTCGTCCTCCGCGCTCACGTCGCCGAGATCCTTGAAGCGCTGCAGGGATGCTTCGACCTCGGCCTCGGCCTCCTCGCGCCCGGCCCAGTCCGCGGCCTCGACCCACTTGCCCGGCTCGAGGTCCTTGTACTTCGTGAAGAAGTGCTTGATCTCGTCGAGCAGGAAGTCCGAGACGTCGGACAGGTCCTGGATGTGGTCGAAGCGCGGGTCCACGGGGACGCAGAGCACCTTGGCGTCCCCGCCGCCGTCGTCGACCATGTTGAAGACGCCGATGGGACGCGATTCCACGAGGACGCCCGGGATGAGGTCGAAGTCCTGCAGCATGACCAGCGCGTCCAGCGGATCGCCGTCCTCGCCGAGCGTGTTCTCGAAGTAGCCGTAGTGCGTGGGGTACTGCATGGCCGTGAACAGGACGCGGTCGAGGCGCAGCCGGTGGGTGTCGTGGTCGATCTCGTACTTGACGCGCGAGCCCTTCGGGATCTCGATGGTGACGTCGAGCTTCATGGCAACTCCTGGGGTAGGTCGGTGGTGTCGGCCCGCGGCCGCGCCCTCGGGAAAAGGGGGCTCCGCGGTCTACTGTTTGATCGTCAGCCCTAACATATCGGTCGTCCGCCGGTACCCGGGCATTCTCCGTACCTGCAGTGCTCCTCCCGGCACTGCGCGAAAGGACACCCCGTGCGCCCGCTCCGCCTGCTGGCCGGCCTCCTCCTGGTCCTGGCCATGGCAGCGATCGCAGTGCCCGTGGCCACCCACCTCACGCCGGGCGTGCTGGCCGCGGTGGCCCCGCCGACGCCGGTGGCACCGCCGGTCACGCCGGCGGCCCAGGTCCCGCCGACGGCCGTGGCCGTGCCCGACGTCGTCACCCCCCTCTCGCCGTCGGCCCCGGCCCCCGACCCGGCCGTGCTGGGGCCGGAGCTCGACGCGGCCCTCCGGATCCCGGGCACGGGCACCTTCGCCGGGACCGTCCTCGACTCCACGGACGGGAGCGTCCTCTACGCCCGGGACGCCGCGCGACTCCAGGCGCCGGCCTCCAACATCAAGCTCCTCACCGCGGTGGCCGTCATGACGTTCGGGCAGCCGGGGCAGGTCCTGACGACGTCGGTCCTCGCCGCGGAGTCGACGCCCGGGGCCCTCTATCTCCGCGGCGGCGGTGACGTCCTCCTCGGTTCCGGGACGTCGGATCCGGACGCCGTCGTCGGGCGGGCCGGCCTCGGGACCCTCGCCGCCGAGGCGGCCGCCGCCCTGCCCGGTCCGGGGACCTACACCGTGTACCTCGACGACACCCTGTTCGTCGGGGCGACCCTCAACCCCACCTGGGCGGAGGGGGACGTGGCGGCCGGCGAGATCGCCCCGGTCCACTCCCTGGCCGTCGATTCCGCCTGGCTCGAGGAGGGGCGCAGCGGAGGGCCGCGCTCGCAGGACGCAGCCCTCGACGCGGCCCGCGTGTTCTCCGCGGCCCTCGTGGCGGCGGCCGCGGACCGCGGGATCGTCGTGGTCCCGGACGTGCAGCGCCGGGCGGCGCCCGAGGACGCCGAACCGCTCGCGGCCGTCGACTCGGCACCCCTGCAGGACCAGGTCCGGCGCATGCTGGAGATCTCCGACAACTACCTCGCGGAGGCCCTGGCCCGCATCGCCGCACGCGAGAGCGGACGCCCGGCCTCGTCCGGTGGGGCCACGGAGGCCATCGCGGCCGCCGCCGTGAGGACCGGCGTCCCCGGCGAGGGACTGCTGGTCGGGGACGCAGCCGGCCTGTCCACCCGGAACGCCCTCTCACCCGGCCAGCTCGCCGCACTGATGCGCGGGATCACCACGTCGGAACGGCCCGGCGTCGCGGCCATCGCCGGATCACTGCCCATCGCAGGCCTCACCGGGACCCTCTCCACCCGGTTCACGGCGGAGGACGGGCCGGCCGCCGCCGGAGCGGGCACCGTCCGCGCCAAGACGGGGACGCTGAACGCGGTCACCGGGCTCACGGGACACGTGGTCACCGCCGACGGGCGCCTCCTCGTGTTCTCCTTCCTCGCGGCCGGGCTCGACGGCACCACGGTCGAGGCACGGACGGCCGCCGACCGTGCGGCCGCGATCCTCGCCGGGTGTGGCTGCCGCTAGCGGTGGCCGAGCCGGGTCGTGGCGCCGATCCGTCCCTGGGAGCCGCGGTCGGCGGGATGTGATCGAATAGGCGCATGTCCAGGAACGAGTCAGCCACGCCCCGCCCGCAGCTGGTCAACTGGGATGTCGCAGCCTCCACGGCCGCGTCCCTGACCCCCGCCGGACCCACCATGACCCCGGCCGACATCAACCGTGCCGTGGAGAACATGCGCCACCTCGCGGGCGCGTCCGTGAACCACGTCCACACGATCTCGCGGCTCGACGCCGCCCGCGACCTGCGGGACTCCGAACTGCTGATCGTGGACCGCGCCTCCTGGTCCCGGGCCAATTCCCAGAGCTTCCGCGCCCTCATGGAACCCGCACTGGACCACCTCGCCGCAACCCGCCCCGAGGTCCTGAAGTCCGCATCGCTGACCCTCGGCGGGACCGTCACGGGGGCGCAGCTCGGAGCGATCCTCGCGTTCCTCTCCAGCAAGGTCCTCGGCCAGTACGATCCGTTCGTCCCCCCGCGCACCGGGCTCGGCGGCCGGCTCATGCTCGTGGCGCCGAACATCATCTCGGTGGAGCGGGAGCTGAACGTGGACCCGTCCGACTTCCGGCTCTGGGTCTGCCTCCACGAGCAGACGCACCGGGTGCAGTTCGCGGCAGCGCCCTGGCTCAAGGACCACATGACCGGCAACATCGGGCAGCTGACCTCGGGCCTGATGGAACAGGCGGACACGCTCTCCGAACGGCTCGGCGCCGCCGTCAGGAACATCGCCGCGGCCAAGGCGCGCTCCCGCGGCGAGGCCGTGCCGAGCGATGGGGGTGCAGCGACCGAGGGTGTGCCGCCACGGCCCGCGGGCGTGCTCTCCCTCCTGCAGGCCCCGGAGGACAAGGCGCTCCTGTCCCACCTCACCGCCGTCATGAGCCTGCTCGAGGGCCACGCGAACGTCGTCATGGACGGTGTGGACGGCAGCATCGTCCCGTCCGTCAAGACCATCCGCCGGCGCTTCAACGCCCGCGGCAAGTCCCGCGGCCCCCTCGAGAAGATCATCCGGCAGCTGATGGGGCTGGACGCGAAGATGCGCCAGTACAGCGACGGCTCGAAGTTCGTGCGGAGGGTCGTCAGCCAGACCGGGATGGACGGCTTCAACGCGGTATGGGAAGCGGCGTCGCACCTCCCCACCGAGCGGGAGATCCACGCGCCCGACGAGTGGATCGACAGGATGAGCCTGCGCCGTCATGGCTAGGCGCCCGCGCCTGCTCCCGGCGGTCGGCACCGCACGCAACCTGCTCGCCGCGAGCCTCCAGGGACTCCTGGCGGAGCCCGTCCGGCCGGCAGGGGACGGGACGCCGCCGGAGCCCGCGCACCTGCCGCTCGTCCTCGTGGCCTGCAGCGGCGGCCCCGACTCGCTGGCCCTCGCCGCCGTCGCGGCGCACTTCGTGCACACCGGGCGGTGCCGCGTGGGCGCCGTCGTCGTCGACCACGGACTGCAGGCCGGGAGCGCCGGCACGGCCGAGCAGGCCGCCGCCGCGGCCCGGGGCCTCGGACTCGACCCGGTCGAGGTGCGTCGCGTCACCGTGGAGCGTGACGGCATGGGCCCGGAGGCCGCCGCGCGCGGTGCCCGCTACGCCGCGCTCGACGACGCCGCCTCCCGGCTCGGGGCCGACGCCGTGCTGCTCGGTCACACCCTCGACGACCAGGCGGAGCAGGTGCTGCTGGGCCTCGCCCGCGGTTCCGGCACCCGGTCCCTGGCCGGCATGCCGGAGCGCCGCGGATCCTACCTCCGGCCGTTCCTCGAGCTGCGCCGGGCCGACACCGAGGTGATCTGCGACTTCTACGGCCTCGACCCGTGGCACGACCCCACCAACCTCGACCCGTCCTACGCGCGCTCCCGCGTCCGCGGCGAGGTGCTGCCGTTCCTCGAGGACCAGCTGGGGCCGGGTATCGCCCGGGCGCTGGCGCGGACGGCGCGCATCCTCGGGCAGGACGCCGACCTCCTCGAGCAGCTGAGCGCCGAGGCGTACGCGTCCCTGCGCACCGGGGGCGACGACGGTGCGGTGCTCCTGCCGGAGGAGGGCCTGCGCGCGCTGCCCGCAGCGCTCCGGCAGCGCGTCCTCGCGCTCGCGGCCCTCGACCTCGGCGCGTACCAGCCGAGCTTCGAGCGCCTCCGCGCCGCCGAGTCGCTGCTGGACAGGAAGGGCTCCGCGGGTCCGGTGCAGCTGGGCGGGAAGGTCAGCGTGCACCGCCAGGTGCGGGGGCGATCGGTTCTCCGGGGAGAACCAAGCTATGGCAGTCTTGTTCTACGGAACAATGGCAGCAACAACGGTCCCGGCGGGAAGCAGTTCCGCCGGCCAATCCAGGAGTAATCGGTGGATTCGAACGACGTCCAGGCAGACCTCAAGCACGTCCTCTATACCCGGGAGGAGATCCAGCAGCGGATCAACGAGCTCGCGGCCCAGATCGACGCCGACTACCAGGGCCGGGACATCCTCCTCGTGGGCGTGCTCAAGGGTGCGGTGATGGTGATGGCGGACCTCGCGCGGGCCCTGAACTCCCACATCACGATGGACTGGATGGCCGTGTCCTCCTACGGGTCGGGCACGCAGTCCTCCGGCGTCGTGCGGATCCTCAAGGACCTCGAGACCGACCTCATGGGCAAGCACGTCCTGATCGCGGAGGACATCATCGACTCCGGCCTGACGCTCTCCTGGCTCAAGGCCAACCTCCTGTCCCGCGGTCCCGCCTCGGTCGAGATCTGCACCCTCCTGCGGAAGCCCGAGGCCGCGAAGGTCGAGATCGACGTCAAGTACGTCGGCTACGACATCCCCAACGAGTTCGTCGTCGGCTACGGCCTCGACTTCGCGGAGAAGTACCGCAACCTCGATTTCATCGGCACCCTGGCGCCGCACGTCTACGAGTAGGACCCCCGCCCCGCCGCGTGCCGCCGATACGCCAAGAGGGAACTATTGGCCTGATCCGCGCGTGGTCAATCTCGGACGGTGTATATGTTGAGGTGCTCAGGGGGCACCTGCATGGCAGCGCGCCCGCACATTTTTACTTGCATCAGCAGGAGGGACAGGGCTTGCCGCCCTGAGACGAATGAAATTCAAGAACATCTTCAAGGGGCCCATCTTCTGGATCGTCCTGGCCGTCGTGGCGCTCCTGCTGGTCCTGCCCAGCCTGTTCGGGACGGGCAGCTCGCGCGTCGACACGAACATCGGGCTCCAGCTCCTCGAAGATGACCAGGTCTCCCAGGCCAAGATCTACGACGGCGAGCAGCGCGTGGACCTCACCCTGCGCGAGGACTACGAGGACATGGGCAAGAGCGTCCAGTTCTTCTACAGCACCGCGCGGGCGGAGGGCGTGGTCGCCGCGATCGACGACTCCGCCACGGACGGCTTCACCGACCAGCCGGCCGAGAGCAACTGGCTCCTCAGCCTCGCCGGCCTGATCTTCCCGATCCTCATCCTCGGCGTCATCTTCTGGTTCCTCCTCAGCCGCATGCAGGGCGGCGGCTCCAAGGTCATGCAGTTCGGCAAGTCCAAGGCCAAGCTCATCACCAAGGACATGCCCCAGGTCACGTTCAACGACGTCGCCGGTGCGGACGAGGCGGTCGAGGAACTGCTCGAGATCAAGGAATTCCTCCAGGAGCCCGCGAAGTTCCAGGCCCTCGGAGCCAAGATCCCCAAGGGCGTGCTCCTCTACGGACCTCCCGGGACCGGCAAGACCCTCCTCGCCCGCGCGGTCGCCGGCGAGGCCGGCGTGCCGTTCTACTCGATCTCGGGCTCCGACTTCGTGGAGATGTTCGTCGGCGTCGGCGCATCCCGCGTCAGGGACCTGTTCGAGCAGGCCAAGAACAACGCACCCGCCATCATCTTCGTCGACGAGATCGACGCCGTCGGCCGCCACCGCGGTGCCGGCGTGGGCGGCGGCAACGACGAGCGGGAGCAGACCCTCAACCAGCTGCTGGTCGAGATGGACGGCTTCGACGCCACCACCAACGTGATCCTGATCGCCGCGACCAACCGCCCCGACGTCCTGGACCCCGCCCTCCTGCGCCCGGGCCGCTTCGACCGCCAGATCGGCGTCGAGGCCCCGGACATGAGGGGACGCGAGCACATCCTCAGCGTGCACTCCAAGGGCAAGCCGATGGCCCGCGGCGTCGACCTCAAGGGCGTCGCCAAGAAGACCCCGGGCTTCACGGGTGCCGACCTCGCGAACGTCCTCAACGAGGCGGCGCTCCTCACGGCACGCTCCAACGCGCAGCTGATCGACGACCGCGCCCTCGACGAGGCGATCGACCGCGTCATCGCCGGACCGCAGAAGCGCAGCCGGCTGATGAAGGAGCTCGAGCGGAAGATCACGGCCTACCACGAGGGGGGCCACGCCCTCGTGGCCGCGGCCCTCCGCAACACGGACCCGGTCACCAAGGTGACCATCCTGCCGCGCGGACGCGCCCTCGGATACACCATGGTGATGCCGAGCGACGACAAGTACTCCGTGACGCGCAACGAACTCCTCGATCAGCTCGCCTACGCGATGGGCGGCCGGGTCGCCGAGGAGATCGTGTTCCACGACCCCTCCACGGGTGCCTCGAACGACATCGAGAAGGCCACGGGGACGGCGCGCAAGATGGTCACCCAGTACGGGATGAGCGAGCGCATCGGCGCGGTGAAACTGGGCCAGGGCGCGGGCGAGCCGTTCCTCGGACGCGACATGGGCAGCGACCGCGACTACTCCGACCAGCTCGCCCTCGTGGTCGACGAGGAGGTGCGCCGCCTCATCGACAACGCGCACGACGAGGCCTACCAGATCCTCACCGAGAACCGTGACGTGCTCGACCGCCTCGCCCTGGAGCTGCTCGAGCGGGAGACGCTCAACCAGGCCGAGATCGCCGAGGTCTTCACCCACGTCCGCAAGCGCGAGCTGCGGGAGGTCTGGCTGTCCAAGCAGACCCGTCCCGTGCACTCGCTGCCGCCGGTCACCTCGCGCAAGGAACGCGCCGAAGCCCTCGAGGGGGGTCAGCCCGCCCCGGAGACCGTGGCACCGCAGGACCAGATCGCCCACGCCAACCTCCCGAACGACTTCGACGTCCACGAGTCGGAGCTGCCCTCGCCCGAGGCGTCGGAGAACGGGTCGCGAAGCAGCACGGACAGCACCGACCGGTAGGACGGCCGGTCCTGCAGAGGGACGCCCTCGGCCATGGGGCCGACGGCGACGAGTGCCACACCTGAGGGGAGAACCCGTGACAGATTTCGACGACGAAGTGGTGGATGCAGCCCTGGCCGCCACCGGATCACCCGTCGACCAGCTCCGCATCCAGCGGGCGGTCCGGGAGATCCTGGCGGCCATCGGGGAGGATCCCGAGCGCGACGGACTGCTCGAGACCCCGAAGCGCGTGGCGAAGGCCTACGCGGAGATGTTCTCGGGGCTGCACCAGGACGCCGGCGAGGTTCTCTCGACGTCCTTCGACATCGACCACCAGGAGCTCGTGCTGGTGAAGGACATCCCCTTCTACTCCACCTGCGAACACCACCTGGTGCCGTTCCACGGGACGGCGCACATCGGCTACATCCCCTCGGCGGACGGGCGCGTCACGGGCCTGAGCAAGCTCGCGCGGCTCGTCGAGGTCTACGCCCGGCGCCCGCAGATCCAGGAGAGGCTGACCAGCCAGATCGTTGATGCGATGATGGAACACCTGAAACCCAAGGGCGCCATCGTCGTCATCGAGTGCGAGCACATGTGCATGTCGATGCGCGGGGTGCGGAAGCCCGGCGCCAAGACCGTCACGTCGGCCGTCCGCGGCCAGCTCCGTGAGACGGCGACGCGCGCCGAGGCCATGAGCCTCATACTCGGAAGGTAGGACCGACCCGATGGATTCACTCGCCGCCACGCCCGGAACCGGACCGGCGACCTCGCCGCTGCCCGTCATCCGGCCCGTCCGCGTCGCCAGGACGGTCCAGGACCTCCCCGGGGACCGCGCCGCCGTCCTCGGCATCCTGAACGTCACGCCCGACTCCTTCAGCGACGGCGGCCTGTACGCCTCGACGGACGACGCCATCGGCCACGGGCTGCGGATGCACTACGGGGGAGCGGACATCATCGACGTCGGCGGCGAGTCCACGCGCCCCAACGCCCGCGAGGTGCCGGTCGAGGAGGAGCTGGCGCGCGTCCTGCCCGTCATCACGGCGCTCGTGAAGGCGGGAGCCCTGGTGAGCATCGACACCATGCACGCGGAGACCGCCCGGCAGGCCCTCGACGCCGGCGCCTCGATCGTGAACGACATCTCCGGCGCCGGCTACGAGGACGCGATGCCCGCGCTGGTCGCCGAGCGCAACGTCCCCTACATCCTGACGCACCGCCGCGGGACCGCCGCGACGATGGGCGGCCTGGCGGAGTACGACGACGTCGTCGCCGACGTGGTGCGCGAGCTCACCGCGCTGCGCGACCGCTTCGTCGCAGCGGGGGTCGCCGCCGAGCAGATCATCCTCGACCCCGGGCTGGGCTTCGCGAAGACCGACGAGCAGAACTGGGCCATCCTGCAGAACCTGGACGCCTTCACCGGGCTCGGGCACCGCGTCCTCGTGGGTGCGTCCCGGAAGCGGTTCCTCGGAACCCTGCTCACCGCCGCGGGGAAGACGGCCGCACCCGTGGAGCGCGACCACGCCTCGCTCGCCGTCGCGACCCTGGCCGCCGCGGGCGGCGCGTGGGGCGTCCGCGTGCACGACCCCGCCGCGACGCTCGACGCCGTCAAGGTCGCCGCCGCCGGCCGCCGACCATGACCGTGCAGCCCGCCCCCGGCCGGTCGGGCTCGCCCTCCGGGGACCTCGACACGGTCCAGCTCACGGGCATCACGGCCACGGGCCACCACGGCGTCTTCGAGCACGAGCGCCGGGACGGCCAGCCCTTCGCCGTGGACCTCACGCTCCACCTCGACCTGCAGCCCGCGGGTACGAGCGACGACCTCGCCCGGACCGCGCACTACGGCGAGGTGGCCGAACTGGTGCACGGCATCATCCAGGGGGATCCGTTCGACCTCATCGAGGCCCTCGCGGAGACGATCGCCGCGGCGATCCTCGCGGCGTTCCCCGTGGCGGCCGTCGACGTCACCGTCCACAAACCGAAGGCCCCCATCGCCGTACCGTTCGGCGATGTGGCCGTGACACTGCGCAGGAGCCGGGCGTGAGCAGCACCGTGCGGTCCGTGCTGGCCCTCGGCAGCAACCTCGGGGCGAGCAGCGACACCCTCGTGCGCGCCGTCGCCGACCTCGTGGGATCGGACGACGTCCGCCTGCACGCGGTGTCGCCCGTGGTGCGCACCAAGCCCGTCGGCGGGCCGGAGCAGCCCGACTACCTCAACATGGTGATCGAGATCGAGACGGACCTGGGCCCGTACGAGCTGCTCGCCCACTGCCAGGCCGTCGAGGAACGGCATCACCGCACGCGCACCGTCCGCTGGGGTCCGAGGACGCTCGACGTGGACATCATCACCTACGGGACCTGGGTCTCCGACGACGAGACCCTGACCGTCCCGCACCCCCGCGCAGCGACCCGCGCCTTCGTCCTGCAGCCCTGGGCGTGGATGGATGCGGGTGCCCGGCTCGGGGGACGGCCCGTGGCCGAACTCGCCGCGGAAGCCGGGGACCTTGCGGGCCTGGTGCCGTTCGAGGGAGTCTAGGACCCCGTGAGCACTCTTCGGTTCCGCTGGCTGGCCCTCGTGGGGCTGGCGGCCGGACTCGCCGGCTGGCTGGTCAACTGGTTCGCCACCCGCAACGGCTACGGCACGCCGGCCCTCCCGCTGACGTCCCTCGTCACCACGGCGGCGATCATCGCGATCACCCTGGTGTTCGGCCGGCGCGTGCTGCGCTGGCGCAGCGGCAAGCGTGACCGGCCGCTCGACCCGATCCTCGCCACCCGCACCCTCGTCCTCGCCCAGGCCTGCGCCTACGCCGGCGCCGTGAGCCTCGGCTGGCATGCGGGGATCTTCGTCGACCAGGTGGCGCTCCTGTCCGTCCGTTCCACCGTGGCGCCCCTCTGGGGGTCGGTGGCCCTCATGGCGGGCGGAATCGTGATGATTATGGTGGGATTGGTGGTCGAGGACTTCTGCAGGCTCCCGTCCGACGACGACGACGGCACAGGTGCACCGGGCGGGGAGAGCGAGGGGGAGTATGCGTAGGGAACCGATCGACCCGTCGGGGCTCGAGTGGTCCAGGGTGTCGCCGAAGTACCTGCGGGTCCGGGTGTTCGGCTGGCTCATCGGATCACTGGTGTGGTTCGTGCTGGCCTGCGTCCCGCTCGTCCTGCGCCTCACCGGCGTCTGGGAGACCTTCCCTCCCCTCTGGCTGGCCTGGGGGCTGCCCGCCGCCGTCCTCGTCGGCGCGGCGTGGCGGGGGCTGCTCCTTCCGCGCCAGGTGGCGGCCATCGGCTACGCCGAGCGCGACGACGACCTCCTCGTCCGCCAGGGCGTGATCTTCCAGCGCACCATGGTGGTGCCGTACGGCCGGATGCAGTACGTCGACGTCGCCGTCGGTCCCCTCGAGCGGGCCTTCGGGATCTGCACCCTCAAGCTCCATACCGCGTCTCCCGCCACGAACGCCGAGATCCCCGGGCTGCCGACGGACGAGGGCGCCAGGCTGCGCGAGCAGCTCTCGGCGCGCGGACAAGCCCGGCTGGCAGGGCTGTGACGCACCCGCAGCAACCGCCGCTCGAGCCGCGGCCCGCGGTGGGCGACACCGGCACGCAGGCCGACCCCGCCGAGCGGTGGCTGCGCGTGCACGTCATCTCGCCCCTCGTGCGCGGCTGGATCGCCCTCGTCGCCATCCTGTTCATCGTCGGCCGGGACTGGTTCGAGGGGCTGTTCGGCCCGGGGCCGCGCGGGCGCTCCCCGCTCCCCGAGGGGTTCGGGGTGCTCGCGGCCGTCGGGATCCTGCTCGGCGTCGTCGTCATCATCGCCGCCGCGTTCCTGCTGTCCTGGTACTGCACCCGTTACCAGGTCACGCGTGACCACGTCCGCGTGCACTCCGGCGTCGTCTTCCGTCAGCAGCGGCAGGCGAGGCTCGACAGGGTCCAGGCCATCGACATCGTGCAGCCCTTCCTCGCCCGCATCTTCGGACTCGCCGAACTCAAGTTCGAGGTGGCCGACGCCGGGGAGTCGGCGGTCCGGCTCGCCTTCCTGAAGCTCGACGACGCCCGCCGGCTGCGCGCCATGATCCTCGCCCGGGCCGCGGGGGTGGACCCCGATCCGGAGCATCCCGAGGAGATCGTCGAGGCGCCCGAGCGCGAGGTGGTGGTGGTCCCGGCCGGCCGGGTCGTCGGATCGGCGGTCCTGTCCGGGACGAGCATCGCCCTCGTGGTGGCGACCATCGTCATCGTCACCCTGGGCGTGGTGTTCAGGACCCCGATCGTCGCGACGTCCTTCATCCCGATCCTGATCGGCGTGGCCGGATCCTACTGGTCGGCCCTGAGCACGGGGTACAACTTCCGGGCGGCCACCTCCCCCGACGGCCTCCGGATCAGGTACGGACTGCTGGACACCCGCGCACAGACCGTGCCTCCCGGGCGCGTGCAGGCGCTGGGGATCGTGCAGTCGCCGCTGTGGCGGCTCAAGGGGTGGTACCGCGTGACCGCGAACGTGGCAGGGTACGGTGCGTCGGCGTCGAACGAGGGGCAGGCGCGCGCCACCCTCCTGCCCGTCGGCACGCGCGACGAGGTGCTGCAGATCCTCGCCCTCGTCCTGCCCGACCCCGGCACGGACCGGCCCGTCGAGCTCTTCGCCGCCGGGATGGCGGGCCGCGACGGCGGGGAGGGGTTCGTCACCACGCCCCGCCGCGCACGGTGGCTCGCGCCGCTGGCATGGCGGCGTACCGGGTTCGCCGTGACCGGGACCGCCCTGCTCCTGCGCTCCGGCGTCCTGTGGCGGCGGCTCGCCGTGGTCCCGCACGAGCGGACCCAGTCGCTGGCGATCGAGCAGGGCCCCGTAGACCGCCGCTTCCGCGTGGCACAGCTGATCCTGCATACGACGCCCGGACCGGTCAGCCCGCGCGTGAGCCTCGCGGACGCCCCGACGGCGTGGGCGCTGTTCCACGGCCAGGCGGCGCGTGCCGCCGAGGCGCGGCGCCGCAGCGGCCCCGAACAGTGGATGCGGCCCGACGCCGTCGAGCCGGCCGCGGTGCCGCTCACGGAGGACGGATCTGCCGTCGACGGCGCCCCGCAGCAGCCCGGTCAGGCGCCCGTGGCTCCCCGGCAGGTGATGCCCGTCGCTCCGCGCTACACGCCGGTGTCCCGGGACCCCGAGGAGGTTCCCGATGGTCGGCGCTGACGCATCACGGCGCCCGGGGCGGCTCGGCGTCGGCATCGTGGGCGCGGGCAGGGTCGGCTCCGTGCTGGGTGCCGCCCTGCGCTCGGCCGGTCACGCCGTCGTCGGGGTCTCCGCCGTCTCCGAGGCGAGCCGCGAGCGGGCCGAGAACCTCCTGCCCGGGGTACCGGTGCTCGAGATCCCGGACATCATCGAGCGGGCCGAGCTCGTGCTGCTCGCGGTGCCCGACGACGCCCTGCCGGAGCTGGTCGAGGGACTCGCCAGGCTCGGCGCCTGGCAGGCCGGGCAGCTCGTGGTCCACACCTCCGGGCGCTACGGCACCTCCGTGCTGGGCCCGGCCCGCGCGGCCGGTGCCATCCCGCTGGCGATCCACCCGGCGATGACCTTCACCGGGCTGTCGCTCGATCTCGGGCGCCTCCCGGACAGCATGTTCGGCGTCACGGCCCCGTCCGCCGTGCTGCCGATCGCCCAGGCGCTCGTCGTCGAGATGGGTGCCGAGCCGGTGGTCATCGAGGAGGAGTCGCGTGCGCTGTACCACGCGGCCCTGGCCCACGCCTCGAACCACCTCGTCACGATCGCCGCCCAGTCCGCGCAGCTCCTCGCGGACCTCGGCGTCCAGCAGCCGGACCGCCTGCTCGGCCCGCTCATGAAGGCCTCCCTCGAGAACGCGCTGTCCTCGGGTGAGGGCGCCCTCACGGGCCCGGTGGCGCGCGGCGACGCGGGGACGGTCCGGGCCCACCGGGCGGCGCTCGAGGCGCACGACGCGGCGGACACCCGCCAGGCCTACCTCGGCATGGCGCGTGCCACGGCCCTGCGCGCCCTCGAACGGGGAGTCCTCTCGCCCGCCCGGGGCGAGGCGATCCTCGCGATCCTCGCGGACGGCCCCGGCGAGGACGGACCGTCCTCACCCGACGCTCCCGGCCCCGACGCTCCCGACGGCCGTCCTTCCTGACTCCTCCCGCACCGGCGGACCGCAACCGTGCGTCGGCCCCCCACCTCCCGAAGGACCCCCCGTGATCCCGACCGGCCTCGACAGCCCGTCCCTCCCCCTCCTGGTCTCCACTCCCGCGGATCTCCGTGCGGCCACGGCCACCCTGTTGGACGCCGCCCGGTCCCGGGCGGCGGACGGCCGGCCCTCGCTCGGTCTCGTCCCCACCATGGGGGGCCTGCACGCCGGCCACGCCGCGCTCGCCCGCGCCGCGCGGACGGCCGACGACGTCGTCGTCGTGTCCGTCTTCGTGAATCCCCTGCAGTTCGGCGACCGGGCCGACCTCGAGCGCTATCCGCGCACGCTCGACGAGGACCTGCGGCTGCTCGGGGCCCAGGGTGCCGACCTCGTGTTCGCCCCGGCCGTCGAGGACATGTACCCGGGCGGGGAGCCGCTGGTCCGGGTGAGTGCGGGCCCGACGGGCGAGGTCTTCGAGGGGGCCGCGCGGCCGGGCCACTTCGACGGCATGCTGACGGTCGTCGCGAAGCTGCTCAACCTGGCGCAGCCCGCCACCCGCGCCCGGTACCGGGCGTACTTCGGCGAGAAGGACGCCCAGCAGCTGGCCCTCATCCGCCGCATGGTCCTCGACCTCAACCTGCCGGTGCACATCGAGGGCGTGCCGATCGTGCGCGACGCCGACGGCCTGGCGCTGTCGAGCCGCAACCGGTTCCTGACCGACGACGAGCGCTCCGCCGCCCTCGTCCTGTCCCGGACGCTGGCCGCGCTGCGCGAACGGGCAGCGCGCGGGGAACCGCTCGACCTCGCCGCCGCCCGCGCACGGATCACCGCCGAGGAGGGCGTGGACCTGGACTACCTCGACGTCGTCGACCCCGCCTCGTTCGTCCCGAGGGCGGACCCCGGCCCGGAGCCGCACACGGCCCTCGCCGTCGTCGCCGCCCGGGTGGGCGCCGTCCGGCTGATCGACAACATGGCCCTGCCGGCCCCGCGCTGACCCGCCCCGGCACCGGACGCCCGGACGGGAGCCGTAAACTTGTCTACCGTGACCCACGACGACACCCTCCCCGCGGACGACCTCAACGAGCAGATGCGCTTCCGGCTGCAGAAGCGTGCAGCCCTGCTCGACGCCGGCACGCAGCCCTACCCGGTCCGGCCGGAGCGCACGCATTCCCTGGGGGAGGTCCGGGAGCAGTTCGCCGGACTCGACACGGGGGAGTCGAGCGGGAAGCACGCCGCCGTCGTCGGCCGCGTGGTGTTCATCCGGAACTCGGGCAAGCTGTGCTTCGCGACCCTCCAGGAGGGCGACGGCACGCGACTCCAGGTCATGCTGAGCCTCGCCGAGATCGGCGCCGACAGCCTCGCCGAGTGGAAGGCCCTCGTGGACCTCGGCGACCACGTGCAGGTGCACGGCGAGGTCATCAGCTCCCGCCGCGGTGAACTGTCCGTCATGGCCGATTCGTGGACCATGGCCTCGAAGGCCCTCCGCCCGTTGCCCACGCTGCACGCCGGCGTCAACGAGGAGACGCGCGTGCGTCAGCGCTACGTGGACCTCATGGTGCGCGAGGAAGCCCGCCAGATGGTGCGCACGCGTGCCGCCATCACGCGGACCGTCCGGGAGACCCTCCACCGCCACGACTACATCGAGGTGGAGACGCCCGTCCTCCAGCTCGTCCACGGCGGCGCCACGGCCCGCCCCTTCGACACACACCTCAACGCGTTCGACCAGAAGATGACGCTGCGGATCGCCCTCGAGCTGTACCTGAAGCGCGCGGTCGTCGGCGGCATCGACCGCGTCTACGAGATCGGACGCATCTTCCGCAACGAGGGCGTGGACTCCACGCACAGCCCGGAATTCACCATGCTCGAATGCTACGAGGCCTACGCGGACCAGTTCGTCATGGCGGACCGCATGAAGGAGATCGTCCTCGCCTGCGCCGACCTGCTCGGGTCGCGCACCATCGAGACGGCGAAGGGCACGATCGACCTGGACGGTGAGTGGGCCTGGCTCGGCGTCTACCCGGGCCTGTCCTCGGCCGTGGGCCGGGAACTCACGCCGGACACCCCGGTGGAGGACCTGCGCGCGATCGCCGAGCGGCACGAGGTCTCCCTCGACCCGGCGTGGGGCGCCGAGAAGGTGGTGCTCGAGCTGTTCTCGGAGATCGTGGAGCCCACCCTCATCCAGCCCACCTTCGTCTACGACTACCCGCCGTCGGCCCAGCCGCTCGCCCGCACCCACCGCGACGACCCGCGGCTGATCGAGGCGTGGGACCTGATCATCGGCGGGATGGAACGCGGAACGGCCTTCTCCGAGCTCATCGACCCGGTCGTCCAGCGGGAACGGCTCACGGAGCAGTCCCGTCAGGCCGCGGCCGGCGACGACGAGGCCATGCAGCTCGACGAGGACTTCCTCCGGGCGCTCGAATACGGCGCCCCGCCCATGGGCGGCATCGGACTCGGAATCGACCGGCTCGTGATGCTTTTCACGAACGTCGGAATTCGCGAGTCGATCCTCTTCCCCATTCTCAAGCCGGAAGGCGGCCACTAGTCATGGAATATGTGGCGGTCCTCCTGCCCTCGGCCTGCTTGGCAGTACTTTTCTACTTCGTGATCAAGGCCATATTCAACGCCGACCGCGCCGAACGCGAGGCCATGGCGCGCGCGGAGGAATTGCAGGACGCCGAGGACGCGCGGAACCGGGAGACGGCAGCAGAGGAAAAAGGCGAACAGGAAAGCTGATCCACATAGGAATGCTATTTTTTGACCTCGATCTGACGGTGCAGCATAATTGTTTATGAGACATTCACATCGAGGAATTCCAGGAGATCACCGTGGCGCAGAAGGTAAAGATTATTCTCATCGATGACATCGACGGCGGAGAAGCCGACGAAACCGTGCGGTTCGGGCTCGACGGCGTGGCGTACGAGATCGACCTCTCCGAGGCGCATGCCTCGGAACTGAGGTCGGCATTGTCCGACTACGTCGGTGCTGCCCGCCGCGGGAGCCAGTCCAAGCAGCGCTCGAGCACCCCGGGCGCGTCGTCGTCCTCCCGCAACCAGGAGGCCGCCCGGATCCGTGAGTGGGCGAAGGAGAACGGCTACAACGTCTCCGCCCGCGGCCGTGTGAACGGCGAGATCGTCGAGGCGTACCGGGCGGCCCAGCACTGACCCACCCCCAGGAGGCGCCGGAGCGGTGGCCCTCCGGCGTTATCTCGCCTGTGGCGAACACGCACCCAAAGCACACCCCTTACCCGTAGCATCGAATTACGCGTTAGCTAGGAGTGTGTGTCTGATGTTTGAGAGATTTACAGATCGTGCCCGTCGTGTTGTTGTGCTGGCCCAGGAAGAGGCCCGCATGCTCAACCACAATTACATCGGCACCGAGCACATCCTGCTTGGCCTGATCCACGAGGGTGAGGGTGTCGCCGCCAAGGCGCTGGAGTCGCTCAGCATCTCGCTGGGCGCCGTGCGGGAGCAGGTCCAGGAGATCATCGGCCAGGGCCAGCAGGCCCCGTCCGGTCACATCCCCTTCACCCCCCGTGCCAAGAAGGTCCTGGAGCTCTCCCTGCGGGAGGCCCTCCAGCTCGGCCACAACTACATCGGCACCGAGCACATCCTGCTCGGTCTCATCCGCGAGGGTGAGGGTGTCGCCGCACAGGTCCTCGTCAAGCTCGGGGCGGACCTGAACCGTGTCCGTCAGCAGGTCATCCAGCTGCTGTCCGGATACCAGGGCAAGGAACCCGCAGCGGCGGGCGGCCCCCAGCAGGAGGGAACCCCTGCCGGATCGGTGGTGCTGGACCAGTTCGGCCGAAACCTGACCCAGGCGGCCCGCGAATCCAAACTCGACCCCGTGATCGGGCGCGAGCAGGAGATGGAACGCGTCATGCAGGTCCTCTCCCGCCGCACCAAGAACAACCCCGTCCTGATCGGCGAGCCGGGTGTCGGCAAGACCGCCGTCGTCGAAGGCCTCGCCCAGGCGATCGTGCGCGGCGACGTCCCGGAGACCATCAAGGACAAGCAGCTGTACACGCTCGACCTCGGGTCCCTCGTGGCCGGGTCGCGGTACCGCGGTGACTTCGAGGAGCGCCTGAAGAAGGTCCTCAAGGAGATCCGCACCCGCGGCGACATCATCCTGTTCATCGACGAGATCCACACCCTCGTCGGGGCAGGGGCGGCGGAGGGCGCCATCGACGCCGCATCGATCCTGAAGCCCATGCTCGCGCGTGGGGAGCTCCAGACGATCGGCGCGACCACCCTCGACGAGTACCGCAAGCACATCGAGAAGGACGCCGCACTCGAGCGCCGCTTCCAGCCCATCCAGGTCGCCGAGCCCTCCGTGGCGCACGCGATCGAGATCCTCAAGGGCCTCCGCGACCGCTACGAGGCGCACCACCGTGTCTCGATCACCGACGGCGCGCTGACCAGCGCGGCGACGCTGGCCGAGCGCTACATCTCGGACCGTTTCCTGCCGGACAAGGCGATCGACCTCATCGACGAGGCGGGGGCGCGCCTGCGCATCCGCCGGATGACCGCGCCGCCCGAGCTCAAGGAGATCGACGAGCGCATCGCGAACGTCAAGCGGGAGAAGGAATCGGCCATCGATTCCCAGGACTTCGAGGGCGCTGCGGCGCTGCGCGACAGGGAGCAGAAGCTCCACGACGAGCGCAGCGACAAGGAGCGTCGCTGGAAGTCCGGCGGACTGGACGACATCGCCGAGGTGGACGAGGAACTCATCGCCGAGGTGCTCGCCAACTCCACCGGCATCCCCGTGTTCAAGCTGACCGAGGCCGAATCCTCGCGACTGCTGAACATGGAGGCCGAGCTGCACAAGCGGGTCATCGGGCAGAACGAGGCCATCAAGGCCATCTCCCAGGCCATCCGCCGCACGCGGGCCGGTCTGAAGGACCCGAAGCGTCCGGGCGGTTCCTTCATCTTCGCCGGTCCCACCGGTGTGGGTAAGACGGAGCTCGCCAAGGCGCTCGCCGAGTTCCTCTTCGGCGAGGAGGACGCCCTCATCACGCTGGACATGTCCGAGTACTCCGAGAAGCACACCGTCTCCCGCCTCTTCGGTGCCCCTCCGGGCTACGTGGGCTACGAGGAGGGCGGCCAGCTGACCGAGAAGGTCCGCCGGAAGCCGTTCTCCGTGGTGCTCTTCGACGAGGTGGAGAAGGCGCACGCCGACCTCTTCAACTCGCTCCTCCAGATCCTCGAGGACGGCCGCCTGACGGACAGTCAGGGCCGCATGGTGGACTTCAAGAACACGGTGATCATCATGACCACCAACCTCGGTACGCGGGACATCTCGAAGGGCGTCATGACGGGCTTCCAGTCCGGCACCGACACCAGCACGAGCTACAACCGGATGAAGGCGAAGGTCACGGAGGAGCTCAAGCAGCACTTCCGTCCGGAGTTCCTCAACCGGGTCGACGACACCGTGGTGTTCCCGCAGCTCACCCAGGACGAGATCGTCCAGATCGTCGACCTGTTCCTCGAGCGCCTGAGCGGCCGTATGGCCGACAAGGGCATGACGATCGAACTCACCCCCGCGGCGAAGGTGCTCCTCGCCACCCGCGGCTACGACCCCGCGATGGGTGCCCGGCCGCTGCGCCGCACCATCCAGCGCGAGATCGAGGACCAGCTCTCCGAGAAGATCCTCTTCGGTGAGATCAAGTCGGGCGAGCGGATCGACATCGACGTGGAGGGCGAGGGTGCGGATGCACGCTTCACCTTCATCGGGCACGGCGCTCCCAAGGAGATCGAGGACGCACCGGCAGCCCTCGAGGCGACCGTCCCCGAGTAGGACCGGCGCCCCGACGCCAGCATCCGAACCCGCCCTGGTCCGCCAGGGCGGGTTCGCTGCGTCTCGGGGCCCTTCCACCTGGGATGAGTGCCCTTAGCAACGGAATTCGTCCCTGAGTGAACGCCTGTGACCGCGACCACAGGCGGTGGTAGAGATGGATCATGACCACCCCCTTCTCGTCACTCGACGACTTCGTCGCCCTGCCCCGCCTGAGCGGGCTCGTCCTCAACCGGGAGGGCACGCGGCTCGTGACCTCCGTGGCGACCCTCGACCCCAAGAAGACCGCCTACCAGACGGCGCTCTGGGAGGTCGATCCCACCGGGGAGCAGCCTGCACGGCGGCTCACCCGCAGTTCCGCCGGAGAATCCGGGGCGGCGTTCCTCGCCGGCGGTGACCTCCTGTTCACCTCGTCGCGGCCGGACCCGGACGACGCCGACGGCGAGGAGCGCCCGGCCCTGTGGCGCCTTCCGGCCACGGGCGGCGAGGCGTCGCTGGTGCTGACCCGTGCGGGCGGGGTGGCAGGGGTGGCGACGGCGGAGGCCGCCGACGTCGTCGTCCTGACGGGCAGTGCGCTCGCGGGATCGGCGAACGAGGAGGACGACGCCGCGCGCCGGAAGTCCCGCAAGGAGGCGGGCGTCGCCGCCATCCTGCATTCCGGGTACCCCGTCCGCTACTGGGACGCCGACCTCGGACCCGACGAGCCCCGCTACTTCGGGCTGAAGGACCTCGACGGCGAGGGATCGCCCGACGACCTCGTCCCGTCCGCGCGCGGCGGTCTCAGGGACGCCCATCCCGTCCTGAACCCCGACGGGACCGCCCTGTTCTCCTCCCTCACCCTGCCCGAGGAGCGTGGATCCCAGCGCTCCGTGCTCGTCCGCGTGGAGCTGGCCACGAAGGAACTGAGCGTCCTGCTCGACGACCGCGACAACGACTACACGCCGGGGCCCGTCAGCCCCGACGGACGCTTCCTCGTGGTCGTCAGGGACCGCCGCACCACCGCGGATGTCGCGCCCCGGACCACGCTGCTGCTGCTCCCGCTGGACGGCGGGGAGCCCACCGCGCTGGCGGAGGACTGGGACCGCTGGCCGTCCCCCGCGGGCTGGCTGCCCGACGGTTCGGCCGTCGTCGTCACGGCCGACGACGACGGCGGTGCGCCGGTCTTCATCATCGACGTCGCCTCCGGCGCGGTGCGCCGGGTGACGGAGGACGCCGCCGCCTACACGGACGTCCGCGTGTCCCCGGACGGTGCCACGGCCTATGCCCTGCGCAGCTCCTACCTGTTCCCGGCGGAAGCGGTCCGCATCGACTTCGCGACCGGCCGCACGGAGCGCCTGAACAACCCGGCGGAGCGCCCCGAGCTGCCCGGCTCGCTGGAGCGGATCGAGTCCGTGGGCGAGGACGGCCAGCCCGTCAGGTCCTGGCTGGTGCTTCCGGACGGAGCCTCCGCCGACCGTCCCGCGCCGGCCCTGCTGTGGATCCACGGCGGGCCGATCGGCTCGTGGAACGCCTGGACCTGGCGCTGGTCGCCCTGGATCATGGCGGCCCGCGGCTACGCCGTCCTGCTGCCCGATCCCGCGCTTTCCACGGGGTACGGCCAGCACATGGTGGACCGGGGGTGGGGGCAGTGGGGCCGTGCTCCCTACACGGACCTGATGGCCGCCACGGACACCCTCGTGGCGCGCGACGACATCGACGAGACACGGGTCGCCGCGATGGGCGGCAGCTTCGGCGGCTACATGGCGAACTGGGTGGCGGGTCACACCGACCGGTTCGCGGCGATCGTCACGCATGCGAGCCTCTGGGCCCTCGACCAGTTCGGTCCCACCACGGATGCCGCCTTCTACTGGGAGCGGGAGATGACGCCGGAGGCCAGGGAGGAGAACTCCCCGCACCACCACGTGGGGAACATCGGCACGCCGATGCTGGTCATCCACGGGGACAAGGACTACCGCGTCCCCATCGGCGAGGGCCTCCGGCTCTGGTACGAGCTGCTGTCCAAGTCGAAGCTGGCGGCCGGCGAGGGCGGCGAGACGCCCCATCGATTCCTCTACTTCCCCGACGAGAACCACTGGATCCTCAAACCCCAGCACGCCAGGATCTGGTACGGGGTCGTCGAGTCGTTCCTCGCCACCCATCTCCTGGGCGAGGAGCGCGACCTGCCGCCGGAACTCGGACTGTAGGAGCCGCGCGGTCGGGGAGGAGCCCGGGCTCTCCCCGACCCGCGGCCGGGGTCGTGGAATCGTGACGCGCTGCCTCTGGACAAGTTTTCTACAGAGCGTAGAATTCTTGCACGCCCGGAGGGGAACAGGCCATCGTCCTGACGCCACCGGCGTGCAGGGTTCGATGCCACTGATTCCGTCCGAAGGAGCATGTCCATGATTCCTGACGCCCTGACGCAGGGCCAATACGATACGGTCTACAACTTCCTGTCGCTCGTCATCGCAGCACAGTTGTTCACCGCACTCTTCCTGGTACTCGCGCTCCAGCGGGTGCTTCCCCGGTACCGGCAGGCGCTGATCATCGCAGCGGTGGTCTGCGGTATCGCGGCCTACCACTACTTCCGTATCTTCGACTCGTTCAGGGAGGCCTTCGTCACCGAGGCCGTCGGTGGCCGTGGGACCTATTCCCAGGCGGCGGGATCCTCGTTCAACGAGGGGTACCGCTACGTCGACTGGCTGCTGACGGTGCCGCTCCTGCTCGTGGAACTCATCGCCGTGCTCGCCCTGGCCCGCGCGGTGCAGGCACGGCTGCTGCGGCAGCTCATCCCCGCGGCGACCCTGATGATCCTCCTCGGGTACCCCGGGGAGATCAGTTCGACCGACGGCGCCCGCGTGCTGTGGGGTGTGCTGTCGACCATCCCGTTCCTGTTCATCCTGTACGTGCTGTTCGTCGAGCTGACGAAGTCCCTCGACCGGCAGCCCCCGGGTGTGAAGTCCCTGATCAGCCGGCTGCGGATGCTGCTCCTGGTCAGCTGGCTGGTCTACCCGGTGGCCTACGCCCTGCCCCTGCTGGGGATCGCCGGCGCGGACGCCTGGGTCCTCAAGCAGGGCGGCTACTCCCTCGCCGACATCGCTGCGAAGGCGGTCTACGGACTCATCATCTACCGGCTCGCGAAGCTGAAGTCCTACGCGGACGATCCCGTCTTCGGCGCGATCGAAGGAGGAGACGACGGAGAGGGGGACGACGGCGTACGGCCAGGGCGCCGCAGCGCTGCAGCAGAATCGGCGCAGGGTCCGCGCCGCAATGCGGAGGAGGCAGCCTGACCGCAGCATCCATCGGCTCGACGGCTCGACCGGGAGTTCCCGGTCGGGTCTGCCGCGTGACGGTCGCTCAGTAGAATGGGGTCGATGACCGCGTCCTTCACCATCCGCCCCGCCCGCACCTCGGACGTCCCCGCCATCAAGGCGCTCGTCGAGCCGCTCGCCGAGGAGCGCATCCTGATGGCGAAGGAGACGGTGGCGTACTACGAAGGTCTGCCCGAATTCCGGATCGCGGAATCCGACGACGGCGAGGTGCTCGGGTGCGGCGCGCTGCACATCATGTGGGAGGACCTGGCGGAGGTGCGCACGCTGGCGACCTCGCCCGCCGCCCGCGGCCGCGGCGTGGGGCACGCCCTGGTGGAGCAGCTGCTGGAGGAGGCCCGGGCTTTCGGCGTCGGCCGGGTCTTCTGCCTGACGTTCGAGGTCGGTTTCTTCCGTCGCCACGGGTTCGAGGTCATGGCCGACCAGTCCGCCGTGGACCCCCGCGTCTACTCCGAACTCCTCAGGTCGCACGACGAGGGCGTCGCCGAGTTCCTCGACCTCGCACGGGTCAAGCCGAACACCCTCGGCAACACCCGCATGATCCGGGAGCTGTGACCCGCCGGGCGCTGCGCTGGCCCTCCACCCGGGCTCAAGGATATGGTAAGACTGCTTAGCGTTCCTCAGGGGATGCCGGCAGGCCACCGGAACCGGTGGCCGTACACCGAGTTGAAGGAGGTCCGAATCATGGGACTGGATGACAAGATCGGGAACAAGGGCCAGGATCTCGGCGGCAAGGTCAAGGAAGGCCTGGGCAAGGCCACCGGCAACGAGAACATGGAAGCCGAAGGCCACAAGGACCAGGCCAGCTCGAGCCTCAAGGATGCCGGCGAGAACGTCAAGGACGCGTTCAAGCGCGACTGATGCATCACGGTCCGCCCCCACGGGGCGGACCGGCCACCTGAGGGAGGGCGCCCGTCCGGGCCCCTCCCTCAGCTGTGTGACGGGCCCGGACGGGCCATACGGGCCTATAGGCAGGGGCCCCGGACGGGCGGTAACGTTCACAGTGGCCAGGGTGGTCCATGTGAGGCGGGCTGCAGGCTGTCAAATGTCCGTTCGCAGTCAAGGAGCAGCGCCATGAAGAAGCTCATCAATGACCCCAAGGCCGTGGTCAACGAGTCGGTCGAAGGATTCGGCATCGCGCACGCCGACCTCGTGACCGTCCACCCCGAGCCCCTGTTCATCACCCGCAAGGATGCCCCCGTCCAGGGCAAGGTCGGCCTCGTCTCCGGGGGTGGCAGCGGCCACGAACCGCTCCACGCGGGATTCGTGGGCCGCGGGATGCTCGACGCCGCCGTCCCGGGTGCCGTCTTCACCTCTCCCACACCGGACCAGATCATCCCGGCGACCACGGCGGTCGACGGCGGTGCGGGCGTCCTGCACATCGTCAAGAACTACACCGGGGACGTCCTGAACTTCGAGACCGCGGCCGAGATGGCCGAAGCGGAGGGCGTCACCGTGCGGTCCGTCCTCGTGAACGACGACGTCGCCGTCGAGGATTCGCTGTACACGGCGGGCCGGCGCGGCGTCGGAGGGACGGTCCTCGTGGAGCGGATCGCCGGTGCGGCCGCGGAGCGCGGAGACGATCTCGATGGCGTGACCGCGGTGGCGCAGCGCGTCGTCGACAACGTCCGTTCCATGGGTGTGGCCCTCGCGGCCTGCACCGTGCCGCACGCCGGCGTGCCGAGCTTCGACCTCTCCGACGAGGAGATCGAGATCGGGATCGGCATCCACGGGGAGCCGGGGCGGCACAAGATCGCCATGGAGAACGCCGACGGCATCACGCAGCGGCTCCTGGATCCCATCGTCGCGGACCTGTCGCTCGCGTCCGGGGACCGCACGATCGTGATGGTGAACGGCATGGGCGGGACACCCGCCAGCGAGCTGTACATAGTGTTCCGGAAGGTCGCGCAGCTGCTCGAAGGGCTCGGCGTGACCATCGACCGCTCCCTGGTCGGCAACTACATCACGGCGCTCGAGATGCAGGGGGCGTCCCTGACCATCCTGCGGGCCGACGACGAGATGCTCGAACTCTGGGACGCACCCGTCCATACTGCCGCACTGCGCTGGGGGGCGTGAGGATGACCAAGCGCCTGGACCCCCGGTGGGCCGTCCTGTGGATCCATGAGGCCGCGCGCGTCGTCGCCGAGAACCGCACACTCCTGATCGAACTCGACAGGGCCATCGGTGACGCCGACCACGGGGAGAACATGGACCGGGGATTCAGCGCCGTCGTTGCCAAGCTCGATGCGGGGGAGGTTCCCGGCACGCCGGCGGCGGTGCTCAAGCAGGTCGCCATGACGCTGATGTCCACTGTCGGCGGAGCCGCCGGGCCCCTGTACGGGACGGCGTTCCTGCGAGCCGCGACCTCCCTGGGTGACGCCGAGGAGATCGACGCCGCGGCGGCCGCCGCGATGATCCTGGCCGCACGCGACGGCATCGTCGCGCGCGGGAAGGCGGAGGTCGGGGACAAGACCATGGTGGACGCCTGGACCCCCGCCGCCGATGCGGCCCGGACCGCGGCCGAGGGAGGGGCGGGTGCGTCCGACGTCCTGGCGGCGGCGGCTGCGGCTGCACACGCCGGAGCCATCGCGACCGAACCGCTGATCGCCCGGAAGGGCAGGGCCAGCTACCTCGGCGAACGCAGTGCGGGGCATCGGGACCCCGGAGCGGTCTCGACGGCCCTCATCCTGCAGGTCGCTGCGAAGACGGCCGGAGGGCAGACCGCATGAGCGTAGGCCTCGTCATCGTGTCGCACAGCGAGAAGATCGCGGAGGGGGTCGTCGACCTCGCGGCGCAGATGGCGCCCGACGTCGTCCTCGCGGCCGCGGGGGGCACGGGCGACGGCGCCGGTCCGGCGCGGATCGGCACGAGTTTCGACCGGGTGCAGGCCGCGATCGAGCAGGCGGACGGCGGTGACGGCGTCGTCATCCTCACCGATCTCGGGTCCGCCGTCATGACGGCCGAGATGGTGCTCGAGTTCCTCGACCCCGCGGCGCGGGAGAAGGTCCGTCTCGCACACGCGGCCCTCGTGGAGGGGGCCGTCGCCGCCGCGGTGCAGGCGCAGGGCGGATCCACGGTGGACGACGTGCTGCGGGCAGCCGAGGGCGCGGTCGTCTCCATCCGGCCGGAGGAGTTCGAGCCTTTCGTGTCCCATGCCGCGGCGGCGCCCGGGGCCGGGTCGTCCGCCCCGCCGCCGTCGGACGGTCCGCCACCGGAGGGGGAGCGGACGGCCCGCGGCTCGTGGACGCTGCCGAACCAGATGGGCCTGCATGCCCGCCCGGCGGCCACGCTCGCCACCGGGCTCACGGACCTCGACGCGGAGATCACCGTGAACGGTGTCGACGGCAAGTCGGTGATGCTCCTGATGAGCCTCGGGCTCGGCCAGGGCCGGACGGTCTCGGTCGAGGCCGTCGGCCCCGACGCGCAGGCAGCGGTGGACTTCGTGGGACGGGAGGTCGAGGCGGGCTTCGGCGAGCCGACCTGAGGCAGTTGCCTGCACCTCCGGCCCGTCCCGCGGGTCCCGGTGCCGGCCTGGCGCTCGAGGGAGGACGCGCCTAGCCCGGCAGCCGGACCCCTTCGCCCAGTTCCTCGGCGAGACCGTCCGCGAGGAGACCGGCGAGGGCGCGCTCGAGCTGCTCGGCCGGCGCCCGCAGGCCATGCAGGGCCGCCAGGGCCTCCGGCAGGACGACGCCCGCGGTGGCGCCGTCGGACGAGCCCATGCCGAGGTCGGCGGGTGCTTCCAGGAGGAGGGAGCGCGGGATCGGTGCGTCGGTGTGGCGCAGCACCGCGACCATGGCGCCCCGCACCTGCCGGTCCGTCCCGGCCCAGGCCTGGCCCTTCGGGACGTAGTCCGGCGCGGGCCGTCCCGCGGCCACCCACGCGCAGGCGTCCAGCACGGGACAGGCGTGGCACTGCGGGGCCCGGGCCGTGCAGATGACGGCACCGAGTTCCATCACCGCGGCGTTCCACCGGACGGACAGCGCGTCGTCGTGCGGCAGGAGGTCCGCGGCGCGCTTCGTCTCGGCGGCCGTCAGCGCCGGGGCGGGTAGCGCGCTGCCCCCGAAGAGGCGCGCATGGACCCGGCGGATGTTCGTGTCGACGACGGTCTCGCGCCGTCCGAAGGCGAACGCCGCGACGGCGGCCGCGGTATAGGTGCCCACCCCGGGCAGAGCCAGGAGGCCCTCGTAGGTCGAGGGGACGGAGCCGCCGTGGCGCTCGACCATGGCGGTGGCGGCCCCGTGGAGGCGCAGGGCGCGCCGGGGGTAGCCGAGGCGTCCCCAGTGCCGGACGGCGCTGCCGGAGGGTTCCGCGGCGAGGTCCGCGGGGGTGGGCCAGCGGTCGAGCCACTCCTGCCAGACCGGGAGCACCCGGACCACGGGCGTCTGCTGCAGCATCACCTCGCTGACGAGGATGCCCCAGGGCGAGCAGCGGGCGTCCCGCCACGGGAGGTCACGGGCCGAACCGGCGAACCAGTCGGTCAGCCGGCCGTGCAGTGCGGGCAGGGGCGCTGCGGCGCCGGCCGCATCCGTCGGTCGGGCGGGACCGGTGGACGCCGCGGTACCGGGGTTCATGGGTGCTCCTGGATTCTTGTCCCCACTACTCTATCGACCGGTGCGGTGCCCGGAGGAACGGGGGACCCCCTAGCCTTGATGGATGGCATCCACGGATCACGGCACGGGCGGACCGACGGGCGGTGGCGGTCGCCGCCCCGGCCCCGGCGTGTACAGGCGGCGCCGCCTGGTGGTGGCCATCCTGGTGGTCCTCGTCGTGGTGGCGCTCGCCGTCGGGGGTGCTGCCCTGGCAGGGCTCTTCGGGCGGCAGGACGATGCGGGCGATCCGTCCTCCGCGCCCGGGTCGACGTCCTCCCCGACAGGCCCTGCCTATTCGGCGAGCCGGACGCCTCCGAGTGCAGCGCCGAGCGCGGGCTCGTCGTCGGCGCCTGCTTCTCCCGGTGCCACTCCGAGCGGGAGTCCGTCGGCGGGCCGGTGCGATCCCGCCGCCGTGGTGGTCGTTGCCGAGACCGACGAGCGCACCTACTCCCCGGAGGAGAAACCGGTCCTGTCCCTGGTCATCCGCAACGGGGGGACCACTGCGTGCGCGGTGAACGTGGGTACGTCGCAGATGGAGTTCGTCCTCACCCGAGGCGCCGAACGTGTGTTCTCGTCGATCGACTGCCAGGAGTCCTCGGAGGATCTCGACCGCGTCATCGAACCGGGCGGCGAGGAGCGGGCGACGTTCGAGTGGGCGCGCAACCGCACGGTACCCGGGTGCACCGTGGTGGAGGAGGAGCCGGCGGAGGGCAGTTACACCCTGACCACGCGGCTGGGCGCGAGGAGCAGCGCCCCGGTGACGTTCACGCTGCAGTAGGCCGGCAGGCCGCCGCGTCGAGGGGCGCGGCAGGCCTACATGAACCGGTCGAGGAGGCTCGTCTCGGCGATGCGCGACAACCCCTCGCGGACGGTCCGTGCGCGCTGCTCGCCGATGCCGTCGACCGCCATGAGGTCCTCGATGTTGGCGGCCATGAGATTCTGCAGTCCGTCGAAGTGCTCCACCAGGCGGTTCGCCACGGCGGGCGGCATGGCCTTGATGCCGGACAGCAGCCGGTAGCCCTTCGGCTGGATGACCGCCTCCAGCGAGTCGAGGGAGGGGTTGAAGCCCAGCACGCTGGCGATGGTGCCCAGGTCGATGAGGTCCGTCGAACTGAAGCCCTGCAGCGTCGCCACGCGCTCCTCGACCGGGGCCGTGCTGCTGCCGAGGTCCATGTAGTCGCGCAGCACCATCTCGCTGCCGGGCCCCAGGCCCGTGGTGAGCTCCTCCACCTGCAGGGAGAGCAGGCGCCCGTCGACGCCGAGTTCCAGCACGTACTGCGAGATCTCCTCGGAGATCCTGCGCACCATCTCCTGGCGCTGCAGGGTGACGGCGACGTCGCGCACCGTGACCATCGCCTCGATCTCGAGGGCGGACAGCGAGTTGGTGACCTGGTCGAGCCGTGCGCGGTACCGCTCGAGGGTTGCCAGCGCCTGGTTGGCTCGGGCGAGAACCGGCTCGGAGCCCTCGAGGACGTGGCGGAGGCCGTCGATGTACAGGGCGATGATCTGCATGGACTGGCTGACGCTGATCACGGGGAGTCCGGTCTGCTTCGCGACGCGCTCGGCGGTGCGGTGGCGCGTCCCGGACTCCTGCGTCTCGATGGTGTGGTCGGGTACCAGTTGCACCGCGGCGCGGAGGATCTTGCTCGCGTCCTTGTCGCAGACGATCGCGCCGTCCATCTTCGCGAGTTCCCGAAGTCGCGTGGGAGAGAACTCGATCCCGATGTCGAACCCGCCGGAACAGATGGAATCGACCGTGCGGTCGAAGCCGAGAACGATCAGCGCACCGGTCCGCCCCCTCAGGATTCGCTCAAGACCGTCGCGCAGATGCGTGCCCGGGGCTACTCTGGCGAGGGTGGCTTTGAGCGCGTCCTCCGGACTCCGAACCATGGCCCCATCCTTTCACCGCCCGCGCTCTTGAAGGCCCGGCGCAGTCGGGCGGCCGCCGTCGAACCCCGGACGGCGGGCAGCGGCCCCGGCGTAACGCCAGGGCCGCACCTAATACTACTGGCGCGCACAAATTCCTCCGTACCCGCAGGGGTCGCAGAACCGTCATGCGCCTCCCCGTCCCGCGGCAGGGCCCGGAGCGGTGCCGTCAGAACAGCAGTGCAAGAGCCTCCGCGAGCGTGGAGACCTCCCGTACGGAGAAGCCCTTGGGCACCGGCCCCGTTCCGGCGGGCGAGGCGGGAACGATCGCATGCGTGAACCCGAGGCGCTGCGCCTCCTGGATGCGCCGGCCGATGCCCGGGACCGGGCGCACCTCGCCGGCGAGGCCCACTTCCCCGAACGCCACGAGCCGCGCGGCCAGTGGCTGGTCCGTCTTCGCGGAGGCGATCGCCAGCGCGACGGCGAGATCGGTGGCGGGCTCGGTCAGGCGGACCCCGCCGACCGTCGCGACGTAACTGTCGTCCTTGTGCAGGCTGACAGACGCGCGGCTCTGCAGTACGGCCAGCAGCATCGCGACGCGGGAACTGTCGAGTCCGCTGGTGGCGCGCCGCGGCTGGGAGTTGGGTGACTCCGCGAGCAGGGCCTGGACTTCCGCGAGAAGGGGGCGCCGGCCTTCGAGCGTCACGGTGATGCATGTCCCCGACACCGGGTCCTTGGTGCGGGACACGAAGAGGCCGCTGGGGTCGGCCAAGCCCTCGATACCGCTGTCCGTGAGGTCGAAGCATCCCACCTCGTCCGTGGGCCCGTACCGGTTCTTGACCGCGCGCAGGAGGCGCAGACGGGAATGGCGCTCGCCCTCGAACTGGCACACGACGTCGACGAGGTGCTCGAGGAGCCTCGGTCCGGCGATGGAGCCGTCCTTGGTGACGTGCCCGACGAGCAGCGTGGTCATTCCCCTCGCCTTCGCCGCCCCGATGAGTGACGCCGCGACTTCCCGCACCTGCGTCACCCCGCCGGCGCTGCCGTCCACCGCGGCGCTGCTGAGCGTCTGCACGGAGTCGACGATGAGCAGTGCGGGGTCCACCTTCTCGACCTGGCCGAGGGCCTGGCCCAGGTCCGTCTCCGCACTCAGGTAGAGGGAATCGGCGACGGCGTCGATCCGGTCGGCCCGCAGCTTCACCTGGGCCGCCGATTCCTCCCCCGTCACGTAGAGGACGTTCTTGCCGAGCCGTGCGACCCGCGCGGCGACGTCGAGGAGGAGGGTCGACTTGCCGACGCCCGGTTCGCCGGCGAGGAGGATCACGGCGCCGGGCACCAGCCCGCCGCCGAGGACGCGGTCGAGCTCGTCGATCCGGGTGGGCTGGTATCCGGAGAGTGTCGCGTCGACGTCGGCGATCCGCCGGGCCGGCGTCGTGACCGCCGTGGCGGCAGTGGTGCGCGCGACGACCTGCCCGGTCTCCTCGACGGTGCCCCACGCCTGGCACTCCCCGCAGCGACCCACCCACTTCGCGGTGGTCCACCCGCATTCGGCGCAGCGGTAACCCGGGGTGTTGTTGCGGCCCGCGCGTGCGGCGGGGGAGGTCTTCGTGGCCATGCTTTCAGGCTACCGGCGGCCACCGACAGCCAAGGCCACGCCGGCGGCCCTCAGAGCCGCGGCAGGTAGTCGGCGGCGTCCTCGTGCGAGAGGCCCGTGGCGCTGAGCAGGTCCACGATGAGCGGCCGGAGGAGCAGGACGAGGCCCTCACCCTCGAGCCGGCTGATGTGGAGGGTCTTGGGGTGGAGGTCCGTGGCAATGGCCGCCAGTTCGTTGCGTGCCTGCCGCAGGTTGAGGCGCCGCTCGGCGGAATCGCTGACCGACAGGGCACGGCTCAGCACGTCGACGGCGTCGGCCGTGTCCTCGAGGGACTGGCTCAGGGCCTCGATCGCCTCGTCGGTGAGCGCCGCGTGGTTGATGACAGAGGTCAGGCGGCGGGAGAACACGCGGCTGTTGCGGATGGCGAGGTCGATCGAGTCGATCGCGTCCCCCAGCGAGCCGAGTTCCTCGCGGTGACGGCGGTACGCGGGGGAGATGCGTGCCACCTCCTGGGCGGCCTTCATGCTGCCCGTCAGGCTGTCCAACTGGGACTGGCAGTTCCGCGCACGGACCAGCGCGTGCCAGGCCAGCGTCGAATCGCTCTTCCGGAGGGCCGAGGCGCCCTCGCGGAGCACGCCGGAGAGCTCGTCCAGGAGTCCCCGCACGTTCGTCTTGGGCTCGCGGCGCGGGTCGCGGGGCAGGAACACGGTGATCACCAGCGCGAACAGGCCACCCACGATCGCATCGGCACTCCGCGTGAACGGCCCGCCCTCGGGCGCCGGGAGCAGCACCACCAGCAGCGACTGCAGCCCGAGCTGCGTCGTGAAGATCGTCCCGCTGTCCAGGAACCGGGCCAGCAGGATCGAGACGAACAGCACGAGGGCGGCCTGCCACAGGCCGGTGCCGAACAGGGCGAGCAGGAGGTCACCCACCGCGATCCCGAGGGTGCAGCCGATCGCCACCTCCAGGACGCGCCGCACCCGGGGGTCCCGGGAGAAGCCCAGCGAGATCATCGAGGACGTCGCCGCGAACAGCGGTCCGTTGTGGCCCAGGACCTGCTCCGCGAAGGCATAGGCGCCCACCGCGCACACGGTCATCTGCAGGGCGGTGACCACGGAGTTGGCACTGCGCCTGAACCCGATCCGGGAGCGCTTGCGCAGGAAGGCCAGTGTGGCGGACATTCCCTGGCGCGGCGGCATGGACCCAGTCTAGGAGGTGCGTCCTGGGCCGGGAGGCCGCCCCTTCATCCAGGACGCAGCAGCCTCACAGGACAATGGACCAGCGCTGTTAACCTTCCGTTAAGGTTCCTTGGTCAGTCTCTTCACCTGCGCTGCCTAGCTTCGATGGAGTACAGGAACGCGTACATCTCTCGAGCGCCGTCCGCGCATCGATGAATTGATCCCTGGAAGGGGCAAAATCTAGTGAAGGTTCTTCGCTTTGGCCGCGCTGCGGCAGTCATCTCGGTAGCCGCGTTGGCGCTGACCGCCTGTGGTTCCGACAATGCCACGGGCGAGACCCCCGCATCCGAGGGTGGCAACGCGTCCGAAGGCGCAGCTGCCGTCAGCGGCACCCTGACGGGTGCAGGTTCTTCAGCCCAGAACGCGGCGATGACGGCCTGGCAGGAAGGGTTCTCCGCTGCCAACAGCGGCGCCACCGTGCAGTACTCTCCCGACGGTTCCGGCGCGGGCCGTGAGGCCTTCCTCGGGCAGGCTGTCCAGTTCGCGGGCTCCGATGCCTTCCTGGACGATGAGGAGTACGAGGCCTCGAAGGAGTTCTGCGGTCCGGACGGCGCGATCAACATCCCCGTCTACGTCTCCCCGATAGCCGTCGCCTTCAACCTCGAGGGCATCGACACCCTGAACCTCGACGCCGCCACCATCGCGTCGATCTTCCGCGGCGAGGTCGCCACCTGGGACGCCGAGGCCATCGCCTCGCAGAACCCGGACGCCGAGCTTCCCAGCACGCCGATCACCGTCGTGCACCGCTCCGACGACTCGGGCACCACCGAGAACTTCACCGAGTACCTCGCCGCCGCCGCTCCCGACGTCTGGACCGATGAGGCCGACGGCGCCTGGCCGGCCGCCTACGTCGCAGAGAACGCCCAGGGCACCAACGGCGTCGTCTCGACGACCACCAGCACCGACGGCGCCATCACCTACGCCGATGCGTCGGCCGTCGGCGATCTGGGCCAGGTCAGCGTGAAGGTGGGCGAGGAGTACGTGCCGTTCAGCCCCGAGGCCGCCGCGCTGGCCGTCGAATCCGCCACGCCCGTCGAAGGCCGTTCGGACGTCGACATGTCCCTCGAGCTCGAGCGCGACACCACCGAGTCGGGCGCCTACCCGGTCGTCCTCGTCTCGTACCACATCGTCTGCAGCACCTACGAGGATCAGGAGACCGCCGACCTCGTCAAGGCCTTCGAGTCCTACGTGGTCAGCGAGGAGGGTCAGCAGACCGCCGAGGGTTCCGCAGGGAGCGCTCCGATCTCCGACAACATCCGCATGGATGCCGAGGCCGCTATCGAATCCATCACGGTAGCCTCCTAGCTGATGCCGATGCCCCGTCCGGTTTCCCCTGGGAACCGGACGGGGCTGTCCACTGTCCGGGGTCCTGCTCGAAGGGGACGCGTGCTCGAGACTCCCGTACCGTGAAACTGTTCTGAGCGCGCAGCGCCCACCACCACTCGCCATGAAGGATTCCCCGTGTCGACCAACACCCTGACCAGAAGTGAAGTGGGAGGGAAGTCCGGAGACAAGATCTTCTCCGGCGCCACCCTCGCCGCAGGATGCCTCATTCTGGCAGTCCTTTTCGGCGTTGCCGCCTTCCTCGTCATTCAGGCATTACCCACTTTCAGCGCAGACCCCGCTGACATCACCGGGGGTGAGGGCTTCGGGTCCTACATCTTCCCGATCGTCATCGGGACGATCATCGCCGCCTCGATCGCGCTGCTGATCGCGACTCCTCTCGGGATCGGCGTCGCGCTCTTCATCTCGCACTACGCGCCGCGACGGCTCGCCCAGGGCTTCGGCTACCTCGTCGACCTCCTCGCGGCGATCCCGTCCGTCGTCTACGGGGCCTGGGGATACGCGGTCCTCGCGCCGCAGCTCGCCATCGGTTACGGCTGGCTGGCGGAGAACCTCGGCTGGCTTCCCATCTTCGAAGGTCCGGCGAGCCAGACCGGGCGTACCATCCTCACGGCCGGCATCGTCCTTGCAGTCATGGTTCTGCCCATCATCACCTCCCTCAGCCGGGAGATCTTCCTGCAGACGCCGACACTCCACGAGGAGGCGGCGCTGGCCATGGGTGCCACGAGGCTCGAGATGATCCGCATGGCCGTCCTACCCTTCGCGCGGGCGGGCATCGTCAGCGCGGCGATGCTGGGCCTCGGGCGGGCACTCGGAGAGACGATGGCCGTCGCGCTCGTCCTGTCCGGAGGGGCGCTCACGGCAAGCCTCATCCAGTCGGGCAACCAGACGATCGCGGCCGAGATCGCGCTCAACTTCCCCGAAGCGTTCGGGTTGAGGCTGAGTGAGCTCATCGCTGCAGGCCTGGTGCTCTTCGTCATCACCTTGGCAGTCAACATCATCGCGCGCTGGATCATCAGCCGCCACAAGGAATTCTCAGGGGCAAACTGACATGAGCAGCTCAACACTCGAGAAGCGGCGCTCGCAGCTGACGAAGGGCAGGATGCCCGGGTACGTCGTCTGGGTGGTACTGGCCGCGGCGGTCGTCCTGGGCGCAGCGGTCTCCGCCCTCATCGGATTCAACATCATCGTCTGGGCCATCCTGACCGCGGTCTTCTTCGTCGCCGGAGCCACCATGATCACGGCGGCCTTCGGCGGCACCCGCAAGGCCTCCGACTCCCTGATGACGTACCTCGTCTACGGCTGCTTCATCATCGCCCTGCTTCCTCTCCTGTCGGTCATCTGGACCGTCCTCGAGCGGGGCCTGCCGGGGTTGTCCTACGACTTCTTCTTCACCTCGATGAACGGCGTCACGGGAGCCACCGACAATGCCTCGGCGGAGAACGGGTCGCCCGTCCTGGGCGGCGCGTACCACGCCATCATCGGGACCCTCCAGATCACACTCTGGGCCACGCTCATCTCCGTCCCGATCGGGCTGATGGCGGCCGTCTACCTGGTCGAATACGGGACCGGCGGACGGCTCGACCGCGCCATCACGTTCTTCGTCGATGTCATGACCGGCATTCCGTCGATCGTCGCCGGCCTGTTTGCTGCGGCCCTCTTCGGACTGCTGTTCGGCCCGGGGACCCGGACAGGTTTCGTGGCGGCCGTAGCGCTGTCCGTCCTGATGATCCCCGTGGTGGTCCGCTCCACGGAGGAGATGCTGAAGATCGTCCCGAACGAACTCCGTGAAGCCGCCTATGCGCTGGGGGTCCGCAAGTGGCGGACGATCGTGAAGGTCGTGGTACCGACCGCCATCTCGGGCATCGCCTCCGGAGTGACGCTCGCCATCGCGCGGGTCATCGGCGAGACCGCGCCCATCCTCGTCACGGCCGGCTTCGTGAGTTCGATCAACACGAACGTGTTCAGTGGCTGGATGAGCACCCTCCCGACGTTCATCTACTATCAGATCCTCACGCCGACGTCCCCCACCAACATCGATGCCAGTACCCAGCGCGCCTGGGCGGCGGCCTTGACCCTGATCGTGATGGTCATGCTCCTCAATCTGGCCGCCCGTCTCATCGCCCGTGCCTTCGCTCCGAAGACCAGTCGATGACCCGGCACTGCGGCTCGAACACCCACCTCTCCCACGACCGGCTGCTGTCAGCACGCGGTTACTACCGATAAGGAAGCAATGTCCAATCGCATCGACGTCAAGGACTTGAACGTCTACTACAGCAAGTTCCTTGCCGTGGAGGACGTCAACATCAACATCGAGGCCCGTTCGGTGACGGCGTTCATCGGCCCCTCGGGCTGCGGCAAGTCCACCTTCCTCCGCACCCTCAACCGCATGCACGAGGTCATCCCCGGCGCCCGCGTCGAAGGTGAGGTGCTGCTCGACGGGGACAACCTGTACGACTCCGCGGTGGACCCGGTGACCGTGCGCGGACGGATCGGCATGGTCTTCCAGCGGCCCAATCCGTTCCCCACGATGTCCATCCGCGACAACGTGTTGGCGGGCGTGAAACTCAACAACAAGCGCATCAGCAAGTCCGACGCCGACTCCCTCGTCGAGAAGTCGCTGCGCGGCGCCAACCTGTGGAACGAGGTCAAGGACCGCCTGGCGCGTCCCGGGTCGGGTCTCTCCGGCGGACAGCAGCAGCGCCTGTGCATCGCCCGGGCCATCGCGGTCTCACCCCAGGTGATCCTGATGGACGAGCCCTGCTCGGCACTGGACCCCATTTCCACGCTCGCCATCGAGGACCTCATCAACGAGCTCAAGGCCGAGTACACCGTGGTGATCGTCACGCACAACATGCAGCAGGCCGCGCGCGTGTCCGACAAGACGGCGTTCTTCAACATCGCCGGAACGGGCAAGCCGGGCAAGCTCATCGAGTACGGGGAGACCACCACGATCTTCAACAACCCCGCCGTGAAGGCCACCGAGGACTACGTCTCCGGCCGCTTCGGGTAGGCGTATCGCGCGAGGAATACGACGACGGCGGCTCCCAAGGGGGGGCCGCCGTCGTCGTATCCGGAGATCGCACGCGGCAGGCCTTCGTCGGGCCTGAGGGCTGGCTCGGGTGCCGCGACCCGCCCCGGGAGGGGGTGGAGGTGCGGCCCGCCTCACAGGAGCGGGCTGAGCGCCAGGAAGAAGACGGCCCCCAGGAGCGCGGTGGCCGGGGCCGTCGCGAGCCAGACACCGAGGATCCTGATCACCCGGGGGCGCTGGACGGAGGCGAATCGCTGGTTCGCGCCGCCACCGACGATCGCGGCCGCCATGGTGTGCGTGCTGGACAGCGGCATGTGCAGGGAGATGGCGCCGATGAACAGCATCGCCGAGCTCACGCCCTGCGCCGTCATACCGCGCAGCGGATCGATGTGCACCAGGCGGTTGCCGAGGGTATGGGTGATGCGCCACCCGCCGAAGAGCGAGCCCGTGGCCAGGAGTGCGGCGGCGAAGAGCTGGACCCACAGGGGCATCTCGGAGCCCGCCGCGTAGCCCGAGCCGACCAGGGCCAGCAGGATCACCGCCATGGTCCGTTGCCCGTCCTGGAGCCCGTGGCCCAACGCGAACGTGCCGGCCAGGACGGATTGCGCCATGCGGTTCCCGCGGTTCACCTTCGCCGGGGACCCGTGGCGCAGCAACCAGGTAGCGGGGAAGACCGCCGCATAGGCGAGGAGGTAGGCGACGATCGGCGAGAGCACGAGGGGCACCGCGATCTGCAGCAGCAGTGTCTCGCCCGCACCGCTCATCGAGAGCCCGTTCGCCAGTTGCGATGCGCCTCCCGCGCCCAGGATGCCCCCGAGGAGCGCATGGGTCGACGACGACGGGATGCCTCGATACCAGGTGATCACGCCCCAGATGCACGCGGCGAGCAGCGCGGCCATGAGGACTCCGAGCCCGGTGGGCCCGGAAGGGAGGCCGATGGCGGCTTCGGCGAAGAACAGCGCCAGCGTGGTGCTGAGCAGCGCTCCGATGAAGTTGAAGAGGGCCGCGAGCAGGACGGCGACCGTGGGCGTGAGCGCGCGGGTGCGCACGGCGGCGGCCACGGAGTTGGACACGTCGTGGAAGCCGTTGAGGAAAGCGAATCCGCCTGCGGCCGTGACCACCGCGCCGAGGAGGAGCGGCTCCACCTACGATTCCTTGACGAGGATGCTGCCCACCTGGGTCGCCACCCGCCGGATGTCCCTCGTGACGTCGACGAGCTGGTTGGCGACGTCACGGTGCCGGGCATAGACGAGCGGCTTGTGGTCGTTGAGCAGTTCGGCGCACCAGCTGCGGTGCGTCCGTTCGGCCCGCCGGGCCAACCGCAGAATCTCGATCCAGTATTCCTCGAGCTCGTCCATCGAATTCAGGTGCTGCATGGCCACCGCGGTCAGTTCGGCCTGCCGGTTGATCACCTCGAGCTGATCGGCGGCCCGGTGGCTGAGCTTGCTCAGCTTGTACAGGGCGATCAGCTCCCCGGCGCCGTCGAGCTTCTCGATCGCCTCGTTGAGCAGGCGGGACAGGGCGTACAGGTCCTCGCGGGGCAGCGGGTTGATGAAGGAGGTCCGCATGGAGGTCAGGAGGGCGAAGTGCAGGTCCGTCGAGGCGGACTCGTGCTGGTGGAGCTCCTCCGACAGGCGGTCGTACTCCTGCGTCGAGGCCCCGAGGATGGCCGACATGGTCCCCACGCCGAGCACGAGTTGCCGGGCCATGCGGGAGAGGAGTTCCAGTCCGGTGTTTTCCTGCGGGAAGAGGCGTAGTTTCACGGAGTCTTCCTCAAAGGGACAGGGACTGCCAGCACGCCGACGGTGGCCACGCTGGATGCTGGAGGGCAGAGTAGTGGCGTCGAACCGGGAGCGCCTCTCGGCGGAAGGCCGCTCGAAGCGGCTGAGTGTTGAAGCCCGGGGGTTCCACGGTCCGACGCCGACTTAAGTCTTGCCCTCGCCGGAGCCCCTGTCAACATCGGCCCCGGCGAGGGGTTCAGTCGAGCTCCCCGCGCCGCCAGGATGCCGCTGCGTGCTCGAGATCCTCGGCCGTCTTGATGAGCTGATGCGAGTTGCGGGTGAGTTTCGTGGCGTGGGGGCCGTTGGCGACCTCGGCGTCGTCGGCGTGGTGGGCTTGCCCGAGCGCGACCACGCGGCAGAACGCGGCGAAGCGTTCGAGTGCGACGTCGAACTCCCCCTCGAACGCTCCGGACAGGATGGTGTCGGCCATCGCCTCCATCTCCGCGGCGCCCGGTGGTTCGGCGACGCCGGCGACGACCTTCGAGACCTGGGCGGCTTCCTTGCCCGAGGCGAAGTACGCGGCCATGCGATCGGGGTTCTGCTGGGTGGCCGAGCGGAGCGCGTAGAGGCGCCACAGGGCGCCGGGCAGGGACCGCGGCGGGCTTGCGGCCCACATCTCCGCGATGGCGTCGAGGCCCTGCTGGTCGGCGAGTTCGACGAGCCGGCGCGTCACGTCCGGATCGTCGGAGTCTCGCCCGTGATGGACGAGGGCATGGGCGGCCATGTGGGCCGCCTCCGACACCCTCGACGGGTCGATTCCCCCCGCGAATACCTCGAAGTCCGCGGGGGCGAATGGCTTCGGCTTGTGGGGCCGCGGGCTGTTGTTCGTATATTCGCCGTCCATGAAATGAGGATACTCCTGGGCGATTTCAGGCAGGAAGGCGGGAGTCCCGGGGCAGTCCTCGCGGCGAGGGCGATTGCGATAAAGTAGGCGGGTCGGCGCCCGACGACGATCTCCATGATGCGACGTCCGGGTGCATGGCGCGGGCCCTTAGCTCAGTTGGCTAGAGCAACGGACTTTTAATCCGTGGGTCGTGGGTTCGAGCCCCACAGGGCCCACCAGCAACACGAGGGTCCCGGCCTGGCCGGGGCCCTTTCTGCTGCCCGGTCGGAGGAGGCGCCGTCCCCTCCCCGCCATGCCGGGACCGACGAGAAGCGCCCCCGATCGACGGAAGACCCTCCGCGATCGGGGATTGACTGGAGACCCCTGCTCGTTTGAACTGGTAGGAACTGGTGTACGGCAGGTGCGCCGAGAGGCCCCCGAGCCGCAGCGGAGAGGGAATTCATGGACGCCGTCGCCCTGATGGGTAGCCTGGCCGCCTGTGCCGCCATGGTCGGTGCCGCGGCACTGACCGCATGGCGCGTCGACGCCGCCTCCCGGCGCGGTGGTGATGCGGACGACTCCTTCTGGCTGGCGTTCGGCGGGGTGGTGGTCGTCGTCGGTGCCGGCATCGTCGCCGGAGCCCTGGGCGCGGCATGGCTGGCGCTCGCGGTGGGCATCACCTCCTCCGCGGCCGCCGTCGCCTGGACCGTGGGCCGCCATGAGCAGCGGCGCCGCCGTGCCGAGGAGGCGTCGCGGGCAGCGGTGAGGGAGGATCTGCAGCGCCGCCACGACGACGTGCTGCGGCGTTGGGCGGACTATGAGGTCGATCCGGGCAAGGCCATCCATTACCCGGGCATGCACGAACCCGGGAACCCCGCCGTACGCCCGGTGGTGCAAGCCGTCCGTGCTGCAGGCTCGGCTCGCGACGCCGTCACGGCCTCCCCGGACGACGAGACCGGGAAGGCGAGGTACGCCGTTGCAGTAGCCCGCCTCGAGCAGACCTTCGAAGCAGCCGAGCGGGACCTCGGAGCCCTCGAGGCGCGACGCCCGGGACGGCATCGGGCCACCCCGGGTCGACCTTGAATCGTTACCTTCGCGCCGGCTGCGGGACGCCTTTCGCCGTTAGGCTCAAGTTACCCGAGCGAACTGCTTGGGCAGGGCGCGGCCATGGGGCGGCGTCATCTCCATGACCCGAGGAGGGAAGCAATGCGAGTCCTAGGGCGCTGCGTCACCGGCCTGCTGGCCGTCTCGCTCCTCGTGGTACCCGCTCCCCTCGCCGTCGCCAAGCCTGCGGACGAGACGCGGGCAGTGCTTCCGCACAGCAACCAGGGCGCCCGGCAGGAGGTCCGCTTCGCCACGTACAACGCGAGCTTGAACCGGTCCTCGGCGGGCGAGCTGGTCCGGGACCTGCGCACGCCGGGCAACGCGCAGGCGAGGGCGATCGCCGAGGTCCTCCAGACCAACCGCCCCGACGTGGTGCTCCTCAACGAGTTCGACTACGTCCCGGGAGGCCGGGCTGCAGACCTGTTCCACCAGAACTACCTGTCGATCGGTCAGAACGGCAAAGCCCCGCTCGACTACCCCTACGTGTACACGGCGCCGTCGAACACCGGTGTTCCCAGCCGGTTCGATCTCAACAACGACGGTTCGGTGGGTGGTGCGGACGATGCGCTGGGCTTCGGCGCGTTCGAGGGCCAGTACGGCATGGTCATCTACTCCAGGTACCCGATCCTCACGGAGTCCGTGCGGACCTTCCAGGACTTCCTGTGGAAGGACACGCCCGGCGCGCTCCTTCCCGACAACCCCGTCACGGATACCCCGGGGGACTGGTATTCCGCGAGTGAGCTCGCCGTGCTCCCGTTGTCCAGCAAGTCCCACTGGGACGTGCCGGTGAGCGTGGGCGGGAAGACCGTCCATGTCCTGGCAAGCCACCCCACGCCTCCCGTCTTCGACGGCGTGGAGGACCGCAACGGCAGGCGCAACAGCGACGAGATCCGCTTCTGGTCGGATTACGTCACCGGTGGATCCGACGCCTCCTACATCTACGACGACGCCGGGACGTCCGGGGGCCTGCAGCGCGGTGAACGCTTCGTCGTGATGGGGGACCAGAACAGTGACCCGCTCGACGGCGACTCACTGGACGGGTCGATCGGTCAGCTTCTGGGCAACAAGCTGGTGCAGGACCCACTGCCGTCGTCGAGCGGAGCCACCGAAGCCTCCGCGTTCCAGGGCGGCGCGAATGCCGACCATCGAAGTGATCCCCGTTACGACACCGCGGATTTCGAGGATCTCACCGCCGGCAACATTCGGGCCGACTACGTACTCCCGTCCCGCACGCTGCGGGTCGCGGCGGCAGGGGTCTTCTGGCCGCGGGCGGGTACGCCGGGCTCGGAACTGACCGGGATCTTCCCCTTTCCCACCAGTGACCACCGCCTGGTCTTCGTCGATGTCACGCTGCACGGGGTCCGTGAGCGCTAGGACCGCCGCACCCCGGCGCTCTTGTCCCGCCGCTCCGGCCGGGTGTACGGTCATGGGCATGAGGACACTTCTTTTCCAGTAGGTGAGCCGGCTTCGGCCGCGTTCCACGCCACTTGTCGATGACACCCTCCAAGGGCGCCCACTGAATCTGTCCGGTCCTCCCAGCACGCGCGTCGCGAGTTTCTCGCGCCCCGCACTGACCCGCCCAGACACGTTCCGCGGGCGTCCGTAGCCGAAAGGAACACCATGACCAGCACGCCCCAGAACCAACAGCCCCAGGACGACGCGTCAGCAACCGATACCGGCGGGACCCCTGTGGGGGCCGGCGCCCGGAAGCTGCAGGACGACCCCAGGGCGCAGCTCGCACTGGCGAAGAAGAACCATGCCGCCAGTCCCGCCGCTGCGACCGGCGCCGGCCACGCCAAGGCCGCGCACGAGAGCAGCAAGCAGGGGAAGAAGGAGAAGAAGGTCCGCTGGTAGGCACCGTGCGGCGGCCTGTGCCGTCCTGACGAGGCAGGCCGCTTAACTGGAGCTGGCTCCGAGTTCTGCGTATGGGGGAATCGCAGAACTCGGAGCCAGCGATCTCAGTATACTTCGACGGGATACTGGAAAGTCCAATCGAAAGGTGATGATGGCCGTCACAGCCAAGGCGTTCCAGCTGTGGCGTTCCCGGATTGCACCCGAGGACACGGTGACCGACCTCTGCAGGGTCGCGGGCATCAAGCGCTCCACCCTTGCCCAGCAGCTCGTCCGGGGCAAGGTCTCGGTGCCGACCATCGTGGCCATCGCCCGCGGCTACGGGCTCCCGCCCGTGGAGGCCCTCGCCGAGTTCGAGGGCTACGGCGACCTCCAGGTCGGCATCCGGATGCCGACCGACGCGGAACTCGTCAGCCAGGTCTCGCACATCGACATCCTTCGGTTGCTCGTGGCCCGCAGCGAGGACCGGGAGTGCACGGGGACCGACCTGCAACTGAATCTTGCACCCTTCCCGCATCGGAACTCGGTCAGGGCCTGGATCGAGGCGATCGACCCCGGTGACATCCGCCAGCAGTTGGCGGCCAGCACCGGTGTGGCCCGCCAGAACCTGTCCGCTCAGCTCACGGCAGGTCGGCTCGCGCCCGAGATCGCCGTCGAGGCCGCCCGGATCGCCGGGGTCTCCCTCACGAGCGGGCTCGTGGTCACCGGGCTGCTGACACCCGACGAGGGAGGCTGGCCGGCGGACGGGCGGGCCCGTGCCCTCTGTGCCCTGGGTGACCTCGAGCTCGTTTTCCTCGCCCGCGACCGCCTCGACGTCCTCGGCAAGCAGATCCGTCGGGCCGAGCTCGACGACGGCAAGGACCGGGCCATGTGGGAGAACCTCGGATGAACGCGATGACGATCCAATGGGCGGCACTCGGCCTGTGCGCCGCCGGCTCCGCGATCCGCATCCCGGGCCTGCGGGACGCTCGTGGGCGCACCATGTTCCTGGCGCTCGTGCTCCTCACCTTTGCCGTCGGTCTATCGATCGATCCGCTCTACCGGGCGATGGACGCGGTCCTCGGCGGTGTCAACGTCGCGAACCTCCTGCTGCGGATGGCCCTGTACGCCGTCTTCCTGCTGTTCGGGATCCGGATGGCGGCCGCCTTCGGTTCCATGCGCGCCCGGCGTCTGATCGCAGGACCCTTCGGCCTGTCCATCCTGGCCCTGACGGTCGCGGCGACACTCCACTTCTTCGTGTCCAGTGAGCTCGAGGGGAGCTCGACCGGCCTGCACGCCTTCGCGGGCCAGGACACGGTGCAGCAGTACGCCGCGGTCGGTCGGCTCTATCCGGGGTATGTTGCAGCCTGCCTCGTGATCCCGGCGGCGCTGGCGGCCTTCGACCGGCATGCGCGGATCATCCACCGCGTCGCGTGCGCCCTCGTGGCCTCCGGCTACTCGCTCGTGGTGGTGTTCGTGCTGCTGAGGCTGACGGCCCTGGACCTGATGTACTGGGACGTCCTCCTGCCGTTCTCGGCCATCCTGCTGACCGTCCTGGGCCTCTGCCTGATCCGGGCGAGCCACGTCATCGGCAGGAGAAGCGCCTCCGCCGCGAACAGGCTCGCCTAGACGGCCGGGCGGATCGACGCCGACTGCACGGCGTGCAGGAATAGTGACGCGTTTGTGTCCTCCTGCTGTTCACGTTTCCATCATGGTGTGCGAAAATTATGATTATGTAACTGCCGCTTTCCGTGGGGGGTCAGCGGATCGTTACCCGGCAGGCAGGTACGCCCGTCACAACGGGTGGACTCACCTGTTGGTCTCATGCTGGGGACGCACGAAGGGCACCACCCGCCACGTATGCACGGCGGATGGTGCCCTCTGTGTCGGTGCGGACTACGCGGCGTCGTGGTCCGTCTCGATGATGCGGGCCAGGGCCTCGAGCGCGCTCTCGGCGCCGTCACCCTCGGCGCGCAGGACGACGACGTCGCCGTGCGAGGCTCCGAGGCTCATGAGCGACAGGATGCTCGACGCGTCCATGGCTTCCTCGGCGGGCTCGCCGTCCATCGCGATCGTGATCTCGAGGGGAAGCTCTCCCGCAGCCTCTGCGAAGATCGATGCCGGGCGGGCGTGCAGCCCCACGCGGCTCGCGACGGTTGCCTTGCGTTCTGCCATGATGTGCTCCTTTGTCGTGAATGGGTTCCAGTACAGCCAAGCCGACTGGAGGTCAGGCTGCAACCGGCTCGGACGCGGGCGTCTCCGTCTTGCGGGTCGCATAGCGCTTCAGGGCGATCACCGCGAGTGCCGAGATGACCATTCCGACCAGGATCGCGACCACGAACATCGCGAAATTCCCGATCGCGAAGAAGACGAACAGGCCGCCGTGCGGGGCCTGCGAGGTGACGCCGGTGCCCATGATGATGGCGCCGGTGACCGCGGAACCCAGCAGGGATGCAGGGATCACGCGCAGCGGATCGGCGGCCGCGAACGGGATGGCGCCCTCGGAGATGAAGCTGGCACCAAGCAGCCAGGCGGCCTTCCCGTTCTCCCGCTCCGGCTCGGTGAAGCGGTTGCGGTCGATCAGGGTGGCCAGGGCCATGGCGAGCGGCGGGACCATGCCGGCGGCCATGACGGCCGCCATGATCTGCAGGGGTGCCACGTTGTCGAGCGACGCGGCCCCGAGGCCGGCGACGGCGAAGGAGTAGGCGACCTTGTTGACCGGGCCGCCGAGGTCGATGGCCATCATGAGGCCGAGGATGACGCCGAGCCCGATGGCGGCCGTACCGGTCAGCCCGGACAGCCAGTTGTTGAGGCCCACGGTGAGTGCGGCGATCGGTCCGCCGAGCAGGAGGAACATCAGGCCGGACGCCACGATGGACGCCACGAGCGGGATGATCACCACCGGCATGAGGCTCCGCAGCCAGCGGGGCACGGACAGGCGGCCGATCATCATGGCCGCGTACCCGGCGAGCAGGCCGCCGACGATCCCTCCGAGGAAGCCTGCGCCCATGAAGCCGGCCACCGCACCGGCGACGAAGCCGGGAGCGATGCCGGGACGGTCCGCCAGTGCGTACGCGATGTAACCGGCGAGGGCGGGGACGAGGAATCCGAGCGACAACTGGCCGATCTTGAAGGCCACGGCCCCGAGGTACTCGCCGAGCCCTCCGGCCGGCAGATCCACCAGGCTGTTCTCGAGGACCACGGCGTCCGCGGTCTCCGTGATGAGGTACCCGCCCAGGAGGAAGCCGAGGGCGATGAGCAGGCCACCGCCCGCCACGAACGGGATCATGTAGCTGACGCCGGTGAGCAGTGCGCGCTTGAGCGTGCTGCCCACGCTGTCCCGGCCACCGTCGTCATCCGCCTGCTGGTCACCGGCGGTGCCGGCGACCCTGCGCGCATTGGGGTTCCCGGCCGCGGCGAGGGCTTCCTCCACCATCTCGCCCGGCTCGTCGATGCCACGCTTGACGGGCGAGCTGATGACGGGGAGGCCGGCGAAGCGCTGCTTGTCGCGGACGTCGACGTCGACGGCGAAGATCACGGCATCGGCCGCGGCGATGACCGACGGGTCCAGCGGCGTGGCGCCGGAAGAGCCCTGTGTCTCGACCTGGAGGTCGATCCCGCGCTCCTTGGCCGCCGCGACCAGGGAGTCGGCCGCCATGTAGGTGTGGGCGATGCCGGTGGGGCACGCGGTCACGGCTACGAGGCGTCGCGCCCGGGTGTCGGTCGACCGGGTCCGGTCGACGGCGGGCCCCGTGGTGTCGGTCCCGGCGGGCGAGGTGCCGAGCGTGGCCGCGGCCTCACTCGTGCGGGAACCGGCGGGGGACCCGGCGGAATGGGCTCCGGCGGCCGGGGCAGCTGACGGCGCGTCGCCGAGGCCGAGTGCACCGTTGACGAGGGCGACGACGTCGGCCGGGGACTGCGCGGCGCGCAGCGAGGCGGTGAAGTCCTTCTTGATCAGCGACCGGGCGAGCTTGGACAGCAGTTTCAGATGCTCCTGGTCCGCCCCGTCGGGGGCGGCGATGAAGAACACGAGGTCCGCCGGGCCGTCCTTGGCCCCGAAGTCCACGGGTGGGGACAGGCGTGCCATGACGAGGGTCGCTTCCGAGACGGCCGTGGACCGGCAGTGCGGGATCGCGATGCCGCCGGGGATGCCGGTCGAGGTCTTCTCCTCCCGGGCGAGTGCGTCGGCATACAGGCCGTCCACCTCCGTGGAGCGGCCCTGGGCGGCAACCCGCTCCGCGAGGTGGCGGATGACCGAGGGACGATCGTTCCCCAGGTCCATGTCCAGAGCCACGAGCTCCGGAGTGATGATGTCGGACATCAGAATTCCTCCTGTTGGGGCCCTGCGGTGGACCCGATTGCGCTTGGTTCGATCACGGGCAGCGTGACCTCGAGGGGTGTGACCACGACGACGTCCGGCGTGGTCTGGTCGAGCGATGGAACTGTGGAACCGGGAAGGGCAGCGGCCGCCGATCCGTGGGCGACGGCCTGGCGCAGGCAGTTCTCCGGACGTTCTCCTGCAGAGTGCGCCAGCAGGTAGCCGGCCAGCGCGGAATCGCCGGCGCCGACCGTGGAGCGTGCCGTGACGGGTGGATGCACGGCATGCCATGCCCCTGCGTCCGTCACGAGCAGGGCGCCCTTGGATCCAAGGGTCGCCAGTACCGCTCCGACCCCCGCGGCGATGAGCACCGCGCAGGCCCTCGCGGCCAGTTCATGGTCCTGCTCGAGCTCGTCACCCGTGCCGATACCGCTCAACTCGCTGAGCTCCTCGGCGTTGGGCTTCAGCAGGTCCGGAGCCGGGATGCCGGCGGCGGCCGCGATGAGCGGCCCGCCGCTGGAATCGATCGCGACGAGGGGCGCCTCCGGTCCGTACGCCTTCCGCACGGCAGCGGTGACCGTCGTGTAGAAGGTGGACGGGACCCCCGGGGGCAGCGACCCGGCGAGGACCAGCCAGTCCGCGCCGTCGCTCTCGGCGACCACGACCGCGAGGAGTTCCTCGAGGCCGGCGGGGGAGAGTTCGGGGCCGGGCTCGTTGATCTTCGTCGTCGTGCCGTCCGGCTCGGTGATGGCCGTGTTGATACGGAGCCCGGCGCCGATCGGCAGGTTGCGGAACGGGAGGGAGATGCTCCGCAGCCCCGCGAGGACGGCGTCGTCGTCGTCGCCGGGCACGATCGCGAGGGTCCGGATGCCGGACATCGCGAGGGCGCGGCTCACGTTCACGCCCTTGCCTCCCGCCTCCTGCACCACGCGGACGGCACGCTGGACGGCTCCGCGTACCAGGGGCGTGTTCAGCTCCACGGTGCGGTCGATACTTGGATTGGCGGTGAGGGTGACGATCACGCGACGATCACCTCCACGTCGGCGTCGGTGAGGGCTTCCGCGAGGGGTCCCCGGGGTGCTCGGTCGGTGATGAGGGCATCGATATCCTCCAGGTAGGCGAAGCTGGTCAGGGTTTCCTCGTCGAACTTCGACGAGTCCGCCAGGAGCACCACGCGCCGGGCGGAGCGGACGAGGGCGGTCTTCACGGCCGCCTCGTCGACGTCGGGCGTGCTGAGGCCGAAGCCGGCCGCGAGCCCGTTGGCGCCGATGAAGGCGATGTCCGCGCGCAGGCGGGAGAAATGGGTCACGGTGCTGCTGCCGACGGCGGCACTCGTCAGTGCCCGGACCCGGCCGCCCACGAGTTCCACGCTCAGCCCGGCACCCGAGATCAGCGCGGCGATCGGGACGGAATGGGTGATGACGGACAGGCCTGTGCGGCCCTCCTCGACGAGCAGGTCGGCGAGGGCTCCGGTGGTACTCCCGGCATCGAGCACGACGGCGCCGGTCACGGGGGTGAGCGCGAGGGCTGCCTCTGCGATGCGCCGCTTCTCCGGGGAGCGCTGCGCAGATCGGCTGGTCAGGCTCGGTTCATTCGTCGTCGCGCCGCTTCCGGCGACGGCGCCGCCGTGGACACGCCGCAGGACGCCGTCGTTCTCGAGGAGGGCGAGGTCCCTCCTGACGGTTTCCTTGGTGATGCCGAAGCGCGAGGAGAGCCCAGCGACGGTGACGCGGCCGTCGGCGGAGACCAGGCTGCTGATCTGGCGGTACCGCTCTTCCGCGAACATGGGGACTCCATCGTCGTGGCCGTCGGTCGGGGCCGACGGCATGTGGCTTCATCTGTGTTTGAGTGACTCTATCTTTGCTTTGGGTGTGACGTCAAGCACTTTTGTGCCCTGAAATCGGAAGGAGGCGCCACATCCGGCCGTAAACGCAGACAAAGAAAGGCCGGGACATGGTCCCGGCCTTTCTGGTGCTACTGGAGGTCAGAGCCCCGAATCGCGGGTCTCGTTGCGCGTGATGGTCTCGCCGGTGTGGGGATCGACGACGGATCGCGACTCCGACACGCGGTTCTGCCTGCGCGGAGCCGCGAGGAGGAGGGAGGCGATCAGGCCGATCACTCCCACCGCCATGAGGATGTAGCCGACCAGGTTGATGTCGACGATGCTGACGACGTCTGCCTGAATGGCAAAAGCAAGAATTGCACCGAGTGCAATAAGGAAGATCGAAGAACCGATTCGCATTAGCAATACTCCTTCAGTGAGGGCTCGATGGGAGTTTTATAACAATTCCCCAGCGGTTTCGCTTCCAGTGCCACCCACTCCCGAGGCGGGCCCGCCTGCCGTCATCATACGGCGTGTCGCGCTTCCTGGAGGCGTGTCGGCGCGCCGAACCTGCGCACCGTAACACTTCGGGAAGTATTCGCTCCCGGCACTGCTGAACGATATTCGCAGGGTGCTACGATTGCACCCTAAGCAGGCTGATGAAGTACACTTGAGGTGAGTTGCGCTCAGGTGCATCGAACTAACAGGTAGTGCGCTTCCCTCGGGCGGGGCACTGGATATCACTCAAGGAGCATCATTATGGGAATTATTGGTTGGCTTGTTCTGGGCCTTCTCGCCGGCGCGATCGCAAAGCTGATCCTCCCGGGTCGCCAGGGCGGCGGATGGGTCATCACGCTCGTCCTCGGCGTCGTCGGAGCCCTGCTGGGCGGATTCATCGGTAGCGCGATCTTCGGCGTCGGTGTCGACAGCTTCTTCGACCTGTCGACGTGGCTGCTGGCCATCGGCGGCGCACTGATCGTGCTCGTCATCTACGGCGCCGTCACCGGCCGCAAGGGCTCGCGCGTCTAGTCAGCAGTACCGGCTGCACCGTGGGGGAGCAGTTGTCGAGAGGGCGTCACCGGCTACCGGGGGCGCCCTCTCCTGTCGCCGGAGCCTGACGGGCGGCCCTCTGCCGGCAGCAGAACCCCGGCCCGGCAGCACACGCCCCACCTAGAATCATCAGCAGCAGCACATCGATCACCGGCGGAAGGACCACGATGTTTGGCCGTAACAAGGAGAACCCAGCCGCGAAGGCTGCGAACAAGACACTGTTCGACAAGGACGGCAACCCGAAACCCGCCATCCTCCGGGGGATCGAGCGCGCCCTGGACATCCAGCGGCCCCTGATCATCGCCAACATCGACCGCCTCCGTGGCCGCAACCCGGAAGCGTCTCCCGCGGAGCTGACGCTACTGCTGGAACGCGACTACCTGCGCGCCACGACGGTCGCCGGAGCGGCCGTCGGCGCGACTGCCGCCCTCCCCGCCGTCGGCACACTCGCCGCGCTCGGACTGTCCGGCGCTGCGACGGTCGGGTTCCTCGAGGCGACCGCGCTCTACGCCGAGTCGGTCGCCGAACTGCACGGCGTCCGCACGGATGACCCCGAGCGGTCGCGCGCCATGGTGATGGCCATCCTCATGGGCGAGGAGGGCACCGCGCTCGTCCGCTCCATCCTGGGTTCCTCCGCCGGGCAGGGAGCACCCCAGTACTGGGGCCAGCTGGTCGACAAGTCCGCTCCGGCGTCACTGGTGAAGACCCTGACCGGGTCCATCCAGAAACGGTTCCTGAAGAAGTTCCTCGCCAAGCAGGGCGGCTTCATGCTCGGGCGCGCACTGCCGTTCGGGGTGGGCGCCGTGATCGGCGGAACCGGTAACCACCTCATGGGCAAGGCCGTCATCCGCACCACGCGCGAGGCCTTCGGTCCGCTGCCGCGGACCATCCCCGGCGAGCTGGCCGAGGTGCTGCAGCTTCCCGATCCGGACTCGCGGAAGAAGCGGGCCTAACCGAAGATCGCGTGGGCGACGGCGAAGATCAGCAGGCCGGCCAGCGAGCCGACCACGGTGCCGTTGATGCGGATGAACTGCAGGTCCTTGCCGACCTGCAGTTCGATCTTGCGTGACGTCTCCTCGGCGTCCCAGCGGCCCACCGTCTCGGAGATGACCCCGGCGATCTCGCTGCGGTAGGTGCGTACGGCGTAGGAGGCGCCGTCGGCGATCCACAGGTTCACGCGGTGGGCGAGGTCGGCGTCGCTCGTCAGGCGTGAGCCGAAGTCGCGGATGGCCGCCTTGAACTTCGAGGTCAGTTCGCTGTCCGGGTCATTGACGGCCTCCAGGAGGGCGTTCTTGATGGTCGACCAGGTGCGCGCGGTGAGGTCGCGGACCCGGGGGTCGTCGAGCAGCTGTCCCTTGATCTCCTCGGCCTTGGCGATCGTCTCGGGCTTGTGCTGCAGGTCCCGCGCCAGGTCCCTGAGGTATTTGTCGATGGCGATCCGGACGTCGTGCTGCTGATCGTCCTGGATCGCACGGATGAATTTCGACAGTTCCGCGTGCACGCGGTCACCGACGACGCCGTCGACGAGGCGGGGAACCCAGGTGGGGGACCGCTGCGCGACGACCCGCGTCACGACGGCGTAATTGGCGTCCACCCAGTCGGCGGCGCGGTCCACCAGCAGGTCCACGAGCCGGTGGTGGTGTCCGTCCGCGAAGACGCGCTCGGCGATACTGCCGATCGGCGGGCCCCAGGGTGGATCCAGCAGGTGCTTCCGGACCATCGATTCGATCACAGCCTGCACGGCGTCGTCGTTCAGGACCGTGAACATCCCCCGGATCAGCGCTGCTCCCTCCGCTGCCACCCGGTCGGCGCTCTCCGGCTTCGAGAGCCAGGCCCCGGCCTTCTGGGCGATGCGCGCCGAGTCCAGCTTGGCCCGCACCACGTCCTCGGAGAGGAAGTTTTCCTCCACGAACTGGCCGAGCGACTCCCCGATCTGGTCCTTCTTGCGGGGGATGATGGCGGTGTGCGGGATGTTGAGGCCCATCGGATGCTTGAAGAGGGCCGTGACGGCGAACCAGTCGGCGAGCGCGCCGACCATGCCGCCCTCTGCGGCCGCCCGGACGTACTGGAGCCAGGGATAGGTGTCCTGCAGGGCGAAGGCCACCACGAAGATCACCGCCATGAGGGCCAGCAGCCCGGTCGCGAGCATCTTCATGCGGCCCAGGGCGGCTGCCCGCTCGGCGTCGGTGTCGGTCATCTGCGCGTTCACCCTCCCGAGTCTACGAGGGTGGCCTCACGCCCGGGGCGGACCGGCCGCCCGTGGTGCCCGGATCGGCCGGTCGCGTACCGTGGGAGGGACATCAATCACCACGTGAGGGGATGCCCCGTGCCTCCTGTGATCTTCGCCCATCGCGGCAGCAGCGGCACCTACGCCGAGCACACCCGCGCCGCCTACCTCCAGGCCCTCGCGGACGGCGCGGACGGCGTCGAGTGCGACGTCCACCTGACCCGGGACGAACAGCTCGTGTGCATCCACGACACCACCGTGGACCGCACCACCAGCGGGTCGGGCCGGGTGGCCGACCACACGCTGGAGGAGCTGCGTGGGCTCGACGTCTGTTCCTGGAAGGGCGCGAGCATCCCGGCCGACTACGGCGGTCCGTCCGAGCAGTTCCTCACGCTCGCGGACCTGATCCTGCTGCTGCGCCGCGCGGGGCGCCCGGTCCGGCTGGCGATCGAGCTGAAGCACCCGAGCCCGTTCGGCCTGCGGCTGGAGGACGCGCTCATCGCCTTCCTCATGGACGAGGGATGGGACCCGGAGTCCTCGATGCTCGGCACCATCGAGGTGAGTTTCATGAGCTTCAATCCTGATTCGATGCGGCAGCTGGCCGAATCGGCGCCGTCCCACATGCTGTGCCAGCTGGTGTCGGACATGAAGCCGCAGGAGGTGCGCGCCGCGCTGCGCTTCGGCCCGCTCACCGAGGGCGCCCTGATCACCGTCATGCGACGCGCCCTGAAGGAGGGCGAGCAGCTCGTGAACCGCCATCAGGTGGGCATGGTGGGCCCGGGCATGCGGTACACCCGCACCCATCGTGGCCGTGTGCGACGCTGGGTCCGCGACGGGGTGCGGGTCCGCGTGTGGACCGTGAACTCGGTCGAGGATGCGCTGTACCTCGCGGAGCTCGGGGTGCAGGAGATGACGACGGACTACCCGGCGCGGATCCGGGCCGCCCTGGAGGGAGAGCGCGGCTGACCGGGCTCTCCTGCGGAGCATGTGGTTGAGTTGCAGGATGCAATCCCCGATCGAGGACTACGCGCTCCTGTCCGACCTGCACACCGGTGCGCTCGTCTCCCGGAGCGGCAGCGTCGACTGGCTCAGCTTCCCCCGGTTCGACTCCGAGTCGGTCTTCGCCGCGATGCTCGGCACGCCGGAGCACGGCCGCTGGCTCGTGGAGCCGTCGTCGGACGCCGACGTGGTGGAGCGGAGCTACATCGACTCCACCTTCGTGCTCCAGACCCGCTGGAGGACCAGCGAGGGTGAGGTGCTGGTCACCGACTTCATGCCGGTGACGGACCGTCGCGCCAACGTGGTGCGGCGCGTCCAGGGGCTCCAGGGCGCCGTCACCATGCGGCAGGAGCTGGAGATACGTTTCGGCTACGGCGACATCACGCCGTGGGTCACGCAGGGCACACACGACGGCGGTCCGGTACTCCTCGCCATCGCCGGACCCGATGCGCTGCTCCTGCGGGGGCCGCGTCTGAAGGCGACGGACCATCGCCACGAGGGGACGTTCGTGGTGGCCGAAGGCGACGTCGTCGACCTGGAACTCGTGTGGTATCCCTCGCACCGGGAGAAGCCGGATGCGCTCGACGTCGACGAGGCGCTCGATGGCGCCATCAGCTACTGGCGGGCATGGGGCGCCAGCTGCCGGATCGAGGGCGACTACTCCGACGCCGTCCGGCGCTCCCTGCTCGTCCTGCGCGCCCTGACGCACGAGGACACGGGCGGGATCGTCGCCGCCCCCACGACGTCGCTGCCCGAGCAGTTCGGCGGCTCCCGCAACTGGGACTACCGCTTCTGCTGGCTCCGCGACGCCGCCCTGACGCTCGAGGCCATGATGACGCACGGCTTCTCCGAGGAGGCGCTGGAGTGGCGCAACTGGCTGCTGCGGGCGGTCGCCGGCGATCCCGAGGACCTGCAGATCATGTACGGGCTGGCCGGGGAACGGCACCTGCCCGAACGTGAGCTCGGGCACCTGCCCGGCTACGCCGGCTCGACGCCCGTGCGCGTGGGCAACGGCGCCGTCGACCAGTACCAGGCCGACGTCGTGGGCGAGGTGATGGTGGCGCTCGAGAAGCTGCGCATCCACGGCGTCACCGAGGACAGTTTCTCGTGGCCGCTCCAGCGGGCCCTCCTGGGGTTCGCGGAGAAGCACCTCCATGACCGGGACCACGGGATCTGGGAGATGCGCGGGGACCCCCAGCACTTCACCCATTCGCGCGTGATGATGTGGGCGGCCTTCGACTGCGCGGTCCGCGCGGTGCGGGATCACGGACTGCCCGGGCCGCAGCAGCGCTGGACGGAGATCCGGGACGGCCTGCGGGAGGAGATCCTGGAACACGGCTTCAACCCCGACCTGGGTTCGTTCACCCAGGTGTACGGCGGGACCGAGGTGGACGCCTCCCTGCTCCAGCTGCCGCAGGTCGGCTTCCTCGACTTCGACGATCCGCTGATGCTGGGCACCGTGGAGCGGATCGAACAGGATCTCCTGGACGCCCACGGGCTGCTGCTGCGCTACCGCACCGGCAACTCGGACGACGGCCTCGAGCCCGGGGAGCACCCGTTCCTCGCGTGCTCCTTCTGGCTCGTGGAGCAGTACGCGCACGGCGGCAGGTCCGACGACGCCGTACGGCTCATGGATCAGCTCGTGGGCTACTCGAACGAACTCGGCCTGCTGGCCGAGGAGTACGACCCCGTCGGCGGACGCATGGCGGGCAACTTCCCGCAGGCGTTCTCGCACCTCGCCCTGGTCCGCGCCGCGGACGCGTTGCAGATGGCGGACGGGAAGGCCGGGCCCTACGAGGCGATGGCCCGGGACCAGCTGCAGTAGACAGCGACGGCGGGAGCCAGGCCACCTGGCCGGGCTCCCGCCGTCGTCTGTCGCCGCTGCTAGAGCGTGACGCCCTGCGGCTTCAGGACCACCTTGATCGTGCCGTCCGTCTTCTTCTGGAAGTTCTTGTAGGCGGCCGGCGCCTCGTCGATCGAGACCTCGTGGGTCATGAGGTCCGTGACGCCCAGCGGGTCCGAGGGATCCTCGACGATCGGGAGCAGCTCGTCCGTCCAGCGGCGCACGTTGCACTGGCCCATGCGGAACTGGACCTGCTTGTCGAACATGGTCAGCAGCGGCATGGGGGTGGCCGTGCCGCCGTACACGCCGCTGAGGGACACGGTCCCGCCGCGGCGGACGGCGTCCATCGCCGAGTGCAGGACGCTCGTGCGGTCGCTGCCGCCGGTCTCCATGACCTTCTGCGCCAGCTTGTCCGGCAGGATGCCCACGGCGTTCTGCGCGAAGGCGCCCACGGGTGACCCGTGGGCCTCCATGCCGACGGCGTCGACGATCGCGTCCGGGCCGCGCCCGTCCGTCATGCTGCGCAGTTCCTCCGCGGTGTCCTTCGTGAAGTCGATGGTCTCGATGCCGTGGCGCTTGGCCATCTCACGGCGTTCGGGGACCGGCTCGACGGCGATTACGCGGTGGCCCAGGTGCCTGCCGATGCGTGCGGCGAACTGTCCGACCGGTCCGAGGCCGTACACCGTGAGGACGCCGTCCTTGGGTACGTCCGCGTACTGCACGCCCTGCCAGGCGGTGGGCAGGATGTCCGAGAGGTAGAGGTAGCGTTCGTCGGGCAGCTCGAAGCCGACCTTGACCGCACCGTAGTCGGCGAAGGGGACGCGCAGGAACTCCGCCTGGCCGCCGGGGACGGAGCCGTACAGCTCGGAGAAACCGAACAGGGAAGCGCCCGAGCCCTTCGCGTGCACCTGGGTGGTCTCGCACTGCGACTGCAGGCCGCGCGTGCACATGAAGCAGTAGCCGCAGGAGATGTTGAACGGGATGACGACGCGGTCGCCGACCTTGAGGTTGGTGATACCGGCACCGACCTCCTCGACGATGCCCATCGGCTCGTGGCCGAGGATGTCACCCTTGTGCATGTAGGGGCCGAGGACCTCGTACAGGTGCAGGTCCGAGCCGCAGATGGCGGTCGAGGTGATGCGGACGATGGCGTCCGTGGGTTCCTGGATCGTGGGGTCGGGTACGTTCTCCACGCTGACGTTGCGCTTGCCCTGCCATGTCACTGCCTTCATGTGGTGCTCCTCCGGGTAGTAAGTAGGCTTTCCTTTCCCACTATTCACCCCTTCGTCGCGAATGGGAAGTCGAAGCTCGCCGTCGCCTAGCCTTGTCGGGTGGTGCTTCTTCGATCTCCGGCCGTCCGCGTGGCCCTGTCCGTCGCGATCGCGACCGGTCTGTACGGGCTGTCCTTCGGTGCCCTCTCCGTGGCTGCCGGGCTGACCCTGCTCCAGACCATGGCGCTGAGTCTCCTGCTGTTCAGCGGTGGTTCGCAGTTCGCGTTCATCGGCGTCATCGCCGGGGGAGGGAGTGGCGTCTCCGCGATGTCCGCCGCGGCGCTCCTGGGGATCCGCAACGGCGTCTACGGCATGCAGGTCAACGTGCTGCTCCGGCCGTCCCGCTGGCGGAAGCTGCCGGCTGCGCACCTCACGATCGACGAGTCGGTGGCCACGGCGACGGGCCAGACCGATCCGGACGAGCAGCGCCGCGGGTTCTGGGCCGCCGGGATCGGCGTCTTCGTCCTGTGGAACCTCTTCACGCTCGTCGGGGCGCTCGCAGGGAACGCGATGGGCGACCCGGCCCGGTGGGGGCTCGACGGCGCTGCCGTCGCCGCGTTCCTCGGTCTGCTCTGGCCGCGCATCCGCTCGCGCGAGCCCGCGGCGATCGCCGTCGTCTGTGCCGTCGTCACGCTCATCGCCGTGCCGCTCGTGCCGCCGGGCGTGCCGATCCTGCTCGCGGCCGTCGTGGCGGCCGTCCTCGGTCTTTCGGGCCTCGGGCCGGCGACGGAGGGCCTCGAGCCCGACGTCGAGCCCTACCCCTCCAGCCCTGCCGGAGGCACCCGATGAGCCTCTGGGGCTGGGTCCTGCTCGCGTGCGCGGTGTCGATCGCCACGAAGTTCCTCGGCTTCCTCGTGCCCGCGCGGCTGCTCGACAACCCGCGGATGCTGCGGGTCGCCGGATCGCTGACGATCGGCCTGCTCGCCGCCCTGACGGCGACGAACACCTTCGCATCCGGTCAGGCGCTCGTCGTCGACGCGCGGGTCGTGGCGCTGGTGGCGGCCGCCGTCGCGCTCTGGCTGCGCGCGCCGTTCCTCGTGGTGGTCGCGGTCGGGGCGCTCGCCGCGGGCCTGGCGCGGCTGCTGGGGGCCGCGTAGGCGCGTTCAGGGTCCATGGGCGGGCGGTCCGTGCGGTCGGCTGGACCGAGGGGGCGGCAACCTTCGTCCCGCTGGTGTTCGGATCGCTGCCGGCTAGGGCGTCGGGCGCGGCATGAACATGATCAGCGCCACGCCGACCAGGCACACCGCCGAGCCGAGGACGTCCCACCGGTCGGGCCGGAAGCCGTCCACGAGCATGCCCCACGTGAGCGACCCGGCCACGAACACGCCGCCGTACGCGGCGAGGACCCGCCCGAAGTTCGCGTCCGGCTGCAGGGTCGCCACGAAGCCGTAGGCGCCGAGCGCCATGACGCCGAGTCCGGCCCACCACCACGGTCTGCCCTCGCGCACCGCCTGCCAGACGAGCCACGCCCCGCCGATCTCCGCGAGGGCGGCCAGCACGAACAGGAAGGTGATGCGCAGGGTCGTCATGGCTCCAGTCTGCCGGAGCGGCGGACCGCTTCTAGGACCCGCTGACGACGGCGGCCGTCGCCTCCGCGATCGCCGCCTCCTCGTCGGTCGGCACCACGAGCACGGGGAACGCCGACGCCTCGGTGCTGATGATGCGCGCGTCCCTGCTGCGCTCGCCGTTCTTCTCCTCGTCGAGTTCCAGTCCGAGCGCACCCAGCCGGGCGACGACGGCGGCGCGGAACGCGGACGCGTTCTCGCCGATGCCCGCGGTGAACACGAGTGCCTGCGCCCCGCCGACGGCCACGTGGTATCCGCCCACGTACTTCGCGAGCCGGTAGGAGGCCACCTCGATCGCCACCCTGGCCCGGTGGTCGCCGGCGTCCGCGGCCTCCGCCACGGAGCGCATGTCGTTCGTGCCCGCGAGGCCCTTGAGCCCGCTGTCGCGGTTCAGGAGGGTGTCGAGGTCCTGTTCGGTGTATCCCTCGCGCAGGAGGAACAGCAGGATGGACGGGTCGATGTCGCCCGACCGCGTCCCCATCACCAGGCCCTCGAGGGGGGTGAAACCCATCGACGTGTCGACGCTCTCGCCGTCGCGCACGGCGGTGACGGAGGCGCCGTTGCCGAGGTGTGCGATCACGCCCGTGAACGTGTCCGTGCCGAGCAGCTCCGCGGCACCGCGCGCCACGAAGGCGTGCGAGGTGCCGTGGAAGCCGTACCGCCGGATGCCGAACCTCCGGTACAGCTCGTCCGGGACCGCGTAGCGCCAGGCGTGCTCCGGGAGCGTGCGGTGGAAGGCGGTGTCGAACACCGCGACCTGCGGCATGTCCGGCCACTTGTGGGTGATGGCGCGGATGCCGGTGACGGCTGCGGGATTGTGCAGGGGAGCCAGCGGGTTGAGCCGCTCGATGGCCCGGGTGATCTCGTTGTCGATGAGCACCGGCTCGCTGAAACGCTCGCCGCCGTGGACCACGCGGTGCCCGACGGCGTCGATCCCGCGGTCGCCGAGGGCCGCGGACACCTCCCCGTCCACGCGGTCGAGCGCCGCTGCGTGGTCGGGGACCTCGGCCTCGCCGATCCGCTCGACGAGGCCTTCCGCGAGGACGTCCTCGCCCTCCCGGACCTGGTACTTGAGCGAGGACGAGCCGGAGTTGATGACGAGGAGGATCATGGGGTCCTGTTCTGTGGGGTGCAGACGGAAGGGGTGCAGGCGGACGGGGTCAGGAGGCGGCGGACTGCTGGGCCTGCACCGCGGTGATGGCCACGGTGTTGACGATGTCCTCCACGGTGCAGCCGCGGGAGAGATCGTTGACCGGCTTGCGCAGGCCCTGCAGGACCGGCCCGACGGCGACGGCGCCGGCCGACTGCTGGACGGCCTTGTAGGTGTTGTTGCCCGTGTTCAGGTCCGGGAAGATGAACACCGTGGCCTGGCCGGCCACGGAGGATTCGGGGAGCTTGGAGGCCGCGACCGAGGCGTCGACGGCGGCGTCGTACTGGATGGGCCCCTCGACGGCGAGGTCGGGGCGCTGCGTGCGGACGAGTTCCGTGGCGCGCCGGACCTCGTCCACCGCACCGCCGGAGCCCGACTCGCCCGTCGAGTAGGAGAGCATCGCGATGCGGGGCTCCACACCGAACTGCTCGGCCGTCTCCGCCGAGGCCACGGCGATGTCCGCGAGCTGCTCCTCGTTGGGCTCCGGGTTGACCGCGCAGTCGCCGTACACCAGCACGCGGTCCTGCAGCAGCATCAGGAATACCGAGGAGACGATCTTCACGCCGTCCTTGGTCTTCACGAACTCGAGTGCCGGCCGGATGGTGTTCGCCGTGGTGTGCGCCGCGCCGGACACCATGCCGTCCACCCTGCCGAGCTGCACCATCATCGTCCCGAAGTATGCGCCTTCGAGCATGCGCTCGCGGGCTTCCTTCATCGAGACGTTCTTGTGGGCGCGGAGACGCACGTACTCGGCCGCGAACTCCTCCCGCAGGTCCGACGTCGCAGGGTCGATGAGCGTGAGGCCGCTGAGGTCGATGCCCTGGCCGGCGGCGAGCTCCCGGACCTGCGCCTCGGGCCCGAGGATCGTGAGGTCGCAGACGTCCCGGCGGTGCAGGATCTCGGCGGCCTTCAGGACGCGCAGGTCCTCGCCCTCGGGGAGGACGATGCGCTTGCGCTCCGCCCTGGCGCGCTGGATCAGTTCGTGCAGGAAGCGCAGCGGCGTCATGCTGACGGGGCGGGGCAGTTCGAGGCGTTCCAGCAGTTCGTTCTCGTCCACCTGCCGGGACCAGGCACCCAGCGCGGACGCGGCCTTGCGGCGCAGTCCGCTCGCGATCTCCCCGCGCACCTCGCTGACGTGGCGCGCCACGGTGTAGGTGTCGTCGTCGAGCGCGAAGACGGGGAACGGCGCCTGCGCGAGGAGGGCCAGGATGTTCGGATCGGGGGCGAGACCGCCGGTCAGGAACAGGGCCGACGGCACCGGGAACTCGGGCGAGAACGAGGACGCCAGGGTCGCCACGAGGACGTCCGCGCGGTCCCCCGGCACGATCACGAGGGCGCCGTCCGTGAGCAGGTGCAGGAAGTTGCCGACGTTCATCGCGGCGACGCGGACGCTCGTGACGTCCCGCTCGAGGTTCGAGTTCCCGGCGATCTGGCGGGCGCCGAGGTCCGTGGCCACCTCGGAGACGGTGGGCTGGGAGATCTCAACCAGTTCCGGGACCACGTAGACAGGCCGGCCCGAGCGGCCGGGGCGGACCTGCTCGCTGATCGCGGTGACGGCGTCGTCGGCTGCGCGGTTGACCATCATCGCGAGGAGGGACACCTTGGCGGCGTCGAGTTCACGGCGCGCGACGTCGACGGCGTCGGCCGCCTCCTCGACGGACATGTCCTTGGCGCTGACCACCGCGAGGACCATGGCGCCGAGATTGTTGGCCAGGCGCGCGTTGAGGTCGAACTCCACGGCGGCGTCGTTCCCGGAGAGATCGGTGCCCTCGACGATGACGACGTCGCACTCGGCGGCGATCTCGCTGTAGATGGCCACGCAGCGGGCGTCGATCTCCGCGCGGTCCCCGGTCACGAGCAGGGCACGGGCCTCGGCGCGGGTGAGGCCACCGCGGGCGCGGCTCTCGGGAAGGTCGAACGAGCGCTGCATGAGGCGGACCATGGGATCCGCGGTGGGATCGCCTCCCTCGACGATGGGCCGGAAGAAGCCCACGCGGTCGGCGTGCCGGTGCAGCATGTCGGCGAGGCCCAGGGAGATCAGGGACTTGCCGGAGCCGTTGGTCATGGCGCTCACATAAATTCCGCGGGTCATCCGGTCAGTCTTGCAGGCTCCCCGGGTGCCCGCCATAACGGGTGTCACGTCGGCGACGGCAGCAGCGGGTCCCCAACCCTTGACCGGACCGATTCCAGCGACTAACGTACAACCACATGGTTGTAGAAACGTCGAGGCAGGACGCGGTGGACCGCCTGTTCCAGGCCCTCGCCGACGCGACACGGAGGGACATCGTGGCGCGCGTCCTGGTGGCCGAGTATTCGGTATCCGGTTTGGCCGAGCAGTACGACATGAGCTTCGCGGCAGTACAGAAGCACGTGGCGGTGCTCGAGAGGGCCTCACTCGTCTCCAAGGAGAAGCGCGGACGGGAGCAGATCGTGCGCGGAGAGCTCGACGGCGTGCAGGAGGCGCGGCGCCTGCTCGACGAGTACGAGAGGATCTGGCGGCAGCGCGTGAGCAGGATCGAGGACATCCTCGCCGAAGACGAGGATCGAACCTAGGAAGGCAGCATCATGACGGTCATCAGCGCAGAGAAGGACACGCAGGAACTCAACTTCCGGCTCGTCGCCGAGTTCGACGCGGACGTGAAGCGGGTCTGGCGCATCTGGGAGGATCCCCGGCAACTCGAGCGGTGGTGGGGTCCGCCCACATGGCCCGCGACGTTCGACACCTACGATTTCGCGGTCGGCGGTCGCGCGGAGTACTTCATGACGGGGCCGGACGGCGAGAAGGCACACGGCTGGTGGATCATCACCGGCATCGATGCACCCACGCGCCTCACCTTCGACGACGGCTTCGCGAACGAGCAGCGCGAGCCCATGGACGAGCTCGGCCGGACCCACGCCGTCGTCACGCTCGAGGACCTCGGTGGCCGCACGCGCATGACGCTGGTCACGGGGTTCGAGTCGCTCGAGCAGCTTGACCAGATGGTGGAGATGGGCATGGAGGAGGGGCTGAAGGGTGCCCTCGGGCAGGTGGACGCCCTCCTCGCGGAGGAGGACGCCGCGGTCTGACCCGAGTTTGCACACGACACGCGAAAGCGCCGCCGCCCCGCAAGGGGCGACGGCGCTTGTGTGCCTCGTGCGCGCTACGCCGTTGCTGCCTTCGCCTTGCGCGGCGGCAGGGCGAGCTTGAAGATCTTCGCCCACGTGGAACCGACCTGCTTGGGCAGCGGACCCGTCGTGTAGGGCAGCCCGTAGCGATTGCAGATCTCGCGGACCTTCACGGCCACCTCGGCGTACCGGTTGGACGGCAGGTCGGGGAAGCAGTGGTGCTCGATCTGGTGGGAGAGGTTGCCCGTCATGAAGTGCATGAGCTTCGAGCCGGAGATGTTCGCCGAGCCGATCATCTGGCGGACGTACCAGTCGCCGCGGGTCTCGCCGTCCACCTCCTCCTCCGTGAACGTGTCCGTGCCGTCGGGGAAGTGGCCGCAGAAGATGACGGCGTGCGCCCAGAAGTTGCGGATGGCATTGGCGGCGAGCGTCCCGTAGAGGGCCTGCTTGCCGGAACCGGTCAGCATGGCGACGGCGGGGGTGGCGGCGTAGTCCTTGGAGAACTGCTTGACCACCTTGACGCCCACGGCCTTCAGGTCCCGGTTCATGTCCTCCTTGGACTTGAGCCCTTCCTTGTACTCCGGGATCTCGAGGTCGTACAGGGCGATGCCCCACTCGAAGACCGGCGCCAGGATGGCGTTGTACAGCGGGTTGCCCAGGTTGAACGGCTTCCACGGCTGGTCCGGGTCCATGCGGAGGAGGTTGTATCCGATGTCCCTGTCCTTGCCGATGACGTTGGTCCAGCGGTGGTGCAGGTCATTGTGGGTGTGCTGCCAGGAGCGCGCCGGGGTGACGAAGTCCCACTCCCAGGTGGTGGAGTGGATGTCCGGATCGCGCATCCAGTCCCACTGGCCGTGCAGCACGTTGTGCCCGATCTCCATGTTCTCCATGATCTTGGCGAGGCTCAGCATGGCCGTGCCGGCGAAGAAGGCGGGCTTGTACTTGGCGAACAGGAGGGTGCCGCGGCCGGCGAACTCGAGGGATCGCTGGAGCTTGATGACGCGGCGGATGTAGGCCGCGTCGGTGGCCCCGCGCTTGGCGAGGACCTCGTCGCGGACGGCGTCGAGTTCGCGGCCGAGCTCCTCGACCTGCTCATCGGTCAGGTGCTTGGCGGCATCGGGGCGGACCAGGGGGTGGCCGGACGCCGCGAGGGCGCCCGGGCGGGTCGCTGTGGTGGTCATGAGGACTCCTCCGTTGGGGGTTACAGGTCGAGGTTCACGGGCCCGGCGGCTGCCGAGACGCAGGTCTGGATGAGCTGGCCGGGGGTGTTGTGCAGTTCACCGGAGCGCAGGTCGCGCACCTGGCCGGCACGGAGCGGGATGAGGCAGCTGTGGCAGATGCCCATCCGGCAGCCGCTCGGCATGAGGACGCCGGCATCCTCGCCGATGTCCAGCAGCGGGGTGTCGCCGTCGGCCTGCACCTCGCGGTCGGACTGCTCGAAGGTGACGAGGCCGCCGTCGTGCCCGGCGCCGGCCGTGAGGTCGGTGCTGAACCGCTCGATCGTCAGCGTGCCGGTCCGCACGCCCTGTGTCTCGGCTCCGGTGGTGACGTCCGGGACGGTCCGGGACTGCTCGAGGGCCGCCTCCCGCTCCCAGAGCTCCTCGGCATCGTCGAGGAACCCTTCGGGCCCGCAGGCATAGGCCGCACGGGTACGCCAGTCCGGGCAGAGGTCGGCGATGGTCTGGGCGGTGAACTGCAGTCGGCCGCGGGCGCTGGTGAACCAGTGGCGGACCGTGAGGTTCGGGAACTGGTCCGCCAGCTCGTCCAGCTCCTCGCGGAACAGGCTCTTCTCCGGGGTGCTGTTGGAGTTGATGAGCACCACGTTGGCGTCCGGCCGGCGCGGGACGAGCGTCCGGATCATCGACATGACCGGCGTGATGCCGCTGCCCGCCGTGAGCATGAGCAGGGAGCGGGGGTGCTCGGGGAGGACGAAGTCGCCCTGCGGCGGGGCCAGGAACAGGACGTCGCCCGGCTTGGTGTCGCGCACCAGGACGTGGGACACCGAGCCGGCGTCGGTGACGGTGATGGCGGGATCATGGCCCGCGGCGTTGCTCAGGGAGTAGGAGCGCCACTGGCGCACCCCGTTCAGCTCGACGCCGATGCGCGCCCACTGGCCGGCCTGGTGTGCATGCCAGCCGTGCCCGGGGCGGAAGTAGATGGTGGCGGAGTCCTCGGTCTCGTGCTCCACACGCGTCACGATGCCACGGAGCTGGCGCGAGGAGTAGACGGGGTTGAAGAGCGCCAGGAAGTCTTCAGCCGTGAGGGGGGTGGTCAGCGCGGCCGTTGCCCGCGCCAACTTACGAAACCGGATCATTGAACCAACAATATAGCCTCGCCCGCTAAACCTCTGCACTGGTGGCATAGAGTTGAGGGAGAAGAATTGTCTTGACGAAACAGATCGGAGTTGTTCCTTTGAGTTCTGACACGCTGGAGACCGCTCCTCCGGCGCCGCCCTGGCTCGGCCTCCCGCCGGAGGTCAGTGACCGGCTGAGGCCTCTCACGCCGGACCTCGTCGAGGCCATCATCCAGGCGGTCCCGCAGCTGGTCCCGGCGTATGCCCGGCCCATCGAGGGGAACTTCGGTCGCGGCCTGCGCAGGGGCGTGGCCGCGGCGCTCGAGCGGTTCCTCGAACTGCCGGGCACCGGGCTGCCCGCGCTGTCCGATCAGAGCCGCCAGCTGGTGGCGGGTCTGGGCCGCGGCGAGTTCCGGCAGGGTCGCAGCATGGATTCGTTGCTCGGTGCCTACCGGATGGGCGCCCGCGTCACGTTCCGGGAGATGTCGCGCCGCTCCATGGAGGAGGGCCTCGGCCCCGCCGTGGTGGTGGACCTCGGGGAATCGATCATGGCGTACATCGACGAACTCTCCGCCGTGAGCGCGGAGGCCTACGCCTTCGAGCAGTCGGAGCGGGCGGGGGCCGTGGACCGACGCCGGGCCGAACTGCTGGAGCTGCTGCTGCTCGGGCAGGCGGACGAGACCGCGCTCCGGCAGGCGGCGTCCCTCGCGGACTGGGCCGTTCCCGCGCAGGTGGCCGTGGTGACGCTGCCGCTCGATCGTGCCCGGGGGATCCGGCAGCGGCTCGGGACGGGGGCGATCGTCGTCGAACGCGAGACCGACGCCGTCGCCCTGGTGCCCGAACGGGGGGTGTGGCAGCGGGCCGAGCTGAACCGCGTGCTCACCGGGCGGAGCGCGGCCATCGGGCCCGCGGGAGGCCTCGACCAGGTGGCGCAGTCGCTGCGGCTGGCCGTGCTGGCGGCCTCCATGCTGCCACCGCGCGAGGGCGCGGAGGAGCCGCCCGTCTGGGCGGACGAACACATGACCGAGGTGGTCCTCGCAGCCGAACCCTCGGCCGTCGGGGAGCTGGCCCGCAGGAGGCTCGCCCCGCTGGCCGTCCTGCCGGACGTCCAGCGCATCAAGCTCGAGGAGACCCTGCTGGCCTGGCTGCGGCACTGGGGGCAGCGTGCGCCGATCGCCGAGGAGCTGGGCATCCACGGGCAGACGGTCGGCTACCGCGTGCAGCAGCTGCGGGAGCTGTTCGGCGACGACCTGAAGGACCCGAAGGTGCGCTTCGAACTGGAGATCGCGCTGCGCAGCGACCGGAAGGCCCCGGCCCAGTACTCCTAGGGTCCGCTGTAGGTGGCGGCCGTCCAGAGATGGAACAGGGCGTACGCGCGGTAGGGGCGCCAGGCCTCCGACAGCCTCTCGGCGTCGCGGATGCTCGGGTTCCCCAGCGCGCGGCGTGCCACGAGGTCGCCGGGCGTGAACGCGTCCGGATCGCGGAGGACCCGCACCGCGAGGTAGTCGGCGGACCAGGGGCCGATCCCGGGGATGGCGAGCAGCTCCCTGCGCTGCAGCGCGTGATCGGCGTCGGGATCGAGCGTCAGGCCGCCGACGACGGCGCGCGCCACGTTCTGGACGGTCGCGGCGCGCGTGCGGGTGACGCCCACCGCGGCGCGCAACTCCTCGTGCGGTGCGTCGGCGATGGACCGGGCTGTCGGGAACAGGGTCAGGCCCGACGCCGACGGCTCCCCGTAGGCCGCCGCGAGCCTGCCGCCGAAGGTGCCGCCCGCAGCGACGGAGACCTGCTGGCCGAGGACCGTCATGACGGCGGCCTCGAAGGCGTCCGGGTAGCCGACGGCGCGCAGCCCGGGACGTCGGCGGACCAGCGGGCCGAGGAGCGGGTCGGCGTCGAACGCGCGCTCGACGGCGGTGGTGTCCGTGTCGAGGTCCAGCCAGCGGCGCGTGGTGCGCGTGAGGTGCGCGAATTCGGCGTCGTCGTCCGTGTCCGCGGTGAGCTCGACGGCGTCGGGCCGGATGGTGACCGTGATGCGGCGCGGGCCGCCCGGCGTCGGCAGCAGCCTGGTGTGGGAGCGGCCGCTGGTGCCCGTACCGGTGACCTCACACCCCGGGATGGCGTGGTTCGCGAGGATCGCCGCCATCGGACCCGCCGCGAGGGCCCCGTTCGGGGTGAGGACCGCGGTGCGGCTCACGGGAGGATGGCGTCCGGCATGTCCCTGCGGCCGGCGTCCGGGGCGCGCGCGATGCTGCGGGTGCTGCGACCGTCGACCCCCAGGGGCGCACCCGTGGCTGCGGGGCCCGTCCTGCCGCTGAGATCGGGTGCCGATGCCATAAGAGCTCCTGGAGGGTTCGGGAAGGGGTCCGGGTCCCACCCTACGACGGCCGACGGTCAGGATCGGGGCGTACCATCCCGGCATGACTGAGCAGCAGCCCTACACCCTGATCGACACCTATCCGGGGTTCGAACTGCGGGCCTACCCGGCGCACGTCGTCGCCGAGGTGGACGTCGAGGCCGCGTTCGACGACGCCGGCACCGCGGCGTTCCGGATGCTCGCCTCGTACATCTTCGGTGCGAACACCGCAGGGCGGCAGCTCGCCATGACGGCGCCCGTGACACAGCAGGCGGCCGGTCCACACGGGGAGGGGAGATCCGAGCAGCCGGCGACGACGGCCCCGGTGACCCGGCAGAGGGCGCCGACCGGTCACACCGTGGCGTTCGTGCTGCCCGCCGACGTCTCCCTCGCCACCGCGCCGGTCCCCGACGACCCTCGCATCCGCGTGGTGGAGAAGCCGGCAGCCACCGCCGCCGTCGTGTCCTTCTCCGGTCGCGGAGGCCGGGCGTCCTTCGAACGGCACCTCGAGGGACTGCTGGCGGCCGCGGAGAAGGCAGCCTTCGTGCCGCGGGGTGAACCCCGGTACGCGCGCTTCGATCCGCCTATCACGCCCGGGGTCTTCCGTCACAACGAAGTTCAGATCGACGTGGTGGGGATGCATGGAGAAAAGTCCCATCCGTAACCGGTATATTGCAGCCGGTATATGGAATACTTCCGCCTCTGCCGAGGTTGAGAGTGGCATCTGGGCGTCATTCCCGCCCATAGAAGGAGATCAACCGTAATGGCAACCGACTACGACGAGCCGCGCGTTCGTCCGGAAGACCAGCCGGCCAACGAGTCGTTGGAGGCAATTCAGGCTCAGCGCAGCGCAACCACGCAGACCGCGCTGATCGACGTCGAGGACGGTGAGACCGCCGAAGGCATCGACCTTCCGGGCGCCGACCTCTCGCACGAGGAACTCCTGATCCAGGTCATCCCCCAGCAGGAGGACGAGTTCACCTGCATGTCCTGTTTCCTGGTGCACCACCGCAGCCAGCTGGCGCGCGAGAAGAACGGCGACAAGTACTGCGCCGAGTGTGAGGGCTGACAGCTCCTCCGGATGCGCGTCGAGCCCCTGGCCCTCCGGCCGGGGGCTCCCTTCATTAACCGGTTAGGTGACCGGTCGCGCCCCACTGGCCGCGGCCGCAGTACGGTAAGGGGATGAAGTCTTCCCACGTCATCGTCCTGCCCGGAGGCGGCTACACCATGCTGTCCGACAACGAGGGTGAAGTGGTCGCCGAACGGCTGCGCTCCTTCGGCCTGTCCGCGGACGTCTTCGCCTACCCCGTCCAGACCCGCCATCCCGGACCGCTCGACGCCGTCCGTGCCGAGATCCGCCGGGTCCGCGCCGCCGGCGTCGACCGCGTGGCGCTGCTCGGCTTCTCCGCCGGCGGGCATCTCGCCGGACACACGGCGCTCGCCCCGGGGGCGCGCGACGACGAACGCGTGGATGCCGCCGTGCTCGGCTATCCGGTGGTGTCCATGGAACTCGCGACGCACCGCGGATCGCAGGACGAACTGCTCGGGTCCGAGGCGGACGGGACGCTCCGCGCCGCGACCTCACTGGACCGACTGGTCACCGGGGACGCGCCGCCGTTCTTCGTCTGGCACACCGCCGCGGACGAGGCCGTCCCCGTGGAGCATGCCTACCGGCTCGGCCTGGCACTCACCACCCAGGCCGTGCCGCACGCCCTCCACGTCTTCGAGGAGGGTGAGCACGGCCTGGGCCTCGCGGAGGGACAGGGTACCGCCGAGCAGTGGAGCGGCCTGGCCGCCGCATGGCTCCAGGCGCGGGGCTGGTGACCGCCCCGGCCCGGTGATCGCCCAGACCCTCGCTGCGCTCGGCCCCGTGATCGGCCTGATCGCCCTCGGTTACGGCCTGCGGGCCCGCGCCTTCCTCGCACCCGCATTCTGGCCACCCGCCGAACGGCTCTGCTACTTCGTCCTGCTGCCCGCGCTGTTCATCAACGGCACCGCGACGGCGGATCTCGCCGGGCTGCCGATCGCCCTGATGGCGCCGATCCTCGCCGGGTCGGTGCTCCTCACGGCGCTCGGACTGGTCCTCGCGCAGCGCCGCCTCGACCTCGACGGCCCCGCCTTCACCTCCGTGCTCCAGGGCAGCATCCGGTTCAACAACTACCTGGGGCTCTCCATCGCCCTCGCCCTGTTCGGGGCCGACGGCGTGGCGCTCGCCGCCATCGCCAACACCGTCCTCGTGCCGCTCGTGAACATCCTCTGCACGCTCGCCTTCGCACGCTACGGAGCCGAGCGGCTGACCGTCGGCGGCACTGTCCGCAGCATCGCCACGAACCCGCTGATCCTCGGCTGCCTCATCGGGATCCTGCTGAACGTCACCGGCGTCGGCCTGCCGCCCGGCCTCGACGATTTCGTGCGGGCCCTCGGCACGGCGTCGCTGCCGCTCGGCCTGCTCTGCGTCGGCGCGGCGCTCGAGCTCCGCAGCATGGGCAGGAATCTCGGCGCGGTTGCGCTCTCCACCTTCGTCAAGTTCGCGGTGCTCCCGGGACTCGGGGTCGCCGGCTGCCTTCTGCTCGGGCTGACGGGAGAGCCGGCCGCCACGGTGATCCTCTTCCTGTCCTTGCCCACGGCGTCCTCCGCCTACGTGATGGCCCGGGCCCTCGGTGGCGACTCGCGCCTCATGGCCTCGACGATCACCCTGCAGACCCTCGCCGGCGTGGCCTATCTACCGGTGGTGTTCCTCGTCATCCGGGGCGTCACCGGCTGAGGACCCGCCCGCCGAACTCCTCCTCGAGTTCGTGCAGGTCGAGGTCGCAGCCCTTGTCCGATCCCCGGAAGGTGCGGCGGTACGCGGCGGGGCTGACGCCCAGGGCCTTCTGGAAGTGGTGGCGCAGCAGTACCGCCTGGCCGAAGCCTGCCGCGCGGGCGACGGCGTCGACGGTCAGGCGCGTCTCCTCCAGCAGCGACTGGGCGCGCAGCAGGCGCTGCCCGGTGAGCCACGCGGCCGGCGTCGTGCCCGTCTCCGCGCGGAAGCGCCGGGCGAAGGTCCGCTCGCTCATGTGCAGGCGTTGGGCGAGGGTCGCCACGGAGACGTCCTGGTCCAGGTGGTCCCCGAGCCACACCAGCAGTTCCTCCATGGAGGCGCCGCATTCGGCGGGGATGGGCCGCTCGATGAACTGGGCCTGGCCGCCGTCGCGGTGCGGGGGCACCACCATGCCGCGGGCGATTGCCGTCGCCGCCTTCGGGCCGAACTCCTTCCGGATGAGATGCAGGCTCGCGTCGATCCCCGAGGCCGTGCCGGCGCTCGTGAGGAGGTTGCCGTCCTCGACGTAGAGCACGTTCTCGTCCACGTGGGTGCCCGGGTAGGCCTGCGCGAGGCTCCTCGTGTACTTCCAGTGCGTCGTCGCCGACCGGCCCTCCAGGAGCCCGGCCTCGGCGAGGGCGAACGCCCCCGAGCAGACCGAGAAGATGCGAGCACCCCGGCGGTCCGCTGACCTGAGGGTGTCCAGGACGGCGCCGGGCACTGCTGTGCCGTCCGGGAAGGGGGCCATGATGACGAGGTCGGCGTCGTCGGCGCGGGTGAGGTCGTCGTCGACCTGCAGGGACACGCCCGACGCCGTCCGGATCAACCCGGGTACGGGCGTGCAGACACGGAGGTCGAAGGCGGGAAGGCCTACGCCGAGGGCCGAACGGTCCACGCCGAACACCTCGCAGACCACGCCGAACTCGAAGACGGCGAGGCCTGGAAGAACGATGACGGCGACCCTGGTGAGCATGCTTCAAGTTTGGCAGCTTTTGAGCGTTATGGGTCGTTTCTGCCACTCTTTTTCTACCGCCGACGGGATCACCATCGATGCATGAACATCTTGCTGATTCTCCTGGTCATCGTCCTCACCGCACTCCTGGTGCGCTACCTCCTGCGGACCGTCGGCGCGGATGTGCCGTCGGATCATCCGGCGTCACACGCCGACTGGAGCGTCGGCTCCCTGCCGAGCTCCGCCTACGGTCTGCGGCACGACGCCTAGAAGCGCCGCCCCGGCTCAGTGCTCGCCGTCCGCGTCCTGCTCCCTGATCCTCCCCCTCGCGCCGGCATCCAGCACGCTCTCCGCACCCACCAATGCGGCGGCCATCACGGACGCCAGGGCGAGGGCCGCGAGCGGCGCGAGCGGGGCGGCGACGGGGATGAGCAGGAGCAGGCCTGCGGTGCCGACGAGCCGCAGCTTCTTCCAGGAGCCGGCCATGCGGCGCCAGAAGGCGGAGCTGCCGAGCAGGAACAGGGCGGCCCCGCCGAAGAGCGCGAAGGAGCCGAGCAGGCCGAAGTCCTCCGTGGCGTAGACGTGCGCAAGAACGTCCTCCACCCCGAACGCGGAGAGGATGATCCCCGCCACGAGGGGCAGGTGCAGGTAGCTGTAGGCATCGACGGCGGCCGAGATGCGTTCAGAGCCGCGTAGCGCCGCGAACCGGTGCTCGGCGGCGATCGCGGTGACGTCGAAGTGCAGCCACCACAGGCACACGGAGAGGGCGATCCCGAATACCGCGCCGAGGAGGATCGGGGTGCTCACGGGCTCGCGTGACGCGCCGACGCCGATGGCCACGATCGACTCGCCGAGCGCGAGGATGACCACCAGGCCATGACGCTCGGTCCAGTGTGCCGCCGACGGCAGCCGCCAGTTCCCGCCCGTGGAGGTGAGGTAGGTCAGGGTGATGTCCAGCGCCAGTCCGGCCGCCCACAACCAGGTCTGCGCCGTCCCGCCGATCAGTGCGCCCACGAGGATGAGGGCAGAGCCCGGGAGCATCGCCACGGACAGGGTGAGGACCTGGCGCTGGAGCGGTTTGTCGTCCATCGCCGCATACAGGTAGAGCAGCAGGTGCATCACGCGCACCACGAAGTAGGCGAGCGCGAGGACGAGGGGGCCGCTGAGGCCGCCCTCGAGGTCGTGGAACGCCTCGGGGATGGCGAGTGCTGCGATGAACATGGCGACCATGACGACGGCCAGGCCGAGGCGCATGATGCCCTCGTCCACGTGCGTCTGGTTGCCGAGCCAGGAGAAGGCCACCCAGGACCACCAGAGCAGGCTCAGGATGATCATGCCCTGCAGCACTCCGAGGAACGAGTGCTCGTGGGCCATGAAGCCGGTGACCTGCGTGAAGGCGAACACGAAGACCAGGTCGAAGAAGAGCTCGAAGGTGGTGACGCGGTGCGACTCGTCCGAGACGCGCGCCGCCCGAAGGGATCTCCGCCTCAGGTGCATGCGGCACAGTCTAGGACTGCGTGCGCCGGTCACCGAGGGGTCCGGGGATTATGAAGTACACCCCGAGTGCTAAGCATGCTTGCTATCACCTCGGGTGGGACCTACGGTGAAGGGAAGCAACCGCTCGAAAGGATCATGATGATCACGCTTGAACAGATGAAGGATGCCATGAATGCCGGCGCGAACGTGCTGAGCGAGGATGGAGCCGTCCTGGGCCGCATGGGCCAGCTCTACGTCGACGACGCGACCGGGGACCCCAGCTGGGTCACCGTCGCCACCCACACGGCGGGCAACCCGGAATCCTTCGCGCCCCTCCGCGACGCCACCCTCGACGGCCAGGACGTGCGCCTGCCGTACCCGCACAGCACGGTCTACGACTCCCCCAAGATGTCGCAGGACGGTCACCTCAGCCCCGAGGAGGAGCAGCACCTGCTCCGCTACTACGGTCTCATGGCGGCGGCAACGGACGACGACGGCATGGCAACCGCGCCGTCCGGTGACCGCTCCTCGCGTGCCGACGCCTTCGCCGACCGCTCCGATCGGTCCGGCCACTCCGACGGCTTCGACCGCTCCGATCGTTCCGCCGGCTTCGTGGGCGGCGCGGCCGATGACGACGAGGTGTCCATGACGCGCTCCGAGGAGCAGCTCCGCGTCGGCACCGAACTCCGGGAGACGGAGCGCGTGCGCCTCGTCAAGCGCGTGGTCACGGAGGACGTCACCATGACCGTGCAGATCCGGCGGGAGGAGCTCGTCGTCGAGCGCGTGCCGGTCCAGAATGGCGCGCCGCTGTACGACGACGGTGCAGGCACCTTCAGCAAGGCCGAGCGTGAGCGCCTGTACTCGGCGGTGGAGACCGCCTTCAACGGCGACGTGGTCGAGATGGTCCTCTACGAGGAGAAGCCGCGCATCGAGGTGGACGTGGTGCCCATCGAGCGCGTCCGGATCAGCCGCGAGGCCCACACGCATGACGAGGTCGTCAGCGGCCAGGTGCGGAAGGAAGTCATCGAGACGGAGCGCATCGAGCTGTAGGCCCGCCGCCCTCCCGCAACGCCGGGAACGACCGCCGAAACCAGCTTTCGGCGGTCGTTCCTGTCCTCTCGGCGTTCGTCCTAGTGCTCCCGTGAGGACAGCACGCAGAACTCGTTGCCGTCCGGGTCCGCCAGGACCTCCCACGTGACGTCGGGCCCCTGGCCGATGTCGACGCGACGTGCCCCGAGGGTGATCAGACGCTCGATCTCGGCGTCGCGGTCCTCGCCGGCATGGGGCGCGAAGTCGAGGTGCAGGCGGTTCTTCCCCTGTTTCTCGTGCTCCACGGGGACGAACACGAGGCCGGGAGGGACCTGCTCGAAGGACAGCGTGGGCTCCAGTGCGCGGGCCCACGGCGGTACCACCGCGGCCTCGTCGTCGTCCTCGAAGATCACCTCCCAGCCCAGTGCGGCGGACCACCAGTACGCCAGGGCGCGATGATCGGTGGATTCGATGACGGTGGAGTACCAGCGAAGAGTCATGTGCTGATTGTGCCGCGAGGGCGGCGCCGGGTAGCCCGGAGCCGGACAGATCCGGTCCGCATTGCCGTCCCGGTCAGCGGCTGAGCCGGCTCCTGAACAGCAGGTAGACGAAGTAGGGGGTGCCGAGCAGTACCGTGAGCAGGCCCGCCGGGAGCTGGGCCGGCGCGATCGCCGCCCGGCCGATGAGGTCGCCGAGGCAGACGAGGACGGCCCCCAGCAGCATGGCGGCGGGCAGGATGAGCCGATGTGACGCGCCCACGAGGGCCCGTGCGGCGTGGGGCGCCACGAGACCCACGAAGCCGACGACACCGATGCCCGCGACGGAGGATGCCGTGAGCAGGACCGCGGCCGTGAGCAGGACGAGCCGTGCGCGTGGAACCCGGATGCCGAGCAGGCGGGGCGTGTCCTCGTCCAGGGCCAGGAGGTCCTGCGTCCGGTGGAGGGACGCGACGACCGGCACGGTCACGAGCAGGGCGACGGTCATGGGTACGAGGTGCTGCAGCGACCTGCCGTAGGTCGAGCCCGACAGCCAGGTCAGGGCCTTCGATTCGTTCCACGGATCGGTGAGGACGATCAGCAGCGTGATCACGGCGGTCGCCGCGGCGGAGACGCCGATCCCGATCAGGACCAGCCGGTCCGTCTGCATCCCGCCGCGGAAGGACAGCCCGAACACCACGAGCGAGACCACGGCGGCGCCGACGCCGGCCGCCGCGCTGACGGTCCAGAAACCGGCGAGCGGCACGATCGTGATGACGATGACCGCCCCCACGCCCGCACCCCCGGAGACCCCGATGATCGCGGGTTCGGCGAGGGGATTCCGGGTCACGGCCTGGATGGCGGTCCCGGCCAGCCCGAGCGATGCGCCGGCGAGCAGGGCCGCTCCGACGCGCGGAGCCCTGGCGTCCAGCACGCTCGAGACCACGGGTCCGGCCTGGCCCGACACCCAGTTGGCCAGATCCCCGAGGAGGAGCTTCGCGTCGCCGAGCAGCAGGCCGGCGACGGTCGCTGCGGCGAGCAGTACGGTCAGGGCCACGAGCACGGCGGTGCTCCGGGTGGCGCCGACCCTGCGCAGCGAGACGGGCGCGGCGTCCCGGGTGGGGCCGTCCGAGCGCATCCGGTGCGCGAGCGCCACGAGGAAGACGGCCCCGAACACCGTGGTGACGACGCCCGTCGGTACCTCGACCGCGCTCTCGGCGCCGATCGCACCCCGCAGCAGGACGTCCGCGCCGAGCACGAGGAACACGCCCATCAGCGCGGCGGCGGGAATCAGCGCGAGATGGCGGTGCAGGCCGGCGATGCGGGGCGCGGCGAGGCGCACGACGGCGGGCGCCGCGAGCCCGACGAAGCCGATCGGCCCGGCGACGGTGACGGCCGCGGCGGACAGGAGCACGGCGAGCACGATGGCGAGGACCTGGGTCCCGCGGACGTTGATCCCGAGGACACGCGCCTGATCGTCACCGAGGGTGAGCAGGTCCAGGGACCGCGACTTCACGAGCAGGATGAGCAGCGTCGCGCCGACCAGCGGCGCCAGCAGCGTGACCTTCTCCAGTCCGCTCTGCCCGAGGGAGCCGGCCCCCCACGCGAACAGCCCCCGGGTCTCCTGCGAGAACAGCAGCAGGAGGGCGCTGGTGAGGGCGCCGAACGCCAGCGCGATGGCCGAACCGGCGAGGACCAGGCGCACGCTCGAGGACTGCCCGGCTCCGGAGAGCGCGAGGACGAGGGCTGCCGCGGCGAGGCCGCCGAGGAACGCCACTCCCACCGCGCCGAGCAGTGGCACCTGCAGGCCGAGGGCCGCGACGGCGACGACGGCGAGATGGGCGCCCGCGTTCACCGCCAGGGTGTCGGGGGATGCGAGGGCGTTCCGCGACACCGACTGCATGACGGCGCCGGCCGCCCCCAGGGCGGCGCCGACGAGGATCCCTGCAGCCAGCCGGGGGATGCGGCTCGCGGCGACGACGGCACCGGTGGTGCCGTCGTTGTTCCCGGCCAGCAGGCCGAGGATGTCCGCGGCGTCGACGCTGGAGGTGCCCTGGGTGAGGTGGACGAGGGCGAGGACCGCGGTGGCTGCCGCGAGGACGCCGCCGGCAAGGGCCAGTCGCGCTGCCGGACGGGCGGCGGGGGCCCCGGCCCGTGCGGGAGCGGACCGGGTGAGGGTTGCCGGCGGCACGGCGGCTACTGTCCGGCCTGCGCGGCCTCGACGGCCGCGTCCACGATCTGTCCCATGGAACTGGGTCCGCCGAACGTCCACAGGGCGTCGGGGAAGCGCGTCACATCGCCGGACTCGACGAACGGCAGTCCCTTCCACACGGCGTTGTCCTCGAGTCGGTCCTGGTACGGATCGCCGAAGGCGTCGTTGGCGATGTACCAGAAGCGGGTGTCCTCGGGCAGCGCGGTGAGGCCCTCGACGTCGGTCTGGCCGAGGCCGTAGGCGGGATCGCCCTCGACCTCCCAGGCGTCGGTGAGGCCCAGCTGGGCGAGGACGTTCCCGACGAGCGAGCCTTCGGTGAACGGGCGGATCGACACACTGCCGGCGTCGACATAGGCGTCGGAGAACGCGACCGGGGCGCCCGCGGCGCCCGCCGCCTCGATGGCGGCCTTGCCCTCGGTGATCTGCGCCTCGAGACCGGACCTGAGGTCCGCGGCCTGGTCCTCGGTGCCCGTGAGGGTGGCGATCAGGTCGAGGTTCTCGTACATCTGGCCGAGGTTGTCCGTCGTGTCGCCGCCGGGGACGACGACGACGGGCACCGTCTTCTCGATCTGCTCGATCGCACCCTCGACGAGCTGGTCGGTGACGACGACGACGTCGGGCGTGAGGGACACGAGGGTGTCGATGCTCGGCTCGCCCCGCACGCCGACGTCGGTAACGGAGTCGTCGAGCGGCTCGGCGCTCACCCACTGGGCGTAGCCCTCCACGTCGGCGGCGCCCACCGGCATCACGCCGAGGGCCACGAGGTTCTCGACGGCGTTCCACTCGGTGGCCACCACGCGGTCGGCGGGTCCGTCCAGCGTGACCTCCTTGCCGCGTGCATCGGTGACGGTGATGCTCTCGCCGGCCGTGGTCTCCTCGGGCGAGGAGCTCCCGGCGGCCTCCTCCGTGGTGCCGCACGCGGTGAGGGAGAGCAGGGCCGCCGCGGCGAGGGCAGCGAGGATCTTCGGTTGTGTCATCGGGTTCGTTTCTGTTCGTGCGCGGACGGCGCGGGGATGGAGCGGATCAGGGGGCCGGGACGGCTTCGCGGGGTGCATTATGGCGCCCGACGGCGCGGGTGTGGACGGTGCCGTCCGTGACGGTGACGTCGACGCGGACGCCGTAGGCGCGGGACAGGTTCTCGGAGGTCAGGACCTCCAGGGGTGCGCCCTGGGCCATGACGGCGCCGTCCTCCAGCAGGACCACGTGGTCGGCGATGGCGGCAGCCTGGTCGAGGTCATGCAGGACGACGCCGACGGTCACGCCGTGGTGGGTGGCGAGATCGCGGACGACGTCGAGGATCTCCACCTGGTAGCGGAGGTCGAGGTACGTGGTGGGTTCGTCGAGCAGCAGCACGCCGGTGTCCTGCGCCAGACAGCTGGCGAGCCAGACGCGCTGCACCTGTCCGCCGGAGAGCGCGGCGACCGGGCGATCCGCGAGGTCGGTGGTGCGCGTCAGCTCCAGCGCACGTCCGACGGCAGCGGGGCCCTCGCCGTCCTGGCCCGTCCAGCGGCTGCGGTGCGGGTGGCGGCCGAAGGTGACGACCTCGCGGACGGTGAGGCCGCCGGGGACCGGCCGGCTCTGCGCCAGGAGGGTGATCGCACGGGCGAAGTCCCTGGGGGAGAGGCCGAGGACGTCCACGCCGCCGTCGAGCGTGACCGATCCGGCGTCGGGTGCGTGGAGGCGCGCGATGCTGCGCAGGAGCGTGGACTTGCCGCTGCCGTTGGGGCCGATGAGCGCAGTGATCGTGCCCGGCGCGAGGCCGAAGGAGACGGACTCGATGACCTGCCGGCTGCCGTAGGAGACGCCGAGGCCCGCGACGGCGAGGGACGGGGGAACGGCGGACTCGTTGAGGGGCACGAGCTTAGGTTAGGTTGTCCTAACGTCAAAGTGCAAGAAATAACGTCACATCAGCATGCGCTAATGCGTGGCCGGCTCACTCCGGCGGCAGGTGACCGACGCGGCGGTGGCGTTGCAGCGGCGCTTCTGATCAGGTCTCCGGCAGCGCGGCGAAGGCCTTCTTGGTGTCGTTGTACCAGCCCAGACCCTTGATCGGGTTCTTCCACCGGCCCTTCATCGCGTCGTGGGCCGCCTGGTGCTGCGTGTCACCGGCCGTGGTGGCGTCCTTCAGGTGCTGGTCCTGGGCCTTGATGACGTCGTCCGCGGAGTCGCCGTGGAGCGCCAGGTCGCAGGGGCCGCCGAGCTGCCTGCAGGTCATGGTTTTCATGGGAGTTCCCTTTCGCTGGGTGCGGTGTACGAGATCGGCGTCCGCCGCCCTCGTACTGATGACGAATCAGGCATCGGAAGTGTGACCGGTGAGCTCATGTGCGTTCCGCAGCCGCGCGCCGGACGAGGGCGCTCAGGACGTCCGGCCGTGCGCGGAACGTGATCGCGCTGACGACGCCGTCGGTGATCGTGAAGTCGAACGCCACCCGAGCCTCGCCGCGGTGGAACCACGCGGCGCCGGGCCGCCCGTCGACGAAGACCGGGAAGGCGGTGGTCGCGGCGCCGTCGAACATCGCCGCCACCGTCGCGCGGCCCTCCAGCCGTGCCGGGGTGCCGGCCTCGATCGCCTCGGTATCGGCGCTGACGACGACATCGGGTGCGAGCAGGTGTACCAGGCGCGCGAAGCTGCCGCCCCGGGACGCAGCGAGGAAGGCGTCGACGACCTCCCAATCGGCGGGTGTCCCGTCCGGGGCAAGGGCCGAGACCCGGGACCGGGCCCTCGACGCCAGCTTGCGGGCGGCCTCCGGTGAGACCGCGAGGACGGTTGCGATGGTGCGGAAGTCCACGCCGAAGGTGTCATGCAGGATGAACGCCACCCGTTCGGACGGTGACAGGCGTTGCAGCACCACCTGGAGGGCGACGCCCACGCTGGCGGCCTCGATCAGCTGTTCGGCCGGGTCGGTGACGGCGCCGGCGTCGATTTCCGGCACGGTGTCCGTCGGCTCCGGCACCCTGGACCGCAGGCGATCGAGGCAGAGGCGTGTCGTCACGACCGTCAGCCAGCCCGGCACGTTCTCGATCACGGTGTCGGTGGCGTGGAGGCGCAGCCAGGCCTGCTGCACCATGTCCTCGCCCTCGGCCCGGTCATCGAGGACGCCGGCCGCGATGCGCACGAGGCGTGGGCGTTCGGCTTCGAACTGTTCCGTCAGGTCCATCCGCACACCCTAAACCGTCCCGGGAAGGGCGGCAGGAGGACTCTGGCCGACAGTTGCCCGCGGGCGTACAGTCCGCCCATGGCACTTGATCCGGTTCAGACCAATCCTCGGCACTATCGGGTGGTGTTCGAGAACCACCGCGTTCGCGTCCTCGAGTACACGGACGAGCCCGGCGATATCAGCACAGAGCACCACCACCCCGACAGCGTCATGATCACCGCCGGTTCGTTCCGTCGGCGGTTGCATGCCCATGGGAGGAGCATCGACGTGGAACTCCAGGACGGGGAGGTCCGTTGGCTACCCGCCCAGGACCACTACGGCGTGAACTCGGGGACGACGCCGTCGCACGCTTTCTTCGTGGAACTGAAGGAGGCGGATCCGAATCCCGACACGGATGGCCTGCATCTGGGACCGACCAAGCTCTGATCCGCCCGATGTCGATAGATACCAAGCAGGCTGATGATTCGCGTAGGCTGGAAGGACGACGTCGAACACCCCACCGTGGCGGTCCTACCCCGCACCCTCGCAGCGCGTCGCACGGCCAGCAGGATCCCATCGGAAGGACTCCCCATGAGCAGCCAGAACCAACAGCCCCAGCACGACGAGTCGGCCGACGAAGAGCTGTCCGAGTCCCTCGAGGGGCACGACAAGCTGTCGAATGACGACGACGAGGACTCGCCCCTCGAGGAGATCGAGGACAGCCCCGTCCGCACCAAGAACAGCTGACTCGCCAACCGTTCGCCAGGGGAGTTGCTACTGATCGTCCGTGGACGCCGGGGATTGACTCGGCAGGGCATCGGGGTGATCCTGTACACCCACACCGCTTCGGTGGGAGAAGTGTCCTGTTGGGAGGCATTCTGATGCAGACTCTGGACCGGGATGAATTGAGTATCCACATCGATGCTCCGCCCGAGGACGTCTACGAGATCGTGGCCGACGTGACCAGGACGCCTGAATACAGCCCCGAGGTGGCATCCTGCGTGTGGCTCGGTGGTGCTGCCGGGCCCGCGCTGGGTGCCCGCTTCAAAGCACAGAACAGGATCGGGAAGTCCCGATGGAGCAACAAGCCGATCGTCACGGCGGTGCTGCAGGGTCGGGAGTTCGCCTTCGCCCGCACCGAACCCCTCTGTGGCACCGTGCACTGGCGTTACAGGTTCGAACCCGAGCACGGGGGAACCCGCGTCACCGAATCGTACGAAGTAGTGCGGCCCATCACCCGAGCCGGATGGATCATCGTAAGCGGCTTCGGGCGTGATAGGAACCGCCGCAAGACCCTGCACGACGGCATCGAGGAGAGTCTTCACCGGCTCCGCACCATCGCAGAACAGGCACAGACCGGAGCACCCACCCTCTGACGGCCGCTCTCGTGTGATCCTGCAGCCTGATCGACTGCGACGCCGTGGCTTCGTGGATCGTCACTGCTCTCATCGGCGTCCTCCTCAGGCGTGGTGAGCTGATGGGGGCAGCACATGTGCCAGGACGTCGGACAGGGTGATCACGCCGACGAGGCGCTCGTCCTCCATGACCACGGCCAGCTGCTCTCTCGCGCCCCGCAGCTGGGTGAGCGCCTCGTACACCGGGGTGCCGGCGTCGAGCTGGAAAGCGGGTCGGCTGAGGTCGCTGACGGGCCGATCAGCAGGTTCGAGGAGGGTATCGCGTACGTGGACCACCCCCGGGCCCGCTGTCGTCGTCTCGTCGACCAGGATACGCAGATGCTCGGTGCGCGCGGCCGCGGCCTGGACGTCGGCGATCGTCGCAGTGGATGGCACGGAAGTCGGTAGGCCGGGGGAGACCAGTTCCCGGACGGTCAGCTTCTCGAGGTGCAGGACCCCGGAGAGCTGGGTCTGGAAAGAGGCATCGAGCGCGCCGACGGACGCGGAGTGTTCCACGAGGTGGCGGATGGTGTCGGCATCCTGACCGCCGACGGCGGCTCGTTCCACGGGGGTGACACCGCTGGCGGCGACCAATCGGTTCGCCACGGCGTTGACCCACTTCAGCAGGGGGCGCAGAGGCCATATGTAGATCCTCGACGGGATGCCGACGAGTTTCGCCGACCGTTCGGGATGAGCGATGGCCCAGGACTTCGGGGCCATCTCACCGACGACGAGGTGCAGGAAGGTCACGAACAGCAGCGACAAGCCGAATGCTGCTCCACCTGCAATACCTTCGGGCACGCCCCAGGAGGTGAGGACAGGGCCGAGCCACGCATCGACCGCGGGCTTGGTGATTGCACCGAGGGCGAACGTGCACGCTGTGATGCCCAGCTGCGCTCCTGCGAGCATGAGGGTCAGCTCGTTGATGCCACGCAGCGCCGCGCGGGCGGAGCGGTTGGTCGCAGCCTCCGGTTCGAGACGGTGGCTGCGGGCACCGAGCAACGCGAACTCGATCACCACGAAGAACGCGCTGAGGACGATCAACAGGGTCGTGACGAGGGTGACGATCAGCGGATCCGTCATCGGTCCTCCTCCTGCTGCGGTGCGACCTGCTTGTGGTCGGCTGCTTCGGCTCCGCCGTCAGTACCTACTGCGGCGTCTCCGGGGCGCCCGGTGTCGACTTCGTCGCGGGTGAGCTGCCGCAACCGAACGTCGAGCACGCTGGGCACATGGCGTTCGATCTCGAGCACCTGGACCTCGAGGATCCGGCGGACGGGCTCGTCCAGGACGTAATCCCGCGCGTCGTCGGGAAGTTCCACCGAGACGCTCTCGCCTATCGCGGGCAGTTCGCCTCGCGTGGCGATGAGGAGCCCGGCGAGCGTTTCGTAGTCACCGTCGGGAAGGCTGTGCCCCACGGCCCGTTCCACCTCGTCGGCGTGGATGCTGCCGCTCATGCGCCAGGACGCTCCGTCCCCTGTTTCGATGAAGGGTGGGGTGTCGTCGTCGTGCTCGTCGATGAGTTCGCCGAGGAGTTCTTCTGCGAGGTCTTCGACGGTGATGACACCGGTGAAGCCGCCGTATTCATCGATGACGCAGGCGAGCTGGTTCCGGGACTGCATCAGACGGTCCAGCGCGTCGGGCAGGGACATCAGGGCGGGGAGGACCACGGCCGGGCGCATGATGGTGGTGACCGCAGCGTTCCCGTCGACGTCCGGACCCAGGAGATCTGACAGGTGGGCCACGCCAAGGGGTTCCTCGGTATCGGAGACCACCGGATACCGGGTGTGCGCTTCGGCCATCCGGGTGCGCACCTCATCGATGGAAGAAGCCGGCGTAACGGTGCCGACCTGCGACCGGGGAATCATCGCGTGCTCGATGTCGCGGTCCGGGAAGTCGAGGATGCGGTCGATGAGCATCGACAGGTCCTCGGGCAAGTCGCCGCTCTCCCGGGAGTCAGCGACGATCCGGTCGAGATCCTTCGCGGTCGCCGTGGTATCGACGTCGTGGACGGGCTCGACCTTCAGCAGGCGCAGCAGCGCGTTCGCGGCGTGGTCGAAGACGGTGATCAGCCACCCGAAGACCGTGAGGTAGATGGTGGTGGAGCGTGCGAGCCCACGGGCCAGTGGTTCGGGGTTCGCGATCGCGAGGTTCTTCGGATACAGCTCGCCGAAGATCATCTGCACCACGGTGGCGAGGACCAGTGCCAGGATGGTGCCGATCGAGATGCTCAGGGCAGCAGGAATGCCGGCGCCTCCGAGCAGTACTCCCAAGGATTCCCCGACCAGCGGCTCGGCGACGTAACCGATCATCAGGCCGGTGACGGTGATGCCCAGTTGTGCTCCGGAGAGCATGAACGAGGTACGGCGTGTCACTTTCAAGGCGCGTTTCGCGGCGACGTCACCGGCTTGAGCGCGTGCGGCAAGTCGCGTGCGGTCCACGGACATGTAGGCGAACTCCTGTGCCACGAAGTATCCGTTGGCGGCGATGATCGCCAGGATCACGACGATGCCGAGGAGAAGTGTGAGGACGGCTGCAATCACCGGCGTGGTCCTCGGCGCGAAGCCTGTGTCGCTCCACCAGGCACGCCTTCGGCGTCAGATCCCAAACAGGAAGTACACCCATGATCGGGGTCGTCGATGGACCCGTGCCGCGCGCTCAGTAGAACCAGCATCCCTCAATAGGCAACAAATGACTGACCACAACGATACTGAAGCAAGATGAGAGCGGCTCTCATCTTCATAGGCAATGGGCCTCTTGCGGCAGCGTCCGCCGCGTGTCTCCCCCCTCCTGCCCACACTGCGGTCTCCCGAGAAAGATGTGGCCCGCATCCGGCTGTCATGGCAGTGGTATGCCGGGGGCAGAGGCGAAAAGCACAGAGAAAGGGAGTGCACCCTGTTGAGGTGCACTCCCCTTCGCCTCTTCTATCTCGCTGCCTGGAGTCCCGGCGCGGTGCAGGACGGCAGGAGCGTCAGTTCTTCTTGAAGGCGTCCTTGACCTTCTCGCCGGCCTGCTTCAGATCACCCTTGGCCTGATCGCCCTTGCCTTCGGCTTTGAGGCTGTCGTCGCCCGTGGCGTCACCGGCAGCTTCCTTGCCCTTACCGCCGAGCTTGTCCGCGGTGTTGCCGATCTTGTCGTCCAGTCCCATGATGTTCTCCCTACGGTTGACGTCATTGGTGGTACCACCGGCTTCTTGCACCGGCCGTTCCAGTCTATGCACAGTCGCCCCGGGTCGTGGGGACGCTGCACACGCCCCCTACCGCCGACCCGACCGCATTTACCTGCCATTGCAGGGTTTCGGCTCTCTTGTTGCCGTCAGAATCCGACAGCGTGGTCACGACGCGCGGCGGGCAGAATCGTGTTCGACACCGGCACCCGGCAGAGCTACCGAAAGGCCACACCCCATGAGCTCCTCCACCTCACCACGAGCGCTTCCACGCCAGACCGATCACCAGGACCCCTGGGCCGGGCCGCTCGGCCGTGCGGCGCACAGAGCAACTCAGGTCCTGCTCCTGCTGGCACTGTTCACCGTGGTCGTCTATGCCCTGATCCAGGTACGCCTGGTGATCATCCCGCTCCTGCTGGCCCTGATCCTCGCCTCGGCGATCGGACCCTTCGTGTCCTGGCTGCGACGCCGAGGATGGTCGAGTTCCCTCGCGACCGCAGCGTCCTTCGCCATCCTTCTCGCGCTCATCGGCGGCCTGCTCGCGGGAGTCGTGTTCGCGATCATGGGCCAGACCGACACCCTCACCAGCAGCGCCGTTCAGGGCGTCGATCAACTGATCGATTTCGTGGAGAACGGGCCCATACCCGTCGATGACGGGCAACTCCAGGCGGCCCGCGACGCTGCCGCGGACTTCGCCACCAGTAGCGCCGCCGGCACCACGGCCCTGGCGGGACTGAGCGCTGCGACGAACTTCCTCACCGGATTGGTGCTGATGATCGTCATCCTCTTCTTCTTCCTCAAGGACGGTGAGAAGATCTGGGCCTTCACCCTGAGGGCCTTCAAAGGCACCCGCCTGGTCAGAGCCCGGAACGTCGGAGACCAGAGCGTCGCCGTACTCGGTGGATACGTCCGCGGGACCGCGATCGTCGCGGCCGTCGACGCGTTCTTCATCGGACTGGCCCTGGTCATCCTCGGGGTGCCCCTCGCCCTGCCGCTGGCCGCGATCGTCTTCATCGGAGCGTTCATCCCACTGGTCGGCGCGACCCTGGCGGGCGCCGTGGCGACCCTCGTCGCCCTGGTCACCAACGGGCCCGTCACCGCACTGATCGTGCTCGGCGTCGTCATCCTCGTCAACCAGCTCGAAGGCAACTTCCTGCAACCGGTCGTCATGGGCCATACCCTCAGCGTCCACCCACTCGTGATCCTGGTCGCCCTCACCGCGGGGACCGTCCTGGCAGGGATCATCGGCGCGATCCTCTCCGTCCCCCTCACCGCCGTCGCCTGGGCCGGCATCAAAGCATGGAACGCCGACCGCGACGAAGACATCACCGACAAGGCCATCACCCAGGCCGAGACACACACCCTCATGGACGAACAGGGCCACGGACCCCGCAACACCCCTACCAGCAAGCCGGCCGAAGAGAATCCCCGCCAGGATTCCCGACGGCGTTCAGGGCAGGACTCCGGCAAGGACGAGCAGCAGGACGACGGGAAGGGCCAGGCGGAGCATGCCCGGGTCAGCGCGCACACCTCCGACCTCGGGGACAGGATCCCCGTCGATTCTCGCCAGGAGACATTGGATGCCGCAGACGCAGACACCGACCGTGACTCGGATCCAGGCGCCGAGCCGGGACGGTGACCTCGCACACGGCCCGTCGGACGCCTTGGCGGCAGTCCGGGAACAGCCCCACAGAAGCCTTGAAGAAGTGGAACGACCGGGTGTGCGGCGGCGTCGTGGTGAAGGGCTTCCAGTGTTACGAGCTGGTGGAAGGGCTCTGATCCAGTGCGTCCCGCAGCAGGGGCAGGAGTTCGTCCCCGCCGGCGCCGCGCAGCACCGGGACACCGTTGATCAGGTTCGCGTCCGGTTCGGCCCCGGCTGACGCGCCGTCACGCCGAGATGGGCCGATCAGTGGAAAGGATCAGCAGCGACCCGGGAGGCGATGCAGGGGTGTTGCAGAAGGAGCCTGGTCGTCGTGGAAGGTCGTCAAGCATGGTGGGTGCCGGGAGGCTGGTACCCGATCTGCTCCGCATTGCGCAGGGCTTCCATCGTTTCGTCGACGGTCAGGAGCACTGTCGTTTCGAGCGAGTTCATGGCGCCGCCTCCGCTGATCGCTAACGCAACCGCGGCCATGGAGACGTTGTCGGGTGCCTCCCACAAGGTGTAGCCGTCGTGGGCGCCGAACGCGTACCAGAACCCATGAAGTTTCCCTCCGACGGATTCGATGTACGCTCGGGCGGCTTTCCCGCGGTCCTCGGGAGTGTGGATCAGCCTTGCCCAGGTCTCTGATGTATAGCTGAACTTCGACAGATAGAGCGGCATCGTCTTTTCCCTTCGTTCACTGTCAGAAGTGCGGGTTCACCAAGAATGGCAGCTTGCACAGGGGGCAGCAACGAGTGCGCTGCAGCGGATGCCCCTTCAGAACAGCGGCCAGGGCACCGCCGACATCTCACCGCTCGGAGCCGGAAACCGCCCCGCCGAGCGCAACGCAGCGCAGCGTGCAGCGAGCGCAGCGATCTCCTCGGCGGTGAGCAGATCCGTCAGCTCCCGCCCCAGCTCACCGTCCAGTCCGTCGCTGACACGATCGATACCGTCGAGTTCCTCGGCGGTCAGCTCGTCGCCCAGCCACCCCCACAGCACCGTGCGCAGCTTGTGGTCACTGTGGAACGTGAGCCCGTGGTCCACACCGAACCGGTGTCCGTCCACCATCTCGAGGATGTGGTCGCCCTTGCGGTCGGCATTGTTGACGACCGCGTCGAACACCGCCATACGGCGCAGCACAGGCGTGTCCTCATGAATCAGGGCGACCATCCGCCCCTTCTCGTCCTGACCCTCGAGGACCTGCTTCCACCCGGTCTCCGGCACGCGGGCCGCCGCAACGAGGTCGACGGCGCTCCGGTCGGGGTCCGTCTCCTGCCAGAGCTGCACCATGCCCTCGCCGAACGGGCCGTCGCGCAGCCAGGTGCGGGGCACGATGTTCCAGCCGAGGAGCTCCGAGACCAGGTACGCGGCCACCTCTCTGTGGGCCAGGAAGCCGTCGGGGAAATCCCACAGCGGCTTCTCGCCCCGGATCGGTTTGTACACGACCACGGTGTCGCCGATGCTGCCCAGGAACGTGGCGTTCGACGCCGTCGTGATGCGCCCGGTGAGCGTCAGCTCGGCGGTCACGAGGTCGGGCGCCGGCATCAGACCTCGGGCACGGCGCAGATGTGCCCGTCGGCGTCGATGGGCTGGCCGCAGATCACGCAGATCGGACGCCCTGCGCCCACGACCTCCCGCGTGCGCTTGGTGAAGGCGCGGGCGGTCCCGACCGGCATGCGCACCAGCAGCATCTCGGCCGCCTCGACCTCGTCGTCGAGCAACGCGGCGTCGTCGTCGGTATCGGGCAGCGGGTAGGCCTCGATGACCACCTGCGCCGTCGCGGGATCCCACCCCAGGCTCATCGCGCCGGTGCGGAACTGCTCCTCGACGGTCTCGAGCTGGTCGTTGTCGACGAGTTCGATGGGCGTACTCGTGGGAACGCTGAAGGGGTTGCCGTCGAGGGTGCTGAGCTCGTCGAGGATCTCGTCGATCTTCTCGGCGAGCAGGGCCGACTGCTGCTTCTCCAGCGCGATACTCACGAGCTGGGACCCCGAGCGCACCTGCAGGTAGAACGTACGCGCCCCCGGGAGGCCGATGGTGCCGACGACAACCCGGTCAGGCCAGGCGAACTCGTGAACAGTTGTAGGCATAGAAGTATTTTAGGCCGACGAGGTGCGTGTCGCCGTCGGCCCTGCACCACCGCCCACCGCCGCATCGTCGGACAGGGCGCTCTTCGCCAACCACGACAGATCCCCGGCGTCGGTGTTGGTCGCGTAGACGCTCGGCCGGCTGGTGCCGTACTGCACGATCGACACCGAGGCGGGGCCGACGTTGATGCGCTGGAACAGGTCGAGGTGCATGCCGAGCGCGTCCGCGAGGATGGACTTGATGATGTCTCCGTGGCTCACCGCCACCCATACGGCGCCGGGCCCGAATTCGGCTTCGAAGGCCGCATCATGGCGTCGGATCGCCGCCACCGACCGCGCCTGCATCGCGGCCATGGATTCGCCACCGGGAAAGGTGACGGCGGACGGCTGCGACTGCACCACCGGCCACAGGGGTTCCGTCGCGAGGTCACTGAGCAGGCGGCCCTGCCACTGGCCGTAATCGCACTCGGTGAGATCGGGATCGATCGGCGCATGCGGGGTGCCGGTCTGGCGATCGAGGATGAACCGGGCGGTCTGCCGACACCGCTCGAGGGGGCTCGAGACCACGCCGACGACGGGCACGGCGGCGAGCCGGTCACCGGTCAGGGCCGCCTGGTCCCGCCCGATCTCGTCCAGGCCGACGCCGACGGTCCGACCGGCCAGCAGCCCGGTGGCATTCGCTGTGGTGCGGCCGTGCCGCACGAGGATCACTGTCGCCATCCACCCAGCCTAGCCACCCGGTCGACGGCGTCGCCCGCTCGCGCCACAGGAATCGGGACGGGCAGGCGTGCGTTAGGCTTTTCCTATCAAGGGGAGTACTCCCGTCTGTGATCGGCCCGTCAATACGGATGCACTGAAGCATCCCGGGCCCATCGGTTCCGGTTCCGGCCGGGCGGAGGAGACCTTGGCGCCTATGTCCGACGCCTACCCTTTGGAGTACCCCTGATGCAGGTCACCCCCACCATCTGGTTGATCACGATCGCCGTGACGATCCTCTTCTTCGTCTACGAATTCTTCGCGCACGTGCGCACACCCCACGAGCCGACCATCGGCGAATCGGCGCGCTGGTCGGCGTTCTACATCGGCCTGGCCCTGCTGTTCGGTGTCGGGATCGGCGTGGTGTCGGGCTGGACGTTCGGCGGCGAGTACTTCGCCGGCTATCTCACGGAGAAGGCCCTGTCGATCGACAACCTCTTCGTCTTCCTCATCGTGATGACGGGCTTCGCGGTCCCGAAGAAGTACCAGCAGAAGGTGCTGATGATCGGCATCATCATCGCCCTGATCCTCCGCGGGGGGTTCATCGCCATCGGCGCCGGACTGATCGAGAACTTCTCCTGGATCTTCTACATCTTCGGCGCCCTGCTGCTCTTCCTGGCCTACAAGCAGGCATTCGGCAGCCACGACACCAACCCGGCGGACGGCAAGTTCATGCAGCTCGTCCGCCGCGTCCTGCCCGTCACCGACGAGTACCACGGGGACAAACTGACCGTGAAGAAGGACGGCACGCGCTTCGTCACCCCGATGCTGCTCACCATCATCGCGATCGGCTTCGTGGACCTCATCTTCGCCGTCGACTCCATCCCGGCGATCTACGGCCTGACCAACGAGGCGTACATCGTCTTCACCGCCAACGCCTTCGCCCTGATGGGCCTGCGCCAGCTGTTCTTCCTCATCGGGGGACTGCTCGAGCGCCTGGTCTACCTCGCCCAGGGACTCGCCGTCATCCTCGCCTTCATCGGCGTGAAGCTCGTGTTCCACGCCCTGCACGTCAACGAGCTGTCCTTCATCAACGGCGGGCAGCCGCTCCTCTGGGTCCCCGAGATCCCCATCTGGTTCTCGCTGCTGTTCATCGGTGCCACCATCACCGTCGCGACGGTCGCGAGCCTGCTCAAGACCCGGGGCGACGACGCCAGGAACGACCGCGACCGGGTGCGGGACGAGCCGGTGGTCACCGCCGCTTCGGACGACAACGACGCGGATCCCCAGTCCGACGACGACGCCAGCACCGCCGCGGGCGCGAGGAAGTAACCACCGCACGGACGACGGCCACCGGCTCCGCGAAGGCGGGAACCGGTGGCCGTCGGTGTGTCAGGCAGGAGCGACGATCAGCGCTGTTCGTAGCCGCTGATGGCATCCACCTTCGCGGCGGACGCGCTCGAGGGATCGAACACGTAGCCGAGCCACTCCTTGGCCAGGCGCCGTGCCAGCTCCACGCCGATCACCCGCTGGCCCATGCAGAGCACCTGGGCGTTGTTGCTCAGGACCGAGCGTTCCACCGAATAGGAGTCATGGGCGGTGACGGCCCGGATGCCGGAGACCTTGTTGGCCGAGATCGCCACACCCAGACCGGTACCGCAGATCAGCAGGGCGCGGTCCGCCTCGCCGCTTTCCACCTTGCGGGCTGCATCCACCGCGACATGGGGGTAGTCGACGTTCTCGGAGCGGGAGATTCCGACATCCACCACGCTCTCGACGCGGTCATCGGCCTCGAGGTCCTTGCGCAGGACCTCCTTGTAGTCCAGTCCGGCCTCGTCGCTTCCGATGACGATGCGTAGTTTCTGACTCATAGTTGGTTCCTCTTCCTGTAGATCATGGAACTGGTGGTCGCGGACGTGGCCGTCACCGTCCCGCAGCGATGTCGATCAGGCGCAGGTAGCCCTTCAGGTCCCATGCCGTGCGGCCGACGAACAGCCCGTCCACGTGCTGGATGCCCAGGAGGGCCGCAGCATTGTCGAGCCCGACCGAACCGCCGTAGAGCAGGCCGGCGATGCGGCCTCCGTACTCCTGCCCGAGTGCGGCGAACGGTTTCTCGAGTTCGTCGACCGTGGCGGGACGTCCATGGTCGCCGATCGCCCAGATCGGCTCATAAGCAATCATGACGCGTGCCAGCTGCTCTTCGCCGAGCCCGTCGAGCGCCCGGGCAGCTTGCTCGAGGATGAAGTCTGTGGATCCACCGGCGTCCTTCACGCCCGTGGGCTCGCCGATGCAGAGCAGCGGGATCAGATCGTGCCGGAGGGTCGCAGCTACCTTCCGGCGGGCGGTCTCGTCGGTTTCACCGAAGTGCTCACGCCGCTCCGAGTGACCGATCTCGACCATCCGTGCCCCGGCATCGGCGACCTGCGGCACGGAGAGCTCACCGGTCCAGGCCCCGGAGTCCTCCCAGTGCGCGTTCTGCGCACCGAGCAGGACGCGGCCGTCCTCTGCGAGGATCTCCGCCACGGCGGCGATCGCCGTCGCGGGAGGGATCACGAAGGGCTGCACCATGCCTGCTTCCCGCGTCGCCAGACCCGCGAGCAGGCCTCTCGCATAGTCCCGGGACTCGGCGAGGGACTTGTTCATCTTCCAGCTCGTGCCGACCCATACCGTCACGGTCGGTTCTCCACGGTGGCCGATCCGAAGAGCTCCGCGAGGGCGTCCATGAGGATGGAGAAGGAGATGGCGCCGGGATCCGGGGTGCCCACGCTCTTCTCCCCGAGGACGCGTGACCGTCCGCGGCGGGCGGCGATACCCGAGGTGGCGTCGGCTGCCTCACGGGCGACGGCGGCTGCCTTCCTGGTCGAGGCCGCCAGATCGGCCGACGCCTCGAACTCGGCGGCCAGCGATTCCCGGAACGGGACGATGGCGTCGACCATCGTCTTGTCTCCGGGCTCCGCCCCGCCGAGGCGGCTGATGGCGTCGCTCCCGGTCATCAGGGCCCGGACGACGTGGGCGGACGTGGCGCCCTCCGCGTCGTCGAACACGCTTCCCGCTGCGATCAGCGCCGCGCCCCACAGGGCCCCCGATGTGCCACCGGCTTCCTCGGCCCAGGCGTCGCCGGCGTGGAGCAGGACGGTCCGGGCGCCGGCGCCCTTCTCGACGGCGGCCCGTCCGGCCTCTGCCGCGCCCCGCGAGCCGTAGGCCATGCCCTGGCCGTGGTCGCCGTCGCCGGCGACGGCGTCGAGCCGGCCGAAGTACTCCTGGTGCTCGGACGCGGTGGCGCGCAGCACCTCCAGGGCCTTCACGATCGACGCCGCGACCTCACGTGACTCGGGGGAGGCCTCGGGGATTGCTTCCTCGCCGGGGGTGTGGACCCGGGTCCGTCCCGCCCTGGCGGACGAATCCGGCGCGCCCCTGCGGAAGGCGGGGGTGTCGGCCGGGGCCAGCCAGTACTCCTCGAGTTCGTCGTCGAGGAAGACGACCGTCAGGGACAGCCCGGCCATGTCGAGGCTGGTGACGTGCTCGCCCACTTCCGGGGCCACGACGGTGAGCCCCTTCTCGGCGAACCGCTCGGCCAGGCGCCCGTAGACGGTGAAGAGTTCCTCGTACTTCACGCTTCCGAGGCCATTGAGGACGACGGCGACGCGCCCCTGGTAGCCGCCGGCGGAGCGCTCCGGCTCCTCCTCCAGGACACCGTCGAGAAGGAGGTCGGCGACTTCCGCGGCAGTGCCCAGCGGGACCTCCCGGATGCCGGGTTCTCCGTGGATGCCGAGACCGATCGCCATCTCGCCCTCGGGCACGTGGAACAGTGCGCCGTCGGCCCCGGGGAGGGTGCAGCCCTCGAACGCCACGCCGAAGGACCGCGTTGCGTCGTTGGCCTTCCAGGCGACCCGCTCGGCCTCGTCGATGTCGGCCCCGGACTCGATGGCCGCGCCGGCGATCTTGAAGACCACGAGGTCGCCCGCGATGCCGCGGCGGTCCCGGTGCTCCGCGGCCGGCCCGGACGCGATGTCGTCGGACACCCGGATGATCCGCACGTCCACGCCCTCGGCGCGCAGCTTCTCCGCGGCCTGCCCGAAGTGCAGGACGTCACCGGCGTAGTTGCCGAAGCCGAGGATGACGCCGCCTCCGTTCTCGGCCGACCGCGACACCGAGTACACCTGGGACGCGGACGGCGAGGAGAAGATGTTGCCGCACGGCGCGCCGTGGCCCATGCCCGGTCCGATCCAGCCTGCGAAGGCGGGGTAGTGCCCCGACCCCCCACCGATGACCAGTGCCGGCTGGCCCTGGGGAGTCTCGGTCGAGCGGACCACCCCGCCGTGCGCCAGCATCACGTGCTGAGGATGTGCCGCCGCGTAACCGCGCAGGGCGTCGGCAGCGAAGTGTTCGGGATCGTTCACAAGGTACGTCATTGTTCAACCTCGGTTGTCTCGAAAGGCCGTCGGCGGCGCCACGCATTGCGTCGCGCCGCCGATGGCCCGGGGTGGGCAGGGTTCCGCTGCGCTGCTACTTCGCGGACTCTTCGGCAGGGCTCGGGCCGAGCTCGTTCAGCAGTCCGGCCATGGCCACGTAGGCCTTGTTGCGGTACGCGACCAGGTCGTCCGTCCGTTCGGCCGGGATGTCCAGGAACCCGGCGCCGGACTTCGTCCCGAGCTTTCCCGCGTCCACGAGGTCCTGGAGGATCGCGGGTGTGGCGAAGCGCTCGGGGAAGGAGGTCTGCAGGGAGGCGTAGCAGAAGGAGTAGACGTCGAGGCCGGCCATGTCGGCGATGGCGAAGGGGCCGAAGAACGGCAACCGGAACCCGAACGTGGTCCGGACGAGGGTGTCCACGTCCTCCGCCGATGCGATGCCCTGCTCCACCACCTGGGCAGCCTCATGGAACAGCGCGTACTGGAGGCGGTTGAGGACGAAACCGGTCACGTCCTTCACGACGGCCGCCTTCTTGCCGGTCAGTGCGACGATCTCCCGGGCGACCTCGACCGTCTCCGGCGTCGTCCCCGCGTGGGGGATGACCTCGACGCCCGGGATGAAGGGTGCCGGGTTCGAGAAATGGACGCCGAGGAACCGGCCGGGGTTCTCGACCGCCTCGGCGAGCTTGGCGATCAGGATGGTGGACGTGTTCGAGCCGATCACCGCGTCCGCGGGTGCGGCGTCGCTGATCCGGCGGAGGGTGCCGTGTTTGATGTCGAGGATCTCCGGGACGGCCTCCTCGATGTAGGAGGCATCCGCGACGGCTTCCTCGATGCTCGGGGCGGCCCACAGCTGGTCCCGCAGGCGCTGGACGGCGTCGGCGGGGAAGAGGCCGTCCGTGACGAACCGTTCGGCTTCACCGATCAGGCGTTCGAGGTTCTTCTCGGCGATCTCCTGGGATACGTCGGCGAGCGCCACCTTCGCCCCGCCGAGAGCCAGGACCTGCGCGATGCCTCCGCCCATATAACCCGAACCGACAACTGCCACTGAACGTTGAGCCATGAGCCGCATCTCCTCTGATGTGCACGGTACTGCGCGTTGACGCGCCACCACACCGGCCGTGTCCCGGCGAGGAATCAGGGCCGATGGGGGCGCGGATCGTGTTCCTATAGGATCCACGCGGTCCCGGATGGTGTCAACCGTCACGCCCGGGGGTGCAGCCCTACGCGGACCTGTCCGGCGTGGTCTCGTCCGAGGCCTCGTACTCGTGGATCGCGCGCTCGCTCACGCCGTAGATGTGGCTGGCCATGGCGACGCGCGCGGCCCCCGCATCGCCCCGCCGCATCGCGGTGAGGATCCTCGTATGCTCGTCGATGGCGCTTTCGGCATCACGCACGCCGACACCGCTGAACAACCGGAACCGGTGCACGTGTCCGCCGAGGGAGTCGTAGGCGCTCAGCAGGAATTTGTTGGCGGTCTGCTCCACGATCAGTCGGTGGAAGCGCTCATCCGCCTCCCAGTAGGACCGGTAGTCGGAGAAGTGCGGGCCGTTCGGAGCCACCCGCAGATCATCGATCGATTGCCGGAGGGCCTCCAGGAAGGCTGTATCCGCGCGGTGGCACGCCACTTCGGCGTTGTGCGGCTCCAGCAGCAGGCGCGCGTCCATCAGGTCGGACAGTTCCACGTGGCTGAGCATGGGGGCCACCCGGTATCCCCGCAGGGCGGCGCGGGTCACCAGCCCCGTCGACTCGAGGCGGGCCAGCGCCTCCCGCACCGGGGTCGGCGACACCCCGAGCTCGCGCGCCGTGCCGTCGATGCTGAGCGGGTCCCCGGAGGAGAGCTTGCCGTCCATCAGGCGGGAGAGGACCTGCTTGTACACCTGGTCGGCGAGGACGCTGCGCTCCACCCAGGATCCACCCGCACGGCCCTCACTCACGGCTCTGTCCTGCTTCCTGCTGTCATGTCCTGAATTCTCCCACGAGCCCCGCGGCGGGGAGCCGCTCACCTCGACGGCAGCTGACACTGCGGTGAGCGGATTCGGGACGAACCATCAGGTGCGCCTGATCTGAAAATATCCTATAGGGTGGTGCCCAATCAGAGTCGGGGTGTGCTCCAGCACACATGTGGTCCGGACGGCTCAACCGATGCGATCAAAGGTGCTCCCGTCATGCCAATCCTCCTTCCAGCCGCCGTCGACGACGCCCTGGTCCTGGCCGAGAGGCCCTCCTGGACGCTCATGGTCATCGCCGTCGCGGCCATCGTGGCCCTCCTGCTGCTCATCATCAAGGTGCGCCTCCATGCCTTCTTCGCACTGATCATCATCAGTGTGCTCACCGCGCTGGCGGCCGGTATCGGTGTCGCCGATGTCATGACCGTGGTGATCGCCGGGTTCAGCACCACCGTCGGCACTGTCGCCCTGCTCGTGGGCTTCGGCGCGGTCCTCGGCCGGCTGGTCGAGATCTCGGGTGGTGCGCAGGTGCTCGCCGACGCGATGCTCCGCCGGTTCGGCGAGAAGAGGGCACCCCTGGCCCTCGCGGTCGCTTCGCTCTTCTACGCCTTCCCGATCTTCCTCGATGCCGGCTTCATCGTGATGCTGCCCATCATTTACACGGTCGCCCGCCGGCTCGGCGGCTCGTTCATGCTGTACGTCCTGCCCTCCATCGGCGCCTTCCTGATGATGCACGCCTTGACTCCGCCGCATCCCGGCCCCACCGCCGCCGCCACCGTCATGGGAGCGGACGTGGGCATGGTGGTGCTGATCGCCCTCCTGGTGGGCCTGCCCACCTGGTATCTCGCCGGGTACAGGCTGAGCCTCATCATCGCCAGGCGTTACCCGAACATGCCCGTCCCCAACCTGCTGGGGGAGGCGGACCTCGACGACGACATCCCCCGCCCGGGCTTCTGGACCATCATCTTCGTGCTCCTGCTGCCCCTGGTGCTGATCTTCTTCAACACCCTGTTCTCGACCCTCGAGGCGAGTGGCGCGGTCGGCGAGGACAACACGCTCTTCCAGCTCTCGAGGCTGATCGGCAACACGCCCGTGGCCCTGCTCATCGCCGCCCTGTCCGCGATGTACCTGCTCTACATGCGGCCGCGCCGCGGCCGTGGACGCGTGGGCGGCGCCCTCGAGGACCTCGTCGACAACGCCCTGGCCCCCGTATGCTCGATCATCCTCATCACCGGCGCCGGTGGCGCCTTCGGCCGTGTGCTCACGGAGACCGGTATCGGCACCACCATCGCCGACGGCCTCGATGCCATGGGCCTCCCGGTGATCCTCGCGGGATTCCTCGTCGCGGTGGCCTTCCGCGTGGCACAGGGATCGGCCACCGTGGCCGCCACGACAGCCGGTTCCATCATGGCTCCCGCAGTCGCGGAACTGGGGTTGTCCGGCGTCGCGCTGGCCGCGATCGTGGTGGCGATCTGCGCCGGGTCGATCACGTTCTCCCACGTCAACGACTCCGGCTTCTGGCTGATCGGCAAGTTCTGCGGCTTCGACACGGTCACCACCCTGAAGACCTGGACCGTCGTCGGCACCGCGATCGGCTTCATGGCCTTCGCCCTCGCCTGCGTCGTCTACGTCATCGCCGCCTGAGGCAGGGTGCCCGTCGTCGGACGTCCAGCCCCGTCCCATGCGTCCACCCGTCCGTCCGCCCATCCCCGAAACCAAGGAGAACACCATGACCCCCACACCCGAGACCTGGCCGATCGGCGCTGCCCTGCTCAACTTCACCGGAACCACCGCGGACGGCCGTGACCGCACCGCGGCGGGGCCGGAGGCGTGGCGGCAGACGCTCCGTGAGGTCCGCGCCGCCGGCTTCGACCACGTGGACCTCACCGACTCCTGGGTCCGCCCGGGCGACCTCGATACCGAGGGCAGGAGGCAGCTGCTGAAGACGGCCCGCGCCTACGATCTGGCCTTCAGCGACATCGCGGTGACGCGCAAGAGCGTGATCACGCCCGACGAGGACCAGGCGCAACAGAACATCGCCTACGTGAAGCGGACCATCGACGCTGCCGCGGACCTGGAGGTACCCATGGTGTGCCTGGGCCTGCACGACCCGTTCACGGAGGCCCAGAAGGCAGCGACCTGGTTCTGGCTGGCGCCCGGGGTCGAGGACGAGGACACGCAGGACAACCGGGACAAGGCGGCGGCGCGGTTCCGGGAACTCGGCGAGTACGGCGCCGCGCGGGGTGTCAGCATCTCCCTCGAGATGTACGAGGGGACCTTCCTCGGCACGGCCGACAGTTCGGTCCAGCTGGTCACCGCCGTGGACCTGCCCACCGTGGGGCTCTGCCCCGACATCGGGAACATCGTGCGCCTGCACCGCGAGGTGGAGGACTGGCGGGAGATGCTGACCAAGATGTTGCCGTACACCAACTACTGGCAGCTCAAGAACTACTTCCGGGACTACGACCCCGCCACGGGCGCCTATGCCTCCGCGCCGGCGCCGCTGGCCCTCGGGTTCATCAACTATCGCGAAGCCATCGGGATGGCTCTCGAGGCCGGCTTCGACGGACCCATGTGCGTGGAGCACTACGGTGGCGACGGCCTCAGCGTCACGGCCATGAACCGGGACTACATCCGGGACATCCTGAAGGCGAAGCTGCCCGAGGGCTGATGCGGCGGCCGGGGACAGGACCCGGGTCAGGAGGGTGGCGGAGCCGTCGAGGACCGGACGATGAGCTGGGTCGCCAGCTCGACCCGCGTCAGATCGGGTTTCTCGCCCTCCATCTCCCGGATCAGGGCGCGGACGGCGGTCCTTCCCATCTCCCGCAGGGGCTGGGCGACGGTGGTGAGTTGGGGAGAGGTCTGTTCGCTGAGATAGGTCCCGTCGAAGCCGATGACGCTCAACTCTCCCGGTACGGAGACACCTCGGGCGTGGGCTTCGGTGAGCACGCCCAGGGCGATGCTGTCCGACGCGGCGAAGATGGCCTGCGGCGGCTCGTCGAGGGCGAGGAGGCGGGCAGCACTGCGGCGTCCTGTCGCCGGGTCGAAGGTCCCCGCCAGCACGTAGTCCTCGGAGAGGGGGATCCCGCGCTCGAGCAGGGCAGCGGCATAGCCGTGCTCGCGGTCCTGGCTGCACTCCGCGCTCGTCGGTCCGCCGATGAACGCGATGCGGGTATGGCCGAGACCGAGGAGATGCTCGGTGGCCGCCTTGCCTCCTGCCCAGTTCGTCGCTCCGACGCTGGCCACGCCCGTGCCCGGTGGGTTGATGGGGTCGATGACCACGACGGCGATCCCCCGCTTCTTCACCTCCCTGATCTCCTTCGGAGACCATCGGGATGTCACGAGGACCAGGCCGCGGCGGCCCTGGGACTGCATGTTCTCGGCCAGGTCGCGGGGTTCGCGATGCGGTCGGCCCGTCGTCGACAGCACGATCTCGAGGCCGTGGCTCTCGGCGCATTCCAGGATCCCGTCCATCACCTCCGCGTAGTACGCCGTCGTCACGCTGTCCACCGCGACGTCGATGAGCGTCGACGTCGGCGGAGCCAGCGCATGGCGCTGCCCGGGTGGTCGGTACTCGGCGGTGCGGAGGGCCTCCAGGACCCGCTTCCTCGTGGCCGGGGCGACGTCCTCCCGGGCGTTGATGACCTTGGACACGGTAGGGATCGACACTCCCGCGAGTGCAGCGACCGACCCCAGCGTGGCTCTCGTCCTGACTTCGAGTTCCGACAATGTTTCGACTTTCTCCTCGTATGCGACGTCACGGGCAAGGCTTCCACACTGCTGCGCCCCTGTGAAGCGCTGGTGGGACCCGCCGAAAAACGCCGACTGGAAGGCCATTGACCTCACCGATGTGATGTGAGTTACTTTACCTTGTAAGTTTGTTGTTATCGAAAACATTTCGAATTCCGTTCCGCAGCGTGGCGGTCAGCGACCGCGTCCCCGTGGAACTGACCTGCTTATTCCCGCCAGACGTCACCCGTGACGCCGAGTCGACTACGGAAGAACTGATGAACATGCGAACTACCAAGACCCTGACCGCCACGGCCTCGGCCCTCGCGCTCGCCCTCGGCCTCACCGCCTGCGGATCCAGCGGCCCGGCGGATCCTGCCGCTGATTCCAGTTCTCCCACCATGTGGGCCCTCACGGGTAGCAGTGAGGACATCTTCCGCTCGTCGGTCGAGCGCTGGAACGAGGAGAACCCGGAAAAGTCGATCAACCAGGAATTTTTCGCCAACGACGCCTACAAGACCAAGGTGCGCACGGCGGTGGGAGCGGGTGAGGGGCCCAGTTTCATCTACGGCTGGGGCGGAGGCGTCCTCAAGTCCTACGTGGACGCCGGGCACGTCGACGAACTCGACGAGTTCCTCGCCGAGAACCCCGACGTCAAGGATCGCTACATCCCCTCCGTCCTCGAGAACGGGGTGATCGACGGCAAGACGTACGCCCTGCCCAACAACAACATGCAACCCGTCGTCCTCTACTACAACAAGCAGGTGTTCGAGCAGATCGGCGCCGAGCCCCCCGAGACGTGGGACGAGCTGATGGCGCTGGTCCCCAAGTTCAACGACGCGGGAATCGCCCCCTTCGCCCTGGCCGGCCAGTCCAAGTGGCCGAACCTGATGTGGCTGTCCTATCTGGTGGACCGGATCGGTGGGCCCGAGGTCTTCCAGTCGATCCTGGACGGTGAAGAGGGCGCCTGGTCCGACCCCGCGGTCATCGAAGCGCTGACCAAGATCCAGGAACTGGTCGACGCGGACGGTTTCGTCAACGGCTTCTCCTCCATCGCGGCTGACGCCGGAGCGGACAGCGCCCTCCTCTACACGGACCGCGCCGCCATGATGGTGCACGGCGGCTGGGTCTACCAGAACCTGAAGAACGATGCTCCGGAGTTCGTCGAATCGGGTGAGGTCGGTTTCGTCCCCTTCCCCGCGGTCGAGGGCGGAGCGGGCGATCCGGCCAACGTGGTGGGGAATCCTGCCAACATGTGGTCCCTCTCGTCCACGGCGTCCGACGAGCAGAAGGACGACGCGCTGGCCTACCTCAAGGACGAGCTGTTCAGCGAGGAGTACACCCAGGCGATGATCGATTCCGGCGCCGTTCCCGCCGTCAACGGCATCGAGGACCAGCTGGCACAGTCCGAGGACAAGGACTTCGTCGAGTTCGTCTACGGTCTCGCGCAGGACGCGCCGAGCTTCCAGCTCTCGTGGGACCAGGCGCTCAGCCCTGCCCAGGGAGACGCCATGCTCGCGAATCTGGACCAGATCTTCATCGGTCAGATCACGCCGGAGCAGTTCGCCGAGAACATGAACGCAACGCTCGGTAAATGAGCACCATCCTGAAGCCCAAGCCCGGGATGGCGGTCCGGGGTCCCCGGACCGAGGGTCCCTCGGCGTGGATGGTGGTCCCGGCGCTGGTCTTCTTCCTGACCTTCGCCGTCGTCCCCCTGCTCGGGGTGGTGTTCCTCAGCTTCACCAGCTGGAACGGACTCGGTGCGATCTCGTGGGCGGGACTGGACAGCTGGCAGACGGCCCTCACGGATTCGGTGACCCTCAACGCTCTCGTCGTCACGGCGAAGATCATGGTCTACTCCCTCGTGGTGCAGGTTCCCATCAGTCTCCTCTTGGGCGTGTTCACCGCCGGCAACCAGCGGTACAGGGCGCTGCTGGCCGTCCTGTACTTCGTCCCGCTCCTGCTGTCATCGGCAGCGGTGGCCATCGCCTTCAAGGCACTGCTGGATCCGAACTTCGGGATGGGGCCGGGACTGGGGATACCTGCGCTGGCGCAGAACTGGCTCGGCAACGAAGATCTGGTGCTCTTCGTGGTCATCTTCGTCATCGCGTGGCAGTTCGTGCCCTTCCACACCCTGATCTACCAGGGTGGGGTGCGGCAGATCCCGGCCTCCTTCTACGAGGCCGCCCAGATCGACGGGGCGGGCCGCGTGCAGCAGTTCATCCACATCACGCTGCCGCAGCTGAAGTACACCATCATCACCTCGTCCACCCTGATGGTGCTGGGATCGCTGGCGTACTTCGATCTCATCTTCATCCTGACGGCCGGCGGCCCGGGGTACGCAACACGTCTCCTCCCGCTGCACATGTACCTCACCGGGTTCAGGGCGAACGACATGGGCGCGGCCAGCGCCCTGGGTGTGATCCTCGTCGTCGTCGGCCTGGTCCTCGCGCTCGTCCTGCAGCGGATCGGCGGCAAAAACCGCAGCGCAAGCCAATTGGAAGGAGCGTAGGCCATGGCAATAGTCACCGATGCGGCACCTGGTGCCCCGGCGCAATCGGATGAGCGCGGTCAGCGGAAGCGGCTGGGCCGGCGTACGCCCAATTTCCTCGGAGGCCTCGGGGGGTGGGTATGGCTCGCGCTGATCATCCTGCCCATCTACTACGTGGTCATCACGAGCCTCAAGAACCAGGCAGGCTTCTTCGGGTCGAATCCCCTGGCGCCGCCCACCGAGCCGACACTGGCCAACTACCGGACGGTTCTGGAGGCCGACTTCGTCCAATACTTCGCCAACAGCGTGATCGTGACGCTGGGAAGCGTCATCCCGGCCACCGCGGTCTCGTTCATGGCCGCCTACGCGATGGTGAGGGGACACGGGCGCATCATCGCGTCCGCGAACACGCTCTTCCTGATGGGGCTGGCCATCCCGCTGCAGGCGACGATCATCCCGATCTACTTCATGATCACGAGGGCGAACCTCTACGACACCCTGCTTGCCCTGATCCTGCCGTCGATCGCCTTCGCCATCCCGATCTCCGTGCTGATCCTCTCGAACTTCCTCCGGGACGTACCCCGCGAGCTCTTCGAGTCCATGCGGCTCGACGGGTGCTCGGAGTTCACCATGATGTGGCGCCTCGCCCTACCGCTGGTCCGCCCCGCGGTGGTCACGATCGCCATCTACAACGCCCTGCACGTGTGGAACGGCTTCCTCTTCCCGCTGATCCTCACGCAGAGCCCCGACAAGCGGGTCCTGCCGCTCTCCCTCTGGGCCTTCCAGGACGAGTTCACGGTGAACATCCCTGCGGTGCTCGCGGCCGTCGTGCTCTCCACCCTTCCTCTGGTGGTCCTCTACGCGCTGGCCCGCCGCCAGCTCGTCAGCGGACTGACCGCCGGTTTCAACAAGTAGAAAGGAACCGCAGCCCTATGGCACCCACACTGAGACCTGACCTGAGGGTCGGTATGGTCGGCTACGCCTTCATGGGAGCGATGCATTCCCACGCCTGGCGAACGGCGCCGCGCTTCTTCGACCTCCCCCTCCACCCCGAACTCGCGGTCCTCGCCGGGCGTGACGCGACGGCCGTCAAAGCCGCCGCCGACACGATGGGGTGGCAGGACACGGAAACGGACTGGCGGTCGCTCGTGGAGCGCGACGACGTCGACCTGATCGACATCTGCACGCCGGGCGACACGCACGCCGAGATCGCGATCGCAGCGCTCGAGGCGGGAAAGCACGTGCTCTGCGAGAAGCCCCTCGCCAACTCCGTGCAGGAAGCCGAGCGGATGGCGGTCGCGGCACGGGACGCCGCGGAGAAGGGCGTCTTCGCGATGTGCGGATTCTCCTACCGTCGGACGCCCGCGCTGACCCTTGCCCGCCGGCTCGTCGAGCAGGGGAGGCTGGGAACGGTCCGGCACGTCCGGGCGCAATACCTCCAGGACTGGCTGTCGGACGCGAAGGCGCCGATGACGTGGCGCCTGGACAGGACCAAGTCGGGGTCGGGGGCCCTCGGCGACATCGGAGCGCACAGCATCGATGCTGCCCAGTACGTGACCGGGCTGGAGATCTCGGGCGTCTCGGCGCTCCTGAACACCTTCGTGCACGAGCGCCCCCTCAGCGGGACGCGCGTGGGCCTCGGTGGATCGGGTGTGGACGACGGCGGGACCGGCCAGGTCACCGTGGACGACGCGGCGATCTTCAGTGCGCGCTTCGACGGGGGAGCGATCGGCGTCTTCGAGGCCACCCGCTTCGCGCTCGGCCGGAAGAACTCGATGCGACTGGAGGTGAACGGAACCCTCGGCTCGCTGGCCTTCGACTTCGAGAACATGAACTCCCTCGAGTTCTACGACGGAACGGTGCCGGCGGAGACCGCAGGCTTCAGCACCATCAACGTCACGGAGCCCGACCACCCGTACACCGGCAACTGGTGGCCCGCCGGGCACGGTCTCGGGTACGAGCACGGGTTCACGCATCAGGTGGTGGACCTGGTGCAGGCCATCGCGGACGGTCGGACGCCGTCGCCGTCGTTCGACGAGGCGCTGCGGGTGCAGAGGGTCCTGCACGCCGTCGAGCAGTCCGCCTCGAGCGATTCGGGGTGGCAGCATGTCTGACGCCGTCCCGGCCGCGGGGATGCCGCCGCGCCCCGTGACGCTGTTCACGGGGCAGTGGGCGGACCTGCCGTTCGAGGAGGTGGCGCGTCTCGCCGGCGAGTGGGGGTTCGACGGCCTGGAGATCGCCTGCTGGGGAGATCACCTCGACCCCGTGCGGGCAGCGCACGACGACGCCTACGTCCAGTCCAAGCTCCGCGTCCTGGAGAAGAACAACCTCACCGTCCATGCGATCGCGAACCACCTCACCGGGCAGGCCGTCTGCGACGACCCGATCGATGAACGCCACCGCGCCATCCTCGCCCCCGACGTCTGGGGAGACGGGGACGCCGAGGGCGTCCGGCAGCGAGCCGCGGGTGTCCTGCAGGACACGGCACGAGCAGCAGCACGCCTCGGAGCATCCCTGGTGACCGGTTTCACCGGCTCGTCGATCTGGAAGTACGTGGCGATGTTCCCGCCCGCATCCGAACAGATGATCACCCGGGGCTACGAGGACTTCGCCGCCCGATGGAACCCCATCATGGACGTGTTCGACGCCGAAGGGGTCCGTTTCGCCCTCGAGGTCCACCCGTCCGAGATCGCCTACGACTACTGGACCGCCCGGCGGACCCTGGACATCATGAGCGACAGGCCCGGATTCGGGCTCAACTTCGACCCCTCGCACTTCATCTGGCAGGACCTCGACCCGGTGATGTTCCTCCAGGACTTCGCGCCGCACATCTTCCACGTCCACGTGAAGGAATCGGTCCGGCAGTTGAACGGCCGCAACGGCCGGCTCGGCTCGCATCTGGCGTGGGGCGACCCGCGCAGGGGGTGGGACTTCGTCACGGCAGGCCACGGCGACGTCCCGTGGAATCCGATCTTCCGCATGCTCAACTCGATCGGGTACCAGGGGCCGACCAGCATCGAATGGGAGGACGCCGGCATGGACCGGCTCGTCGGCGCCCCGCAGGCACTCGCCCTCGTGCGGGACCTGGCGACGATAGCCCCGTCGGCCGCGTCCTTCGACGCAGCATTCTCAGCTCCGGCGCAGGGCCGTGAGCGACCGATCACGAAAGAGGCACCATGACCAGCAAGGAAGCTCTCGTCGTCCGCGGGGGATGGGACGGGCATCAGCCCGTCGAAGCCACGGATCGATTCATCCCGTTCCTCCGGGAGCATGGTTTCGCCGTGCGGATCGAGGAGTCCCCGAAGATCTACGCCGACGCGGACTACATGTCGACAGTGGACCTGATCCTGCAGTGCAACACGATGAACACCATCGAGAAGGACGAGTTCGCCGGTCTCCGGACGGCGGTCGAAGCGGGAACGGGACTGGCGGGCTGGCACGGCGGGATCGCCGACTCGTACCGCAACGAGTCCGACTACCTCCACCTGATCGGCGGGCAGTTCGCGTGCCACCCCGGCAAGCACCCGGAGGAGAGGATCGGCGAGCAGTCCGACAACTACGTGCCGTACCGGGTCACCATGCTCCCGGCCGCCGCGGACCACCCCATCACCCGCGGGATCGGGGACTTCGACCTCGTCACGGAGCAGTACTGGGTGCTGGCCGACGACTACATCGACGTGCTCGCGACGACGACCCAGGCCGTCCGCGAATGGGACCCCTGGCATCGCCCGGTGACGTCTCCCGCCATCTGGACCCGCCAGTGGGGCAAGGGCCGCATCTTCGTCTCGACCCCCGGCCACCGCGTCGAGATCCTCGACGACCCGAACGTCCGCACCATCATCGAAAGGGGTTTGCTGTGGGCGAGCCGCTGAACGTCGGAATCATCGGCTGCGGAGCGATCGTAGCCCAGTACCTGAAGACCCTGCCATCGCTTCCATCCGTGAACCTCCTGGCCGTCGCCGATCTGGACTTCGGCCGCGCCGAGGCCGTGGCGGCGTCCCAGGACGGGGTGCGGGCGCTGACCGTGGACGAACTGCTGGCCGACCCCCGGATCGACACCGTCCTGAACCTCACGATCCCCGCAGCGCACGCGGAGATCGCCACCCGTGCGATCGCCGCCGGGAAGCATGTGTACGGCGAGAAACCCCTGGCAGCGAACACGGACGAGGCCAGGAAGGTCCTCGCGCTCGCCGCGGAGGCAGGCGTCCGGGTGGGGTGCGCGCCGGACACGGTCCTCGGGACCGGCATCCAGACAGCCCGCCATGCCATCGACAGCGGCCTGATCGGCCGGCCCATCTCCGCGACCGCCACCATGGTCACCCCCGGCCATGAGCGGTGGCACCCCAATCCGGACTTCTACTACGTGCCCGGGGGAGGTCCCCTGCTGGACATGGGCCCGTACTACGTCACCGCGCTGGTCACCCTGCTGGGTCCGGTCACCTCCGTGATCGGCGCCGCCAGCCACACCCGCTCGGAGCGGACCATCGGAGGCGGCCCCCGGGCGGGCCAGACGGTGCCCGTGTCCATCGACACGCATGTGACCGGTGTGCTCGTGCATGAATCGGGGGCCCTCTCCACCCTCGTGATGAGTTTCGACGCCGTGCAGACGCGGTCCTCCAACATCGAGATCCACGGCGAACAGGCCAGCATGACGGTCCCCGACCCGAACTACTTCGACGGGGAAGTGTCAGTCTGCGATCTCGCGAACAGGGAGAACGACAGGGAGATCGGGTGGGACGTCCTTCCCGTCAGCGCAGGCTACCTCGACGCCGGCAGGGGCTACGGACTCGCCGACATGGCACTGACGCCGGCCGGCGAGCAGCACCGCGCCAACGGTGAGCTTGCCTACCACGTCCTCGATGTCATGGAGTCGCTCCTGAAATCGGCGGCGGACGGCGCCTCGGTTCCGGTCCGGAGTACCGCGGACCGGCCGGCCGAGGTCCCCCTGGCATCGCTGACGGAGCCGGCGGAGGTCTCCGTCACCGCCTGACCTCCAGGCGCCCGTCGTCACCCGCCGTGCCCGAGGGCATCATCCTGTCCTCGGGCACGGCGGCTGACGGACGCCGTTCCGGGCCGCCGGTCGGGAGTTGGTTCGTCACGGACCGTGTGACGATCCCGACCGGGACATCGACTGGTTGCATCGCCGGTAGAGCGCCGGCACTACGAAGGAGACCTTATGACGACCTGGCTGATCACCGGCTGCTCCACAGGACTCGGACGCGCCCTCGCGGAGGCCGCGCTCCAGCGCGGCGACAACGTGGTGGCCACGGCCCGCGATGCCTCGAAGGTCGAGGACCTCACGGCGGACTACCCTGACACGGCGCTCGCCCTTCCCCTCGATGTGACGGACAGCGGCCAGGTACAGGCGGCCGTCACGCGGGGCACCGAGACGTTCGGCGGGATCGACGTGCTGGTCAACAACGCCGGCTACGGATACCGCGCCGCCGTGGAGGAGGGCGACGACGACGATGTGCGCACCCTGTTCGACACGCACTTCTTCGGCGCCGTGGACATGATCAAAGCCGTCCTGCCCCAGATGCGGTCCCGCCGCGAGGGCACCATCGTGAACCTGTCCTCGATCGGCGCGAGGATCACCCCGGCGGGTTCCGGCTACTACGCCGCCGTGAAATCCGCGATCGAAGGGCTCACCGGGTCGCTGCGCAAGGAACTGCAACCCCTGGGTATCACGGCGATGGTCGTCGAACCCGGCGGATTCAGGACGGACTTCTCCGGCCGGTCCCTCCAGCAGTCCGCGGGAGCGATCGACGACTACGCCGACACCGCGGGCAAGCGTCGCAAGGAGAACGACACCACCCACGGAACGCAGCCCGGGGACCCTGTCAAAGCGGCAGCGGCCATCATCACCGCCGTGGGTTCAGCCGACCCTCCCGAAGTGCTCGTCCTCGGGGCCGATGCGACCACCGCCCACGCCGACGTCCTCCGGGCCCAGCTCGCCTCGCTCGAGACCTGGCGGGACGTCAGCGAGAGCACCGGGGTCGACGAGTAGCCGGCCCCGTCCGGACATCCCGACCGACCCGATCGACATGCATCAACCCGAGGAGACACCATGAAAGTCCTGATCACCGGCGCCCATGGAAAGGTCGGTCGCGCCACGACGCAGGCGATGATCGACGCCGGACACGAAGTACACGCCACCGACCTCACGCGGCCCGGCTTCGAACGGAAGGCCGACGACGCACCCCGGTACACGATGGCGGACCTCACCGACGCCGGGCAGGCCTATGCCGTCGTCCACGGCGCGGACGCCGTCGTGCACATCGCCGCGATCCCCGAGCCGACCGGCAACCCGCCCCACGTCGTGTTCCAGACCAACCTGATGGCAACGTTCAACGTCCTCGAAGCGGCCATCCGCTTCGGCGTCGAACGCTTCGTCTACATCTCGAGCGAGACCGTCCCCGGGTTCTTCTTCCCCGAGCGTGACTTCCTGCCCGACTACGCACCCGTGGACGAAGAGCACCCGATCCGCCCGCAGGACCCCTACGCCCTGTCCAAGCATTTCGGCGAGCAGCTCATGGACGCCGCGGTGGCCCGGGCGGACATCCGGTGCATCTCCATCCGACCGAGCTGGGTCCAGTTCGAGGGCAACTACGAGCACAACCTCGGTCCGCAGATCCGCGACGCCTCGAACCTGAGCCCCAACCTGTGGAGCTACATCGACGTCTACGACCTGGCCGACGCGATCGTCCTCGCCACCGGGTCGGACCTGCCGGGGCACGAGGTCTTCTACATCGCATCCCCCGACAACGTGGGCGGCTACGACTTCGCCGAGATCCTCTCGAAGTACTACGGCGACCAGATCGAACTGCGCGCACTGGACCGTACGGACGCTTCGGGCATCTCCAGCAGGAAGGCCCACCAGTTGCTCGGCTGGGCACCCCGGCGATCCTGGCGCGATTACCTCGATGCCGACGGGAGAAGCCTCCCGAAATAGACCCCGACGGCGTTGATGCTGTCCGCCATCACGGCCGTGACGCGGGAGGGGTCGACGTCGACGCCGCCGACACCCGCCCGTACAGTGCGGCCAGCGGCGCGGCGCTGAGCCCGTGCGCCAGGACGCTGAGAAGGATGGTGACGGCGATGACCGCCACGGCGTCGTCGGCCTCGTGGCCGAGCGCCTCCAGCGCGAGCAGGGCGAACACGATGGACGCCAGGCCGCGTGGACCGAACCAGCCCACGAACAGCACGGTGGGGCGGTCGAGGCCGGTGCCGATCAGGGACAGGGCCACGGGGACCATGCGCACCACCGTCAGGCTGAGCACCGCGTAGACGACGGTCAGCACGGTGATGCGTTCCAGGACGACGGAGACGGCGACGGCCCCGAAGACGGACCAGACGAGCATCGACACCAGGCTGCCCGTCTGGTCGAGGAAGGCCAGTTCGCCCTCCGCGCGGGGGCCGGCGAACATGCCGAACGCCAACCCGGCGCAGAAGGCCGCGACGAATCCGTTGCCGCCCACCTCGACGGCACCGGCGTACGCCAGCAGGGCCAGGGCCAGGACGCCGATGCCCGCGAACTCCTCCGCGGCACTCCCGTGCTGCCGGGCCCGCCGCAGCAGCCATCCGCCGGTGCCTCCGATCACCGCACCCACCACCACACCGATGAGCAGCGTGATCACCGCCGGCCCGGCACCCTCGGCGTCCTCCACGCCGGCGGCTGCGGCCGCTCCTGCGATGGCCAGCAGGACGACGGGAGTGGTGATGCCGTCATTCAGGCCGCTCTCCACGGTGAGCAGCCTGCGGATCCGCGCCGGCACCGCCGGGTTCGTCACCACGGGAAGCCCCAATGCAGCATCCGTCGGGGCCAGCGCGGCAGCCACCACGAACGCCAGCCACAGTCCCTGCTGCGGGAACAGCCAGGCGGCCAGCGCCCACCCGACCACGATCGTCAGCGGCAGACCGAGGCCCAGGAGCCGCAGGAGCAGGCCCGCGTCACCGCGCAGCTGCCGCGCCTGGAGGCGGGCGGCGTCGGAGAAGAGCACCCACACCAGGGTGACCTCGACGAGGGGGGCGAACCTCTCCGGAGTCGCGGAGCCGTCGACCAGGCCGAGCCCCGCCAGGGCTCCTCCGAGGGCGAGGAACACGATCGGCGGTGTCAGATCGGCCCGTTGGAGGCGCGCCGAGACCAACGCCCATCCGAAGAGGGCCGCGGTGACGAGGACGATGGTCAGCTCGTTCATGGGGGCCTCCTGGCTCCTCGGTGCACTTGCGTCCGGTGCCCGGGAAGACCACCGGCCCTCATCGGTCAGCCGACCCCGGGGTCCACGGCGTCCGCCGTGGTCCCGTTCCTGTTGAAGGCGTGAGTGACCTCCAGGGCATCGGTGACCACGTCCGCCAGGCGGCCGGTGCGGTGCAGGACGGCGCGCTGCCGGTCGGCGCCGGTGCCCCGATCGATCAGTCGGACGAACCCGTCCATCACGGCCTCGGTGTCCCCGGCGTCGGTCAGGGCCGGAAGGACGTGATTCAGCAGGGATGCCACCACATCCCACGCCGGTGCCGGGCGTCCCGTCAGCGGATGCACGAGGTCCGCGCCCAGCCCGGACAGCCTCGCCTGCCAGCCGGCGAGGCGCAGCGCGGGCGAGGAGATCTTCGTCGGAGGCACGCCGGCGCGCCAGTCCCGCGCCGCTGTCTCCACGAGACCGCGCGCCAGGGCGGCGATCAATCCGGCGTCCTCGGCGAAGAGGCACACGTCGGCCACCCGGATCTCCACGGTCGGATACGTCTGGGACAGCCGTGCATCGAAGTAGAGCATCTTGCGGTCCAGGAGGACCCCGGTGGCCATCAACTCCTCTTCCCGGGCGCGGTAGGCGCCCACCGACCCGTACACCGGTGAGGGCCCGGCCGAGGGCCACCCCTGCCAGACCTGCGAGCGGTAGCTGGCGAAACCGGTGTCCTGTCCGTTGACGAAGGGGGAGTTCGCGCTCAGGGCCACCAGCACCGGCAGCCAGTTGCGGATGCGGTCGAGGACCCCCACGCCCTCCTGGGGGGACGTCACGAAGACGTGGACGTGCATGCCGCACGTCAGGTTCTCCCGGGCGAGGACGCCGTACCGGTCGACCATCCTGCCGAACCGCTCGGTCGGGTGGACGTGCGGGCGCCCGGGCAGGGGGGACGTGGCCAGGGCGGCCGCCCGTGCCCCGACCACACGGGCCGCCCGGTCCGCGACGGCACGGCCGAGGACGACGTCGGACACCAGCTGCACCAGCGTGCGGGGCGCGGAGGAGACCACCTCAATCATCTCCTGCTGCAGCTCGGCCTCGAGCTTCGGCCCGGTGCCGTCCTCGGCGTCCGCGTACTCCTCGAGCAGAGCCCAGGACGCCGGGAGCGGCAGGCCGCTGCCGCCGTCGACGAGAAGGAGTTCCTCCTCCACGCCGAACGTCCGCACTCCCTCGGCGTTCATGGTGCGCCCTTCACCGGTCAGCCGCACCCGAGCTCAGCCACGTACTCGTCGCGCGTGAGATCGACCTTGGCGGCCTCCTCCCGCAGGGCGGTGACGCCCTCGGACAGGGTTGCGCCATCGGGGACCTCGTCGACCGCCGTCTGGAACTCCCCGACCGCCTCGTTCAGGGCCTCCCTCTTGTCCTCGACCACGTCCCCGCCCTCCTCCATCAGATCGTCGAAGGTCCGCCGGACCTCCGCCCGCGCCGCCTGGACCTCATCGGCGGTCGCGCCCGGACGGAGCGTGTCCGTGAAATCGTTCACCGCAGTCCTGAAGGCGTCGGCGGAAGTGCAGGCCTGGTCCGTGTTCTCGCTCGGGGTGGCCGCACTGCAGCCGACCATCAGGGCGGCGGCCGTCCCACACATGATCAATCCGGCCAGAAGGGGTTTCGTCGTCGACATGGAGGGTTCCTCTCTGGAGCGCGGCGGTGGTGCGGCTGTGCCGGTCGCCGTTGGTCCCGCCATTGTTGGCCGCCACAGCCGTCCATGTCCTCACCCGCAAAGGATGTTGCTCGCGCCGAGGGAGGTCCTTCGCCGCGGTCCCGACGGCGTGGCCGGCCCGACGTGCCGACGCCCGCCGGGGCAGGATCACCCCGGGCGGTGCCGATGCGCGAACTCGCGTGAGCGCTGACTCGACAGGGCGATGATGAGCAGGATGTCGAGCGAGAGCCCCAGGAGCGTGGTCTCGAACGTCACCGGCGCACCGGCCCCGAAAGCGACCACGGCCTGGCTCGTGATGGCGACCGCACTGAGGATCATCGCGGTGATGCGGGCCCTGTTCCCGCCGCGCAGCACGAAGCGGGCGAGGATCAGTTCGAAGAACCCGAACGCGTGGAGGACGACGGCGACGGCGGGGAGCACGCGGGCGTTCGATCCGGCAGCGACGAGGGCGTCCGCCGACCCGCCCAGGAGGGCCAGGCCGAGCGCCAGGGCGGCCAGCCCGCGCAACCCGACGAGGATCGCGCCGACCACGGTGGGGGCCGGCGTCGTTCGTCGCTGGTCCACCGGCGGCAGGGGTGCCTCCGGGTCCGGTTCCACGCCCGTGAGGTCCACGACGGGCAGGCTGCCGTCCGTCGAGATGGTGTCCCCGCCCCCGTTGCGGGAGTGGTATCCGGTGGAGAAGTCCTCGATGACCCTCACGCCGATGCCGGGGTCCGATGCCTGGAGCGACGCCAGGACGAAGTCCCGCTCCCGGTCCGTGTCCGCCTCGATCTTGTGCGTGATCTGGAGGGTGAACAGCGACAGCCCGACGGAGCGGTCGTACGTACCCGCCGCCAGCCAGTCGACAGCCGTCCCGCCCGGCAGCACCCAGCCGGGCGGGCACGGCCAGAACCGGATGTGGTGCCGCTTGCCGGGACTGTTGTCCACCTCCTGCTGGTAGGCGAGGTCCTGCTGGCGCCCGAAGAGGAACAGGGGACTGACCGGAGCCTGGTCGTAGCTGCGGCGGCGGAGCGTGGCGGTGACGATCCGCCGGCTGCTGCGGAGATCGACGGCGTCCGCGAGGATCCATCCGGCTCGGCGCATCGCCGTGTGGAGCTGCTGGGCGCTGCCGAGCAGTGCGACGTTGACCGGGTCCCCGAGCAGCCCGTCGCTCGTCCGCGCGCGGCCGATGAAGTAGTCGGGAAGGTAGATGCGCGTCAGGATGCGGTGCACCCGGGGGAGGACCAGGTAGGCCAGGACCACCCAGAAGACGAAGCCGAACCACAGCTGCCCCCACTGCAGCGTCTCCTCGAGGAGGATGACGGCGAACCAGACAGCGGCAAGACCGCTGAACGCGAACAGGGCACGATCGATGACGGTGTCACGGGCGCCGGCACCATCCTGGGCCGGCAGAACAACACCGGGCTGGGCGGTCATGCGGAGAACAGTACCGCCCCGTTCCCGGCTGTAGAAGGGCGGGGGCACGGCCCGCCCGGTTCGTCCGTGGGTCCCGCCGATCACCCGAACGGGAGGATTCCCGTCGGATGATCGGCGGCCTACGGTCTCGTTGAACACCTTTGCACCGGCGGACCTGTCCGGAGGCGTCGACCATGGCGGAATCCAACACCTCATCCGCTGCCCTCGAGCGCTCTCCCCGGATCAGACCGTCCACAGGGCCGGCGCTGCTGATGGTCGTGGCGTGTGCCGCGGTCTTCAGCATCACCGCGGTGACGTCGGGCATCCCCTCCACGGAGTGGTTCGACACCCCTGCGAACGTCTGGCGTACCGCGGTCCTGCCCTTGGTGGTCGCAACGATCGTCCTCGTCGCCTTCGTGTGGTGGTCCCGCTGGGACAGCATCTTCCGCGACAAGGAACGGCTGCAGGTACCGGTCATGCTCCGGATCGCGGTCGCCGCCTTCGTCATCGGCATCGTCCTCCACCTCGTCTTCGTGGACTGGTCCGGCCTGGGCATGGACCTCCTGATCCCGATCGTCATCGTCGGGCTCCTGGTCGGTTTCGCCGAGGAGACCCTGTTCCGCGGCATCCTCCTCAGGGGCCTGAGGACCGACCGGCGCACCGAGCTGACGGTCGCCGTCGGTACATCGGTGGCCTTCGGCGTCTTCCACCTGACCAACCTGGTCACCGGCTCGCCCGTCCCCGCGGTCCTGAACCAGGTGCTCCTCGCGACGCTGACCGGGGCCATCCTCTACTCGTTCCGGAGGATCGGCGGTCTCCTGCTTCCGGCGATGATCGCCCATGGACTGTGGGACATCTCCCTCTTCCTGCCCACGGCGGACCCAACCCGGTCGTCGTCGCTGATCGGCCTCGCCCTGGTGGTCGCCATCCCGGTGCTCGGCCTCGTCGCCCTCATCGCGGTCGCCGTCACGGACCGCCGCGCCCCGTCGGAGGCCTGAGGCCGGGCGATCCGCTCCGAGGCTCGTCAGCCCCGGTGCACGGGCCAGCAGATCTCGGTCCGCCACCCCGCGGGATCCGGCTCCTCCTCCGGATCGCTGAGGTAGGTCTCCCACATCACCGGGCCCGGCGTCAGTGACGCGTCCGCGAAATAGCGCTCCAGCTCGGAATACGTGTCGGTCATCGTGTCGTAGGAGCCGACGTGGGTCGCTGCGACCACGCACCCGGCCGGCAGGGCCCCGGGCACCACGTTCCCCGCCGGAGCGATGACCGCGGAGACCGGGAAGCCCGCTTCGACATCGACGACGGCACCGGGCGGGCCGTAGTACTTCCCGAAGGGGGCCCCGGTGGGATGCACGCCCTGGGCCTGCAGCGCCGCCATCGTGTCCGTGAAGGCGCGGGGGAAGAACTCGGTGAGCTCCGTCATCGGCACTTCTCCCGGACACCCGCCGTGAGTTGCTCGTCGTGCTCGCTGACCTGGATCGTCGCCATGGGAGCAACCCTCGTTGTGCCGGCGTCCACCGCACAGTGCCGAAGGTCCCCGACACCTCAGGACGTCGCGGGTTCCTCCAGGATCTTCAGGAGGGTGGCGTCGTCGAGCTTCTGCCAGGGTGAGGCGTCCGAGCCCTGCACTGCGGCCTCGGGGCTGTCGCTCTGGCTCCACCACTTCGCCTCGTACACGCGCCCGTCGACGAGGATCCGGTCGCCGCGCTCGTACACCTGCTTCGGATCCCACTCCGGGTAGAGATCGGCCGGGGCCGTGACGGCGGGCACGGGCCGTTCGTCGGGCAGCACCGGGCCGAGCAGCGTCCAGGGGGTCTCCTCCGCCTGCAGTACCGGATCGTTCGGGAGGTCGCCCTGCGTCCAGTACTTCGCCACGTACACGTTGCCCTGCCAGACCACGCGGTCGTCCTCGCGGTAGGTGCCGACGTCGGACCAGATGGGGTACGGGCTCGTCTCGGGATCGTCCTCGACCAGGGCCTCGGGGCTCTCCTCGGTGACTGGCTCATCCGCGAGCGTGGCGGCGCGGCCCTCGAAGTCCGCTCCGAGGATCGGTGCGAACAGGAGCCCCTGCTGGTCGATACCGCTGCAGGAATCCGAGACCACCGTGGTGTCGGCGTAGTTCTCGCTGCAGGTGGCGTCGCGGTTCAGGGACCACATCGACATGCGGCCCACGCCGCGTTCGGCGGCGAACGCATTGAAGGCCTTGGCGTCGTCGAGCGTGAAGATCTCGCCCTTGACGTCGTTCTGCCCGATCATCGGCGTCAGCCCGATCTTCCGCCAGGCGGCCTGCGGGCCGACCTCGATGCCCGCCCGCTCGTAGAGCACCTGGAGCTGGCGGTGCGTGGCGTCCGCGGCGTTCTGCGAGGCGGTGAGCATGCTCGTGCCCGCGGGCCGGCTGCCGCCGTAGTCCATGGTCATGACATTCACCCCGGCGAGGTCGACGCCGGCCTCCAGGAACTGCGCGACGGCGGCCGTGCCGTCCGCGGTCAGCCCGGTCGGGGCGACCGGCAGGGTCAGCCACACGTTGAGCGGCGTGTCCGTGCCGGCCCGCTCGGCCTGGAGCGCGGCCATGGCTTCGGCGCGGCGCTCGCCGGCAGCGACATCCTTGAGGTTCTCGCCCTCGATGTCCAGGTCCACGGTCGCCAGCGTGTAGCGATCGATGACGGCGGCGTAGGCGTCCACCAGGTCCTCGGGATCCGTGCAGGCGGTCGCGAGCTCGTCGTTCAGGAGTCCGCCGAAGGACACGATGACCTCACCGCCGTCCTGCACGAGCCTGGCCACGCGGCGGTCGAGGTCGAGTGCCGCCTCGGCCTCGTCCAGGCCGTAGTAGGTGCCCCAGGACGGGGTGCACGGATCCTCCTTTGACGCCACGACGAAGGACAGCACCGCGCTGCCGCCGTTCTCCCCGGCGGGGTCCTCGAACGCGTAGGAGGGCGTCGCCGTCACGTCGACGTAACCGGCGAAGAAGGCGCCCGCACTCTCGGCGGCCTTGGCGTCCTCCCAACGGTTCCACCCCGTGAGGCCACCCACGGTCACGGCGGCGACGACGACGGACAGGATCAGCATGCGGAGGAAAGACAGCCTCCGGCCAGGAAAACGTGCAGACACAGGAACCCCAGATGACGGCCTCGACAGGAGGCGGGAGTGCGCACCCGAGGTGCGCGAGACGCTTGAAGCGTATGGGAAATTTCGGCCCCCGTCATTGTTTCGGCTAACGCGCACGGCGGACGGGCCGATGGTGGAGAGTGACGCTGCATGTCGCGGGGCGACGTCGTGCATCCCCCTGCCCGCCAACTGCCGAGGTAGCCATGTCCAGATCCAGCGATGCCACCGAGTCACCGGTTCCCCGAGTGCGCGCCGATGCCGCACCCGACGGGATGGCGGGCGTGACGGCCGTCCCGTCGCCGGGCGCAGCCTCCGCCTCGGTCCTCGAGAAGGCGCCCCCGCCCGTCGCCGGGCGACGCCGGCAGTGGGGCTCGGAGCGGCGCTCGGAGCCGCTGTCCATCGTGCACCCGACGCCGTCCTCGCGGAAGATCGCCCTGGGTCGCCTCGGCATCGTGGTCACCGTGCTGGCGTGGCTGACGTACGTCGTCACGACGATCCTGCGGCAGTTCGCCAACAACCCCGACGCAGGCTTCCGGTTCCAGGTCGAGGCGACGTCGTACCTGATCGTCGTCACGTTCCTGACCTTCTCGGCGCTCATGTACCTGCTGGCCCGTCAGGGTGCGCTGTACCGGTTCCGCGATCACCGGCGCGTGCCGCGGGGCGAATTGGACCGCCACTTCGCCGACCACCAGGAGGGCATCACCGTCCTCGTGCCCTCCTACGCGGAGGAACCCGCCGTCGTCAGGGCCACCCTGTGGTCCGCCGCCCTGCAGGAGTTCCCCAACATCCGCGTGGTCCTGCTCCTCGACGACCCGCCGCACCCCACCGACCCGGCGATCCGGCAGCGCCTCGATGCCACACGGGCGCTCACGTTCGAGATCGAGTCCGCGCTCCTCGAGCCCTCCACGCGGGCCGGTTCCGCGCTGGCCGCGTTCGAGGCCGCCCTGGCCGCCCGCGACGCGGACGCGCCGTCGTCGTTCGATGACCTGCCCCCGCTCATCACGGCGTACGAGGACGCCGCCGTGTGGCTCGAGGACATGGCCGACGCCGAGACGGTGGAGGACCACGTGGACGAGTTCTTCGTGGATCTCGTGGTCATGGGCCTTGCCCGCGAGCTGCGGCTGACCGTGTACGCCCTCAACGCCGCGCTGGCGCAGGAGCAGTGCCCTGAGCCGGTCCGCATCCGCGAGCTGTACGTGCGCCTCGTGCGGATCTTCAACACACGGCTGGAGACCTTCGAACGCAAGGCCTACGCCTCGTTGTCCCACGAGGCGAACAAGGCCATGAACCTCAACGCCTACATCTCCCTGATGGGCCAGCGCTGGCGCAAGGAGCACGTCGCCACCGGCACGGTGCTGCGCCCGCTGGCGGAGGGGGAGGGAGCAAAGGACGACGACGTCCTGGACGTCCCGGATTCCACCTACCTGCTGACCCTCGACGCCGATTCCCTCCTGCTGCGCGACTACTGCGTGCGGCTCGTCCACCTGCTCGAGTCCCCCGGCAATGAGCGCATCGCCGTCACCCAGACGCCGTACTCCTCCTTCCGGGGTGCGCCGACACGGATCGAGCGGGTGGCCGGCGCGTCGACGGACATCCAGCACATCCTGCATCAGGGCATGTCCTACTACGGGGCGACGTTCTGGGTGGGCGCGAACGCCGTGATCCGCAAGCGCGCGGTCGAGGACATCGTCGAGGTCGAGAACGTTGGTGGTTTCGAGATCAAGACCTACATCCAGGACCGCACCGTCATCGAGGACACCGAGTCCAGCGTGGACCTCGGCAGCCACGGGTGGACCCTGATGAACTACCCCGAGCGTCTCAGCTACAGCGCCACGCCGCCGGACTTCGGCTCGCTCGTGGTGCAGCGGCGCCGGTGGGCCAACGGCGGGCTGCTGATCCTGCCGAAGCTGTGGGACCAGCTGCGACGGCGCCGGCACCTCCGCGAGCAGGTCCTCTTCCGGGAGGTGCTGCTGCGGGTCAACTACATGGCGTCGATCGCGTGGGCGAGCTTCGGGCTGCTGTTCCTCCTCGCCTACCCGTACGACAGCCGGCTCCTGAGTCCCGTCGTGTTCCTCGCCGCCGCCCCGTACTTCCTCGCGATGGGCAGCGACCTCCGCGACTGCGGGCACCGCTTCTCGGACATCTTCCGGATCTACGGGTTCAACCTGGTGCTGCTGCCGGTCAACCTCGCCGGCGTCCTGAAGTCCATCCAGCAGGCCTTCACGGGGGAGAAGATCCCGTTCGTCCGCACCCCGAAGGTCAAGGACCGCACCGCGGCGCCCGGCCTGTACGTCGTCATCCCGTATGCGATCGTGGCCTTCTCCCTGCTGACCCTCGCCCGGGACGTCCTGGAGCAGAACTGGGGCAATGCGCTGTTCGCCGGGCTGAACGCCGTGCTGGCGGCCGGTGCCATCCGCGCGTACATCGGGATCAAGAACTCGGCCGTGGACATGGGGCTGGGCGTCCTGAACTGGCTGTACGTGGCACCCCGGGTGAAGAAGGTCGAGGAGTCGAAGGTCATCGAGAAGGCGCCGGAGGAGGCGGACTGGGAGTCCATCCTCTACCACGGCGACCGCCGGCTCAACCGGGACCTGCGTTCGGGCAACGACCGCCGTCGTCGGGCCGGGGTGCGGTAGGGCCCCTGGAACGGCAGTGGATACGAGGAAGCCCTGGGACGTCCGGTCCCAGGGCTTCCTCGGTTCGGTGCCCTGGCCGTCAGGCCATGCAGCCGCCGAGCAGGATCCGACCGTCGATGGCCTTGGGCGGTTCACCGGTGGAACAGTGTTTTCCTACATATGCAGGCACGCATCGGCAAGCACATAGGCAGGCGCAGGAGTCCCTGGTCCGGGACGGGGCGGTCAGGCGCCCGGAAGCGTCTTCAGGGAACCGGCCCGTGCGCCGGTGCGCTGCTCCAGCGCGTCGAGGGCAGCCAGCGGGGACAGATCGGCGAGGATCGCCACCGTCATCAGGGGTTCGCCGCTGATCAGGGCGTCCGCCACAGCGTCCTGGAGGTCCGTCCTCGCGTCGAGGCCCTCCGGAAGCATGGAACTGATGGAGCCCGCGCCCTGGCGTCCTGCGGCCTGGACCCGGTCGAGATGTCGAGAACTCATGCGGACCTCCTGTGCGATGGGTGGTACGTCCAAGAGTGGGCCGGGGCCGTCTCCTCCGGAAGTCCGAGCAGTCGGACGAAAGAACGTGCGCTGCGGAGCGGGATGTGGTGTCCTCTGCTGACGCCGGTCACCGGCTGTCCGATCCGCGGCGCACCCAGGCCCTATGCCTCCGGCGCCGAGGGCCCTTCCGCGAGGAGTCGCCGGATCTGCTCGGGGGCGTCGTCGTAGGTCGCCAGGATGTCCTCGAGGTCGATCATCGGAGGGAAGTCGATGACCGACTGGTGGCGGGACAGGAACTGCGCGGTCGCCTCGACGACCGCCACCTCCTCGGCGTCCTCGGTCCCGAGACGGCCCTGCAGATCGGGGTTCATCCGGAACAGCGATTCCACGGACTGTCCTTCCGCCTCGGTCCGCACTCGATATTCGTGGTCGCTGACCCGGGTGATGTCGAAGGATGCACTCATGGTCGTAACGCTACGCGGTTCGACCGGCGGCACCGGGGAACCACTTTCCGGTGGACAAGCCGCTCCTCACCGGCTCGCCGAGCGGCCATCGGATGCCTCGCGCCCGTCACGTACCGCAGTACGTCGTGTACGCGCCGAAATCGTCAGGTGCCCCGGCGGCGTAGCGTTCCAGGCCGGGCCGCTCCTCGAAGGGCTTCGTGAGGGCCTCGAGCAGCCGGCCGAGCGGGTCCAGGTCGCCGGCGGTCGCGGCGTCCAGGGCCTCTTCGACGAGGTGGTTGCGCGGGATGTACACGGGGTTCACGCGGTCCATCGCGTCCGCGTCGGGCGCGACGGCGAGCCAGCGGGCGGCCCAGGCGTCGAAGGCGGCGACGTCGAGCACCTTGTCCCGCGCCGGCCGGGCGTCGCCGCGGACCACGGAGCCGAGACCCCGGAAGAAGGAGGTGTAGTCCACATGGTTGTCCTGCAGCAGGGTGAGGACGTCGTTGGCCAGTGCCGACGCGACGTCGTCGTCGGCGTCGGCGGGCAGTCCCAGCTTGGCCTTCATCCCGGCCAGCCAGGCGGCGCTGTACCGGGGGCGGAACGCCTCGAGTGCGGCCACGGCTAGGGGGACCGCCTGCTCCTGGTCGTCGTCGATGAGCGGGAGCAGGGTCTCGGCGAGCCGCGCGAGGTTCCACTCGGCGATGAGCGGCTGGTTCGCGTAGGCGTAGCGACCGTCACGGTCGATGGAGCTGTAGAGGGCGGCATAGTCGAAGACGTCCATGAAGGCGCACGGTCCGTAATCGATGGTCTCGCCCGAGATGGTCATGTTGTCTGTGTTCATGACGCCGTGCACGAATCCGGCGAGCATCCATCGCGCCACGAGCGAGGCCTGCGCGGACACGACGGCCTCGAACAGTGCCAGGTAGGGGCGTTCGGCTGCCGCGGCGGCCGGGTGGTGACGGCTGATCGCGTGGTCGGCGAGGCGCTTGAGGAGGTCGGGGTTGCCCGTGGCGGCGGCGTACTGGAAGCTGCCCACCCGCAGGTGGCTGCTCGCCACGCGAGCCAGGACGGCGCCGGGCAGCATCGTCTCCCGTCGCACGTCGCGGCCCGTGGCGACGACGGCGAGGGAGCGCGTCGTCGGGATGCCGAGCCCCTGCATGGCCTCGCTCACGATGAACTCGCGCAGCATGGGCCCGACGGCGGCGAAACCGTCTCCGCCGCGCGCGAAGGGTGTGCGCCCGGACCCCTTGAGGTGGACGTCGAGGAGGCGGCCGTCGACGGCGGTGACCTCTCCCAGCAGCAGGGCACGGCCGTCACCGAGCCCCGGGTTGAAGCTGCCGAACTGGTGGCCCGCGTAGGCCTGGGCCACCGGCGTCGCACCGTCAGGCGCGGCCGTGCCGACCAGCAGTGACAGCCCCTCGGGGGAGCGGAGGAACGCGGGATCCAGCCCGAGTTCCGCGGCGACCGGCTCGTTCAGGACGAGGAGGGCGGGCTGTGGTGCGGCCGCCGCCTGCCACGCGACCGCCATCTCGGGCAGGTCCCGCGCGAAGCGCCCATCGAAGGTGACCCTGGAATCCGTCGGCACGCTCATCCCTCCACCGTACGCCGGGGTCCTGGGGTGCCGCGCCCCGGTGGAGGGGTTGCAGAACGAGGGTTCATCGGTCATACCGGGCTGGTCGGCCCGCGCCGGACCGCGACGGGACGCGCGACGACGGAGAACCGCTGTGTGGCCGACGAGATTCCGATGCCCCACAAGTGGGGAGCGCGGGATAAACTCATAAGCCACCTGATGTTCTTGGGTGCAGACGCGCAACCGAAGGAGATCATCTTGGGAATCAGCAACACGCTCAAAAACGCTGCGGGCCGTTACCTCGGCAACAAGGGCACCCGCACCACCGGCAAGCCTGCCGGTGGAGTTGCCGGCAAGCGCGGCACGCCCGTCCCCGCGGGCAAGGCCGGCGGAATCCTCCGCGGCCTGCTGAACCGCCGCTAGCAGCCCGAACCGCTGCTGACAGCGAGGCCCGGGCCCTGGTCCTTCGGGGCCGGGGCCCGGGCGTTCGGTCGTCAGGAACGCCCCTGCGCCATCCTCCTCAGCTCCTCCTGCACGCGTGCCAGTTCGCGTCGGCGCTGGGCCTGGAGATCGTCCGCACCAGGACCATGGTCCCGCTCGGGTTCCGGTGCATCAACACCCGCCTCCGTATCGAGGGGGTCGAAGAACAAGTGGTCGCCGTGCATGCGATCCTTTCGCGGGTCGGGTCTGCCCCGACCCTAGTGCGCCCATGTTTCGAACATCTTTCGCGCCACTGCTCATCCGCCGCCGGAGAGGCGCGCGACCACCATTCCGCCGTCGTCGATGTTCATGATGGCCCAGCCGATCCCGCCGAGAGCGTAGAGGGAGACGGGCACGAGCAGGCACCACTCGCGCAGCGATCCGGCGTTACCGAGGACGGGCACGGCGATGTTGCCGTTGGGTCGCCAGACCTGCGCGATGACGGGCGTCCTCGCCAGGCTGCGTGGTCTCCTGAGGCGGAACGGATACACCGGGTTGCAGCCGCCGGTGGTCAGCATGTCGCCGAGGATGTGCACGACCACGCCGATGCCCACGGCGAGCGGGAACCAGAACTGCTCCTCGGGCGCGCACGCGGTGATGAACGCGCCGGCGGTGAGGCCCACCGCCCACGGTGATTTCCGCATGCGGTCCGGGATGATCTTCAGGGCCTTCGCCGCGAAGGAGACCAGCAGCACCGTCAGCAGTCCCGCGCCGGGATAGACGGTTCCGAAATCGACGGTCTCGACGGTCCACAGCCCGGCGACGAAGGCGACGGCGACGAACGCCGCGACCCCGAGCAGCGAATGCGTGCCGCGCCGGTGGCCGCCCGCGATGGCCCCGACGCCGGCGCAGAACAGATTGGACAGCGGCGGCAGGGAATGCGCGATCGTGGCGCTGTGGTGATCGGCGTCCGGCAGGAGCGCCGCCCCCGCCGTCACCAGGGCCCCGGTGACGACGCCGACGGGGCTGACGTCGAGGAACCCCAGGCCGAGGGTGACCGATTCGGGCAGGACGGGCAGCCATCGGCCCGCCTGCACCTCGACCTGGGTGGTGGCGGCGACCCAGGCGGCAGCGCCGCAGGCAGCATGGTGGGCGCCCATCATGGCGGGGAGTCCTTCCGGTTGAGACCACGCCGCGCTGCAGGGGCGGCCGGCGATGAGAGCCCATCCTGACGCGTGCCACCCCCATTTCCCGAAACCGGTCCCGCACGCGGAATGACACCGGCGGGCCATGGGTTCCCTCCATATGCCCCTTCCCTTCGCCGGTGTCTCGATCCTCGACCGCGCCCAGTCCCGGACCGGCTCCTCCGAGGCCGAGGCCCTGCAGCACGTGATCGCGCGGGCGCAGCGGGCGGAACTGCTCGGTTACCGGAGGTTCTGGGTCGCGGAGCATCACGGAGTACCCGGTATCGCGGGGTCCGTTCCCGCCGTCCTCGCGGCTGCGGTGGCCTCCGCGACGACGTCGATCAGGATCGGGACGGGGGGCATCATGCTGCCGAACCACCAGCCCCTGGTGGTCGCCGAGCAGGCCGCGACGCTGAACGCGCTGACGGGCGGCCGGTTCGATCTCGGCGTCGGCCGGTCCCTCGGATTCACCTCCGCGGTGCGGGCCGCGCTCCGGGCGGACGGGGAGGACGCCGGCCGCTTCGCGCAGGACGTCACGGATCTCCTCGCCTTCCTCGGCGGCACCGCTCCGATCACCGCCCGTCCCGCGGACGGTGGTGGGACGCCCGTCTTCGTCCTGGCCACGGGCCAGGGCATCGACATCGCGGCGCGGGCGGGCCTCGCCGTCGTTCTCGGCGGACCGGCCCTGTCCCGCGCCGCCGACCCCGGGCTCGAGCGCTACCGGGAGTCCTTCCGCCCGTCGCGGTGGTGGGACGCCCCGCACGTCACGGTCTCGCTGAACGTGGCGGTGGCAGGCACGACGGCGGCGGCGCGGCAGCTGCTCCTGCCCGAGGCCCGCGCGCTCGCCGCCTCCCGGACGAAAGGATCCTTCCCGCCCCTGGACGACGACACCGCTCAGCTGACGGAACGGCAGGAGGGGCTGGTGCGGGAGTCCCTCGCCGCGGCCGTGTACGGCACGGCGGACGAGGTGGAACAGCAGCTCGTCGAACTGCACGCACGCACGGGTGCCGACGAGCTGATGGTCAGCGGTGGCGCGTACGACCTCCACGCGCAGGCGATCTCCGACGAGCTGCTGGGCGCGCTCGCCCGGCCCCGACTCCTGCCCACGGCGGCCACTGCCGGCTGACGGGCCCACCGGGCCGAGATAGTAAGCGTGCTTGTTATCTGGGGTCGGAACGCCTTATTCTGTCGTCAATGCGCCCCTTCACGCGGGTGCCACCGACGACAGGAACACCATGCTCACGATGCACGATCTCGATCCCCTTCTCGGCCACCGCACGGCGGTCGTCACGGACCAGGGGGACAAGGTGGGTTCGATCGGCCAGGTGTACCTGAACGACGCCACCGAGATGCCGACCTGGGTCACCGTCCATACGGGCCTGTTCGGCACGAAGGAGTCCTTCGTGCCGCTCGCAGGTGCGACCGTGCAGGACGACCGGCTCGTCGTCGCATATCCGCGGGACCTCATCCGGCACGCGCCGTCGATCGAGCGGGACGGCCACCTGAGCCCGGAGGACAAGAGCGTGCTGTACGCGCACTACGGCCTGGACGAGACGACGGCGACGGCGACAGCCGGCGACGACGCGGCAGGTGAGGGAGCGGCGGATGAGGGGGCGGTGGGTGAGGGCACCATCACCCGTGAGCGGCGCGACGGCGACCGCGGACCCTGGATGATCCGCTCGGAGGAGCGGCTCCGTGTCGGGACCGAAGCGCATGAGGCTGCCCGCGTCCGGCTGCGGAAATATGTGGTCACGGAGGAGGCCAGCCGGACGGTGCCGCTGCTGAAGGAGGAGCTGCGGGTCGAGTGGGAGCCGATCACCGCGCGCAACGCGCCGGGGAACGAGTCGCTCTTCCATGAGGAGGTCGTCGAACTCGTGGGCCACGAGGAGCAGGCCGTGATCCTGGGCCGGGAGACCGTGCCCGTCGAGCGCGTCCGGTTGGCCAGGACCACCGTCGCGGGCAGGGCCACGGTGAGGGAACAGGTGCGGAAGGAGCGCATCGTCATGAGCGTCGACGGCGTGACGATGGCCGGTTCCGATGCCGGTCTCGACACCGACACCGACGCCCGCTCCCGCCGATCCGGCGGCCGCACCCGCGGCAGGGCCGTGGGTGCCGCAGGCCGCGGCACGACCGCACAGGCCGATGACCAGTCGGGCAGGATCGTCACCAACAGCCCCAACCCGCTGCTCAAGGGCAAGAACAAGCGGCGCTGAGGGGCGGCCTCAGCCGCATGCCGCCTTCAGGCTGATAGCTTGCGATCGGGGCGGCGCGAGCCCGGCCCGGGCCGACAGCGAGGAAGACCATGAGCAGTCCTGCGCAGCACGACGACGCCGCGTTCGCGTCCTACCGGGCGTCCTTCACGGAGGCGTGCGGGTTCCTCAACTTCGCGAGTTACGGGCCGCCGTCGCGGGCGGTCCGTGAGCGGGTGGTGCACCTCCTGGAGCTCGCCGGCGACGGCGGGCCCGGGATAGACGGCACCCTGTCGGGGGAGGACCTCCGCGCGCGGCAATCCTTCGCGCGGCTCAGCGGCTTCCCCCTCGAGAACGTGGGGCTGACCGGCAGTACCTCGCTCGGCCTGTTCCAGGTGGCGTTCGGACTGACCGGCGGCTCGGTGCTCGTCAGCGCCGGCGAGTTCCCCGCCAACAGGTACCCGTGGCTCCGTACCAGCGCCGCGGGACGGGCGCGCGTCGAGCTCATCGGCGGCCCCGGCACCCGCATGACGCCCGACGTCGTCGCCCACGCCCTTACCTCGGACACCGTCGCGGTGAGTGTCAGCGCCGTCGACTTCCGCACCGGCTATCGCGCCGACCTCGCGGGCCTCCGCGCGGTGATCGGTCCCGATCGGCTGCTCGTGGTCGACGGCATCCAGGCGTTCGGCGTCGCGGATCTCGAGTGGACGCAGGCCGACGTCCTGATCGCCGGTGCGCAGAAGTGGATCCGCGCCGGCTGGGGGGCGGCCGCCCTCGCGCTATCGCCGCAGGGCCTGGAGCGGATCGAGCCGCTGCTGACCGGGTGGACGGGCGTCCTCGACTCCCGCAGGTACGACGGCGACGAGCACCCTCCACTGCCCGGAGCGCAGCGCTTCTCCGTCTCGAACCTCTCGCCCTATGCGACCGGTGCCTTCGCCGAGGCCCTCGCCCTGATCGAGACGGTGGGGGTGCCGGCGATCGAGGGTATCGTGGCCGCCCACGCCCAGGCGCTCATCGCGCAACTCGACGCCGCCGGGGTGCCCGTGCTCTCGCCGCGGGACCGATCGGGTGCAGGGATCGTGGTGGCCGGCGTTGCCGGGCGCGCGGCCCGAGCCCACGTGGCCCTCGCGGCCGCCGGCGTCACTGCCACACTCCACGGGGAGGATCGCATCCGCTTCTCCGTGCACGCGACCACCCGTTCCGAGGTGTTCGGCGAGGCCGCGGCGGTTCTGGCGCCGTTCGTCTGAGGTCATCCGCCTGGCGGCGCTGCACTATACGACCGCCTACCCGTCAGCGCCAGAGTGCGGGAGGAATGTGGTTCACACCCCGCAACCAATCGTCGAAGTGTCCGACGCCGGTGCTACGGTCCCTCCAGAACGTGTGACTCAGGCAACATGTTCATCACCGCAGGCACCGGCTTCATCGGTGTTCTGCACCAGCTGGGACATTTCACTTAGGAGAACCCTTGATTTCCATCACCCGTACCCGGGGACTGCGGTGCGCGTTGGCGCTCGCCGTGACCGGCGCCGTCGTCCTTGCCCCCGTGACCGCGCAGGCCGCACCCGGTCCCGCGGCCGACTCACCGACCCCGCCGTCGTCCTTCACGTCCTCACCCGGCGCCGACGGCGCAGCAGAGAGGCTCGACGACCGCTCGGACCCCGCGGACGAAGCGCGCCGCGACCTCAACCAGCAGGCCCTCGGCAGGGTCCTCGCCGGAGAAGCGACGGTCGAGGACCGGAACGGTTCGAAGGCCGTCAGGATGGCTCCCGGCCAGTGGGCGCAGTACGGCCTGCAGGACAGCGACCAGATCCTGTCCTTTCTCGTCGACTTCGGCACCAAGGTGGATCCCCGCTTCCCCGCATCGACCCCCGGACCCGCGAGCGGCGCCATCAAGGAACCGGACCGCGCCGTGGACAACTCCACCTACTGGACCGATTCCTTCGACCGCCAGCACTACCTCGACATGTTCTTCAGCGAGGAGGGCGAGTCCCTCAAGAGCGTCTACGGGGAGTTGTCCAGCGGCCGGTACACGGTCGACGGCGACGTGAGCGACTGGGTGACCGTCCCCTACAACTCGGCAAGCTACGGCGAGACCGAGAGCCAGGCGGACATGACCCGCTTCGTGCAGGACACCGCGAACGCCTGGTACGACGCGCAGATCGCGGCGGGGAAGACCCCCGCCGAGATCGACGCGTACCTCGCGACGTTCGACCAGTGGGACCGTTACGACTTCGACAAGGACGGCGATTTCAACGAGGCCGACGGCTACATCGACCACTTCCAGGCCATCCACGCCGGAGAGGGCGAGGAGGCCGGGGCGGCGTCGTCGGCCATCTGGTCCCACCGCTGGGCCGTCGGCCAGGCGGGCCGCGGGACCACCGGCCCGTCCGCGAACCCCTTCGGCGGCATCAAGATCGGCAAGTCCGACGTCTGGATCCGCGACTACACCACGGAGCCCGAGAACGGCGGCCTGGGTGTCTTCGCCCACGAGTACGCCCACGACCTCGGCCTGCCGGACCTGTACGACACCAGCGGCGGCGAGAACGGCACCGGCTTCTGGAGCCTCATGAGCTCCGGCTCGTGGCTCGGACACGGCGACGGTTCGATCGGCACCACCCCGAACCACATGGGCGCGTGGGAGAAGCTGCAGCTCGGGTGGCTCGACTACGACGTCGCCACGGCGGGCGAGAAGTCCACCCACAAGATCGGCCCCTCGTTCCACGCCACGAAGGCCCCGCAGGCCGTCGTCGTGAACCTGCCGAAGGACGCCGCCGGCAAGAACCGCTTCTACATCGCCGAGAACCGCGTCTACGCGGGCTACGACGCGACGCTCGCCACCGGTCCGTACAACTTCGGCTGGGGCGTCACCGCGCCGGACACCGTGGAGCACTACGCCTACCAGGACGGTCTGAGCATCACCTACTGGAACACCGCGCAGAGCAACAACAACACACGCCAGCACCCGGGCGCAGGTCTCGCCCTGCCCGTGGACGCCCACCCGAAGGCGCTGAGGTGGTCCGACGGCACGATCGTCCGCAACCGCATCCAGAGCTTCGACGCCACGTTCGGCAAGCAGGCCACTGATGCGCTCAGCCTGCACCGCGAGACGGCGGCGGGCATGACCACGCTCACCGCTCCGTCGCAGCCCGGTGTCGCCGTCTTCGACGACACCGACCCGAACGCCTACTACGACGCCACGAACCCCCAGGGGTCCGTCGTCGTCGCCGGCACGGGGACGAAGATCGAGGTCGTCCAGTCCAACTCGACGGGCATGCTGACCCTCCAGGTCCGCTAGTCCCGAGGGATGCAGGACAGCAGGAGCCGGGAGGTCACTCCCGGCTCCTGCTGTATGTGGCCCCGGAGGTGCGCAGAGGCATCGACGGGCACGGGGGGCCGGGGTTCAGCGGCGCCGGCGGGTCAGTGCCGGCTCAGGACTGCCGTTCGGTTCAGTGGGTGCCGCGCGGCCGCCGCGGGTGCGCCACGAAGGCGATCGCGAGGGCGAGGAGCAGGGCGACAATGCTCAGGATCCCGGCGACCGTGTACCGGAGCGACGTGCCTTCGACGGGCGGCTGGAAGCCTTCGGCCTGTTCCGCCTGTTCCACCTTGTCGATCCGCACCTCCTCGACCGGGGTCGGCACCCGGGAGGGCGCCGCGCCGTTCCCGGCGGGCACGGGCTGCGGCGCTCGTGGCGCCGACCGGTCGACGACGACGGCTTCGCCCGCGCCCGGCTGCTGCCCGTCTCCCGGAAGGACCGGGGTTTCGTCCGCTTCCACGGCCGGGTCCGTCTCCTCGGGCGTCGCTTCGGCGGCGGGGGACGAGGGCGGCGTCCGAGCATCCGAGGTGGGAGGGACCGACGACGCGTCCGGGGCCGGTTCCGGACCTGTCGAGGGAGTCTCGACGGCGGGCTCGGGATCCGAGGTGCCGGGCGCGGTGGCGATCACATCCTCGACGGGAGGTGGCGCGTCCGCCGGAGGGCCGGTGGGCGGAACCGCCGGCTCGCTCGGGGACTGCTCGATCGGCGGCACAGCCGGCGTCGTGCCGGTCATGGCCGGCAGGGGTGAAGCGGACGGTGCAGGCGGTGCGGACGGAGACACCTGATCGGAGGGCTGGGGTGCCGGAGCCGGGGATGCGTCGGCGGCCGCGGGCCCGGACAGCAGCAGTCCGATGCTGATGGCCAGGGTGGGGAGGATCGAGGGGGCGCGCATGGCGGGGACTTCCAAGAACGGTGGTGCATGGTGGCGGGACGGCCCGTCAGCTTTGCAAGCAGGCTGACTACACCTTCAACATTACGCGGCGGGCGTCGGCCATCCCACCGGAATCTTCCGTTGGACAGGTGGCGTCGGACTCATTCCGGGCCGTTGCCCGGAGCCCGGTCCACCCCACCCGACCAGCCGGCGGAGACACGGTGCGGGGGCTGGAACACCACGAAGCGGTACGCGAGGTAGCGGAACACGTTGCCGAGGAGGACGCCGATGACGTTCCCTGAGACGTTGTCCGCCAGCGGGCTCCTGAAGCCCAGGACGTAGTGCGAGACGAAGAGGCAGGCCGTCGCGATACCGAGGCCCACCAGGTTGGTCAGCCCGAAGAGCAGTGCCTCCTGGCGTTTCGCACGGCCCCTGAACTCGCGGAACGTGAAGTGCCTGCTGCCCAACCAGGAGACGCCGGTCGCCAGGGCGACCGAGGAGACCTTCGACGAGATGGGGCCCACCCCCAGCCCCGAGGAGAGGATGTTGAACACCGAGATGTCGACGATGAAGGCCACGGCCCCGACGGCGGTGAAGGACCCCAGCCGCTTCCAGGCGTCGCGCACGAACCGGTCCCCTCTGTCGATGACGGTTCATTCTAGGCTTTCGATCGCAGAGGCAACCAATGGCTCGCCGAGGGTCCGCCGGCGGCCGGCCCAGACCGCTCAGTACAGCAGTGAGTGGTCGCCCAGCCGGTGGTAGGAGCGGTTGTGGTAGACCAGCGGCGCCCCGGCGGCGCCGTCGTCGCCCTGCTCGATGGCCACGACCTCCGCGGCGAGGATCATCGACCCCCCGACGGGCAGGCGGTGCAGGATGCGACACCGCAGGGCCCACGGTGCCTCCGTCAGGAGCGGCTCGCCCGTGGGGAGCGGCCGCCAGTCCACCGCGCCGCCGAAACGGTCGGCGCCGCGGGTCGCGAAGAGCTGCGCGATGCCGACCTGATCGGTGCCGAGCAGGTGGACCACCAGCGTCTCCGCCGCGATGAGGGCGGCCGCCGACGACGACGCCGTCGAGACCGAGAAGGCGAGGACGGGCGGCTCGGCGGAGACGGAGGACACGGACGACGCCGTCAGGCCGACCGGCCCGTCCACTCCCTGAGCGGTGATGACGGCGATGCCGGCCGGGTGCGCGCGGAACGCGTCCTTGAAGAGCTCGGCCGTGGCGATCGCGTGGCCGGTGGGAGTCGTCATGCCGTCAACGCTAGAACCTCAACAGAGGTTGAGGTCAAATCGGCGGGTCGGCGTCCAGCAGGGTGGACCGGACGCCCCTGGAACCGGCGGCGTCGTCGGGGTTGACGAAGCCGCAGGCGGCGAGGGACAGGCAGCCGCAGCCGATGCAGCCGTCCAACCGGTCCCGCAGGTGCTCGAGCTGGGAGATCCGCTTGTCGATCTCCTGCTGCCAGGCGGCGGAGAGCCGCTGCCAGTCCGCCTGGTCCGGGACGCCGTCGGTCGGTAGCTCGGCGAAGGCACGGGCTACGGTGGCGAGGGGGATTCCCGCGCGCTGGGCGGCGCCGATGACGGCGACCCGGCGGAGGACCGAGCGGTCGTACCGACGCTGGTTGCCGCTGGTGCGCCGGCTGGTGATCAGGCCCCGGCGTTCGTAGAAGTGCAGCGCGGAGACGCTCATGCCGCTGCGTGCGGCGAGCTGGCCGACGGAGAGGTCCTGGTCGGTGGTCACGCGCGGCTCCTTCCCGGTGCGGCGGCGGGCGTCGAACCAGCGTAACCGTGCAGGCGGGCGGCTACCGGTCCCATGGACAGCGCCCACGGCGAGACGGTAGGACTGCTGGAGGGGCTCGCCACGCAGCCGCCGCACCCGACAGCAAAGGACAGCCTCCTTGGACGAGCACGCACCGCACGGACGACGCCTGAGAGTAGGTGTGGTCGGCATCGGCTGGGCCGGCCGCCAGCACCTCGCGGCCTACGCGAACAGCGAGGACGTCGAGATCATCGGGCTGGCGGGCATGGAACCGGACCTGCTCGCCGAACTCCGGGCCGAGTACCGGATCCCCCACGCGGTCGAGCGGTGGGAGGACCTGATCGCCCTCGAAGGGCTCGACGCCGTGAGCGTCGCCGTCCCCACGTTCCTCCACGCCCCCATCGCCGTCGCAGCCCTGGACCGCGGCCTCCACGTGCTCAGCGAGAAACCGATCGCCCGCGACGGCGACGAGGGCCGGCTCATGGTCGACGCCGCACGCCGGGCAGGGCGGGTGCTCGATGTCGCCTTCAACCACCGGCGACGCGGCGACATCGCGGCCCTGAAGCGCGTGATCGACGACGGCGGAATCGGGCGCCCCTATTACGCGAAAGCGGTTTGGCTGCGCCGCTCGGGCATCCCGTCGCTGGGCAGCTGGTTCACCAACCGGGAGATGGCCGGAGGCGGCCCGCTCTCGGACATCGGCGTCCATGTGATCGACTACGCGCTGCACCTGCTCGGTGAGCCGAAGGTGCTCTCGGTCTCGGCGTCCACCTACTCGGAACTCGGCCCGCAGGGTCGCGGCGGCGGAGCCTACGGCGCGCAGGCCGCCGGTTCCGCGTTCGAGGTGGAGGATTTCGCGACCGCGTTCCTCCGGCTCGAGGGCGGGGTGACCCTCCTGGTCGAGGCGGGATGGGCGGCGTACCGACCGACGGCGGACCTCATGGACTTCCGGATCTACGGGACCGACGGCGGCGCCGAACTGAGCCGCGTCGGCTCGCCGTCCGACGCCGTCGAGAGCCTGCGCGTGTTCCGCGAGGACGGCGACTACGAGCCCGAGGTCGGCTCCTCGGCCGGGCACCAGGGCGTCATCGACGACTTCCTCGCCGCGATCCGCGCGGGCCAGACCGAGTGGGGGCGGCACGACGGGTCCCTGGCGCTCACGCGGGCCCGCATCATCGACGCGTGCTACGCATCCGCGGCCGGGCGTCGCGAGGTGGAGCTCTGATGGTCTTCGACAGCAAGCCCACGATCGTCGTCTGGAACGAGGGCGTCCACGAGGCCCGCAACGAGCCCGCGACCATCGGCGAGATGTACCCGCGGGGCATCCACGGCGCCGTCGCGGAATCCCTCGCCGCTTACTTCCCCGGCTCGGACATCACGACGGCGACCCTCGCCGACCCCGAGCACGGCCTCAGCGAGGAGGTCCTCGCCGGCACCGACGTCCTGCTGTGGTGGGGGCACATCGCACACGGCGAGGTGGCGGACGACGTCGTCGATCGCGTGCACCGGCATGTCCTCGCCGGCATGGGACTGGTGGTGCTGCATTCCGGCCACTTCTCGAAGATCCTCACGCGGCTCCTCGGCACCACGTGCTCGTTGAAGTGGCGCAACGACGGCGAGCGCGAACTGGTCTGGACGGTCAAGCCCTCGCACCCGATCGCCGCCGGCATCGAGAGCCCGATCGTGATCCCCGAGCAGGAGATGTACGGCGAACTCTTCGACATCCCCGAACCGGACGACCTCATCTTCATCAGTTCCTTCGAGGGTGGCGAGGTGTTCCGCTCCGGTGTGACGTTCTCTCGCGGAAAGGGGCGGATCTTCTACTTCAGCCCCGGCGATCAGGAGTACCCGGTCTACCACCACCCGCAGATCCGGCGTGTGCTCGCCAACAGTGTCGACTGGGTGGCGCAGCCGGGGGTCGGCCGCACCCCGCCGGAGGTGGCGAATCCGGCGCGCGACTGGTTCCTGACGGACTGAGGCGCCTCGGTCAGCCGACGCGCCACTCGGACAGGTCGAGGACGCGGTCGGCCCTGTCCCGGGTGGCGGCCACGCGCGCCGCGTTGGGTTCGTCCACCCGGCGGACCCAGTCCTCGGCTTCCGCGGATGTCTTGCCGAAGTGGATGTGCCGCGCGACGAGGCGGCGCCGGCGCAGCCCGGGCTCGACGTCGACGAACCACACCTGGTCGAGGTGGCTCCTGGCGTCCCGCCAGCCCGGTGCGTCGAGGAGCAGGTAGTTGCCGTCGGTGATGAGCAGGGAGCACGAGGGTGTTACCGGCAGGGCGTTGGCGAGCGGCTGCTCGAGCCGACGCTCGAACGCCGGCGCGTACACGGTATGGCAGGGATGGCCCGCCAGACGTGCCAGCAGGGCGGCATAACCGTGGGCGTCGAAGGTGTCGGGGGCGCCCTTGCGGTCCAGCAGGCCGAGGGTGGCCAGGGCCTGATCCGCCAGATGGAATCCGTCCATGGGGACCAGGGCATGGTGCTCGGGGTCGGCCGCGGCGATGGCCGCGGCGACGGTGGACTTCCCTGCACCCGGCGGTCCCGCGATTCCGAGCAGGGTCCTCCTGCCGGGGACGGGGGAGGGCAGGAGGGCCCCGAGTTCCTCGATGGTGCCAACACTCCTCATCGCCGCGGATCCTCCTCCTGCGTCGGCCGCTCGGCCGGCTCACGTCCCCGCGTCCATCATGCCGCTCCTGCGCCCGCCCGCGCTCTCTCCTAACCGGCGGGGCGCAGGGACGTGAGCATCGTCCTGATCTGCTGGTACTCCTCCGTCTCCATGTAGGCCTGCGGTGTGTCGATGTGCATCGGCTTACCGGGGTAGATCTCGTACGGGTCGTAGATGCCGCCGAACGCCGCCCCGGAAGGTGGCCATGTGAAGAAATGGGCGATGGGGCAGGCGGTCGGCCCCTCCGGAAGGGGCCCGGAGGTGATGCCGTAGGCGAGGATGGACGCCGCGACCGGGTCGGCCACCGAGGGGTCCGTACGGCCTTCGAAGACGAACATCGGGATGCCCGGATCCTGGGCCAGGGCCGGCAGCGGCTCGGAGTCCAGGAGCGAGTACGGCACCTCCGCCGGGCACACGGCCCCCGTGACCAGATTCGTTTGCAGGGACGCGAGCCGTCGGCCGGCGTCATCCTCGACGGCGACGGCCACGCCCTCCGGCGGGGCCGGGGTGGACGCGACGACGGTCCAGTCCCCGGGGTGGTCGAAGGACAGGTCTCCGTCCGGGGTCGTGTAGGTGGCCCATCCCGAGTCGCCGTCGCCGTCGCCGGTCGGGGCCTCGGACGGCGGGGCCTCGGACGGGGGGTCCGACGCCGGGGTGCCGGCGGGTGGGGTGCCGGTCACTGACGGGACGTCCTGGGCCTCCCGGGTCTGCGCGGTATCGGCACCGGCATCGGCCTCGGGAGGAGCGCAGGAGGTGAGAAGAAGGGCGAGGCACACAGCCCCGGAGGACAGCAGCACGGTACCTGGGCGACCCATGGTTACTCCTTCGTAGCGCGGGTGGATCGCTCCATGATGGTGCCGTCCGGGATACCCGGTCAGCACCCTGCCCGGATCGTTATGAGGTCTGCGGGATCGTTGCCGATCCGTATGCGTATCGTGATGCGGCGGTGGCCGGGGAATTCACGGAATCGCCTCGAGCAAGCACTGGACCGGCCGCACCGCCGGTGCCATGGTTGGTCCATGGTCAGCGAAGACGATGTGCGATCAGCCTGCCTCGCCCTGCCCGGGACCTCGGAGCGGATGAGCTGGAACCGACCCGCCTGGTTCGCCCGGACGCTTTTCGCCCGCATGTGGGATGACACCGTCCTGACGATCAAGACCGAGGAACGGGATGCGCTGCTCGCGACCCAGCCGGGCGCCTTCTTCATCCATCCCCACCACGACCAGTACGAGTCACTGGTGCTCGTGCGGCTCGGCCGGATCGATCACGAGGAGCTGACCGAACTCATCGAGGAGTCCTACCGGATCGCCAACAGCACCGCGGCGAGATACTAGGGCCGTCGCCCTCAGCATCCCGGCGCGGTCGGCGACGATCCGCTGACGACCCTCAGCCGGCCTGCTGCAGATGCGTCGGCAGGACGCTGCCCGGGGCACGGCTGCGGATCAGCAGCAGGTTCCGGGCGTGGTCGTGGAGCCGTCGGTCCTCCTCCGACCTCGGCACCCAGGGTGGCACCGGCACCGCCGTCCCTTCCTCGTCGCGTGCCACCATGACCGTGAGGCACGTGGTGGTGAGCTCCATGTCGCGGGACCTCGGGCTCCCGGAGCGGACGTGCACTGCGATGTGCATGCCCTTGTTGCCCGTATAGACGAGTCGCGCCTCCACCTCGACGACGTCACCGATGTGCAGGGGCTTCAGGAAGCGGACGCCGCCGGAGAACACGGCCACGGTGTCCAGCCCGCAGTACCGCGTGGAGCAGACGTAGGCGGCCTCGTCGATCCAGTCCATCACCGTGCCGCCGTGCACCTTTCCACCCCAGTTGACGTCGGTGGGTGCGGCGAGGAACCGGAGGACCGTCCGCTCCGCGGTGCTGCCGTCGGTGTATTCCTGCCGGCGCATCTCTTCGACGATCTCCTTGCGGACCTCGATGCGCGCGATGGCATGACCACTCTCCACGCGCTCGGCCTCCGTCCGCGGTTCGAAGGGCGGCACCGGGACGGGTTTGCCGTCCGGCCCCACCGCAACGAAGATGACGAGGCACTCGCTGCGCTTCCCGCCGTCGTCCCCGGTCACGGATCCGGAGGAGACGATGGTGCGGATGTGCATGGAGGACGTGCCGGTGTGGACGATCGTGGCCTCCACCTCCACGAGGTCGCCGACCATCACGGGATCCGCGAAGTGGATGTTCCCGACGTACGCGGTCACGCAGTAGGTCTTCGCCCAGCCGACGGCGGCCGCGTAGGCGGCCTTGTCCACCCACTCGAGCACGGTGCCGGCGTCCACCGAGCCGCTGTGCCCGAGATCGGTGGGCGAGGCGAGGAATCGGAGGGTGACCGCATTCGACGGCGGATCAGCGGGGCGCGGCATGGGTTCCATGCCCCAGTATCTCCGTATGCGAAGCGCCACCGGTAGCGCGGTCCGCGTCACACTCCGAGGTCGACGACGGTCACCCCGCCCGCGGACGTGTCGCCGGCCATCGCGACCAGGGCGTCGGGCACGGCATCGAGGGCGATCCTGCGTTCGATGAGGTCCTGCGGGCGCAGCCGGCCGGCGGCCACGAGGTCCAGCAGCCCCGGGTAGTCGTGCGCGGGCATGCCGTGGCTGCCGAGGACGGCGAGCTCCTTCCCGATGACGGCGCCCATCGGGATCACCGGGTCCGCGGGGAACAGGCCGATCTGCACGTGCCGGCCCCTCGGCCGCAGGGACAGGATGCCGATCGCGGCGGTCTCCTCGCGGCCCAGCGCATCGACGGACACGTCGATGCCCGAGGGCGCGGCGTCCCGCACGGCGTCGATCACGGCGGCGCGGGAGAGTCCCGCCGACTGGACGGTGTCCGCGGCGCCGAAGCGGGCGGCGCGCGCCAGGGCGTCCCCGTCGACGTCGACGCCGATCACGCGGGCCCCCAGCGCCACGCCGATCATGACGGCGCTCAGCCCCACGCCGCCGCAACCGACCACGAGGAGGGTGTCGCCGGCAGCCAGCCGCGCCTGGTGCACGAGGCCGCGGTACGACGTCGCGAAGCGGCAACCGAGGAGGGCGGCGGCGCCGGCGTCGAGGGACTCGGGGACGGCGATGAGGTTCGTGTCGGCGTCGTGCAGGGCCACGAGGTCCGCGAAGGAGCCCCAGTGCGTGAAGCCCGGCTGCGTCTGGTTGCGGCACACCTGGCCGTTGCCGGACACGCATTCGGGGCAGTGACCGCAGGCGCAGACGAACGGCGTCGTGACGCGCTCGCCGACCGAGAAGCGCCGGACGTCCTCGCCCACCGCCGCGATGGTGCCCACGAGTTCGTGGCCCGGCACGTGCGGGAGGGTGATGCCGTCGTCGTGTCCCAGCCAGCCGTGCACGTCGCTGCGGCACAGCCCGGTGGCCTCGACGCGGACGACGACGCCGCGCGGCGATGGCACGGGTCGGGGCACGTCCCGGAGGACGGGACGGGCGGAGAACTCATCGAAGCAGACGGCGCGCATCGCACCATTCTGCCCCGCGGGGTCTCCGCCCGGCGCATCACCCCCGGGCGCGTCAGGGCTGTGGGGTGGTGATCCTCCGCGCGGCCCGCGAGCCGGTGCGGCGGGCGCCGGTGATGAGCGGGTCCTTCGACAGATCCATCATGAGGGCCACGCACAGCCCGATCATGACGAGCAGGAACGGGGCGGCGGCGATGATGGTCAGCGTCTGCAGCGCCTCGAGGCTTCCGACCGAGAGCAGGACGGCGGCGACCGCGCCGGTCAGTGTGCCCCACAGGATGGTCAGCCACTTGCGGGGGACGGCTGCGCCGAAGGAGGAGAGTGACCCGAGCACGATCGAGGAGGCGTCCGCACCCGAGATGAAGAAGACGGCCACGAGGATCACCACGAGGATCGAGGTCACCGCAGCCAGCGGGTACTGGGCGAGGAGCGCGAACATCGCGGACTCCTGGCTCTCGGCGGTGGCGGCCGCGATGTCGACCCCGTTGTCCTGCAGGTTGAGCGCCGAGCCGCCCCAGACACCGAACCAGATCACGCTGATGACGCTGGGGACGGCGACGACGCCGATCACGAACTCCCGGATGGTGCGTCCGCGCGAGATCTTCGCCAGGAAGGAACCGACGAAGGGCGTCCACGAGACCCACCACGCCCAGTAGAAGATGGTCCATGCGGCGAGCCACTCGTGGCCGCCGAACGCGCCCGTGCGGGACGCCATCTGCGGCAGGCTGACGAGGTAGCTGCCTGCCGAGGCCGGGATCAGTTCGAGGATGAAGACCGTGGGGCCCACGACGAACAGGAAGAACAGCAGGGCCAGGGCCAGGATCATGTTGCCGTTGGAGAGCCACTTGATGCCGCGGCTCACGCCGCTGACGGCGGAGATGACGAAGCAGACGGTGAGGACGGCGATGATGCCGATCTGCAGGGCCAGGCTGCTGCCCGTGCCGAAGACCTCCGAGAGACCGCCGTTGATCTGCAGGACGCCGAGGCCCAGGGAGGTGGCCGATCCGAAGAGGGTCGCGAAGATCGCGAACACGTCGATGGCGCGCAGGGCCCGGGGTGCGGGGCGGCCGCGGAACAGGGCCGTGAATGCGCCACTGAAGCCGACGCCGCGACCCCTCCGGAAGGCCGAGTATGCGAGGGCCAGGCCGACGACGGCGTAGATGGCCCAGGGGTGGATGGCCCAGTGGAAGAGCGTGTAGTTCATGGCCTGCCGGGCGGCTTCCGAACTGCCGGGCTCGATACCCTCGACGGGCGGCGCGGTGTAATGGGAGATGGGCTCGGTGACGCCGTAGAACATGAGCCCGATGCCCATGCCGGCGCTGAACATCATGGCGATCCAGGACAGCCGCGAATGCTCGGGCTTCTCGCCGTCCTGCCCGAGGGGGATCCGGCCGTACTTGCTGAACGCCAGGAACAGGGCGAACACCACGAAGCCGGTGGCAGTGAGGACGAAGGCCCACCCGAAGTTCGCCACGAGTCCGGTGAGGACGGAGGTCGTGAAGTCCGAGAAACGGGTAGGGAAGAGGACTGCCGCGAGCATCAGCAGGATGACGATCGACAGGGAGACGAAGAGGACGGGCTTGTCCAGCGCAGCCTTCGTGGGAGCCTGTCCGGGAGGGACCTCGAAGGGTGTGTCCTCGCTGGGCGGTGATCCTTGGATGGGCTGGGTGGAATTAGACATACTCCCGACCGTACGCGTGCGGTGGCGGCCTGCTCCGGGCGGATCCTGCGCGAGAACCCGCTTGCGGGAGCCCGTCGGCGGTGGATGATGCCCCGGGGATCCGCCCGCCGGAACCTGCTCCGCCGTTGACCGGATGAGCCCTGCTTCCCTGTGGCTGCGGCGATCCTCGACGGCGGGTCGCGGACCGTCCGGGCGGCGGGCCATCCCGTACGCCGGCTACGGACGGCGCCCGGGAAGAGCCTCCTCGAGGAGTTGCGGAAACCCCCGACTGTGATGAATGCCCTATCCCCGGCGCCCGTCCGCGCGCGGGAATGCGCCGTCCCTGGTCAGTCGGCGCGGAGCCGGCGCCGTTCCCGCCGGTCCTTGACGGTGTCGGTCGCGAGGCTCAGGGCAAGGCCGGCGGCGACGATCGCGATCATCGTGAACGGGAGGATGTCGAGGCCGATGCCGTCGAGCAGGAGCCCGCCGAGGAGGGCGCCACCGCCGATGCCGATGTTGAACGCCGTCGTCTGCAGGGCAGCCGAGAGGTCACGCGTGCGGAAGGAGGCGGTGCGGAGCATGCGGGTCTGCAGCAGGGCCGGGATCCCGCCGAACGCGGCACCCCAGACGATGACGCCGACGAGCACCACCACGGTGTTGGAGGTCGCGAGGGCGAGGGTGAGGACGGCGGCCATGACCATCAGGACCACACCGACGAACGCCTTCCGGGGGAAGCGGTCCGCGGCGTAGCCGGCGCCGACAAGGCCGATGATGCCCGCGCCGCCGTAGAGGAACAGGACGAGGGCGACGGACCCGGGTTCGAAGGCCGAGACGTCGGTCAGCCATGCCGCGATGTACGTGTAGAAGGTGTTCTGGCCGGTCAGCAGGATCAGGATGACGGTGCACAGCAGGATGACCGCGCGGAAGCTCGGGTCGCGGCGCAGCGGGACGCGCGCCTCGCCCGCCTTCCGCTCCACGTGGTGGTCGACGGGCGGCAGGAACTTCACGATCACCAGGGCGAGCAGGGCGACGACCACGCCGATGATCGTGAACGCTGCACGCCAGCCGAGCGCGTTCCCGATCGCGGTACCCACGGGGACACCCAGCACGAATGCGGCCGTGCCGCCGCCCGCGGTGATGGCAACCGCCTTGCCGAGCTGGTGCGCCGGGACGAGGTGCGCGGAGTAGGCGGCGACCACGGCCCAGAACAGGCCGTGCGCCAGTCCGCCGAGGATGCGCGCGGCCACGAGCACACCGTAGGTGGGGGCGATCGCCGCGAGCACGTTCGAGACCGCGATCACCAGGAGGACGACGACGATCAGGGACTTGCGGGAGAACCGCTGCGTCACGGCGGCCAGGGGCGTGGTGGCGACGACGACGGTCCCGGCGAAGATGGTCACGAGATAGCCGGCGGTCGAGATGCCGACGCCGAGGTCCCGTGCCATGGCCGGCAGGAGGCCGGTGGGCAGGAATTCGCTCGTGACGGAGACGAAGATCGCTCCGGCAAGGGACAGCAGCCCGATATAGGGGAACGGCGCGGTGGTGGTCACCTTCGCGGAGGAAACAGACAAGGGGTACCAATCGTGGGATGTCCGGCGGTCGTCGCCCCGGTCGCACCGTTGAAGACCGGGAGGCTTACAGAGGTCGGGCCCTCTGAGTGGCGCGACTCCTGCGGCAACGCACATGCCGCACGGAGCATTCCCGGAAGTGCTCCCGTGACGTCAGGCCGGTGTGCGGCAGTTCCGCCTAGCGCCCGCCGTCGGCCCGGACGGCGTTGCCCTCGTCCTCGTCGTCCTCGTCGCGCCGGGGCACCAGTCTGAGGCCGGGGCCGGCGTCCCGGTCGTCGAGCTCACCTGCGACTTCGTCCCTGCGTGCCGCCGTCTCGGGGTCGACCTCCCCCTCCGTCGCGAACTCGTGGTCGACCTCCCGGTGGACCTTGCTGTTGAGGACTTCGACGTCCTGGTCCTTCAAATCACCCAGGTCCTCGGGGAACGGCTCATCGGGGGAGATCCTGCTCTTCATGGCATCCAATCTGCTGGCCGTGGACCGCACGGCGACCGTCTGAATCTTAACGGCCGGCAGAGGGTGGCAACAAGCAGTTGGCTTAGCGATCGCCGGGGCCCGGAGCGAGTCGCGGTGGGGCGGGCCGCCGCGCCGGGTGCCCGGACCCGCAGCGCCGCCGGCGCACCAGGTCCGGGCCGGCGCACCCTCGGCGCCTTGACCGACTGGGGCTGACCCCGGGGACGGTGGCATGCCAGACTGGGACCATGCTCGTAGCCTTCAGTGTCGCCCCGTCCGGAACCTCCGCCCTCTCCGGCGAGGATCCCGACGGCTCGGTGCACGACGCCGTCGCCGCCGCGGTCGCCGTCGTCCGGGAATCGGGCCTCCCGAACTCCACCGATTCGATGTTCACCACCATCGAGGGCGAGTGGGACGAGGTGATGGCCGTGGTCAAGCACGCCACGGAGGCCGCTGGCCGCTACGGGAGCCGCGTGTCCCTCGTGCTGAAGGCGGACATCCGCCCCGGCAGGACGGGGGAGCTGACCGGCAAGGTCGAGCGGCTCGAGGCGGCGCTCGCCGAACAGGAACAGTTCGAGGGCCACTCCTAGGACCGCCCGGACAGGGGCGGTAGCCCCGGGCCACTAAGCTGACACGGTGACACAGCCCCTGCTGACACTGCCCTACGTGATCCGGCCGGCCACCGCCGACGACGCGGAGGCGTACGTCCGCACCCACGTCGCCGGCCTGCACGAGACGTACGAGCACATCATGCCCCCGGAGTACCACGCGTACTACGACGCCGAGCTGCCCCACCTGATCGCGCGCCGTCGTGCGGCGTTCGAGGAGGCGGCGCGGACCCCCGGCAGCGCACGGAGCTGGCTGGCGTTCGACGACGACGGCGGGCCGGTCGCCATCGCGACCTCCGGCCCGGGCCGGGACGAGGACCGCCCCGACTTCGAGCTGCACCACATCTACACGCTGCGGTCCACGCACGGCTCGGGTCTCGGACAACGCCTGCTGGACACGGCGATCGGCGCCCGGGCAGCGTACCTCTGGATCCTGAACGGCAATCCGCGGGCCGAGCGCTTCTACGTCCGCAACGGCTTCGCACCGGACGGCACGTCCATGCTCTGCGGACCCACCTGGCACCACCGGCCCATGTTCCGCATGCACCGCCCCGACCGAGGATGAGGAGGCTTCCGACGATGGCGAAACCGGCAGGGCCCCGCCCCGAGATCGGCGAGTTCCCGATCGACACCGGGACGTGCGAGCTCGAGCCCGATCCGTACAGCCCGAACGGCTGGGTGCTGCGCGTCAACGGCGTCCCCAGCTCCCATATCGACCTGGACGATCCGCTGCACCTGGACTTCGAGTACATGCACTGGATCGCCTCCCTCGTCGACTCCCGGTGGGCGCCGTCGGAACGGCTGCGGGTGTTGCATCTCGGGGGAGGGGCGTGCTCGCTCGCGCGCCGCTTCGCCGCGAGCCACCCCCAGGCCCGCCAGGTCGTCGTCGAACTCGACGGGCGGCTCGCGGAGCTGGTCCGCACGTGGTTCGACCTGCCGCGCGCACCCCTCGTGCGCATCCGGGTCGGGGAGGCCCGCGCCGTGACGGAGTCCCTCAGCGAGGACAGCCGCGACCTCGTCATCCGGGACGTCTTCGCCGGGGCGGTCACGCCCGCATCCCTGACGACGACGGAGTTCACCCGGGCGGCCAGGCGCGTGCTCGCGGCCGACGGCGTCTACCTCGTCAACTGCGGCGACACCCCGAACCTGGCGATGGCACGGCGGGAGGCCGCGACCATCGCCGCGGAGTTCGCGAACACCGCGATCGTCGCCGACCCCGCGATGCTGAAGGGCCGGCGCTACGGCAACGTGATCATCGCCGGCAGCGACGCCCCCCTCGGCGAGGATCCGGGACTGGCGCGCGAACTGCTCGGCGGGGGAGTGCCGGCACACCTCTGGCAGGACGCCCGGGTCCGGACGTTCGCCGCGAACGCCCGGCTCCTCGCGGACTGAGGGAGCCACCGGCCGGCGCCCGCTCCCGGACCGTCAGCCGAGGCCCAGGAGCTGCGGCTCCATGGCCGCGGTCGAGTGCCTCAGGGCGTCGACGACGGCGGCGATCGCCGGCTGGCGCAGCGCGTCCGCCCGCACCACGAGCCAGTAGTCGAGTTCCTCGGCGACGTCGTCGGGGAGGAGCCGGACGAGGTCGGCGTGCCGATCGGCCATGAAGCAGGGCAGCAGGCCGAGCCCGGCGCCCGCCCGGGTGGCTTCGACGTGGACGAAGACGTTGGTCGAACTCAGGGCGTCGCGCATGGCGGGAAGGAGCCGCCGGGGGGCATCGAGGCTGTCCACCTGCAGCATCGCGTCGATGAAGTACACGAGCTGATGATCCATGGCTTCCGCAAGCGTCGCCGGCGCCCCGTGTGCCGCGAGGTACTCCTCGGACGCGTACAGCCCGAGGACGTAGGAGCCCAGTCGCTCCGCCTCCGCCCGGTGCACCTGCGGTTCGCCGACCACCACCTCGAAGTCGAGGCCCGTCCGGGTCTGCGAGGCCCGGCGGGTCGTACTGACGATCTCGATGCGCAGCAGGGGGTTCGCGGCCCGGAGCCGGGCGAAGGCGGGGGCCGCGATGAAGGCGCTGAAGCCGTCGGTGGCACTCATCCGCACCACGCCCGAGAGCGCTCCGTCACCATCACCCAGCCGGGCGACCGCCTCCGCGACGACGGCTGCCGCGTCCACCGCCCGTCGGCCCAGGTCCGTCAGCTCCCACCCGCCGCTGCCACGGGAGAGGACCCGCCCGCCGAGCGCCTTCTCCAGGGCCGCGATCCGCCGGGACACCGTGGTGTGGTTCAGCCCCAGCGACTCACCGGCCGTGGTGAATCGCCCGCTCTGTGCGACGGCGAGCAGCACCACGAGATCCTGGGCATTGGGCGCGGACATATCTGCAGTATTGCAGAGCGCTGGTGCCGATCTGGTCATTGGCGGACAGGAGGGTCGCAGGGATACTCGAACAGAACCAGCCGCGGCCCCTGCGGGCCGGCACCCCTGTCAGCGTCGACCAAGGAGATCCCATGAGCGTCAATCAGCGGGCGAGTACCCCCGGTAGCCGGAAGGGCGGTGACGCGCCGGAAGAGACATCGGGCCTCAAGCGGATCGTCGGAGCCGCCATGGTCGGGACGATCGTCGAGTGGTACGAGTTCTTCCTGTACGCCACGGCGGCGAGCCTGGTCTTCGGGACGTTGTTCTTCCCCAACGCAGGTTCCGAACTCGACGGCATCATCGCGGCCTTCCTCACGTACGCCGTCGGCTTCGTGGCCCGGCCGCTCGGCGGGATCGTCTTCGGGCAGATCGGCGACAAGCTCGGACGGAAGCACACGCTCCAGATCACGATCATCCTCGTGGGCGTCGCCACCTTCCTCATGGGATGCCTCCCCGGCTTCAACTCGATCGGCTACTGGGCTCCGGCGCTGCTGGTGGTCCTGCGCTTCGTCCAGGGCTTCGCCGTCGGCGGGGAGTGGGGCGGCGCCGTGCTCCTCGTCGCCGAGCACAGCCCCAACCGGTCCCGCGGGTTCTGGTCCAGCTGGCCGCAGGCGGCCGTCCCGGTGGGCAACCTCCTGGCGACGCTCGTCCTGCTGGGCATGAGCTGGATCCTGCCGCAGGACGAATTCCTCAGCTGGGGCTGGCGCGTGGCCTTCTGGGCCTCCGCGATCATCGTGGTGATCGGCTACTACATCCGGACCCACGTCAGCGAGGCGCCGATCTTCCTCGAGGCACGCGAGAAGATCGAATCCGAGAAGGCTGTCAGCTACGGCGTCTTCGAAGTGGTCAAGCGGTACCCCAAGGGGGTCCTCGGGGCCATGGGCCTGCGGTTCGCCGAGAACATCCTCTACTACATCATCGTCAGCTTCACGATCGTCTACCTCAAGACCGTGCACCAGTACGACACCTCGCAGCTCCTCCTGGCCCTGCTGATCGCCCACGTCGTCCACTTCCTCGTGATCCCGCAGGTGGGCAGGCTCTCGGACGCCTTCGGCCGCAAGCCGGTCTATCTCGCCGGAGTGGTCCTCGGTGCCACGTGGGCGTTCTTCGCCTTCCCGATGTTCGACACCCTGAACCCCTTCCTGATCATCCTGGCGGTCACCATCGGCCTCGTCTTCCACGCCCTCATGTACGCGGGCCAGCCGGCCATCATGTCGGAGATGTTCCCCACGCGCATGCGCTACTCCGGCGTCTCCCTGGGCTACCAGGTGACCTCGATCCTCGCGGGATCCCTCGCGCCGATCATCGCGACGGCCCTCCTGCAGGAATACAGCAGCTGGGTGCCCGTGGCCATCTATCTCGTGATCGCCTGCGGGATCACCCTCGTCGCGGTGCTGACCCTGAAGGAGACCCGCGGAGCCTCCCTGCGCGAAGTCGACGCCGAGGATGCGCGCCGCCACGGACTGGACGAGCCGGTCGCAGGACAGGCCAAGCCATGAGCACGACGGCGTCCCAACCGGTGACCGCTCCGACCGCCGGGCCCCTGTCCGGCCGGCGGGCACTGGTCACGGGCGGTGCGAGCGGCATCGGAGCAGCCTGCGCCCGAGCGCTCGCCGGACGCGGAGCGCACGTCGTGGTCGCGGACCGGGACGAAGCCGGCGCCGGAGACCTGGCGGCCGACCTCGGCGGCGACGCGTGGGCGGTGGACCTCCTCGACACGCGGGCGCTCGAGACGCTGACACTCGAGACGGACATCCTCGTGAACAACGCCGGGATCCAGACCGTCAGCCCCCTCGAGGAGTTCGACCCCGAGGACTTCCGCCGCATCCAGCGGCTGATGGTCGAGGCGCCGTTCCTCCTCATCCGCGCCGCACTCCCGGGCATGTACGCGCGGGGCTTCGGCCGGATCATCAACATCTCGTCGGTCCACGGGCTGCGTGCCTCGCCGTTCAAGGCCGCCTACGTCGCGGCCAAGCACGGCCTCGAGGGTCTCTCCAAGGTCACGGCCCTCGAGGGCGGCGCCCACGGCGTCACGAGCAACTGCGTCAACCCGGGCTACGTCCGGACGCCGCTGGTGGAGCACCAGCTGGCCGATCAGGCCCGCGTGCACGGGATCAGCGAGGAGGAGGTCCTCGGACAGATCATGCTCACCGAGGCCGCGGTCAAGCGGCTCGTGGAACCGGAGGAGGTCGCCTCGCTCGTCGCATGGCTGGCGGGCGACGACGCCGGGATGGTCACCGGCTCCTCCTACGTCATGGACGGCGGCTGGTCCGCCCGCTGATCACGGAGGAGAGGCGACGGCGGTCCCCGGACCGCCGTCGTCGGCCGCGGATCAGACGCCGAGGATCTCCTCGATCGGCCCGATGCCGAAGAACACCACGAACGCGGCGGCCACGGCCCACATCAGCGGGTGCACCTCGCGGCCGCGGCCCTGGATGGCGCGGATCAGGACGAAGGCGATGAAGCCCGCGCCGAGGCCGTTCGCGATCGAGTAGGTGAACGGCATGAGGGTGAAGGTGAGGAACGCCGGGATGGCGATGCCCCAGTCGTCGAAGTCGATGCGCCCCACCTGCGCCACCATCATGAAGCCCACCACCACGAGGGCCGGAGCAACGGCCTCGAACGGCACCAGGCTGATGAGCGGTGTGAAGAACATCGCCAGGAGGAACAGCATGCCCGTCACCACGTTGGCGAGGCCCGTCCGGGCTCCCTCGCCGATGCCCGCCCCGGACTCGACGTAGATCTGGTTGGACGAGACGGATCCCGCGCCGCCTGCCACGGCCCCGAGGGCGTCGATCACGAGGACGCGGTTCACGCCGGGGATGTTGCCCTTGGCGTCGACGAGCTTCGCCTCGTTCGCGAGCCCCACCATGGTGCCCATGGCGTCGAAGAAGATGCTCAGCAGGATCGTGAAGGTCAGCAGCACCGCCGCGGTCCCGCCGAGATGCCCGAAGGCCCCGAAGAGGCTCACGTTGCCGATGAGGCTGAGGTCGGGGACACCGACCCACGAGCCGGACGGGAGCTCCGGGACCACGAGCGACCACCCTGCCGGGTTCGGCTCCTCGCCCGGCGTGAAGCTGGCACCGATATCGAAGACGGCCTCGAGGACGACGGCGAGCACCGTCGCGGCGAGCACGCCGATGAGGATCGCCCCGCGCACCCTGCGGACCACCAGGGCGATCGTCAGGATCAGGCCGAAGACGAACACCAGGGTGGGCCACCCGATGAGGACGCCGCCGAAGCCGAGGCCCACGGGCACGGTGGTGTTGGCGACGTCGGGGACGCGGCGCACGAAGCCCGCATTGACCAGGCCGATCAGCGCGATGAACAGGCCGATGCCCACCACGATCGCCGTCTTCAGGCTCTCGGGGACGGCGTTGAAGACGGCCGTACGGAACCCGGTCAGGACCAGCACCAGCATGGTGAGGCCCGCGAGCATGACCAGGCCCATGATGTCCGGCCAGGTCAGGCCGGGGTTCGTCGCGACGGTGATCGCCACGAACGCGTTGACGCCGAGTCCGGTGGCGAGGGCGAAGGGGTACTTGGCCCAGGCGCCCATGACGATGGTCAGGATGCCGGCCACGAGCGCGGTCACCGCGGCGACGCGTTCGAACCCGAGCTCGGTGCCCGAGGAATCGGCGCCGGCAAGGATGAGCGGGTTGAGCACCACGATGTAGCTCATGGCGAAGAAGGTGGCGAGTCCGCCCCGGATCTCGCGGGAGACGGACGACCCCCGCTGGGTGATGTGGAAGTAGCGATCCAGCGCGGAACCGGTTTTGAGCATGGGAGGTCCTAGGGGGAAGGGGCGGGTCGGGGAAATTCTATCCCGGTGGTCCGCTGTGGCCCCGTTCGTGACGGACCTCGGCGGGAGCCCGGTGTCCCAGCACGCCATCAGGGACGCCACGTAGGGTGGAAGCATGGCTGCCTTCCTCCTGCCCTCCCGGTCCGCGACATTCGACCGCCCGCGCCGCCGTCGTGCTGACCGGGTCCTCGCGGCGCTCCTCCCCGCCGTCCTGCTCGCGCTCGCGGTCCTCCTGGGCGCCGGTGGGGCCGCGACCGCCCACGACGAGCTGACCGGGAGCAATCCCGCAGAGGGCGCCGTGGTGGACGTGCTGCCGCCGAGCCTGGAACTGAGCTTCTCCAGCGTCCCGTCCGGGATCGGAGCGCAGATCCAGGTCCTGGACGCATCCGGGGCGGACTGGGCGGACGGTCCTGCGGCGATCGTCGACCGCTCGGCCACCCAGCCCCTGCGCCCGGGCGCTCCCGCGGGCGAGTACACCGTCAACTGGCGTGTGGTCAGCGCCGACTCCCACCCCATCGAGGGTTCCTTCGCCTTCACCACGCAGGAGGGCGGGACGACGGCGCCGGACACCGCGAGCACGCCCGGTCCCATGGACGTCCAGGACGATCAGGCGGAGGAGACCCAGCAGGCCGGCGTCGGCGACTTCCCCTGGAGCATCGTCCTCATGATCGCGGCACTCGTGGCCATCGCCGTCGTGCTCGCGGTCACGGCACGGAAGCGGCTCGGCGCCGGCAGGTAGGCGCCGGCACGTAGGCGCGGATGGACAGGCGCCCGCAGCACCCGGCCTACAGGGGCGAGATCGCCGCGCGGGGTGGCACGATGCGGTTCAGGGCGGAGGGCCCCTGCTCCACGATGGCGTCGCTGACCAGCTTCGCCTGGCGGATGATCTCGCGCGTGGTGGGCGTCAGGAGTTCGCCGACGCCCACGAGGTAGAGCCCGATCGCGCGCAGGGTGTCCTTGACGTCGCGGCCGATCGCGATGTCCATCGAGCGGAGGAACCTGCGCAGCTCGTTCTGCGGGAACTTCGTGAGGACCACGTGGTCGGCGAGGAGCACCCCGTCCGCCGTCTGGACCGCCCACTTCTTGCGCTCCACAGGAGCCTTGATGAGTTGGGGGTGGCCGATGATGCAGAGCTGTTCGGCCACGGTGGTCTGGCGGACGTCGATCTGGTGGGCGGTCGCGTAGCCGCGCAGGAGCCGCATCAGTTCGGTGCGTTCCGAGAGGGAGACGGAGTCCGTCATGACGGTGCGCAGGGGCCCGGAGTCGAAGCACTCGACGCTCTCGACGACGATCGCGTCGATGCCGCGGCGGCTGAGCTCGCTGGCGACGGCGAGGCCCGACAGCCCCGAGCCGATGACCACGGTGCTCGTCTGCTCGGCCGCGGCGGGCGCAGACGCAGACGCAGAACGGACGGGATCAAGCGGCAAGGAATCCACCGGGTTACCTCCACACGAAGCATGAATTCCGTACGGCCCGGCGCCTCTTCCGGGCCGTACGGACTCCTGGGTGCGAACGGTCGACCAGGAGCACTGCGTGCGGGGTTCTCCACCTGCCAGGCAGGGCCCCGCGACGGGTTCCTGCAGCCTATATAACATTTGGGACCGTGGATAGACCGATCATCCCCGGTGCGCTACAAATGGTGGACCGGCCGCTTTCGGCGGTCCGGGGTACCACCGAGGGAGGCCTGCCGTGAGCAGCGAGAACACCGAGGGCTTGCCGCAGGGGCTGGTTCAGCACGGGATAGTCGTCGGCGTGGACGGTTCCGACCAGAGCATCTGCGCGCTGCTGTGGGCCGCGCGTGAGGCCGGGCGCCGCAGCGCTCCGCTCTACGTGGTGACCGCCTACACGGTGCCGGTCTTCGCGGCGTCGAGCATGGACGCCGGCTACGCCACCGTGGACGACGAGGTCATCCGGGAGAGCGCACAGGCCGTCCTCGACGAGGCCGTGTCCCGTCTGGAGGGCATGGCGCTGGAGATCCATCCGCGGATCGAGACGGGCGACGCCGCCGGGGTGCTCCTCGATCTCTCCGAGGAAGCCGAGCTGATGGTGGTGGGATCGCGTGGCCGGGGCGGGTTCGTCGGCCGGCTGCTCGGCTCCGTGAGCAGCGCCCTGCCCGCCCATGCCAAGTGCCCGACGGCGGTCATCCCCGTCTGCACCGGTGTCCGGCTCGGCCACCCGGAGCTCGGCAGGAAGCAGGGGAAGGACAGGGACAGGGACGCGCCCGTGGAGCCCGTCGTGGTGGTCGGTGTCGACGGGTCGGAGCAGGCACGCACGGCCTCGCTCGCCGCAGCCGAGGAAGCCCGCTCCAGGGGATTGCCCCTGCGTGTCATCTGTTCCGTGGCGCCGTTCAACGGGTCGCTCGCCTGGGTTCCGGCGCCGGTGGACCGGAAGGCGCTGCACGCGGACCTCGCGGTCCAGCTGGCCGCCGGCCGCGACTGGCTGCAGAGCCATTACCCCGACGTCGACATCACGGTGGACCTCGTGGACGGACCGCCCGCCGAGGTGCTCATCGAGGCCTCGGCCACGTCGGAGCTGCTGGTCGTGGGGACGCGCGGGCGCGGGGGGTTCGCCGGCATGCTCCTGGGATCGACGAGCCAGGGCGTCCTGCACCACGCCCGCGGACCGGTGCTGATCGTCCCCGACCGGGCGGACCCGCGGCTCGAGGACCGGAGTTCGTTCGGCCCGATGGTTCCCCAGGCCGGCTGACCGGCCCGTCACCGCGGGCCGCGTCAGCCCCACCCGAGCTGGTGGAGCCGCTCGTCGTCGATGCCGAAGTGGTGTGCGATTTCGTGGACCACGGTCACCAGGATCTCCTCGACGAGCTCCTCGCGGGAGTCGCACAGGCGCATGAGGGGTCCCCGGAAGATGCTGATGCGATCGGGCAGCGACCCCGCGTCCCACCAGGAGTCCCGTTCGGTGAGGGGCGTGCCCTCGTACAGGCCGAGCAGTTCCGTGTCCGCGGCTTCGCCCGGGGGTGGCTCGTACTCCTCCACCACGAAGATCGCCACGTTGGTCATGGCGCGCGCGAGATCGTCGGGGATGCGGTCGATCGCGTCGTCGACGGCGTCCCCGAATTCCTCACGCGAGATCTCGAACGGCACGCCCCGATCGTATCCACTCCGGCCGTGGACGGTGATTTTGTGTAAACGGCGATGTGCCTCTATAGTTCTATAGGTCCACGACAGGGAATGATCCGCCGGAAATGCTCGTCCTCCGGAAGGTCGCAGGAGCCCGGACTGTGGTTCTGGCCCCCATCGTCTAGTGGCCTAGGACACCGCCCTTTCACGGCGGCGACACGGGTTCGAATCCCGTTGGGGGTACGCACGAGGCGCCCTCACGGGCGGTCAACCGGAGCGAAAAGTGCTGGTAGGCTGGAACTCTTGCAAAAACAGCAAGTGAAGTTAGCAAGGCCCTGTAGCGCAGTTGGTTAGCGCGCCGCCCTGTCACGGCGGAGGTCGCGGGTTCAAGTCCCGTCAGGGTCGCTCAGGCGGCCGGATCCCCCCGGGGAAGCCGGCCGGGCTGGATACGGTGATCATCCGCAAGATGGTTGCAAGGCTCTGTAGCTCAGTTGGTAGAGCGTTCGACTGAAAATCGAAAGGTCACCGGATCGACGCCGGTCGGAGCCACCGCTGAAACCCCGCAGTTCCCCACGGAACGCGGGGTTTTCTCGTCTGCCCTCCTCCCAGCCAACCCCGGGGTTCCGCCCGTAGCATTGCAGCGGGGCCGCGCCCGTCGTGCAGGGTCCGCAGCGTGCTGTCGTCCTCGCCGTACCAGGTCGCCGCGGGGAACTTCCCGGGATAGTTGCACGGTCACCGCGCGTTGGACCCCCGGCACCGCACCGAGACGAAAGGGCACCAGTGAGACTCCTGCCTTCCGCTACAGGGTTGTGCATCCTCGCGCTCGCCCTGGCCGGATGCGGGCAGGGCGACTCGGCGCCCGCCGAGACGATGCTGACGATGCCGGCCAGCCCGTCCCCGCAGCCCAGCACGGCGGCGCCATCACCGGACAGCATGGCCGGGGCGGAGAGCCCGACGGCGGCCCCCGAGACCTCCGACCACTGTGTCATCGTCGCCGGCGGCATGACCACCGCCATGCTCGCGCCCCTGACACTGCTCTCCGGCTCGGACCCCGACGAGTTGCTGGCCCTGCAGCAGCAGATCCTCGACCTCCGTGAGAAGGTGCCGGAAGACCTGCACGACGACTTCACCACACTCGCGCTCTCCGTCGAAGCACCACCCGAGGGATCGGGCACGTTCGACGAGGAGGCGTTCCGGCACGCCATGGTCCCGGTCCAGGACTGGCTCGGGCGGCACTGCACGGAGTCCTGACACGGCGCCCGCGGCAGGCCGGACGGGCCGTGGCTTACGCTTGGGCACAAGCGAAAGGGGCGTTATCCGATGATCGACCAACCCACGGGCCGGCAGCTGCCCGTTCCCCGGAATGCGGCGGACGGAAGGACCGTGATCGGCGACGCCGCGGCGGTGAAGATCGCCGCCATCGCAGCCCGGGCCGTTCCGGGCGTCCACGCGCTGGGCCCCGGCAGCGGGCGCGCCCTGGGTGCCATCCGCGACGCCGTCGGTGCCAACGACCTCTCCCACGGCGTCAAGGTCGAAGTCGGTCAGACCCAACTCGCCGTGGACATCAGCCTCGTCGCCTCCTACGGGTTCGCGCTGAACGCGCTCGCCGACGCCGTCCGCGCGGCCGTGTACGAGGCACTGACGGAGCTCGTCGGCCTCGAGGTCGTCGAGGTCAATGTCGAGATCCTCGACGTCCACCTCCCGCCTCCGGCCGAACCGAGAACCGCGGAGCGCGCCCCTGCGACGGGCTCCACCCAGCTCCAGCGACAGATCGAGTGAGGCACCCATGAACCCCACCATCGTCGGCATGGCCGCCGGAGCGGTCCTCGCCTTCGCGGCGCTCATCTTCGGCTTCTGGGGCTTTCTCCTGACGTTCCTCCTGGTGCTCTGCGGGGCCGTCGTGGGGCGCATCATCGAGGGCAAGCTCGACCTGCGCGGCGTCTTCGACGCCCTGTCCGGCCGCCGCTCGTCGTCGTGACCACCGAGCCCGTCCCGGCGCGCCTCCCGCAGCACATCCAGCCGATGGCGGCTGTCCCCGGGCGTCCTCCCGGACAGTCCCTCGCCGGCCACAACCGCATCACCACGCAGGCGCTCTCCAGCACCGCGCGGGCGGTTGCCGCCGACGTGCTCGGCGTTCCGCCCGACCAGGTCCGTGCGGCTTTTTCCGACGACCACGGTCTCCTCGCGCTCCTCCTCTCGCTGCCACTGCCCGTGCCGCCGCTGGCCCGCGTGGTGCGGGAACCCGACGTCGTCGGGACGTTCGGCGGCCCGTTGTGGGCTCGGGCGGACGCTGCGCGGTCCCCGATCCTCGAGCGGGTCGAGCAGCTCACGGGGGCGCGGCTCAGCCGGGTCGACATCCGCATCATCGGCAGCACCGTCACTAGGGGGGTGAGGGTCCGATGAGTACGGATCTGCCCGATCGGTCGACGCCGTCCAGTACCGCGCGCCTCGTGCGCCGCGAACTGCACTCCTCCCGCGCCGCGGCCTCCGTGGTGACCGCGGCACTGCTGATCGTGGGTTGCCTCGTCCTGCTGTTCGAGGCCGTCCTGCAGGCCGTGGGGGACGAGCCGTTCCTGCTCGACCTGGACGCCGCGGCGGCGTGGCTCGGTGCCCTGCCCGACGGCGTGCCCGCTTCCCTGCTCGGAGCGGGTTCCGTCCTGCTGCTCGTCATCGGTTTGCTGCTGGTCCTGCTCGCCGTCCTCCCGGGCAGACAGGCCCGCTACGCCCTCCCGAACGGGCGTGCGGCGGTCGTCGTCGACGCCGAGGTCGTGGCGTCGTCGCTCGCCCGGAGGGCGCGGATCGCCGCAGGGGTGGGGCCGGAGCAGGTCCTCGTCACGGTGGGACGCACCCTGGTCAGGGTGCAGGTCCGGCCGACGTCCGGGATCCCGGTCGACGCGGAGGCCGTCCGGGCGGCGGTCGCGGACGACCTCCGCCGATCGAGTGTCGACCCCGAACCACGGATCGCCGTCGTCGTGGCGGACTCGGGGGTGATCGGCCAGTGAACACGACACCACGGGGACTCAACCGGTGGGTGCTCGCCGTCATCGGGCTCCTCGCGCTGGCGGCGGGGGCCGCGGGACTCGCGCTCCTGACCGTGCCGGCCGTCGCCTCCTGGTGGGCCGCCGCGGCGCCGCGGGTCGGTAAGGCCCTCGACGGTGCCCGGACGCGGACCACCCCCGACGGCCAGGAGGACACCTGGTTGTTGCTGGTGCTGGCGGCGGTCCTGCTGCTGCTGATCGTGCTGCTCGTCCTCTGGATCACGGCACAGGGGAGGGGGCGGACGGGCATCTTCGCGTCCACGGAGGACCCCCGCACCCCCGCCGTCGGTGATCCGGGTGGTCCCGGCGGCACCGATGCCGTCGGGACGGTGACGATCACGGCCGCCGCCGCCGAGCAGGCGCTCAAGGCCGCGCTCCTGGAACGGCCCGATCTCGCCGCCGCCTCCGTCAGCACCTGGCGGGTCCGGGGCGTGCCGGGCCTGCGTGTCCAGGTGTTCCCCCGCAAGGGCGTGCCCGCGTACGCGGTCGCCGCTGACGTCTCGCGTCTCGTCGAGGCCCTGGACCGGGTCACCGGCTACCGTACGCCGGTGCTGATCAGTATCAGATCCGGGGCGCGGGTCCGGTTCTCGCGGGCCGACCGCGTCGCCTGAGTAGTGCAGTGATCACATTTCGGTATCGAAAGCGCTCAGGCGTCCGGGATGCTTGTGACGCATTATGTAAGCGCTTACTGTTGCGATACCAATCAGTGAGGCGGAACTTCCCCGGGTCCTGGCGCGTCCAGGCGCACGCCCGTACGTAGACGTACCGCCAGACAAAGGAGTCTGTTTCAATGGCGAATATTCGCTCACGGAAATTCGTGCTGCCCGTTGCAGCACTCAGTGTTTCCCTTCTCGCACTCGCCGGCTGTGGTTCGGAAGGCTCGGACAGCGCGGGAGGATCGGGCGACGCGGACTGCGCCGCCTATGAGTCCTACGGCACCTTCGACGGCGCCGAGGTCAGCGTCTACTCGACGATCGTCGACATCGAGGCCGAGCGGCTCGAGAACTCCTGGGCGGACTTCTCCGAGTGCACCGGCATCGAGGTGGCCTACGAGGGCTCCAAGGAGTTCGAGACGCAGATCGGTGTCCGGGCCCAGGGCGGTACGGCGCCGGACCTCGCGATCTTCCCGCAGCCCGGACTGCTCGCAGCCCAGGCGCAGGCCGGGTTCCTCAAGCCGGCACCCCAGGAGGTCTCCGATCTCGTGGACGAGGGGTGGTCGGAGGACTGGAAGAACTACGGCACCGTCGACGGAACGTTCTACGCAGCCCCGATGCTCGCCAACGTGAAGGGCTACGTCTGGTACGTGCCGGCCACGTTCGAGGAGAAGGGCTGGGACGTCCCCACCACCTGGGACGAGATGACCGAGCTGACCGAGAAGATCGCCGGCGAGGGCGACATGAAGCCCTGGTGTGCCGGCTTCGAGTCGGGTGAAGCCACCGGATGGCCGGGCACCGACTGGGTGGAGGACGCCGTCCTGCGCGAGCACGGCCCCGAGGTGTACGACCAGTGGGTCACGCACGAGATCCCGTTCGACGATCCCAGGATCGTCGACTCCTTCGACCGCGTCGGCGACATCCTGAAGAACGACGAGTTCGTCAACGGCGGCTTCGGCGACGTCCGGTCGATCCTCTCGACGCCGTTCGCGGAGGCCGGCCAGCCCGTCCTGGACAGCCAGTGTGCCATGCACCACCAGGCGTCCTTCCAGGCCGTGAACTGGCCCGAGGGCACCAACGTCGCCGAGGACGGCGACGTCTGGGCCTTCATGACCCCGCCGATCGACGCGGCCCAGGGCACGGCGATCACCGGCGGCGGGGAACTGATCGGTGCGTACGCGGACCGTCCCGAGGTCCAGGCGCTGCAGGCGTACCTGGCGACCGCCGAGTTCGCCAACGCCCGCGTCTCCCAGGGTGGTGCGATCAGCGCGAACAAGGGACTGGACCCCGAGCTCGCGGAGTCCGACCTGGACCGCCAGTCCATCGAGTTGCTGCAGGACCCGAACACAGTCTTCCGTTTCGACGGATCCGACCTGATGCCGGGTGCCGTCGGCGCGAACTCCTTCTGGAGCGGCATCGTCAACTGGATCAACGGCTCCTCGACCGAGGAGGTCACCCAGAGCGTCGAGGACAGCTGGCCCGCGTCCTAGCCCGGTAGCAGCGGGCACCCCCGCCGGGGTGCCCGCGGACCTTCGGTGGAGCGGGGAGGACCGTGCTCGCGGCCCTCCCCGCTCCGCCGCCTCCCCATTCACGTTCCAAGAGCACGCCAGGAGGCTGGGCTGTGGAAGAAATTGCAGACAAAGGTTTACAGGTGGTGGTGGGGCTCGCCGTCTTCGCCGCCATCATCGGGCTCATCATGCTGGTGGTGGACCGGGCCCCCAAGACCGGGCGGGAGAAGGTCCAGATCGCGGGCTTCCTCGCGCCGGCCCTGATCCTCCTCGCCGTCGGGCTCGTGTTCCCCGCGCTGCAGACCTCGTACCTCTCCCTGACCGGCCGCAACGGCGAATTCGTGGGGCTCGACAATTTCGTCTGGATGTTCACGCAACCCGAGGCGCTGGTCACCCTGCGCAACACCGTGATCTGGGTCGTCATCGTCCCGCTGCTGGCGTCCTCGATCGGTCTGGCCTACGCGGTCTTCATCGACCGGGCGCGCGGGGAGAAGGTGCTCAAGTCGCTGGTGTTCATGCCCATGGCGATCTCCTTCGTCGGCGCCGGTGTCATCTGGCGCTTCATGTACGCCTACAAGGGCCCCGAACAGGACCAGATCGGCCTGATGAACCAGGTCCTCGTCTGGTTCGGCCAGGAACCCAAGCAGTTCCTCCTCGACGCCCCCGAGAACACGTTCTTCCTGATCGCCGTCATGATCTGGATCCAGACCGGCTTCGCCATGGTGGTGCTCTCGGCCGCCATCAAGGGCATCCCGACCGAGATCGTGGAAGCCGCACGGCTCGACGGCGCCAGTGCGTGGCAGCAATTCCGCAACGTCACCATCCCCACCATCCGCGGCTCGCTGATCGTCGTCGTCACGACCATCACGATCGGGACGCTGAAGGTCTTCGACATCGTCCGGACCATGACCGCAGGACAGTACGAGACGTCCGTGGTCGCCAACGAGATGTACACCCAGGCCTTCCGGGCAGGTGAGCCGGGCCGCGGCGCAGCGCTGGCCCTGGTCCTCTTCCTGATGGTGATGCCGGTGGTCGTGTACAACGCCCGGCTTCTCCGCAAGCAGAAGGAAATCCGATGAGCACCGTCCCCCTCGAGAACAAGGACCTCCTGCCGGACGTCGAGGACGACGCCACGCGGGGCCGCCCCACCCTGCAGAAGCGCGTCAAGCAGAGGCTGACGTCCCGGGGTGCCACGGCCGCTGCCATCTTCGTCGCCGTCCTCTGGACCATCCCGACCTTCGGCATGTTCATCTCGTCCTTCCGGCCCGAGGACAACATCAAGGGCAACGGCTGGTGGAACGTGTTCACCGACCGCGAGCTGACGCTGGAGAACTACGCGGACGTCCTCAGCCCCGGCGGCAGCCAGTCGCCGAACCTGCTGTCCTACTTCGTCAACTCCCTGGCGATCGTGATCCCCGGGACCATCTTCACGCTGGTCCTCGGCGCGATGGCGGCCTACATGTTCGCGTGGGGGCGCTTCCGCGGCAAGGACGGGCTTTTCATCTTCGTCTTCGCCCTGCAGATCGTGCCCCTGCAGATGGCGCTCATCCCGCTCCTGCAGCTGTTCACGAAGGTCCTGACGATCGGCGAGTTCCAGCTCCTGCCCAGCGGCACCTACGCCCAGCTGTGGGTCGCGCACACGATCTTCGGGCTGCCCCTGGTGATCTTCCTCCTGCACAATTTCATCTCCGAGATCCCGGGAGAGGTGATCGAGGCGGCGCGGGTGGACGGGGCCGGCCACAGCACCATCTTCTGGCGCATCGTCGTCCCGCTCGCCACGCCCGCCCTGGCCTCGGTCGGGATCTTCCAGTTCCTGTGGCTGTGGAACGACCTGCTGGTGGCCCTCGTGTTCTCGGGCGGCGGAGCCGACGTCGCGCCCATCACCCAGCGGCTCGCCGAGCTCCAGGGCTCACGCGGCGGTGAGTGGCAGCGGTTGACCGCGGGGGCCTTCGTCTCCATGGTCATCCCGCTCGCCGTGTTCTTCGGGCTCCAGCGGTACTTCGTGCGGGGCCTGCTGGCCGGTGGCCTGAAGGGCTGACCGGTGACGAGCATCGACGACGTCGCGGCGTCCCTCGGGGTATCGACGGCCACGGTGTCCCGCGCGCTGCGCGGGCTGCCGGGCGTCGCCGAGGACACGCGGGCGCGGGTCACCGCGGAGGCGAAGAGGCTCGGCTATGTCCCGTCGTCGGCTGCCTCCGGCCTCGCATCGGGCCGCACCATGGCCATGGGCGTGCTCGTCCCGGTGATCGACCGCTGGTACTTCTCCGCCGTGCTGGAGGGCGTGGATCGCCAGTTGCGCGCGGCCGGGTACGACCTCATCCTGTTCAGCCTCGGGGGCGCGGGCGTGAACCGCGACCGGGTGTTCCATCGTTCCATCCTCCGCAAGCGGATCGACGCGCTGCTGGTCATGTGCATGCACCTCACCGAGGAGGAGCGGACAGCCGTCCAGCAGCTGGACTACCCGAACATCATGGTGGGCGGTGCGGTCGAGGGGGTCCGGCACGTCGGGATCGACGACGCCCGCGCGGTACGGGACGCGGTGGAGTACCTGATCGGTCTCGGCCATACGCGGATCGCGCACATGCGGGGCGGCGGGTCCTTCGACATCGACTTCGAAGTGCCGCGCCTCCGCGAGCAGGCCTTCCAGCAGACCATGACGGACCACGGGCTGACGGTGCGCGAGGACTGGTCCGCGTTCGGGGACTTCCGCTTCGCCACCTCCCGCCGGTCGGCACTGGAACTGCTCGCCGATCCGGCGGACCGGCCGACGGCGGTGTTCTGCTCGTCGGACGAGATGGCATTCGGCGTGCTGAAGGCCGCGGCGGAGCTCGGCGTCGCCGTCCCGGGTGAGCTGTCCGTGATCGGCATCGACGACCACGAGTTCTCCGAGCCCATGGGCCTGACGACCATCCGGCAGGATCCCGAAGACCAGGGCGCCTACGCGGCGGACCTCCTGCTCGGGGAGCTGCTGCGCAACGAGCCGGCGGACTACCCGCCGTCGCGACCCCACACGCTCGTGGAGCGGAAGACGACCGGGCCGGTCAGGGCCTGAGGACCGCCGTCGCCCGCCTGCGGGCCGGGTGCCGCGATCCCGTGCGGATCACGAGGCGCGGGCCAGCTGGCGGATCGGGATCCACCGGGACGCGAGGCGCCGGTAGGAGGCGGCCGCACCCATCATGTCGGCCTCGGCCAGGCTCTCGATCCCGAGGCGCACATCCATCGGTGAGTCGTCCGGGAAGACGCGGTCCGCGACGGGCCCGTAGTCCACCTCGACGACGGCGTCCCGCCGGAAGATCTCCAGCCACTCGACGATCTCCGTGAGTTCGTCCAGCAGGTCCATCTCCGGGGCGCCGACGGCCAACTGGGCGATCGAGCGGCGCCCGCGGTCGATGCAGTCACCGATGCGTGCCGTGATCCGGACGGTGCTGACCCGCCCGTCGTCTTCGACGACCTCCGTGAGATCGTCCTCGTGGATCAGGGCGAACCAGGCGAAGGGCACCCCCCAGGTCGCCGACCGCGTGTAGAGCTTCGCGACCGAGTCGGCGAAGGTGTCCGGGTCCAGCCGGGCCTGGTGCGCCTCACGGGCGATCTCCGGCACGAGGACGTCGATCAGGGGTCCGCGCAGGCTCTGGTCCAGGGACTCGGCCGCGAGCGTGGTGCGGACGGCGAGCTGGTTGGGGCAGTAGTAGGGCGTCGTCGTGCCGTTCAGGCTGGGGAAGTGGGTGACCCGCACGAGGTCGGATTCGTGGTGCGGGAAGGGGTCCGAGACGGTGCGCAGGATGCGGCGCAGCGACTGCTCGTGCTCCATCTCCTCGGTCAGTTCCCGTTCGCGGGCACGCTGTTCGAGGATCGCCAGCTGCTGGGCGTCGGAGAAGGCGTCGAGGGGCTCGTAGACGCGGAGGTAGGAGACGTACGGGAACGGTCGGATGACGCCGCCCATCCGACTCACGGCCCGCTGAGTTCCACGACGACGGGGGCATGGTCCGAGGCGCCCTTGCCCTTGCGCTCCTCCCGGTCCACGAAGGCGTCGGTCGCGCGGGCGGCCAGGGCGGGGGAGCCGAGGACGAAGTCGATGCGCATGCCCTCCTTCTTCGGGAAGCGGAGCTGTTTGTAGTCCCAGTAGGTGTACAGGCCGGGGCCGGGGGTGAAGGGGCGCGCGAGATCCGCGAAGCCGGCGTCGAGGAAGGCCTGGAACGCCGCACGCTCGGCCGGGCTGACATGCGTGTAGCCGCCGTCGACGAACAGGTCGATGTCCCAGACGTCGTCGTCCTGCGGTGCGATGTTCCAGTCGCCCATCAGGGCGATCTGCGCCTCCGGGTCGTCGGTGATCCACTGCCGGGCGTGACCGCGGAGGGTGTCCAGCCAGTTGATCTTGTACGGCATGTGCGGGTCGTCGAGCGCCCGCCCGTTCGGGACGTACAGGCTCCAGACCCGCACCCCGCCGCACGTCGCCGCGATGGCCCGCGCCTCCTGCACCTCGTCCGCGCCCGGCTTGCCGAAGGGGGGCTGGCCGGGGAAGGTCCGCTCGACGTCGTCGAGCCCCACGCGTGAGGCGATGGCGACGCCGTTCCACTGGCTGAGGCCGAAGTGCGCCACCTCGAAGCCGCTGTTCTCGAACAGTTCCCAGGGGAAATTGTCGTCCTTACACTTCGTCTCCTGGATGGCCAGGACATCGACGTCGGACCTGTTCAGCCAGGCTTCGACGCGGTCGGCGCGGGCACGGAGGGAATTGACGTTCCAGGTGGCGATCTTCACGCCCCCTACGTTACCAACGGAGCTGTTTACTCCCGCCACCACGAGTCGAACATGCTGACCGGCACCGCGCGCTTGTGCCGTGTGGTCCAGTACCGGTGCTCGATCGCCTTCGCGGCATCGGCGTCGACCTCGCGGCCCTCGAGGTAGTCGTCGATCTGCTCGTACGTGAGGCCGAGCTCGTGCTCGTCGGCGCGGCCTGGCACCTCGTCCAGCAGATCCGCCGTCGGGATCTTGTCGTAGAGCGCGGCCGGTGCTCCGAGCTCCTTCAGGAGGGCGCGGTTCTGGCGCTTGTTGAGCCCGAAGAGCGGCAGCACGTCGGCTCCGCCGTCCCCGAACTTGGTGAAGAATCCCGTGACCGATTCGGCGCCGTGGTCCGTGCCGATCACGAGCAGGTTGTGCTGCCCGGCCACGGCGTACTGCGCCATCATGCGGGCACGGGCCTTGGTGTTGCCCTTGGTGAAGTCCGCGATACGCTCGCCCGTGGACTCCGCGTACTCCTGCTGGATGCCGTCCACGGCGGGAGCCACGTTGAACACCCTCGAGGTGCGCGGCTGGATGAAGGCGAGGGCCGCCTGGGCGTCCTCCTCGTCCTGCTGGACGTTGTAGGGCAGGCGCATGGCGATGAAATCGGTATCGGCCCCCTCGGATCGCAGTTCGTCGACGGCGAGCTGGGCGAGCTTGCCGGCCAGCGTGGAGTCCAACCCGCCGCTGATGCCGAGGACGAATCCGCGTGTGCCCGTGGACCTGGCGTAGTCCTTCAGGAAGCCGACCCTGCTGCGGACTTCCGCCGCCGGGTCGATGACGGGCTTGACGCCCATTTCCTCGATGATCCGTGCCTGGAGTTCATGCATGGCTCCAAGGCTACTCCGCCTGCATTTCTACGAGGTTACGAAATGAGCGGAATCACACCGCGGGGCGGCGCGCCCGGTGTCCGGGCGGGCCGGCCGGCGCCGCGTGGGACCCGGTGAGGAGGGGCGCCGTGGGACTCCTACTGGCTGAACGCCGCGTCGAAGGACGTCTCCGACGGCGCGAAGTCGAAGCGCTTGAGGAAGGCGAGGGCCTCGGGCGCCCCCTGCAGCCGGTCCATGCCGGCGTCCTCCCACTCCACGGAGATGGGACCGGTGTAGCCGATGGCCGTCAGCGCCCGGAAGCTGTCCTCCCAGGGCACGTCGCCGCGACCCGTGGAGACGAAGTCCCAGCCGCGCCGCGGGTCTCCCCAGGGCAGGTGGGAGGACAGGATGCCGTTCCGGCCCCCGCCCATGCGCATCTTCGTGTCCTTGCAGTCCACGTGGTAGATGCGGTCCTTGAAGTCCGAGATGAAGGCCACCGGGTCGATCTGCTGCCACATGAAGTGGCTCGGGTCCCAGTTGAGGCCGAAGGCCGGGCGGTGGCCGATGGCCTCGAGGGTGCGCTGCGTGGACCAGTGGTCATAGGCGATCTCCGAGGGGTGGACCTCGTGCGCGAAGCGGACCCCGCACTCGTCGAAGACGTCCAGGATGGGGTTCCAGCGGTCCGCGAAGTCCTGGTACCCGGCGTCGATCACGTCGGCGGGCACCGGTGGGAACATGGCCACGTACTGCCAGATGGAGGAACCGGTGAAGCCGACGACGGTGTCCACGCCGAGCTTCTTCGCGAGGCGCGCGGTCAGCTTCATCTCCTCCGCCGCACGCCGGCGCACGCCCTCGGGGTCGCCGTCGCCCCAGACCCTCGGGCCGACGATCGCCTGGTGGCGGAAGTCGATCGGGTTGTCGCAGACGGCCTGGCCCTTGAGGTGGTTCGAGATGGTCCACACCTTGAGGCCGTTGCGCTCGAGGATGTCGAGCCGGTCCTGGATGTAGGCGTCGTCGTCCCATCGCCACGCGTCGAGGTGGTCGCCGGAGACGGCGATCTCGAGGCCGTCGTAGCCCCACTGGCCGGCGAGCTCGGCGACCTTCTCGAAGGGGAGGTCGGCCCACTGGCCGGTGAACAGGGTGTAGTTGCGGGTCATGCGGTCTCCTCGGGTGGGGTGGCCGGTCTGCAGTTCCCGGGCCCGGCGGCGCGCCCTGCGAACGGGCGCGCGACCGGGCGGCGGGGCTAGATCGTCTTGGTCCAGATGCTGTCCGCGGCGGCGCTGCGCTCGACGCCGTCGAGTACCTTCTGGACCTGCAGGCCGTCGGCGAAGGAGGGCTCGGGCTGGCGTTCTTCCATGACGGCTTCGACGAAGTCCTTCGCCTGATGCACGAAGCCGTGTTCGTAGCCGAGGGAATGGCCGGGCGGCCACCACGCGGACAGGTAGGGGTGGGCGGGTTCGGTCACCATGATGTCGGTGAAGCCCCGGCGGGTGTCCGGGGCCGTCGCATCGTAGAAGCCGAGGGAGTTCATCTTCTCGAGATCGAAGGAGACCGCCCCCGCCGAACCCGACACCTCGACGCGGAGCGCGTTCTTGCGACCGGTGGACATGCGGGTCGCCTCGAAGGACCCGATGGCCCCGCCGTCGAAACGGCTGGTGAACAGGGAGACATCGTCCACCGTCACGAGGCCCCTCTCCTGGGTGGCGGTACCCGCCAGCCCGGCCGCTTCTCCGAGCAGGGGACGCTCGTGGACGAAGGTGTTCAGCAATCCACTCACGCCGGTCACTCTCTGGCCGGTGATGAACTGGGCGAGATCGACCGCGTGGGCGCCGAGGTCGCCGAGCGCACCGGATCCGGCGAGGTCCTTCTGCAGGCGCCAGGTCAAGGGTGCGTCGGAATCGACGAGCCAGTCCTGCAGGTAGGTTGCCCGGACCTGGCGCACCTCGCCGATGGCCCCGGACAGGACGAGGTCACGGGCGAAGGCGGCCGCAGGGACACGGCGGTAGGTGAAGCCGACCATTGCGAAGACGTCCTTGCCGGCGCGTCCCGCCGCCTCGGCCATCGCGACGGCCTCGTCGAGGGTATTGGCCAGCGGCTTCTCGCACAGGACGTGCTTGCCCGCTTCCAGCGCAGCGATGGCGATCTCGGCGTGCGAACCCCCGGGCGTGACGATGTCGACGACGTCGATGTCGTCGCGGTCAACTGCGGCCCGCCAGTCGGTCGCGGTGTCCTGCCAGCCCCACTTCCGGGCTGCGGCCTCGACCCCGGTCGAGTTGCGCCCCACGAGCAGGGCCATCTCCGGTCGTGCGGGCAGATCGAAGAACCGCGGTGCAACCCGCCATCCTTGGGAGTGGGCGGCGCCCATGAAGCCATGGCCGACCATGGCGATCTTCAGGGGTGGTACGTCGTTGGGCATGTTTCCTCTTGTTCCGGCGGCAGTGGGGGAAGACTGGCGGATCCGTGGGTGCCGCGTCCACGACGGGCACCCACCTCCGTCCCTGCTAGGACTCGAAAGCCGACGGCAGGTACTGATCGACGTTGTCTGCGGTCACGACCGGCGCATTCAGGACGATGCGCGTGGGAACCTCCACCTCGACGAGGTCGCTCATGGCCTTGTCCTGGACGATGAGGCGAGCGAGCCGGATGCCGTCGGCCGCCTGGGTCGACGGGTAGATGACCGTCGCCTTGAGGACGCTTTCACCGGACTCGATCTCACGCATCGCATTGGCCGAGCCGGCCCCGCCGACCATGAAGAACTCGTCGCGTCCCGCATTGTCGATGGCGGCCAGGACGCCGACGCCCTGGTCGTCGTCGTGGTTCCACACGGCGTCGATCTCGGGGGCGGCCGACAGGAGCTGGGACGTCGCTGCCTCGCCGCCCTGAACGGTGAAGTCGGCAGCGACCCGATTATCGACGTCGAGTCCGCACGTCTCCAGCGCATCGGCGAAGCCACGGCTCCGGTCCTGGGTCAGCGGCAGGGAATCGATGCCGGCGATCTCGGCCACGACCGCGCTCTCGTCACCGGCGAGTTCCTCGCAGATGTAGTTGCCGGCGCTGACGCCCATCCCGTAGTTGTCACCCAAGACGGTGGCGCGCGCCGCGGCGGGGCTGGAGAATTCGCGGTCCACATTGATGACCGGGATGCCGGCCTCCATGGCCTGGATGGCGACGGGTGTCAGGGCCGCGCCGTCGGTGGGCAGCAGGACGATGGCGTCGACCCGGTCGTTGATGAACTGCTCGACCTGGCTGATCTGGAGGTTCGCGTCATTGGTGCCCTCCGCGACACGGAGGTCGATATCGCCGTACTTCTCCGCCTCCGCAGTGGCGGCGGAGTTGATGGCACCGAGCCAGCCGTGGTCGGCTGCCGGCCCGGAGAAGCCGATGACGACGGTGTCCCCCTCGGCCTGATTGCCCTCGACGGAAGCGTTGGTCGGCTGGGCGTTGGAGTTCTCCGCTTCCGGTGTACACCCGGTAGCAAGGGCTCCGACAGCAAGAAAGGCACCGACGGTAACGAGCGTTTTCCGGCCCGTTCGAACTGTAAGCATGGGATCTCCTCATTGAGTTGGTGCGTCTCCGCGTGGTGCAGCATGCTCTTCTCGTGCCAGCTACGGTGCGTGACATGAGTCACAGTAACAGAAGTGACCGGAAAATCGACGGCTTTATATCGAACAACGACATAATGTGTTACGTTCGTCACATGTTCGAGGATGATCATGCAGAGCCGTTGCTCGAGGTGCGCGGTATCACCAAGCAGTTCGCCGGTGTGCAGGCGCTGAAGGGGGTTGACCTGCACGTCGTCCCGGGGGAAGTCCACTGCGTCATGGGGCAGAACGGCGCCGGGAAATCGACGCTCATCAAGACGCTCTCCGGCGTCCATCAGCCCGACAGCGGAACCATCCGCTGGGAGGGCAGGGAGATCACGATCAGCGGGCCGACCGATGCCCTCGATCTCGGCATCGCGACCATGTACCAGGAGCTCGACGTCGTCGACGGGCTGTCCGTGGCCGAGAACATCTTCCTCGGACATGAGCGCTCGACGGGTGGCGTGCTCCACGTGAAGAAATCCAACGCCGTGGCCCGTACGCTCCTCGAGCGGCTCGGACACGGCAAGCTGTCGCCGACGACCGAGGTGGGCTCGCTCTCCGCGGCCAACAAGCAGATCGTCAGCATGGCCCGCGCGTTGTCGCGGGACACCAAGCTCATCATCATGGATGAGCCGAGCGCCATCCTCGACTCGGGAGAAGTCTCCAACCTCTTCCGGGTGGTGCGTGAACTCACGGCGCAGGGCATCGCGGTCGTGTACATCTCCCACCGGCTCGAAGAGATCCGACAGATCGGCGACCGGATCTCGGTGATCAAGGACGGCCGCAGTACGGCCAGCGGATTGAGTGCGATGGACACCCCGAAGGCGGAGATCATCCGGCTCATGACGGGCAGGGACATCGAGAACGTCTTCCCGGAGCGCACGCCCATACCCGCTGATTCCCCCGTCGTCCTCCAGGTCGAGGATCTGGAGCTGTACGGGCACTTCGAGAAGGTGAACTTCACCGTTCGAGCGGGGGAGATCCTCGGCTTCGCCGGGCTCGTGGGGTCAAAGCGGTCCGAGATCCTGGAGACCATCTACGGGGCGCGGAAGGCATCCTCCGGAACGGTCTCGGTCCATGGCAGTCCCCTCAGGGCGGGGTCCGTCAGCGCTGCCGTCGATGCGGGGATCGGCCTCTCCCCGGAGGAGCGCAAGGCCCAGGGGCTCATCCTCGACGAACCGATCTTCAAGAACGTGACCCTCTCGACCTTCGAACGGTTCGCCCGTGCCGGGTACCTCGACGAGCGGGCCGAACGTGACGCCGCCCGGCAGCAGATCGCCGCGCTCGAGCTTCGTCCGGCTGACCCGGACCGTGCGGCCAGGACCCTTTCCGGCGGGAACCAGCAGAAGATCCTGCTGGCCCGCTGGCTGGTCCACGGCACCCCCGTGCTGTTGCTGGACGAACCCACGCGCGGCGTCGACGTCGGCGCGCGGTCGGAGATCTACGCGCTCATCCGTCGACTCGCTGCGGACGGCACGGCCATCATCGTGGTCTCGAGCGAGATCGAGGAGGTCCTCGGCCTCGCCGACACCGTGCTCGTGATCGACGACGGCAGGGTACTCACTCAATCCATAGCAAGCGATCTCGACGAGCACGCCGTGCTCGATCTCGTCATGAAGGGAAGTGCCGCGTGAGCGAGCAGAACACGAAGGAGGCGTCACAGCGTCCTGCAGCGGCAGACGACGGCGGTACGCCCAAGGGAAGCGCCGTCCGGAACTTCCTGCGGGGCTCTGCGGGCCGGAATCTGGGGCTGGTCATCGCGCTCGCACTGCTCCTGGTCGTAGGGGCGGTCACCAGCGGGGAGCGGTTCCTCAACGTCGAGAACATGCTCACGATCCTCCGCTACGCCTCGATCATCGGTGTGGTGAGCATCGGCGTCACCTTCGTCATCACGGCGGGCGGCATCGACCTCTCCGTCGGTTCGGTCCTCGGCCTGACGACGGTGGTCGCCAGTCTCACCAGCGTGCAACTGGCAGCGACCCAGTCGTCCTGGATCCTCATCGTGCTCGTGGCGCTCGCAGTCGGAGCCGGCGCCGGACTGATCAACGGAGTGATCATCGCCTACGGGAATGTGGTCGCCTTCATCGCCACCCTCGCCATGCTCGTCGGCGCGCGCGGTCTTGCGGAACTCATCTCCGGCCGCAGCACCCAGATCGTCAGCAACCGCGAATTCCTGCAGGTCATGCGCTCTGATTTCCTGGGGGTCCCCACCCTCATCTGGATCTTCGTCGTTGTCGCTGCCGCCGGATGGTTCCTCCTGAACCGCACCACGTTCGGCCGCCGGACCGTTGCCATCGGCGGAAACCTCGAGGCATCGCGACTGGCGGGCATCAAGGTGAAGCGGCACCTCGTCTACCTGTACGTCCTGACCGGCCTCACGGCGGGCATCGGCGGCATCATGTTCCTCGGTCGCACCACGGCCGGTACCTCCACCCATGGGCTGCTCCTCGAACTGGACGTGATCGCCGCCGTCGTCGTCGGTGGAACCCTGCTCGTCGGCGGGCGCGGCACCATCATGGGTACCGTCCTCGGGGTGCTGATCTTCAGCACCCTGACCAACGTGTTCACCCAGAACAACCTGGACACCTCCGTGCAGGCGCTGGCCAGGGGCCTGATCCTCGTCATCGCAGTCCTGCTGCAGCAGCGTTTCGCCGCTCGCGATGTCCGTGGAGCGAAGCCGGTCAAGGTGTGACCGGGTCCCCGAGGGCGGGCCATTCTTCCGTCGACTACATGCTGTAATTGATCGATGAGCGACATAACCAGCTTCGGGGGCCTTGCGGCGTCGGGCGCGAGCGAACTCTTCCAGGTCCTGCGCGACGGGCGTCCCCGGACGCGGACCGAGCTCGCGGACCTGCTGGGCCTGGCCCGGTCGACGGTGACGCTGCGGATCGAGGCCCTCAGGGAACTGGGTCTCGTGGGTTTCGTGGACGAAGTGGTCTCCACCGGAGGGCGGCCTTCATCGAGGATCGCCCTGAAGTCCGGCAGCAAAGTGGTGCTCGGTGTCGATATCGGGGCATCCCACCTCAGGGTCGCGGTCACCGATCTCACGGGCCACGGACTTCACCGCTCGACGCGAGCCATGGAGATCACCCGGGGTCCGGCGGCGGTGCTGAGCGCGGTCGTCGAACTCGGGACCGAGCTTCTGCGGGAATCCGGCCGCTCGGCGACCGACCTGCTGGCCATCGGGGTCGGGGTGCCGGGCCCCGTGGAGCACCGGACCGGCAGGCCGATCAACCCACCGATCATGCCGGGCTGGAACGGGTACGACGTCCCCGGCCACCTGGAGGGCCACTTCAATGTTCCCGTCCTGGTGGACAACGACGTCAACATCATGGCCCTCGGCGAGCGGAATGCCGCCTGGCAGCACGTGGACGATCTCATCTTCGTCAAGGTGGCGACCGGGATCGGCGCGGGGATCGTGTCGAGTGGACGGCTGCAGCGAGGCGCGGACGGCGTCGCTGGCGACATCGGCCACATCCGCGTCCACAGCGGCGCCCAGACGCCCTGCCGCTGCGGCAACTTCGACTGCCTGGAAGCTGTTGCATCGGGACCGGCCGTCGCCGCCAAGCTCCGCACTCGCGGGCTCGATGCGAGTAACGGCGAGGACGTGGTCCGGCTGGTCGAATCGGGCAACAGGGATGCCATTCACGCCGTACGCCAGGCGGGCCGTGACGTGGGCGAGGTGCTCTCCGCCTGCATCAGCCTCGTCAATCCCTCGGTGATCGTCATCGGCGGCTCCATGGCGCTGACCGGAGAGCACTTCATCGCCGGTATCCGTGAGGTGGTGTACTCGCGGACCATCCCGCTCGCCACCCAGCATCTCCAGATCGCTCAGTCCAGTTCGGGGCTCGACGCCGGGGTTCTCGGCGCCAGCATCCTGGCGATCCATCACGCGATGTCTCCCCAGCGAATCGACGCGATGGTCCTGGGTCTGACCGAATCGGTGGCCGGCTAGGCGCCTTCCGCGCGGCGCGGGCTCCTGCCGACCGGCGGGATCGTCCGGCGTCGATAGACTTGGCCCATGACCGCCGAGACCACCCCGACCGCCGACCGCTCCCGCCTCCTGGAGCTCATCAGGGAACTCGCCGTGGTCCACGAGCGCGTCACGCTCTCGAGCGGGGTCGAGGCCGACTACTACATCGACCTCCGCCGTATCACGCTGCACCATGAGGCCTCCGTGCTCGTGGGCCGGGTCATGCTGCAGCTGCTCGACGACGCCGGCATCGCGTTCGAGGCGGCCGGCGGCCTGACGATGGGCGCCGATCCGGTCGGCACCGCCGTGATGCACGCCGCCGCCCGGGCGGGCCGCCCGATCGACGCCTTCGTCGTCCGCAAGACCCAGAAGACCCACGGGATGGCCCGGCAGGTGGAGGGGCCGGACGTGTCCGGTCGCCCCGTCGTCGTGCTCGAGGACACCTCGACCACCGGCGGATCCGCCCTCACCGCAGTGGAAGGCGTCCGCCGGGCGAAGGGCGACGTGCGCGCCGTCGCCGTGATCGTGGACCGTGACACCGGGTCGAAGGAGCGCATCGAGTCCGAGGCCGGGGTTCCGTACCTCTTCGCCTTCGGCAAGGACGAGCTGGGTCTCGCCTGACCGGGACGCCCGTGCACGAGCACGATCCGGTGATCCACGAGCACGATCCGGTGATCCACGAGCAGGACGACGACGGCAGGGCGCTCCGGCAGGCGCGTGATTTCCGTGAGTCCTCGCGCCGCTCCTTCCTCATCGGATCCGCCGCGGCCACCGTGGTGGCGGCCGACCTCGTCGCCACGCGCGTCATCCAGTCCCAGCGGGACCAGACGCGCATCCTCCCGCTCGACGACGAGGACGCCCGGGCGCGCTTCCCCAACGACCGCTGGGTGCTGTTCCCCGGCTACAAGACGAGCTGGGAGGAGGGGCTCTGGATCCTCAACTCGCTGCGCCCGGCCCTGTCCCGGCGGGCGCAGATGGCCGTCATGGGCTACTCCAACCGCGGCCTGGACATCAACAACGTCGTGGCCACCATGAACCGCTACGTGGACAACTTCCGGCTCGAGAAGCTCTACTTCTACGGCCACAGCTTCGGGGGCATGGTGGCGGTGGAGGTCGCGGCGCGTCTGCGTGACCGCGGCATCCCGGTGGAGCTGATCTTCCTCGACTCGTCGCCGTCCAGCCGCTACGACGTCCGCGACGCCCGCATGTTCGACGGCGTCGTGCGCCTCTACGAGGCCGGGGTGCGCGTGCCGATCAGCCTGCGCGGCACGTACGAGCTCGGGGAGCGGATCGTCCACAAGAACGAGCGCACCTGGAGCCAGATCGTGAACCAGACGCTCGAGCAGCTCTCACCGCTCGCACCCAGCAGCGAGCTGATCCAGACCGAGTCCTCGTACATCTACCACTTCGACGTCTCGCGGTTCCGGCTCTCCCTCGGCGACACGAAGGTGGTCTTCGCCGGCAACCCGAAGGACGGCGTCGTCGACTACACGACGGCCCGCGCCGGCTGGGCGCGCTCGCTGCCGGACAACGTGGTCTCGGTCGACCACCGGACGGACGGCGCCCTCCCCGCGCACGCCAGCCCGCAATGGAACCCCGTGATCTACCAGGACGTCGTCTCGGCCGTGCAGCGCGAGTACGTGCCGGTGCCGCGGGGCGGCGGCTGGAAGAGCTTCTTCTGAGCCGGGACTAGACCTGGTCGATCAGGTCGGCCACCGAGCTGCAGATCTGCGCCGGCCGGAAGGGGTAGGCGTCGATGTCCGCCGGCTGGGTGATGCCGCTGAGCACCAGGACCGTGTGCAGTCCCGCCTCCATGCCGGCGATGATGTCGGTGTCCATGCGGTCGCCGATCATCGCCGTCGTCTCGGAGTGGGCGTCGATCCGGTTCATCGCGGAGCGGAACATCATCGGGTTGGGCTTGCCCACGATGTACGGGTCGCGGCTCGTCGCGGCCGTGATCATGGCCGCGATGGCGCCCGTCGCGGGCAGCGGGCCCTCCTTCGACGGACCGGTGACGTCCGGGTTGGTGGCGATGAACCGCGCGCCGTCGAGGATGAGGCGGACGGCCTTGGTGATCGCCTCGAACGAGTAGGTGCGGGTCTCGCCGAGCACCACGTAGTCGGGATTCGTGTCGGTGAGGACGAAGCCGGCCTCGTGCAGCGCCGTCGTCAGCCCCGCCTCGCCGATCACGTAGGCACGCCCGCCTGGTAGCTGGTCCCGCAGGAACTGGGCCGTCGCCAGCGCCGACGTCCACAGGTTCTCCTCCGGGATCTCGAGCCCGGACGCCTTGAGGCGCGCGGCGAGGTCACGCGGCGTGTAGATCGAGTTGTTCGTCAGGACGAGGAAGCGCCTCGAGGTGGCCACCCACCGTTCGATCAACTCGGCCGCGCCGGGGATGGCCTGGTTCTCGTGCACCAGGACGCCGTCCATGTCCGTGAGCCAGCACTCGATGTGTTCGTTCTCGCGCATGGGACTTCCTTTCCAGGGTGTACGGGGAGCTGCCGCTGCCAGTCTCCCACCTCCGGTGCCGTCTACGCTTGAACGGTGAATGAACCCCTGCCGGAGACTCCCGACCGCATCGACGATCCTGCGCACGAGACCCCCGGCCCGGCCGTCGGCGTGGGCCCGTGGGAGGGCGCGGCGCCCGACGGCGACCACTGGGACCGCGACCTGCTGGCCGCCGGCGACACCCGTAACGTCGTCGACGCGTACCGGTACTGGACCCACGAGGCGATCGTGGCGGACCTCGACGAGCGGCGGCACGGCTTCCACGTGGCCATCGAGAACTGGCAGCACGACCTCAACATCGGCTCCGTGGTGCGGACCGCGAACGCCTTCCTCGCCCGGGAGGTCCACATCATCGGACGACGCCGGTGGAACCGGCGCGGCGCGATGGTCACCGACCGCTACCAGCACGTCCGCCACCACCCCACGGTCGCGGATTTCACCGCCTGGGCGGCGTCCGAGGGGCTGGCCGTGATCGGCATCGACAACTTCCCGGACTCCGTGCCCCTGGAGACCTACGACCTCCCCGAGAAGTGCGTGCTCGTGTTCGGGCAGGAGGGCCCGGGCCTCACCCCCGAGGTCCACGAGGCGGCCGAGGCGACCCTCTCGATCGCCCAGTTCGGGTCCACCCGGTCCATCAACGCGTCAGCGGCCGCCGCGATCGCCATGCACGGCTGGGTGCGCCGGCACGTGTTCGGCCAGCCCGTCTGACCTGACGTCGTCCGTGGCGTCATCCTGCTTGCAGCCGCAGCGCCCGGCAGGTCCGCTCGCTAGGATGAGGCGAAGCACTCACCACCACGAAGGAGTCCTCAGCATGCCTATTGCAACCCCTGACGTCTACGCCGAGATGATCGACCGCGCCAAGACGGGCGGCTTCGCGTTCCCGGCCGTGAACGTGACCTCCTCGCAGACCCTCAACGCAGCGATGCGCGGTTTCGCCGAGGCGGGTTCCGACGGCATCGTGCAGGTCTCCACGGGCGGCGCTGCGTACTGGTCCGGTGCGAGCGTCAAGGACATGGTCGCTGGTTCGCTCGGCTTCGCCGCCTTCGCCAAGGAGGTCGCCAGGAACTACGACGTCAACATCGCCCTCCACACCGACCACTGCCCGAAGGACAAGCTCGACGACTTCGTGCTGCCCCTGCTCGCCGCGTCCGAGGAGGCCGTGAAGAACGGCCGCGACCCCGTCTTCAACTCGCACATGTGGGACGGCTCGGCGGAGACCCTCGAGGAGAACCTCAGGATCGCCCGCGAGATCCTGCCCCGCGCCGCGGCCGCGAAGATCATCCTCGAGGTCGAGATCGGCACCGTCGGCGGCGAGGAGGACGGCGTCGAGAACGCCATCAACGACAAGCTCTACACCACGGTCGAGGACGCCCTCGCGACCATCGACGCCCTCGGCGCCGGTGAGCACGGCCGCTACATCACCGCCCTGACCTTCGGGAACGTGCACGGCGTGTACAAGCCCGGCGGCGTGAAGCTGCGCCCCGAGATCCTCAAGGAGATCCAGGACAAGGTGGGCCAGAAGCTCGGCAAGGACAAGCCGTTCGACCTCGTCTTCCACGGCGGCTCCGGCTCCTCGGACCAGGAGATCGCTGACGCCGTCTCCTACGGCGTCATCAAGATGAACATCGACACGGACACCCAGTACGCGTTCACGCGTCCGGTCGCTGACCACATGCTCCGCAACTACGACGGCGTCCTGAAGGTCGACGGCGAGGTCGGCAACAAGAAGACCTACGACCCCCGCGTCTGGGGTGCCGCGGCCGAGGCGGGCCTCGCCGCGCGCGTCGTCGAAGCCGCCGCCGCCCTCGGCTCGGCCGGCAAGAAGCTCTAGCGCCATGTCGGATGAGTTCCGCAAGAACCTGTTGGGCCCGGAGCCCACCCTCCTGCCCGAGGAGCCCGACGTCGTCGGGCGCCTCGCCGCGGGCGACGAGGCCGTGGACCTGGCCGCTGCGCACCCGACGTCGTCGCTGGTGTGGGCCATCCTCGCCGACGAGGCGTACGCGGAGGGGCGGACCATCGAGTCCTACGCCTACGCGCGCACCGGCTACCACCGCGGCCTCGACGCGCTCCGGCGCAGCGGCTGGCGCGGGGCGGGGCCCATCCCGTACTCGCACGAGCCGAACCGGGGCTTCCTCCGGGCCCTCTTCGCCCTGGGCAGGGCCGCCGCCTCCATCGGCGAGATCGAGGAGGCCGAGCGGATCGCGGCGTTCCTCAGGGAATCGGACCCGGAGGCCAGCGCGCAGCTCGCCGGCTGACACCCCGGACGGGATGGCTCGGACGACGGGCTCCGCTGCGGCGGGCCCGTCTTCTCCGCCGTCCCGGACCGGCAGGCAGCGTAGCCCTACTCGGACCCGCGAGCCATAAACGAGTAGTGCTGATCCTTGTGCCGCTGTTACCAACGCGACCACTGTTAAAAGCTCCACGGAACGTGGTGAGGCGGACGGGAGCAGTGGTGAGCATGGCTACGAATGTGAGTACCAGTGAGCTGTACACGGTGGCGGAGGTCGCTGCCATGATGCGGGTGTCGAAGATGACGGTCTACCGCCTGGTGCAGGCCGGGACGATCCACAGCATCAGGTTCGGGCGCTCCTACCGGGTACCGCAGAGCGCGGTGCGGGAGTACATCGCCTCGACGAACTCCGGGTCCGACTACTCCATTTGATCCGCTCCATCGGGTTCGCGGCGGACGGGCCGGAATGAGGGGCCCGGCCCGGTTCTTCCCTCCCGCGCCCGCTCCCGGGATGGCCGGAGACGCAGGTCTCTTCGACCCGGACTCGACGGTGTGGCGCCTCGCGCGCGAGCGGCTGATCATGGCGGGCGGGCCGGCGGCGCTCCTGCTGCAGGTGGCGCACCCGCTGGTCGGCGAGGGCGTGCGGGCCCACAGCGACTTCGCCACCAATCCCCTCCGGCGACTGCGTGGAACGCTCGACGCCGTCCTCACGGTCACGTTCGGGGACCGGGCGCAGGTCCGCGCGGCCGCCGGACATGTGGCGCGGAAGCACCGCCCGGTCACGGGGACGTTGCCCCGACCCAGTGCGTCGGTGCCCGCCGGAACCCCCTACAGCGCCACCGACCCCGGGCTCGCCCTCTGGGTGTTCGCGACGCTCGTCTGGACGGCGCTCCAGGTCACGGACCGCTTCCTGCGCCCGACGTCGGCGGAGGAACGCGACGCCTATTACCGGGACATGAGGCAGCTGGCCCACCTCTTCGGGGTGACGGACGCCGTGCTGCCACAGGACTACCGCGGCCTCGAACGCTACGTCGCCGAGCAGTTCCGGGGAACGCTTGACGCCGGTCCCACGGCGCGCCTGATCGCCCGCCGGATCCTCGCGCCGGACCCGCCGATCATCCCGCGGCCGCTCCGCCCGCTGCCCGCCATCCTGGCGGCGGGCATCCTGCCCGTGCGGCTGCGGGAGCAGTACGGTCTCCCGTGGCGGCGTCGTGAGCGGCTGGTGTTCGCCGTCCTCCGGCGCACCACCCGGCTGGTGGTGCCTCTGCTCCCCGGGAGGGCACGCTACTGGCCGCACTACCGGGTGGCACGGGATCGGATGCGCCCGGAGCGCTGAACCGGACCGGTCACCCCTCGGGCCGGCGGATCGTCGTCGTCACCGTCACCACCTGGGGGCGGGGTGGCGCCGAGCTGAAGCCGAACCGGACGGGCGGGCTCAGGGTGGTCAGGGCGCCGAGGTCCGCGCCGTTCCAGGTCGCGGTCGCGGCGCGGACGGCCCGCGCCGAGGTGGCGCCGTAGTACTCGGTGCGGCCCTGCCCCGCGGAGCCCGCCGTTGCGACGCCCTTCACGAGCAGCGAGGCCACCGGGTTGATCAGCGCCAGCCACCGCGGGTGCGTGGCCAGGCGCCGTGGGACCAGGCCGAGGAGCCGCCCGAGCAGTGTCACGCCGCCGAGCTCGGCGTGGACCCGCAGGTCCCCGGCCTCGACGACGAGCCGGCCGCCCGCGAGGGCCGAGGAGATGGGGATGATCACGACGTCGTCGAACGTGTACGTCGCACCGACGTAGTCCGCGATCGCGGCGGTGGGCGCGAGCAGCGTCCGCCGGCCCGCGGCGTCCTCCATCATGACGTCGGTGAAGGAGCCGAAGGGCGAGGTGTCCCACCGGCCGACCACGAGGCGCGTCCCCGAGGTGGTGCCGATACCGGCGATGTGTCCTTCGAAGCGGTCCATGCCCCCATTGTGCCCGCGTGGGCCCGCGTGGGCCCGCGTGGGTCCGGGACGTCCCGACGGCGCCGGGAGGGGGCAGCCGCAACGGAACCGCAACCATCACGGACGAGGCTTTTGCGGCGTTCCCCGGGCCCCTCGGCTAAACTCGGACGGTAAGAGCCCCAGTGGCCGCACCCTGCGTGCGACCGGTTGGGGCGTTCTGATGCACGGCGTACTTTCCGCGGTCGCGCGGGGGGACCCGTACCGAATGGGGGAGGATCCCATGCCAGCAATCGTCATCGTCGGAGCCCAGTGGGGCGACGAGGGTAAGGGCAAGGCCACCGACCTGCTGGGTGGCCGGGTCGACTACGTCGTGAAGCCGAACGGCGGCAACAACGCCGGGCATACCGTGGTCGTCAACGGCGAGAAGTACGAGCTGAAGCTCCTTCCCGCCGGCATCCTCAGCCCGAACGCCGTGCCGATCATCGGCAACGGCTGCGTCATCAACCTCGAGGCGCTCTTCGAGGAGATCGACGGGCTCGAGGCCCGCGGCGCGGACACCTCGAAGCTGCGTGTCTCCGCCAACGCCCACCTCGTGGCGCCCTACCACCAGGTTCTCGACAAGGTCACCGAGCGCTTCCTCGGCAAGCGTGCGATCGGCACCACGGGCCGCGGCATCGGCCCGGCCTACATGGACAAGGTGGCCCGTCTGGGCCTCCGCGTCCAGGACGTCTTCGACGAGTCGATCCTGCGGCAGAAGGTCGAGGGCTCCCTCAAGCAGAAGAACGAGCTGCTGGTCAAGGTCTACAACCGCCGCGACGTCGAGGTGGAGGAGGTCGTCTCCTACTTCCTGTCCTTCGCCGAACGGCTGCGGCCCCTCGTCATCGACTCCACGTTCGTGCTCAACGAGGCGCTCGACGCCGGCAAGGTGGTCCTCATGGAGGGCGGCCAGGCGACCTTCCTCGACGTGGACCACGGCACCTACCCGTTCGTGACGTCGTCGAACCCCACCGCCGGCGGCGCGTCCGTCGGCTCGGGCATCGGCCCCACGCGCATCTCCCGCTCGATCGGCATCATCAAGGCGTACACCACCCGTGTGGGCGCGGGCCCCTTCCCCACGGAACTCTTCGACGAGATGGGCCTGTACCTCCAGAAGACGGGCGGCGAGTTCGGCGTCAACACCGGCCGGCCGCGCCGGTGCGGCTGGTACGACGCCGTCCTGGCGCGCCACGCCTCGCGCGTCAACGGCTTCACGGACTACTTCGTGACGAAGCTCGATGTCCTCACGGGGATCGAGAGCATCCCGGTGTGCGTCGCGTACGACGTCGACGGCGTGCGGCACGACGAGATGCCCATGACGCAGACCGAGTTCCACCACGCCAAGCCGGTCTTCGAGTACTTCGACGGCTGGACCGAGGACATCACGGGCGCCCGGACCATCGAGGACCTGCCCGACAACGCGCAGAACTACGTGCGGGCCCTCGAGAAGCTCTCCGGCACCCGGTTCTCGGCCATCGGCGTCGGCCCGGACCGGGACCAGACCATCGTGGTCAACGACCTCATCAACTAGGCGGTCGACCACGCGACAGCGGCCCCCTTCGTCCTGCGAAGGGGGCCGCCGTCGTCCGGGCTCGTGCCGGTCCGGGGTTACAGGTTGACGGTGATGTCCGCGCCCTCGCGCAGCTGCGCGATGAGGGCCTGGGCGGCCTCGGACGTCTTGCCGCCCTTGAGCTGCTCCTCGATCTCGCCCCGCACCTCGTCGATCGGGGGCAGCGGCGTCGCGGTGGCACCGCTGGCCTCCTGCTGGGCTGCTGCGGCGTCGTAGGCGTCCTGGACCTCCTGGTCGCTGGGCGTCGTGTCGCCGGCCTCCTCGGCGAGCAGCGCGTCGAGCTTCACCTGGTCGGTGAGCTGGGAGTCGAACTCGGCGTCGTCGAGCCCCTGCTCGGAGAAAGCGGCACGCAGCTCCTCCTCGGAGCCCAGTCCGCTGGTCTCCAGCAGGTTCTCGATCGCGGCGGCCCGGGCCTCGGGCGTGGCCTCGATGCCGCGTTCGTCCGCCTCCTGGCGCAGCAGCTCGGTGCTCACGAGATTGTCCGCGACGGTCGTCTTCAGCAGGTCCTGGTCCACCTCCTGGCCGCCGGCCTGCGCCTGGGCGGCCGCCTGCGGGAACTGGCCCTCGTAGGCCGCGGTGAACTCCTCCCGCGTGATCTCGGTGCCATTGACCACCGCGACGACATCGGGGAGGCCCTCGACGTCCGGCTCCGGCTGGGCGGCGTCCCCGGCGGCGGCCGACTCGTCCGGTGCGGGCGCCGTGCTCGATGCCGCTGCGCCCTCGGGCTCGTCACCCGCGGCACCGCAGCCACCGAGGACCGCGATGGAGCCGACGAACGCGGCTGCGATCAGGCGCCGGCCCAGGATTGTTCCCTTGATGGTCATGCTGAGCCTGTCCTTGCGTCGCGTGCGATGGTCAGCCTGCGACGATAGCGGTGCCACCTGAACGTCCGCTGGACGTGCCCTCCGAGCCGGGCTGCTACCAGCCCCAGGTCCCCGCGCCGCCCTTGAACGGGCCGACGATCGCCGAGGTGATCCAGCCGCCGTAGAAATCGCCCTCCTGGGCCTGCACCCGCTCGCCGTCCACGGTGCACTCGTCCATCCGCGAGGGGTAGAGCGCCGCGCGCGTGGCCAGGTCCTCGTACCCGCGCACCGGAGCGGGGTAGGTCCAGGCACCGCGCGGGCTGCGGGCGGTCCCGGCGACGACGTCGAAATAGCTCGCGGCACCCTTGAACTCGCAGTGCGTGGTGCCGTCGACGGGCACCAGGACCCCGGGTGCGAACGCATCGATCGGCAGGTAGTAGACCGGCGGATGGCTCGTCTCCAGGACCCGGACGGCGTTGTCCGTGCTGATGACGAGCCGGTCGCCGAACCGCACCTCGATCCTCGCCGTCGTCGGCTCCACCCGCGGCGGCCTCGGGTAGTCCCACACGGATTCCTGGCCGGGGCCGGGTTGCACACGCTGTCTCGTCACCGGGTTCCTCATGGGACGAAGGCTACTCCGGCGCGCTGGACGGGGTCTGTACGCTGGACGGGAGGTGTCATCCACACGTGAGGGCGGGAACATGTTGGTCAGCGTTGGTCAGTTCAGGCCCGGCGGGGACGCCGCGGCGAATCTCGCCGTGATGCGGGACCTCGCGGAGCAGGCCGCCGCCGAGGGCTCGGAACTCATCGTCTTCCCCGAGGAGTCCATGTTCACGGTCGGCCGGGTGGAGGGCTCCCTCCGCCAGGCCGTCGAGGCCACCTGGACCTCCTTCGTCCAGCAGCTGTCGTTCATCGCAGCCGCGCATTCCATCGCCGTCGTCGCCGGGGGCTACGAGCCCAGCGGCGAGGAACGGCCCTTCAACACGCTCGTCCTCGTGGACGGGACCGGCCGGATCATGGACACGTACCGGAAGCTGCACCTCTACGACGCCTTCAGCTACCAGGAGTCCACGCGCATCAAGCCGGGCGACGGCGGCATCACGGTGGCCCGGCTGGGCGGCCTCGGGGTGGGGCTCATGACCTGCTACGACCTCCGGTTCCCCGAGCAGGCGCGGGCGCTCGCCGACGCCGGGGCGGACCTCATCTGCGTGCCGGCCGCGTGGTTCAGGGGTGAGCACAAGATCGAGCACTGGGAGACCCTGCTGAAGGCGCGGGCCATCGAGAACACCGTGTGGGTGGCGGCGGCCGGGACCTCCAGCAGCCATACGATCGGCCACTCCGCCATGATCGACCCCATGGGGGTGCCGCAGGCGCACCTGGGGGACGAGGAGCGCGGCGTGGTCACCACCGAGGTGACACGGCGCAGGGTCGACGACGTCCGCGAGTTCCTGCCCGTCCTGCGGAACAGGCGCTTCGCGCGGAACGAGTCCATTGTCGACGCCCACTGACGCGGAGTCCTCCCGTCCGGCCGAGCCGTCCCGCCCCGCGGAGGGGGTGCGGCCCCCGGAGGGACGTGCCGCCAACATCCGGGACGTGGCCCGGCGGGCAGGGGTCTCGCACCAGACCGTGTCCCGGGTGATCAACGGCCATCCGAGCCTCCGCCCGGAGACACGTGACCGCGTCCTGGTCGCCATGGACGAGCTCAGCTTCCGGCCCAACCGTGCGGCCCGCGCGCTCGTGACCAGCCGGTCCACCACCATCGGCGTGCTCGTCGGCAAGGGCTTCGAGTACGGGCCCGCGGCGAGCCTGCAGGCCATCGACAGCGCAGCACGCCGCGCCGGGTACGCCGTGGACGTCGCGCACCTCGACGAGGTCGACGGCGGTTCGATCCGCTCGGCCCTGGACCGATTGCTGGCCCACGGCGTGGACGGGCTCATCATCCTGGCGCCGCAGGCGCAGACGCTCGAGGAGATCGAGCGGCTGTCCATCACCCTGCCCTTCGTGACGGTGCACTCCGCCCGGGCCCACGACGACCACCGGCTGTCCGTGGACCAGTCCGGCGGGGCCGTCCTCGCGACCCGCCACCTGCTCGAGCTGGGCCATCGGCGCATCGCGCACGTGGCCGGTCCGGAGGGCTGGTTCGAGACGGACGCCCGCATCCGCGGGTACCGCGGTGAGATGGAGGCGTGGGGCCTGGCACCCGAGCCCCTCCTCTCCGGGACGTGGACGGCGGACTCCGGGTACCGGGCCGGGCTCGCACTGATCCAGGACCCCGGGATCACTGCTGTCTTCTCCTCGAACGACCAGATGGCGCTCGGCCTGATGCACGCCTTCCGCGAGCACGGGCTGCGGGTGCCCGAGGACATCAGCGTGGTGGGCTTCGACGACGTCCCCGAGGCCGCCCACTACTGGCCCCCGCTCACCACGGTGCGGCAGGACTTCCCGGAACTCGGCCGGCGTTGCGTCGCACGGCTGCTCGGGCTGATCGGCGCGCCGGCATCTGCTGCCGTCACCGCACCGGTGGGATCGACCGCCGATGTGCGTCCCGAGTTCATCCTGCGCGAGTCCACGGCCCGCCTCCCGGGCTGACGCTTCTACGCCCCGGGCCTCCTCCCCACGCATTGACACAGCCCGCGGGCAGGGCACACACTGGTGACCGCGGATGTGAACGGTCACATTAACCGGATGCGCCGCCACCACGATCCACCAGGGCACTGCCTGCAGTCCCGAGAAGAACAAAGAGGTCCTTCCCTTGAGTGACTCCACCCTGGGCGCATCCGCGCCGACCGAGGACGCCGGCAGGCCCGCCTACGTCATCGGCGTCGACTACGGCACCCTGTCCGGGCGCGCCGTCGTCGTCCGCGTCGCCGACGGCGCAGAACTCGGTGCCTCGACGCTCGAGTACCCGCACGCCGTCATGGACTCGACGCTCGCCGCGACCGGCGAGCCACTCCCGCCCGAATGGGCCCTGCAGGTACCCTCCGACTACGTCGACGTCCTCCGCACGGCCGTCCCGGGTGCCGTGCGGAAGGCGGGCATCGACCCGCAGGACGTCATCGGGATCGCCACGGATTTCACGGCGTGCACCATGGTGCCCACGCTCGCCGACGGCACGCCCCTCAACGAGGTCCACGGCTACGAGGACCGCCCCCACGCCTACGTGAAGCTCTGGAAGCACCACGCCGCCCAGGGCCAGGCCAACCGCATCAACGACCTCGCGGCAGAACGCGGCGAGGCTTGGCTGCCGCGCTACGGCGGACTGATCTCGAGCGAGTGGGAGTTCGCGAAGGGCTTGCAGCTGCTCGAGGAGGACCCCGAGCTGTACGGCCTCATGGACCACTGGGTGGAGGCCGCCGACTGGATCGTCTGGCAGCTCACCGGCGAGTACGTGCGCAACGCCTGCACCGCCGGGTACAAGGGCATCTACCAGGACGGCGCCTACCCCTCCGAGGAGTTCCTCGCGGCGCTCAACCCGGACTTCGCCGGATTCGCCCGCGACAAGGTGGAGCACACCATCGGCGCCCTCGCGTCGAGGGCCGGTTCCCTGTCGGAGGAGGCCGCCGGCTGGACCGGCCTCCCCGCGGGCATCGCCGTCGCCGTCGGGAACGTGGACGCGCACGTCACGTCTCCCGCCGCGCAGGCCACCGACCCGGGCCAGATGGTCGCCATCATGGGCACCTCGACGTGCCACGTCATGAACTCCGACCGCCTCGCCGAGGTGCCCGGCATGTGCGGCGTGGTGGACGGCGGGATCGTCGAGGGCTTCTACGGCTACGAGGCCGGGCAGTCCGGCGTCGGCGACATCTTCGCGTGGTTCGTCGCGAACCAGGTGCCCGGCGAGATCCGCGACGCCGCGACGGCCCAGGGGCTCAGCGTGCACGAGTACCTCACCGAGCAGGCCCGGGCGGAGCCTGTCGGGGCGCACGGGCTCGTGGCCCTCGACTGGCACTCCGGCAACCGCTCCGTGCTCGTGGACCACGAACTGTCCGGCACCATCGTGGGGCTGACGCTCGCCACGAAGCCGCACGAGGTCTACCGCGCACTCCTGGAGTCGACGGCGTTCGGCACCCGGACGATCGTGGAGACCTTCAACGCCTCGGGCGTCCCCGTGACCGAGTTCGTGGCCGCGGGCGGGCTCATCCGCAACCCGTTCCTCATGCAGGTCTATGCCGACGTGCTGAACATGCCCATCTCCGTGATCGGCAGCTCCCAGGGGCCGGCCCTCGGGTCGGCGATCCACGCCGCCGTCGCCGCCGGAGCGTACGAGGACATCCATGCGGCGGCCGCCGCGATGGGCCATTCGGACCGCGCCGCGTACACCCCCGACGCGGAACGCGCCGCGGCGTACGACGCCCTGTATCGCGAGTACACCGAGCTCCATGACTACTTCGGGCGCGGCACCAACGATGTCATGCACCGGCTCAAGGCCCTCCGCCGCGCGGCCCGCACGCAGCAGGCGGTGACCGCATGAGCCGGTTCACCCCCGACGTCGAGGCCGCCGTCGCGGCGGTCCGCCAGGACGTCGCCGCCCTGCACGCCGAACTCGTCCGCTACGGACTCGTGGTCTGGACCGGCGGCAACGTCTCGGGCCGCGTGCCCGGCGCAGATCTGTTCGTCATCAAGCCCTCCGGGGTCGGCTACGACGACCTGACACCGGAGAACCAGATCCTCTGCGACCTCGACGGCAACGTCCTAGCGGGCACCCCCGGGTCCGAGCGCTCCCCGTCGAGCGACACCGCGGCCCACGCCTACGTCTACCGGCACATGCCCGACGTCGGCGGCGTGGTGCACACGCACTCCACCTACGCCGTCGCCTGGGCCGCGCGCGGCGAACCGATCCCGTGCGTGATCACCGCGATGGCGGACGAGTTCGGTGGCGAGATCCCCGTCGGTCCGTTCGCGGTCATCGGTGACGACTCGATCGGCCGCGGCATCGTGGAGACCCTCACCGGCCACCGCTCGCGCGGCGTGCTCATGAAGAACCACGGGCCCTTCACCATCGGCAGGGACGCGAAGGACGCCGTCAAGGCCGCCGTCATGCTCGAGGACGTCGCCCGGACCGTCCACATCTCCCGCCAGCTCGGCGCCCCCGTGCCCATCGAGCCCGAACACGTCGACTCCCTTTTCGACCGGTACCAGAACGTGTACGGTCAGTCATCGACCCCAGGAGCCCTTGCATGAGCCGCCTCAGCACCACCCTCGACGCCTACGAAGTCTGGTTCCTCACCGGCAGCCAGGAGCTCTACGGCGAGGAGACACTGCAGCAGGTCGCCGAGCAGTCGCAGGAGATCGTCCGCCTGCTCGAGGAGTCCGGCCTGCCCGTGAAGGTGGTCTGGAAGCCCACGCTGAAGGATTCCGCCTCGATCCGGCGCATGGCGCTGGAGGCCAACGCCGCGGACCACGCGATCGGGGTGATCGCCTGGATGCACACCTTCAGCCCCGCGAAGATGTGGATCGCCGGGCTCGACGCCCTCCGCAAGCCGCTGCTGCACCTGCACACGCAGATCAACGTGGCACTGCCGTGGGGCGAGATCGACTTCGACTTCATGAACCTCAACCAGGCCGCGCACGGCGACCGCGAGTTCGGCTACATCCAGTCGCGCCTCGGAGTGCCGCGCAAGACCGTCGTCGGGCACGTGTCCAGTCCCGACGTCTGCGCGAGGATCGCATCCTGGCAGCGGGCCGCCGCCGGCTGGGCCGCCGTCCACGACCTCAGGGTGGCCCGCTTCGGCGACAACATGCGGAACGTCGCCGTCACCGAGGGGGACAAGACCGAGGCCGAGCTGCGGTTCGGCGTCTCGATCAACACGTGGGGCGTCAACGACCTCGTCGTCGCCGTCGAGGGGCAGTCGGAATCCGACGTCGACGCGCTCGTAGCCGAGTACGAGGAGACGTACGACGTGGTCCCGGAGCTCCGCCGCGGCGGGGACCGGCACGAGTCGCTGCGCTACGGCGCCCGGCAGGAGCTCGGTCTGCTCTCCTTCCTCGAGGAGGGCGGCTTCGGGGCCTTCACCACCAGCTTCGAGGACCTCGGCGCACTCCGCCAGCTGCCCGGCCTCGCCGTCCAGCGCCTCATGGCCCGCGGCTACGGTTTCGGAGCCGAGGGCGACTGGAAGACCGCCGTCCTCGTCCGGGCCGCCAAGGTCATGGGCGCGGGGCTCCCGGGCGGCGCCTCCCTCATGGAGGACTACACGTACCACCTGGTGCCGGGGGAGGAGAAGATCCTCGGCGCGCACATGCTCGAGATCTGCCCCACCCTGACCACCGCGAAGCCGTCCCTCGAGGTGCACCCGCTGGGGATCGGCGGCAAGGAGGACCCCGTGCGCCTCGTGTTCGACACCGACCCCGGCGCGGGCGTCGTCGTCGCGATGTCGGACATGCGGGACCGCTTCCGCCTCACCGCGAACGCCGTCGAGGTGGTGCTGCCCGATGCCCCGCTGCCCAACCTGCCGGTGGCCCGCGCGGTGTGGAAGCCGGAGCCGAGCCTGGCGACCTCCGCCGCGGCGTGGCTCAGTGCCGGTGCCGCCCACCACACCGTCCTCAGCACCGCGGTGGGCCTCGAGGTGTTCGAGGACTTCGCGGACATCGCCGAGGTGGAACTGCTGCGGATCGACGCCGACACCACCCTGCGGGACTTCCAGCGTGAACTGCGCTGGAACGCCGCCTACTACCGGCTGGCGCAGAAACTCTAGGACCCTCCACCACAAGCCGGCAACGCCGCCGGAAACCACTCACAAGAAAGATCCACCATGAATCGGAAATACCTGGCCGGCATCGCGGCCGCCAGCATCCTGACGCTCAGCCTCACCGCGTGCGGTGGCAGCAGGGGCGGCGGCGACGCCGCTGCCGAGGGCGAGGGCGGGTCCAACGAGGGCGCCAAGATCGGCGTCGCCATGCCCACGCAGCAGTCCGAGCGCTGGATCGCCGACGGCGAGAACGTCAAGAGCCAGCTCGAGGAACTGGGCTACGAGGTGGACCTCCAGTTCGCCAACGACGACATCCCCACGCAGGTCTCGCAGATCGAGAACATGATCAACGGCGGCGTGAAGGCCCTCGTCATCGCCTCGATCGACGGCACCACCCTCACGAGCGTCCTCGACCAGGCCGAGTCCCAGGACATCCCGGTCATCGCCTACGACCGGCTCATCAACGAATCCGAAACCGTGGACTACTACACGACCTTCGACAACGAGGAGGTCGGCGTCCAGCAGGCCACCTCACTGCTCACCGGCCTCGGCGTCCTCGACGCCGAGGGCAACGAGACGGGCGAGGAGGGCCCCTTCGACGTCGAGCTCTTCGCCGGGAGCCCGGACGACAACAACGCCACGTTCTTCTGGAACGGCGCCATGAAGACCCTGCAGCCCTACCTGGACAGCGGCGTGCTGCGCGTGCCCAGCGGCCAGACCGACTTCGAGCAGGCGGCGATCCTCCGCTGGCTCCCCGACACGGCGCAGGACCGCATGGAGGACCTCCTCACGGTCGGCGGCGGCGAGCGCCTCGAGGGCGTCCTGTCGCCGTACGACGGCCTGTCGATCGGCATCATCTCGGCCCTGACCTCCGGCGGTTACTCGGCCGACGAGCTGCCCGTCGTCACCGGCCAGGACGCCGAGGTCGGCTCGATGAAGTCCATCATCGCCGGCGAGCAGTACTCGACGATCTTCAAGGACGTCCGCGAGCTCGGCAAGCAGGCCGTGACGATGGTGGACGCCCTCATGAAGGGTGAGGAGCCCGAGGTGAACGACACCGAGACGTACGACAACGGCGTCAAGGTGGTCCCCTCCTACCTGCTCGAGTCCGAGATCGTCACGGTGGACAACTACGAGGCCGCCCTCGTGGAGACCGGCTACTACACCGAGGACGAGCTCAAGTAGGCGTCCCGCAGTATGCCTGACCCCGTGGCTCCGGACCGTCCTGGTCCGGAGCCACGGGTTCCTCGCCCGGCCGTTGCCGGGACTTCCATACGAGTGAGTGAGGCCTGACCATGGCGGAGAACATCCTTCGGATGCACCGCATCACCAAGACCTTCCCGGGCGTGAAGGCACTGCAGGACGTCAGCCTGGACGTCGCGCGCGGAGAAGTCCACGCGATCTGCGGGGAGAACGGGGCCGGGAAATCGACCCTCATGAAAGTACTGTCCGGGGTCTACCCGCACGGCACGTACGACGGCGACATCGAGTTCGAGGACACCGTCGTGGAGTTCAAGGACATCCGCGACAGCGAACGCGCCGGCGTCGTCATCATCCACCAGGAACTCGCCCTCTCCCCCTTCCTGTCCGTCGCGGAGAACATCTTCCTGGGCAACGAGCGCGAGAAGCGCGGATTCATCAACTGGAACGAGACCAACGTGGAGGCGGCCAAGCTCATGCGCCGCGTGGGCCTGAACCTCAGCCCGGTGGTTCGCGCCGGTGACATCGGTGTCGGCAAGCAGCAGCTCGTGGAGATCGCGAAGGCACTCTCGAAGAACGTGAAGCTACTGATCCTCGACGAGCCCACAGCCGCCCTGAACGACGAGGACTCCGCGCACCTCCTCGGTCTCGTGAAGGGCCTCCGGGAGGAGGGCATCACCTGCATCATCATCAGCCACAAGCTCAACGAGATCCGCGAGATCGCCGACTCCGTCACGATCCTGCGCGACGGCCGCACCATCGAGACGCTCAGCCTCCACGACGGTTCGGTCACGGAGGAGCGCATCATCAAGGGCATGGTGGGGCGCGACATGGAGAGCCGTTACCCGGACCGCACGCCGGTCATCGGCGAGGAGGTGCTCCGCGTCGAGGACTGGACGGTGCGCCACCCCCAGGAGAGCTCCCGCGTGATGGTCGACGCAGTGAACCTCTCCGTCCGGGCGGGCGAGGTGGTCGGCATCGCCGGACTCATGGGTGCCGGGCGCACAGAGCTCGCCATGAGCATCTTCGGCCGCAGCTACGGCTCCCACATCACGGGCACGCTCTACAAGAACGGTTCGCCGATCACCGCGCGCACGGTCGGGGAGGCGATCCGGCACGGCATCGCGTATGCGACGGAGGACCGGAAGCGCTACGGCCTGAACCTGATCGACGACATCAAGCGCAACATCTCCGGCGCCGCCCTCGGCAAGCTCGCGAAGCGCGGGTGGGTGGACAGCGGCCGGGAGGCCGTCGTCGCCGGCGACTACCGGAAGTCCATGAACATCAAGGCGCCGTCCGTCACAGCCATCACCGGCAAGCTCTCCGGCGGCAATCAGCAGAAGGTGGTGCTCTCCAAGTGGATGTTCTCGGACCCCGACGTCCTCATCCTCGACGAGCCCACCCGCGGGATCGACGTCGGCGCGAAGTACGAGATCTACACGCTCATCAACCGCCTGGCCGCCGAGGGGAAGGCGATCATCGTCATCTCCTCCGAGCTCCCCGAGCTCCTCGGCATCTGCGACCGCATCTACACCCTGGCCGAGGGCCGCATCACCGCCGAGGTGCCCATTGCACAGGCCACCCCGGAACTCCTCATGCAACACATGACCAAGGAAAAGGACTGACTCCATGGCTACCACCGTCAAGGACACCGCCGTCGCGGCGCCACCGCCTCCCGTCAAGCACGGGATCTCCTTCCTGACGAGCAGGCTGCGGCAGATCGGCATCTTCGTCGCCCTGCTGGTGATCGTCACCCTCTTCCAGGTGCTGACCGGCGGCGCCCTCCTGCAGCCGGACAACGTCTCGAACATCATCGTGCAGAACAGCTACATCCTCCTGCTGGCCATCGGCATGGTCATGATCATCGTCGCCGGGCACATCGACCTGTCCGTCGGCTCCGTGGCGGCCTTCGTCGGCGCGATGTCCGGCATCATGGTGCAGGACTGGAGCTTCCCCTGGTGGGCCGCCTTCCTCGCATCGCTGATCATCGGCGGTCTCGTGGGCGCCTGGCAGGGCTTCTGGGTGGCCTACGTCGGGATCCCGGCGTTCATCGTCACCCTCGCCGGCATGCTCATGTTCCGCGGGCTCACGCAGATCGTCCTCGGGAACCAGCGCATCACCGGCTTCCCTGAGGAGTACCGCCAGCTGGGCGGCGGCTTCCTGTTCCCGGGACTGTTCCCGCCGGAAACCAACCTCCTGGACTGGACGACCGTCGGCCTCGGCCTCATCGCCACGATGCTCCTCGTCGTCACGCAGCTGCGCGGCCGGGCCACCCGTGCCCGGCTCAAGCTCGAGGACGAGCCGGCGGCGTGGTTCTTCACCAAGCTCGCGTTCATCGCGGTCATGATCCTCGGACTGACCTACCTGCTGGCCGGTTCGCGCAGCGGGACGCCGATCGTCCTCGTGGTGCTCGGCGTGCTGATCGTCGCGTACAGCGCCGTGATGAACAACAGTGTCTTCGGCCGCCACATCTACGCCCGGGGCGGCAACCTCCAGGCCGCGCAGTTGTCCGGTGTCGACACCAAGCGGATCGATCTCATGCTGTTCGTCAACATGGGCGTGCTGGCTGCACTGGCCGGGCTCATCTTCACCGGCCGCCTCAACTCGGCCGGCCCGGGTGCGGGCAACCTGTTCGAGCTCGACGCCATCGCGGCGGCGTTCATCGGCGGCGCCGCCGTGACGGGCGGCGTCGGAACGGTCATCGGGGCCATCACCGGCGGCCTGATCATGGGTGTGCTGAACAACGGCATGTCCCTGCTCGGGGTGGGGATCGACGTCCAGCAGTTCATCAAGGGCATGGTGCTGCTGCTCGCCGTCGGGTTCGACGTGTTCAACAAGCGGCGCGCCTCGAACGCCCTGAAATAGGGCCCGGACAGGAATCCGGGAAAAGAACGGGACGGGCGTAACTTTCCCCGCCCCCCGGTCGATTACCCCAATGGAAGTGCCGCACCGAGGCTTATCCCCCAACGGGCCTCGGTGCGGCCTTTTGTGCACGTGGACGAAGGGGCTCCGCCCCGGCCGGGAGGCGACGGTTACGATGGTGACGCCGTCCCACCCGAACAAGGACTCGATGAAACGTGGTCTCAACGCTGCCTGATGATGCGCTGAGCCGCGCGCAGGCGGGGGAGCCGGCGGCGCTGTCGCTGATCTATCAGGCGCTGGGCCCAGCTGTCCTGGGGTACTTCGTGGGGCGCAGGTCGGAGGACCCGGAGGCCCTCACCCAGGAAGTCTTCCTCGCGGTCTTCTCCAGGCTGGACTCGGTCACCGGAGGGCTGCCGGGGCTGCGAACGTTCACCTTCTCCGTCGCCCATGCGCGCCATGTGGACGAGGTGCGGAAGAGGACACGGGCGCCGGTCCTGGTGGGTTACGAGGCCGACGGCGACACCCGGACCACCGACTCCGCGGAGGCGGTGGTGCTCGGCACCCTCGACGCCGGCGGTGCAGGGGAATTGCTCGAGCAGCTCAGCGCCGAACAGCGCGACGTCATCCTCCTGCGCATCGTCGCCGAGCTGCCGATCGACCAGGTCGCGGAAATCCTCGGGAGGTCGACAGGATCGGTCAAGCAGCTGCAGCGGCGGGGGCTGCTCAAGCTGAAGGAACTTGTTCGACCCAATGAATCGGAAGCGCTATGACTGGACGTGAGACGCCGTCGCCGGACGTCGTGCTGCATCTCCTCGACGAGGCCGGCATCGCCGAGGAGCCCGCCCTCGTGCGTGCCCTGGAGGCCATCGGGGAGCTCGGCGCGGGCCCCGCGCCGGAGGTCGCCGCCGAGCTCGCCCAGCTGATGGCCGACGGCGGCAAGGCTCCGTCGGACCGCCGCACCAAGCGGCGCATCACCTTCATCGGCGGTGCGCTGGCCGTGTCCATGGGCGTCGGCATGTCCGGCGTCGCGGCCGGCACCTTCCACCTCGCGGACGGCCTCACCGAGGCCGTGGAGTCGGTAGCGCGCTTCAGCATCCGGGAGAGTGCCGACCGGGCGGATCTCCTTCCCGACGCACGGGCGGGGCAGGACGACGGCGGGGGTCACGGCGTCGTGGCCCCGTCCACGGGCACCCCGGCCCGCTCCCTCGTGGAGTTGGTCCCAGCGCCGTCGGCTGCAGGAGAGGCGGACAGGGCGGCCGATACCGGTTCCTCCGCGGCAGGCGCCGGTCCGTCCGTGGCGGAGGCCGCGCCGCTCGTTCCGGTGGACACGGCGCCGTCCGTCCCGGTGGGGGCCGCGCCGTCCGTTCCCGTACGGGCTGTGCCGGCTGCTGCCGTTCCGACACCTGCCGCGGTCCCACCCGCGGCAGTCCCTCCTGCCCGTCAGGCGCCCCCCGGAGCGGCTCCCCCTGCCGCTGTCCCACCCCCTGCGGCGTCACCCGTGGCACCGACCGGATCCGCGCCCGGGCCCGAGCGCCGCGCGGTGCCCCGAAGTCACGGTGGGGGAGGCCACGGTCCGGGGACCCCGGTCCTCGGGAACGGGACGTCGGGCGATCCGGTGCCCGGGACCGGGACGGCGGACGGCCAGGTCTCCGGGAATGGAACGGCGAACGGTCAGGGTCACGAGATCCGGCAGCCGCGGCAGGCGCGGGTGGAGACTCCGGTCGGTCCTGGGGCCGATCCGCAGGCTGAGGTCGGCTCGTCCGCAGAGGCACGGGCGATCTCCGCGCCGCCCAGCAGGGCCTGGCTCCTCGCGCCCGGCGGCGGTCCTGGGCATGTCCCGTCCGCGGGGACCTCCGGAGCGGCGGTGGAACCCGTCGCGGAGCCGTGGGCGTCCGAGTCCGCCACGGATGTGGCCGCAGCAGTGCACCCCGCAGTGCACCCCGCCGCGGATGAGCCCGCTGCCGGGCAGCCCGACCGGACGGATCCGCCGGAGGTCCCGGCCCTCCGCTAGGAGGTGATCTGCCGCTTCGAGGAGATGACGCCGGTGTTGAAGCCGGCGAGGTTGAGCCCGCCGTGGAAGCGCGCGTGCTCGATCTTGAGGCACCGGTCCATCACCACGTCCAGGCCGGCCGCTTCGGCCTCGCGTGCGACGTCCTCGTGCCACGATCCCAGCTGCAGCCAGAGCGTCTTCGCGCCGACGTCGAGCGTCTCCTGCAGCACCGAGGGCAGGTCGTCGTGCTTGCGGAACACATCGACGACGTCGGGCACCTCGGGCAGGTCCTTCAGCGATGCATAGGCCGGCCGGCCGAGGATCTCCTTCGCCACCGGGTTGACGAAGTACAGGCGGTAGGGGGAGGAGGACTGCAGGTAGGTCGCCACGAAGTAGGACGCCCGCGAGGGCTTGTCCGAGGCCCCGACGATCGCGACCGACCGAGCGTGCCTCAGCAGGTTCAGCCGTTCGGGCGCCGTCGGCCCTTCCCAGGTCCGTCCAGGTGTCGCGTTGCCGGTGCCGCCGCTCATGCTCCCACTCCCACTGCCCGCGTCGCCGATGCGTCGTCGTCGTTCTCTCCGGCCGCTTCCTGCGGCAGGTCCTCGAAGGAGGCGTCGGCGGCGTTCACCGCGATGTCCAGGGCCTGGTCCAGGTCCCAGAGGATGTCCTCGAGGTCCTCCAGGCCCACGGAGATGCGCACGAGGTCCTCGGGGACGCCCGCCGCTGCGAGCTGCTCGGCCGAGAGCTGCTGGTGCGTCGTCGAGCCCGGATGGATCACGAGGGTGCGGGAGTCGCCCACGTTCGCGAGGTGCGAGGCGAGCTGCAGGGACTCGATGAACTTCTGTCCCGCCTTGCGCCCGCCCCTGATGCCGAAGCTGAACACGGAGCCGGGGCCCTGCGGAAGGTAGGTCTTCGCCCGCTCATGATGCGCGTGGGTGGGGAGCCCGGCGTAGTTGACGTACTCCACCCGCGGGTCGGCCTGCAGCCACTCCGCGACGGCCAGGGCGTTCTCGAGGTGTTCGTCCAGGCGCTGCGCGAGGGTCTCGACCCCCTGGAGGAGCTGGAACGCGGACATCGGCGAGAGGGAGGGCCCGATGTCGCGGAGCTGCTCGGTGCGCAGCTTGGTCAGGAACCCGTATTCCCCGAAGTTCGCCCACCACTGGATGTTGCCATAGGAGGGCACGGGTTCGGTCATCATGGGGAATTTGCCGTTGCCCCAGTCGAAGCGGCCGCTCTCCACGATCACGCCGCCGAGCGTGGTGCCGTGCCCGCCGATGAATTTGGTGGCCGAATGGATGACGATGTCCGCGCCGTGCTCGATGGGGCGCACCAGGTAGGGCGTGCTCAGCGTGGAGTCGACGATGAACGGGATGCCGGCGTCGTGGGCGACCTTCGCGAGGCCTGCGAGGTCGGCGATCTCGCCGGAGGGGTTCGCGATCACCTCGGCGTAGACCGCCTTGGTGTTGTCCCGGAGGGCGGCCGCGTAGTCCGCGGGGTCCGTCCCGGGGACGAAGGTGGTCTCGATGCCGAACCGGCGCAGGGTGACGTCGAGCTGGGTGACCGTGCCGCCGTACAGCTGGGAGGCGGCGACGATGTGGTCCCCGGCCTGGCAGAGCGCCGCGAAGGTGATGAACTCCGCGCTCATGCCCGACGCCGTCGCCACGGCCCCGATCCCGCCCTCGAGGGAGGCGATGCGCTCCTCGAACGCCGCGACCGTCGGATTGCCGATCCGCGAGTAGATGTTGCCGTACTTCTGCAGGGCGAAGAGGTTCGCGGCGTCGTTGGTGTCCTTGAACACGAACGAGGTCGTCTGGTAGATGGGGACGGCCCGGGCCCCGTGGGTGGCGTCGGGAGTGCCGCCGGCGTGGAGTGCACGCGTGCGGAAACCGAAGGAACGTTCTGCCATCAGGCACCTGCCTTGCTGGGTTCGGATGCTGCGAGGGGGATTTCGGGGGCGACGTCGATGCCGAAGGCTGCTGTGGCTGCACTCATGGGTTCCTCCATCGTTCTGGCAGTAGCACCCTCATGCCGCCGCGCGACGCGGAGGCCAGGGTTGCTGCGGCGTCAGTGAGCCAGATCTCTCAGCCGCTCGGGATGGTCGGATCGAGTCTGACACCGGGCCGGTGCAGAACCAAACCATGTGTCCCCGTGTGAGGCAGGGGTTGCGGCGACCTAGGCTGGAGGGATGGAGGAATGGAGATCGGCAAGCCGGGCGCAGGACCGCAAGCTGTGGCAGACGCTCTGGTACGTCGGAGCCGCGCTGACGCTCACGCTGGCCAGCAGCATCCTGGTGGCCCTCGGCGGCCTTGGAACGGCGGCCACGGACTGGTTCTACATCCAGCAGGCGGTGCTGCTCACGCTCAGTGCAGCCGGGACGGTCTTCGCCCTCCGTCGCTGGCGGGAGCTGCGCGGCTGAGGAGCACTTCACCCCCCGTTACTCTAATGTGACAGAAGTGACTGCTGTTGGGTATGGTCAACATGTGCTTCCGCGACCGTGGGGCGCTCCTGGACGGAATGCCGAGCCCTGCCGTCGTCCCGGAATCGTTCGCAACCACGAAAGGCAGGGACGGGGGAACCACTAGTTCCACCGGGCGCGCAGGAGACCCTGCAGGCGCCCTCGGGGTTAAGTCGCACCACATCACCCACGGGTGATGTTCGCGGCCGGGTGACTCCCATCCGAACCCGACAGCTCACCCCGCAGGCATGGGAGAGGTATAGAACCATGTCACGAAACATTTCTTCAGCGCGCCACCGTGCCGACGTCGACGGCAGTCTCGCGCTGCAGGGCCTGTCCCGCGCCGCCAGGGCCCACACCACCGCCGTAGGCCGCCCCGTCGCCATCGCCGCCGTCACCTCGGGCCTCGCGCTCGGCGCCGTGGGCACCGCCCATGCCGGTGAGTACACCGAGCAGGGCGCGACGACGACCCCCGCGGTCGTTGCAGCCCCCGCAGCACAGGCTGCCCCCGCCGCGCAGACGGCTGTCGCCTCCCCGACGACGCACACCGTCGTCCCGGGTGACACGCTGGGCGCCGTCTCGGCACGCTACGGCGTGGACCTGACCGCGGTCCTCACGGCGAACGGCCTGTCCGTCGCATCGATCATCTTCCCGGGCGACATCATCACCATCCCGACGGGCGGCGCCGCTGCGGCCCCGGCCCGGACGGTCTCGGTGCCCGTGGCCGCTCCCCAGGCTGCGCCCGCGGCCGTCGTGGCTCCTGCTGCGCCTGTCCAGCAGGCCGCGGCCGTCGCCCCGGCTCCCGTCTCCACGGCTCCCGGCTCCGGCGTGTACCTGGCCTCCGCCAAGATCACCCCGGTCGCAGCCTCCGGTGGTACCGCGGGCACCCTCCTGGCCTCCGCCCGGTCCCAGCTCGCATCCGGTGCCGTCCAGGACTGCACCATCCTCGCGGAGAAGGCACTGCGCGCCGCAGGAATCCCCGTCGGCGACCTCGGCCCCTCGCAGTTCCTGCAGTTCGGCTCCACGGTGGCATCCCCCGCCCCGGGTGACCTCGTCGTCACCGGCGGCCACGTCGCGATCTACGCCGGCGGCGGCCAGGTCATCAGCAGCGGCATGAACGGGGCGAACCTCACCATGCAGCACTCCCTCTCCGACCTCCCGGGAGCCTCCTTCGTCCGGGTTGCTGGCTGACACCGGAGCGAACCACGCGCGGGAAGCGGCAGGTGCTTGGACGGGGCCCTGCCGCTTCCTTCTTTTAATGACCGCTGCCGGACGGTGCGTCAGCGGCGGGACAGCACGTCCTGGATCCCCGCGATGCACCCCTCGTTCTGCAGGGACGTGGTGTCCCCGAGCGGCGACCCCTCGTAGAGCTGCGTCAGCAGACGGCGCATGATCTTGCCGGAGCGCGTCTTCGGCACATCGGGCACGACGACGACGGCGGACGGCCGCGCGATCGGTCCGATCGCCGCCGCGACGTGGGCGCGGAGCGTCGAGGTGACGTCCGTGTCCGGATCCGTACCTCCGGCGAGGACCACGAAGGCCGCGATGGCATGGCCCGTCAGGGGATCGGGCACGGGGCATGCGCCGGCTTCGGTGACGAGGGGATGGGCCACGAGCGCCGATTCGATCTCGATCGTGGACAGGCGATGACCCGAGACGTTGATGACGTCGTCCACGCGGCCCAGGATCCAGGTGTCACCGTCGTCGTCGTACCGGGCGCCGTCGCCGGCCAGGAACCAGCCCTGCGCTGCGAACCTCCGCCAGTAGGAGTCGAGATACCGCTGCGGGTCTCCCCAGACGGTGCGCGCCATGGCCGGGCCGTGACGGTCCACCACGATCAGGCCCTGCACGCCCGGCGGGACGGGGTGGCCCTCCTCGTCGACGATGCGCGTGCTGACCCCGGGCAGTGCGCGGGCAGCGCAGCCCGGCTTGAAGTCCGCGTCGGTGGGGCTGGGGGAGAGCACCGTGGCGCCGGTCTCGGACTGCCACCAGGTGTCGACGACGGGCACCTCGTCGCGGCCGAGGTTCCGGCGGAACCAGCGCCACGCCTCGGGGTTGACCGCCTCGCCGACCGTGCCCAGCACGCGGATGCTCGAGAGGTCGTGGGAGGCGGGGACGCCGTCCGGGAACCAGCCCATGAGCGAGCGGACCAGGGTGGGCGCCGTGTAGTAGCTCGTGACGCCGTAGCGTTCGATGACCTCGAGGTGGCGTCCCGGATGGGGCGTGTTCGGCGTGCCCTCGTAGAGGACCTGCGTGGCGCCGTTGGAGAGCGGCCCGTACAGCTCGTAGGTGTGCGCGGTGACCCACGCGAGATCGGCGGTGCACCAGTGGACGTCCCGCTCCCGCAGGGCCGGGTCGGGGTTGCTGAAGAGGTGCTCGAAACTCCAGGACGCCTGCGTGAGGTACCCGCCCGAGGTGTGCACCAGGCCTTTGGGCTTTCCTGTGGTCCCGGACGTGTACATGATGAACAGCGGCGTCTCGGCGTCGAACGCCTCCGGCTCGTGGTGCTGTGAGGCGGTGTCGACGACGTCGTGCCACCAAACGTCGCGGCCCTCCGTCCAGCTGATGTCCGACCCCGTGCGGCGGACCACCAGGACGTGCTCGATGCTGTTGTCCCCGGCCACCGCGGCGTCGGCGTTGTCCTTCACGGACACGGCGACGCCCCGCCGGAACTGGCCGTCGGTGGTGACCAGGAGCTTGGCGCCCGTGTCCTCCACGCGGAAGCGGAGCGCCTCCGCGGAGAACCCGCCGAAGACCAGCGAGTGCACGGCGCCGATCCGCGCGCAGGCGAGCGTGACGACCACCGTCTCGACGAGGACCGGCAGGTAGACGACCACCCGGTCACCCGGTCCGATGCCCAGTGCCAGCAGCGCATTCGCGGCCCGCGACACGTCGTCCTGCAGGTCCGCATAGGTCACGGCGCGGCGGTCCCCGGGCTCACCCTCGAAGTGGAGGGCCACACGATCGCCGCGGCCGGCCCGGACATGCCGGTCCACGCAGTTCACGGCGACGTTCAGGGTGCCGCCGGCGAACCACTCGATGGCGGGGATGCTCAGCGTCCCGTCCCTCTGCGGCTCCGCCCGTTCGAAGGAGTGCACGGTGTGCCACGGTGCCTCCCACTCGAGCCTGGCTGCCTGCTCCGCCCAGAACGCGAGGCGCTCGGCCTCCTCCTGCGCGGTGGCGCCCGCCCCCGTCGCCGTGCCTGTGCCTGCCGTGCCTGCACTCACCGTGCTCACGCCCACCGACGCACCGCCCAGCGTTCGGCGACGCCGAGGAGCGCGTCCGTCGTCTTGCCGATCACGGCCAGCAGGATGATCGCGAGGATGATGCGGTCCACCCGGCCCGTCTGCTGGGAGTCCGTGAGCAGGAAGCCCAGGCCCATGGACGAAGCGATGAGCTCGGCGGCCACGAGGAACAACCAGGACTGCGCGAGCGCCAGCCGGAGGCCCGAGAACAGGGCGGGCACGACGGCGGGCAACTGTACCGTCGTGAGCAGGCGGATGCCGTTGAGCCCGAACGCCCGGGCGGCCTCGACGAGGTTGCGGTCGACGTGCCGCAGGCCGAGGTAGAGCGTGGTGAAGACGGGGAAGAAGGCGCCGATGCTGATCAACGTGACCTTCGAGTCCTCGTTGATGCCGATCCACAGCACGAGCAGCGGGACCCACGCCAGGGACGGGACGGCGCGCAGGGCTCCCACGGTCGGGGTGAGCAGGACGTCGGCGAGGCGGGAGAGGCCCAGGAGGGCGCCGGCCACCACGCCGAGCAGGGATCCGATGACGAAGCCGAGGACCACGCGCTGGGTGGAGATCAGGATGTGGGTGGCGAGCTGGCCGCGCTCGATGAGGTCGACGGCGGCCGCGAGGACCGACGCCGGCGAGGGGAGCTGCGACGGGCGGAAGAAACCCGACGCCGTGCTGAGGTGCCAGGCCAGCAGGATCAGTGCCGGGACGATGAGCCCGAGCAGGATGACGCCGGTACGCCGGACCGCCCTGCCCCGCCCCGCGTCGTTCTGTGCCTCGGGGCCTCCCAGCGGTGATCCCGCCGCGGAGAATCCGTCCCTGGTGATGGGAACCGCGCTGCCCCCGGTCAGATAGTCGGCACTCATGAATCGGAGCCGACGGATGCCGGATCGGCGTTCTCGACGAGCGAGGCGTCGAACAGGGAGTCGAGTGCTTCGTCGATCTGCTCCTGGCTCTGCACGTCACCGGTCTCCACGAACACGGGGCCGATCTTCTCCAGGACGCTGCGCTGGGCGTCGCCCGGGGCGGGATCGACGTCGAGGTTCGTGCGGTCGATGATGACCGACTCGGCGATCGTCGGGTCGATCGCGGCGACCTCGGCGAGGATGGCGGCCGTCTCCTCGGGATTCTCCTTCGCCCATTCCCGTGCCTTCTCGTAGGCGTCCACCACGGTCTGGGCGACGTCCGGCTTCTCCGTGAGGAAGTCCTCGGTGGCGTTGAGGAAGCCGTAGGTGTTGAAGTCGATGTCGCGGAAGAAGAGCTCCGCGCCGTCCTGCTCGGCGGCGGCCATGATCGGGTCCAGGCCGGACCAGGCGTCCACGGCGCCGCTGGCGAGGGCAGCCCGGCCGTCGGCGTGCTGCAGGTTCTCGATCGTGACCTCGGACTGGTCCACGCCCGCGGCCTCGAGCGCCTGCAGGAGGAAGAAGTACGGGTCCGTCCCGCGGGTCGCCGCGATGGACTTGCCGCGCAGGTCCTCGACGCTCGTGATACCGGAGTCGGGGAGCGTGACGAGGGCCGCCCACTCGGGCTGCGAGTAGATGTCGATGGCCTTGATCGGGGAGCCGTTGGAGCGGGCGAGCAGCGCGGCGGACCCGGCGGTGGAGCCGACGTCGATCGCCCCGGCGCGCAGTGCCTCGTTGGCCTTGTTCGACCCGGCGGACTGCACCCAGTTGACGGTGATGTCCTGGGCGGCGAGTTCCTCCTCGAGCCAGCCCTGCTCCTTGATGACGAGGCTCAGCGGGTTGTAGGTGGCGAAGTCGATGTTGAGCTCACCGCCCTGGGTGGCTCCGCCGTCGGCGGCCTGCGTGTCGGAGGCGTTCTCTCCCGCCAGGCAGCCGCTGAGGCTGAGCGAGAGGGCGGTGGCGAGGGCGAGGGTCGGCAGGAGGGCACGGCGGTTCATGGTGGTCCTTCGGTGGAGGGTATGGAAAGTGGGTAGGCAGGGAGGCAGCGCGGTACGACGGCGCTGCGGGGAGGGCGGAAAGGCGGGCTCAGTGCCCGGTGACGCCGAGCATCGACAGCAGGGTGCTGCGCAGTGCCCCGAGATCCGCTGAATTCCGGTCCCGCGGGCGGTCGCCGGGCACGGTGACGAGTTCGGCGACGGTGGAACCCTCAGGCCCGTTCCCGTCCCCGCGGCCGAGCACGAGGACCCGGTCGGCGAGCTGGAGGGCCTCGTCGACGTCGTGCGTGACCAGCAGCACCGTGGTGGGCTGCGCGCGGTGGATGTCCAGCAGGAGGTCCTGCATGCGGATGCGGGTGAGGGCGTCGAGTGCGCCGAAGGGCTCGTCGAGGAGGAGGACGCCGGGGTTGCGGGCCAGGGCGCGGGCGAGCGACGTCCGCTGGGCCATGCCTCCCGAGACCTCGCGGGGGCGGTGCTTGGCGAAGGTGTCGAGTCCCACGAGCTTCAGCAGCTCGAGGACCTTCGCCTTGCCGGCACTGGCACTGGAGGACTTCGGGAGCCCGATCGCCACGTTGGCCTGCAGGGTGTGCCACGGCAGCAGCCGGGGTTCCTGGAAGGCGACGGCGCAGCGCTCGTCGATGCCCGTCACGGGGGTGCCATCGATCAGGACCTGCCCGCTGTCGGGGATGTCGAGTCCGGCGGCGGCACGCAGGAGGGTGGACTTGCCGCAGCCGCTCGTGCCGAGGATGGCGAGGATCTCGCCGGGTTCCACGTCCACGGTGACGTCCCGGAGGACGGTGCGGCGGTTCGCGGACGGGCCGAAACTACGCCCGAGCCCGGCGAAGCGGACGCCGAGGGCCTGTTTGCGGTGGGACTGGGTGCTGCCGGGTGCCAGAACTGCGGTCATGGTGTCTCCATCGGTCCTGGCGGTAGCACCCTACGGACCGAGCCTTCGCCACCGTCTCCGGTGGTTCCCGTGGCTCGGACCTCGATATCGTCCGGCATCAGGGGGATGCGGACGACCAGGGTTGCTGCGGCTTCACTGATCCAGGTCTCTCAGCCGCTCGGGATGGTCACTCCTATGAAACGCCCGGGGTCCCGTGGGAGCAAAATGGGGCGTGTAACAAACGAGGTAACAATCGCAGGACACCCCCGGGAGGCGTCGTGGCACACCAGAACGATCCGCAGGTCATCAGGAGGCTCCTGACCGAGCACGGCCGGTGGGCGGTGGTGGGCCTGTCGAACAACCCGCGGCGCGTCGCCGTCGGGGTGTCGCAGTTCCTCAAGGACGGCCTGGGGATGGAGATCATCCCCGTGAGTCTCAAGGGCGACGACGTCCACGGCCAGCAGGGATACACGCGCCTGGCGGACATCCCCGGCCCGATCGACGTCGTCGACTGTTTCGTGAACTCGTCCCGGGTGGGAGCCGTCGTGGACCAGGCGATCGCCGTGGGCGCGAAGGCGGTGTGGCTGCAGCTGGGCGTGATCGACGAGGACGCCGCCCGCCGTGCGGCGGAGGCCGGGCTCGACGTCGTCATGGACACGTGCCCCGCGATGGAGGCCCCGGCGCTCGGCCTCTGACGCCTACATGCGCTGGTACTTCGACCGCACCCCCATGAAGACGCCGTAGGCCACGAGGCCCAGGGCCACGGCGCCGAGCAGCCAGACGCCGAAGGGCTGGTCCCGCAGTGACTTCAGGGCGCCGTCGAGCCCGGTGGACTGCTCGGGGTTGTTCGTGAGGGTGGCGACGATGACGAGGACGCCGAGGACCCCGAGGGCGAAGCCCTTGGCGATGTACCCCACGACGCCGAGGACGACGACGGCGGTGCCGGCGCGTCCCGGGGGGAGGCCGGTGAGGTTCTTGCGGAAGTGTTGGGTGGCCCCGCTGTAGACGAAGTACCCGCCGACGGCGAGGATGCCGATGCCGACCGCGAGCAGGAGCGCGGCCCCGACCGGATTGGACATGAGGGTGGCGCTCAGCGAACTCGCACTGCTGCTGCTGTCGCTGGAGCCGCCGAGCGCGTACCGACCGAAGGTGACGCCGATCGCCGCGTACACCACGGCCTGTCCGCCGCTCTTGGCCTGCACCTTGAGCTTGTCCTTGCCCTGGCGTCCCCTAGCGCCGAAGAACACCTCGCTGAACTGGAACAGGGCGAGGGCGATGCATCCGATGAAGCAGAACCACAGGAGGGCCGTGCCGCCGGGGCTGCCGGCCAGCTGCCCGATCGCTCCGCTCTGGTCGGCCTCACCGGAGCCGCCGCGCGCCAGTCCGAGGGCTATGAGGCCGATCAGGATGTGGAGGATCCCGGCGGCCACGTAGCCCGCACGGGCCGCGACCTCGAAGCCCTTGGAGTTCGCGGCGTCCTCCGCGGCGTCGGACGCCTTGTCCGCCGCGTCCCTGCCTGGTGTGCCCGTCCCTGGTGTCATGGTGCTCCCGCCTCCCTTGTCGATCGGCGGGGCGGACGTCACAGGCGCGTCCGGGCCGGTCTGGACCTCCATCCTGCCATTGCTCGTCCATCTGCGCCCGCCGGTCCGTTTCCGGTCCACTAGGTTGGGACCGGACCCGTTCACCAGGGAGCCCTGGCGGCGAGGCATCGAGGGAAGAGGCACGCATGGAACAGTTCACGTACGAGGAGCGCGGCGCGACGGACAGGCCGTTCCCCGAGTCCCTCGAGGGCGGCTGGCCCGGCGGCTACACCGTGATGGTGGAAACCCACGAGATCGAGACCGGGGATCCTTCGGCCGCCTTCATCGCCCTCACCGAGGGCATCCTGGCCTGGGAGCTGCACCGCGGAGCCGGTCTCACCATGGAGTCCGACGCCGTGCGGGCCGTTCCCGGCGCCCGCGTCGTCTCCGGATTCGGCGTCGGCCCCGCACGGATCAAGGCCCCGTGCAGGGTCATCTGGTCGCGGGCGCCGCAGCTCGACGGCGCGGGCAGGGCGGTCCCGGGCCAGCGCGGCGGGTTCGGCTACGGGACGCTGCCCGGCCACCCGGTGCGCGGCGAGGAGGGGTTCTACGCGGAGCTGACAGCCGACAACCGGCTGCTCTTCATCTGCTCCGCCTACAGCGTGCCGGCGAGCCTCGTCTACCGGCTCGCTGCGCCGGTGACCAGGCTGACCCAGCGGTACGTCCTGTCGCGGTACGTGAAGGCAGCTCACGGGCTCGCGGGTTCCTAGCCACCCGGCGCGCCCCGACGTCGGTCCCTCGCCTTCGTCCGTCGTGTGCCTGCTGCAACGGACTTCCTGCCGTATCGGATCCGAAACGGGCCCGTAACGCCCCGACGCTAGCTTGGGAAACTCCACGACCCGGGAGGATCCAGCATGGCTGACGTAGGAGGGCAGGAAGCTGCCGAGGTGTTGACGGACGGATTGGGCAGGCGGAATTTCATGGGAGTGGTCGCTGCCCTGGGCGCGCTCTCGGCCGCATCGGTGGCCGGAGCGCCGGCTGCGACCGCCACCGGCCCCGGAGTCGGGCACGACGCGGGGGCACAGGGCAAGGCCCCTTACGCGCCGGGCAAGGGATCCGCGGGGAAGGCGCCCCTCGACATCCTGCAGCCGGGACGCGGACGGATGCGCGGCGATCATTACCTCTCCTCCACACCCGACGAGGTCCTCTGGGGCTATGTGCCCACGGTGAACGCGGCACCCGTCATGACGATGCGGTCCGGCCGGACGGTCACAATCGACGCCCTCTCGCACGAGGGGATCCTCGAGGACCAGGGGCGCGACCCGGTGGAGTACTTCGGTGCGCTCGGCGTCGGCCGGTCGTCGGTCCTGGAGGACGCCGTCGACATCGCCGCCGGTTACCGTCGGACGGAACGCCGCTTCGACGTCGACGGCCCGCACGTCGTCACCGGCCCCATCGCCGTCGAGGGCGCCGAACCGGGCGATGTGCTCAAGATCGAGACGCTCGAGGTGGTTCCCCGCGTCCCCTACGGCGTGGTCTCCAGCCGGCACGGGAAGGGCGGCCTCGCGGTGCAGCCGGGGCCCATGCCCCCGGCCGGGATCACCCTCGACGAGGTCATGCCGCCGGTGGCCACGGACAACCGCGCATCGGGCATCCCGTCGGACTACGGCAACGTCTCGGTGTTCACGCGGATCGAGAAGGGCAAGGGCGTGATGACCAGCGGTGACCTGACGGTGCGATTCCCGCTGCGGCCGTTCATGGGGATGATGGGCGTCGCCTTCGCGGAGGCCGACGGCCTCACGTCGCCCGAGGCGAACTCCGTGCCGCCGACGCTCGGCGGAGGGAACATCGACATCCGTCACCTCGGCGCGGGATCCACCTTCTACCTCCCGGTGAAGGCCCCGGGAGCCCTCTTCTACGTCGGCGATCCGCACATGGGCATGGGCGACGGCGAGGTGGCGCTCACTGCGATGGAGGGCTCGCTGCGCGGGACGTTCCGGCTGACGGTGTGCAAACCCGGCTCCGGCGACGCTCCCTCGGTCGCGTACTCCTACCCGTTCGCCGAGACGAAGGAAGCCTGGATCCCGATCGGCCTGTCCGATCCGGACGGGCTGGCCGGTGGGGGCGTCTCGGGCGACCTGAACGTCGCCATGCGCCGTGCCATCATCAACGCGCTCGACTTCCTGCAGCATGATCGGGGCATGGACCGCGCGGTGGCCTACGCGTACCTCTCCGCGGCGGCGGATTTCGCGGTGTCGCAGGTCGTCGACCGGACGGTCGGTGTGCACGGGCTGATCGCGAAGGCGCACTTCGCCTGAGCGGCGGATGCCGCCCCGGGTCCGGCATCCGCCGCAGCGGCCCTGCCTGCGAAGCCGCACAACGCCATGCCTCCGTCGAACACGCTGATCGATGCCAAAGCGTGACCCTGCTCGATGGCCTCATCTCATTGCTTACGTCACACAACAGCTCTAGGTTGATGCATACAGCGATCGTTCGGGTAATTCACAGGATGCTGGGGCTCCTGCCCCGAAACGATCAGCGGATCATGGCGATCTTGTTCGCAGCGCCCTCTCCGAGGGCGCTGCTTACTTGTGGGGCCGCAAGCTGCGCCGTCGGGGATGGCCCGGGGGAAACTACGTGTCCAGGAGACGCACAGACATGATCAGTACCAATACGTGGGTTGCCGCCGGTTCGACGGCCACCCTCCTCGCCGGTGGCCTGTTCTTCGGAGCTCCGATGGCGGCGGCCGCACCCGGTGACGCAGCGTGCCTGCAGGCTTCTGCGCAGTTCAACGCGGCTCTCGGTCTCGCCGGTGTCGATCTCCGCTTCGTCAGCCAGTTCGAGCTGGCGACGGCGGCGGTCGTGGACGCTGCGGCGAACCTCGATGCAGTCGCGCAGGCTGCGCTGATGTCGGAGGCAGCAATCGCCGCCGAGGCTCAGGTCGTCACTGCCGAGGGAGCAATCGACGCCGCGGCCCTGGTCACTGCGGACGCCACCACGGCACTCGCCACGGCCATTGAGGAATCGACCGCCGAGGATCCGAATACGGACCCGGTCGTCATCGAGGCACAGCAGGCGCTTCTGGCTGCGCAGGACGGTGAGAAGGAAGCGTCGTCGGCATACGATGCAGCGATCGCTGTCTACGATGCCGCGCTGAACACCCCCGAGGTCCTGACCGCTTCGGCGGCGTTGGAGGCGGCAGACGGCGCAGCATCCGACCTCCTCGACCAGCTCAACGTGGATGAGGCCCTCGCGAAGGAGATCCTCGCCCTGTTCGAGGCGTTCCTCGCGGCGTGTGACGCCGAAGCGATCGGCGTCGATCCGGCCGGCCCGGGGATCACTCCGGTGGGCCCGGCTCCGGTCGCCGTGCCGGCGGCCCCGGTCGCAGTGCCGGCTCCTCCGGCCGCTCCCAGCGCCGTCGTCCCCGCACCGACCGGCACGAACAAGGGCCTGAACGTCCAGACCGCCGTCGCGACCGAGGACAACAGCGCCGCCGTGGCCCTCATCGCGGCGCTGCTGGCCGTGGGGGTCGCGGTTCCGGCGGCCACCGCCGCCCGCATGCGTCGTCTCGAGCGCGCACAGCGCTAGCAGGCCGGCCGATCCGGCCCCGGGGTAGTGGTCGAAGGACCGTTGCCCCGGGGCCGGACCGGCGCATCATCCATTTCGAGCTCAGGACAGCGCAGCCATGGACCAGCCCCGGATGCCCGACGAAGCCCCGGACCGGCCGGGTGCTCCCGCGCAGACAGCCCTACAGCCGCAGCCGCGCCGCTCGCTTGCGAAGCGCTGGGCGGCGCTGCCCCTCGTCGCTGCCGCAGGGCTCGCCATCGCCGTCTCGGTCATGCCCCCGGCGTCGTCGGGAGCCCCGACGTCGTCGAGCACGCCGTCGGCCGTCGCGACCCCCGTGCCGTCGTCCTCGCCGTCCGCAGCAGCGGCTGCCCCCGCATCCGCGGCGTCCACCCCGGCGCCCGGCCCGGCCGCAGCCGAGCCCATCGGACTGTCCTTCCCCGCCGCGGGGGTCGACATGGCGGTCCTGCCGCTCACGCCGAGCGAGGCGGACCTCGCCGCGCAGACCCTCGTCCCTCCGCTCACCATCGACGCCTACTGGTTGACGTCCTACGGGATCCCCGGCGCCGGATCGGTCAACACCACCTACATCGCAGGCCACAGCTGGGACGGCAGGGACGCACCGTTCAACGCGTTGAGCGACGAAACCCTGGTGGGTGCCGAGTTCACGCTCACCGTCGGGACGGGCGACCTCACCTACGTCGTCGACTCGGTGACGACCCATGACAAGGACACGCTGAAGGACAGCGACATCTGGAACATCGTCCCGAACCGCGTGGTCCTCATCAGCTGTTACACCGAGGACCCCTGGGGGAAGAACGTCGTCGTCACGGCGATGCCGAAGACCGCCTGACGTCCACCGCGGGCTGCGACTCCCGCATCTGCGTCCGGTCGAGGAACCCCGCCGGCGGGACACCGGGTCCCGTCGGAGCCGGGGTCAGCCGAAGTGCCTCGGCAGCGTCCCCTCGTGGGCTTCGCGCAGCCGGTCCAGCGGCAGGGTGAAGTAGCCCTGCACGTCCAACGCCCGGTTCTCCGTGTCCACCACGCCGATCCGGATGGTGGGGAAGTTCCGCGCCGTGCACATGTCGTTGAAGCGGACCTCCTCGGAGCGTGGGACGCTGACGACGGCGCGGGCCTGGCTCTCGCTGAACAGCGCGGTGAATGCGTCGATGCCGTCGCGTTCGCACAGCTCGTCGAGCCCGATCCGCGCGCCGACGCCGAAGCGCAGCGCCATCTCGCTCAGCCCGGCCGCGAGGCCCCCCTCGGAGAGGTCGTGGGCGCCGTCGATCATGCCGTCCCGCGAGCAGTTGACGAGGATCGCCGCGAGCGTCTTCTCGGCCGCGAGGTCCAGTGCCGGCGGCTGCCCGCCGAGGTGCCCGCGCAGGTTGGCCCACTCGGAGCCGTCCAGCTCGTCCGCCGTCGTCCCCAGCAGGTAGATGGCCTGCCCGTCCTCCCGCCAGCCCGACGGCGTGCGCCGCGCGACGTCGTCGAACACGCCGAGCACGCCCACCACAGGGGTGGGGTGGATGGCGACGCCGCCGGTCTGGTTGTACAGCGAGACATTGCCGCCGGTCACGGGCACGCCGAGCTCCTGGCAGGCGTCGGCGAGGCCGCGGACGGTCTCGGCGAACTGCCACATGACCTCGGGGTCCTCGGGGGAGCCGAAGTTCAGGCAGTCGGTGACGGCGAGGGGCTCGGCACCCGACGTCGCCACGTTCCGGTACGCCTCGGCGAGCGCCAGGCGCGCCCCCTCGTAGGGGTCGAGGTAGGAGTAGCGGCCGTTCGCATCGGTGGAGATGGCGACGCCGAGGCCGGTCTCCTCGTCGACCCGGACCACGCCGGCGTCGTCGGGCATGGCCAGCGCCGTGTTGCCCTGGACGTAGCGGTCGAACTGGTCGGTGACCCAGTTCTTCGCACACATGTTGGGTGAGGCCATGAGCTCCAGGACGGCCTCGCGCAGGTCGGCGGGCCGTTCGGCGGCAGCGGAGGCGGTGAAGGCATCGGCCTGGACGCCGTCGAGCCATTCGGGCCGGTGGTACGGGCGCTCGTAGACGGGGCCCTCATGGGCGACGGTGCGGGGGTCGACGTCGACGATCTTCTCGCCGTCCCATTCGATGATGAGCCGGCCGGTGTCGGTGACCTCGCCCAGCCAGGAGTACTCCACGGCCCACTTGTCCATGATGGCCTCGAACGCCTCCACGTTCGCGGGCGTCACGACCGCCATCATGCGTTCCTGCGACTCCGACATCAGGATCTCGCCGGGCGTGAGCGAGGGGTCGCGGAGCAGCACGTTGGTGAGTTCCACGTGCATGCCGCCGTCGCCGTTGGACGCGAGTTCCGACGTCGCGCAGGAGATGCCCGCCGCGCCGAGGTCCTGGATGCCCTCGACCACGGACGCCTTGAACAGCTCTAGGCAGCACTCGATGAGCACCTTCTCGGCGAACGGGTCGCCCACCTGGACGGCGGGACGCTTGGACGGCTTCGAGGAGTCGAAGGACTCGGAGGCCAGCACGGAGGCACCGCCGATGCCGTCGCCGCCGGTGCGGGCACCGAAGAGGACCACCCTGTTGCCCGCGCCGGACGCGTTGGCGAGGCGGATGTCCTCGTGCCGCAGCACGCCGACCGCGAGGGCGTTGACCAGCGGGTTGCCCTGGTAGACGGCGTCGAAGACCACCTCACCGCCGATGTTCGGCAGCCCGAGGGAGTTCCCGTAGCCACCGATGCCCGCGACGATCCCGTGCACGAGGCGCGCGGTGTCCGGGTGGTCGATCGCCCCGAAGCGCAGCGGGTCCATGACGGCGACCGGGCGGGCGCCCATGGAGATGATGTCGCGGACGATCCCGCCCACACCGGTGGCCGCGCCCTGGTAGGGCTCCACGAAGGACGGGTGGTTGTGGCTCTCCACCTTGAAGGTCACGGCCCAGCCGTCCCCGATGTCGACGACGCCGGCGTTCTCACCGATCCCGACGAGGAGGTGCTTCTTCATGGCGTCGGTGACCTTCTCGCCGAACTGGCGCAGGTGCACCTTGGAGGACTTGTAGGAGCAGTGCTCGCTCCACATCACCGAGTACATGGCGAGCTCGGCGCCGGTGGGCCTGCGCCCGAGGATCTCCTCGACGCGCCGGTACTCGTTCTCCTTGAGCCCGAGCTCCGCCCAGGGGAGCGCCTGGCCGGGGGTGGCCTCCGCATTCGCGACGGTGTCGATGTTGAACGCACGGGACGTTGTTCCTGCAGTCACTTAGCCCACCAGTTTCTTGAGTACCGAGGTGAAGATGCCGAGCCCGTCGGTTCCACCGCGGACCTCGACGGCGCCGCGGGCCGAGGAGTCCGGGCCGAAGCCCGCCTCGACGGCGTGCTCGGGGTGCGGCATGAGCCCGACGACGTTACCCGCGCTGTTCGAGATGCCGGCGATGTCGCGGCGAGAGCCATTGGGGTTGCCGTCGACGTAGCGGAAGACCACACGACCCTCGCCCTCGAGCTCGTCCAGGGTGCGGTTGTCGGCGACGAATTGCCCGTCCTGGTTCTTGAGCGGGATGACGATCTCCTCACCGTCCGCGTAGTCCGAGGTCCAGGAGGTGCCGGCGTTCTCGACGCGCAGGCGCTGGTCGCGGCAGATGAAGTGCAGGGAGTTGTTCTTGATCATTGACCCGGGCAGCAGGTGCGCCTCGGTCAGGACCTGGAAGCCGTTGCAGATGCCGAGCACGGGGAGGGCATCCGCCCCGCCCGAGGCCGCCGCGGTGATCTGCTCCATGAGCGGCGCGAAGCGGGAGATGGCGCCGGCACGGAGGTAGTCGCCGTAGGAGAAGCCGCCGGGGATGATGACGGCGTCGACGCCCTGCAGGTCGTGGTCGCCGTGCCACAGCTGGGTGGCGCTGCCGCCGGCGAGGCGGACGGCGCGGACGGCGTCGCGGTCGTCGAGCGAGCCGGGGAACGTGACGACGCCGACCCTCACGCCGTCGAGCGCCCTGTCCTCGCGGCCGGCGACGGGCTGGGGGCCGCCGATGAGCGGGGTCTCGACGTTGGAGGCGGTCACTGGCCGTCCTCCTCGATGACCTCCACGCGGGTGACGTCCTCGATGACCGGGTTGGACAGCAGCGTGGCGGCGGCATGGCGGGCCTGCTCGAGGACCTCCTCCGTGACGTCACCGTCCACGGTCAGTTCGAAGCGCTTGCCCTGGCGGACGCCGGCGAAGCCGGTGAGCCCGATCCGGGGGAGTGCTCCGGCGATCGCCTTACCCTGGGGGTCGAGGATCTCGGGCTTGGGCATGACGTCGACAACGATCCGGGGCATCCGGCAACTCCTGTGCGTGAGCGGCAAGTGCTGGGGGTTCCAGCATTAAATGCAGTAGCCCGGAAGTGCCGTCTCACGCCGCATCAGGGTTGATACCGGCGCTCCGCGAGCTTGCGGTCCAAGTCTACCGGGCATTCCCTGAGCCCCCGTCCGGCGCCCGGCTTTCGGTGCGCGCCTGTTCGGCCCCCAGCGCTCCGGTCCCGTAGGATGCCCGTCATGGCGGAGTCCCTCGAGGCGTGGACCGACTTCAACGTCGCCATGGTCGGGGCGACCGCGGCGCTCGCCGGCCTGCTGATCGTGGCGATGTCGGTCAACATCTCCGCGATCGTGGCGTCGCCGGCACTGCCGGCCCGCGCCGCCGCCTCGATCGGCACCCTCACTCTTGCAATCGTGGTCGGCGCGATCGGACTCGTTCCCGGTCAGACCGCCTGGGCCCACGGCCTCGAGGTCCTCGCCGCACTGGTGGTCGTGCTCGCTCTCGAGGTGCACGCCGTCCGCCTCGTCGCCGCCGAGAGCGGCCGGAAGCCTTCGGAGCGCGCCGGAAAGATCGTTGCAGGGGCGCTTCCCCTCGGCCCCTTCGCGGTCGGCGCCGTCCTCCTGCTCCTCGGCGCGCCCGCGACCGGTCTCGCCTGGCTCGCTGCCGGATGCGTCCTCGCGATCGTCGGAGGCATCCTGTTCTCCTGGGTCGCCCTCGTCGAGGTGCTGCGCTGAGGTTGCCCGGTCCGGCGGGCGGCCGATCCCGTCGCAGCGTCCGCCGGCTCTACTGCGCCCCGGGCGCGCCCAGGAGATCCGTCAGACTGTTCCAGCGCGAGATCTCGCAGCCGTCCGTCAACGCGAAGGATCCCACCACCGGGGTCCCGTCGATCTCCCCGGTGATGCTCGCCGTCTGCGGACCCGCGTACTGCTGGGTGCAGAGCACGTCCTTGTTCGGGCGAGCCGTGAAGAACGCGGCGCCGATCCGCGTGAGGGTCGCGCACGCGGCGTCGGCGTTGGGATGGGTGGAGGCCGGCCCGGGGACGCCGTCGACGCACTCGAGCACGTACTGGACGGGGTCCGAGGAGGCATCCTGCCGGACGGAGATGGTCAGCAGGGCGTTCGTCGAGGCCGCCGGCGGAGTCGCCGGCGCCGGTGGAGCGGACACCGGTGGAGCGGACGCCGGTGGAGCGGAGCCCGCGCCGGAGGGCGCCGGGCCGGGGGTGGCGCTGTCGTCCGGCGCGGGCGAGGGGGTGGGGGACTGCACGGAGGTCTCCTGTCCATCGGGTTCGTCTGGCGGGCCGCTCTCGCTACAGGCGGAGAGGGCGAGGGTGAGCGCCACGAGCGGAACCAGGGCACGCCGGGCGGCCCTGCGTGCACGGCCCGCTGCAGGCCTCGGATCGGTGCTGGTCATGGCGTCCCCTTCGGCTGGCTCCCCAGCGTAACGGCTGGCGATAGAACAACGCGGGACGACGGCGAGGTGTCCCGGGCGGCGCGGCTAGGGAGCATCCAGCGCGTCGTCGAGCAATCCGAGGAGCCGCGCCCGGAGCGCCTGCGACTCCTCGGCGAAGCTGCGCTGCAGCCGGACGTACTCCGCCTTGCCCTCGGCCGTCTCGATCGCGATCGGCGTGTAGCCCCAGTCCGCGAGGTCGTACGGGGAGGCCCGCATGTCCATGGTCCGGATCCGCCAGGACAGTTCGAAGCAGTCCATGACGATCTCGCTGGGCAGCAGCGGCGTGAGCTTGTACGCCCATTTGTACAGGTCCATGTTGGCGTGGAGGCAGCCCGGTTGTTCGAGGTCCCGCTGCGTCCGGCGCGTGGGCGTGAGCTCGTTCAGGGGCACCGCCTCCGGGGTGTAGAAACGGAAGGCGTCGAAGTGGGTGCAGCGGATCCGCGCGGAGTCGACGACGCCGTCGGTGCCGTCCGCCCCGAGGCGCAGTTGCAGGTATTCGTGGCGGACGCCGTTGACTGCAGACCGGTATGCCATCGCCCACTCGTGGAGCCCGAAGCAACCGAACTGCGCGGGTCGCGCCGCGGTCCGGGCGAGGATCAACCGGGCGAAGTCGACGGCGTCGCGCCGCTCGACCGCGAAGCGCTGCGCGTCGACCCGGACCCCGTCGTCGACGGCGGCGTAGTACTTCCAGCCGGTGCGCTCCGCAGCGGCCGGTCCCGCCAGCACGACGGCGGCCCCCGGGTGCCAGCGCATGAGCTGGCCCGGCTTCTGCGTGTAGTAGGTGAAGAGGAAGTCCTCCACCGGATGTTTGGCCCCACGCGACCGCCGCTCCAGGTAGGGCTCCGCGAAGCGGGCCACCCGCTCGTGGTGCCGCCGTTCGCGGTCCTGCCATTCCGCCTGCGCGAGACGGGTCAGGAGGTCAGCGGGCATTCTCCTATTATCACCTGTTCGCCTCCTGGTAAATATCCTGTGTGAATTCTGGGAAACACGGCCGAAGGTCACTGTTCAGGGTGTGTTGCCTCGGGTAAGTTTGTGCTCGCTGTGGCGTCTGTGAGCGTCATCACAGGGGTGGGGTCCCATACGGGAGACCACGGCATCGGGGGAACGGCTTCGGCCGGCCCGTACTTTCACGAGAGGCACTACCTTCCTATGACACAACGGAGAATAGCCGGGCAGGGGCGCACCAGCATGCGCGCCGCCGCGGCGATCGTTCTGGGTCTGCCGCTACTGGTCTCATCAACGGCGGTGGCGCCGGTTGCCTTCGCAGCGCCGGCTCCGGCGACGTCAGTGACGCCGCAGAAGGCGCCCGCCAAGAATCTGGATCCGGCGCAGTACCCGGCCGGCAAGTACATCGTGGTACTCGCCGACAAGCCGATCGCCACCTACACGGGCGGCGTGCAGGGCATCGCCCCGACGAAGCCGCAGCCGGGCAAGAAGCTCGACGCCCAGGCGCCGAACGTCCAGCAGTACTCGAAGTTCCTCGAGACCAAGCAGCAGGAGGTCGCCACCGCGGAGAGCGTCGAGATCGACCGCACCTACACGGCGGCCATCAACGGCTTCGCGGCGGATCTCAGCGCCGACCAGGCCATCGAGCTCGCCAAGAGCGACAAGGTCCTCATGGTCGCACCGGACGTGGAGAACGCCCCGGACTACTCCACCATCGACTTCCTCGGTCTCAACGGCAACAAGGGAGCCTGGAAGACCCAGTTCGGCGGCGAGAAGAACGCGGGCAAGGGAACGGTCGTCGGCGTCATCGACACCGGCTACGCCCCCGACAACCCCTTCTTCGCCGGTAAGCCCGTCAAGCCGCTCCCCGGCAACTCCAAGCCCAAGGTGGGTGAGCCCTACCGCGACGCCGACGGCAGGATCGCCATGCTGAAGGCCGACGGGAGCACGTTCGTCGGTGACTGCGAGGTCGGCCAGGGCTTCGACGGCAGCCTCTGCAACTCGAAGGTCGTCTCCGCGCAGTACTTCGACGAGGCCTTCATCGCGAGCGTGCCCGCCGCGAACCGCGCGCCCGAGGAAGTCCTCTCCCCGGTGGACATCGACAACCACGGCACGCACACGGCGAGCACCGCCGCGGGCAACGCAGGCGTCACCCAGACCGTCGACGGCCGGAACTTCGGTGTCTCCTCCGGGGTCGCCCCCGAGGCGAAGATCTCCGTCTACAAGACCTGCTGGGAGGACACCGACCCCAACACGGGCGGCTGCTACTCCTCGGCATCGGTCGACGCCATCAACCAGGCCATCCTCGACGGCGTGGACGTGCTGAACTACTCGATCTCGGGCAGCACGACGACGACGACGGACCCCGTGTCCCTCGCCTTCCTCTCGGCCACCTCGGCGGGCATCTTCGTCGCCGCGTCCGCCGGCAACTCCGGCCCCACCGCCAGCACCGTGAACCACGGCGCCCCGTGGATGACCACGGTCGCCGCGAGCACCTTCAACTACGAGCTGCAGGGCACCGCCGAATTCTCGGACGGCACCAAGTACCGCGGCGCGTCGATCATGCGCGCCGGTGTGCCCGCCACCCCGGTCGTCCTCGCGGTGAACGCGGCGGCGGCAGGCGCGGCGAGCCCTAACCTGTGCGGCCCCAACACCCTGGACCCGGCGAAGGTCGCCGGCAAGATCGTGGTCTGTGACCGCGGCGTCGTCGACCGCACCGCGAAGAGTGCCGAGGTGCTCCGTACCGGAGGCGTGGGCATGATCCTCGTCAACCTCGTCGATTCCTCGACGGACACCGATCAGCACGTGGTGCCGACGGTCCACGTCAACGCGCCCGAGGCCCTCGAGCTCAAGGCGAAGGTCGCGGCCAACCCGTCGATCACCGTCGCCCTGCAGCCCACGGACACCACGGGCAAGCCCCTGCCTCCCACACCGCAGATCGCAGGCTTCTCCTCGCGCGGCCCCCTGCTGGCCACCGGGTCCGACCTGCTGAAGCCGGACATCACGGCTCCGGGCGTCGCCGTCCTCGCGGGCGTCTCCACGGTCGGTTCCAAGGGGGCGCAGTTCGGGTTCCTCTCCGGAACCTCGATGGCCTCGCCTCACGTCGCGGGCTTCGCCGCGCTGGTCCTCGGCAAGAACCCCGCCTGGTCCCCGGCCACCGTGAAGTCGGCGATGATGACCACCGCCTACCCACTGAAGACCGCCACGGGCGGCGTCGAGACCGACGTCCTCGCGGTGGGCGCCGGCCACATCAACCCGGCAACCGTACTCAGCCCCGGACTGGTCTACGACCAGACCGTGGAGGACTACCTCAGCTTCATCGCGGGCACCGGCGTCGAGCTCGGCATAACCGGTGTCAAGCCGGTCGCCACGAAGGACACCAACGTGCCGTCCTTCGGGCTCGGCAACCTGACGGGACGCATCGAGGTCACCCGCACGGTCACGGCCGTCACCCCCGGCCTCTACCGTGCGACCGCGAACGTCCCCGGAGTCAAGGTCACCGTCACGCCGTCGGTCCTGAACTTCAGTGCACCCGGCGAGAAGCGCACCTTCAAGGTCACCTTCGAGAACGAGAGCGCGCCGTTCGGCAAGTTCGCAGCCGGGTCCCTGACCTGGTCCGGCCAGGGCAAGACCGTCACCTCCCCGGTGGCCGTCCGCCCGCAGGCCGTCAAGGCTCCGGCCGAGGCAGCCTTCACCTCCGCGGGTCCTGACGGCAGCGGCACCTTCGACGTCACCTCGGGCACCAACACCCCGATCCAGATGACGCTCCAGGGCCTCGCCAAGGCGGACTCGACGGCGATCAACCTGGTCCCCGGTGGCCTGGCCAACGCGAACAACGCCTCAAACGCCGTCAAGGACGTCACCGTCCCCGCAGGCGCCCCGATCGCGAGGTTCTCGGTCCTCTCGAGTGACCCGACCGCCGACTTCGACATGTTCCTGATCACGCCGGCAGGCACCGTCACCCAGGTGGCGACCGCGGATGCCAGCGAGACGATCACGCTCGAGAAGCCGGCACCCGGCAAGTACCGGATCATCGCCAACCTGTACGGCAGCACGGACAACCGGCCGACCGCAGGCACCATCGATGCGGCGGTCCTCAGCGGCACGGAGAACAATGCGACGCTGACCCCGAACCCGCTCGCCCTGGCGAACGGCAGCACGGGTGCCGTCACGCTCACCTGGACCGGCCTCGCCGCCGGCTCCTACGTGGGCCGCGTGACCTACGCCGGATCCTCGGCGGTGACCTACGTGACGGTCGTCGTGAAGTAACACCCCAGCTGAATGACAGGCAGAAGGCCGGTGGATCCCTGATCCACCGGCCTTCTCCATGTCCGTGTCCGGTCGTCGTCATCCCACTCCACGGGACCGCGGGGTGGGAGGGTTCGAACAGTCCCGCTTCACGGCCGCGGCCGATGGGACGAAGGTCGTCAGGTGACGCAGGGGCCCCGACGAAGCGGCTAGCGGCCCGTCCCCGCGTACACCGTCGCGGTGGCATCGCCGTCGAGCTCGAACGCGGCGTGCACGGCACGTACCGCGGTATCGAGCAGGTCCGCGCCCGTGACCACCGAGATGCGGATCTCCGACGTCGAGATCATGTCGATGTTTACGCCGGCGTCGGACAGGGCGCGGAAGAAACGGTAGGAGACGCCGGGGTTCGAACGCATGCCCGCGCCGATCAGCGAGAGCTTCCCGATCTTCTCGTTGTAGTCCACCGATTCGAAGCCGACGCGGTCCTGCGCGGCGCCGAGCGCGGCGAGCGCCTCGGCGCCGTCGACGATCGGGAGCGTGAAGGAGATGTCCGTGCGGCCGGACCCGTGCGTCGAGACGTTCTGCACGATCATGTCGATGTTCGTGTTGGCGCCGGCGACGATCCCGAAGATCTCGGCTGCCTTGCCGGGGATGTCGGGTACGCCGACGACCGTGACCTTCGCTTCGGAGCGGTCGTGCGCGACGCCGGAGATGATGGGCTGTTCCAAGGGTTCTCCCTCTTGAATCTTGATCTGGTCATCGGGGCTGGGCAGCACCCAGGTGCCCTCGTTGTGGCTGAAGGAGGAGCGGACGTGCAGGGGGACGCCGAAGCGGCGCGCGTACTCGACGCAGCGCAGGTGCAGGATCTTCGCTCCTGACGCCGCCATCTCGAGCATCTCCTCGCTCGAGATCGTGTCGATCTTCTGCGCCGAGGCGACCACCCGGGGGTCGGCGGTGTAGACGCCGTCGACGTCGGTGTAGATCTCGCAGACGTCCGCGCCCAGCGCGGCGGCGAGGGCGACGGCGGTGGTGTCCGATCCGCCACGGCCGAGGGTCGTGATGTCGTTGCTGTCGCGGCTCATGCCCTGGAAACCGGCGACGATGGCGATATCGCCTTTCTCGATGGCCGTCCGGATGCGGTGCGGGGAGACGTCGATGATCCGCGCCTTGCCGTGGATGGCGTCCGTGATCATGCCCGCCTGGCTGCCGGTGAAGGACTGCGCGGAGGCGCCGGCCGCGTGGATCGCCATCGCCAGGAGGGCCATGGAGATGCGCTCGCCCGCGCTCAGGAGCATGTCCATCTCCCGGGCGTCCGACGCCGTCGGGCTCACCTGCCCGGCGAGGTCCAGCAGTTCGTCCGTGCTGTCGCCCATCGCGGAGACGACGACGACCACCTCATGGCCTGCTGCCTGGGTGTCGACGACCCGCCGCGCGACGCGCTTGATGCCTTCGGCGTCGGCCACCGACGATCCGCCGAATTTCTGGACTATGAGGCTCATGCACTCGCTCACTGACGAAGGAGGACGGCGGCGTCAGCCGGCCGTGCTTGCTGTGACGGGCGGCAGCGTCGGCGCCTGAGGGAGCGGGGGATCGGGATCCTACGCCCGTGCCAGTGTAGCGGCGGGGGAATCGTCCGCTCAAAGTCGGGGTCCGAATAAGAACCTGCGGGCGCCCCACGATTCCCTTGCCGAACTCCGGCCCAAATGCTCGCGCGTCGCCTAATCTCGGAGCATGACCAACGAATCTGGGGGAATCGTCGTCGAGGGGGTGGCACGGAGCTTCGGCTCGGTGCAGGCCGTCCGCGATATCGATTTCGAGGCTCCGCCCGGGGAAGTGACCGCTCTGATCGGTCCCAACGGCTCCGGCAAGACGACCCTGCTGCTGATGATGGCGAGCCTGCTGGCTCCCGATCTCGGCACCATCCGGGTGGCGGGCTTCGACCCCGTCACGCAGCCCAGGGAGGTGCGGAGCAGGGTCGGCTGGATGCCGGACACCCTGGGCGCGTGGGAATCGCTGACCGCCCACGAGGTGCTGACGACGATCGGCGCGCTTTACCGGATGAGCTCCGCGGAGCGGACGCGGCGGGCCGACGAACTGCTGGCGGCTGTGAAGCTCACCGACTTCGGCCACCAGCCGGCCCGTGTCCTCTCCCGCGGTCAGCAGCAGCGGCTCAGTCTGGCCCGCGCCCTGATCCACGACCCGCAGGTCCTGCTGCTGGACGAGCCGGCGTCGGGCCTCGATCCCGGCTCGCGGGTGGACCTGCGGTCGCTCCTGCGCTCGCTCGCCGCCGAGGGCAGGACCGTCGTGGTCTCGAGCCACGTCCTGTCGGAACTCGACGAGATCGCCGACCGTGCCGTCTTCGTGAGCCGGGGGCAGTCGGTGAAGAGCCAGACGCTCGACGAGGCCGGCGGCCAGATCCGCCGCTACTACATTCAGGCCGAGCCGATGACAGCCCTCGCCGCAGCCCTGGAGAGCCACGGCGTGCGCTTCGAGACGCGCCGCGACTCGCGGCGCGAGGAGTTCCTCGTCCAGCTCGGCAGCACCGCAGAGGCCTCCTGGCTGCTGCGCACCCTGGTGATGGCCGACGTCGTCGTCACCGCCTTCGCACCCGCCGGCGGTGCGCTCGAAGAAACCTACATGAGCCTCGATACGGACAGACGATGAGCACAGCGACCGAACCCTCGACCCCCCACCCCGTCCGTTCCTCCACCTCCCTGCCGTTCCGGACAGCGGTCCGCACGGTGTTCACCCTCGAGATGAAGCAGCGACTCCGGGGCAGGGGCTGGTACTGGATGCTCGGCACCTGGTTCGTGGTGATCGGCTTCATCTTCGTCCTCGCCCTCGGGGTGATCGGGGCCACCGACAACGAGGGCGGGATTCTCTTCGACCTGATCGTCGGCTTCGTCCTCTTCTTCGGGCTCCTCGTCTCCCCGGGCCTCTCGGCGAACGCCATCAACGGTGACCGCGCGGGCGGCACCCTCGCGATCCTCCAGGTCACGCTGCTCACGCCGGGGCAGCTGCTTGCGGGGAAATGGCTGGCCTCCTGGGTGGGGTCCCTCGCGTTCCTCGTCCTCAGCAGCCCTTTCATCTTCTGGGCGCTGACGCTCGGCGGCGTCAACGGCCAGGAGGCCGTGGTCTCGCTCCTGATGCTCGCCGTGCAGCTCGGCGTGGTCTGCGCGATCGGCGTGGGCGTCTCGGCGCTCGCCAACCGGCCCCTCTTCTCCATCGTCAGTACGTACATGCTGGTGGCGCTGCTGGCCGTCGGCACGGTGATCGTCTTCGGGCTGAGCACCATGCTGGTGATGGAGGAGCGGACGATGACGTCGTCCTACTACAACTACCCGGAGGCAAGCCTCGACAGCATGGGCGTCCCCGATCCGGGCGCCGAGCTGGAGTGCGTGACGCAGACCTACCGGTCGGAGGTACCCAACACGCAGTACATCACCTGGATCCTGGCCGCGAACCCGTTCGTGGTGGTGGCCGACGCCGTGCCCTACAGCGTCGAGGACCTGCCGGAGCAGGGCACGCCGAATCCCTACGGTCCCGCCGACGGCCCGTACTACACGCCGGGCGTCATGGAGACGATCAGCCAGGGGGTGCGGTCGGCGCAGGCCGGACCCGACACCGACCAGACCTGCGAGGAGGCAAGCCAGGCTCTTCGCCCGCTCCCGCAGGAGACACCGATCTGGCCTCTGGGGCTGGGGATCCAGCTGGTCCTGGCGACCGGGCTCCTGCTGGCCGCCCGCCGGAAGCTGACGATGCCGGCCGGGCGCCTCGCGCGGGGGACTCGCATCGCCTAGGTGGGTCCTGCAGGGCCGCTCGCGTCAGGACATGACGCGGCGGCCCTCGAAGGCCCGGCCGAGGGTCACCTCGTCCGCGTACTCGAGATCGCCGCCGACCGGGAGGCCGGACGCGAGGCGCGTGACGGGGATGCCGATGGTCTTGAGCATCCGCACCAGGTAGGTCGCCGTCGCTTCCCCCTCCAGGTTCGGATCGGTGGCGATGATGATCTCCTGGATCTGCGCGTCCGACAGGCGGGCGAGGAGTTCGCGGATGCGCAGCTGGTCGGGCCCGACGCCCGCGATGGGATTGATGGCGCCCCCCAGCACGTGGTACCTGCCGCGGAACGAGCGCGTGCGTTCGACGGCGATCACGTCCTTCGATTCCTCGACGACGCAGATCATCGTCGCGTCCCGGCGCGGATCACGGCAGATGGCGCACTGTTCCTGCTCGGCGACATTGCCGCAGATGGTGCAGAACTTCACGCGTTCCTTGACCGTGGTGATCGCCGTGACCAGGCGCTGCATGTCCTCGCCGTCCGCTTCCAGGATGTGGAACGCGAGGCGCTGGGCCGACTTCGGGCCCACCCCGGGCAGGCGTCCGAGCTCGTCGATAAGCTCCTGCACTGCGCCTTCGTACACGGTGTCCTCTTCTGCCTGTGGTGATGGTGCCGGTGTGCCGGTACCAGGGGCGTGGTGCGCCCTCCCCGCTGCGTCGGCGGGAAGAAGCGCACCCTCCATTGTCCGCCCTGCCGTGGGTGTGGAGCGCCCGCGGGGAGGCGGCGGTGTTACGCCCTGAGCGTGGGCGCGGGCGGTCCTGCTGCCGGGCGCGGCCTACTGTCCGTCGATGCTGCGTTCCTCGATGAGGCGCCCGTTGAGGATGCGCTCGATCGCGGTCCGTCCCACGAGTCCCGATTCCTCGATGGTCTCGTCGTCCGCGCTTGGCTCGTCCTCCACGAAGCGGAGATCGACCGCGCCCCGTGTGGCAGCTGCCTCCTCGGCGCGCTTGCGTTCTGCTTCGTCGAGCAGCTGCTGGTAGCGGCTGACCGGCTTCTGCCGGACGTCGCCGGCTGCGACCGGTCCGGGTCCACCGGGCACAGACGACGTGCCGGGTGCCGCCGTGTCGGGGGCGGACGACGGCGTCGGGGCAGCGGCAGCGGGGGCGGGCGCCGCGAATCTGGGCACGACCGGCGTCCTGGGCGGAGTGGGAGCCGTGATGCGTGCGGCGGGTGGCTGGTGTGCCGTCCCCGCTGCGGTGCCTCCCGCGCCGGGCGACGGCGTCCCGTCACCTCCGGCAGCCGGTGGCGCCGCTGCGCCCGGGGGGCTCCAGATGACGGATCGGGATGCCGTGGGTTCCGGGGCTGGACTCGCGGCCGCTCCTTCCGGTGCGGCGCGGGAGCCGGAGGCGTTTGGGTTCTGGGACATCGGGGCACGCTGGGAGCGCTGGGGGGCCGGACCTCGGCCGCCCGGGGTGTCGGGTGCGGGGAGAGTAGGCAGCTGAACGCCTCCGGCTCCGCGCGGTCCTGCGGTACGACGGTCGGAGGGATCCTCCGGGACGGAATCCCAGCCCGGACCGGGATCGTACGCGTCCTCGGGAGGTTCGACGAGGGCCCAGGAATCGTCCGACATGGACGGGTCCCAGGCACCGACGGTCTCCGCGCCGGCCGGAGCGGACGCTGCGCGTTCGGCCGGGCGGGTGCCACGGTCGGCGCCCGCGTCCGGCACCGGACCCCTCGGCCGGGCCGGCATCGTGGCGTCACCGGAGGCCCGGCGCGTTGCAGGTGCGGCAGCGGACGTCGCGGTGCTGGAGCGGTCGGGCTCCGCAGCGGGTGCCGGGCGGGTGTCGGAGGACTGCCGGGCCTGCGGCGCGGCCGGTGCAAGGTCCCGTTCCGGGTGGACGGCACCTTCGGCGTCCGCGGTCACTCCCGCGGTGTTCGTGCGGTTCGGAGTGGGCGCATCGCCCGATGGCCGCGGGGGCGTGGCCTCGGCGGTCCCGCCGTCCCGCGGTCCCGGGGTCGTGGACGACGACGGCGCAGGACCGCCGGCTCCGGTCCGCGGCACAGGGCCGGCGGGCGATGACGAAGCTCCCGGGTCCGCGTGCTGGGCGGACCCTGCGTCCGGAGACGGTCGAGCGTCATCCCGGGGGGCCGTCGGGTCGCTTTCGCGCGCCGACGCCGAGGAAGCGGGGCCCGGGCTGCTACCCGGGCCCGCCGTGCGGGCCGGTACTTTTGGGCCCGACTCACCCGACCCGCCGGCGTCGTGGACGGCTTCGATGGAGCAGGTGAGGCCGAGGACCTTGTGGATCGCCTGCTTCACGTTGTCCATGTGGGGTCCACGCTGGAACCCGATGGCGTTGCCCTGGTTCACGAAGGCGAGGACCAGCTGGTTGCCCTCGAACGACCGCGGCTTGGCCGAGACGTTCACGATGAGCCAGGTGGCGCGTTTGATGTGCGCGACCTCGTCCATGATCTCGGGCCAGGCCCGTCGGATCATCTCGACGTTGCCGCCGGACCCGGCGGGCTGCCCCTGCTGGCCCGGTTCGGGCTGCCGGGATCCCTGCTGCGGCTGTGCCGGACCGCCCGGAGTCTGTGCCGGCTGACCCGGGGACGGGGTCTGCTCCCGTGCCGCATGGGACTGCCGACCGGAATCGGCGCTCGGCTGCCGGCTCCCGTGGCCGGACGTTTGCGGGCCCTGAGCGGCAGGGCTCCGCGAACCGTCTTCGACGGAGGAGGCCTGCTCCGCGGGGACCGCCCCCGATGTGGCGCCCCGTGGGTCGGGCCTGCGCTCGTCGGCTGTCGGGTGCTCCTCGCGGTCGTCGGCGCTCACCGAGGGGTCCAGCGCCGAGGGGGCCGTCGCCGAGGTGTCCGCCGTCGTGACCCCTGGAGGCGGGGCCGCCCCGGTGGTTCCTGCTGCGCCGGCCGCGTCCGGAGAGCCTGCTGCCTCCCGCATGCCTGCGGTGGTCGGAGCGCCTGGTGTGCCTGGAGCGCCGGGTGTGCCTGACTCGCCGGGGGCGCCCGCCACGGGACGCGCCGGCGTCTTCGCATCGGAGCCCGGGTCGGCGAAGGCGGAGTCGGTGGAGACGCCCCAGTTGCCGCCCCAGTCGGGCGAGGAGTCCGCTGCCGGCGATTTCGCCTGCTGGTCACGTGCGGCGGCCGGGATCGCGGGGGACTGCGCGCCGGGAGCGGCGGCGGGCACTGCAGGAGCGGAAGGATCGGCGACCGGCAGCGACCAGCGGGCTGCGGCCTCCTCGGCCGTCCGGGGGACGCCGTCGAGCCGTGGACGCGGTGGTCTCGTCGGCTCGGCCGCAGCGACCGGAGTGGGTTCAGCAGCGGGTTCGCTGCCGCCGTCGGCAGCGGGCGTCCCGGCGGCGTACTCGAGGCGACGCTCGATGCGGTCCACCCGGGCGAGCGTACCGCGGACCGAGGCATCCGCCGCGGGGAGCAGCAGGCGTGCGCACAGCAGTTCGAGGTGCAGCCGCGGCGACGTGGCGCCGGTCATCTCGTTCAGGGCCGCATTGGTGACGTCGGCGGCGCGGGACAGCTCGCCGGCACCGAGCTGGTTCGCCTGCGTGCGCATGCGGTTCAGCTGGTCGTCGGGGACGCCGCGCAGGACGGACGCGGCACCCTCGGGGACCGCGTTGATGACGATCAGGTCGCGGAACCGCTCCAGCAGGTCCTCCACGAATCGCCGGGGGTCGTGCCCGGTCTGGATCACGCGGTCCACGGCGTTGAACACCGTTGCGGCGTCGCCGGCCGCCACGGAGTCGACGACGTCGTCGAGCAGGGTCGCATGCGTGTAGCCGAGGAGCGAGACGGCGAGCTCGTAGTCCAGCCCGGACTCGCTCGCGCCGGCCATGAGCTGGTCGAGCACGGACAGGGAGTCGCGGACGGAGCCGCCGCCGGCACGGACCACGAGCGAGAGGACTCCCGGCGCCACCGGCACGTTCTCCTGGCGGCACAGCAGCTCGAGGTAGGCCATGAGGGGTTCGGGCGGGACGAGCCGGAAGGGGTAGTGGTGCGTCCGCGAACGGATGGTGCCGATCACCTTGTCCGGCTCGGTGGTCGCGAAGATGAAGAGGATGTGCTCCGGCGGCTCCTCCACGATCTTCAGCAGTGCGTTGAAGCCCGCCGACGTGACCATGTGGGCCTCGTCGATGATGAAGATCTTGAACCGGTCACGGACGGGGGCGAAGGTGGCGCGCTCGCGGAGATCGCGTGCGTCGTCGACGCCACCGTGGCTCGCGGCGTCGATCTCGATGACGTCCAGGCTGCCCGAGCCGTTCCGGGCGAGTTCGACGCAGCTGTCGCAGACACCGCACGGTGTGGAGGTAGGGCCCTGCGCACAGTTCAGGCAGCGGGCGAGGATTCGCGCCGAGGTGGTCTTGCCGCATCCACGGGGCCCGGAGAACAGGTAGGCGTGGTTGATGCGGTCCTTGTCGATGGCCGCCATCAGGGGTTCGGTGACATGCTCCTGGCCGATGACGTCCGCGAAGGTCTCGGGACGGTAGCGGCGGTAGAGGGCTGTACTCACGGATGAACCTTATCGGTTGGTGCTGACGGTTTGCATGCCGGTCCGGCGGCGGCGGGGAACAGGACGGCGGGGTCGACCACCCACGGGTGGCGCGGCAGCCGCCCCGGATCGAACACGGCGAGGGCCGCGTCCGGACTCCCGCCGGGAAGACCGAGGGAGGCCAGGATCGTCTCCAGGACCTCGGCCGCGGACCAGCCCTGCAGGGCGAGGTCCTCCAGTGTCACAGCGCCGTCGCGCTTTGCCAAGCGGCGGCCCCCGGACGCCACCGCCAGGGGCACGTGCGCGTAGGTGGGTATCGGGAGGCCGAGCAGGGAGGCGAGGTAGGCCTGCCGCGGGGCCGATTCGAGGAGGTCCTCGCCCCGCACCACCTGGTCGATGCCCTGGTCGGCGTCGTCGACGACGAGGTTGTAGGCGATCACGCCGTCGTTCCTCCGCAGCACGACGTCGTCCACCGGAGCCGTGATGCGCCCGGCCAGCAGGTCCTCGACGGTCCAGCTGTCGACGGCGGAGCGCAGCCGCAGCGCCGGGCGGCGGCCGAGGCGCCGTCGGGCCCGCTCGTCCTCGCTGAGAGCGCGGCACGTGCCGGGGTAGAAGCCGGGCCGGCCGTGCGGGGCGCTCGCTGCTTCGGCGACGTCGCGCCGCGTGCAGAAGCACTCGTAGGCGAGGTCCCGGGCGATGAGCTGCTCCAGCGCCGCGGTGTACCGGGCGAGGCGCCCGCTCTGACGGAGGACCGGCTCGTCGGATGCGAGGCCCAGCGCCGCCAGTTCGGCGAGCTGCTCCGCCTCGGCGCCGGCGCGGACGCGGTCCAGGTCCTCCACCCGGATCAGGAACCGGCGTCCGGTGGAGCGGGCGAAGAGCCACGCGAGGACGGCCGTGCGGAGGTTGCCGACGTGGAGGCGGCCGGAAGGGCTCGGGGCGAAGCGGCCGGCGCCCGTGTCTGCCACCGTGGAACCTCCCGCTGCCCGCGTCCCTAAAGTCCTTAAAGTGAAGACCCCCCATGCACCTGCCAGAGCCCGCTTACCCTTGCTACCTTCCGGTCCTGGGGGAGTTCACAGGATGACACCACATGAGGGGCCGGGAAATAGTCTACACAGTGGATCGCGTGGCGTTCGAATCCGCGGAGCAGGGCGGGAGAAGCGCCACCGTCGCCCCGCGATATCCCGGCGATTCGGCGTGAGCCGGTTGTATGGGTATTCTGGTATCTGCTCCAAATGAGGAGGATTCGCCTAGCGGCCTATGGCGCACGCCTGGAACGCGTGTTGGGTTCACGCCCTCGGGGGTTCAAATCCCCCATCCTCCGCTTGTGGCTCGACAAGGAACACCCCGGTCTTCGGACCGGGGTGTTCCTTTCTGTCTGGGTGGGTGGTCGCGAACGGAGGCCACGGACCACCCCGCACCGGCGGGCTGCCGCGGTCCTACCGGTACCGTGCCGAACCGGCTCAAACGCTCGAGCGCGCGGGTCCCAGGTGTCCCTGGACGGCCCGCGCGGCAGCGGCGGGCCCGTCCTCGTCCGCATGGAGCAGGCGTTCCCGTTCGGCCGCAGCGCGGAAGGACCCGTCGGTGAGCAACCGCCGCACGGCGCCGGCGAGGTGCTCGGTGCCTGCATCCCGGGGCGACACCGCGATCGCGTTGCCCTGCCGCACGCACACCGCGACGTTCCAGGCCTGCTCCGGCTGCATGCCGATGCCGACGAACGGTACTCCCGTCGCGCACGCAGTCTGCACCGTGCCCTGTCCGCCGTGGAGTACCGCCGCGTCGATGAGCCCCCCGAGTCGGTGTGCGGGTAGCAGGTCGACGACGTGCACGTTCGTCGGCAACCCGGCCACATCGCCGGGCGTGAGGAAGTGGCGGATGGGGGCGACGACGTTGATCCCCAGTGCGCCCAGGGTGTGGGCTGCACGCAGCGCTGTCCTCCGGTTGCCCGAGGATCCGAGCGCCAGATAGACGAGTGGCCGGTCCAAATGGGCGAGCTCATGCACCAGCTGGGGAACCTCGCCCGGCAGTTCGGCGAAGATCGGACCCACCCTGATGTAGTTCGCCGGTAGGTGGTACCCCTCGAGTTCGGAGGCCATGACCGTCAGGAGGTTGACGTCGCCCTCGAACAGGTCCAACCCGGTGCGCAGGGGGCGCACCCCGTTCTCCCTGGCGACGATGCGGAAGGCGCGCGGGGCGATCGGCAACCGACCGTAGACGAGGCGGAGGGCTGCCGACGCGAGGCCGTCGGCCACCCCGCTGAGGCGACCAGCCCCGGTGACGAGACCGAGCCGCGGCGTCTGCTCCACGTGAGGTCGGGTGAGCGCGAAAGGGACGGCGTAGAACAGCGGCACCTCCTCGGCGCGCGCCGAGATCAGCGAGGTGACGTTCGTCCCCATCACCACGGCCTCGGCGCCGGTCTCACGGAGGAGCCGACGCTCGGCATCCACCCGGGCGCGGACGAGCCCGGGGGAGAACGGATGGCGGAGCGAACGCCCCTGGTCGAGGGCCAGGACCTGGCCCTGCTCGCGCCTCGACAGGACGGGGCCGAGGTGGCGCACCTCGAAACCGGCCGAGCGCACGAGGTGCACGTACGGGGATTCGTACACCTGGAACACGGCGTGACATGCGGGGCCGAGCGCCCGCGCGATCATGATCATGCGGGTCGTCTCGGCAAGATTGAAGGTCACAGGAGCGAAGAGCAGCGTTCGCATGCCTGGAGCCTAACGCCGGCGTCGGACCGGGTATACGGTCGTCGGGCGGCTCCATCTCCAGGCTGTCTAGACGGTTCCTGCCACGCGGCGGATGCGGTTCTTCGCGGCGGCCTCCGCGGGACCCTCCGGCCCCAGCCCCAGCCGGATCATCCCGAGGACCAGCCGTACCGCCGGCCGGATCGGCAGCGGGACGGGTCCGAGGGACGGCGCCCGCAGGCCGAGCATCTCGCGGTGGCGCGGCTCCAGCGTCGCCACCGCCCCCGCGAACAGGATCTGGTACCCGAGGCGCTGGGACCGGGGCAGGGGCGGACGCCGGATGTAGGTGAGCGCCTCCTGCACCTGTTCGCTGTTCCTGAGGTCGCCGTCGAACGCGGCGAGCTGCGCCCTGAGCCCGGCGGCGGACCGCGGTGGGTCCTCGAGGCCCATCAGTTCCCCGGCCTGTGCCCATTCCGCCACGTACTGGTCCACGCCGCCCGGGATGGCCCCGCCGTATTCGGAGTGCGCCGCCACGAAGGCGTCGGTGAACGCGAGGTGCACCCATCGGATCAGGTCCGGGTCCGCCGCCGAATACGGCTTCTCGACGCCCCGGCTGTCGGTGTACGTCCCGGACACCCGGGTGTGGAGGCGCTGGACGAACGCCGATCCCTCCCGGGCTGCGACCTTCGAACCGTACGTCACCGTGAAGATCCAGCGGATGGTGTTCGCCAGTCTCCCGAGCGGCTCCTCCCGGAAGCTCGAGTGGGCGTGCACGCCGGCCATCGCGCCCGGGTGCAGTGTCTGCAGGAGGAGCGCCCGGATGCCCGCCACCGTCGGTGTCATCGAACTGTGCACCGTCCACACGGCGGAGCCGATCGGGAAATACCCGACGTCGTCGCCCTTCTCGAACTCGAACTGCCACTGCGGGATGGCCGGATCACCGTCCGTGAAGGTCGTTCGGAGCTGCGTCTTCCACGTGTCGATGATTCCCATCGGGTGACCCGTTCTGTCGGTGTCCTGCGGCGGCCTCCGGGCCGCCGTTCCTTCCAACGTACCCACGGGCCGATTTGCTCCGTCCGCACGGTGGGCCATCCGTCGCGTGCGACGATACGAAGCACCAGCACCACCGAGTCCCCTGGGAGCAATCATGTCCTCGTCCGGCCTGTACGGCATCGACCTCACCATGAACGACGGCAGCACGAAGTCCTTCGGGGATTTCCGCGGCCACCCCGTCCTGGTGGTCAACGTCGCGTCGAAGTGCGGCTTCACCCCCCAGTACGCGGGCCTCGAGGCGCTGTACGGCCGCTACGCGGCCGAGGGCCTCGTGGTGCTCGGCATGCCCTGCAACCAGTTCATGGGACAGGAACCCGGGAACGACGGCGAGATCGCCGAGTTCTGCTCGAGGACCTTCGGCGTCACGTTCCCGCTGATGGCCAAGGGCGACGTCCGCGGGAAGGACCAGCACCCGCTCTACGGACAGCTGACGAGGTTCGGGACCGGGCTCCTGCCCGGCCTCGTGAAGTGGAACTTCGAGAAGTTCCTGGTGGGTCGCGACGGCGAGATCCTCGCGCGGTTCGCCCCGACGGTCGAGCCGGACGCGCCCGAGGTGATTGCCGCGATCGAGGACGCCCTGGCACGACCCGCCGCCTGACCCCGGGCTTCCCCGGGGTCGGCGCCGGGCCCTAGCCGAGGGAGGCGACGCAGCGCGCGAGGAAGGCGGCGCCCGCCTCCTCGTGGATGAGTGAGCCCTCGGTCAGGACCTCGTAGGGCTTCGGGGGCACGCCGTCGGCCGGGCGGACGTCGAGGTGCGCGACGTCGTACCCCTGCTCGTGGAGGTAGTCGGCCATGGCGTAGTCGGTGCGTGAATCGCCCACCGTCCGCCACGTGCGGGGCAGGTCCATGAGCGGCGCGACCAGGGTGAGGGCGCGCTCGGCCCCGAGGTCCTTGCCCACGCGGACGGACTCGATGTCGGTCGAGATGATGGTCGGGTCGACCCGGTACTCGATGTCCCCCCGGCTGTCCGGTTCCTCCCGGTCCAGCCTGCAGGCGCCCATGTCGTGGCTGTGCATGATGTCCAGAGCGTCGTCGTCGAAGGAACTCTGGCCCTCGAGGTAGTCGGCGTTCGCCGCGTCGAGGGACTGCTCCACCGAGACCATGGCGAGTTTCGTCTCGTCGAAGAACATGAGGTGGGAGTACTTCTCCTCGACGAGGTCCCGCACGTCGTCGGCGAAGCTCGTGGGCAGCGCGAGCCCGCGGTCGAGGAAGACCTCCCCGGCGCCGTCGGCAGTGAACGAGAACCAGGTGGCACCCTTCTCGCAGACGGCGTGGAAGGTCACCCCGGCCGGCAGACCCGCGGCGAGCATCGGCTCCATCACCTGCTCACGGATGAACGCGTCCGAGCGGCCCGTGTTGAACACCACGGGCCAGCCCGCCGCGGCGAGCGTGAGCAGGTCGGCGATGATCCCGGCGGGGACGGTCCGCGTGACAGGGCTGGCCACGGGCCCGTCGACGTCGAGCAGGAGCCCCTGGGCGGGCTGTCCCCGGCCGGGGGAGGGCAGGGCGGGGGCGGCGGGCAGCAGGTCGAGGGGGGCGTCCGTAGGCATGGGTCCATTATGTTCCGCCGCGCACGGTCCCTCCATCCGCGACCGGTCCGGGCGCGCCCGGACGGGATCGGCGTGACAGACTCGCGGCATGAGCACTCGGTCGGGAATCGTCGTCGTCGGGTCGATCAACGCGGACCTCGTGGTCGCCGCCGACCGGCACCCGCGGCCGGGCGAGACCGTGGCCGGCCGTTCGATGACGGTGCTGCCCGGCGGCAAGGGCGCCAACCAGGCGGTCGCCGCCGCCCTGCTGGGCGCCGAGGTCACCATGATCGGCGCCGTGGGGGACGACGCGTACGCGGATGTCGCCCTCTCCGTCCTCGCGACGGCGGGCGTCGACCTGTGGGCCGTCCGGCGGACCGGCGGTGCCACCGGCATCGCGGTCATCCAGGTGGCCGACGACGGCGAGAACACCATCGTGGTGCTGCCCGGAGCCAACGCCGCCATGACGCCCGAACTCGTCGAGGCCTCCGCCGACGCCATCCGGGATGCCGGCGTCGTGATCGTCCAGGGCGAATTGCCCGCGGACGCCACGGCTGCGGCCATCCGTCTCGCCGCCGGACGTGTGATCGTCAACCTGGCACCGGTCATCGCCGTCGACGGTCCCACGCTCCTCCGCGCGGACCCCCTGGTGGTCAACGAGCACGAGGGGGCCCTGGTCCTCGCGCGCTTCGGGCGTCAGGTGCCCGCGGATCACGGAGCCGTCGCCGGGTCCCTCCTCGCCCTCGGCTTCGCGTCGGTGGTGATGACGCTCGGCGGCGCCGGAGCCCTCGTCGCCACCAGCGGTGGCCTCCGCCGGGTGCCCGCCCCGCAGGTGGCCGCGGTCGACACGACGGGCGCCGGGGACGCCTTCGTCGGAGCGCTCGCGGCGCGGCTCGCGGCGGGTGGACCGTTGGACGACGCCGTCCGGTTCGCCGTGCGCGTCGGTTCCTCCTCGGTCCGGCGCCCGGGCGCGCAGCCCTCCTACCCGACGTCCACCGACGAGCTTCCCGCACTGCCGGCGGGTCCGGCGGCGTGACCGTCGAACCACGGGACGATCGCCTGCCCGACACGCGCGTTCCATTGGCCGAAGCAATTACTTACCCTAGAGATGTGATCTTCAAAGCAGTGAGTGACGGCCGGCCATACCCGGACCACGGATGCGTGACCCCCAAGGACTGGGCGGAAGTGCCTCCCCGGCAGGTGCGGCTCGATGAACTGGTGACCACCAAGACCACGCTCGACCTCGGGGCACTGCTCGCCGAGGACTCGACGTTCTTCGGTGATCTCTTCCCGCACGTGGTGCAGTGGAACGAGACGATGTACCTCGAGGACGGCCTGCACCGGGCCGTCCGGACGGCCCTGCACCAGCGGACCATCCTGCATGCGAGAGTCCTCGTGCTCGATGAGTGAGCAGGGCTCGCCGCGCCACCAGCGGGCGCAGGCCAGACGCGACCCGACCGAGTGGCACGGCCAGCGGATCGTGACCGAGACGGATCTCGGCGCCGTGTTCCCGGAGGACGACGCCGATCGCCGGCGGCGGGTGTCGATGCGCAGGATCCTCCATGGCGTCGTCCTCGTGCTCCTCCTGGGGCTCGTTATCGCCGCCGTGTACGTCGCCCTGGGTGTTGCGCGCGGAGACATCGGCACCGGCGCGCCCGAAGCGGTTCCCGAACCGACATCGACGTGCCCCGCCGGTCCGTTCGACTACCAGGACCCGAGCGCCATCACCGTCAACGTCTACAACAGCACGAGCATCGACGGACTCGCCGGCATCGCCGCGGAACAGCTCCGCGGCCGCTCCTTCGCGGTGCGGGACATCGCCAACAGGCCGGTCGACCGCACCGGGATGACGGCGATCATCGTCTCGGGCGAGGCCGGCCGCGCCAACGCCTTCACCCTGCAGCGCACCATCCCCGACTCGATCTACGTGGCCGACGAGCGCGAGGACCGGACGGTCGACGTCGTCCTCGGTTCCGGCTACGCGGGAGTCGTCCCGCCCGAGCGGATCGACGTCACGCCGGCCGGGCTGTCCTGTGCCCCGGAAGAAGGCCCCACGGCCGCACCCACGGCCCCGTAGGCCTGATCGCGGACGAAGGGACGGCGCCTGGACGCCGTCCCTCCCTGTTCCCTGCAAGGGGTCACGCGGCGGCGAGCGCCCGCTCGTCCCGCAGGTACTTCGAGTACGCGGTCACGGTCAGGAAGGCGGGGAACTGCGTGCCGAGGGCCACCTCCTCGAAGACCTCGCGGGCCTCGTCGAACCGGTCGCCGTCGAACCGCGTCAGGGCCGCGAACTCCTCGTCGAGCAGATCGGTGACCCGCTCCCGGGTGATCACCTCGCCGTCGTCCGTGAGCGCGCTCGTGTAGATCCACTGCCAGATCTGCGACCGCGAGATCTCGGCCGTCGCCGCGTCCTCCATCAGGTTGTTGATGGCGGCCGCGCCGTTGCCCCGCAGCCAGGACTCGATGTACCGCACCCCGACCTCGAGGTTCTCGCGGACGCCGCGCTCCGTGATGGTGCCCGGCGTCGCGGCGATGTCGAGCAGCGCGACGTCGTCCGGGCGGACGTCGTCGCGCAGGCGGTGAAGCTGGTTCGGGCGGTCACCGAAGGCCGCGTCGAAGACCTCCATCGCCACGGGCACGAGGTCGGGGTGCGCCACCCACGATCCGTCGAAGCCGTCGTCGGCCTCGCGGGTCTTGTCCGCCCGCACCTTCTCCAGGGCGAGGGCGTTGGCCTGCTCGTCGCGCCGGTGGGGGATGAACGCCGCCATGCCGCCGATCGCGTGGGCGCCACGACGGTGGCAGGCGCGGACGAGCTGCTCGGTGTAGGCGCGCATGAACGGTGCCGTCATGGTGACGGCGTTACGGTCCGGCAGGACGAAGCGCGGGCCGCGGGTGCGGAAGTTCTTGATGACGGAGAAGATGTAGTCCCACCGGCCGGCGTTGAGGCCCGCCGCGTGGTCCCGCAGTTCGTACAGGATCTCCTCCATCTCGAACGCCGCCGTGATGGTCTCGATCAGCACGGTGGCGCGGATGGTGCCCTGCGGGATGCCGAGCAGCTGCTGTGCCTGGACGAAGATGTCGTTCCACAGCCGCGCCTCGAGGTGGTTCTCGATCTTCGGGAGGTAGAAGTAGGGTCCGCGTCCCTGGTCGATCAGGGTGCGGGCGTTGTGGAAGAAGTAGAGGGCGAAGTCGAACAGGCCCCCCGCCACGGCGACGTCCTGGATGAGGACGTGCCTCTCGGGCAGGTGCCAGCCGCGGGGCCGGACGACGATCGTGGGCAGCGCGTCCGCCGGGCCCTCGACCCGGTACTCCTTGCCCTCGGGCGAGGTGAACCCGATCCGTCCCGCGAGGGCGTCCCGGAGGTTCAGCTGGCCGTTGATCACGTTGGACCACGACGGCGTCGAGGAGTCCTCCATGTCGGCGAGCCAGACCTTCGCGCCGGAGTTGAGGGCGTTGATGGTCATCTTGCGGTCCACGGGGCCGGTGATCTCCACGCGGCGGTCCTCGAGTCCCGGGGCCGTCGGGGCGACCCGCCACGACGCGTCCTCACGAATGTGCCGGGTCTCGGGCAGGAAGTGCGGGTCGGCGCCGGCCGCCACGGCCTTGCGCTGACCGCACCGGTGGTCGAGGAGCTCCTCGCGGCGCTTGTGGGTGGCCCGGTGCAGCGCCTTGACGAAGTCCAGTGCCTCGCGGGTCAGGATCTCGCCCTGGCGGCGGATGGGCGGCGCGGTGAGGGTGATGCCGTTCAGGGTGTAGGGGTCGTTCATGGTGTGCTCCTGGGAGGTCGGATGCCGATGCTGCGGGGAGGGTCAGTGGAACTGCTGCGTCTCGGTGGAGCCGGCGAGCGCGAGCGTGCTGCCGCCGGGGTTGAGAGCCGTGGCCACCTGGTCGAAGTAGCCGGTGCCGACCTCGCGCTGATGACGGGTGGCGGTGTAGCCGCGGGACTCGGCGGCGAACTCGCGCTCCTGCAGGTCCACGTAGGCGCTCATGCCGTTGCGGGCGTAGCCGTGGGCGAGGTCGAACATCGAGTAGTTGAGGGCGTGGAAGCCCGCGAGGGTGATGAACTGGAACGTGAACCCCATGGCGCCGAGCTCGCGCTGGAACGTGGCGATCGTGGCGTCGTCGAGGTGCTTGCGCCAGTTGAACGACGGCGAGCAGTTGTAGGCGAGCATCTGGTCCGGGAACTCCGCCTTGATCCCTTCGGCGAAGCGCCGCGCCAGGTCGAGGTCCGGGGTGCCGGTCTCCATCCAGAGCAGGTCCGCGTACGGCGCGTAGGCCCGGCCGCGGGCGATGCACGCCTCGAGGCCGTTGCGCACGTGGTAGAAGCCCTCGGGCGTGCGCTCACCGGTGACGAACGGCTGGTCCCGCTCGTCGACGTCGGACGTGATGAGCGTGGCGGCCTCGGCGTCGGTGCGGGCGACGATGACCGACGGCGTCCCCGCGACGTCGGCCGCGAGCCTCGCCGCGTTCAGGGTCCGCACGTGCTGCTGGGTGGGGATCAGGACCTTGCCGCCGAGGTGCCCGCACTTCTTCTCCGACGCGAGCTGGTCCTCCCAGTGGATGCCGGCGGCACCGGCCTGGATCATCGACTTCATGAGTTCGTAGGCGTTGAGCGGCCCGCCGAAGCCGGCCTCGGCATCGGCGACGATCGGCACGAGCCAGTCCTCGACGGTCGAGGTGCCCTCGGCCCATTCGATCTGGTCGGCGCGGAGCAGCGCGTTGTTGATGCGGCGGACGACGGTGGGCACGGAGTTCGCCGGGTACAGCGACTGGTCCGGGTAGGTCTGCCCGGCGTTGTTGGCGTCCGCAGCCACCTGCCAGCCGGAGAGGTAGATGGCGCGCAGTCCGGCCTTGACCTGCTGCACGGCCTGGTTGCCGGTGAGGGCGCCGAGGGCGTTGGTGTACCCGCCGGTGCGGGCCTCGTCGGTGAGCTGGCGCCACAGCTTCTCGGCGCCGCGCCGCGCGAGCGTGTGTTCCTCCTGGACGGTGCCGCGCAGGCGGACGACGTCGGCTGCCGAGTAGTCGCGCCGTACGCCTTCCCAGCGCGCATCGGCCGACCACTCGAGGTCCAGTTCCCGGGCGGCGTCCGCTGCCGGGCCCTGCAGCCCGGTGGAGGGATTCGAGGGGGAGGGTTCCTGCGTCATTGCTGTCTCCTTCGTGGGTGGCCGGCTGCCCCGGCGGGTGTGGAATCAACAATTCGCCACTTCTGCCGACGTTCCTACTCTCCGGCTCTGGCAAGAAACGCACTTCTTCGCTTATCGTCAAGAAATGACGACTTCCGCCTGGACCCAGCCCGCCTCGGGGACCTCCGCAACCCCGCCGGACGTCGGGGGCGAGGCCCTGGACCTCATCAGCCTGGGGCGGCGTGTGCGGCACCTCCGCAAGGCCAAGGACCTGACCCTCGATGACCTGGGCGCCGCCGTCGGCACGGTCGCGTCGCAGCTGTCCCTCGTGGAGAACGGCAAGCGGGAGCCCAAGCTCGGCATGCTCCAGCGGCTCGCGGCGGCGCTCGGGGTGACGATCGACGAACTGCTCGGCGCGGAGCCGCCGTCGCGCCGGGCCGCTCTGGAGATCGCGCTGGAGCGCGCGCAGCGCGGCCCCCTCTACGAGTCGCTGGGGTTGCCGAAGGTCCGCATCTCGTCGAGGCTGCCGGTGGAGGTGCTGGAATCACTCGTGGGCCTGCAGGGAGAGCTCGAGCGCCGGTTGAACGAGCAGGTGGCCACGCCGGAGGAGGCGCGGCGGGCCAACGCCGAACTGCGTGCCGTCATGCGGGAGCGGAACAACTACTTCCAGGAGATCGAGGTCCAGGCGCAGACCGTGCTCGACGCCGTCGGGTACAGCACGGGGCCCGTGTCCCAGCACCTGATCGCGGACATCGCCGCGCATCTCGGCTTCTCCCTGCACCACGTGGGCGACCTCCCGCATTCCACCCGGTCCGTCACGGACCTCAAGAACCGGCGCATCTACCTCACGCAGTCGCAGCGGACCGATCACGACCCCCGCTCGGTGCTGCTGCAGGCGCTCGGGCACTACGTCCTGGAGCACCGGACACCCGAGAACTACGGCGAATTCCTGCGCCAACGGGTCGCCACCAACTACTTCGCCGCGGCGCTCCTGCTCCCGGAGCGGCCCACCGTCGAGTTCCTGAAGCGGGCGAAGGCGGCGAAGGAGATCTCCGTGGAGGATATCCGCGACAACTTCGCGGTGTCCTACGAGACGGCCGCGCACCGCTTCACGAACCTCGCCACCGAGCACCTCGACATCCCCACGCACTTCCAGAAGACGCACAAGAGCGGCATCATCTACAAGGCCTACGAGAACGACGGCGTGACCTTCCCCCAGGACCACACCGGCGCCATCGAGGGTCAGCCGTCGTGCCGCCGCTGGACCTCACGCGTGGTGTTCGACGTCCAGGACAAGTTCCGCGCGTACAACCAGTACACGGACACCCCGAGCGGCACCTACTGGTGCACGGCGCGGACCGAGCGGGCGGCGAGCGGCGAGTTCTCGCTCAGCATCGGGGTGCCGTACGCGCACGTGAAATGGTTCCGCGGACGGGATACGGACATCCGCGAGAAGTCCTTCTGTCCCGACGAGTCATGCTGCCGCCGGCCGCCCGCGGATCTCGCGCGGGAGTGGGCCGGGCATGCCTGGCCGAGCGCGCGAGCCCACTCGCACCTGCTCGCGGCGATGCCGCCGGGGGCGTTCCCGGGCGTCGACGAGACCGAGGTGTACGCGTTCCTCGCAGCGCACTCGCGCTGACGCGGGGCGCTTGCCGGCCGCCCTCGGCGGCGGATCAGCGGCGCTTCGTGAGCGCGCGACGGCGGAGGGCCAGGGGGTAGGCGATCCAGAGGACCGCCTCCACGAGCAGGAGCGCTCCTGCCACGACGAGGCCGGCAGTCCGGCCCAGCACGAGGTCGAAGACCAGCCACAGGGTCCCCGCGAGGACGAGTCCCACGAGCGCCGTGGCCACCGGGATGATCGCGGAGGTGTGCCTGACCAGCGTCCCCTTGACATGGAGGCGGAACAGCGCCCGGTGCAGGTTCACGGTGGACAGCAACAGTGCCTGGATCAGCACGGACAGGCACAGCAGGCACAGGTAGACGGCCACCTGGAGGTCGTCGAGCTCCTCGAAGCGCCGCTGGAAGGGCAGGACCAGCAGGAACCCTGCCAGGATCTGGATGCCGGCCTGCATCACGCGCAGCTCCTGCAGCATCTCCTGCCAGTTGCGGTCCAGGCGCTGGTTCCCGCTCTCGCCGCGTCGGTCGTCGTGCACGGGACGCCGCGCCGAAGATCCCTGCCCGCCGGCGGCGCCGGCCGGAGCCGGGGTGGCCCCTGCTCCGGCGCTCTCCTGCCCCGCGGCGGCGCCCATCGCGTGCCGGCTACCGGGTGGACCCCGCGCCGCCCTGCCAGACGGCATCGAACGGGGCGTTGGAGGCGATGCGGTTGCGGATACCCTCGGTCACGAAGGCCTTGGCCGTGCGGGCGGCGTCCAGCGGTGTCGAGCCCTTCGCGAGTTCCGCGGTGATCGCCGCTGCGAGGGTACAGCCGGCGCCGCTGACGGCGACCTCGCCCACCTTGGGGGAGGACAAGACCTCGAGCGTCTCGCCGTCGAAGTAGACGTCGACGGCGTCCGGGCCGTCGATGCGCACGCCGCCCTTGGCGAGGACCACGGCACCGCTCCGGCGGTGGATGATCCGGGCAGCCTCCTCCAGGTCCTCGAGTGACCCGATGCTGATGCCGGAGAGCGACTCCGCCTCGAAGTGGTTCGGGGTGACGAAGGTCGCCAGCGGCAGGATGGTCGCCTTGAGTGCCTCGTCGGTGTCGAGCGCGGCGCCGGGCTCCTGCCCCTTGCAGATGAGCACCGGATCCAGGACCACGTTGTCCCACTCCTGGCTCGTCAGTGCGGAGGCCACGGTGTCGATGGTCGCCGGGGTGCCGAGCATGCCCAGCTTGACGGTGCGCAGGGGGTAGCAGGACTGGATGGCCTCGAGCTGGTCCGCGATGACCTGCTGGTCCACCGGGACGAAGCGGTGCTGCCACTCGTTCTTCGGGTCGAAGGAGACGATGCAGGTGAGGGCCACGACGCCGTAGACGCCGAGCTCCTGGAACGTCTTGAGATCCGCCTGGGCTCCTGCGCCGCCCGTGGCCTCGGAACCGGCGATGGTGAGGGTGACGGCGGGGGCTGCGGAGGGCTGGAGTTCGGACATCGTCCTAGTCTGCCCGACTCGGCTCCACGGCGGCCACCCGGTCCGGGGTGAGGATGTCGTCGAGCGCCGGTCCCAGCGTCGGATGGTCGAAGGTGAAGCCGGCGTCGACGAGCTTGCGCGGGGCCACCCACCGGCTCTTGAGGACCAGCTCTGCTTCCGTCCGGATGATCCTGCCGCCCAGCTCGAGGAGCCATGCCGGGGTGGGGAGCCCGACCGGGATGCGGAGGCGCGTGCGGAGGGCGGCCATGAGCTCGGCGTTGGTGACGACGTCGGGGGCTGCCGCGTTCACCGGCCCGTTCAGCGAGGGCGTCCCGGCGATGAACACGATGGCACGGAAGACGTCGTCGAGGTGGATCCAGCTGAACTTCTGCGTCCCCGGACCCATCGGGCCGCCGAGCCCGGTCCTCGCCAGCATGACCAGCGGCGTCATCACGCTTCCGGGTCCGAGCACGATCGACAGGCGCAGGGCCACCTTCCGGATGCCCGGCACGTCCGCGTCGGACAGCGCCTGCTCCCAGGCCCGCGCGACCGACACCGAGAAACCGGTGCCGAGGTCACCGTCGTGCTCCGTCTGGGGCCTGTCGGTGGCGTGGCGGTAGATCGTGCCGGTGCTCGCGTTGATCCAGACACCCGGCGGAGTGCCGCCGTTCCGGCGACACAGTGCGAGGGCTCGGCCGAGTTCCTCCGTGGTGTCGACCCGGGAGGAGAAGATCGCGTCGGCGTTCCGCCTGTTGTACCGGCAGTCGACGCTGCGTCCGGCCAGGTTGACGAGGAGGTCGACGCCGTCGAGCGCCTCCGCGATGGCGTCCGTGTCCCCCCAGGTCACGCGCCCGGACCGGCCGATCGTCCGGACCTCCGTCCCGAGGGCACGGAAACGCCGGACCAGGTCCGCCCCGATGAATCCCGAGGCTCCGGCGATGACCACCGTTCGGATGGTCGTGTCGTCATACATCGCAGGGTTCGTTGCAGGGTTCATTGCTCGGTTCCGTGCACGTGGACCAGCTTCCAGACGCTGGCACGGGCCAGGGCGCCCGCACCTCCGATGATCAGGGCGATGGGGAGGCTCTCGAGGAGCACCCGGGACGGGGACAGCAGGGTGATGATGACGAAGGACACCAGGGTGAAGCCGGCGAAGAAGACCCCGATGTGCACCCACTGGTTGGCGACGGGGCGCAGCAGGAGCCCGAGCACGATGCCGAGGGGCAGGCCGGTGATCACGCCGACGCCGACGCCGTACCAGAGTGCCAGGAAGAAGACGCCCGGGGCGTCCGGCCCCCAGGAGAGGGCGAAGGCCAGCGCGAGGGTGGAGAGTCCCACGAGGAACCCGACGGCGACGGCGCCGATCCCGAACGTCACCCGATGGCGGGGGTTCGGTGCGCGCCGCCCGGCGTCCGCCGTTCCTGCCGGGTCCTCCGTCATTGCCGGGTCCCCCGGATCAGCTGCACGATGTCCTCGACGATCTTCCGCACCACGGGAAGCCGGGAGAGGATCACGAGCTTCGAGAGGAGCGGCGCGGCCTGGTCGATGAGCCGGCGCGTCCGGATCTGGTCGGGGGAGGAGTCGTAGACCCAGAAGAGGGTGATGCCCATGTAGGCGTACCAGAGGAGTTCGGGGAGGTCGTCCCGGATGGCCAGGGGCGGCTGCGGCCGCGACATCGCCACGGCCTGCCTGAAGAGCGAGATGGCGCGGGCCCGGGCCACGGCGGACTCGCTGCCGAACGGGCTCGTCGTCGCGGACGGCTTGATGGCGATGTTGATGAAGTTCGAACCGAAGTCGTGGTACGGACCCATCACGCCCACCCCCGTGTTCAGGACGATCCGCAGGAGTTCACCGAGATTCTGGCCCTCGCGGAGACGGGGGAGGGCCAGTGAGCGGTGTTCCTCCTGGAGGCTGCGGTACAGCTCGTGGACGAGGTCGTCCTTCGAGGCGAAGTAGTAGTAGGCGCTTCCGGTGGAGACGTCCGCGGCGGCGGCGATGGCCCGCATGGTCGTCTTCTCGTAGCCGTGCTCGCGGAACAGCCGGAGCGCGGTGGAGACCAGCAACTCCCGGGTCGCTTCGCTCTTGGCCGTCGGCGAGGGCATCGGTCTCCTTTTTCGAACGTGTTCAATTCCGAGTGTAAACCAGAACTGAACACGTTCGAATCCGGGCCGTGGCAGAGGGTCCCCCGTTCGTCCGGAGCACGCGGAGGGGTCCCCGGAACGGGAGAACCCCCGCCGGTCTCCCGTCGGGGGTCCTCTCGGTGCGGCAGGAGTGCTGCTACCGGAACAGGTCCGATGCGACGCCCATGATGATGCGGTCCCCGGGCGTCGACTTCCTCAGGTAGTCCACGACGGCCCAGTCGTCGAGCGCGATGCACCCGGCCGTCGGAACCTTGTTCTGGTGCAGGAAGATGGCGAAGCCTGCATCCTGGACGATGGGTGAGTCCGGCGGCCGGTTGTAGTTGATCACGGCGCCCTGACGGTAGTCGTGGGTCGCCCGTGTCGCGAAGTACCACATGTCCTCGTCGTAGCCCACCCAGGTGGAGGACTCGAAGTACTTGTTGTAGGTGCTCGTGTAGGGGTTGCCGCCCCAGCGAGAGCGGGGGTTGAGCGTGCGGTAGGGCAGCGCGGTGCCGGGGTTGCCCAGGCCGAAGGCCTCGGTCACGGAGTAGGACCCGGTGGGGGAGTAGTTGAAGCGGGTCGGCCCGGAGGGGACTCCCGGCCGCTTGAAGCCGCTGGCTCCTACCGTCGCGTCCGTCTGCCAGTCGGTGACATAGGTTCCCGCCACCCGCTGGCAGTACACGGCCTTGGCGGAACTCTGGCCGTACCCGCCGGCGATGGTGAGAAGGACCCTCTTCGCGCCGCCCGTCGGGTACTTGGAACGCCCATTGTTGAGCGTGGTGCATTCGGTGTGCCGGTGATCCCGGCTGGCGGAGCCGTTCCAAGAGATGTAGCCGCCCTGGAAGGGTTGCACGCACGTGCCGCCCTCGCAGCGCTCCGGCGTCAGGGGGTAGGCGAGGTAGCTCAGATGCCGGCCCATCGCTTCGTATCTGGTCTTCATGCCTCCGCGCACGGGCTGGGACCCGGTCGCGGGTGACCAGAGGATCACGCCACCCTGGAACCGCTGGTAGCAGCCACCGTTGCGCTGTCCGCAGACTTCGGTTTCCAGCGGGTAGCCCAGGTAGCCGGTGTGGGCGCCCTGGTTCCTGTAGCGGGCACCGATGTCGCCGTTCGTCGAATGTCCGCCCGTCGCCGGGGACCAGTAGGTCGAGCCGCCCTGGTACTTCTGGACGCACCCGCCGTTCGGCTGTCCACACACCTCGTTCTCGAGGGGGTAGCCGAGTACACCGTTCTGGGCGCCGCGCGCTGCCCAGGCGGAGAGCATCCCGCCGCGGCTGATGTGGGCGCCTGTTGCGGATGACCAGGAGATCACCCCGCGCTGGTAGGTCTGCTTGCAGCCGGCCGACCGCAGTCCGCAGGTCTCTTTGGACGTCGGATAACCGAGCCAGCCGTTCTCTGCGCCGGTCCGCGAATACGCGCCGCCGATCGCTCCGGGGGCCCATACCCCGTAGGCGCCGGACGACGCGGACCACATGATCCTGAGTCCGCCGAACTCCTGGACGCAGCCGTTGTCCCGCTTGCCGCATATCTCGGCCGAGGACGGGTAGCCGACGGCAGCGTAGCCGCCGTACAGGTTGTACAGCGCGCCACCGACGGCACCCCGGGTCCATACCCGCTGGTGCCCGGCCGTCGTGCTCCAGGTGAGGTCGATCCCGCTGGAGAACCGCTGGGAGCAGCCGCCCGGGGTGCACTGTTCATCGGTGATCGGGTAGCCGAAGGCGCGCAGGCCCCCGCCGGCTGCCCACCGGGGGCCGGTGTTGCCGGAGGCGAGCAGTACGGCGTGCGCTCCGGTGGAGGGGGTGTAGTGGATCTCTCCACCGACGAAGGTCTCCACGCAGTGTCCTGCAGTGCAGGATTCGTTGGACGTCGGTGCTCCCAGCACACCTCCGGCCCCGCCGAGCGCCCTCCACTTGGCGGCAATGCCTCCGATGGGGGTGAAGGGGCCCGCTGCAGCAGCGCCGACCTCGGAGTCTCGTGCGTCCGCCGGGGCAGTCGGCTCCTGCGCCTCGGGCACCGCCGGTGCGGTTCCCTCCGGTGCGGTTCCCTCAGGTGGGACGTCACTTCCCGTGCCGGCCGGGGCGACCGGCGCCTGGTCCGACGGTTCAGCCGGGTCCGGGACCGCAGGCGCCGTTGTCGCTGGACGCTCGGACGGGACCGTCCCGGAGGTCGACGGCTCCGGAACTGCTTCCGGGCTCTCGGGCGCGGGTGTCCGCAGCCCGGCAGCAGGGGGAGTCGTGCCCGGATCGGCCGTCGCCGGGGGTGTGGTTGCGGGAGGGCTCTGCTCCGTGCTCGTGACGGAGGGCGCGGGCGCCGCGGCCGCACCCGGAGCGAGTCCGGAGAGGAGGAGCGCGGCCAGCGAGACTACAGCGAGCGCGCGCGCCGGAAGGGACGTGGATGAATGGTTCACCGGGAGACAACCGCCTGACATGTGGAAGATGCTGGGGCCCCATCGGCGAAGGCGTCAGCGCGGACTTCAGCCGTGCCGCCGGCTGGTACTGTTCGTTCGATGCGCGCGCGGCCGGCCACGCTGCTGGTGCTGCCGACCGCGACGACGACGGAGAACGTCACCTCGGTGTCGGCCGTGTTCGTCAGCGTCCCGGAGAAGGACCAGACGCCCGCTGCATCCGCCGCGCACACCACATCGCCGAGGGCCTCATTGGCGATGGCGGTGGGACTCGCGGGCACGGACTCCATGCCGGTTTCGAGGGTTGCCTCGACACTCGGTCCCGGATCCGGGGCGACCGTTGCCGGCGGACCCGGTACCGTCGCCGCAGCCCCCGACGTCGTCGCCGGGACGGACGGTTCGGGCGCCGTCGTCGATCCCGGGGCCGACGGTCCTGATGCCGGTGCGCCCGGCGCATCGGCGGGCGGCGAAGTGCAGCCGGAAAGGGCGAGGACGCCCGCGGCCGTCCACAAGAAGAGCGGCGTGGGACTCCGCATTGTTCCCCCATTTCCTGCCGTGAACTCCACGTTCGGGAACCAGGGGCTTCTGACCGGGAATATCGTACAGTCGGAGATTATCAGCGATCTCCCGTGATCCGGCCCGCAATTCGACAAGAATTCCGCAGCTTCCTGTCAGGAACGAGTTCTACCGGTAGTAGGACCCCAGCACTTCGGCTTTCAATTCGTGGAACGTCCCGTTGTCGATGGCCTCGCGGGCGTCGTCGACCATGCGCACGACGAATCGTTCGTTATGGATCGAGATGAGGGTCGCGGACACCATTTCCTTCGCCTTGAACAGGTGATGGATGTAGGCGCGTGAATAGTTCCCGCAGGTGTAGCAGTCGCATCCGTCGACGAGGGGCGTGAAATCCCGCTTGAACCGTGCGTTGGAGAGATTCCAGCGGCCGTGGGGGGTGTAGAACGCGGAATTGCGGGCCACCCTGGTGGGCGAGACGCAGTCGAAGGTGTCCGCGCCGTTCTCGATCGCGGTGAAGAGGTCGTCGGGCTCCGAGATGCCGAGCAGATGGCGCGGCTTGTCCTCGGGCAGCTCGTCGCTGCACCAGCCGAGGATCGTCCCGAGATTCTCCTTCTCGAGGGCACCGCCGATGCCGAACCCGTCGAAGTCCATGGCGCCGAGATCGGCGGACGCCTTCCGTCGGAGATCCTCGTACTGCGCGCCCTGGATGACCCCGAACAGGGCCTGGTAGGGGCGGTGGCTGCGCTCCTCGGTGAGCCGCTGGTGTTCGACGATGCACCGCTGGGCCCAGAGCCGGGTCCGTTCGAGGGACTCCTCCTGGTAGCCGCGCGAATTCATGAGGGTGGTCAGCTCGTCGAAGGCGAACATGATGTCCGCACCGAGCTGGTGCTGCACCTGCATGGAGATCTCCGGCGTGAAGCGGTGTCGGTCGCCGTTGAGGTGGCTCTTGAACCAGACGCCGTCGTCGTCGATGTGCGCGAGGCGCTCCTTGCCGACGGCGACGCGGTCGTCGGCGCCCGCCTTGTCCGAGTCCACCGGGACGTCCATGGTGATCACCTTCTTGAACCCCGATCCGAGGCTCATGACCTGGAAGCCGCCGGAGTCGGTGAAGGTGGGGCCGGGCCAGTTCATGAACGCACCGAGCCCGCCGGCCTCGTCGAGGATGTCCGCGCCCGGCTGCAGGTACAGGTGGTAGGCGTTGGCGAGCAGTGCCTGGGCGCCGAGCTCGGCCATCGCCGCGGGCAGCACGGCCTTCACGGTCGCCTTGGTGCCCACCGGGATGAAGGCGGGCGTGCGGATCTCGCCGTGCGGGGTGGTGATCGTCCCGGTGCGCCCGTGCCGCGGCCCGCCGCTCCCGGCTCCCGGCGTCATGTCCTCGAGGCGGTGACGGACGGAGAAGGCGAACGAGGACTGCTGGGACTGTGGATGCACCACCCCATTTTGCCAGCCCGACGGCGGTCGGCCGGACCGCTACCGCTCGGCGAGCTGCGCGTTGAGGGCGGCGACGGCGGCGAGCTCCGCGGCGATGCGCCGCTCCAGCACGTCCCGGCTCAGTGTCTCGGAGCCGCCGTGGGCGCGCAGGTAGAGCAGGACGCCGATGCGGAGCACGCGCCAGTCGCGTTCGACGTCGATCCGTCCGGCGGTTGAGGCACGGAGGATCTCGGGGTCGTAGACATTGGGTTCGTTGAGCTGCCGCTGCCGGTACATGGCGCTGGTCTTGGCGCGCAGCGGGTCCGTCTCGGCGTCGTCGGCCGCGCGGATCGCGGCGGAGTAGCGGAGGGAGCGCTCCTCGTCGTGCCGGGTGAGGTAGGCGGCGATCGCGAGGCCGCCCTCGATCCACTTCCAGCGGCCGAAGTTGCCGTCGAACGGCAGCTCCGCCAGGAGGTCGGCGATGCCCAGGGCCGCTGCGGCGTCGCCCTCGTCGACGAACAGGGCCAGCGCGAGCTGGTGCAGGTCCTGGAGGTTGCTGCCGGACTTGAGGTTGATGCCGCGGGCCAACCGCCCGGCGACGTCCTGGATGTCCGTGCTGTCCGGGTGCGCCTGGGCCACCTGGGCGACGAGCGCTTCGGGGGATCCGTGGTCGGCGGCGACGGCGGAGACCCCGATCTCGGCGTCCGCGGGCTCCACATAGACCATCGAGCCCGTGGCGATCGTGATGCGGTGGTCTCCGGCGACCGTCGCGACGACGAGTGCGGGCACCCCGAAGTCGTCGTTCTCGATCCCGATCGCCGTGACCTCGGCCGTGTCCCCGCCGTCGGGGAGCGCCAGCAGATCACCGGCCGCCAGCATCTCCGCCGGGACCGCGCGCAGTCCTGTCCTGTCCACCCTGTTAACCATCATGTACGTCGTGCCAACCTCTGCCTCTAGCCCCCTGGATGTTCCCGGCGCCCCAGCGCGCCCATACGACGATACGGGAACGAGGAGCCGGCAGGTGCCGTCGGCTCAGCGTCCCCAGCCGGCGTGGGCGAGTGCCTGGCGCAGCAGGTCCGCGCGTCCTCCCGAGAACTCGGCCTGGATCGACGGGCTCAGCGCTTCGGACGGCGTCAGCCAGGACAGTTCCAGCGCATCCTGGCGCGGGTTGCACTCCCCGGTGACGGGGATCAGGTACGCGAGGGCGACGGCGTGCTGGCGGTCGTCGGTCAGTCCCGTCTCCGAGGGGGAGGGGAAGTACTCGGCGATCGTGAACGGCACGGGCGACGGCGGCAGCTGGGGCAGGGCCAGCGGCCCCAGGTCCTTCTCGAGGTGTCGCAGCAGTGCGGCCCGGATGGTCTCCCGGTACATGACGCGTCCTGAGACGAAGGTGCGTACCATCTCGCCCTGCTCGCTGGCCTGCAGCAGCAGTCCCACCTCGTTCACGTACCCGAGGGCGTCGCACCGCACGGGAATCGCCTCCACGTACACCATCGGCAGGCGGCGGCGGGCCTCGTACAGGTCATCTTCGGAGAGCCAACCCGGATTGGGGTCAGGGGTACGAACGTTCATACCCCAGTTCTATCGCAGTGCCTCCGCCCGGGGCAGGCGGCGCGCGGTTCTTCGGCCAGCGGCTGAATCCGCCCGGAGGTGCAGGAGCGGTCGAGGAACTCCTCACCCGATAAAGGCAGGCCGACGCGGTCTCCGGGTTCGGACGGAAAGCCGCTGTCGAAGAATTCCCTGCCCGATTGGTGGTCACAAGAGCGCGATACGCCCGTATAGTCACCGAAACACGGAACGAAACAGGCAGGCGGGGTGATCGTTCCGTATTGACGCATCAGGGTCTCAGTAACGCTTTCGCGAGTTATGGGGTCTTGATGTCCAGGATGATGAGGCTCGGCGCCGTTGCTGTAGCAACCTTTGTTCTGTGGTCGGGGGCGGGGGCTCTTGCACCCCCCGCGCAGGCGGCCGTCCCGCCGCAACCCCCACCCCTGCTCCGGGTCGCGGGCTACACCGTCGATGGCCAGACGTACCTCAAATGGAACGCCAACCGCGCCGTGCTCGGCGACCCCCTCGGCTACAAGAGCTGTGACGGGATCAGTTGCTCCCAGCGCTTCCAGAAAGGCCATGTCCTCTGGACCCGAAGCACCGGCGCGCAGATCGTGCTCGACGACGCCATCGGTGCCCGGTACTCGGCCACCGGGTGGACCAGGGGTTTCCTGGGCTTCCCCACCGGCGACGCCGGCGGGCTCTCCGTACGTGGCGGCCGACTCCAGCACTTCCAGAACGGGTACATCTACTGGTCGCCTGCGACCGGAGCCCAGACCGTCTTCGGCGGCATCAGGAGCTACTACGCCGCCAACCGGTACGAGCGCGGCTTCCTGGGCTATCCCACGTCCGGAGAGGTCGCCGTCCCGAAGGGCGTGCGGCAGGACTTCGAGGGCGGCAAGGTCTTCTGGTCCCGCGGCCAGGTGTTCGCCACCACCAACGGTGGCATCCAGACCTACTACGAGCAGAAGGGCGGCGCCCAATCCTTCCTCGGCCTGCCGACCGGCAACAAGACCGCCTGGCAGGGTGGGTACTACCAACGCTTCCAGGGGGGCATGATCGTGTGGGGCCCGACAACCGGTGCGAGGAGCATCGACACCGGGCACTTCACCACGCTGGAGAGCAACTTCGGCAGGTACGGCTGGCCGACGAGCGATACCTGGAAGGACGAGGCAGGGACCTACACCCAGTTCCAGAAAGGCATCATCACGACGGGCGCGCCGGCAGTCGCCCCGCCAGCCGCGCCCCCGGGGTCGTCCGTCTACCCCTTCACCTCCGTCGAGGCCACCGCGACGTCGGTGGTGCTCTACGGCGATTCACAGCTCGACGGTGACTCCTGGAGCGAGCAGGGTGCCCGCGCCATGGGCTTCTCCGATCAGGCCTCGCACCTCGCCTTCGGGGGGATGGGCTATTCGACCGCCAGTGTCGGGGCCGGTGGAACCGGCTGGACCGCGGTCCGGAACGGCTTGATGCCGTTCCCTGGCGGCACCCCGGGCCTGGTGCTGGTCTCCATGGGCGGCAACGACGCGACATCGTGGAAGTCGGACGCGCAGGTCATCGCCGACAGCACGGCCCTCTGGGCCAAGTTGAAGCTGATGTACCCGAACAGCAGGATCGTGATCAACGGGGTCATGTCCCGCAGCGATGATTCGCACGTCCAGCGCCGTCACATCGACGAGGTGCTGGCGCTGAACGCCGCGCAGCACGGCGTCACCTTCATCTCGGTCGCGGGCCTCGCCAGCGCAGCCAACGCCGAGTACCTGGACGATGTGCACTTGTCGCAGGACGGGCACAATGCGGTCGCCACGCTGTACACCGCGCAGCTCGGGGCCGCACTCGGGCGGTAGGCGGGCTCACCGCGGCGGACGTGACCCCTCGTTCGTGATGCGCCGCGGGGCGCCCGGTCAGTGCACGGTGCGGCCGGATGAATCCCGCTGCCACTCGGTGATCCGGACCTCCGCGCCCCAGGGGGCGCGGACGCGCAGCGATCGTCCGTCCGCACCCTCGACGACGACGGCCTCGGGGCCACCCGCGGCGAGGCCGGCGAGGATCCCCCGCACATCGCCGTCGTACTCGAAGGCCAGGTCGACAGCGGTGCGCGGCCCGGCGCTCACGGCGACGAGGCCTCCGTTCTTCGCCCGGAAGTCGTGCCAGGTGCCGGCACCGGAGCTGGTCCTGGGCTTCCCCCCGATGTCTCCCAGCACCTTCGCGGCCGGTCCGACGTCGGGCGTGTGCCAGAGCGCGAGGACCGCCAGTGGCGACGGCGGCGCACCCGTCTCGCGCGGCCCGACGCCGGCGAGGAAGGACAGCCCGTCCGGCGCGGTGACGCGGGCGGCGAGGCCGTGGCCGTCGTCGGAGAACCCGACGGCGGTGCCCGCCTCCGCGGTGCGGCGCGCGAACTCCCGTACGTCGGAGACGTCGAAGGCGAGGGTCACGGTGCCGTCCTCCTCACTGCCCGGCGTGCAGGCGTGGAGGGCCACGCGGCCGCTCCCGGCGTCGAACACGGCGCAGGAGGCAGTCGGCACGGGGTGCTGCGCCGGAGCGAGACCGAGTGTCCGCAAGAAGCGGGCCGCACCGGGAAGGTCCGGCGTATGGACGAGGGGGCGGACGCGGAGCATCGGTCCTCCTTCGGGTCGGGGTGAGGTCCGGGTCCGTCCAGCATGCCAGCACCCGGTTCCGCAATGACCGGAGTCGTCCTAGGGTGATCGCATGAAGGCCGAACTGCCCGAACTCCTCCTGCCCGACGCCCCCGCATGGCGGGCCTGGCTGGAGGAGAACCACGCCTCCTCGCCCGGGGTCTGGCTCATCGAGCACAAGAAGGGCGGGACGACGACCCGGCTCACCTACGCGCAGGCGCTCGACGAGGCGCTGTGCTTCGGGTGGATCGACGGGCAGGCGAAGTCCCGGGACGAGCACAGCTACTTCCAGCGCTTCACGCCGCGCGGTCCGCGGAGCATCTGGTCCGTCCGCAACCAGGGTCACATCGAGCGGCTCCGCGCCGAGGGCCGCATGCGGGAGGCGGGCGAGCGGGCGGTGGCGGCCGCGCAGGCCGACGGCCGGTGGGAGCGGGCCTACTCGGGACCGGCGAACGCCGAGATGCCGCCCGAACTCCTCGCCGCGATCGAGGCCGACGACGCCGCGCTCGCCACCTTCCGCACCCTGTCCTCGCAGAACCGCTACGCCATGATCTTCCGGTTGTCCCAGTTGAGGACGGACGCGGCGAAGGAACGCAACATCACGAAGTTCGTCGCCATGCTGGCGCGCGGGGAGGCGCTCTACCCGCAGGGGAAGGGCTCGACGACCGGCGACTGACGTCGGTCAGGCCAGCCTGGCCACCTCGTAGGTGTGGCCGGCTGCACGGAGCCGCTGCACGAGCACATCGCCGAGCGCGGTGGCCGGCGTCAGTGATCCGCTCACCCGGGGGAGCCGGTCGCCGTCCAGTGCCAGGGCCAGCGCCGTCTCACCCGCCATGACGGCGGTGGCGGCGTAGCCCGGATCGCCGGGACCGGCAGCGACCGCCCGGTACCGGTGACCGCCCTCGGTGAGGGCGGTCACCTGGGAGCGGAACCACCCCTTGCGCCGTGTGCCGGCACTCGGGCCCGTCCCCGGGGCCGGCAGCACGCGGTCGAGCAGGCGGCGGGTCACCGGGAACGTCATCGCACCGGCGAACGCGCCGAGTCCGAGCACCGTCGCCCCGGCGATGACCGCCCCCGCCGGGCCGCGGGCCACGCCCATCACCTCGCCGTACCGCAGGGAGCGGCCGTAGGCCCAGTCCTGCAGGGCGTTGCTGCGGCGCACGATCCGGGTGTTCGCGGCGGCCATGACGAAGGGCGCGGTCCACAGGCCGTCGCCGGAGCGGCTCACCGGACCGGCGTCCGCCGGCTGCGGCGTCGCGGGCTCCCGCACGCGGTCCGGGCTGAGGGCATAGGGGTCGGCGATGAGGGACCGCAGCGCGGCGCTCGACCGCATCCCGTCGAGTTGCACGCGCATCGAGTCGAGGGTGCCTCCGCTGATGCCGCCCTTGGCCGTCGCGACGAGCTGGACCTCGGTCAGGGCGCCGGCGCCGTCGGCCTCTGCCGCCTGATGGAGCAGCAGTACCGCCAGATCGGACGGCACGGAGTCGTAACCGCACGAGTGCACGATCCGGGCGCCGCTCGACCGGGCCAGGGCGTCGCAGCGGTCGATCGCCTCCCGGACGAAGGAGACCTCGCCCGTCAGGTCGCCATAGTGGGTGCCCGCCCGCGCGCAGGCCTCGACGACCGGCAGCCCGTACTTCGCGTAGGGGCCGACGGTGGTGAAGAGCACCCGGGTGCGCTCGGCCAGGGCGGTGATCGAGCCCGTGTCCCCTGAGTCCGCTTCGATGAGGGGCCATGCGTGCGCCGCGGCCGGCAGCCGCGAGCGGACCGCTTCGAGCCTGGCCGTCGACCGGCCCGCGAGCCCGATCCGCAGGCCGGCCGGGGCGTGCGTCGCGAGGTAGGCGGCGATCAGCTCGCCGACGAAACCGGTCGCTCCGTAGATGACGAGGTCGTGGTCGCGGGGTGGGTTCTCCATGCGAGCAGTCTGTCACCCGGGGCGATGGGCCTTCCCCTCCTGTGCGCGGCTCGTGCTCGCTGCCTCGAGGATCATCCAGGCCTGGAGCTGGGAGGACAGGCTGACCGGTCCGTCCTGCCGCGGCGGGAAGACGAGCATCCCGGAAGCGTCCGTGCGGCGGCCGGACCAGACATGCTCCGCCGTCGCGGCGAGCACGGCCCGGGCCTCCGTGGCCGGCGCCGCGCCGATCTCCGCCGCGGCGGCCTGTGCGAGGTAGCGCGCCAGGATCCCCGTGAACAGACCGGCGTCGCCCGTGCCCGCCAGCGGCAGCACGCCGTCGCCGTCGGCGACCTCCTCGGCCACCGCTGCGGCGAGGTCCGCCGCGTGCCGCAGCCCGGCCGGTCCGCCGACGGCGACCAGCGCGCCGAGCACCGTGCCCTGGTTGTACGTGTGCAGCGAGCGCTCCACCCGGCCGTCGGCCTTGACGCCGTCGAGGTAGAGGCCGCTCGCGGCGTCGAACAGGCGATCCCTCAGCCAGTCGAGCAGCTCCTGCGCCCGCCCGGTCTCTCCTGCCCGTGCGAAGAAGAGGGCCGCGGGGGCCGTGCTCGGCGTGTTCTTGTAGTCGCGCGTGGTGTTCCAGTAGACGCCGCCGCCGAGGTCCGGGGTGTGCGCCGAGCGGAGCGCGTCACCCAGCACCCGCACGCCGCGCCGCGGACGGCGCCGTCCGTCCAGCGCGTCCAGGCGCTGCAGGGCGAGCGCGAGCCAGGCCATGTCGTCGTAGTAGGCGTTGCGCCACCGGCCGCCGTTCCTCAGCCAGATGCCGCGGGCCAGCTTCCGGGCCTCGAGCAGCGCGCCCGACCCGGCATCGCGCTGGTGCTCGTCCAGCAGGCAGTCGAGGTAGTGCGCCTGCCACCAGTAGTGCCAGTGGCTCCGGGGACTGGTCGGTGCTGGGAAGGCGACCGCCGCGAGGCGCGTCCCCGGCACCCGCAGGCTCCGCCGGGCGAACAGGTGCCGGACGCTTCGGGCAGCGGCGGCGGCCGCGTGGTCGGGAATGGGCATGTGACCACCCTAGTCACGCCGGAGTACTGCCGGATTGGGCAGGATGCGCAGCAGATCCTCCGCCGGGTGCGCAGTGGGCCACGTCACAGTACGCTGGGCGCGTGGATGGACCAACGGCGGTCCATCGAATGCGGAAGGACCAGGCATGGACATCAGGGGAGCAGTGGCCCTCGTCACCGGTGGCGCCTCCGGGCTCGGGCTCGCCACGGCCCGCCGGCTGGTCGACGACGGCGCGGCGGTGGTCCTCGTGGATCTGCCGCAGTCCGCCGGCGCCGACGCTGCCGCGGAGCTGGACCCGAGCGGCGAGCGCGTGCGCTTCGTCGCCGCCGACGTCGCCGATCCCGCCCAGGTCCAGGCCGCCGTGGACGCCGCCGCAGGCCTCGGCCCGCTGCGGATCGTGGTCAACTGCGCCGGGATCGCCACACCCGGCAAGGTCCTCGGGCGCGACGGCGTCCTGCCGCTCGAACAGTTCACCCGGGTCATCACCGTCAACCTCGTGGGCACCTTCAACGTCGTCCGGCTCGCCGCCGAAGCAATGGCCGCCACCCCCACCGTCCGGGGCCTCGGGGGCTCGGACGAGCGCGGCGTCATCATCAACACCGCGTCCGTCGCGGCGTTCGACGGCCAGATCGGACAGCCGGCCTACGCCGCGTCGAAGGGCGGGGTCGCGGCGATGACGCTGCCCCTCGCGCGTGAACTCGCGCGGTCCCTGATCCGCGTGGTGACCATCGCCCCCGGGATCTTCGAGACGCCCATGATGGCCGGGTTGCCGCAGGAGGCCCAGGATTCCCTCGGCGCCCAGGTACCGCACCCGTCCCGGCTCGGCAAGCCCGTCGAGTACGCGGCGCTCGCCGCACACATCGTCGGGAACCAGATGCTCAACGGTGAGACGATCCGCCTCGACGGTGCCATCCGCATGGCGCCGAGATAGCGCCGCTCCCGGTCTCAGCTCGATCGAAAGGACGGCTCGATGATGAGCCAGCTGCCCACCGCCGATTTCCTCGGCTTCGAATTCCTCCTCCCCGCCCGCGAGCGCTCGAAACTGCAGGACGTGCGGGACTTCCTGGACAAGGAGGTCTCGCCGCGCGCCGTCGACTGGTGGAACCGGGCCGAGTTCCCGCACGAGCTCCTGCCGAAGCTCGCGGACCTGCAGCTCAGCACGCCGGTGCAGCAGGGCTACAGCCATCTGTTCAGCGGCCTCGTGATCGCGGAGATGACCCGCGCGGACACCTCGATCGCGACGTTCTTCATGGTCCACCACGACCTCTTCGTCGAGGCCCTGCACCTGTTCGGCAGCGCGGAGCAGAAGGCGCGGCTCCTGCAGGACGCCATGGACCTGACGATCACGGGGGCGTTCGCGCTCACCGAGCCGCTGCACGGCTCCGACGTCGCCGGCGGCATGGCGACCACCGCCACGCGCGACGGCGACACCTGGGTGCTCAACGGTGCCAAGCGGTGGATCGGCAACGGGACGTTCTGCGACTACATGCTCCTGTGGGCGCGGGATACGGAGACGGGGGGCGTGCGGGGCTTCATCCTCGACGCGACGCTGCCCGGGGTGACGCGCACCGTCATCGCGAACAAGACCGCGCTCCGGACGGTCCAGAACGCGGACATCACGCTGACCGACGTGCGCGTCGACGAGGCCGACCGTTTCGCCGGCATCGCGTCCTTCGACGACACGCGGCAGCTCCTGCTGGGGTCCCGGATCCTCGTCGGCTGGCAGGCCGTCGGCCAGCAACTGGCCGCGTTCGACGTCGCCCGGCAGTACGCCGTGGAGCGGCACCAGTTCGGCCGGCCGATCGCGGGTTTCCAGCTCGTCCAGGACCAGCTCGTCACGATGATGGGCAACACGACGGCGAGCCTCGGGGTCATGACCCGCATCGCCCAGCTGCAGGAGCAGGGCGCGTCCGACATGCCGCAGGCCGCCTTCGCCAAGTCCTTCACGACGGCCCGGATGCGCGAGACGGTGGCACTCGGGCGGGGAATCCTCGGCGGGAACGGGATCGTGACGGACTTCTCCATGGCGAAGATCTTCGCCGACGCGGAGGCCGTCTACACCTACGAGGGGTCCTACGAGATCAACAGCCTGATCGTGGGCAGGGCGCTGACGGGCATCTCCGCTTTCGCCTGACCCGCAGCCGACTCCGTGCCCGCACCTGATCGATGGCGGGGTCGGGGATCACCCGTTTCGCCCTCCAGACGGCCGTCATGCTTGAATGATCGAGGTTCTGGCTGGGCATGACATCGGGAGGCGGTCGGGTGAGCGTCTCGCGTGCCGCCGTCGTGGTGACCGCCCTGACGGCCGTCTCCACGGTCTTCGGTTTCGTGCGCGACGTCGTCATCGCCGCGGTCTACGGCGCGGGGCCGTCCCTCGACGCCTATCTGGTGGCGCAGGGACTCATGAACGTCGTGCTGGGTCTGGTGGCCTACGCCATGGCCCGCTCCGTCACCCCCGTCATCGCGCGCGAGGTCGCTGCCGAGGGTCCGCGCTGCCGCGGGCACCGCAGCTTCGACACCGCCATCACCGTGACCATGGTGGTTCTCGGGCTGGGTGCCGTCGTCGTGGGGATCCTCGCGGCCCCCGTGACGGCGGTGCTGGCGCCCGGGTTCGAGGGCGAACAGGCAGAACTCACCGTCACCCTGACCAGGATCGTGCTGCTGGCGACCGTCCTGATCGCCGGCACCGACCTCCTGGCTGCCGTCGCGCAGGCCCACGGCAGGGTGGTCTGGTCCTCGCTGCAGGGGGTGCCGTTCAACATCATCATGATCGGGGCGGCCGGACTGTTCGGCCCGCAGTACGGGATCCAGGCGCTCGCCGTCGGCTTCGTGGTCGGATCCGCTGCGCGACTGGCGCTGCAGCTGCCACCCCTGCACGCACTCGGTCTGCGCGTCCGGCCCCGGTGGGAGGTGCGGCACCCGGGGTTCGTGGAGATCGCGCGGCTCATGCCGCCGCTGCTGGTGGGAAGTGCGATCGCCAACGTGAATTCGCTGGTCGACCGGGCGGTCGGATCGACCCTGGGCGACGGCGCCATCACGGCCCTGTCCTACGGCTGGCGCCTCGTCAACCTGCCGGAGACCCTGCTCATCGCCTCCCTTCTCGTGCCGCTCTATCCGGCGCTCGGGGCGGCCGCCGGCAACGTGCAGGAGGTCAGGCGCCTCGTGTCCCGCGGGCTGTCCGTCACCGTCACGATCCTGGTACCGCTGACTATCGTGCTGATGGTGGCGGCGCTGCCGCTCTCGCTCGTCGCCTACGGACGCGGGGAGTTCACGGCCGACGACGCCGGCGCCACCGCCGTCGCGGTCCTCTGGTACGCACCCGCCCTCGTCGCGATGGGGGTCCGGCAGGTGATGGTCAGCACGTCCTATGCGCTCGGTGATTCACGCGCGCCGGTCCTCGTGTCGCTCGCCGCCATGGTCATCAACGTCGTCGGTGACATCCTCCTCGCACCGGTGATGGGCGTGGCCGGCATCGCACTGGCGACGACGGCCTCGCTCGTCTTCGCCGCCGTCGCGAACGCCTGGCTCCTCGCGCGCCGGCACGCGGCGGTGGAGGTCCGGTCTGCCCTCGCCCTCGTGGCACGCGCCGCGGCGATCGGCACTGCTGCCGCCGTGGGTGGAGCAGCGGTCCTGGCGGCGACCGACGGCGCCTCCCCGCTCGTCCAGGGCACGCTGGTCGGAACCGTGATCCTCGGCGTGTACGTGGCAGGCCTGGTCCTCGCGCGTGCGCCCGAGCGGCTCGTGCCGCTCGAGATGGTGAGGGCCGCGCGCCGGCGGTGACGGCTCCGGCCGATCCTCAGGGGCGGCGGAACCGCCGGAGCGCCAGGCTCACCGAGGGGCCGATATCGCGGGGATCCCAGATGCTGTGGCGTGCGCGCGTCGACCAGAGGATGCTGTCGGCGAGATCGCGGAGGAGACCATGACGCCGTTCGATGCGGGCGCGCCGCAGGTCGCCGGTGAGCCACGAGTAGCGCTTCCCGGGTGTCGCGTCGGCGAGGGACGACGGCTCCGCGCCGATCGCGGCCAGCGCCCAGTTGTGCACCAGGCCGGGCCGCGCGGACTCGGCCAGCGCGAGCGAGCCGTAGAACCGTCCGTTGAAGTCGATCAGGTGGGGGACACCGTCGTCGCCGGTGAGGAACTGGAGTTCGACGAGGCCGTGCCAGCCGATGTCGAGGAGCATCGACTCGACCTTCCCGACCAGCACCTCGTCGACGGTGACGGTGGACGCCCGGGCCGAGGCGCCGTTGGGGGTGGGCCACAGGTGCGTCGACACCTGCTGGGTGCGGCCGAGCAGCCTGCCTCCGTGGAAGACGCCGATCAGCGCTCCGAGCGTCCCCTCGACCGGCTCCTGCAGGATCGCCTGCGCCCCGGCTGCCCGGATCCTCTCGACCTGGGGTCGTGCGGCGGCGGGGGAGCCGAACAGCTTGGCCTCGATGCGCAGCGGATGGGTCTGCTGGGGCGCCCAGTGTTCCTTGCATTTCACGACCACCGGCCCGGACCAGCCCGCAAGGGCCTCGTCCGTGGCGAGTTCCGTGTGAGGCGACGCCAGCCCGGCCTTCCCGGCGAACTGAGCGAGCCTGAGCTTGTCCAGGACCGTCGCGACGACGGCGAAGTCCGGGTGCGCCACCGGGACGGGGATCTGCGACCGGTAGGCGGCGAGGGCTGCCATCCAGTCGTCCCCTCCGCCGAAGACCACGTCGAAGGCCCCTGCTTCCGCCGCTCCACGGACACCCTCGATGAAGCCGGAGCTCCCGTCACGGGGACGCGGCACGTGGAACGTGGTGTCGCAGGCAGCCGACGCGCCGAGCGATCCCCCACCCTCGGGGGTTCCCACGCCGACGTACCAGCCCGCGCGCCGGAAGGCGCGGGCGGCCGCGAGTGCGCCGCGATCCCGGCCCGTGGCGACGATCAGGACGCGACGTCGGGCCTGGGGTGTCGCGGGAATTCGGCCCGACCGGGTCGTCGGACCTTCCTGCGGCTGATGCATGTGGACCTCGACGGTGGGGGGCGATCGGCGGCTTCCCAGCCAACCGTACTATGGCGTGAAAAGGCAAAACGTCCCTGCGCCCAGGACCACCGGCGCAGGCGGATGGAGGTCCACCGGCACGGCAGGACACCCCGCCGCCGTCGGCCGGCCCTACCATGGGCCCGTGAGGTCATCGAGGGACGAACCGTCCGAACCCGCCCCGGAGGCAGCCGGCGCACCCGCGATCGAGGGCGCCTCGCCCCCCGGCCGCCGGGGCTGGTCCGCGCGGATCCTCGGCGGCGGGACCGAGCCGGACCCCCGGTTCACCCTCGCCAATGAGCGGACGTTCCTCGCGTGGATCCGGACGGCGCTCGCGCTCCTCGCCGGGGGCGTCGCCGTCGAGGCCTTCACCTCGGACACGTTCGCGAGCCCGGTCCGGACCGCGCTCGCCGTCGTGCTCCTGCTGCTCGCGATGGTCCTGGCCGTCGCGGCCGGCGTCCGCTGGCTCGCCGTCGAACGGGCCATGCGCCGGCAGGCCCCGCTGCCCCTGTCGATCCTCGTCCCCGTCCTCGCCGGTGGGGGCGCCCTCGTCGCCGCAGCGTTCCTCGTCGTGGTCCTGGGCAACGCCTGACCGTGCACACGCCGCAGGAGGACCCGGTCCCGAGACCGCACGCCGATCCCGGGCTGCAGCCCGAACGGACGACGCTGGCCTGGAACCGCACCATGCTCGCGCTGGTCGTCGCCGGCGTCCTCCTGCTCCGCTGGGTGCCCCGCTACGGCTGGTTCCCCCTCGGGCTGACCCTGCTGACCGCCGCGACGGCCCTGGCCATCACCGCCGGGCAGGCCCGTCGCTACCGGCGCAGCGCCCGCGGGATCCGCGTCGGGCGGATCGAGGCCGACGTCGTCGGCGTCCTGGGGACAACGGCCGCCGTGGCGCTGCTCGGTGCGCTGGCACTCGTCGTCGTCGTCGCCCTGCCCCTGCGCTGATCGCCGGGCATGAGGCAGGGTGCACCGGCCGGGGCCGCTTCACATGACGGACCGGGTGAGGTCGGCGCCACATCGCCGGGTAAAATCCGACCATCATCCGTCGTATCCAGTGCCGTATACGCCCGTTTTCCGTGACCTGAAAGCAGGCCGTTGTGACAGTGCCCCTCGAAGTGACAGCCCCACCCGTCGGCGACCGGCTCGGCGATGCGGGAGGAGACGTCAGTGCCGAACTCCGGGCCGACGTGCGGCGTGTCAGCACCCTGCTGGGCGAATCCCTCGTGCGGCAGCACGGGCAGGAGCTGCTGGACCTCGTGGAACGCGTCCGCCTGCTCACGAAGCAGTCCAAGGAATCGGGCAGCGTCAGCGACGCCGGTGAGCGCGCGGAGCTGGCCGGTCGCGTGCGCGAGCTGCTCGCGGACCTGCCCATCGACCAGGCGACGGACCTGGTGCGGGCCTTCGCCGCCTACTTCCACCTGGCCAACGCCGCGGAGCAGGTCCACCGCGTGCGCGGCCTGCGTGCACGGCCCGAGGAGGACGGCTGGCTCGCGCAGACCGTCTCCCGCATCGCGTCCGACGCCGGTCCCGCCGCGCTCGCCGGCGTCGTCGCCTCCCTCGACGTGCGCCCCGTCTTCACGGCGCACCCCACCGAGGCGTCGCGGCGGTCGGTCCTGGACAAGCTCCGCCTCCTGTCGGACATCCTCGCGGAGGCCACGCCGGAGGGCTCCCAGCGCCGACGCCGTCAGGACCGGCGGCTCGCCGAGGTCATCGACCTGATCTGGCAGACGGACGAACTGCGGCAGGTCCGGCCCACGCCGATCGACGAGGCCCGGAACGCCATCTACTATCTCGGCGGAATCCTCACCACGTCCATGCCCGAACTGCTCGAGGATCTCTCCGACCTCCTCGCCGAGCAAGGCGTGGCGCTGCCCGCCGAGGGGGCCCCGCTCCGGTTCGGCTCGTGGATCGGCGGCGACCGTGACGGCAATCCGAATGTCACCGCGGCCGTGACCCGCGAGATCCTGCAGATCCAGAACCAGCAGGCCGTCCGCATCGCGATCCATTTCATCGACCGGCTCATCTCCTCGCTCTCGTCCTCGACCGCGATCGTCGCGGCGTCCGAGGAGCTGACGGCATCCATCCAGCGCGACCTGGCGAACCTCCCCCGGCTGGACAAGCGGATCCTCGAGCTCAACGCCCAGGAGCCCTACCGGCTCAAGCTGACCTGCGTGAAGGCCAAGCTCCTCAACACCGCCGCGCGGGTGCAGAACCATTCGGCGCACGAGCCCGGCCGGGACTACAACGACACCGCACAGGTGCTGGCGGATCTCGAGCTCGTCGGGGACTCCCTCCGGGAGCACGCGGCGGGCCTCGCCGCGGACGGCGCCCTGGCCACCGCGTCGCGCGTCATCTCGTCCTTCGGGCTGCACCTCGCGACCCTCGACATCCGCGAACACGCCGACATGCACCACGACGTGATCGCCCAGCTGACCGACCGGCTCGGCGAGCTGGAGGTCCCCTACCTCGAGCTGTCCCGGGCCGACCGCCTCCGCACGCTGTCGGACGAACTGGCCTCCCGGCGTCCGCTGGCGACGGCGAACCCTCCCCTCGACGACGCCGCACGCCGCACGTTCGACGTCTTCCGCGAGATCGCCTCCGCACTCGAGACCTACGGCCCCGACGTCATCGAGACCTACATCGTCTCCATGACGCGCGGCGCGGATGACGTGCTCGCCCCGGTGGTGCTGGCCCGCGAGGCCGGACTGGTCGACGTCGTCGGGAACGGCTCCGGGGGCGCCGACTCCGGCGCGTTCGCGAAGATCGGCTTCGCGCCGCTCCTGGAGACGGTCGACGAGTTGCGGGTCTCCGCCCGGATCGTGGACACGCTCCTGTCCGATCCCACGTACCGGGAGGTGGTGCGCCTGCGCGGTGACGTGCAGGAGGTGATGCTCGGTTATTCGGATTCCAACAAGGAATCGGGCGTGCTCACGAGCCTCTGGGAGATCCACAAGACGCAGCGGCTCCTCCGCGACGTCGCCGCGAAGCACGGGGTGGGGCTTCGCCTGTTCCACGGCCGCGGCGGTTCCGTGGGCCGGGGTGGCGGGCCGACGTACGACGCCATCGTCGCCCAGCCCAACGGTGTCCTCGAGGGCGAGATCAAGTTCACCGAGCAGGGCGAGGTCATCAGTGACAAGTACTCGCTGCCCGCCCTCGCCCGGGAGAACCTCGAGCTGTCCCTGGCCGCGGTCATGCAGGGTTCCGCACTGCACCGCACGCCCCGCTCGTCGGACGACGAGCGGGATCGCTGGGCGGAGGTGATGGAGACGGTGTCGGACGCCGCGTTCGCCCGCTACCGCTCGCTGATCGACCACGAGGACCTTCCGGCGTACTTCCTCGCCTCCACGCCCGTGGAGCAGCTCGGCTCGCTCAACATCGGCTCGCGTCCCGCCAAGCGGCCGGATTCGGGCAGCGGCCTCGCTGGGCTCCGCGCCATCCCGTGGGTCTTCGGCTGGACGCAGTCCCGGCAGATCGTCCCCGGCTGGTTCGGCGTCGGCTCCGGACTGCGCGCTGCGCGGGAGGCAGGCCATGAGGGACTGCTCGCGGAGATGCTGGAGCGCTGGCACTTCTTCCGCACCGTGGTGTCGAACGTGGAGATGACCCTCGCGAAGACGGACCTGGAGATCGCCGCGCACTACGTCGAGGCCCTCGTGCCGGACGACCTGCAGCACCTGTTCGGGGTCATCCGGGAGGAGTACGAACTCACGCTCGCCGAGATCAGGCAGCTGACGGGTGAACACGAACTGCTCGACAACCAGCCGGTCCTCAAGCGGTCCCTCGCGGTGCGCGACCAGTACCTCGACCCGATCTCCTACCTCCAGGTGGAACTGCTGCGCCGTGTGCGGTCCGAGGCCGACGGCGGGCAGCCCGACGGGCCGCTCCAGCGCGCGATGCTGATCACCATCAACGGCGTCGCCGCGGGGATGCGCAACACGGGCTGAGCCCGGCGCTGGGCTCAGCCCCGCGCCCGCCCACCCGGCTAGTAGCGCGAGTCCTCGTAGTCGCCGCCCCCCAGGTGGACGGGCTCGCGCCGGGCGTCCTGCTGCGCCCGCAGCCAGTGCCGATACTCGTGGTCCACCCGGTGGCGGCGCGAGCCTGCCGTGATGAGCAGCAGGAAGATCGCCAGGACGGTGAAGAACGCCAGGTTCATCGCGAACGGCTCGCCCAGCACCCGTTCGACGGCGATCCACAGCAACCCCCACGAGGTCGCCACGGCCACGGCAAGGCGTCCGCGGTCCGTCGAGCAGATGATGGCGGCCGTCACGAGGACGGCCGTGATCCCGAGGATGGACCACGCGACACCGGACCAGCCGAAGAGGTCCGCGCCCGTCGCCGTGAGGAACGCCGCCCAGTTCGCGGCCGCCGCCAGGAGCACCCAGCCCAGGTAGAGACCGATCGGCGTATCCACGAGCGCACCCTCGAGCCGCGTCTCGTTGGGGTGGTTGTTCATGGTCCGGACGGCGGACAGGAGTGCGAAGAAGAGCAGCATGATGACCACGAGGCTCAAGGTCAGCAGGCCGGCCTGTGCGCTCAGGATCCAGGCGAGGTTGAGGAGCATGGAGGCCGCCACGGTCCAGCCGAGGCCCCGCTGGCGGTCTGTCCTCCGCTGCGACGGCAGCCACTGGAACACCGTGTACGCCACCAGGCCCACGTAGATCACGCTCCAGATGGAGAAGGCCGCCGACGACGGCGCCAGCAGCGTCGCGTCCGGGGCGAACAGGCCGCCGGCGGCGTCCCGGATCGACGGGCCGCCGAAGGCGCCGACACCCGCCGCCGACCCGAGGATGCAGGCGAGGGCGCATACCGTCACGACCACCTGCCGGACGACGTCCCGGTCCCAGGAGGAGACCTGGCGGGCCGTCGCGCTGCTGCCGTGGTGGATGGCCCGGCCGGTCACTCCGGCCGCTTCCCTCGCACGAACGGCCGCTGCCCTCGCCCGGACGGCCGCTGCCCTCGCCCGGACGGCCGCGACCCGGAGCCGCTCGGCGGCAGCCGCGCCGCCGTCGTCGCTGCCCTGGCGGCTCGGGATCTCCTTGCTGCCCTCGGCCCCGGTGGGCGCATCGAGGGTGCGGGTGCCGCCGCTGGGGTCGTTCCTGCTGCCGGCGGCACCCGGGCCGCGCGAGGCATCGGCCCGGTCGTGGCCGTCCGCGCGTGAGGCGCCGTACCCCACGCCGCCGGACCTTCCTTCGCTCGCCGCCGTGGTCGCCTCGGCCGGGCGGTCGGGCCCGTCGTGGTCGGCAGCACCGGCACCCCGTGGCTGCGCGGCCTTGAGGCGTTCGAGGACACCCGTCGACTCCGAGGAGCGCGGGGCGGCGGGAGCTTCCTGTGCGACGGTCGGAGGCCTGACCGGCTTGTCAGGGAGCCTCGGACCCGGGTTCTTCGGGGTGCTCATGCGCGTTCTTGGCCTTCCGGTGTCTCTTCAGGGCGATGATTGCTGCCGTGATGGCTCCCACCAGCGTACCGACCACCATTCCGAGCAGCGCGCCCATCCAGGCGGGCAGCCCGGTCGAAGCGCCCGCGACGAAGCCGAGGCCGACCAGCCATGCCGTCCACAGCGCCCCTCCGGTGCCCGCCGCGAGCATGAAGGGGCGGAGGGGCAGTTCGGCGATGCCTGCCGCGGAGACGCTCGCGGTGCGCCCGCCGGGCAGGAAGCGCACGGCGACGACGGCGGCGTAGGTGGGCGACGAGCCCGCCTTCGCGATGGCCTCACGCAGCCCCCGGTGGACCCGGCGCCCCCAGCGGAAGCGGTCGAGGACATGCGTGAGCCGACGCCGGAACAGGAGGAACAGGGCCACATCCCCGAGCCAGCTGCCGGCCCATGCGACGAGGCCCGCGACGGGCAGCAGGAGCATGCCGTCGGCGGCCATGGTGCCGGCGCCGATCACGAGCAGTTCGGAGGGCACGACGGGGAGCACCACATCGGCGACGACGACGGCGAACATGACGAGGAGGTAGAGCGGGTCGGGGATGTCCGTTCCGGGCAGGTCCACTCCGCAAATGTACCGTCCGGACCCGGGGCACCGCCGGGGCCCCGGGAGGAAACCGGTCCGGGCCAGGGGACGAACACGGTCGAGAAAACGGTCCCGCACCCGGTGGAGAACCCGTGGAGAACCCGGTCGGGAGTCGGTACGGATCAGGGCAGGGTCAGGCGAAGCAGGCCAGGGTGAGGCCGGACTCGAAGCCCCGCTCGGTGCCGTCCACCGGGTCCGTGAACGCGATGCTGTGCGCGAGGAGCTGCAGCGGCCGGGTGTAGTCGTCGGGCGCCTGCGGGTGCAGCACCGGGTAGAACGGGTCGTTGACGATGCCGAGCCCGAGGGACGCCATGTGCAGCCGGAGCTGGTGGGTCTTCCCGGTGTGCGGCTGCAGCCGGTACAGGCCGCGGTCCGCGCGCTGATCCAGCAGGCTCACCGTGGTGTGGGTGTTCGCCGGTCCCTCGACCTCCTGGGCCAGCAGGTAGGTCCGGGACTTCACGATCCTGCTGCGCACGTCCTGCGGCTCGTCGTCGAGCCGCAGCTCCGGCCGGACGGGCGCCACGGCCCGGTACTCCTTGGTGATGCGCCTGTTCTCGAAGAGCAGCTGGTAGGCGCCGCGGGTGTCCGGATCGACGGAGAACATGAGGATGCCGGCCGTCATACGGTCCAGCCGGTGCATGGGGATCAGGTCCGGGATGCCGAGTTCCACGCGCAGCCGCACGAGGGCGGACTCCGCCACGTACATGCCGCCCGGCGTGGTCGGCAGGAAGTGCGGCTTGTCGACGACGAGCAGGTGATCGTCCTGATGCAGGATGGAGAGCTCCACGGGCAGCCGCTCCTCGACCGGCAGCTCACGGTAGTACCAGACGAAGGTGTGCTCACCGAGCGGGGTGGACCGTGTCAGGACCTCGCCGCCCAGCGCGACGACCTCGCCGCGGTCGAAGCGCTCGCCGATGCCCTCGGGATCCACGTGGTCGAAACGGTCGAGGATGTAGTCGAGGGCGGTCTCCCACGGACCCTCCGCCGGCAGGCGGAGCCGTGTCGCGTTGACGCCGTTGCGTACGGGCAGGGGTGATCTCATCGCCATCAGCGCATCACCCGTCCGAATCCGTCCACCTGGTCAGGGTAATGCCGCGCCGGCAGGGGCATCCAATCGCGGCTGGCAGTGCGGACAGTAGTAGAGCTCGCGCAGTTCGGTCTCCTTGTCCCCGAGCTGTTCGAGCGCGACGGGCGTGCCGCAGCGCAGGCAGCCCCGTCGGGACCGCCCGTACACCCAGAGCGTGTTGCCGCGGAGCTGTCCTGTCGTCGCCCGGGTGCTGCGCTCCTTGTTCGCCTCGAGGAGCTTCTTGGACAGCTCGACCATGCGCGGCAGGTTCGGCACCTCGCCCACCGGGGTGAGCGGATGGACACCGGCGAGGAAGCACAGCTCGCACCGGTAGACGTTGCCGATGCCCGCGAGGTTCCGCTGGTCGAGCAGGGCGAGGCCGATGGGCCGCTCCGGCTGCTCCCTCAGCCGCCGCAACGCCTCCTCCGCATCCCAGTCGGGGCCGAGCAGGTCGGGTCCCAGGTATCCGACGGCGTCGTCCTCCTCGGCGCGGGGGATCACCCGCAGGAAGCCGAGTTCGAAACCGACGACGACGGCGTCCTCGGTCTCCAGGATGCAGCGCGCCTTGAACGCCGGCCTCCGCCACTTCTCCCCGCGGGCGTAGACGTGCCAGAGGCCCTCCATCTTGAGGTGCGAGTGGATGTCCCAGCCGTCGTCGCCCCCGCCCCGGATCAGCAGGTGCTTCCCGCGGGACACCGCCTCCTGCACGGTGTCACCCGTGAAGTCCACGGTGGCGAAGCGGGGCACGCGGATGTCGCAGCGTGTCAAGGTCTTCCCGGCGAGGGCGCGGTGCAGTTCGCGGGCGGCGCGCCACACGGTATCCCCCTCAGGCACGGATCCTCAGTCCCCTCGGTGTCGTGTAGAAGCCGGCGTCGGCGAGCGCTCGCCCGATGTCCGTGTCCAGGATCTCGCCGCCGTTGACCTTCTCGAGGGCCATCTTGTCCGCGGCCCCCCGGCGGATGATGGTGACCAGGGCCAGCGCTGCCGCCCGCAGGACGTCGACGTCCTCGGTGAAAGCCAGCAGCGTCTTGCCGCCCCGTTCCACGTACAGTGCGAGCGCCCCGTCCACGAGCACGACGAGCGCCCCGGCCTTCCGCCCGGCGCGGTGACCGCCGTCGGCCTGCGGCCAGCTCAGCGCCGCGCCGTAGGGGTTGGCCGGGTCCGTGGCCGCGAGGGCCACCGCCTTCAGGGGTGGAGCCTCCCCGCCGAGGACGTCCTGGGCGGTGGGCAGTTGGTTGTCGGCGCTGAAGGAGCGCAGGCGGTCCACCGTGGCGGGCACGGCGAACTGCGCGGCGCCGAGGTGCTCGATGAAGTAGCCGCGCCGGCACCGTCCCATCTCCTCGAGCCGCGCCAGCACCTTGTACATGAGGCCGAACCCTCCGGGGATGCCCTCGTTGCCGACGGCCCCGCGCGTGACGACGCCGTAGCGGTCGAGGAGCAGTTCGGCCTGCGCGTGGGCGTGCAGGGTCGTCTCCGCCTCGACCGCGGGCAGCATGTTCCAGCGGCCGGCGGCCAGGGGAGGAGTGGCCCGCTGGTAGCCGCCGGTAGCGGCGTCGTCGCCCGCGACGCTCAGGCGCATCGAGGCCCCGGTCAACGACTTGCCGGGGGCACGGCCCAGCCGCCCGGCCCGCGAGGTCCGCGCGCGGGCCGGGACCGGTCGTTGCTTGTGGGCCGTCTTGCCGTTCGCGAGGAGGGCGCGCACCGGGGAGAACGTGTCGTTACTGATCCTGCCCGCCCACAGCAGGTCCCACAGCGCGGTGACGACGGCGGTGTCCGACGTCGCCTCCTGCACGTCGAGCTGGTTGGTGAGCTGCCGCAGGAAGTACCCACCGCCGCCGGCGAGGAGCTCGAGCAGCCCGGTGTGGAGGGCCGTCGGCTCGAAGGTGGGGTCGGGGCGGAGGGTCAGGGGGGCGTTCTCGGCCAGGTGCAGGGCGATCCAGCCGTCGTTGCCGGCCAGTGACCCGGCGCCGGACCACAGCACCTCGCCGGTGGCCGTCAGCTCGTCGAGCATGGCAGGCGCGTAGTTCGCCACGCGCTGGGCGAGGATCAGCGGCTCCCACGCCGAGGCGGGGATAGGGACGCCGGAGAGCTGGTCGATGACGGTGACCACGCCGTCCAGGCCGCGCAGGCCGGAGCCGATGTGCTGCCAGGCGGGCAGGAACCGCCCGTAGGCGGCGGGGTCCACCGGCTCGACCTCCTGGCGGAGGGCGGCCAGCGACCGGCGGCGCAGGCGCCGGAGGACCTCGGCGTCGCACCACTCGCTGGCGGCCGGCGCGTGCACGGTGATGGTGCCGGGCTCGGCGCCGGATGCCGCCGAGATGTCGAGCACGGGCACCGACTCGGCGGGGCGGAACTCGCCCTCGACCACGCGGCCGGCGCCGGCGAGGCGCTGCAGCGATCCGGCGACGACGGCGACGCCGAGGCCCAGGCGGGATGCCGCTTCGGAGGCCGTGAAGGGACCGTGCGTCCGCGCGTAGCGCCCCACGAGGTCCCCGAGCGGATCGTCGACGGGCTCGATGAAGGCCAGGGGGATGCCCATGGGCAGGGGGACACCGAGGGCGTCCCGCAGGCGGGCGGCATCCTCGACGGCCGAGATGCGCTCCACGCCGCCGATGTGGACGGTCAGTGCGCGGTTGGCCTTCACGAGGGCGGCCACGTGCCCGCGGACCACGTCCGGTGAGGCCCTCACGGGATTCGGGGTGGCAGGAACGTCCGCGGCGAGCAGCTCCTCGTCCGAGGGATCCTCGGACGGGGACGCAACGGACGGGGACGCCTCGTCGTCCGCGCCGTCGCCGACAGCCCGGAGGGTCGCGTTTGACGGCGGGGCGCTGTCGACGAGGGCGGAGGCGGCGGCCTGCTCGTCGGCGGGTGCCGCGAGGCGCTCGGCGATCTCCTCGACGGTCAGGGGTCCGAGCAGGCGCAGCAGGTCGGCGACGCCCTCGAGCCCCCGGGCGAGGCGGTCCTGCTTGAGGCGCTGCAGCTCGAGTTCCGTGTCGGCGATGACCCGGGCATCGAGCAACTCCCGCAGTTCGGCCCGGCCGAGCAGCTCGTTGAGGAGGGTCGGGTCGAGCGAGAGCGCGGCGGCCCGGCGCTCGGCCAGCGGGGAGTCGCCCTCGTACAGGAAGGACGCCACGTAGCCGAACAGCATGGAGCGCGCGAACGGGGAGGGCTGCTGCGTGGTGACCTCGACGATCCGCAGTTCCCGGCGTTCGAGCGAGGCCGCGAGATCCTTCAGGGCGGGGAGGTCGTAGACGTCCTGCAGGACCTCGCGCACGGTCTCGAGGACGATCGGGAACGTCGGGTACTTCTTGGCGACGTCGAGCAGCTGCGCCGACCGCTGCCGCTGCTGCCACAGCGGGGTCCGCTTGCTCGGATTCTGGCGGGGCAGCAGCAGGGCGCGGGCCGCGCACTCGCGGAAACGGGACGCGAAGAGCGCGGACCCGCCCACCTCGGCCGTCACGATGCCGTCGAGCTCCTCGGCGTCGAACAGGAACAGGTCGGCGCCGGGCGGCTCGTCGTCCATGAGCGGGACGCGCAGCACGATGCCGTCGTCCGAGGCCATCGCCGATCCGTCCATGCCGTAGCGCTGCTCGAGCCGTGCGCCCACGGCGAGCGCCCAGGGTGCGTGCACGGGCATGCCGAAGGGGCTGTGCAGGACCACGCGCCAGTCGCCGAGCTCGTCGTGGAACCGTTCGACCACGAGCGTCCTGTCGTTCGGCACCACTTCGGTGGCCTCGCGCTGCTCGCTGAGATAGGTGATGAGGTTCCCCGACGCCCAGGTGTCGAGCCCGATCCTCTCGCACCGCTCCTGCGCCTTCTCCGGTGTGGCGCCGGACATCTCTCGTCGGAAGGCGCCGAGGGCACGCCCCAGTTCGACGGGCCGACCGAGGGAGTCGCCCTTCCAGAACGGGAGCTTGCCGGGCTGGCCGAAGGCGGGGGAGACCAGCACGCGGTCGTGTGTGATCTCCTCGATGCGCCAGCTCGTGGCGCCGAGGGCGAAGACGTCGCCCACGCGTGACTCGTAGACCATCTCCTCGTCCAGCTCGCCCACGCGGCGGCCGCCGGCGCGCGGGCCCTCGCCCTCCGAGCCGACGAGGAACACGCCGAACAGTCCGCGGTCGGGGATGGTGCCGCCCGAGGTGACGGCAAGGCGCTGCGCTCCGGGCCGTCCGGTGATGGTGCCCTCCACGCGGTCCCAGATGATGCGCGGGCGCAGTTCGGCGAACTCGTCGGACGGGTAGCGTCCGGCGAGCAGGTCGAGGGTCGCGTCGAAGGCGGAGCGGGGCAGGGTGGCGAACGGCGCGGAGGTCCTGACGACGTCGAACCACTCCTCGACGTCGATGGTGCCGAGCGCCGCGGCCGCGACGGTCTGCTGCGCGAGGATGTCGAGCGGGTTGGTGGGGATGTAGAGGGGTTCGATCTGCCCGGCGAGCATGCGCTCCACCGTGACGGTGGTGTTGATGAGGTCTCCGCGGTGCTTGGGGAAGAGCACGCCCTGCGACACCTCGCCCACCTGGTGGCCCGCGCGTCCCACGCGCTGCAGGCCGCTCGCCACGGAGTGTGGCGACTCGACCTGCACCACGAGGTCCACGGCGCCCATGTCGATGCCGAGCTCCAGTGAACTGGTGGCGACCACGCAGCGGAGTCGTCCCGATTTGAGGTCGTCCTCGATCAGGGCGCGCTGGTCCTTGGAGACCGATCCGTGGTGGGCGCGGGCGAGGAGCGCCTCGGCGCCGGTGGTCTGCCCCGCCTGGGCCATCATCTGCGCCGGCGTCGTGGTGGTGTGCGCGAACGAGGGGGCGGGTGCGGGCTCGACGGCGGCCGGGTCACCGCCCGCCGCCCATACGGCGTCGCGCTCGCGGCGTTCCGCGTGGATCTCGTTGAGCCGCGCGGTGAGGCGCTCGGCGAGGCGGCGTGAGTTGGCGAAGACGATCGTGGACCGGTTCTGCTCGATCAGGTCGACGATCTTCTCCTCGACGTGCGGCCAGATGCTCGCCTGGGGCACGGCGTCGCCGTCGTCCTCGGTGTTCGCCGCCGCACCGCCGAGCTCCGTCATGTCCTCCACCGGCACGGTGACGGTCAGGTCCCACTGCTTCTTCGACGGCGGGGCGACGATCTCCACGGGGGCGTTGCCCGAGAGGAAGCGGGCCACCGTCTCCTTCGGCTCCACCGTGGCGGAGAGCCCGATGCGCTGCACGGGTTTCTCGAGCAGGGCGTCGAGGCGGGCCAGCGACACCGCCAGGTGCGCGCCCCGTTTGGTACCCGCGACGGCATGGACCTCGTCGATGATGACGGTGTCCACCTCCAGGAGCGTCTCGCGTGCCTTCGAGGTCAGCATGAGGAACAGGGACTCGGGCGTGGTGATGAGGATGTCCGGCGGCCGCGTCAGCATGGCCCGGCGTTCGGCCTGCGGGGTGTCGCCCGAGCGGACGCCGACGGTGATGCTGGGCGCGGGCAGGCCGAGGCGCTTCGCCGTCTGCGTGATGCCGATCAGCGGGGCCCGCAGGTTCCGCTCGACGTCGACGCCGAGCGCCTTCAGGGGCGAGATGTAGAGGACGCGCGTGCTGCGCTTCGGCTTCGCCGGGGCCTTCCGGCCCTTGGCGGGGGTCGCTGACTCGGGTTCGACGTCGCCGCTGCCCTCGCCGGAGGCGATCAGCCGGTCCAGCGCCCAGAGGAACGCGGCGAGGGTCTTGCCCGAGCCGGTGGGTGCGACGACGAGCGCGTTCGATCCCGCGGAGATGGCGGACCAGGCGCCCTCCTGGGCGGGAGTGGGTTCGGAAAAGGCTCCCGCGAACCACTCATGGGTTGCGGGGGTGAACCTCGTCAGTACCTGCGTCACTCCCTCATCATGCCCCAGCGCACCGACACTCGGTCAGGACGCCGACCTGCAGGAAAGGACTAGGCGGCGGGCTGCAGGGGACTGATCGTCATCAGCACGATCGATGCGGCCGAACAGGCCGGAAGCGCCTGGGGCAGGACGAGCGAGTCGGTGGCGCCGGGCGGGTAGACGCGAAGGCCGGTCGCGGGCGTGAGGCCGCAGTCCGCGCCGTAGTTCTGGGCGTTGGTCTGCCTCAGGGTGGCCGTGGCTGAGCCGCCCGGGGCGAGGAGCACCGGCGCAGAAGCCGTCCCGTCCCGGTCCGCGGGGGCGCCGATCTGGTTGCCCGAACCGTCGACGGAGGAGACTCCCGGGTACCCCGCGACCGTGCACCCCTGATCCGAGGCGTTGGTCAGCACGAGTGTGCGGTACACGCTCCCGGCGGCACCGCCGCCCGCCTGGTCCTGGACGGACCCCGTCAGCTGGGCGGCAGTGCAGGTGCCTGCCACGGCCGGCGTGGACGCCTCGGGTGACGGCGACGCGCTCGGCGCGGGGACCGCAGCGTCCGCGGGGGCGGTCGTGGGTGCGGTGGACGGCGAGGCCGTGGCCGTGGCCGACGGTTCCGGCGCTGGTGTCGTGGCCGGCGCCGTCGACTCCGAGGACGGTTCCGTGGACGGTGATCCGGACGGCGTCGGTGCTTCGGTCGCGGTCTCGGACGTCGATGCCGCCGGTTCTCCGGCCCCCGGATCCGACGCCGCGCAGCCGCTCACGGCGACGAGTGCTCCAGCAGCCGCAATGGCCGCGATCCAACGCTTGCTCCCCAGCAGTGTAGTCATGGGCTCACCCTACGGCCGCGGCCCCCGACGCCACAGAGGTCCGACACGTCGTACCGAGATCGTTACCTCGGCGGCCTATTCGTGATGGTACGAGCGCCCGCCCGCGATCTCCTGCGCCCGGTACACCTGCTCGGCGAGGATGAGTCGTACGAGCTGGTGCGGGAAGACCAGGGGAGACAGGGACCAGGTGAAATCGGCCCGCTGGTGCACCTGCTGGTCCACGCCGTATGCGCCTCCGATGATCACCGTGACGCTGCGTGAGGCCTCGAGCGGTTTCAGCAGGGTCCGGGAGAGGGCAGGCGAGTCGATGGCCCTGCCGCGTTCGTCGAGGAGGATCACGTAGTCGGTCCCGAGCCTGGCGATGAGCCGCTCCGATTCCTCCTTGCGCGCTGCATCGTGTTCCCGTGCCGAATGGGCGATGAGCTGCCAGGAGAGATCGAAGGGCTTCTTCAGCCGCCTGGAGTACCGCTCGATTCCCTCGGACACCCAGCTCTCATGCTTGCGGCCCACTGCGAGCACCCGGATTGCCATTCGTTCAGGTTATCGCCCGGGTGACGCCTTGCGAGAACCAGCCCCGTAGGGTGGAAAGCGGACGAAAGGAGCACTACATGAAGAAAATTCTCATGGTTCTGACCAGCGTTTCCGAGCTCGGCGACACGGGGGAGAAGACCGGCTACAACGTGGCCGAGGCCGCGCACCCCTGGAAGGTGTTCAAGGATTCCGGGCACTTCGTGGACTTCGCCTCGATCCAGGGCGGCCAGCCACCGCGCGACGAGGTGGACACGAAGGACCCCATCCAGGTGGCCTTCACCGAGGACGAGACCACGCGGGCGGGCCTCTACAACACGGCCCGTGTCGACGTCGTCGATCCCGGCCAGTACGACGCCGTCTACCTGGTGGGCGGCCACGGCACCATGTGGGACTTCCCGGACAGCGACGGCCTGCGGAAACTTGTCGCCGGCATCTACAACGCGGGGGGCCTGGTCGGTGCGGTCTGCCACGGACCAGCGGGCCTGCTGGACGTCGAACTGGACAACGGTCTCCGCCTGGTCGAGGGCCGGAGGGTGGCTGCCTTCACCAATGACGAAGAGGTCGCTGTGGGGAAGGACAAGGTCATCCCGTTCTTCCTGGCGGATCGGCTCGAGGAGCAGGGCGCCACCCACGTCTCCGCCGATGCCTTCGAGGAGAAGGTCGTCGTCGACGAGCGACTGGTGACCGGGCAGAACCCGGCGTCGGCCGCGGGCGTGGCCAAGGAGATGGAGAAGCTCCTGGCCGAGGTCATCCACCAGGAGAAGGCCGAGGAGCAGCACGAGACGGAGGCGCTGCGCGCCGAGAAGGACGCGCTCAAGGCCGCTGCGGCGGAGGACGAGAGCTGACCCCGCCACCTCACCCGGAGCCGGCCGGCTCCGGGTGAGGTGCGAACCCCTGCTGCCGTCACCTGGCAGCGTCCTCCCGAGACGTGATGTCGAAGGCGGGCGACTGCAGCTCGGTGAAGTTCCCGACGCTGGCGCGCACGGTGCACTCGGGCGTGATCTGCAGGGCCGTGACGGTGAGCCCAGAACTGTCGACGGCGAGTGCACCGCCGCAGCCGTCGGCGAACCGCATCCCCTGCTCGCCGCCGGTGACGGCGGTGAGCATCTGTGACGGCTTGCCGGCTGCCGGACTGACGTAGAGCGGGTTCAGCTCGTCCGGGCCCCCGGCCCACACCGGGATGAGGGTGATTCTCAGGGGGCTCGGCGTCACCACCCGCGCCGGGGTGCGGACCTCCACGCCCGTCAGGCGCTGGACGGGGTAGGCGGTGCCTGTGACGGTCGGGTCCTGCGTCGCGGCCGACGTCGCTTCGGAGCCGCCGCGCACCCACGCGTCGAGTGCCTGCTGGTCGGCAGGTTGCGCCGGCACCGAGGCGGTCACCTGGACGGACCCGCCCGCCGGGACCTGCAGGTCCGACAGCGTCCAGCCGCAGGCCACGTCGAGCCCGGTGATCGAGGCCTGGTTGCGCTTCACGGAGGCACCTTCCCAGGTGACGGCGGGGCACGCCTCACCCTCCGCCATCGCGGGGACCACCTCGAGGAACTCCCCGGACAGCGGCGCCTTCTGGGCCGCGTAGGTGAGCGTCAGACGGACCCGCCCGGAGGAGGGCTCGTAGGCGGCAGCCCGCGAGATCGTCAGCCCGGTGGGCAACGCGGTGTCCTGCGTCTGGGCGGTCAGTGGATCGCCGGAGCCGCCCGAGGCGGCCTGCTGCTCTCCAGGGCTGAGGACCACGAACCCGACGACCATCCCCACGAGGAGGAGCACCGCGGTCCCCGCGAGGAGGAGCGCCGTGCGCGTGCGCCAGAACGGGGGCGCCTCCTCGGGCTCGGGCCGGGCCTCGGCCAGGGGCCGCACGTCGCGGCGCGGCATGGGGCGGGCGATGGTCGCGCTGCCCGCGTCCCCGAGGCTCGGGACCTCCGTGTCCTCGTGCACGGGCGGTGCGGACGCCAGGGCGGCGAGGTCCGCGTCCGTGAAGGCCCCCCGGACCACCGTGGCGGGGCGGTCGACGTCGTCGAAGTCTGCCGGGGCCTCCCCGCGCGTGAGGGGCGCGCTGGAGGCGAGGCGGGCCGCGAGACGCCGGAGCGTCGCTGCCGCCTCGGGGGCGGTGGGCCGCTCCGCGGGGTCCTTGGACAGCAGCCCGGCCAGGACGTCCCAGAGGGCGTCGTCCACGGGGATCCTCGGCGGGCGTGAGGAGACATGGCGGTACGCGACGCTGAAATCCGTGCCCGGGCCGGCGAAGGGGGTGCGCCCGGCGAGGAGCTCGTAGAGCAGGACCCCCGTGGAATAGATGTCGCCCGGAGGGCCTGAGCGGCCCTGGCTGATGAGCTCGGGCGGCATGTACTGCGGGGTGCCGATGAGGCCGGTCGTCTGGCGGATCCTCTCGCCCACGACGTCGGAGATGCCGAAGTCGGAGACCCGTACGTCGCCCGGGGTCCACTCGGGCCAGGGCTGGGCGAGGAGCACGTTGTCCGGTTTGATGTCGCGGTGCGTCACGCCCCGCGCGTGGGCGAACGCCAGCGCGTCGAGTACCTCGGCGGTGACCTCCAGCGCGTCTGCGGGCCGCAGCGTACCGGCCTCCCGCACCACGTCCCGCAGCGAGCCGCCCGCGACGTAGTCCATGATGATGGCCAACCGGGCGCCCTCCACCACCATGTCGCGCACCGTGACGATGGAGGAGTCCTGCAGTCCGAGCAGGACGGACCGTTCACGGACGAACCGCTCCACGAGCGAGGGGTCGTCGGCGTGCTCCGGGCGCAGGACCTTCGCGGCGAGGATGCGGTCGTCGGTCGCGGTGACGGTCCATACCTCGCCGACCGCACCGGAGCCCACCCGTTCGCCGAAGCGGTAGGACGCCCCGAGTGCCTGGCCCGTCTGTGCGAGTTGCATACCGTTCCCTCGATCTCTCCAACGCCGTCGGTCTGCTCTGCCGTGGACACCCGCGTCGGCGCCCCTGTCATCGTAGGTGCCGGTCAGCCGGGGCTGATCGACTGGACGAGGGCCACCTGCCCGCCCACGCCGAGATATCCGCGTCCGGGAGTCATCGCCACCGGCGCCTTCCGGGGGAGTGCCGTGCCCAGCAGTTCGCCGTCGTAGTCCACGTCCGGCTGCAGCAGCACGCCCAGGCGGGACTTGCGGACCGTCTTGGTCCAATGGCCGTACAGTCCGCGCAGGTCCGCCGCCCGTCCTGCAGCGACGACGCACAGGCCCGCCTGCCCGGAGGCCACGATGCCCGCGATGGACTGGTCAGGGTCCTCGAAGCGCTCCGCGTCGTCGATCAGGAGGAACACCGGGCCGCGCTCGAGCCGCAGGGAGGCCAGCAACGCCGGCACCTCGTCCGCGCCGACGGCCGTCCGGTCGAGGGCGGCGGAGGCCAGGGGAGAACGGCGGTCGCAGATGCCCCAGACCTGGGCCACCCCCTGGGGTGTGGCCGTCCCCCGCAGGGCTGCGGCGAGAGCCATGAGCAGGGTGGACTTCCCGGACCGGGCGGGCCCGGCGATGAGCGCGTGCTCGCCCTCGTAGACCTCCAGGAACGCCGGGGAGAGGTCCGCCTCCTGGAGCCCGATCGGGATGCGCCACGGCTCGGCGTCCAACTGCGGTTCCACCCCCAGATCCTGCAGGGTGACGTCCGCGGGCAGGCGCCTGATCGCCCGGGACTTCGCGGGGGCGTGGGCCCAGTTCTGCCGTACCCGTTCCACCGCCGCCGCGATGCCGATGCCGGGCGTCGCCACATGCATCTGGAGCGTGCTGCGGGGGTCCACACAGCGGCCGGGGAGTGCGGCGGGGATCTGCTTGCCCCGGACGCCGAGGGAGGAGTAGTCGTAGGTGTCCGCCAGGCGGAACAGCCACCGCTGCAGGGTCACCTCGTTCATGGCCGAGGGCACCGCCTTGGCGCGGGTGGTGGACACCGCGAAGGAGAGTCCGAGCGCCGGGCCGTCGGCGTACGCACGGTACAGCAGGTCCAGCAGCTGCTGCCCCTCGTAGTCCTGCAGCTCGTCCCGCAGCGATGCCAGGCCGTCCAGCAGCACCACGGTGCGGCGGTGGGTGCCCGGCTCCGCGCGGCGCCGCTCCAGTTCGGCGTGCAGGTGCCGTAGGAAGCGGGCCTGCTGCTCCTTGGCTCCGGCACCGGACCCCACGTAGGCCACGGTGTGTGGCAGGCCCTCCAGGGCCTCGAGCGCCCGCGAGCCCAGGTCGAGCACCATCAGGTCCAGGTCGGCCGGATCGGTGTCCCGGGCGAGGGACAGCGCAATGGACGCCAGCGTGGTGGTGGTGCCGGAACCGGCCACGCCCATCAGCATCAGGTTCCCGGCGGACAGGTCCCAGCCCGCCGGGGACTGGCGCTGCAGCTCCGGCTCGTCCATGAGGGTCACCAGCACGGAGGAGCCGCGGACGCCGCCCACTCGCGGGAGGCGGAGGGGATCCGGGTCGGCCGAGCCGTCGTCGTCCCCTTCAGCGAGGAAACCGTCGAGCTCCACGCGCTCGCCGAGGGCCTCCGGCCAGACCTGACGCGGCGGCGCATAGCCGGCGTCGGCGTTGGCCCCGACCACGGCGTCGATGAGGAGGTCGAGGTCGTTCTCGTCCGACGTCGCGGGTGCCGACGGCGCCGCCGGGGCCACGGGGACACCGAACCGACGCACCTCCCGGACATCCACTGCCGCGCCGCCGCCCACCTGTACGCGTCCCGTGACGAGGGCCGTCTGCACGGGGGTGATCTCGTCCTGCCCCAGCTTCACGAAGGCCCGGCCCATCTGGGCCCGGCCGATCGCCGAGGCCGCGGGCACGCCGATGACGTTGCTGGAGTCTTCGCGGCTCTGCACCCGCAGCGCCACGCGGAGGTTCGTGTTCGCGAGGATGTCCTCGCTCACGACGCCGGCGGGGCGCTGCGTGGCCAGGATCATGTGTACGCCCAGTGTCCGGCCCACGGCTCCCACGCTGACGAGCGCCTTCAGCACGTCCGGGAAATCCTTGGCCAGCATGGCGAACTCGTCGATCACGAGGAGCAGCCTCGGCATGGGCTCGGCCGGATTCGTGGCGAGGTAGGCATTCAGGTTGTCGATGCCCTCGCCGGCCGCCGCGAAGACCCGCTGGCGCCGCTCCATCTCCGCTTCCAGGGCCAGGAGGGCCCGGTCGGCCAGTTGCTCGTCCAGGTTGGAGATGGTGCCGATGGTATGCGGAAGGCGCTCACAGGCCTTGAAGGCGGCACCACCCTTGAAGTCGACGAGGATGAAGTTCAGGCGCGTGGGATCGTTGCGGGCTGCGAGGCCGGCCACGAGTGAGCGCAGGAACTCGGACTTGCCGGAGCCGGTGGTGCCGCCCACCAGGCCGTGCGGGCCGTCCTTGACGAGGTCCAGCGTGAGGGTCCCGTTCTCGTCCGTGCCGATCGGCGTGGACACTCCCGGGGATGCCTCCCACATGCGGCGGATGGTCGCCGGGTCCGGGCGCTCGTAGCCCAGGAGCCGGGGGAGCCGCACGAGGGCGGGCAGCGAGGCCCCGGGCACGCTGAGCTCCGGGTCGTCGAAGCGGGCGAGGCGCATGGCGCAGCGCAGGGCCTCCTCCTCGTCGAGACCGGCGAGGATGACGTCGTCCACGCGGGTCAGGTCCTCCGGCTGCTCCACGGTGGCCGCCGCGTCCGCACCCACCCTGATGATGGTGGTGCAGGCTGCCGGCAGTTGCTCCTCCGAGGTGGCGATGACGATGCCCGCCACCCGGGACGTGCGCTGGTGCGCCGTCAGGGAGGCCCCGGGCATGGAGCGGCCCATGCCGAGCAGTGCGCGGGCCGGGGCGTCCCGGCCCTCGGTGAGGACCTCGGAGTCCAGGACCACCAGCAGGGCCGGTGTGGGCAGGTCGGTGACCGTGTCCTTGAGCGTGCGCAGCATGGCGAGGCTCGTCTCGCGGTGCGCGGACATCCACCGCTGGCCCGTGCTGCTGCCGGCCTGGCGCGTGTGCGGGAGCCAGGAGGCCCACTCCCACTCGTCGGCGCGCCCGGCGTCGCAGAAAACGCCGACGGTGAGGTCCGCCGGTCCTACGTGCACCGTGGCCTGGGCGAGGAGGGACCGGGCCAGCGCCAGGGTCCCCTCCCGCGGTCCGACCATGCCCACCACGCCGGCGTCGGTCAGGTCCACCAGCACGGGGGCGGCCTGCAGGCGCGCGGCCATGAGGGAGTCCTTGACCTTCTCGTGCAGCCGCGGGCCCGCTCCCCGCTCCACCGGGGGCTTCCACGGGACGTCGCCGGTACCGGCGTGCAGGGCCAGGAAGTCGTCCGCGTCGGCGCGGCGCTGCCACAGGGAGGTGGCGGGGAGGGCCGCACGCCGCACGACGGTCGCGGGGTCGGGGATCAGCCGATGGCGCAGGGCGGTCTCGGTCTCGGCCGCCGTACGGATCTGCTGCTCGAACTCCTCGATCGCCCCGGTGAAGCGGGCGTCCTCGTCCTTGAGGCCGAGGGCATGACGGCGTTTCTGTTCGAACCACATGCCCACGGCCATCACTGGGCTGAGCATGGCGAACATCGCGAAGCGGAGGTCCCGCAGGATGATGACCATGGCCACGGCCATCACGAGGGGGGCGAGCACGCTGATGTAGCTGAACTTGCTGGCCGGCGGGACGTCCTTGGGGCTCGGAGGGACCAGCGCGTCGGCCGCCGGAGCCTTCCCGGGACGGGGCGGCCGGTTGAAGGGCGCCGTCGCTGCGGGCGTCAGGTTGTGCAGGCTGCCCGGCGCGGGGGCCGGTGTCTCGTCGAGGGACCGGCGCAGCAGGAGCACCGTCCCGCCCGCGGTGATCGTGGCGATCTCGGGGACCAGGACGCCGTCGTCCCCCACCTTCTCACCGTCCACGAGGGTGCCGTTCGTCGATCCGCTGTCCAGCACCCGCACGCCGTCGTCCTCCCGGCGCAGGCGGCAATGTTCCCACGATGCGCTCTCGGCAGGCAGGGTGAGGTCCGCGTGCGGGGACCGGCCGATGAGCATCTCGCGCCCCTGCGGGACGTCGACCACCCTGCCGGCGTGCTGCCCGCCGGCGAGGGTCACACTCCAGCCGTGGATGCGCGCGGGCACCTGCCACGGCGCCCGGGCGACGCGGCTGCCCTCCAGGAGGACGAGCTCCGACACGGGGGTGGAACCGCGGACCTCGGTCTCGTCGACGAACACGGACTCGTCGGGTGCGAGGCGCGGCCCGCCGGCGGTCTCCACCAGGTCGGCCAGCGTGGCCGGCGCGGCGTGCGCCACCTCGCACTCGAAGCGACGCTCGTCCAGATCGATCAGCACACGCACGGTGGCGTTCCTTCTGTCGGTGGGGCCCGTCCGCTGAGGGCGGACCGGGGGAGATCGGTCAGGGGCTCGTCGGCGTGGGGGCCGGTGCCGGCACCCAGACGAGGCGCGGCGCGTTCTCGTCCGCCGGCCGCAGGCCCAGATCCTGGGGGGACGCATAGACCGGCAGGGCCTTGGCGGTGAGCGCCTCGGGGCGCGAGAAGTCCAGCGGCGGCCCGGCAAGGCCCTCGCCGGGGCCCAGCGAGACGGCGCGGAGGGCTTCGCCGATCTCCGCCGGGTCGGCGCTGCCGGCCAGGGCGGTCGCCCGTACCAGGGCGACGACGGCGTCGTGGCTGGCCGGGTCCGCCGCCCACGCATCGGCGGAGAACGGGGCGTCACCCGTCAGGTTCTTGATGTCCGCGTCTCCCGCCGCGAGGCGCACGGCGGACAGGAAGGCGGACATCCCGCGCCCCTGGGCATCCTGCTGCAGGGCGGCGCTGTCGCCGGCGGACGATGCGATGCCGACCAGCTGCCCGGAAGCGGTCCCGTCGAGCTCGGAGAGCGCGGAGGCGAAGGCCGGGGCTGTCGCGCCGTCCGGGAGGATCAGGGGTACGGAGACGTCACGGGACTGCAGGGCCTGGACCAGGCGGGCCAGCCGCTGCGGTGTGGCGGCCGAGACGACCACGGCGTCCGCGGGACCGGCGACGCCTGCGGACCCGGTGCCCGCGGGGGCGTCCGGTGCGCGCTGCTGGTCGCCGGTGAGGATCGCGGCCTCCTGCGCCAGGCCCGTCACGTCGTCGAAATCCCGGAGGTCGAGGGTCTGCGCGGTCGGCACCGACGTCGGGGTGGGACCGCCGTCGACGACGAGCAGCACGCTGCTCCTGCCGTTCACCGCGGTCCGGAGGGCCACCTCCACGGAGCTGCCGGACGGCATCGTGGTCCAGACGGACGGCGCGGGCTCCGACGGTTGCGCGTACGGCAGGATGGCCGGGAGGCCGAGGTCCGCGGCGGTACGGGCCGCCGCCTGGGCCTGCGGGCCCGAGCTCGCCACGACGATGCCGGACACGCCCTGCTCCGCGAGCGCCTGGACAGCGGCGCGTGCGCCGTCCTCCGTGCCGCGGTCGTTCTCGGTGGGGAGGGCGACCGCGGCGCCTCCCTGGGCGAAGCGCTGGCCGGCGACGACCGCGCCCTGGGCCGCCCGGTTGTACTCGGAGCCGGGCTCGCCGGACTGGCCCAACGTCACGACGACGCCGATCGACACGTCCTCGGGCAGACCGTCGGCGTCCAGGGCGACGGGGACCGTCGCGGCCACCGGATCGGGCCGGATGGCCTCCGCGGGGCGGTTCAGCATCACGGTCACGGCGATCACGGCTGCGACGAGGACGGCCGCCCCGGCGACGACCAGCGTCATGAGCCCGGTGCGCGGGCTCATGCGCCGGCGTCGATCGTCAGCGTGTAGAGGGTCTGCGAGGTCGCGCCCTCCGGCACCTTGAGATGGAAGGGCGGCAGTTCCTCGACGGCGGCGAGGGAGGCCTTGAACTGTGCCTGGCGCAGCAGCAGCCCGGCGACGTCCCGGGAACGGATGTTCGTGTACCCCTCGGCGTTCTGGGAGGCGAGGGCCAGCTGGAAATCGGCGGTGTCCGCCTTGGCGGCGCTCGTGGCCATGGAGCCGAGGAGGCCGGAGCCGTTCACGGAGCGGTCGCCGAGATCGAGCATCACGTTGTTGAGGCTCGAGGCCAGCAGGGCACCGGCACCCTCGACATCGCGGGTGGAGCCGGACGTGCTGGAGGCGATGTTCGCGAGCGAGGCCTGCGTGCTCTCGTCCAGGCTCGCGGCCAGGGCGGCACCCCGCTGGTTCAGGTCGATCCGCTGCTTGTCCACGGTCCCCCCGGCGTCGGTCACGACCTCGTCCGAGGTGACCTTCAGGCCGGAGATGGAGCGGTCGAACGCCGTGATCACGGACGCGGAGCCCGCGTCTCCGATCTCGGCGACCTCGCGCACCTGGTTACCCACAGTCTTGTCGATCTCGGCTTTCGTGTCGGCCGATACTTTGCCGAGGGACTTCGTGATCTCGGCTCCGAGCCCGTCCTGCTGTGCCTTCAGCTCCGTGAGGGTTGCCCCGATCCCTTCGGAGGACACGATCGCTGTGCCCAGCAAGTCCTTCAGGTCCTCGAGTTCGCGTTCGATGCTCGTGACATCCGCGGTGGCGGTCTCGTCGAGCGCCTCCACGGCGTCCTCGACCGCGTCCAGCCCGGCCTCGGTGTCGTCGATCGTGGTGTCCAGGGCGTCGAACGCCTGGGCGATCTCCTGGTCGGGGTCGGTGGTGTCGACGGCGGCGAGGACGGAGTCCCAGGCGGTGGCCTGGTCGCGTAGCCGGACATCCAGCGGGTCGTCGAAGCCGAGCGGCGGGATCCCGTCCAGCGGAGGTAGCAGCTCGACCTGCATGACCCTGTCCATCGTGGCGCCCGCCAAGGCTCCGTCCGTCGCGGACACGCCGGGCGCGGGGTCGTCCGTTGCGGACCCGTCCGGGGTGGGCACCGGGGGTGCGGGCACGGTCGGCGCGGAGTCCGTGGGCGCAGGTGTGGGGTTGCTGGGCGTGGAGTCCGTGGGCTCGGGTGTTGGGGTGCCCGGCGCGGATCCGGTGGGCGTGGGCGCAGGGGGCTCGGGTGAAGGGGTGGGCTCGGTCGGCTCGGGTGAAGGGGTCGGCTCGGTCTGCTCGGTCGGCTCGCACGGCGTGGACGTCAGGTAGGAGCGCAGCTGCTCCGCGTCCCGGGTGGACAGCCGGCCATTGCGCGGGAACTTGCCGTCGGCCAGTCGGCACAGCTCGTCGGCGAGCCGCTGGCTCTGCTGCATCATCGACCCGTCCAGCAGCGAGCCGTCGGCCAACTCGCTTTTGGCAGCCGTCGCCGTCCCGCCGATGACCTCCAGCCTGTCCCGTAGCTCGTCGATGCTGTCGCGGGCTGCTGCGGATGCGTCGCGGGTCGCGGTGACGGAGTCGCGCGCGGACTCGATCGCGTCCTCCACGGTAGCGAGGGCCGCCGTGTAGTCGTCGTCGGCCGCGGTGGTCTCGAGCAGCGCCTCGAGGACCTCGCTCACCTCCGCCAGCGAGCCTTCTGATGCCTCCTGATTCTTGAGCGCTCGCGGAAGCGACGTCAAGTCCAGGCTCGCGACGAGAGCGTCGCTCTTCGCGACCAGTCCCACCAGCGCGGCGGTGACGGTGACGGCGGAGCCGCGGAGGGAGCAGGTCACCGAGCTCTGTGCGGCGCACTCCTCCGGTGTCGGGTTCTCGGGGCCCACGGTGGTCCTGAGGGAGTCCGCCACCATGTCCCGGCAGTCAGCACTGACCTTCGCGTAGGCATCGAGCTGGGCCGCCATGGTCAGGATGCTCGAGTACACGGTGGCCGTCTGCCCGGGCCTGGGCACCTCGGCGGTGCAGCCGTCGCCGTTGACAGGGACCGTCGTGGGTGCAGCCGAGGTGTCTCCCAGCATCGAGTCCACCGCGGACACGGTCTGCTGCAACTGCGACAGGGTGGTGGACTGCGTCGTGCTCGTCGCGGCTTCCAGATCCGAGCCGAGCGACTGCAGCTGGTCCTTCAGGTCCTGCATGGTCCGGGCCAGGGCCTGGGAGTTGTCGCGCAGCTCACCGGCGGTCTCGACCCCCAGGGTCTCGGAGGTCGTCTCCAGGTTCTGCCGGACGTCCGTGATGGTGGCCCCTGCCTTAGTCAGCACGATGTTGACATCTGCGACGAGGGCGATGGTGCGGCGTTGCAGGTCGAGTTCGGAACCGGTCCCCGAGGAGAACGCGTCGGTGATCACGCCGTCCGCGCTGAGGTCGGTGTTGAGGCCCGGCTGCACCGCCAGATCGAAAGCGGGAACCTGGAAGTCCTCGACGTCGGCCACGAGGCGCAGCGTGGTGCTCGCTCCGGAGCGGGGCGGCGCCAGCACCGTCGCCCACTGCACGACGGCGGCGCCGTCCTCGGTGCTGCTCAGCACGCCATTGGTGCCGGCCGTGCCATCGGCGGAGCCCGGGGTGACGTCGTCGGTCCGGACGCCCTCGAGCTTCGTCGACGCGGCGATCGTCAGGGGGGCGCCCACGAGGGCGGTGGCGGAGCGGGTCTGGCCCGCGGCGTCGTACTCGATGGTCCGTGGCTCGACGGTGAGATTCTCGAGCGTCAGGTCGATCTCCACCGGACCGGTATGGCCCTGCAGCTCGGCGAGGTCGGAACCGGACTTCCCCCCGGCCCGGTACTGCAGGCTCACCCGCACCGGCAGTTCGCCCACCGTGTCGGCCGTGCTGTACTCCGTGTTCTCCGTGGAGGACGCACCGGTGGCGCTCACCGAGATGGTGGTTCCTTCGATCGTCTCGATGCCGGCGGCGGGGGAGAGGCCCACCCGGACGTGCTGCAGGAGCTTGACGGGATCGGACACCGGCTCCGGCTCGGGAGTCGGCGTACAGGATGTCGTGGCGATCAGTCCTGCGGCGATGACGACGGCGCCCAGCCCCCGTCCCGGCGCGCCACGGCGTCTCGAGTTGTGCTGGTGCGTGCGAGACCGTGTGGCCATGATCGTCCCCAATTCCGTTCGGTGCCTCGAGCATCATACTCACGCGCGAACATATTCATTGTTCGGCGCTCTCGAAGGGCTTTTCCTGGTGTCCCGGAATGGTGTTTGTGGCTGTGGTGGCTTTTATGGACCGGTGTTGGTAGCGTCGCGTGCGTCCGCTCGCCGGTGGTTGTTCGTCCGGCATTGAAGCGGTTGTCTCTTGGGGAGGATATTTTTCATGTCGCGTGTGTTGTCGACCGAGCAGGCGAAGGCTGCTATCGGTCAGGTGCAGTCGATCATCAATGGTGGTTTCACCGATCAGATCTCGGCATTGGATTCGCAGGGAAAGATCCTGTCCGATCCGAATATCTGGGACGGGCCGCTGGCTCAGCAGTTCCGTGGGTCGACGTGGCCGGAGACGAAGGCCGCCCTGGACAAGGCCAAGCAGGAGCTCGAGGAGCTGCGGACGCAGCTGCAGAAGATCTCCCAGGACATCTTCTCCGCGGGCGGCGGAGCCTGAGCACGTCGTCGCGGCTGTGAGGTCGGGCTGACCGCTCCACGCGTCTGCGTGGTGCGGTCAGCCCGTCCGTCACGGAAAGTGGTCTCCCCGGCGCTGGGTTCTCCCGGACCGGGTTTTTTTGGGTTGTCCTGCCGTGTGCGGGGCGTCCTCCGCGCCGGCCTTGTCCGGTGTGGGTCCCTTTCTTTGTAGGTCTCTATTCTTCGTGCTTTTCCCGTGCGGGTGTCTGCCGGCATGGTCGATGGTTTCTTCTTGCTGTTGTTCTTGTTCCTTGGGGGGGCGTTCGTTGTGACCGAATTCGTTGAGATGCCGTTGTTGCCGGAGTCGGATGCGTCCAATGGTGGCCGGTTCAGTCACGGGGTGGCCGGGTCGGTGCGGCGGGCTTTCGAGTCGGCCGCGACCCGGCTCGAGAACCAGTCCGGGACCCGGACCTCCTATGTCACGGCGGCGAAAGAGGATTTCAAGGGACATTTCTCCGAGGTCTTCCAGACCAATGGCTCTACCGCGGCCAGTGACGCAAGCGCGTTGGCATCGGCCCTGCGGACCGTGGCCGGCTATGTGGGGCAGATGATCGACGCCGCGCACGAGGAGGACGCCCGGCGCCGGGAGAACAACGAGTGGGTGCGCGAGCACAACGACCGCAACGCGCTCGAGAAGGGCTGGGACTGGCTTGTCGGTGAGGAGGAACGGCCGAACGCGGACCCGGGGAAGGCGCCGTCGTTCGCCCCTGCGTCGGCGTCCACGGGATCCCGTGAGACCCCGGGGCCCGGTAGCGGGTCCGGGGGCGGTGGGGGCGGGACGTCGTCGGCGCGCCCGGAGCACCTGCGCACCTTCGCCACCAACTCCCGCGGGTTGGATGACGGGTTGGCGTCGGCGCCGGGTTCCCTGGAAGGGCACCTCTCCGATTTCGCGTCCAGTTGCTCGTGGGGGTCCCTGGAGGCCTCGGGAGTCCTGGCCGCGTACCGGGCGTTCCTGACCGCCAACGAGAACGACGCGGCGTGGGCGGTCACGATCGCCGATGCGTTCGCGGCCGCCGGGGGCGAGGGGAACGTCTCGACCGTCTCGGACGCGGCGCTGAACGAGGCGTTGGCGGCGGCCGGGGTGAGCGCGTCCCGGTCCGCCCTGACGATCGACCCGCCCGCGGCGGCGGGCGCGATGCCGACCAGCGGGTACGCGAACGATCCGGTGAACACCGCCACCGGGAACTTCATCGAACCGGAGACCGACCTGGGGTTCACGGGGGCCGCCTCGAGCCTGGTGCTCTCGCGCATGTACAACTCGCTCGCTTCGGGCCTGGAGACGGCGGGGGTGTTCGGTCCGGGCTGGGCCTCGGTCCTGGACCAGCACCTGAGCCTTTCGGACGAGGGTGCCCGCTGGGTCGTGGCCGACGGCCGGGCCGTCGACTTCCCCCGCACCGGGGACGCCTGGGGTCGGGCCGTGGGCGAGAACTACTGGCTCACCCGGGAACCCGCCACCGCTGCGCACCTCGGGGAACTGGACTCGGTGCCGGAGGGTTCCTCCGAGGTCCTGGTGGTCCGGGACAACCGGGGTGCCTGGTGGGTGTTCAGCGTTTCCGGCGTGTGGCTGGGTGCCGGGTCCGGTCCCGGCCGCACGGTCTCCGTTCACAGGGAGGCGCCGGTCGACGCAGCCGACTCTGATGCCGGCTTCTCCGATGCAAGTACGCCCGCCGATGGTGCTTCCGATGGTGCGGGGCTGATCAGCCGGTTGGCGCATGTGCGGGGGCGGTTCCTGGACGTCGAGTACGTGGACGGGCGGGCCGCCGTCGTGCGGGCTTCGGATGGGCGTCGGGTGGAGTACGGGTACGACGACGCCGGCCGGCTGGTGACTGTCAGCACCGAAACCGGGACGCGCACGTACCGGTGGAACGAGGCCGGTCTGATCGACGCGGTGGTGTCCGCCGCGGGGGTTGTGGAGGCGGAGAACTCCTATGACGAGCAAGGCAGGGTGGTCCTGCAACTCACCCAGCACGGGCGGCGGGTCCGGTTCGCGTATCTGCCGGGCCGGGTCACGGTCGTCTCGGACGAGGACGGGTCCCGGTCGAACTCGTGGGTCGCGGATGCCAAGGGACGCCTGGTGGGTGTCCTGGATTCGGAGGACCGGCGCCAGTCCATGGCCTACGACGTGCACGGGAACCTGGTGTCGTTGACCGAGCGCGACGGCTCCGTTACGGTCCACGGCTACGATGACCGGGGCCGAAGGACCCGGACGGTGACCCCGGAGGGCGCGGATCTGACCTACGGGTGGGACGAGCACGACCGCCTGATCACCCTGGTCACTGCGACCGGGTCCGTCATCACGTACGAGTACGCCGACGAGGGTGCCGGCGGCATTACCCGGGATCCCTGCGTGGTGGACGACGCCCTGGGCGGGCGGACCGAACTCCACTGGAAGGACGGGCAGCTTCGTCGGGTGACGGACCCGGTCGGGGTGAGTGTCGGGTTCGAGTACGACGGGTTCGGGGACCTGATCGCCACCCGCAACGCCGTCGGCGATGTCGCCCGGATCGTCCGGGATCAGGCGGGCCGCCCTGTGACGGCGATCAGCCCGTCGGGGGCGCAGACCCGGTTCGTGTACGACAGCAAGGGTCTGCTGGTCCGCCAGGTCGACCCGGACGGGGCGGTGTGGGCGTTCGAGCACGACCCGCCGGGGCGCCTCACGGCGTCGATCGCCCCCGACGGGGGACGGACGAGCCTGGAGTACGGGCCGACGGGGGACCTGGTCCGCACCACCGACCCCCTCGGCCGGACCATCTCTCGGGTGGTCGACGAGCTCGGGAACGTCACCGGGGCGGTCCTGTCCGACGGCGCCCGCTGGGGTTTCACCCACGACACCCTGTCCCGGCTGGTCGGGATCACCGACCCGGCCGGACACGACTGGGTCCGCGAATACGACCGGGTCGGCGCCCTGACCGCCGTCGTGGACCCGACCGGGGTCCGCACCGACACCACCACGGACCGGACCGCCGGGACGGCGACCCTCGCCGACGCGTTCGCGACCACGACCTACAGCTTCGATCAGTACGGGCGCCCCACGAAAGTCCAGGGCGCGGACGGCACGGCGGAGCTCACCACCTATGACGCAGCCGGGAATCCGGTCGAACTCCTCGACGGCGAGGGCGGGCTGACGGTCCTGGGCCGGGACGTCGCGGGAAAGATCACCTCCATCACCAGTCCTACCGGAGCAATCACCCGGTACGAGTGCGACGTCTGCGGTCGCCCATGGCGGACCACCGACCCGACCGGGGCGGTCACCGAACTCACCTACGACGCCGACCAGCGCGTGGCCTCCCGGACCCTGCCCACGGGTGAGGTCGAGACCTTCACCTACGATCCGTGTGGGCGGCTCGTCCTGCGCCGCACCCCGGGCAGTGGCACAGCCCGGTACGGGTACGACGCGTGCGGGCGGCTCACCTACTCCCAGGACACCTGGTACGGGACCCGCCGCTTCGCCTACAACACCGCCGGAGAACTCGTCTCGACCACCAACGGGGTCGGCGGAAAGACACGCTTCGAGTACGACACCCGCGGTCGCCTGATCCGGATCACCGATCCCCTCGGCGGGGTGACCACCCGCACCCACACCCAGACCGATCAGGTCGATTCCGTCACCGATCCGCTGGGTCGGGTCACCACCGCGACCTACGACCCGGCCGGCAGGCAACTGTCCCAGACCGACCCCGACGGTCACACCACCACCTGGACGTACGACGCCGCCGGCCAGGAGGCCACCACCAGTGTCGACGGACGACTGGTGGCTTCGATCGAGCGCGATGTCATGAACCGGCGGGTGGTCATCACCGACCACACCGGCAACGTGGGCGCGGGCGGGGACGCCGACGGGCTGGTCGTGGAGCACGAACTCGCCGTCGACCGGCGCGGGCAGCTCACCTCCCGTACCCGCGGCGGGCAGGGTTTGTCGTGGGCGTACGACGCCGACGGGAACCGGATCTCCTTCACCGACACCCGGGGTACGACCACCACCTACACCCGCGACGGTGCCGGACGCATCACCACCGTCACCAACCCGCTGCTCGGGGACGCGCTGTTCACCCACGATGCGTCCGGGCGCCTCACCGGTGTCACCGCCGGGAACCTCGCCCAGGAATGGGCCTACCGGGGCGGGAACCTGTCGGAGCACAGCCGCACAACCTCCTCCGCCCGCACAGACGGCACGGACGTGACGCTCATCGGTCGGGACGACGACGGCCGCATCACCGCGCTGACCCGCGCCGGGGCGGTCACACGGTACGGGTACGACAAAGCCGGGCAGCTCATCACCGCCACCACCTCCGCGATCGGTGGCTCGGAAGCACCGGCACCGCAGGCGGAGTCGACGTCGGAGTGGGAGTACGACGCCGGTGGACGACTGGTCCGCGAGGCCACCCCGGCAGGGTCGCGGGTATTCGACTACGACGCCGCAGGACAACTCCTGGCCATCACCGGCGCCGACGGGTCACGGACGGAATTCGTCCACGACGGACTCGGCCGGCGCACCCGGCTCATCCGCCCAGAGGGGTCCTGGACCGAATACGCATGGGGCCCCACCGGTTACCTGAAGAGCACGTGCGACCGCACCCCCGACGGCGAGGTCACGTCCCGGCACGAGCTGTGGGTCGACGCCCTCGGCGAGCTCGCCGGCATCGACGGCGCCCGGCTGTGGTGGGACACCGCCAACCCCATACCCACCCTCACGGGTATCACCCCGACGACCTCCGGCGGCACTGGCCTTACTCCCACCAGCGGCCTCGCAGGTGTCGCTGGTGGACAGGTGTTGTCCCTGCCCGGCGGTGTGACGGGAATCGGGGAGGCATGGACGGCGTCGGGCTGGCGGGCCGCCCGCCCCACCGATGAGGCCGACCCGTGGGCGGTTCTGGGTGCCCCCGCGATCCCCGACCCCGCACCCGGAAGCACCTCGACCGGGATGGTCGGTGGACTGCCGGTGGGTGTCAGCCTGACCCGTCACGGCGGGGTGGACATTGCGGGCCTGGAGTGGCTCGGAGCACGCGCGTACGATCCGAGGGCGAGGGGTTTCCTGTCCACTGACCCGCTCGCACCCGTCCTCGGAGCGGGCTGGGACGGCAACCCCTACGCCTATGCCGGCAACAACCCGCTGAACGTCACCGACCCCACGGGGCTACGGCCCCTCACCGACGAGGACCTCAAGGCCTACGACGGCTCTGCAGGCGGAGCCGTCGCCGCGGTCGAGAAGTGGGCGGACGATAATGCGTATCTCGTCGGCGGCTTGGCCGTCGTGGCTGGCGCAGCATTGATGTTCGTCCCGGGCGGGCAGATCGCAGGTATGGGATTGATGAGCTTCGGCGCCGATGTCGTCATCCAGAAGGCCACCACCGGCGATGTCAATTGGGCGCAATCTGCTGCGATGGGGGCTGTCGGGCTGCTCGGAGGTGGGGCGCTGACTGCCGGGCGGGCCGCCGCTGCTACGGCGTCATCAGTTTCGAGACTCGGCAGCTACGTCGCCGTGAATGCGGGTGTCAATGGGGTAGCGGGTGCTGTTGGTGGCGCTGCGACTCATCTGATCAAGAACGGGGGCAGAGTCGATAACTGGCGGTCCTTCGCTGGATCCGTAGCCGGCGGTACTTTGAGCGGCGCTGTGGGCGGGCTGGCGGGACCTGCTGGCGGGACCCTGGCTCGTGCAGGCGGTCATGGCGCATATACGCTCACTGCCGCAGGCGCCAGGCCTACACTTCAGGCTGCGGCAGCAACCACTGCGCTTGGAAGTGGTGGTGCGATCGCGGGTACCGTGACTGACAAGTTCATCTCCGGGGAAGCAGTCACATGGGCCGACGTAGGGTGGTCGGGGGTCACCGGTGGTGCGCTCACCCACCTACCTGGCGGACCCAGCTCATCCAGTACACTCCAGCAAGCGGCACGAACGAACGTCAGTACGTTGTCGGGGCTCGCGAGTGGCGGCCCGAACTCGATGGCGTTGGTACGTTCCTCGCTCTATGGAACGACGACGGGATCGGGACTGGATGTTGCCAAGTTTTTCGTTGCTGGAAACTGAGACGCGGAGAAATTGATGGACAACCGTAAATCTGCTCGATTGCGTGGTTCAGGTGAGTCACGTGAATTCCGGCTCCGCCTGCTGATTCCCGCGATACTTCTGGTCCTGTTGTTGTTTCTGCTGGTCGGCTATGTGCCGCGCGAGGCGCTCGTGCCGGCGATCGTAGTAGTGGGAGCGGGGCTACTGATCAGTGGTGCTGTAGGTGTTCGTACGGGCATCCGCGGGCCGGCCTGGCTCATCTACGGTGTAATTCTTGCTGGACTGGCTCTGTTGCTCCTCGCGCCCGCCCCCTGGCGGGGGTTTGCCCTCCTGTCCGTTCCGGTGTCCGCCATCGGATACGTCATCGGGAAGGAACTCGCCTTCTTCGGATACAACCGTCGTCACCAGGCTTCACCGTCCACGTGGGTCGTGGCCGGAGAAGCGATCGACAGTGTCGCGGAAGCCAAACAGCGGGCGCTGTCCCGACTGGGGCGCTGGGAGAGTCTCGAGGACGGTCGGTTCGTCGTCGTTCTCGGTCACCGTCGCTTCGAGGCCTGGGGCGCCGCGGCGGAAGGATTTGTCGTACACATCGCTTCGGACGGTCGAGACCTTGAGACGTTGTCAGTGCTCACTCATATTCCCCACCAGAACGACGAAGTATCGATCCGCCTGGATACACATGGTCTGACGGGCAGGGTGCCGCAGGGAGTGAAAGTTCCCACCGAAGTGGCGGAGCAGGCCCTCAACGGATTCTTCGAGACCCAGGGAGCCAAGGACCTGACCGGCTGGGCCTGGGAGAGCGGCGCTCAAGCCCAGGACCTTCGTTTCTTCTAGGCGACGGCCCGTATACGCCGGCACCGATTGCTATCCCGTTCGCATCGATGGTCCTGTCGATGCCTGGAGTCCGGAGCCAGCGGTCCCCAGCCCTCGAATGATGGCCGAACGGCGACGTCATGAAGATCTACGCGACCGACACATCGTCCTGGTCCGATACGACCAGGGGCGGAGACGCGGTGAGAAGGTGTCGGCACGGTAAGTCAGGGACGATGGACAGGAATATGAAACGACCAGCGCGTAAACGTGAATCGGGGTTGGGATACCTTGTCCTCGGCGCCGCCATTGCCTGCGGTACTGTCGCGCTGATCGTCTTCGGGCAACTCGAGGCGTCCTGGCCCGCGTTCGCAGCTCTCGCTGCGGGCGTCTTGCTGGGCCTCTGTCTGTTCAGGTTCGGGGTGCGTCACGCCTGGCTGGCGTTGCTGTGCCTGCTCGGCGCTCTGGCGGTCGGTCTGGTGCTTCTCGCCCGCGCCGACGCGGCTGGGGCCGCGGGCATCGCCTGGATAGGAGGCTTCGTCGCCGGGACGCATCTGGGCGTTGCCTGGCGGATCGCTGCGAAGAACGGGAAGCCGGCGCCCGCGATTGCTGCCTGGACAGTGGACGGTCGAGGCATGAGCACCGTCGCGGAGGCGCGGAAAGCGGCTGGTGCTGCCCTGCATGCCCTGAACGGCACGAAGGGTGGGCGTCTGTCCGTCGAGCGGCGGGACGCGCGGTTCGAGGTGGCCGGTGCGGTACACCCGGGCTTTATTTGCCATCGCACCACCGACGCCGCCGACGAAGGATCCTGGGCGGTCCTGGTGCGTACCGGGCCGGTGGCGGATCACTCGGTGGAGATACCGATGGGCGGTCCGAAGGGTTTCATGCCCCTGCGACTGGTTCACGAAGTCGTGGCCGTCGAAGAGGCACTGGCCGAATTTTTCGCGGATCCGGGATCGTCCTCGTTCGGACAGGACTGGGAGACAGGCAATCAGGCCGAAGGTACCCGCCTGACAACCCGCTAGTTGTTCTGGGCCGGGAGCTCAGGCTTCCCGGGGAACGGCCGGGAGAGCATCGCTGCCGGGTGATCATCGACAGCACCGGGAAGTCGGGGCTGCTGTGCGGCACCCGCGCTCCGGTTCCCCGCCGAAGCAGAAGGCCCCGCATCCCTGTACTTACAGGGCTGCGGGGCCTTTCCGGTGGCGGTGACGGTGGGATTTGAACCCACTACAGTGATCGACCATAGGTTGGGAACGACCTAGAAGAGCCCGAAGTATCAACCTTTTTGACCGGCCTTTTCACAGCGAGGAACAGGTACTCACAGGGACTCCTGCACCAAAATGCACCACGGACGGTCGGCTCAGCGACATACTTTGACCCCGTGCCCCACCAGTCGGCTCAGGGTGGAGATGCTCAAGCCATTGGCGGCTGAAGGCACCCACCACGCTGTCTAGGTCATCGGGAAACAGGGCGGCGTAGGTGTCCAATGTGACCTCGGCCGACTCGGTGGCATGGCATCCGCTGCACGATCCTCACCTTAGCCCCAGCGCTGATCGCGCGAGACGCGGGTCCCGGGCGATGCAGCCCGCGGGCGGCGGGTCGTACAAGCTCCTCCAAATTCGGTCGCTTGAATGCTGTCCTTCGAATTTGATGCACCACTGATGCGTGCCTTCGAATGAAGAATTCCTGAATGCGAGTATGAAGAGAGGCCTCGCGCTTGCTGGGCTTGTTGGGTGGCTTAGGCCGTCGTACGATCGACACTGCCGTCACACGGTAGCCTCTCACCTATGGACCAAGATCGCTACGGACGCGCCTCACTGCAACAAGTTGCCGCTCTTCTGAACAAAAACGAGGACGAGGTACTCGCCGCCGCAAAGGAAGCCGTCGGTGAAGGCGCGGCTGTGCGCGGGTGGCTCCAGCGGGAAGCCGTTTCAGCGCTCGTCGCTGGAATTGAGCCACGTCGTCCCCTCCACGAGGCCAATCCGTTGATAGTGGAAGCGTTCCGTCAGGCAGAAGAAACCTCAAAATCGGACTGGACTTCGATGGCAGTCCCTGTGTTGAAGAACCGCCTCTTACAGCTGACGTCGCAGGTCTTTGATGAAGCCGACTATGGTTCGCCGAGTATTTGGCACTTCGTCACACTGTTCCCATCTTTGTTGGTTACTGAAGGCGCCAGTCCGAATGAGCGAATCCGCCTAACCCAGGATGAGGGACCTAAGTCGGCTAATATAGATACGCAGGAGTCCCCCAATTCAGTGGGACGTGGTCGCCTTCGTGCGGATCTGTGGAGGGCGGTGTTCGATTACAGCGCTGGAGTAACCTTCGTGTGGGATGAGGCACTAGGGCGAGCTCGTGAGTCCACGAATGAACAATCCCAGGGTCTGCCCGTCATCCCAACAGTGTCCTCGGACGATATGAGGCGCCTTCGAATTAGTTTTATCAAGGCTCAGAAACAAGTTTCGGATCATAACCTCGAGCGTCTTGATCGTTGGGCTTCAGTAGGGGGGCCAAGTGCGGCACTACCCAAAATCTATCGACCGCTGTGGACTGCCAGATTGAAGAGCCACGCTGTAGCGATACTGCGGTCATTCTTCGCGGAGAACAGTCTAGACGTGCCGCATAACTTGATCGAGCGCGTCGATGTCCCTGTGGCCGAGGAGGATGATGTCGAGCGCATCCGAAGCCTCGCTCATCGCTACGTTGATGCAATGACGGGCGAGGAGCTTTCGCGGTTGTCCATCGAGCTCGCCGTAGTGGCACGCTTACCCAAGGTTATGTAAGGCGGATGTGACTATGACGGGTGGAATATGCATTGTCGCGCCCCCCGAGATCACAGATGCTGACGGCTCTATTACTTCCGAGCAACGCGAGTGGCTAGAAGGTATCCGCAAACTCGCGATAGCCAAAGATCTGAATGTTGAGATCTTTCGCACCGTCCCAAGGGTCAGTCGGAACAAGGGAGAGCCAAACCGAAAATTTTCCATACTTGAGCCATGGGAGGCAGACCGGCTCTACCGCATCCTCCATCGCAATTACGACGCGGTGTTTCAAACTGGAAAAGCTCAGGTTTTGCTCAATCCCACTGGAGAGTATCATTCCTCTAATGTGATTTCGCTCGCCCGAGTCGTGAGGCATAAGGTGTTCTTCGCACAGTTTGACGGTTTCACCCCACCTTCCGAGGTGCTGCTCGAGTATGACGCCTGGCACTCGGAGGGCAATTGCGATTCCCACCGTGACTGTCGGGTGCTGCCCCTCCACATGTTCTCCCCGCGGCGCGATTGGCTGGATTTGCGTTCTGAAGAAAATAGGAAGGTTTTCGAGCTAGCGCACGGTCTACCTAGCCAGTTGAAGGACGAAAAGTCCCGCCCGTGGAATCAGACCGCTGCCAGACACGGAAATGACAGTCTTACAATCGCCGGCTTCACGCTTCCCACCGGTTTTCACTGGGATGTGGAGGCAGCGCCGAACGTGTCACAACTGTCTTCGCTGACTGCCAATTGGCGCTTTAGTAAGGGCGCATACGTGAACGTCAGCCCGGACGGGCATGTGCGTAGTGGCCAGAGCAAGGGCGTCACGGCCGTCAAAGTTGATGAAGCTCCGCGTCCCGCCCCGCCAGAACCTCGCAAGCGCAGCAACCGTGAGGCGCGCCGAGAGAAGGAAGCTGCACGGAGGCAAGCCACCCTTAAGCGCCGTTAGGGCTTGCACGCCCTCGCTAGTTGGAGGTAGTGTTGGCCTTGATCCGGTCCGCTTAGCGTGGGTTGGAAGGACGGTGAAGAGTCGCACTCTTACACCTGAAGGCACCAAATAACAGAGAACGCGAGCAAGCTTCGGTCGTTTTGAGCCGTGAATTCTATTCACTAAGGTCGCTGGGACCTCGCGTAGGCGCAAATTAGCCTCTGTTGGTTGTCCAAAATAGGCTCATCCTATATTTTTAAGTGCCCCGGTCTATACCGGGGCACTTCTTTTTGTCAGGGTAAGCACCGATCCTTGATGTCTGAGCGGCACGATGACTATGTCTGTAGTGCTGAGGGATGAAGCTTCAGTGATGCCGGCGCGAAGCTCGGGTCTCTAGCGCAAGCTCCAGATTTTCTGTATGTACGTCGTTCTCTTTCTTTGTTGCATCAGTCAGAACTTTGGTGGTGTGCTCCCGCCTCCTAGTGATCGAGCTACCTAGTGATCACCTTCTAGGTCGATATCATCGAAAATTTGCTTGTCCCGTAACTGCTCCAGACGTTGCCGGTTAAGGGCGCCTACGACGTTGTCAAGATCGTCAGGGAACAGGGCGGCGTAAGTGTCCAGCGTGACCTTGGCCGACTTGTGGCCGAGCATCCGCTGCACGACTTTCACATTGGCCCCAGCGCTGATCGCCAACGAAGCCGCCGTGTGCCGCAGGTCGTGCGGCGTCACTCGTCGGAAGGTTTCGTCGGTTGCTTGTGCACGCTTTACCGCCGCGGCGTACCAGCCCGAATCGTTGCCAGATCGAAGGAAACCACCGCCGTCGGCGCTCCAAAGCCGGTCCTCCTGTCCTTTGCCCGCGCAGGCGGCCGCGATGGCAGAGTCGAGGAAATCCGGGTAGGCGATGGTGCGTCGCTCGTGGTTCTTGACGGTACCCAGAACGTGCTTGCCACCTACCTCGGCAACGGCTTCGCGAATATTTACTCTTCGTTTCAACAAGGCCACATTTCGGACTCTCAGTGCCGTGGCTTCTCCCCACCGGAGCCCCGTGTACGCAAGAAAGAGCACCAGGTCGGGATACTTCGATTCTTGGGACAGCGAATCGACTTGGGCGTGCGTAAGGAATACCTCGTCTGGGATCGGCTTCTTCTTGATCACCAAACCGCGTGCCGGATTCTTCGTAATTCTGTTGTCTTCAACGGCGTGGTCTAGGATTCCGGCGATGAGGTCCCGAGCTCTTGCGACTGTCGTGTGAGAGCGTCTGTCGCCGAGCTCGTTCAGCCACGTCTGTAGATCGCGCCTGGAGATTGCTCCCACTGCAAAGCTGCCCCACCTCGGCTTGACATGAATGCGCCAGGAGCTTTCGACAGAGTGGTAGCTCGATGGCGTGATCTTTGACTTGTGCTGCTCGAGCCGCTGAGGGCCGAGCTCTGAGATGGTGGCTTTTGCGTCACTACGGTTGACGTATGCGGCACGCACAGAAGCTCACCAGGAGGTCTCGAATGAGCGCTCTGCGGCCCGAGAGGCAATCCGACGGGCTGACGAGGCGGAGCGAGTCAGCAGGGCTCGGGAGCGGGAACTACTGGCCCTGCGCGAGCAGATCCAGCAGCAGGTTCAAGACAACCCACCACCTGCCCCGCCGAACTATGACGGCATGCGCCGGGAGATCCTCGGAGCTCAGCCCCACTTGCTCGTGAAGTTCCTCAAGAGCGTCAAGTTCAAGGACGGGTCCACGTTGGAGGGCAGGTTTGAGGACTTCCAGCGTCGATCGTTCGCCACTCACCAGCGTCGCGACTGTGACGCCCTTGGCCGCTACAGCGGCCCAAGTTATGAGCAGTGGAAGGTCCGAAGCCTGGAGATGCAGCGGAAGATCGACGGGGCCAGGGTCGCCAGCCAGATTGCCGATATGAACCGCAGGGATGGAGGGACTGAATACGAGAGGTGACCACTCTCTTGCAGTGGCGGAGCACCAAGCCCAGGGGGTGAGATACGACGAGGCGGGTGCCGGGGCGTTCAGTGGCGAGCACGTACATTCCGGCACCTCCGTCACCGTCGATGCCGGCTGGTGCAGGAAGCACTGGTACGCGGTCGGCCCACGCCCGTGACTCTGCCGTGCCGGGAGGCTAAGAACTGTTTGTCAAATATGTCTGAGTTATGTTAAGTATCCGCATGGTCGAATAAATCCTGGTTTATGAGGATGACTCGTCAGAATAGACGAGATGCGTGAATTTGTGATTTTAGAATGGGGCAGACTCAGCCCTATGGCATCACTCCTCAACACCCGCCGCGGCCGCCCGTCAAAGGGCCCGCGCCACTCATTCACCGTGAAGCTCGACATGGAGCGAGCCGTGAAGCTCGTCGAGCTTCTCACGATCCTCGACGTCAACGGCGTCGCCTACCTCGGGCCAATCGTTGAGGCTCATCTCGATTCAGTCAACCTTGATGAGCTCAGGGGTAGGTCGTGAAATCGTCTGACAGCCATGGCGGGGACCAGCGCGACGTCAACCTCCCGCACGCTACGAAGCGAAAGCTTACTGAGGAAGAGAAGCTCCGGTGGGCCCGAATAGTTGCCCCGAAAATTAATCTGCTCTTGGATGTCATCCCAGACAAGTCGGGGCGACCGCACAACTATAAGACGATTGGGTTCGGCACGAAAGAAGCCGGCCAATACGTCTCCCGCACCAGATGGACGTTACTCAAGAACGGTAAGATTCAGGAGATTCCGGACGAGTGCCTCCGCGCCATCGCCGAAGTCTTCGGTGTGGACCCGGAGTACTTGCTCCACGAGGACGCCTCGCTTCCCCCGGAAGTGGAAGCGGTGCTTCCCCATGTGCGGATTAAGAGACTCTCCGAGGTGCGTGGTTTCGCCGTGAAGGCGCTGGCCGTCGTAGCCCCTGAACGGCTCACAGCAATAATCAAGATCCTCGACGAAGCCATTGACTCATGAACAACCCAACGCCCGACCTAGGCAGATTTTCCTGGGCGCGCTCTGAATCCGGGATTCTGTGGGTAGCCGTCGTTGTCTGCGTGGTACTTCTGGTGGTTGTTGTCGTTGTCGCCCTTGGCTTGGTCTCCCGCCTGCACCAGAAGGAGCCGGTGATGGCCCCGACGAAGGGCGCCAGGCCCAGACGAAAGCAGAAGAGGGTCGGTGTCGCCAATTCCGAGTGGTGGACGCGCGCCCAGTGGGCGCTGGAGGCCACGCTCTCGGAAAACGAGATGATGAATGGCTACGGTCTCAAGATGCTCCGCGAATTGGCAAAGAGCGAGACGGCAGCTCCCGAGGAGAAGGAGCTGCTGGACGCAGTCTGGCAAGAATCGTTCACCCGGATGGGGGATGACGCCATCGACCAACTTATTGAGGCGGCCAAGGAGCTGAAGATCCTCTCAGAACCACAGAAGGCACCGCCACGCAGTGCAGACATGGACGATAGGCCCGAATCAATCCGCGATGCGGCTAAAGCTCCTCGCAAGCGGTACGGCCCGGATGGGAGGGACCGGGTGCTCAGTATCCTGCGACGTGAGATCTTGGCGGCTGGGCTCAAAGTAACCCTCGATCGAGAGCTGGGGCGTCCGACCTCGCCCCAGGTCATGAAGCTGTCTCTGTTGGAACCGCCGCCGCTCGTCAGGCAGGTCCGTAGTGCCGACGATGTCGGTGGAGATCGAAGGGGCCCGGCAGCCTTGTAGGGATAGGAATATATGGTGGTCGATGCCCCGACGACCATCAGGGGTTGCCCGGTGTTCTCCCGCCGATGGAGAGCGCCGGCCGACCCGACGAAGTGCTAGCTGACCCCCTCGCTGGTCGGAGCAGTCAGCCCTTTCGAGGGACGTTGGCACGAACTTCGGCAGCCTGGGATTCATCAAGTATCCACCGCTGGTACTTCGGATGGTCCGGGTACTTCTTTCGGAGGTAAGCCCGAACGACCTTGCCGGGCCGTTGCTCATCCGTATAGCCGAGTTCCCGAGCGAGTTCAGCGGGTTCATATGTAGCCACGACACTGAGTGTATGACGCGGGCGGTTGCAGAACCGTCTCAAGACGAACCAACGATTCATTGACTTACCTCCCCAGGAGCCGGAGTCCAGGGTGGCCCGCCCCACAAGGTAGAACGACCCGAGAGACGAGGGCGCCGTGTCAAAGACGAGGAAGAGGGCTCCTGCGGCGACAGCGCAGGAGGAAGGCGCGCATCAGCCGGGACCTGATGCAGCCACCAGTGTGTCCGCGATCAACGTCGCCGACCTCACCGGAGTCGTGTACTCCTCGGGCAAGGTGTTCGACGGGCTGATCACGGGCCGTCAGGCCACGGAGAACTTTCTCCGCTCCGGAAGCCTTGCGGGAGTCACTTCACGCCCGGACTTGGCTCTGCTGAAGGATCTGCGCGACGTCGCCCACTTCATCATCGAGCAGTCGCGACAGCCACAGCTGCGCGTCACGGTGGACTTCGTCTGCACGGTGAACGCGAAGATCACTCGTAGTGGTGCGCTCCACCCGGGTCAGCTCAGGACGTTCGACCAGCAGGTCGGCGTCGGGACCCGCTACGGACGCCACACGCCCGACGCCATGACCGATGCCAGCCTCGAGCAGCTGCTCCAGGAATCACTGCGGGTCGCTCCTGCGGACACACGCGAAGCGGCCCTGGATCTCTTCGTGAACTTGGCCAAGGCGCAGCCCTTCGAGGACGGCAACAAGCGCACCGCGCTGTTCGTAGCTAACAGTCTGCTGCTCAGTTCCGGAGCCCGAGAGCTGCTGACGATTCCCGTCGACGAGCAGGACACCTCGCTGACCGACTCGTTCCATGATCGGCTAGCCAAGGCCTACATCCTGAACGAGCACACAGCCTGAAGGACCTGCTCCGTGAGCAGGGTTTGACCCCTCTCAAACGGGCTGGAATCTGCGGCGCGACCTGAGCGGGACTACTATCCGTTCCCCTTGTATGCACGCCACCTTCATGGGGTTCCTCGTGTTCTTTTCGGACACTCCAAGCCCACACCATAGTGTCAGTTATGTTGTGGGTGACCTTCGTGATGCCACCATCGGGTTTTGTCATGGCAGCGCTGGCGCCGTGGATAATTTGTCGGCGACCGGCGATTATGGAACGAGCGGGCTGGAGGGAGGCATGTGACATTGCAAGACTCGATGCCAAGCTCAGTCTTGGGACTCCCACCATGAACTGACACTGGCCCGGCAGTGCTACCCGCAGGTGCGCTGGATCTATCACGCCAAGCCCGAGACGGGCAGGGCCCTAATCGCCGGAATCCTCACGGCATTGCCGACCTGCCCGATCTCCGAGATCGCCCGCTTCGGCCGGACCCTGCGGCACTGGAAGGCCGCGAGCTTAACCTACTTCGACACTAATGATGCTTGCAATGTCCAACGGAGGGCGTCAATGGCGTTATCGAGACCACCAGACGGATCGCCCGAGGCTTCCGCAACTTCACTAACTACAGACTCCGCTACCTACTCGCCGCCGGCGGCCACCGCCTCTACCGCGCGAAACGAATCAACCACGCTTAGATGAGAAGGGCTCAATTACGGTTGATGAAGAGTGCTCGCGGGATTAGATTTACTACGCTGAACACATCAGCCTTGCACCCGGCTGAGTGCACGGTCCCGAGCTTTTTGCCGCAGTCTCGCGCGAACTTCATCGTGGATGGTGGTCGAGGTTCGTTCTGCTGTCTCGACAGAGACGACGAGAGAGTATCGAACGTTCTTCCCAGATCCGAGCCGCTGGGCGTCGTCCATGCATTCGACGTGAATGGGGAAAGTGTCACCGTCACCGAAGATCATTGTCCGCGTACCTTGCACTATCTCGTGTTGAAGGCTTCCTCGCCTTACCGAGTGGTGCTCGGCGTCGATCCTGTCACCGCCGGCGAGGCCTGTATCGGGCGTGGCAAAGTAGACCTTCGCGCCGCGGTAACGGGTGAGCTGACCAACTGTGGGCGCCATGTACGCGAGAGTGATTGTGAAGCGATGCCACTCAGCGCGTGCTCGAAGCGAAGCAGGTAGCGGTAGCTCATAAGTATGGCGTTGGTTTCGTGAGATTAGTCCCCCGGTAACTAGGACGGCCCTGTTCGTTGCGGCGTTTCCAAGCCGGTCTGTATTGAGGCTTCCGTAACCAAGCAGAGCCGTCAGATGACGGCGGGTGCGTTGATCTGTAAGTCCAAGTTCTTGTCGGAGTCTTTGTTCCCATTCGCCCCAATTACTCGCGTGGACAAGAAGAGCACGCACGAGCAGAGGGTGATACTGGGGGTCAGGCAGCGGTGTATCTCTGGCGTCCGCTTGGCCCGCTTCGAGGACATCAAACAGGCGGCTCGCTTCGCGCGTCACCAGTGCGGTCGCATTGCTCGTGCCGACTGTGAAAACCGTGTTGTTCGTTGCCCCTGCTCGCCCAGGGGCGGCCACTTGGTGACCGGGACCTGCTGCCCCTGTGGGCGCAAGGTGGACGGAAACCGTAGTGTTCCCAGGACGCAAGACCGGGCGTGTATAGAGTGCCCGCCCTCCTTCGAAGTGAAAGTCAGGCTTAACGGAGCGGTCGACTCCAGGCCCGGTGGCGCCATAGTGAGCTGGTGCGTTTGGATGCGTGATGTCCCATACGGTGTCGGGCACGTCGATGTCACTCAACCCGTCCTCATGAGTAGCGCCGATCGTCAGAGCGTTTAGTGCGTCTCCTGGAGGAAGTATGCCCCGTAGCAGCGACGCATTGTATGTCGAGCGAACTGCGGCTGATCGCGCAGCGTCAGCGGAGCCAGCGGCCTCAATGGGCATTGTGATGGGATCAAGGTGATTGCCGGCGCTTACAACAAACAAAAGGTTGTAGGAGTGAGCGAGCCAGTCGAGCAAGCGGCCGACCGGGCTCATCCTCCGTACAAGAGCTCTGGTTCGCGAGCCTATTGAGAGGTTGATGATTCGGACGCTGGGTGCGGCCGCATCCTGTCTCCCGTCCCCCGCAACGATGCGTTTGACGGCACGATGAAGTAGGTCGGTAAGTAGCTCATCCGGTATTGCCTGCTCGCATCCCGTGTTGAACTCGTGGGGCTGCATGATCGGCCGAACATATAAAGGTCGGTCGAGTGGTTCGCCGGGTGCGGAAAGGTCACCATGAATAATGAGCGAGGCCATTGATGTGCCGTGATTACGTGAGGACAACGGGTAATTCTCGCTGAGCCCGTCAGGATCATCTACCAATAGCCTGCCGGCGAGAGCATCGTGGTTCACGAACGGCAACCCGTCCAACAGGGCGATTCGAGGTAATCCCTCTACTCGCTTTCCTGATCGATGTGCCACAGTAGAGACCGGGTCGAGGGTGGCTGGCGCTATATTCATTGGCGTGTATGGGCTGACGAACATGACATTGTCAGTGGCCAGCAACTGAATCGCCGCAGCACCATTGTCGAGTACTGCCTGGACCTGCTGCATCGGCAGCTCGACTAGCAGCGCGTGATAACTGATTTCACCGATTTGCGAGGTACTGAGGACACGCCCGCCGCTGGCCCTGACCACCTGCTCAACCTGTGCTTGCGCCACAGCACGCTCCGTGGGTTCACGGCGAAACCATAACTCAATTTCGACGAGTACGGGGCTAAAAGATTGGCCGATAACCTCGAGGGTTTCCTGCCACTGCTCGCGCAGACCAGTCTCTCGAATGCGGTCTTCCGGTCCCCAACGTCGAATAGCAGTCAGCTGTTTGAAAGCCGATTTGAACTTGCCCAGTCCGTGGTCGAAGGGTTCTGATGGGTTCTTCTGCCATCTTTTAAAAAGATCCAGAAGCTCAGTGGTCGCTTTGGTATTGGACATCATCAGGTAAAGGGAGTGAGTAACGGGCTTGTCCGTTCGCAAACCATCGCCCTCGACGATGTTGAAATCATCGTCGGGATCGGACTGGTCCCCGAGCAGCTCGGACAGAAACTCTAGTCCCTCAATCCGATTGATTGCATTGCGAAAGTCTTTAACGCTGCCAGCTAAGTCAAACACAACCACAAGCTCTGGGTCGACCTCATCAGAGGTGTCAGCGGCCAAGCGTGCTCTTTCAGCCTTGAACGCTCCGGTCAATTCTGTAAATTGAGGGGTGAGCCGCTCTCTTTGACGACTTACGCTCGGCGTGGACAATTGCGGCATTTGTTGCCGAGGCAGCGGGGGACGATCTGCAACTGTAGGCGGCCCGAAAACCAGAAGCGGTCGACGCTCGTCAGTCACCTCGCCGCCTGATCGCGCTTGTGCTCAAGGCGCTCCTGGACTATCCGTCGCAGATTGCTATCCGGCAGCTCCAGCACCGCCCTGCGACGTACGTCCAAGGCGAATTCTTCCAAATCGGAGTAGCTCGATCCAGCAAGCTTGTCGGCCAAAGTTCGTGGCGAGAATCCGAGCTCACCGCCAAGTCGAGCGGCGAGGCGCTCCAGGAAGCGTGTAGCTTGGTCGCGGCCGGGCAAGCCGAGTTCAGCGCGGATTTGAAAGCGCCTCCAGGCGGCGCGGTCGAGCAATTCGCTGTGGTTGGTAGCGCCGACAAGTAGGACATGAGACGGGAGCCGGTCGATCTGTAGCAACAAAGTCGATACGACGCGCTTGATCTCACCGGTCTCATGCTCGTCGGATCGTTCTTTGGCGATGGTATCGAGTTCATCGAAGAACAGGACGCAACGACGGGTCCGCGCGAACTCAAAGGCGTTATCAAGTCGGGCGGCGGTTTCACCCAAGAAACTGGACATGACACCTTCATATCGGATGACGTAGAACGGCAGCATCAACTCTGCGGCGATGGCCTCAGCAACGCTGGTCTTACCGTTGCCCGGCGGCCCAGAGAGCAGCAGTCGATTTCGCGGCTCGATTCCGTAACTGCGCAGTAAGTCGGCCCGCTTCTGTTCCTCGATCAGCTCCGTTACAACTCGTCGCGGCACAGGCCCAAGTTCCAGGTCATCCAATCGACGATTAGGAACCACCTCCTGCACTAAGTCTCGAATCGCTGCGGCGCGGTCGTCGCGGACGTGGCTCTGCCCTGTAGTGGTGATGAGATCCGAAAGACGGTCAGCAACAAGATGATGCTGATTAGCACGCTCTTCGGCTATTACGGCTTCGACCAAGATGCGGAAGCGGTCTCGGTCTCCACGACGCTCCGCTTCCACAAGGTCGAGCAGCAGGTCTGCGCGCGCCATGGTTTGCCTCCCTCCACCCAGTACGGTTCAGTTTTTGGATACTCTACCGGCGGGGCCGGTCATGCGGTGACGGGTAGGTAGTGCTGTGAATCTCGGAGCAGGGTCGTTACAAAAAAGCGTCATGGCGGTCTGGGGCACCTAACACGAACCGTCAGTGGCGGGTTCGGCGGACACCAAGTCATCGATGCGCACACGGCTCAGCCCGAGCCGGTACATCAGCACCATTCCGTGTTAGGAATCCGGCGCAACTGCCGGTCCATGACCAACGTCATCTCGCCACGGCTCTCGACCGAAAGGGCTCCTCCGTTGGGGAAACGTCTGATGCCGTTGGCTCAGACGTTGATACTGACCAGATTGTTCAGCGCCCGCCCTGGCCGAGGGAGACGCCAAACGAGATCCGGAGCCGCTCCTCTGAGATCCTCGGGCGTCAGATGACAACGAACCCGAATGCGAGCGGCAGCGCGGTACACCTCCAAGCGCCTTGCTTCCCTGGAACGTGTACCACTGATGCACCACAGATCTCCTGAAAATGGAGAAAACCCCCGGTTTCCCGGGGGTTTTCGGTGGCGGTGACGGTGGGATTTGAACCCACGTTGGCTTTTACACCAAACAACATTTCGAGTGTTGCACCTTCGGCCGCTCGGACACGTCACCAACGCCACTACGTTACCGGGTGCAGCGCCCCAGACCCAAAACGGGGCGCGGGGGAAGCCCTAGGGGAGTTCGACCACGTCGTTCTTGCCGACGTCGGGCTTGGTGCCCGTCACGAGGCCCTTGACCATCTTCACGGCCGAGACGACGCGCGGCGCGTCCATGGACCAGTACTCGGCGGTGTCGGCGTCGACGTGGATGAGGGCGACGGCGGGATCCTCGCGCCCGTTCTCGAACCACGCGGACACCGACGGCCCCCACAGCTCGTCGATCTTCGCCTGGTCCTTCGTCAGGGTCGCCGTGCCCGCGATCGAGACGTACCCCTTGCCGGTGCTCGCCGAGACGTTGACCTGCGGGTTGGCGCGGATCTCGTCGGCCTTGGGGGAAGGGTCCTCCGTGAAGAACCAGAGGTCGCCGTCGAAGTCCTTCGCCTGGAGCGCGAGGGGCCTGCTCACGAGCTGGCCGTCGAGGCTCACGGTGGTGAGGATCGCGATGTCGGTCTTGCCGAGGATGTCCTGTACTTCTTTCAAGCCGTCCTGCTGATCTGCCACGTCTACTCCTTCGAAGGGGATGCTGCGGATCTCCTCAGCCTACGCACTATGCCCCCGGTCATCACCCCGGGCCGGAGCCGGACCGCTGGGCGGCGAAGAACTCCGTGAGCAGCTGGGCGCACTCGTCCTCGCGTACCCCCGCGAAGACCTCGGTCCAGTGGTTCAGCCGACGCTCGCGCAGCACGTCGAACACGGAGCCCGACGCTCCTGCCTTCTCGTCCCAGGCCCCGAACACCACGCGGGGGATGCGCGCCAGGACGGAGGCGCCGGCGCACATGGCACACGGTTCGAGCGTCACCACCAGGGTGCAGCCCTCGAGCCGCCACGCGCCGAGGCGGGCGGAGGCGACGCGGATGGCCTGCACCTCGGCGTGCGCCGTCGGGTCCCCGAGCTCCTCGCGCTGGTTCCAGCCCGTGCCGAGCACCTCACCGTCGGGCCCGATGACGACGGCGCCGATCGGCACGTCGGCGCTCGCGCGGGTCAGTGCGGCCGCCTCCAGGGCCAGCCCCATCCACGCCCGGTGCTCGGGGAGGACAGGGAGGAGGGAGGGGGACATGGCTCCAATGGTACTTTTGAGGCATGCGTGTACTGGTAGTCGACCACCCCCTGGTAGCCCACAAACTCACGGTTCTCCGGGACAAGGACACGTCGTCGCCGGTGTTCCGGCTCCTCACCGAGGAGCTCGTCACCCTGCTGGCCTATGAGGCCACGCGTGACGTCCGCGTGGAGACCGTGTCCATCGAGACGCCCGTCACGAGGACCGAAGGCGTCGGACTCGTGAAGCCCACCCCCCTCGTGGTCCCCATCCTGCGCGCCGGCCTGGGGATGCTCGAGGGCATGACGCGCCTCGTGCCGACCGCCGAGGTGGGCTTCCTCGGCATGGCCCGCAACGAGGAGACCCTCGAGGCCATCACGTACGCCGAGCGACTGCCGGACGACCTCACCGGGCGCCAGGTGTTCGTGCTCGACCCGATGCTCGCCACGGGAGGCACCCTCCGCGAGGCCATCAAGTTCCTCTTCGCCCGGGGAGCCGCGGACATCACCTGCATCTGCCTGCTCGCCGCGCCCGAGGGACTCGCCACGCTGCAGGAGGAGCTCGAGGGCCGCAACGTCACGATCGTCCTGGCCTCGATCGACGAGCGGCTCAATGAGAAGTCGTACATCGTCCCGGGTCTCGGCGACGCCGGAGACCGCCTCTACGGCGTCGTCGGCTAGGACTTCCGCCCGGCCGCTTCGTCTCGTGACGGCTCGGCGTGCTCGGCCGTCGGCCCTCCCGGGGGCTTGCAATCGGACGAATCGGTCCTGTTCGGCCCAGAGCGTGGACGTACTGCGCCATTTCAGAGGGACCGGCTCGCGTCGACGCGCGTTCCGTCTTCCGCGCAAGGCGTCCGCATGCTGGACTATCGACCTTTGTTACTTGCGCGTAGCCAATTGTTACATGCAATAATTCGTCACGTGAACACCCTTTCACTCGCATGTGCAGCCGCAGTCTCCTCCCCGGGCGTCCCGTCCGGAGCAGGCCGCTGCTGTCTTCGAATGCACGCGTAACGGTTACACCCCAACCCTTTTACGCACTTTCAGGCCCAACGGCGGGCGATCCTCTTCATCCCGACCGGGCACATCCCGCATTCGAGCCGCGATGACGGCACACTTCACGAGGTTGGTTCAATGTCAGTTAATCCGGGTTACGTCCATATCTCCCTCCGCTCGCCCCAGAACCGCCAGGCACGCCCGTCCTTCGGGCACGGTCACGCGCAGCAGCCCCAAGGCCCCCAGTCCCGCCTGCAGGCCGTCCCCGGCGGGGACATCGCGCCGGCCATGACGGCGCCCGTCCCCGTCGTCGCGCCCAACGGCGTGCCGGGCCCCCAGGCGGTCACCGGCGACACGACCGCGCGGGGCTTCGTGCTCTACGTCGCCCTCGACGAGGCCACCGCCGCGGCTGCGGGCACCACCTTCGCCAAACTTGCGCAGGACGTGCGGGCCTATGTGCGCTCCCTCGTGCCGACCGCCGAGAGCCACGCGGCCGTCGCCCTCGCCCCGGCGGATGCTCCCGGGTCGGACATCGACGTCGTCCGCGCTGCGCTCGGCGATCCGACCGTCGCCCGCCGTGCCCGCCCCGAGGCCGTGCCCGCGCCGTCCCGGGCGCAGCAGTCCCGCCCCACGGGAGTGCTCATCGACCTGTCGCGGCGCGAGGTCCACCTGGACGGCGAGACCCTGAACCTCACGTTCAAGGAGTTCGAACTCCTGAACTACCTCGTGGAGAACGCGACCCGCACCGTGGGCCGGGAGGAACTCCTCAGCGGCCTGTGGCGGAACGCCGACGAGGTGCCGAACGAGCGCACCATCGACGTGCACATCCGCCGCCTGCGCTCGAAGCTGGGCCGCCTGGCGAACACCGTCCGCACCGTCCGCGGCCAGGGCTACCGCTTCTACGACCACCCCGAAGTAGTGGTCTGGGCGGCGCCCGAGTACTCCATCTAGGCTGCTGGGAACGCCGGGGAAGCCCTAGACTGCGAGGATGGCCTCCCACCTGAAACGACTCATGCTGCTGCGCCACGCGAAGGCCGAGTTCCAGGAGGGCATCCCCGACCACGAGCGGTCGCTCAGTTCGCGCGGCCACGCCGACGCCCCGCTCGTGGGGCGCTGGATGCTGGAACACGATGCCGTCCCCGACTTCATCCTCGTCTCCACTGCCCTGCGCACCCGCCAGACCTGCACCTGGGTCTGCAAGGAGCTGGGGGACAAAGCGCCCACGCCCAAGCTGGAGGACGAGCTCTACGCGGCCCGTCCCTCCGAGATGCTCGCCCTCATCAACCACGTGCCGCAGACCGTGACGAGCCTGCTCGTCATCGCGCACAATCCCGGCGTTCAGGACCTGGCGATGCGGCTGGCTTCCGTCCGCTCCAGCGAACGCGCGGTCATGGATCTCGCGACGGACTACCCGACGTCGGGCCTCACCGTCATGGCGTTCGACGGTCCCTGGGCGGAGCTCGACGGGCGCGATGCCGACGTCACGGACTTCGTGGTCCGCCGGGCATCGACTCTCCGCTGACGGGTCCGGTCCGCTACAGCCCGTATTTCTCGAGCAGCCGCAGCCACACCTCGCTCACGGTGGGGTAGGAGGGCACGGCATGCCACAGGCGGTCGAGGGGCACCTCCCCGACGATGGCGATCGTGGCGGCGTGGAGCATCTCGGACACCTCGGGCCCGGCGAAGGTGACGCCCACGAGCACCTTCCGGTCCTCGTCGACGACCATCTGCGCCCAGCCCTTGTACCCGTCGGAGTGCAGGGCGGACCCGGCGACGGCGATCTCGAGGGACGTCTCGGAGGCGTTGACGCCGTCCTTCCGCGCCTGCTCGAGGGTGCGCCCCACCATGGCGATCTCCGGGTCGGTGAACACCACCTGGGGGACAGCGGTCCGGTCCGCCGTCGAGGCGTAGGCGCTCCAGTCCTCGGCGGCATCGCCGAGGGTGCCCCGGGCGCGGGCCGCGATGGCGTCACCGGTCACGCGCGCCTCGTACTTCCCCTGGTGCGTCAGCTGGACCACGCCGCCCGCGTCGCCGACCGCGTACAGCCAGCCGCCGGCGTCGGGGACGCGTCCGGTGGCGTCCCGGGTCAGCGTCTTCGGGTCCAGGCCGATACTCTCGAGCCCGAGTCCGGAGGTGTGCGGGTGCCGCCCGGTCGAGACGAGGAGTTTCTCCGCCGTGACGGTCCGGCCGTCGCCGACGTCGAGTACGAAGCCGCCGTCCGCCTGGCGCACCGCGTTCGTCGCCGTGTCCGTCAGGATGGTGAGCCCTTCACCGCGGAGGGCATCGACGACGAGGTCCGAGGCTTCCTTCGGGTAATTGCCGAGGATCCCGCTGCGGGCGATGACGGTGACCTCCGCGCCGAGTCGAGCATAGGCCTGGGCCAGTTCGACGCCGGCCACGCCGCCGCCGAGGACGGCGAGGCTTGCGGGGATCGTTTTCGCGGAGGTCGCGTCACGGGTGGTCCAGTAGTCGAGGTCGGCGAGCCCGTCGACGGGCGGGACCGTCGGCGTGGAGCCCGTGGCGAGCACGACGGCGTGGTTCGCGCGGTAGCTGGTCTCGGATCCGTCGCCGTGGCCGATGACGACCTCGCGCTCACCGGTGAGTTTCGCCCAGCCGCGTTCCAGGGTGATGCCCGTCGAGGTCACCCATTCCTCCTGTGAGGAGTCGTCCCAGTCGGAAGTGAAGGAGGTGCGGCGCTCGAGTACCTGCTGCGCGTCGAGTACACCCGTCACAGCTTCCCGTGCGCCGGCCACGCCGCGGGCCGCGTTGAGGACGGTGCCCGGGCGGAGGAGGGCCTTGGACGGCATGCAGGCCCAGTAGGAGCATTCACCCCCGACGAGATCGGCCTCGACGAGCACCGCCGAGAGTCCCCGCTCGACCACCCTGCCCGCCACGTTCTCGCCGACTGCGCCGGCGCCGATCACGATGACATCGATGCTCTGGGGTTCGCTCATAGGCAGAGCCTTCCATCCGCCCCACCCGGGAGCAACCCACATGCGAAAGGCCCCGACCGGAGTCGGGGCCTTTCGTGGTCTGGTTCGACCGTGGTGCGCGCGAAGGGATTCGAACCCCCAACCTTCTGATCCGTAGTCAGATGCTCTATCCGTTGAGCTACGCACGCATTCGCAGTTCGTCGATCCGCCGGGCGGATGAGTCCCACAAACCGGCCGTTTGGCCGTAAATAACTCTAGCGTGGATTGGCTGCGGCGCCTAATCAGCGTACCCCTCCAGTCCCGGGTAGACCGGTCTACGTGACCTTCATCACAGCGAGGCGTAACGTAAGCGCTGGACATCCGCGCAGTGACGCGGAACACCCCAGGTCCAGGGTGCATGCTCCGCCGATCGGACCCTCACATGAAATATCCCGCCCCTAGCATCGGTACACACCAGGCACCCAACGAAGGGAAGAGTAATGGGCGATCCCGTACGGCAGCTCACGGTCGACACACCCCCCACTGCGCCGACCACCCACCGGGCCCTGCTCGCGTGGGTGGAGGAGGTGCGGCAGCTGACGCAGCCCGCCGACGTCGTCTGGGTGGACGGGTCGGAGGCCGAGAACCGGCGTCTCGCGGATGGTCTGGTCGAGAGCGGCACCTTCATCCGGCTCAACCCGGAGACCTTCCCCAACTCCTTCGCGGCGTTCTCGGACCCCAGGGACGTGGCCCGGGTGGAGGAGCAGACCTTCATCTGCTCGAAGGATGAGCGGGAAGCGGGCTTCACGAACAACTGGATGGATCCGGCCGAGATGAAGGCGAAGCTCACCGGCCTGTTCACCGGGGCCATGCGCGGGCGCACCATGTACGTCATCCCGTTCGTCATGGGCCACCTCGACGCCGAGGACCCCAAGTTCGGCGTCGAGATCACCGACAGCGCCTACGTGGTCACGTCCATGCGCATCATGGCGACGATCGGCACCCCCGTCCTGGACCGCATGACCGAACTCGACGCCGCGTTCGTGCCTGCCCTCCACTCGCTCGGCGCACCCCTGGCCGAGGGTGAGGCCGATGTCCCATGGCCCTGCAACGAGGACAAGTGGATCGTCCACTTCCCCGAGGAGCGCTCCATCTGGTCCTACGGTTCCGGCTACGGCGGCAACGCCCTGCTCGGCAAGAAGTGCTACGCGCTGCGGATCGCATCCGTCATGGCCCGCGACGAGGGCTGGCTGGCCGAGCACATGCTGATCCTCAAGCTCACCTCACCCCAGGACAAGACCTACTACCTCTCCGCGGCGTTCCCCTCGGCATGCGGCAAGACGAACCTCGCGTTGCTCGACCCCACGATCGACGGCTGGAAGGTCGAGACCCTGGGCGATGACATCACCTGGATGCGCTTCGGGAAGGAGGGCGAGCTGCGGGCCGTCAACCCCGAGGCAGGCCTGTTCGGCGTCGCCCCGGGCACCGGCTGGCACACGAACCCGAACGCGATGCGCGCCATCGCCAAGGGCAACTCGGTCTTCACGAACGTGGCCCTCACCGACGACGGCGGCGTCTGGTGGGAGGGCATGACGGAGGAGGTGCCGGCCCACCTCACGGACTGGCAGGGCCGCGACTGGACGCCGGACATGGATCACACCGCCGCGCACCCGAACGCCCGGTTCTGCACCCCGATCGACCAGATCGACATGCTCGCCGAGGAGTTCAACCGGCCCGACGGCGTCGAGCTCTCGGCCATCCTCTTCGGCGGACGCCGCAAGACGACGGTCCCTCTCGTCACGCAGTCGCGCAACTGGGCGAACGGCATCTTCATGGGATCGACGCTGTCGTCGGAGACCACGGCGGCCGCTGCCGGCGAGGTGGGCCGCGTGCGCCGTGACCCCATGGCCATGCTGCCCTTCATCGGCTACGACGCCGGCGACTACCTCCGGCACTGGCTCACCCTCAGCGCCGGCGCGGACCAGGCACGCCTGCCGAAGATCTTCCTCGTCAACTGGTTCCGCCGCACTGCGTCCGGAGGCTTTGCCTGGCCCGGCTTCGGCGACAATTCGCGGGTACTCAAGTGGGTCATCGAACGGCTGGAGGGCACAGCGGACGCCGTCGAGACCCCCATCGGCTTCGTCCCCACAGGGGAAGCGCTCGATCTCACGGGACTGGACATGACGCCGGCCGAGGTGGAGGCCGCCGTGCATGTCGACGCCGCCGAATGGGCCGAGGAACTCCGGGGCATCGAGCAGTGGTACGACCGCTTCGGTGAGTCCCTGCCCGACGAGCTCCGGGGCCAGCTCCACGAACTGAAGGAACGGTTCAGCGTCTCCTGACATCAGGGGCCGACGACGCCGGTCCTCGGTGAGTGCGCACCTGTGGCGGGTCCTGAGTGATGGGACCCGCCATACGTGCGCTCCCGGCCGGTACCGCGCGGAGGGTCAGTCGCGAATGACCCCGAGGACGCGCTGCACGAGGTCCTGGAGCGTCCGGGGATCCACGGCCTCGGCGTTGAGCCGGAGGTACGGCTCGGTGTTCGAGGGGCGCAGGTTGAACCACCAGTTCCCGTGGTCCGGGGTGAAGGTCAGCCCGTCGAGGTCGTCGACGACGACGCCGTCCTGCTCGAACTCGGCGCGCGCCCGGGCGATGGACGCCGTGAGGTCCTCGACCTTCGAGTTGACCTCGCCCGAGGAGAAGTAGGGCTCGTATTCGCGGCCCAGCTCCGAGAGCGGCCCGTCCTGCTCGCCCAGGGCCGCGAGGACGTGCATCGCGGCGAGCATCCCTGTGTCCGCGTTCCAGAAGTCCCGGAAGTAGTAGTGGGCGGAGTGCTCGCCGCCGAACACGGCGCCCTCCTTCGCCATGACGGCCTTGATGAAGGAGTGGCCCACGCGCGTGCGGACCGGACGGCCGCCGTCGTGCCTGATCAGTTCCGGCACCGCGCGGGAGGTGATGAGGTTGTGGATGATCACGGGTTCGGCCTCGCCGGCGGCCTGCGCACGGGCGATCTCGCGGCGGGCGACCATCGCGGTGATGGCGCTGGGTGAGACGGGCTGGCCGAGCTCGTCGATGATGAAGCAGCGGTCGGCGTCGCCGTCGAACGCGATCCCGATGTCCGCGCCGTGCTCGACGACGGCGGCCTGCAGGTCGCGGAGGTTCTCCGGCTCGAGCGGGTTGGCCGGGTGGTTGGGGAAGGAGCCGTCGAGCTCGAAGTAGAGGGGCACGATCTCGAACGGCAGGGCGGGCAGGATCTTGTCGCCGAGGACGGCGGGGGTGGTCAGGCCTGCCATGCCGTTGCCGGCGTCCACCACCAGCTTGAGCGGGCGCGACGACGAGAGGTCCACCTGGGTGCGCAGGAACCGCGAGTACTCCTCGAGGACGTCGCGCACGCCGGTGGTGCCCTGCACCGCGGCGGCGGGGATCGAGCCGTCTGCGAGGTAGCGTTCGGCACGCTCCTGGACGTCGTTGAGGCCCGTCTCCGAGGACACGGGGACGGCACCGGGGCGCGTCATCTTCATCCCGTTGTACTGGGCCGGGTTGTGGCTGGCGGTGAACGTCACACCGGCCGCATTCAGGGTACCGCTGGCGTAGTAGAGCTCGTCGGTGGAGATGAGGTCGAGGTAGACCACGTTCGCCCCGCGGCGGGTGGCACCCTCGGCGAACGCCTTCGAGAACTCGGGCGACGACGGCCGCATGTCTCCGCCGACGAGGATGGTCTCACCGGACAGCTCGAGCGAGTCGACGAAGGCTGCTCCGACCGCCCGGACCGAGTCGGCGGTGATGGTCTCACCGACGATGCCGCGGACGTCGTAGGCCTTGAAGGATGCAGAGAGATCGAAGGTTGTAGTCACGTCTGGAAGTGTATCGGCTGGTGCCGGAGCGACAGCTGTGCACATAGCGGTTGCACCGCGGGGAGTGGGGGAGGCGGCTGGGATACTGGGGAGATGTCGCCGACCACCACGCTGAACGAGCAAGCCACCGATATCCTGACCACCCTCGTCGGGTCGCCGGACGCACGGTTCCACGACGGACAGTTCGAGGCCATCGAGGCCCTCGTGGAGGGCGGCCGACGCGCGCTGGTGGTCCAGCGCACCGGGTGGGGCAAGTCGGCGGTGTACTTCGTCGCGAGCCTGCTCCTGCGCGCGCGCGGCGCGGGGCCCACCCTGATCGTCTCGCCGCTCCTCGCGCTCATGCGGGACCAGGTCGCGGCCGCGGCCAGGGCCGGTGTCCGGGCGCAGGCCATCAACTCGGCCAACCAGACCGAGTGGCAGGACATCACCGCGAAGCTGCAGGCCGACGAGGTGGATGTCCTCCTCGTCTCCCCCGAGCGCCTCAACAACCCGTCCTTCCGCGAGCAGCACCTGCCGGAACTCATGCGGCGGACGGGCCTGCTCGTGATCGACGAGGCCCACTGCATCTCCGACTGGGGGCACGACTTCCGGCCGGATTACCGGCGCCTGCGTGAGCTGATCATGGGGCTGCCCGCCGGGGTGCCCGTGCTCGCCACGACCGCGACCGCCAACTCGCGCGTGGTGAAGGACGTCGAGGAGCAGCTGGGAGCGGGCGGCACCGACGTCTTCACGCTGCGCGGGGAGCTCGCCCGGAAGTCCCTGCGGCTCGGGGTGCTGCGCCTGCCGAGTCCGCGATCGCGTCTCGCCTGGCTTCTCACCCACCTCTCGGACCTGCCGGGGAGCGGCATCATCTACGCCCTCACGGTCTCCGCCGCCGAGGACACCGCGCGTCTCCTCCGGGAGAACGGTCACGCGGTCCGGGCCTATACCGGGCGCACGGATCCGGCCGACCGCGAGGCCGCCGAGGCAGCCCTCAAGAACAACGAGGTGAAGGCCCTGGTGGCCACGAGCGCCCTGGGTATGGGCTTCGACAAGCCCGACCTCGGGTTCGTGGTGCACCTCGGGGCGCCCTCGTCCCCGGTCGCCTACTACCAGCAGGTCGGTCGCGCCGGGCGCGGGACGCCGAACGCGGACGTCCTGCTGCTGCCCGGCGCAGAGGACCGCGACATCTGGGAGTACTTCGCCACCGCCTCGATGCCGTCCCAGGACGCCGCGCTCCGGGTGATCGACGCCCTCCAGCCCGGTGTCGTCCTGTCCACCCCCGCACTCGAGACCCGGGTGAACCTGAAGCGCTCGCCGCTCGAGCTGCTGCTCAAGGTGCTCGACGTCGACGGCGCGGTCCGCAAGGTCACCGGCGGGTGGGAGGGCACCGGGGCGACCTGGGAATACGACGCCGAGCGGTACCGCCGCATCAGCGAGGCGCGCGTCGTGGAACAGAAGGCGATGCTCGACTACGAGAACACCACGGCCTGCCGCATGGAGTTCCTCTCGCGGTCCCTCGACGACCCCGCCGCCACCCCCTGCGGCCGCTGCGACAACTGCGCCGGCCCCTGGTACTCGGACGAGGTGGCCCGCGAGGCATCCGACTCCGCGAACCAGGCCCTCAGCAGGGTCGGCGTGGAGCTCGAGCCCCGCGGCCAGTGGCCGTCCGGCATGGACAAGCTCGGTGTGCCACTCAAGGGGAAGCTGAAGCCGGACGAGGTCAGCCTTCCGGGCCGCGCCCTCGCACGCCTCACCGACCTCGGCTGGGGCAACAGGCTCCGCGAACTCCTGGCGGACGCGACACCCGACGCCCCGCTCGATCCGGCGGTCGTCGAAGCCGTCGTGCGCGTGCTGGCCCAGTGGGGTTGGGAGGAGCGGCCCGTGGCCGTCGTCAGCGTCCCCTCCCGGCGGCGTCCCCAACTCGTCGGGTCCCTGGCGCAAGCGCTCGCCGGTGTGGGCCGCATCCCCTATCTCGGGCAGCTGACCACGCCGCACGGGTTTCCGCAGGGGCAGCCCGGCGGCAACAGCGCGTTCCGGCTCGCCTCCGTGTGGGATCACTTCGCCGTCCCTGACGAGGGCGCCGCATGGTTCGCGGCGAACCCCGGGCCGGTGCTGCTCGTCGACGACTTCGCGGACAGCCGGTGGACCATCACGGAGGCCGGGCGGGCGCTGCGCGCTGCCGGGGCGTCCGGGGTGCTGCCGTTCGCACTGGCGCTCAAGGCGTAGCTCCGGGGTGTCGGCGGGGCTGGATGCAGCAGCCCTTGGGCGTCGGCGGGGCCGGGGGAGCGTTGACACTCAGGGCTGCTGCGGGGCATCCCGGGCGCTGCTGTTGGCGCTGAGGTGTCGGCTGGGCTGGGTGTAGCGCCGGGGGCATCCGGGGTGTCGGGTGCGGTTCGGGACATTGGGCCCTGCCCGGCGCGGCGGACGCCGGTGATGCTGGTGTCTGCCCCGCCGGTCCATCACCGTGGACCTCGCGCTCGTCGTGCCGTTGCCTGCATCAGGAGTCTGATCCGCATGAGCGTTCCTCCCCTCGCCGAAGAATCCCTGGCACGACGCGTGATCGCCCTGTGCCGCAGGGCGGCCGCCAAGGCGGCTGCGTTCGCGCGGCGGGCTCGCTCGCGTGCCCGGCCGGTGCATGCGAGCGACGACACCGGCCGTGACTGCGGACGGGCACCGGCCTCTGCCGACCAGCCACACAGCATCGTGCCTGTCCGCCCCGGGCGGATTCCTCGGTTGCTGACCGCTGCCATCGCCGCTCTGTTGCTGGCGTCCAGCCTGATGGGTCTGACGGTGCGTGGCCTGTATCAGGAGCCGCCGTCGGTGGTGGCGATGTTCCGCGGCATGGACGCTGTGACCCTCACAGTGGCCGTGCCGGCGCTTGCGGGATCGTTGTGGCTGGCCACCCGGGGATCATTGCGGGGCTGGATCCTCTGGACCGGGGCGTTGGCCTATACCCTCTACACCTACACGCTGTTCGTGTTTGGTTTGGGATTCACCGCCTCCTTCCTGCTCCATGCGGCCGTCCTGGCCATGGCCGTCTACGCCCTCGCCCTCGCCCTGGGCAGCGCGGACCAGGAGGAGTTGGCCCGGCGGTTCCGGCACCGCCTCCCCGCCCGGGCAGCCGCGATCGTCCTGGGTCTGCTGGGCCTGGGGCTGGGTGGCATCTGGACGTACTACGCGTCCCGGTTCGCCCTGACGGGGACAGTCCCGTCGGAGGGCCTTCTCGTCCAGCCTGCCTCCGGCCTGCACCTGTCCTACGCCGCAGACCTCGTCCTGATCGTGCCGGCCTACCTGCTCGCTGCGGTCCAGCTGTGGCGGCAGCAACCGTGGGGCTACCTCCTGGGCGGGACCCTCCTGGCCTCCGGCACGCTGCAGCAGCTCAGCTATATGGCTCAACTCGCCTTCCAGTCCCGAGCCGGCATCCCGGGTGCCACAGCCGCTGACCCCAACGAGCCACCCATCCTGGTGGCCTACCTCGTGGCCCTGGTGCTCCTGCTGGCGGGCCCCCGGACACGGGACGCCGTCCGACCGGAGAACGGGACAACCGTCGGCGCGCTCCGTCCCCGGCCAGCACCGTAGGGTCCGGACGCCGACGGGCCCGCGTCACCCCGGCGGCAATTCCTAGACGGTACGGCTCTCACCCTCGGCCTCCGCCCGCCACAGGGCGATCATCGACGGCCCCGTGCGATGCGCGGCCAATGAAGAGTCAGGCTGAGCGAGCACCTCCTCCTTTACCAACGCCAACTCACGCTGCAACTTCGTAATCCTGTCCTCCTGCCGGTGAAAGCGGCGCAATAGCTCAGACACCAACGCCTCCGTACTCGCCTGCGGCCACGTCTCGGACGCACCCTTACCCCTCATATGAGCGTCAGTGAACGTCGTCAACGGAATCCCATGCTCACCAAGGGACGAGGCCAACGCCTCCTGCAACGAGTGCTCCTTCCACCCCAGGATCTGCTCAAGCTGTGCTCGGACTTTCGCGGTCGGCCACGAGTCACCCGCAGCCCAGTTGCTCACTGAACGCCTCGACGTCCCCAACTTCTCCGCTGCCATAGCCTGTGTGAGTCCCGCGTCTTGCAGACCCTGACTAATCAGTCGACCCAGGTGTCTGATCGTTTCCTTCTTCGTTGTCATTCCCTGACATTACCCCGGTAGTGAAGCTTGTCTACGGGGTTTGCGCACTAATCCGAGCGCCACGGGAAGGATTTTCGATCCTACGGGAAGGTCACAAAAAAGAGCCCCTATTTCTAGGGGCTCTTCCAGCGGAGACGGGGGGATTTGAACCCCCGGTAGGCTTTAGGCCCACACTTCATTAGCAGTGAAGCCCATTCGGCCGCTCTGGCACGTCTCCATCGGCTATCGCTAGCGTCCCAAGGCTACCCGGAAGGTGTCGGCACAAGCAAAACAGGCACCCGGCCCCGGACGGACCGGCGACGGGTCGGGCGGGGCGGGGGGATCGCCGCCGGTCAGAGGGAGCCGGTCAGGGCCCGCCAGAGGAACTCGAAGCTCATGGCGTGCATCCTTGCGGCCTGCCGGTTGTCCGCCGCACCCGCATGCCCGCCCTCGAGCGCCTCGTGGAACCAGACGTTCCCGACGCCGAGGTCCTTCATCCTCGCGGCCATCTTGCGGGCCTGGACAGGCCCCACGCGGTCGTCGCTCGTCGCCGTCCAGATCAGGGTCTTCGGGTAGGCCACGTCGTCGCGCAGCAGGTGGTAGGGCGAGAACGTCCGGACGTACTCCCACTCCTCCGGCTTGTCCGGGTCGCCGTACTCGGCGATCCACGAGTACCCGGCGGAGAGCTTCGTGTACCGGCGCATGTCCAGCAGCGGGACACCGCAGGAGACGGCGCCGAACAGGTGCGGGTAGTTGGTGAGCATGTTGCCCACGAGGAGGCCGCCGTTGCTCCGACCGGTGCAGCCCAGCAGGGCCGGCGCCGTGACGCCGCGCCGCACCAGGTCCTCGGCGATCGCCGCGAAGTCCTCGTACGCGCGGTGCCGATCGGCGTGCAGGGCTGCGCGGTGCCACGCGGGTCCGTACTCGCCGCCGCCGCGGATGTTCGCCAGCACGTAGACACCGGCGCGGCCGTCGTCGGTGACGCGGTCCAGCCAGCCGCGGCCGATCACGCCGCTGTAGGCGGGCGTCATGGAGTGCTCGAAGCCGCCGTACCCGGAGAGCAGGGTGGGGTTCCCGCCGTCGAGCACCAGGTTCTTCGCGGCGATCTGGAAATACGGGACCCGCGTGCCGTCGTCGGAGACCGCGAAGTGCTGCTCGACCGCGTAGCGGTCCTCGTCGAAGTACGACGGCGACGACTTGACGGCGGTGTGGTCCCCGCCGATGGTCCCGCGGTAGAGCGTCGAGGGTGTGAGGAAGCCGGTGGCGATCAGCCAGTAGTCGTTGCCGGCGTCGTCGTCCTCGTCGTCGACGGCGTAGGCGTCCACGGAGTGCAGCGGCGGGCAGGCGTCGAGGAGTTCCGCCGCCCAGCCCTGCGCGGGGTCGAGGATGCGGATCTCTGAGGAGACGTCGCGCAGCAGGTTCAACAGCAGGTAGTCCCGGGTCCAGCTCCAGGACTGCAGGGACGTCGACGCGTCAGGGGCGAACACGGTGGCGAAGGAGCGCCCGCCGGCGAGGAACGCCTCGAACCCGATGACGAGCAGCGACCCGGCGGCGTGCGTGCTGCCGTCGACGGTCCAGTCCGTGCGGGGGCGCACGATCAGCCATTCGCGGTGCAGGGAGATACTCGCGTCCTCCGGCACCTCGATCAGCCGCCACGACCCGTCCCGCCGGAGGTAGGTGCGGCGCGTGTAGAAGTCGATGGTGTCGACGGCGACATCGCGCACGAAGCCGGGAGTGGAATCGTGCAGGACGAGGGCCATCATGTGGTCCTCGTCCACGCCGAAGTACTCGTCGGCGTCGTCCAGGCTGCCGCCGCGCTGCAGGGTGCGGACGGTCCGGGGGTAGGAACTCGATGTCATGGAGCCGGGCCCGAAGTCGGTGCCGACATACAGGGTGTCCGGCCCCGCCCACGTGATGCGGCTCTTGGCCGCCGGGATGTCGAACCCGCCGTCCACGAAGGCCAGGGTGTCGAGGTCGAACTCGCGGTACCGTGCGGCGTCGCCTCCGTCGGGGGAGAGCACCACGAGGACCCGCCCGTGGGGTTCGCCGTCCGCGGGGCGCAGGAAGAGCGCGCCACCCCAGACCCAGTCCGTGCCCTCGGCGGCACTCAGGGCATCGACGTCGAGGAGGAGCTCCCACTGCGGGTCGTCTGAGGCATAGCTCTCCCAGGTCGTGCGACGCCAGATGCCCTGCCGGTGCGCGGCGTCGCGCCAGAAGTTGTAGTAGAAGTCGCCGTGCTTGCCCACCATCGGGATGCGGTCGGTGGAGTCGAGCACTTCGAGGATCCCGCGCTCGCGGACCCCGAAGTCCGGGGTGACCAGCGCATCCTCCGTCAGGGCATTCTCGGCGCGCACCCAGTCGAGCTGGCGCTCGCCGTAGATGTCCTCCAGCCAGAGGAAGGGGTCGTCCGTCATGGCGGGGTCATCCGTGTGCAGCGTCATGCGCCCATCCTATGCAGGGACGTGGAAGCGTCACCAAGCCCGGCATCCCCGGCGGACCGGCGCAGGCGCCACGTTGGATACTCTTGCAAGGTGGAGAATCAGGACGCACGACAGGTGGCCGTCATCGGTGGTGGACCTCGCGGCACCTCCGTGGTCGAGCGGCTGATCGCCGGACATCGGGCCCTCGGGGCGTCCGCTCCCGCGCTGGTCATCCGCGTCGTCGAACCGCACGACCCCGGGCCGGGCCACGTCTGGCGCCCGGACCAGTCACGGCTCTTCCTGATGAACACGCCCTGCCTGTATCCGACGGTGGTGCCGGTCGGGGCCCCGGCCGCGAGCATCCCGGAGTCGTCCGTGGGGCTGTCCTTCGACGCGTGGCGCGAGCGTGCGGTCGCCGGCCTCGTCCCGGGGCTCGACGGCGACGACGTGGCGGAATGCAGGGGACTCGCCTCGCGGGACTTCCCGAGCAGGGCGCTCTACGGCCGGTACCTCGCCTGGGTGTTCACCGAGGTGGTGCGGACGGCGCCGCCGGGTGTCGCAGTGGTCCATCACCGCAACGAGGCGGTCGGCCTCGACCACAGCGCGGCGGCTCGACACCGCGACGCTTCCGCCGGACGCGGTGGCCGGGAGTGGCGGATCACCCTCGACGACGGGTCGCAGTTCGATGCCGACGACGTCGTCCTGGCGCTCGGCCATCTCGCGGCGACCCTGACCCCGGACCAGGGCCGGCTCCAGGACGCCGCGGCGCGGCACGGACTGCAGTACTGGCCGCCCGCAGTCCCGGCCGACGTCGCCTGGAACCGCCTTCCGGCGGGGAAGACCGTCCTGGTCCGCGGACTCGGGCTCAACTTCTTCGACGCCATGATCCAGCTGACGGAGGGTCGCGGCGGCCGGTTCTCCAGCGAGGACGACGGTCGGCTCGTCTACACGCCGTCCGGGAAGGAGCCCCGCCTCGTGGCCGGGTCGAGACGCGGCGTCCCCTACCGTGCGAAGGCGTCCCTCGACTCGTACTTCCCGCGCAGCGTCGTGCTGCGTTTCTGCACCCCCGAACACGCCCTCGCGTTCCGGGCGTCCGGCGTCCAGCCGGGTTTCGACCACGACCTCTGGCCCCTCCTGCACCGCGACGTGCTCTGGACCTACTACTCGACCCTCAGCCGCACCGCGCCTGCTGCGCTCCTCACGCCGCCCGATACGTTCCTCGCCGGACTCGATGCTGCCCTCGTGAGCGACGGACCGGGCTGGGAGGCCGCCGCCGGGGAGGCCGTCGCGCGGGCCGTGCCGGTGGAGCTGAGGCTCGACGTCGAAGCCCTCGCCCACCCCTTCGCCGGACGTCGCTTCGCGGACGGCGCAGCCTTCACCGCGACGGTGCTCGCCTACCTCGACGCGGATGCCGCGGGGTCGGCGAAGGGCGAGGACGACCCGCTCAAGATGGCGATCGGTGCCCTGAATGCCGGGCGCACGGTGATCAAGCAGGCCGTGGCGGACGGCGGGATCTCCGTCTCGTCCTGGAACGCGGAGCTGCGCGGGTGGTTCGAGCCGCTGGTCGAGGGCCTTGCGAGCGGCCCGCCCCCGCTGCGCATCGCACAGCTCGCGGCGCTCGTCCGGGCCGGGATCGTCCGTTTCGTCGGGCCCAACCCCGGTTTCGGTTTCGACCCGGAGGCCGGTCTGTTCCGGGCTGCCTCACCGTGGGTCTCGGGGGACTCGTTCACGGCGCACTATCTCGTCGAGGCGATGATGCCGGCGAACCGGGTGTCCACGAGCCTCTCCCCGCTGATGCGCCAGATGCTGCAGCAGGGGATCGTCCGGCCGGCGACGTTCATGGGGGAGACCGGAACCCCCGTCACCTCCGACGGGCTGGATGTCACCCCGCCGCCGTACCGGGCCGTCGACCGATCCGGCCGGGAGCAGGAATCCCTCTTCGTCATCGGCCTCCAGCTCACGTCCGTGCAGTGGGGCACGGCGATCGCCGCCCACGCCGGCGCGGCGCTGGAGGCGGGCAGCAGGACCCTGCTCGACGCCGACGCGATCGCGGGCGCCGTCCTGGACCGGGCGTCGACGCGGACACCGCGTGTGGTTCCGTCGTCGGGCGAGCGGCGCTCCGGGGCCGAGCTGAACGAGGCCTGGACCCCAGCTGACGCGTCGGCGGCGGGCTGACGCCCGCCTCCGGTCAGGGGCGGAAGGCCGGACGGACAACGGAGTCCGCACCCGGCACGTCGAACGACAGAGGGACCCCCGCCCGTATCGAACCGGCGGGGGTCCCTCTGTCATCTCCGACCGGTCGCGGGGCGACCGGCGGCCGACCTAGCCCTTGAGGCAGCGGTCGTAGTTCGCCAGGTGCGCGCGGTAGCTGACCCAGCTGCCGTTGTTCGCGCCCTCGGCCGGTGCCGTCGGTTCGGAGCAGGCCGGCTTGCCGGGCTTGATCGGCTTGACGGGCTTGACGGGCTTCTCCGGCTTGACGGGCTTGACCGGCTTCTCCGGCTTCTCCGGTGCGGGCGGCACGGGCGGTTCCGTCGGGGTGACGGCCTCGACGGTGACCGGCAGGGTCACGGTCGTCGCGCTCGGAGCGGCCGTCAGGACGATGCGCCCCTGTCCGCTTGCCGTTGCGGGAACGGTGAGGTTCACCGTGGCGCTGCCGGCCGTGACCGGGACACTGCCCAGCTCGGTGACCGTGCCGTCCGCAGCCACGAAGCTCGCGGCCAGCGTGGTGTTGGTCGGGCTGCCGAGTGAGGTGAGATCCAGCTTCGACACCGTGAAGGAGACGGCGTCACCGGCCTTCACCGTGGTCGGGGCACCCTGCACCTGCACGCTGCGGCGGTCGAACGACGGCGACAGCGGGCTGTTGGCGCGCACGTAGTCGATCCACGCGTCACGGTCAACGAGTCCCGATTCGCGGGTGTCGGTGCCCTCACGGAAGACCGTGAAGTTGTCGCCACCCTGCGCCAGGAAGCTGAACGTGCCGATCCGGTAGTCCTTGGCCGGATCGAGCGGTGCGCCGTCGATCGTCACCGAGGTGATCCTCGAACCCCGGGCGAGGGCCGGGTCGTAGGTGACACTCACGTTGTCCGACAGGCCGAGGGCCAGGAAGGACCGCGTGTTGCCGTCCGGCTGCCACTGCTGCTCGAGCATCGCCTTGAACTGCGCACCGGTCAGGGTGGTGGTCCAGAGGTCGTTGACGAACGGCAGGACCGCATTCGCCTCGGCGAACGTCACGACGCCGTCCGGAGCGTAGTAGAGCTCGTTGCGGAGCCCGCCCGGGTTGACGACGCCGATCTGCGCACCGCCGCGTTCGGCCGGTGCGAGGCTGGCCCGCAGGGAGTCGGCGACGAGGTTGCCCAGGGTGGACTCGTTGGCGCGGTCGTCACGGGTTGCACCCGTGAAGGCCGTGGTGATGTCCCCGGTGACCGCACCGACCGGCTGGTCGCCGATGACCTTCGCCTGCGCGAGGGCCGCATCGACGATGGTCTTCACCGCGGCGACGCGCGGGTAGGCCGCGACGAGGGCTGCATCCGTCTCGGTGGAGCGTGCGACGTTGCGGGCCGTGTAGGACGCGACGTCGCCCGTCGTGGTGTCGACGGTCAGCGTGATCTGGCCGACGAACTCGCCGTAGGACCCGGTCTGGAGGATGGGCCGGGTCTCGCCTGCGGCGCCGGGGACGGGGGCGTCCCACGCGTACTGCTTGTGCGTGTGGCCGGTGAAGATGGCATCCACGAGGGGCGTCGTCTCCGTGACGATCTCGGCGAACACGCCACCTGCTGCGACTTCCTGCTCCAGGGTTGCACCCTCGACGGCGCCGTCCCCGGCACCCTCGTGGTACTCGGCGACGATGACGTCGGCGAGGTCCTGTGCTTCGATCTCCTGCGCGACGCGGTTGACCGCCTCGACAGGATCCCCGAAGTCGACGGTCGCGATGCCGCCGGGGCTGACGAGTGACGCGGTCTCCTCGGTGACCACACCGATCACCGCGATGTCGACGCCGTCGACCGTGATGATCGAGTACTCGTCGAGGGCGGGCTCGGTGGTGCCCTTGGTGTACACGTTGGCGCCCAGGTACGAGAAGTCCGCGGCGTCGGCGACACGGCCGGTCAGATCGCCGAAGCCCTTGTCGAACTCGTGGTTGCCCACGGCGGATGCGCGGAGTTCCAGGGTGTTCAGGACGTCGATCGTCGGCTGGTCGTCCTGCAGCGCCGAAGCGAACAGGGACGCGCCGATGTTGTCACCGGCCGAGAGGAAGGCCGTCTTCTCATCGCCGAACTCGGCACGGAGCTTCTCGACGGTCCCGGCGAAGCGCACCGTGTTGGAGTCGATGCGACCGTGGAAGTCGTTGATGTTCAGCAGGTTGAGTTCCGCGGTGGTATCGGCCGGTGCGAGGTTCAGGCCGACCACCACGGGGTCGTGGTCGCTGGCGCGGTACGGATCCGCCTGGTAGTAGTCGGTGACGTTGTTGTTGTACCGGCTGTACTCGAGGGCCACCGACTCGACGGAGTTGATGTTCCACGTGTCCACCCCGGACACCGTGGCGTCCGCCGTCGGCGACGCCAGGATGTGGTCGAGGGAGCCGCTGAGGCCCGAGAAGACGTAGGAGAAGCTGTCGTCCTTCTCGGCCTGGTTGACGTATCCCGCCTCGTAGAGGACCTGCATGGGGTCCTCCTGCGTGTAGGAGTTGAAGTCGCCGGTCAGGAGGACCTTGTCCGTCTTCGCCGTCGTCTTCATGGAATCGGCGAATGCGACGAGGGCCCGGGCCTGGTCCACGCGCGCGGCGTTCCACGCGCCCTGGCCGTCACCGGTGTCGGCGTTGGTGCCCGAGCTCGGACCGGATCCCTTGGACTTGAAGTGGTTGACGATGGCGAGGAAGGTCTCGTCCTCGGTCCCGCCGACGGGCTTGAAGGCCTGCGCCAGGGGCTTGCGCGCGTTGGTGAACACCACGTTGTCGTCGAGGATGACGGACTCGCCCACGGGCTCGGCTGTGGCCTTCTTGTAGATCAGGGCCGTGCGGATGACGTCCTCGTTCTCCAGCGCCGGCAGGGCCGCGGGGGAGCGGACGTAGTCCCAGGTGCCCGGCGCCTGCTCGTTGAGCGCGTCGGTGAGGGTCTTGAGGGCGAAGTCGCGATCCTTGCCGAACTTCGCCGAGTTCTCGATCTCCATGAGGGTGACGACGTCGGCGTCGAGTGCGTTGATCGCCGAGACGATCTTCGCCTCCTGGCGCTCGAAGCTCTCCTGGTTCGCGGCGCCGCGGGCGTCGCATCCGCCTCTCACCGTGATGGGGTTCCCCGCGCGGTCCGTGTTGTAGGTGCAGCCCGTGAGCTGCTCACCGGTGGTCGCGAAGTAGTTCAGCACGTTGAACGAGGCGATCTTGACGTTCCCGCCGACCTCCTCGGGGGCGGCAGGGCGCTCGCCGGCGAACTGCACGGGCTGGACCCCGTCCGGGCGGGCGCCGTCGAGTTCGGCCAGCGGCTGGAACTTCCAGGCGCTGTTGCGGTAGTCGAGGACCACCGGGGAGGTGAACTGCGCGCTGTAGCCGACGCGGACGGGCTGCGACGGCGTGAGGTACGGCAGCACCTCGCCGCGGTTGACCTGGGTGAAGAAATTGGTGGACGCACCGTCGTCGAGCCTGATGCTCCGGGCGGCGTTGTCGGCGATGACCGCAGCGTTCTCGGGCGTGCCGGGGCGTGCGACGTCGGTCGGCTGGCGGAGGCGCTCGGCCCCGGCCGCGAGGGTGACTTCGCCGTACTGGTTCAGGGCGTAGTTGTCGGCCACGGTGAAGGCCTCGGAGGGCTGGAAGAGCATGCCCTCCACTGCTTCACGCGCGGCATCCGTGGCGGGGAGCGCGATGGCGGAGGCCTTCGCTTCCTCGGCGGGCTCGGTGAGCTTGACCGTGCCGCCTGCGGCGACGGTGAGCTGCGTCAGGTTGAAGAATTCGCCGGCGATGCCGGTGACCTCTACGTAGTCGCCCACGGCGACGGAGCCGACGGTTGCGGGGGAGTAGACGAAGATGGCGTCCGAGGCGGTCTGGTCGGCGGCTGCCGAGCTGCCGGCGGCCTGGAGGTAGAAGCCCGCGAAGCCGCCCGTCGGGTAGGCCGCGGTGACCTTCCCGCGCGTGGTGACGGTCTGTCCGGCCAGGGGTGTGGCGGAGCCGGAGCCCTGGATGTCACGGATGGGGGTGACGACGCCCGGCACCGGGGGGTCGGTCGGCGTCGGAGTCGGCGTCGGGGTCGGCGTCGGGGTGGGCGTGCCGGCCTGGCCGGTCGCGTTCATCGGCGTGGTGTCCTGCAGCGTGAAGTCGGCGCCGTTGTTGTCCGTGTCCACGAATCCGGTGCGGTTGGCGGACTTCGTGCTGCCCGCGCCCGGTGTGGCGGCGGCGGTGCCCTCGAAGGCGTTCGCGGTGCCGTAACCCAGGGCGTCGACGACGCCGGGCGTGCCCACGATGCTGCCCAGCGGCAGGACCCCGACACTGGTGGTCTGGTTCGCCAGGATGATTACGCCGCCCGGCGCGCCGGGATTGAAGCCGCTGGTGAGGTCAGGGGCGGGCAGGGCCGCGCCGTTCGCACCGTTGCTGCCGCCCTGGATCAGGAAGTAGCCCTTGGCCGGGATGGTGCCGCGGAGCACGGTGGCACCGGGTGTGGCGGTGGAGCCCGGTGCGCGGTACTGCAGCGACCAGCCGTCGAGGCTCACCGGAGCGTCGGTCGGGTTGTAGAGCTCCACGTACTTGTTGCTGAGGGGTGTTCCCGAAGAACCGCCCGTGAGGTACGCCTCGTTGATGATGACGCCGTCTCCTGTGACGGACGCCGTACCCGGGGGTGTCTCGACCGCGTTGGCCGGCAGTGCGATCATCGGTGAGGCCATGAGCCCTACCGACAGCGCCGCACAGAGCGCTCCCTTCCATGACGAATTAGCCATTCGTTCTTTCTTCTCCTTGACGATGGCCGCGACAGCGGCCGCGAGTGAAGCCCGCCGACCCGTGGTGGGTGGACGTGTTGGCATGTGCACCGTATGTGACGCAGGTGACATTCCTATCCCCAGGAGTAGCCAACCAGAACATCGTTAACAACGGGTTACTAAAACACCAGAGGCCCCGGAAGATCCGGGGCCTCTGGCCGTCATCCATGGACGAATGGTGCTATCGACCCGCATCTCGCAGAGTTCCTGTCACCGGCGTCTCCTCCTGTTCCGCGACGAAGCACAGGATCTCCCGGTCGCCCTCGGCGTCCCAGCTCTCCTCGACGGGATAGAAATAGAGCAGTTCGAGGACGGAGGTGTCGTAGTCCACGCCGATGAAGCTCTTGAACTCCTCGGCGCAGAAGTCGGTGGCCGCGGTGTTGGCCCCGCCCTGGCCGGGATACTCGCCCTCGGGCATCTGCGTGGTGGCGAAGGCCTCGAACACGTGCTGTTCATCGCACGGGATCACGGCGATGTCCGAGTGGTCCTCCATGCCGGGATCATTGATGCAATCACCCACGGCGATCGGGGAGGTCGCCGTGGGGGTCTCGGCCGTCCCGGCGGAGCCCGCGCGGCGCTCCGGCTCCGTCGTGGGGGTCTCGGCCGTCCCGGTGGAGCCGGGTCGGCGCTCCGGCTCCTCCGACCCGAAGACGCCGCACCCTGCGATCAGGGCGGTCGTCGCGACCGACGCCAGGACCGACACCGCTGCACCCCGACGGCGCCGCGACGCCCGTCCGCCCTGCCGGCTACCCATAGAACCCCTGTCCCAGGCCACGCATTCGTGGCGCGGCTGCTGCTCCTCGGGACAGTACCGCACGACGGCGCGGGGCACCACGGCGGAGGCCACTGTCGAGGCGCGACGCCCCGACCCGGCGGTCGGGGACTCAGCCCAGGACGCTCCCCCCGCCGGTACCGGCAGGCTTGGGGTCGGGGATCCGCATCATACGGAAGGATGTGACGAGCCCTGCGAGCCCGGCGAGGATAGGGACGAACAGGGCGATCTGGAGGGCAAGGGGCCGTGCCTCCGTGTTGATGCGGATGATCTCGTCCTGGATCTCCTCCGGCTGGCCCACGAGGATCTCCTCGAGCTGGGTGTTGCTCACCACCTGGGCGTCCTCTTCGAGGGCCGTCGCCACCTGCTGCTGCTCGGCGGACGGGAGGACGGTGCTGGAGGTCGCCATGCCGATGAAGATGGTGGAGAGCGACGCCAGCATGATCCCGCCGGCGAAGGCGAGCCCGAACGACAGACCGAAGGATCCCGCGGCCGAATTCACGCTGGCGGCCTCACTGACCCGCTCGTCCGAAATGGGGGACAGGGTGTAGTTGTTGAGCTGGGACACCAGCAGTCCGAGCCCGCCACCGGCGATGACCAGCGGGATCAGGAGCCACCAGCCGGAGTCCGCGCGCGGCACGACCGGGACCAGCAGTGCCAGACCCACGAGCAGCAGCAGGAAGCCCCACTGTATGAGACCCGCCGGGCGTCGCGCGCCGGATTTCTTCCCGACCAGCAGGGCGACGGCGAACATGGTGAGGGAGAGCGGGGCGATCGACAGCCCTGACTCCATCGCGTTGTAGCCGAGCACCATCTGCAGGTAGATGGGCAGCACGATCATCGTGCCCCCCAGGGCGATCTGCTGGAGCATCTGGCCGGTGGCGCCGAAGCGGAAGGTCTTCGCCTGGAACAGGTCCGGGTCCAGCAGCGTCGGCTTGCTGTGGCGTTTGCGCTGAACGAGCCAGTAGACCAGGCTGCCCAGTCCCACGACGCCCACCGCCAGGAGGGCTCCCACCGATTCGCCGCCCTCCTGCCACACCAGGATGCCGAGTACCACTCCGCCCATGCCCACGATGGACAGGATCGATCCGACGACATCCAGTTCCCGGGGACCCGTGTACGGGACGTCGCGGACCAGCCTGATCCCCGAGAGGACGACCACGATGAGGAGGGCCTCGAGCAGGAAGGCGACGCGCCAGGACAGGAACGTGGTGATGAAGCCGCCGAGCAGAGGCCCGACGGCGGCGGCGATCGCTGCCGAGGCGCCGACCAGGGCGTAGACCCGCTTCTGGGCGTCTCCTTCGAAGTTGCCATGGATGAGGGACTGCATGGCGGGGAGGAGGAGCGAGGCACCCAGGCCGCCGATCAGGGCCCAGAAGATGATGATCGGGAGGAGGCTCTGGGCCAGGGTCATCGCCACGGCGCCGATGGCGTAGCAGCACAGCCCGATCACGTAGGCGCGCTTCCGGCCGATCAGGTCGCCGATCTTGCCGCCGATCAGGATGAAGGCCGCCGAGACCAGTGCCTCGAGGGCGATCGTCGACTGCAGCCCGCTGACGGTCGCTCCGATGTCGTCCACCACCGCGGAGATCGAGACGTTCATGATCGACGTGTCGACGACCAGGACGAACATCGCCGTCGCCAGCAGCAGGGCGAGTCGCTGGTTGAACGGCGCCGTCTGGACGCCGCCTCTGCTCGGAAGGCTCATCAGGTACCTGCTCGACTCGCGGGATTCGGGATGGCGTAGGGGCCCGGACAAGTCTCCCGCCCTCCGGGCGGTCCGGCCAGAGGACAAAGCCCCACCCGACGGCGATGGCCGAGCGGTCCGCGTGGTCACCCCCTGCGGAGGAGGTACACGACGATCGTGAGCACTACCGTGACCGGCGGCGCACTCGTCATTCCGCCGGGTTCGCCGTGGAACACCAAGACAGGGCGCGTTCGCGCGCTGAGCACGGACCGCCCCCCGGACCCCCGGTGCCGGTTCCCTGACGGAAGAGGGAGGCCACCGATCATGGCCGAGACCAAGGTCAAGCACAGGAGTGCCGAGGAACGTGCTGCGAGGGGCAAGGCATGCCGGGAGAAGTCGCCGGTTTCCGGCCACAAGGGATGGGTCCCCTCGTCCGACCGCCCGGATCCGGTCGCGCTGCTCGAGGAACAGAACCTCACCCGCGACCAGGATCTCCTGCCGGTGCGGCACGGGCGGATGATGGCCTCACCGTTCACGTTCTACCGGGGTGCGGCCAGGATCATGGCCGCCGACCTGAAGGACACTCCGCGGGCGGGCCTGGTCTCCCAGCTGTGCGGGGACGCCCACCTGTCCAACTTCGGCGTCTTCGCCTCGCCGGAGCGGAACCTGCTGTTCGACCTGAACGACTTCGACGAGACCCTTCCGGGACCGTTCGAGTACGACGTCAAGCGCATGGCCGCGAGTTTCACGATCGCTGCACGGAACAACGCGTTCACCGCGGAGGAGGTGCGCGACGTGACGCTCACGGCCGTGCGGGCCTACCGCGAAGCGATGGCGGGGTTCGCGCAGATGCGCACGCTGGACATCTGGTACGCCCGTTTCTCCGAGGAGCGGCTGATGGAAGCCATGGACCTGGCCGTGGGTACCCAGAAGGGCAAGGCCCTGAAGAAGGCTGAGAGCGGGGCGAAGGCAGCTCGACGGAACGTCGACAAGGCCCGCGCCCGGGACAGCCTGCACGCACTGTCCAAACTTGCCGAGCTCGTGGACGGGAAGTACCGGATCGTCAGTCAGCCACCGATCGTCATCCCGGTGCGGGAGCTGGGCGAGGTGTACGGTATGTCGCCCGATGAGGTGGGACCCGCCATCCGTAAGCAGTTGCGGTCCTACCGTGCCACCCTGCCCGCCGACCGGCGCCAGCTGCTGGAACGCTTCGAGGTCGTCGACGTCGCCCGGAAGGTCGTGGGGGTCGGCAGCGTCGGGACGCGGGCGTTCATCGCCCTGCTGCAGGGCCGCGACCAGCAGGATCCCTTGTTCCTGCAGGTCAAGGAGGCCACGAGGTCGGTGCTGGAGGACCACCTGCCGAAGAGCCGGTTCAAGCAGCCGGGCGAGCGCGTGGTGCAGGGGCAGCGGATGATGCAGGCCGCGAGCGACATCTTCCTGGGATGGACCAAGGGTGTACAGGACAACCGGTACCTGTACTGGCGGCAACTGCGCGACATGAAGGGCTCGGCCGTCGTCGAGGAGATGAGACCGCTCGCCCTGACCTTCTACGCCGACGCCTGCGGCTGGACCCTGGCCCGGGCGCACGCCCGCTCCGGCGACCCGATCGCGATCTCCGCCTACCTCGGGAAGAGCGACAAATTCGACCGCTCCGTCACCGACTTCTCACAGCGCTACTCCGATCAGAACGAACGCGACTACGAGGCCTTCGCGAAGGCGGTCCGTTCGGGCCGCCTGGAGGCATCCGACGCCGTATAGGCATACCGTCCGGCCCGCGAGAAGGCCTGCGCAACGACAGAGGCCGGTCGGGCCGATCCTTCGATCGGCCCGACCGGCCTCGTGTCAGCGCAGGTGCGGCGCTCTCGCGGAAGGTAAGGGATTCGAACCCTTGAGACGGGGTAACCGCCCACTGGTTTTCAAGACCAGCTCCTTCGGCCGCTCGGACAACCTTCCCGCCGTTAGTGTTTCATGCGGGGCAGGTGACGCCCAAATACCCGGGAGAGAGTGGAGGTCGGCGTGCGCGCAGTCGTGATCGAGGGGGCTGGTGGGCCGGAGGTGCTCTCGGTGGAGGAGGTCTCCGCACCGGTGCGGGCCGCCGGCGAGGTGCTCATCGACGTCCTCGCCGCGGGCCTCAACCGCGCCGATGTGCAGCAGCGGCGCGGCTTCTACCCGCCGCCCGCCGGGGCGTCCGCCGTCCCGGGGCTGGAGGTCTCGGGGCACGTGGCGGACCCGGGCGAGACCGGCTTCGCGGTCGGGGACGCCGTCGTCGCACTGCTGGCCGGCGGCGGATACGCCGACCAGGTCGCCGTGCCGGCGGGGCAGGTGATTTTGGCGCCGGCGGGCGTGGGCCTCGTGGAGGCCGCCGCGCTCCCCGAGACCGCCGCGACCGTCTGGTCCAATCTCGTGCTGCAGGCCGGACTCGAGGCCGGTGACCACGTCCTGATCCACGGGGCGTCCGGCGGGATCGGCCTGATGGCGACCCAGGTGGTCCTCGCCCTCGGTGCGGTCCCGCACGTCACAGCGGGATCGGCTGCCAAGCTCGACGTCGCCCGGTCCCTGGGCGTGGGATCCCTGATCAACTACCGGGACCAGGACTTCGTCGCGGAGGTCCGGGCGGCAACGGACGGTCGGGGCGTGGACGTCATCCTCGACGTCGTCGGCGCGGGATACCTGGCGCGCAACCTCGATGCGCTCGCCACGGGCGGGCGGCTCGTGGTGATCGGGCTGCAGGGCGGGGCGAAGGCGGAACTCGACCTCGCGGCGCTGATGGGCAAGCGTGCGAGCGTGGCCGGCACCACGCTGCGGTCCCGTCCCGTCGCGGAGAAGGCCGCGATCATGCGCGCTGTGCAGGAGCACGTCTGGCCGCTCGTGGCGTCCGGAGCGGTGCGGCCCTTCGTGGACCGGAGCTTCCCGCTCGCGGAGGTCGCGGACGCGCACACCTACTTCGACTCCGGGGAGCACACCGGCAAGGTCCTGCTGACCATGACCTAGGATCGCTGGTTCCCACGGGCCGGGTTCGGCACCGGAGGCGGCTGGAAGCGCCGGGAAGTGGCGGGAAGCGCCGCCCACTCGCCGCAGGTCCGGGCGCGTTCGGCGCAACCCACGGCTCGAAGGGCTTGCGCTGTGATGTACGCCTCACTAAGTTGCTACCTTCGTGTGCATCACACTCTCGCCTTCGAGGAGCAACATGAGTAAGAAGCAGAACGGGTCCCACCGGCACGCCGACGTGCTGGTGACGGACCCGAACCTGCCGCCGGTCGCCGTCGACCCGCAGCGGGCTGAAGCAGAAGACCGCCGGTGGACGCCGGCGAAGATCGCCCTGTGGGTGGGCATCGCCCTCCTCGGCGGTGTTTCCTGGACCATCCTCGCGATCGTCCGCGGGGAGACCGTCAACGCCATCTGGTTCGTCTTCGCGGCGGTCTGCACGTATCTGATCGCCTACCGGTTCTACTCGAAGTTCATCGAGCGGAACCTGCTGAAGCCGGACGACCGTCGTGCGACCCCCGCCGAGTACAAGGCCGACGGCAAGGACTACGCCGCCACCGACCGCCGCGTCCTCTACGGCCACCACTTCGCCGCCATCGCCGGAGCCGGCCCCCTCGTGGGCCCGGTGCTCGCCGCGCAGATGGGCTACCTTCCCGGGACCCTGTGGATCATCATCGGCGTGATCTTCGCGGGCGCGGTGCAGGACTACCTCGTGATGTTCTTCTCCATGCGCCGGGGCGGCCGCTCGCTCGGCCAGATGGCGCGCGAGGAACTCGGCGTCATCGGCGGCACGGCGGCGCTCATCGCCACCCTCGCGATCATGATCATCATCGTCGCGATCCTCGCCCTCGTCGTCGTGAACGCCCTGGGCGAGAGCCCGTGGGGCGTCTTCTCCGTCTCGATGACCATCCCGATCGCCCTGTTCATGGGCGTCTACCTGCGCTACCTCCGGCCCGGCAAGGTCACCGAGGTGTCCGTGATCGGGTTCGTGCTGCTGCTGCTCGCCATCATCGGCGGTGGCTGGATCTCCGAGACGGCGTGGGGCGTCGAGCTCTTCACGCTCGACCGCATCACCATCGCCTGGGGCATCATCATCTACGGCTTCATCGCCGCCGTCCTGCCGGTCTGGCTCTTGCTCGCCCCGCGCGACTACCTCTCCACCTTCATGAAGATCGGCACGATCATCATGCTCGCGGTCGCGATCGTCGTCACGCGTCCCGAGATCAGTGTCCCCGCGGTCACCGAGTACGCGAGCTCGGGGCAGGGCCCGGTCGTCGCGGGCACGCTGTTCCCGTTCCTCTTCGTCACCATCGCCTGCGGTGCGCTCTCCGGGTTCCACGCCCTGATCGCCTCCGGTACCACGCCGAAGATGATCGAGAAGGAGCGCCAGACGCGCTTCATCGGCTACGGCGGCATGCTCATGGAGTCCTTCGTGGCGATCATGGCCCTCGTCGCGGCGCTGTCGATCGACCGCGGCATCTACTTCGCCATGAACTCCTCGGCGGCAGCGACGGGCGGCACCATCGAGGGTGCGGTCGCGTTCGTCAACGGCCTCGGCCTGACCGGCGTCAGCCTGACTCCCGAGGCGCTCAGCACCATGGCCTCCAACGTCGGTGAGGAGTCGATCGTCTCCCGCACGGGTGGCGCCCCGACCCTGGCCGTCGGCATCGCCCAGATCATGCAGGGCGTCTTCGGCGGCGCGGGGATGATGGCGTTCTGGTACCACTTCGCGATCATGTTCGAGGCCCTGTTCATCCTCACGGCGGTCGACGCCGGTACCCGCGTGGCGCGGTTCATGCTGCAGGACAGCATCGGCAACTTCGTGCCCCGCTTCCGCGACACCTCCTGGCGTACCGGGGCGTGGATCTGCACCGCGATCATGGTGGCCGGCTGGGGGGCGATCCTCATCATGGGCGTCACAGACCCGCTGGGCGGCATCAACACGCTGTTCCCGCTGTTCGGCATCGCGAACCAGCTGCTGGCGGCGATCGCGCTCGCGGTCTGCATGGCGATCTGCGCGAAGCGCGGGTACTTCAAGTTCCTGTGGATCCCCGCCCTGCCGCTGGCGTTCGCCGCCGTGGTGACCATCACGGCGTCGTTCCTGAAGATCTTCTCGCCGGTCCCGGCCATCGGCTACTGGGCGCAGCACAGGGCGTTCCGCGACGCGCTCGCGGCGGGGGAGGAGAGCTTCGGCGCAGCGCAGACCGTCGCCGCCATGGAGGCGGTGGTCCGCAACACCTTCATCCAGGGCACACTGTCGATCGTCTTCGTGGTGCTGGCCATCATCGTGATCACCACCTCGATCATCGCCACCATCAAGGCCTACCGGCACGGTGGCGGGGCGGATGCCGAGGATGCTCCCGTGGCCTCGCGTGTCTTCGCGCCGGCCGGCCTGATCGCCACCCCCGCCGAGAAGGACCTGGAGGCCCAGTGGGCGGCCCTCGAACCCGGCAAGCGTCCGGCGAGGACGGGCCACTGATGACTGTGCCGCACAGCCTCACCCGGGTGCGCGACACCGCACGGGAGCTGGCCTGGCTGTTCAAGGGCATCATGGGGGAGAACGCCTACCAGGCGTACCTCGACCACCACGAGCGCACGCACGCCGGTGGCCGGCCCATGACCGAGCGGGAGTTCTGGCGGGACAAGACGGACCGCCAGGACGCCAACCCGGAGGGTCGCTGCTGCTAGTCGGCACCTCACGCACGAAGAAGCCCGACGCCGGAGGATCGGCGTCGGGCTTCGTCGTCCCCGGGAGGTCAGCGCTTCTCCCACCGGAAGCGCTTCGCGGCGGCCAGGTAGGGAAGCGCGATCCATGCCAGGAGGGCGGCGGCGGCACCGGCCACTGTCAGGTCCAGCTCGGTGGCGCCCCACCCCGCCATCAGCAGGTTCTGCAGCGCGCCGCCCGGGGTCAGCCGGGACACGGCCTCGAAACCGTCGTCGAAGGCGGTCCAGAAGAAGGTGCCGATGACGACCGCGAGGAAGGGGAGGGTGGTGATCTGGGCGGCCGCCGCGGAGGGCGTGTAGATGCTGGTCAGCATGCCGGCGGTCGCACAGAGGGCGAGGAACCCGAGGACGGCGCCGAGCACCACGAGCGGCCGTGCCGGGGCGTCCATCCCCGCCACCCCGAAGCCGACGGCGATGATCGCGAGCTGCCCGGCGACGAGGGCGACGATCGGTGCCAGCATGCCGAGCCAGATGACGGTGTCGGAGGACTCACCGCTGCGCAGCCGCTTCAGGAAGAGCTCCTCGCGCCGCGTCGCGATCGTCGTCGTCGCGGTCAGGTAGACGCCGAGCAGGGCGACGATCATGAGGGTCAATCCCGCCATGACGGCGGTGGCCGAGGGCCCGACCATCTGCTCCGCACCGAAGTAGAAGAAGTACACGGCCATGGCGATCGGCATGAGGACGGCGCCGAGGAGCACCGTCTTGTTGCGGAAGATGATGCGCAGCTCCATGAGTGCGATGGACGTGATGCGGCCGGCGGCGGAAGGACCGCGGGGCGTCGAGTGGGCCTCTGCGAGGGTGGTCATGGTTTTCTCCTGTCGGACTGTTGGATCGGGAGCTAGGCGGTGTCGCCGAGGCTGACCCGGCGGAAGACCGCGGCGAGGGAGGCCTCCGACGCGGACAGGCGGTCGAGGCGGACGCCGTCCCCCTCCGCCCACGACAGGACCCTCCAGAGGTCCTGCTGGAGGTCCAGGGACGGCACGGTCACCCGGGTCCGGGCAGGGGTAGGGGTGAAGTCGGGGGACAGCCCGAGGCCGCCGAGCTGCAGGACGTCGACGGACGCATCCACCTCGAAGGAGATGACCGACGGCTCGCGCCGCAGCACCTCCGGAAGGGTGCCCTCCACGGCGATCCGACCGTCGTGCATGATGGCGAGCCGGTCCGCGTAGCTCTCGGCCTCCTCGAGGTAGTGGGTCGTGAGGACCACCGTGGTCCCGGCGTCGTTCAGGCCCCGGACGAGCTCCCACGTCCGTTCCCGGGATTCCGGGTCGAGGCCCGTGGTGGGTTCGTCGAGGAACAGGAGGTCCGGTTCGTTCGCCGTCGCGAGGAGGAGGTCGAGGCGCCGCCGCTGACCGCCCGAGAGCATCTTGACCCGGGTGGTCGCCTTCGCCGCGAGGTCGAGGACCTCCAGTCCGCTCGCGATCACCTCCGCCTGGCTCCCGGTCCGCGGATGGGCCGACGAAAGCCGGAGCCAGAGGCGGCAGGTCTCCTCGACCGTGAGGTCGTCGGCGAACCCGGCTTCCTGCAGCATGATGCCGAGGCGGGGGCGGATCGAGGCCCTGTCGCTGTAGGGGTCGCCACCCAGGACCGACACGCTGCCGGACGAGGCACGGCGGTGCCCCTCGAGTGTCTCCATGGTGGTGGTCTTGCCTGCGCCGTTGGTGCCGAGAAGCGCGAAGAACTCCCCGTTCCTGATGGACAGGTCGATGCCGCGCACGGCCTCGAATGAGCCGTAGGCGCAGCGCAGGCCCTCGGCCGAGACCGCGATGGTGTCGGCGGGTGCCTCGGACGCGGCCCGCCGGCCCTGCCTGGACGGGGATGCCTGGGTGCTGGGTGATGTGGTCATGGGTCAATCCTCGCCAGCCGCGCCGGCACGCGTCAGTGGCCGTCCGTCATGACCTCACCTGATGGTCTCCACACCGGGACCATGACAAATGTCATGGTCCTACCATGGTGACCATGGCGCTTTTCACTGCTCGACGCAGCACCCGGAACGGGGAGACGACGGAGCAGCCGGAGCCCGGGCGCGGAGTCAGGGCGACCTGGCGCTACACGGTCGGGACGATCGCAGCCTACGGACTCTTCGTGACGGCGGTCTCGACCCTGGTGATGCTCGGTGGCGGCGAGTACGGCTTGCAGTTGCCCGACCTCGTGATCCTCGTGCTCGCGCTGGCTTCCGCTGCATCGCTGGTCCGCTACTGCTGGTTCTTCAGGAGAGGCCTGGGCGGCGGACTGCCTGCGCGCCACTACACCCTGTGGCTGCTGCTGCCGGGCGGCGCCCTCTGGTTCATCGGCCTCGGACAGCCGCACACCCTGTGGGTGGGGGCCGTCCCGCTCTGGCTGGCCTGCAACGCACTGGCCGTCGTCGTCGGGCTGCGGCCCCGGTGGTGGATCCTCGGTGTCGGGCTGGTTGTGCTCCTCGTGCACGGGCCGCTCGGACTCCTGCTCGGCCACACGGTCGGCGGTCCGTCCTGGGAGGGCGGCACCGTGGCCTCCCTCGCCGTCTGGGCCCTGATGACCCCCATGCTCTTCGTGGCGAGTATCTGGTGGTGGGACATCGTGCTGCGCCTCGACGACAGCCGCCGCACCTCCGGGGAGCTCGCAGTGGCCAAGGAGCGGCTGCGCTTCGCAGCGGACCTGCACGACATCCAGGGTCACCACCTCCAGGTCATCGCGCTCAAGACGGAGCTCGCCGGCCGACTGCTCGACGCCGATCCCGAAGGGGCACGTGTCCAGATCACGGAGGCCCAGCAGCTGGCCCGGACCGCGCTGGAGGACACCCGGGCCCTCGTTCACGGGTATCGGACGGTGTCCCTTTCCGCCGAGGCCGCGAATGCCGCCGAGGTCCTCCGCGCCGCGGGCATCGAATGCTCGGTGGACGTCGACGCCGATACGCTGCCCGCGGAGGAGAGGACCCTGTTCGGCCTCGTGATCCGCGAGGCCACGACCAACATCCTCCGTCACAGCGAGGCGATCGCGGTCACGCTGCGCCTCGCCCGGACCGGGACCGGATCCGTCCTGACCGTGATCAACGACGGCGTCGGCGCCGAAGCCCGCCCCGGCGGATCAGGCATCGACGGGCTCCGACGGCGGTTCGAAGCCGTCGGGGGAGGGATCGAGGTCCGGCAGGAGGACGGGCTCTTCGTGCTCACGGCCACCACACCCGGGCTCCCGGGCACCGCCCTCGGGGCTTCGGGTGCAAGCCGCGCCACCCCTGGCCCGGTCTCCGTGCCGGCTGCACCGACGGAGACGGCCGTGGTCTCCTCAGCTGCCTCCGCCCTCGCCGGGACCACCGGTGCCCGAGGGGACCGGACGTGATCCGGGTGGTCCTCGCCGACGACGAGCATCTCATCCGTGGTGCGCTCGAGGCACTGCTGGGACTGGAACCGGACCTCGAGGTGGTGGCGAGCACGGACAACGGGACGGACGCGACGCGCCTCGCGAAGGAGCACACCCCCGACGTGTGCGTCCTGGACCTCGAGATGCCGCCGACCGACGGCATCTACGCCGCGGAGGAGATCCTCCGGACGGTGGCGACGCGGGTTGTGATCGTCACCCGGCATGCCCGGCCCGGCGTGCTGCGCCGTGCTCTGGCGAGCAGGGTGTCCGGGTTCGTCCCGAAGTCGACCCCCGCCGACAAGCTGGCGGATGTCATCCGGGATGTCGCCGCGGGCCGCCGCTACGTGGATCCGGACATCGCGGCCAGTGCCCTCACCGGCGAATCGTGTCCGCTCACCGCCCGCGAACTCGACGTCCTGCGGCACAGCCGGCAGGGGGCAAGCCTGCAGACGATCGCCCGCGAGCTCCACCTGGCGCCGGGCACGGTACGGAACTACGTGTCCTCCGCGATGACCAAGCTGGACGCGCCGTCACGCTATGAGGCCGCGACGCTCGCCTGGGAGCAGGGCTGGATCTGACGTATCGGCCCCGGACGGTTGTGGGAGCATAGCGGGATGACTGAACAGCAGCCTGCCAGTCCGTCCGACCCGGCGCCCGCGGCACCCGCCGAGGGCGAGAGCCTCCCCGTGCCCGCCGAGGGGCGCACGGCCTCGCTCACGGACCTCGTCGACGAACCGGCCAAGGTCATGCGGATCGGTACCATGCTCAGGCAGCTGCTGGAGGAGGTCCGCAGCGCGCCGCTCGACGACGCCGGCCGCACCCGGCTCGCCTCCATCCACGAGCGCTCGGTGCGGGAGCTCGAGGACGGACTCGCCCCGGAGCTGGTCGAGGAGCTGCATCGTATCAACCTGCCCTTCGACGAGGGCGTGGTTCCCACCGACGCAGAGCTGCGCGTGGCACAGGCGCAACTCGTGGGCTGGCTCGAGGGCCTCTTCCACGGCATCCAGACGGCGCTCGCGGCGCAGCAGATGGCCAACCAGCAGCTGGCGGCCCGCCTCCAGCTCCGCCAGCTTCCTCCCGGCACCGTGATAGCCCCCGGTGTGGTCATCGGCGAGGACGGCGAACCGAAACGCACCCTGCCCGGCCGGCAGGCCGCCTCGAACCAGGCCGAGGGCCACGGCCCCGGCCAGTACCTGTAACAGCCAGGTGGCATTCTTCGCAGCGGCGCGGCAGGGTCGCAGGGACGACGCCGAGCTCGGCACCGGGGTGTGGCGCCGCGCGCACGACCGCTTCCGCCGGGGCCTCGACCGCTATCACCAGATTCTCGAAGGCATCGAGGACGACGACGTCTACAACGAGCTCGTGGCGGTCGCCGACGAGCTCGGCGCGATGCTGCCGCGTGTGCGGGCCATCTGCGTGAGCGCCCAGGCCTCGTCCCCGAGTACGGGCCTCGACATCCCCGGCGCCCTCCTGCAGGTGCACCGGGCGCTGTCCCGGGCCGGGAACACCCTCGCGACCACCGCGGAGGCCGCTGCGATGACGAGGCTCGACGGCGAACGGTGGGGGGTCGCGTCCTCGGGCCTCGACAACGTACGCCGCCGCGCCCAGCTCGTGGCGGAGGACGTCGAGGAGGCCGAGCGGGCGATGCCCGGCGGTCAGTAGGACAGCAGCGTGGTCCCGGGTTCCACGGCGATGTCCCAGACCTCGAGCTCCTGTCCGCCGCACTCGCCCTGTTCGCCGGTCGGCATGCCGCCGATGAACGGGGCCTGCCGCTGCTCGTCCACGTACGGGTAGCCGCGGTCGTTCAGGACCGTCAGCACCTGCCGACCGCGCCGGGGGTCCCCGTTCGGATAGGACAGGACCTCGATGCGCTCGTAGGCGGAGAAGCCCTCGGGCCAGCGGAGGAGGACCGACCGCCCGGTGTACTCGAAGACCACGCACGCCCGGCCGTCCCCCGCGGGCAGGACGCGGAACGTGCCGAGCCGGTCCGCGGGCAGGTTCTGGACGTCGCGGCCCTCGGCCGGGCGGGTGCCCACGACGGACTCGGCAGGCAGCGACCCCGGTGCCCTCCCGTTCGTGTCCAGCGTGAGCTCCTCCGCGGGTAGGGCACGGATGGCGTCGCGGAGCTCGTCCGGCAGCGGCGCCGGGTCTCCGTCGATCGTCGCCGCCTCCGGGGACCGGCGGTCGATCAGCGTCAGGACGGACCCCTCCCCCTCGATCGGCGAGAGGACGCCGTCGCCATCACGCACCAGGAACACGAGTCGGTCCGGTGGGAAGAGTTCCCGGCCGTAGGGGCGCTCGAGAGTGCTCCGCCCGGTGACGTCGACGGTCAGGGTGGTTCCGTCGGCGTCCCCCTTCACGATCTGCACCACGGAGGAGGCCTGCAGCATCCGCAGTTCGCCGTCGACCGTCGTGGGTTCGACAGCTGCGACGGACACGACGGCCACGACGTCGGCGAGGGCGAACAGCCGTTCGACGTCGCCCGCAGGGCCGGGGGCGGCGCGCGGAATGAGGGCCGTGGCCAGACCCGCGACGACGACGAGCAGGAGGAGGGTCCCCAGGACCGCCTGGACCCGCCCGCGGGGGATCCCGGCGCGGGCGAGGAGCCGGGGGAGGTCCTCCCGCACCGCCGGGGCGTGGTCCGCCGCAGCAGCGGCGGGTACTGCCGGGGTGACCCGGGTGTTTGGGGTGCCTGGGGTGGCGGCGGCACGCCGCTCGCTCGTCGGAGGGGAGGCACGCCGCTCATCGGTCGACGGCGCGACTCCGATGCCGGGAAGGCCGCGGCGGCTGCGGGCGAGGTCCTCGGAGGTGACCACGGCGGCGGGGTCGGCGGCGGCCAGTGCGGCGGAGAGCGCAGCGCCGGACGGCAGCTCACCGGCCGTCCCACTCCCGCGCAGGGCAGGATGGGCGCAGGCGGCCTCGACGGCGGGGAGGCGTCCCGGCTCGCCCCCGGCCACCCGCGCGGCGTCCTCGGCCGTGAGACCGTCCCAATGGTGCAGGAGGAGGAGCTCGCGGTCGGCGGGGGAGAGGTCGGAGAGGGCCGCCTGCAGGGAGGCATCGCCGCCGGCGCGCGGTGGCAGCGTCGAGGGAAGGTAACGCTCCAGGACGGCCCTGGTCGCCCGCAGGACGGCGTCGCGGTCCGAGCCGGCCTCGGGTGCGGAGAATCCGTCGTCGCCCGGACCGGGAGGTCCGGTGACGGGTCCGGCGTCCAGCGACTCGATGGCCTCGCGGGCGGCGGAGGACGCGAGCCGTGCCGAGAGCGATCGGCGGAAGGCATACCGGTAGGCGGCGTCATGCAGGGCTGCCTGGTCGTCGTCGAGCACGTCCCACCCCCGTCCCGCGGGCCGACCGGCGCGGCCGCCAGGGCCGGTCCGAAAGCACGCTGGCTGATAGTTGTCGGTGGGAACAGAAATAAACGGGCTGCATCGTTGGTTCCCGCCTATATGACTACATCACCGAATCTTACGTTCAACGACGGCCACACGATCCCGCAGCTCGGCTACGGTGTGTGGCAGGTCGAGGACAACGTTGCCGAGGACGTCGTCGGCAAGGCCTTCAAGGTCGGCTACCGCCACATCGACACCGCCAAGATCTACGGGAACGAAGCCGGCGTGGGCCGTGCCATCGCGTCGTCCGGCCTGAGCCACGACGAAATGTTCATCACCACCAAGCTGTGGAACGCCGACCAGGGCTACGAGAGTACCCTCAAGGCGTTCGAGGAGTCGATGGAGCGTCTCGGCCTCGAGACCCTGGACCTCTACCTCATCCACTGGCTGCAGCCCAAGCAGGGCAAGTACCTGGACACCTGGAAGGCCCTCATCGAGCTGCAGAAGCAGGGACGCGTGAAGAGCATCGGCGTCTCGAACTTCACCATCGAGGCCCTCAACGAGATCATCGACGCCACCGGCGTCGTCCCGGCCATCAACCAGGTGGAGACGCACCCCTTCCTGAACCAGGCCGAGCTCCGCGCGTTCGAGGCCGAGAAGGGCATCCTCCACCAGTCGTGGTCGCCCCTCGGTTCCGGCAAGGGACTGCTCGACGACGCCGTGCTGCAGGACATCGCGCAGAAGCGCAACGCCACCCCCGCGCAGGTCGTGCTCGCCTGGCACCTCGCGCTCGGCAACGTGGTCATCCCGAAGTCCGTCACGGAGTCGCGCATCATCGAGAACTGGGAGTCCCTCGATGTGAAGCTCGAGGACGAGGACATCGAGGCCATCAACGGGCTCGACAAGGGCGCGGCCGGCCGCATCGGCGCCGATCCCGCGACGGCCGACTTCGCGTAGCCTCCGCGCACCGTCCGCTCGTTGAGCAGCTGTGGTGGGTGCGCGACAGCGCGACCCGCCACACCTGCACGACGACGTGAGATGACAAGAGCCGCCCGGCATCGCCGGGCGGCTCTTTCCGTCTCCGATCCGTTGTCAGGCGGCCTGGGCCAGGGACGCCCGGAGCGGGTAGTCGGTTCCCTCGAGGATCAGTTGAGCGCAGCGTCCCGTGGTCGGATCCAGGACGATCGGCGCGGCCAGGTTGACGGTGGTACCGCTGGGACCGGGATTGGCGACGACGAACAGGTGGGCCTCCGGGACGTCCGCTCCGAGGACGTCGCGCTGCGCGTCCGAGAAGCGGGGGCTGTACTGCGGGACGTACGTGGCGGCGTCGAGGAGGAACAGGCGCACGCCGGTGTCCAGCGCCGCGGTGAGCGTGAACAGCCCGTCCGCGCCCTGCACCTGCTCGAGGTGGAAGTCCGTGAGCGGCGCGAGCCCCGGGGGAGGGGTGACGAACGCGGCCCTCATCGCAGGAAGTCCATCAGGGAGGGCTGCAGCACGCGGGCCGAGACGGCGAGCGCGCTCTGGTAGGCGGTCTCCTGGAGCTTGAGGTCCAGGATGATGGAGGCGAGGTCGACGTCTTCCACGGTGGCGCGTTCTCCTTCGAGGGTCAGCGAGGCATCGGCGACGGCGTCCTTGGCTTCGAGCAGGCGCGCGTGGCGGGTGCCGATCTCGCTGTGCTCGGTGGTGAGGGCCTGGATGCGCTGCTGGAGCGGCGCGAGGTGCACCGAGACGTCCTTGCCGGCGTCCAGGTCCGCGGCGATGGCGTCCAGCAGGGCGAAGACCGAGCCGGTGCCGCTGCCGAAGACGGCCGTGCCGTCCGCATCGACGCGGATGTTCTGGTCGGGGCCGACCCTCCGCTCCACCGTCCCGCCGGGCTCGAACGTGAGATCCGCACGGAGGGCATCGTCGGCGTCGGTGTTCCCGGCGAACAGGAACCGGCCGGCGTAGGTCGCGTTGGCCTGGGCAGCGAGTTCGCTGCGCAGGGATTTGACGTCGAGTGCGAGGGCTTCCCGGGCGGCCGGGGGGAGGGCGGAGTTCGAGCCCTGCAGCGTGAGGTCGTTGACGCGGTCGAGCGCACGCTTCGACGTCGTCATCGCGTTGTCGAGCTGCGAGAGCCAGCCCTCGCCGTTGGAGATGTTCCGGGCGTACTGCTCGTTCGCGCGGATCTCGGCGCGGACGCGCAGCGCCTCCCCTGCGGCGGCCGGATCGTCGGACGGGCGGCTGATCGCCTTCTGGCTGGACGCCTTCTCCTGCAGCTCGGCGAGCCGCGCGAGGTTGTGCTGCAGTGAGCGCTGGGCTCCCTGCATCATGGTGTGGTTGGTGACGCGCGTGATCATGGTGGCCTTTCCCTAGCGTCCGACGATTCCCATGCGGTTGATGAGGACATCGAGCATCTCGTCGACGGCCGTCATCACGCGCGCGGCGCCCTGGTAGGCGTGCTGGTACTGCAGCAGGTTGACCTGTTCCTCGTCCATGCTGACCGAGGTGGCGCTCAGCTGCTGCTGCAGGGCGCTGGTGGCGGAGACCTCAGCGAGGGAGTAGGCCTGCCGCTCGGTGCGCGCTACGGCACCGAGATCGACGACGAACGCCGACCATGCGGCGTCGGGCGATCCGCTGCCCGTGCCGAGCGCCGAGATGCTGTCGGCCACGGAGCCGTCGAGGCCGCCCGCTCCCGGTGCGCCGGTCGCGAGGTCCTCGCGGCGGGTCGGCAGCACGTCGAGGGAGGCGGCGGCGCGGTCCGGCTGGTACGCGAAGAACGGACCCTTGCCTGCGTCGCTGTGGAGTGTGTTCACCTGGTCGGCGAGCGTCGTCGCGAATGCGTTGTACCCGGCCGCTGCCTGGGCGAGGGGACCGCCGTCGCCGGCGGGGGCGAGGAGGGAGAGCGTCGCGGCGAGCTCTCCGCTCTCGACGCCGGCCGGAGTCCCCGGGCGGTGCGACCACTCGACCTGGACGGTCCCGGCGCCGCCGAGCCCAGCCGGTCCGGTGACCTGCAGTGTGAGGGCGGTGGTGCCGGAGACGAGGGGGTTGCCGGCCACGAGGACGTCGGTCGTGCCGTCCGCGTTGTCGCGGACCGTGGCACCGGTCAGCCCTGCGAGAGTCGCCGTCAGCGTGGTGCGGCGGTCCATGAGTTCGTTGGCGGAGGTACCGGCGTTGACGGCGGAGCGGATCTGCCGGTTGAGGTCGGCGACCAGCGCGGCGGCGTCGTTGACCTCGGTGGCGAGGGAGGTGGCCGCGGATCGTGAGGTTGCCCACTGGGTCTCGACCTCGCGGTAGCCCGCGGCGATGCGGGAGGTGAGCTGCCCTGCGGCTGCGAGCAGCGTCGACGCCGGGGCGCCCTTCTCGGGTGCGTTGGAGACCTCCTGCCAGCCGGCCCAGAAGTCCTGGAGGGACGCCGAGACGCCGTGGGCGCCGGGCTCCCGCAGCCCGTCCTCGAGTGTGGCGAAGGCCTGCGCGCGGACAGCGGTGTAGCCGGCGGCGCCGGCCGTGATCCGGACGCGTGCCTCGAGGTGGGCGTCTCCGAGTCGGGCGATGCCCGTGGTGAGGACGCCTTCGCCGGGACGGATGCCGGTGGTGAAGAGCGAGGGCCGGGCCGGGGCGGCGGAAGCGGTCTCGAGCCGCTGCCGCGTGTACCCCTGCGTGGTCGCATTGGCGATGTTCTGCCCGGTGACGTCGAGGCCTGCGCGCGCTGCGGCCAGTCCGGAGTACGCCGTGGTGAGTCCGCTGAATGTGCTCATCGTCGCGCTACATGTCCTTGTCGAGGAGGGTGGGTTGTGCGTGGCCCTGGCGGTGACCGCGGGCCGCAGCGCCGTCTGCGGCGTATGTGCCTGCGCCGGTGCCGATCCCCGCGAGGGTCTCCTGGGCGGATCGGCTGGCCGCTTTCAGGAAGTGCTGGTTGCTGTCGCGCAGCGCACCGATCTGCGCCACGAGGACCGTCATCGCCTGGAGGTGCGCGGTCAGCAGTTCACCCCAGGGTTCGTCGGGGGCTGCTGCGGCCAGCTCACGGAGGGTGGCGGTGCCATCGATGCCCCAGTCCTTCGCGACACCGGAGGCGTGCACGGCACGGGCGAGGCCTGTGTCGCGGAGCCGCTCGAGCACCTGTTCCACCTCACGGGTGGCGTGGTGGAGCCAGCGGGTCCTGCCGGAGGTGAGGAGGAGCTGTTCCTCCTCGAGTTTGAAGACGAGGAGCTCGAGCAGTTCACGCTCCTGCCAGAGCAGTGCCGACAGATTCTGGGCGCTCACGGTTCTACCTCCTCCCCGGTGCCACGAACGGTGGAACCGGGAGAACTATCGGCGGTGCCTGCAGCGATGTAAGGGATTGTCGTCAGGCGCGTCGCCGACAACCCACCAGCAGGCGCTCATCCGAGAACGCTCGTGGCCGTTGCGGGCCGGGCATGCCTGGTGAGCCAGGGGACCACCTTCGCGGCCGGCAGCGGCTTGGCGAAGTGGAAGCCCTGGGCCAGATCGCACCCCAGCGCACGCAGTTCCACGAGTGTCTCTGCATTGTCGACTCCTTCGGCGACCACCCGCAGGTCGAGGCTGTGTGCGAGGTCGATGATGGAACCCACGAGCCCGCCGGCGCGTGGGTCGGTGCGCATCGCGGTGATGAAGGAGCGGTCCAGCTTCAGCTCGTCGGCGGGAAGGTCGCGCAGGTACGCCAGGGAGCTGTAACCGGTCCCGAAGTCGTCGATCGAGATCTGGATACCGGCGCTGCGAAGGCGTGCGAGGATCTTCGCGGAATGGGCGGGGTCGGCCATCAGCATGTCCTCGGTGATCTCGAGCATGAGGCACTCCGGCGGCGTGTTGTGCTGCTCGAGCAGGGTGAGGATCTGCCGGGGCAGATACTGCTGGATGCAGGACCCGGACAGGTTCACGGCAACGCTGATCGCCAGCCCGTCGGCATGCCATCGCGAGACCTGGTCCACTGCGGCCTCGAGCACGAGCTCGGAGAGCTGGGGCATGAGGCCGGCTTCCTCCGCCAGGGGGAGGAACGACGTCGGCGGCAGCTGGCCGAGAACAGGGTGGTTCCACCGGACCAGGGCCTCGACGCTGGTCACGGCGTGGTCGGAGAGGTGCACCTTGGGCTGGTAGTGCAGTTCGAACTGCCGCTCGACCAGAGCCGTGCGGAGCTCCTGCAGGGTCCTGAGCTTCCGGGCGCCGCCGTCGTCGTCCATCGAACTGTAGAGATGGTGTCCGCTGCGGGTGGCCTTCGCCCGGAACATGGCGATGTCCGCCTTCCGCATCAGGAGGCTGATGTCCGAGCCGTTCTCGGGCGTGAGGGCGATACCGATGCTGACGCTGATCTTCAGGGAGGCCGTCCCGACCCGGATGGGTTCCGCGAGTTCTGCTTCCAGTCGTCGCGCCACGATCAGGGCTTCCTTCTGGGACAGGCCGTCGAGGAACACCGCGAACTCGTCGCCGCCGAGGCGTGCGAGGAGATCGTCATGCCTCAGCGCCCCGGCGAAGCGCTCGCTGACCTGGACGAGGAGGGCGTCCCCGACGTTGTGCCCCAGGGCGTCGTTGACGTCCTTGAAGCGGTCGAGGTCCAGGAAGAACAGGGCGCCGGGTCGATGCTTGCCCAGGCGTCCGTGAAGGTCCGTGACGAATCCCCGGCGGTTCGGCAGTCCCGTGAGGTCGTCCGTGGTCGCGAGGGTGACCAGCAGCCGGTTCCTGAACAGGAGGGGTGCCGCGGCGAGGAGAAGGGTCAGGGCGGCGAGGACCTGGGCGAGGGGCGAGATGGGCATCTGGCACCCGATGATCAGGACTGCGAGGGCCGAGGTCGTGGACACCATCAGCGTGGTGAAGGCGGGCAGCCCGCGGTCCTGGTGGCGGAAGGTCGTCCCGGCGCGGGCGACGCCGTCGATCCACAGCGCGATGGCGACGATACCCAGGATCCACCCGCTGTCGACGATCGAGCCGACGGCGTACTCCTGCGCGCCCAGCGCGAAGCCGATGTCCGCAGCGGCGAAGAGGATCAGGCCGACGACGAGCACCAACCAGCGCGGCCCGAGATCGAGCCCGCGGGAGGCCAGCAGGCCGCCGACGGCTGTGATCAGCAGGAGATCGAGCAGCGGGTAGATGACCACGACGACCATCCCGAACGTCGTGCCGCCGCCGGCGCCGGACCGCAGGACCGGCGCGAGGATCAGGGCCATGAGGGATGCGGCGGCCAGTGCTCCCACCAGGCTGTCCAGCAGCAGGGGCCAGGCCGCGCCCTTCAGCTTCCGCACGGTCACGACGAGGGCGCCGAGCATCAGGGGGTAGAAGGCGAGGTAGGCGACGTCCGCGGCCGAGACGACGTCGTGGGCCTGCTGCCCGTTGAGTGTCGACAGGTAGTAGACATCGCCTGCGGTGTAGGCGGTCACGGCCGCGGCTCCGAGCACCACCTGCCATCGCGACAGGCGGGTCCTCAGGACCGCGGCAATGCACACGGCGACGGCGGAGAGCTCGGCGATGACGCCGAGCCACACGCCGAGGACGTCGAACCGCACCAGGGCGCCGAGCAGCAGGGCGACGACATACAGCGCCGAGATGGTGACCAGCACGATCACCGGGATCCGGGAGATCTGCGGCTGCGTGACACTGCTGCCATCGGATACACGGGCATCAGCATGCATCCGGCACTTCCTTCCGTTCAGGATCAGGATCAGGCACCTGACCGAACAGCGAGCTTACGGCCGCCCCGCGGGCCCGATCCCCGATCCGGCCTGTTCCGGCCCAACCCACGGCGAAAACTGGGGCTTCCTTGAGTTTGACCACGCCGCTTCACGTGCACGGAAAAAAAGTTCGACGGATTCCTAACACTCCGTGGGACCGCTTCCGATAGCTACGGTTGCAGGCCCATGGATGGGCCTGCGATAGCAACCCTTTCACGGAGGAATACATCATGGGTTTCCAGATCAACACCAACACCGCGGCCAACACCGCATACCGCAACCTCTCCAGCACCCAGGGCGATATGTCCAAGTCGCTCGAGAAGCTGTCCAGCGGTCTCCGCATCAACCGTGCAGCCGACGACGCCGCTGGTCTGGCGATCTCCGAGGGCCTGCGCTCGCAGATCGGTGGCCTGGGAGTTGCAGCCCGCAACGCCCAGGACGGCATCAGCGTGGTCCAGACCGCTGAAGGTGCGCTGACCGAGGTCCACAGCATCCTGCAGCGCATGCGCGACCTTGCGGTCCAGGCAGGCAACGATTCGAACAACACCGAGGCTCGAACGGCGATCACAACCGAAGTCACCGCGCTGACTGAAGAGCTGACCCGCATCGGTGATTCGACGAACTTCAACGGGATCAAGCTGCTTGACAGCAGCGCGGGAACGGCCGGCACCATGTCTTTCCAGGTCGGTGCGGGATACGGTGCTTCCGACATCATCTCCGTTGACCTGACGGTCGCAAACGTTGGCACCGTCGTGACCGGTCTTGGGACGCTTAACCTCAGTGACGCTGCCGGTGCAACGGCTGCAATCGAAGCTATTGGTGACCAGATTACGGCGGTGTCCACCGCTCGTTCCGAGCTCGGTGCCTCGCAGAACCGCTTCGAGTCCGCGATCAACAGCATCAACGTGTCGCAGGAGAACCTTTCGGCGGCCAAGTCCCGTATCACCGACACCGACATGGCGAAGGAGATGGCGGACTTCACCCGTTCGAACATCCTCTCGCAGGCCGGTACCGCGATGCTCGCGCAGGCCAACCAGATGAACCAGGGTGTCCTTCAGCTCCTCCGCTAGGCGGTGAGTTCGTAGGCAAGAGTGCACGGTGGCGGGACCGATCCTGGACCGAGAGGTCCCGCCGCCGTGCATTCGCCGCGAAAAGCCCCGAGGAATTCGCAGATGAACCTGCAGTCGAATCAGCAGCACCTTCCAGCCCCACCCGAGAGGTAGACCCATGGCGTTCTCCATCGACGGCATCGCCAGCGGGCTGGACACCACGAACATGATCAACCAGCTCATGCAGCTGGAGGCCCGCCCCCAGACGATCCTCAAGGCCAAGGCCACCTCGACGCAGGGCTTCGTCACCGCCCTGCAGCAGCTGAACACCCGCTTGAGCTCCCTGACCGAGCTCGCCACGAAGACCGCGAAGCCCGCAGCCCTCGACCTCTACAAGGTCGCCAGCAGCTCCGATGCCGCCACCGCCACCGCGACGTCCTCCGCCGGCGCCGGCACCCTCGACTTCACCGTTAGGCAGCTCGCCCAGTCCCAGTCCTCCGTCACCGCGGCCATGACGGCCTTCTCCACGGAGGCCTCCACGCTCACCCTGCGGGCGAAGGACGGCACCACCACCGAACTCGCCACCACCGGAACGCTCGACGACGTCGTCGCCCAGGTCAACAAGGCCGACGTCGGCATCACCGCCACGAAGGTCAGCGCCGGCAAGGACGCCGCCGGCGTGCAGCAGTACCGGCTCCAGTTCACCGCGCAGGAACCCGGCGCCGAGCACAGGTTCGAGGTCTTCCGGGGAACCGCAGCCGACGTCGCCGCCGGCACCGCGACCGACCTCTTCACCGAGGCCGGCGCGGCCACCGTCCGCACAGCGCAGGACGCCGAGGTGGTCCTGTGGGGCGGCACGGCGGCCGAGCAGACCATCACGTCGTCGTCGAACACCTTCACGGACATCCTCCCCGGCGTCTCCGTCACCGTCGTCAAGACCACCAGCGAACCGGTGTCCGTGACGGTCTCCCGCGACACCGAAGCCGCCTCCACGAAGGCGAAGGAGCTCGTCGACGCGCTAAGGGGTGTCTTCTCCTTCGTGGACGCCAATACGAAAGTCACCCCGGGCGCAACAGCCAGCGCGGCGCCGACGTCGGGCCGGTTCACGGGCGACAGCGCCGTCCGCGGGATCACCCAGTCGATGCTCACGGCGGCGACGGCGCCCATCAACGGCAAGTCCACATCGGAGCTCGGTATCACGCTGACCCGCTCCGGGACCGTGGAGTTCGACGCGGAGAAGTTCGCCGCCGCGCTTGCGAAGGATCCGGCCGTCGTCAAGGACGCCCTCGCCCAACTCTCCGCGCGGGTCGCGGACGCCGGCAAAGCGGCCTCGGACAAGTTCGACGGCGAACTCACGCGCCGGATCCAGAGCCAGGAATCGACGGTCCGCAGCCTCAACGACCAGGTGTCCGGCTGGGACACCCGGCTCGAGAAGCGCCGGGCGACCCTCGAACGCACCTACTCGGCACTCGAGGTCCAGCTCTCACAACTCCAATCACAGGGGGACTGGCTGTCATCCCAGCTGGCAGGCCTCCCGACCGGAAGCGGGCTCTAGATGCTGCAGATGAACGGATACCAGGCCAAGCGGTCGCAGTACGTGCAGGACGCCGTCCTGTCGGCCACCCCCGCGGGGCTACTGACCATGCTCTACGACCGCCTGCTGCTCGACCTCGCGCGGGCCGGTGCCGCCCAGGAGGCGGCGGAGTGGACGCAAGCCTCGGAGAACCTGCTGCACGCGCAGGACATCGTGGGCGAGTTGATGTCCTCGCTGCGCACGGACGTCTGGGACGGCGCGGCAGGCCTTATGTCCCTCTATACCTATGTACGGCAGACCCTGGTCGAGGCCAACACCCGGCGGGACCGCGCGAAGACCGCGGAGTGCGCCGAGATCCTCGAGCCTCTGCGTCAGGCGTGGCACGAGGCGGCCCGCACCGGTCACACGCAGCCAACCGGCCAGACTCCCGCGTTCCAGCAGGGCCAGGACGCGCCCCGCTCCCTCGGAGTGCTCGGTGTCGGCTGATCCCGACAGTCCGATGACTACCGCAGCTCTCACGGCCTGGACCACTGTTCTCGACGCGCTCGAAACCGCACTGGAGGCCGCGCCCGATTCGGTGCTCGACGACGCGGGGAACCCGGCGGCCGGCGACCTCATGCGTCAGACCGCCGTCCTCGCCGGCTGGATACCGCCACAGGTCGACGGTCCCATCCCCGCCGAGCTCCTTCCGCGTGCGCAGCGCATCAGCGAACGCCAGCAGGCCGTGCTCACCCGCCTGACCGCCGACGCCGAGACCCTGCGGCGCCACCGCAGCGCCGTCGGATCGGTCCGTGCAGCGACAGTCGCACAGGAGTCCGCCGTCTACCTCGACGTCACGGGCTGAAGTTCCACCGGCGAGTACCTAACGGCAGGCACGGGCACGACCGATAGTTCCCGGTGAGCATGGATCGCTCACCCCCAGGCCATGGATCGGCCGCTCAGCCTTGCAAGAAGAGGTTCTGCCGCCGTGCTCGATTCCGTGTCCTCGCTCGCCCTGCGCAGTGCCCTCGACGGGCTCGCCCTGCGCCAGCGCGTCACCGCGAACAACATCGCCAACGTCAACACCCCCGGCTTCCACGCGCAGCGGGTCAGCTTCGAGGACGCCCTCGCGCGGTCGGTGTCGATGGGCAACGGCAGCGTGCAGGCCACCACCGACACCTCCCTCGAACCCACCCGGCTCAACGGCAGCAACGTCAACATGGATACGGAGACCCTCTCCAACATCGACACCGTGCTGCGCTTCCAGTTCGCGGCCCGCGCCGTCGAGGGCCCCTTCACCAGCATCCGCACCGCACTGAGGACCAACTGATGACCTTCGACGCCATCGGAATCTCCGGCACGGGACTCACCCTGCACCGCAAGTGGCTCGACGCCGTCGCGGACAACATGGCCAACGCCAACACGGTCACCTCGACCGACGGCGCCGCCTTCCAGCAGCGCTACATCACGGCGAGCGCCGACGGGAACGGACAGGGCGCGTACGTCGCCGGGACCGAGTTCGGCAGTGCCGAGGGCCGTCTGGTCCACGAACCCACCCACCCCCTCGCGGACGCGGACGGCTACGTCCGCTACCCCGACATCGACATGAGCGCCCAGATGGGGCAGCTCATCATGGCGCAGCGCGGCTACCAGGCCAACGCCGCCGTCGTCGACCGCGCCAAAGCCACCTACGAAGCCGCACTCCAGATCGGACGCTCCTGATGCCCGTCCCCGCCATCGGCGCCGTCCAGCCCGTTGCCACCTCCTACCTGCCGTCCGCCGGCGCCGTGTCCGACACCGGCGGCGAGGGGTTCGCGACCTCCCTCACCTCCGCCGTGGACAACATCCAGGGCCTGCAGTCGGCGTCGAACGCGCTCTCGGTGCAGGCCGTCACCGGTGACCTCACCGACATCCACAACGCCACCCTCGCCTCCACGCGCGCCCAGGTGACGCTGGAGCTCGTCGCGGCCGTCCGGAACAAGGGCGTTGACGCCTTCAACGAGATCATGAGGATGCAGGCCTGATGCCCACGCCCCTGTCCACCGCCGCCACCCGTCTGGGTGACGCCGTGAAGAGTTTCACCATCGCCCAGCGCACCATCGCCATCATCGGCGTCGCCGTGCTGGTGCTCGGCGGGATCGCGCTCACGTCCTGGCTCTCGAAGCCCTCCTACACCCCGCTGTTCTCGGGGCTGAGCGGTGAGGACGCCAGCACCATCGTGGACCAGCTGCAGACCGACGGCGTGCCGTACGAGCTGACCCAGGGTGGCGGCACCATCCTCGTCCCCGAGACCGCCGTCTACGACCAGCGGATCAAGGCGGCCTCCGCGGGGTTGCCGTCGTCCTCCACCGGCGGCTACTCGCTGCTCGACGACATGGGGGTCACGTCCTCCGAGTTCCAGCAGTCCACCACCTACAAGCGGGCGCTCGAGGGAGAGCTCGCCGCGACCGTCTCCGCGATCGACGGCGTCAAGGCCGCGACCGTCCGCCTCGCCATCCCCGAGGACACCGTCTTCGTGGCCGAGCAGGGCAAGCCGACGGCGTCGGTGTTCGTGCAGACGAACCCGGGCGCCACCCTTTCGAGCGACCAGGTGCAGGCGATCACGCACCTCACCTCGGCCTCGATCGACCGCATGGACGCCGCCGACGTCGCCGTGATCGATTCCGAGGGCCGGGTGCTGTCCGCGGTCGGCGTCGGCGCCACCGGCGGCAGCGACCAGCAGGCCTCGGACTACGAGCAGCGCATCCAGGCCTCCGTGCAGGCCATGCTCGACCGCGTGGTCGGGGTCGGCAACGCGACCGTCGCCGTTGCCGCGGACATGCAGCGCGAGAGCGCCGAGCGCGTCGAGGAGACCTTCACGACGCCCGAGAACGCTCCCGCCCTCAACGAGTCCACCTCCACCGAGGAATACGAGGGCGCCGGAGGCGCCCGGGCCGGCGTCCTCGGCCCGGACAACATCGCTGTGCCGGAGGACGGCGCCGACGGCGACGGCACCTTCAACTCCGAGACGAGCACACGCAACAACGCCGTGAACAAGACCACGGAGTCCACCACGGTGCCCGCCGGCGGCATCAACCGCCAGACCATCTCCGTCGCCGTGAACCGGGGTGCCACGGCCAACATGGACGTCGCCGCGCTCACCGCGGTCGTCTCCAGCGCCGCCGGCGTGGACGCAGCCCGCGGCGACGTGGTGACGGTCGAGGAACTGCCGTTCAGCGACGCCGGGGCCAACGCCGCCGCGGATGCGCTGGCCGAGGCCGAGGCCGCCGCCGCGGCACAGCAGCGGGCGGACCTCATCCGGACGCTGTCCATCGTGGCGGCCATCCTGTTCGTCGCCATCGTGGCGCTCATCATCTACGCACGCCGCTCGCGCCGCCAGCGACGCGAACCGCTCGACCTCGGGGAGCTGCAGGGCGTCTACCCGGCGATCCCGGCGCCCAGCACCCCCGCGATCGATCCCGTGCCCGCTCTGCTCACCCCCCTGGAGCCGGCCCCGAGCACCACCACGATCGACGTCGCCGCGGTGCAGGCCGCTCTCCAGGCAGGGGCGGCGGAATCCGACCTCGAGCGCATGCGTGCGGAGGTCGAGGCCCTCGCGTCCCAGGACCCCGCGAAGACGGCCGAGTTCCTGCGCAGCATGATGGATGACAGGCAGAGCGTATGAGCACCCTCGCCCGCGCCGCCGTGACCGGGACCCAGAAGGCGGCCATGGTGCTCATGCAGCTGGACCAGCACCGGGCGGCGGAGGTCCTCAAGCAGATGTCCGAGGCCGAGGCCGAGGAGATCGTCGCCGAGATCGTGCGCCTGCGCCGGGTGGAACCCGCCGCGGCGCAGGAGGCGCTCGCGGAGTTCCACGAGATCACCACCAGCGGCCTGCGCCGCACGCGCGGCGGCATGGACGTGGCCATCGGGCTGCTCGAGTCCTCCTTCGGCGCGGAGCGCGCGGCGGGCGTGGTGGGGCGCCTGGCCTCGACGGCGGCCGGCAAGTCGTTCGAGTTCCTCGACAGCGTGGAGCCCGGCCAGATCCAGACGGTCCTCGAGGGCGAGCTCCCGCAGACCATCGCCCTGGTCCTGGCGCACCTCAGGCCCGAACACGCGTCCACCGTTCTCACCGGGCTGAACCAGGACACCGGCACCGACGTGGCCCAGTGCATCGCGACCATGGGTTCCGCGACACCGGAGGCCGTGTCCATCGTGGCCGACACCATCAAGATCAGGGCCGGCGCCGTCGCGGCTCCGCGCCGGGGAACGACGGCGATCGGCGGCATCCAGCCCCTCGTCGACATCATCAACCGGGCGGACGTCAGCACCGAACGTGCGCTGCTCGACGGCCTCGAGCTCCGCGACCCGGTGCTGGCCGAGGAGGTCCGCGCGCGCATGCTGACCTTCGCGGACATCGTCCACCTCGAGCGCCGCGACGTCCAGCAGGTCCTGCGCGGGATCGATTCAGCCGTCCTCGCCCTCGCGATGAAGGGAGCCGCCGAGGCGGTGGTGACCGTGATCCGCTCCAACGTCTCCGAGCGCAACCGGGAGATCCTCGACGACGAGATCCGCGCCGTCGGTCCCGTCCGCATGTCGCAGGTCGAGGAGGCCCGTGCCGAGGTGGTGCGCGCCATCCGCGATCTCGAGGCGCAGGGCACCATCACCATCCAGCGCGGGGACGAGGACGAGTATGTCGACTGACGCCCTCGCACCCTTCGCCTTCCCACGTCTCGGCCCCGGCTCGGGCCAGGCCGCGCACCATGCCGCCGTCGCCCAGGGCCACGCCGCGGGGTACGCCGACGGGCTGGCCCTCGCGCGCGCCGAACTCGCCGAGCATCGGGCGCGGCTCGACGCCGAGCACGCCGCCGCCCGAGCGCAGGCGGACATTGTCCTCGCGCAGCGCCTGCGGGTCCTGGACACGGCCGCGCGGGCCTTCGACGCGCGGACCGCCCCGGTCATCGACGAGGCACGCACCCGGATCCTCGACGCCGCCGTCGGCATCACCGAGGCCCTGCTCGGCCGTGCCCTGGAGGACGGGCCGTCCTCGGCGCGTGCCGCCGTCGCGCGTGCCCTCCGGGGAGCGGAGGGTGTGGAGGTGCGTGCCGTGCGCCTGCATCCCGCGGACCTGGCCGTGCTCACCCCGGGGGACACCCCGGCCGCCGTGCGCCTCGTGCCCGATGCCTCTCTCCAGCGCGGCGACGCCGTCGCGGAGTGCCCGGACGGTCATGTGGACGCGTGCCTCGGTACGGCGCTCGCCCGTGTGCGGTCCGCCCTGGCCGCCGGGGGGGCCGCATGAGCCTCGCCATCGAGGACGCCGTGGGGCACGCACTCGCCGCCGCCGCGCCGCAGCGGTACGGCAGGGTCGCCTCCGTCGTGGGGCTCGGCGTCGATGTCGTGGGCCTCGACTGCGCCATCGGGGACGTCGTCACGATCGGCGATCCTGCAGCCGGTTCCGGGACCGTCGACGCCGAGGTCGTCGCCGCCTCGCTCACCGGGCTGCGCTGCATGCCGTACGCCCACCTCTCGGGCATCCAGGCGGGAGCGCCCGTGCGCGCCCAGGGAGGCCCGCTGCTGGTGCCGGTGGGACCGGGCCTCCTGGGCCGCGTGCTCGACGGCGTGGGCCGGCCCATCGACGGGCGCGGCCCGCTCACCGACGTCGCATGGGTGTCGCTGGACAACACCCCGCCGCCGGCGCTGGAACGCACCCGCATCACCGAACCCCTCCAGCTCGGCGTGCGGGTGATGGACACGCTCACCACCGTGGGCCGCGGGCAGCGCATGGGGCTGTTCGCCGGGTCCGGGGTCGGCAAGTCCTCGCTGCTGTCCATGATCGCCCGCGGCACCGACGCCGCCGTCTCGGTGATCGCCCTCGTGGGCGAGCGCGGCCGCGAGGTCAGGGACTTCCTGGAGGACGATCTCGGCGCCGAAGGCCTCGCCCGGTCGATCGTGGTGGTCTCGACGTCGGACGAGCCGGCACTCCTCCGCCTGCGCGCCGCGTTCGTGGCCACGCGGATCGCCGAGGCGTTCCGCGACGGCGGCGCCGACGTCATGCTCATGATGGACTCGCTCACACGGGTGGCGATGGCCCAGCGCGAGATCGGCCTCAGTGTCGGCGAACCCCCCGCCACCCGCGGCTACCCGCCTTCCACCTTCTCGCTGCTCGCCCAGCTCCTCGAACGGGCGGGGACCGGCGCGGCAGGCTCCGTGACCGGCATGTACACGGTGCTCGTGGACGGCGACGACCACAACGAGCCCGTCGCCGACGCCGCGCGGTCCATCCTCGACGGGCACGTGGTGCTCGACCGCAAGCTCGCCGTCGCAGGACACTTCCCGTCGATCGACCCGCTGGCCTCCATCTCCCGGGTGGCATCCCGTGTCACCACGCGCGAGCAGGCTGCGGTGGCCGCCGTGCTGCGCAGGACCCTTGCCGCACGGAAAGCCGCCCAGGACCTCATCGACGTCGGTGCGTACGCCCGCGGGTCCAACCCGCTCGTGGACGCAGCCCTGAACCACGAGGCCGGCATCAACGCCTTCCTGCAGCAGCGGATGGACGAGCAGACCCCGTTCGACGACGCCTGGAACCGCCTGGCCGGCCTCACGACATCGATGGGAGTCTCCTGATGGCACGACAGTTCCCCCTCGCGGGCCTGCTCCGGCTGCGCCAGTTGCGGGAGGAAGAGGCCGCGGGTTCCCTGGCGGCAGCGAACGAACGCCTCCGGGCTTCGCGCACCCGCTCCGACGACCTCAGCGACGCCCTCGACGGCACGGACATCAGCCCCGCCGGCTCGGCGTCGCTGTACGCGGTGGCCGCGGCCCGGGCGTCGGCCCGCAGCATGCTCGCCGACCTGCACGCTCTCGAGCAGCAGCTGCAGGGTGAGCAGTGCCGCGCGCAGGACCAGTACCGCGCCGCTCGAGCGGCGACCATGGGCCTCGAGAAACTCGAGGACCGCCACCGGGACGCGGAGGCGACGGCGCTGATCGGTGCCGAGCAGCGTGTCCTCGACGAACTCGCCTCGGTCAGCAGTGCCCGGCGCAGTGCAGAGGAGAGACCATGACCATCACCGACGCGGTAGGCCGCATCCAGCAGATCCAGTCCACCCTGACCATGCTCTCCGCCCCGGCGGCGCGGGCGCAGGCCGCTCCGGCAGCGGCGGCGACGGGCGGCACCTCGGCAGGTTCGTCCAGAACACCGGCGAGTAGCACCGCGGACCTGTTCGCCGATGCACTCGCGGGTGTCTCCGGTGCTTCCGGTGCTGCAGCCGCCGAGGCCGTCGACCCGGCGCCCGCCGTCGCACCCGCTGTCGGTTCCCCGGCGCCCGTCGCCGGAGCAGGCACCGCACCTGTACCCGTTCCGGCATCGGCGGACGCGGCCCGGCTCATCGAGGCCGCGCGGTCCTACGAGGGCGTCCCGTACGTGTGGGGAGGCACCGACCCCGCGTCCGGCCTCGACTGTTCGGGCTTCGTGCAGCGCGCATACGCGGATATCGGCATCCAGATCCCGCGCGTGACCTGGGACCAGATGAACGCCGGGACCCACGTCCCGTCGCTCGCGGAGGCACAGCCCGGCGACCTGCTGTTCAGCCTCGAGGGCGGCCACGTGTCCATGTACCTCGGGGGAGGCAAGGCGATCGACGCCCCGCAGCCCGGCAAGACCGTCGCGGTCCGGGACATGTGGGAGACCGACGCGAACATCACCACCATCCGCCGCCTCCTGCCGACGGCTCCCGCCGGAGCCGCGTCCGTGGCGGCCCCGGTGGTCGGCGCTGCCGCAACTCCGGAGTCTGCCGAGCCGGCCTACGCGGCCCAGGCGGCCTTCCTCGCGAGCATGGCGCGATGACCCCCGTGCAGGGGCTTCCCGTGGCAGCCGTTCCGCGCGCGGCAGCGGATCCGTCGCGCCCGGGTGCCGGATCCCGGGACACGCACTCGGCGTCGTCCTTCGGCGAGCTGTACCGGAGGCATGCGGGGGAGCGCCCGGGCGAGCGCGGGATCGGCCGTGGTGGCGATGTCGCGGGCGGCGCCGCGGGGCGTGCGACGGATCGCACCGCCACCCCGGTTGTCGGCCGCACCTCCGGCCCTGTTCCTGGCAGTGTCTCCGGTCCTGCAGCGGGCACGGCAGCCGGACCCGGCTCGGGCCCGGCCGTGAGCCGAGCTCGCCCGACCGCGCATGCCGAAGCGAATCGCCCGGATCACGACGCCCCAGGCGGTGTCCGTCCCACGAGCCGTCCCCACGACCCGGACGCCGGCTCGAGGGTGATACCGGCAGCCTCCGCTGCGGAGGGAACCGACACTGTCATTGCAGCAGTGGTTCCAGGTGCCGGATCCACGGAAGCCATGACGTCGAGCGTCACCACTGCCTCGGCAGCGTCCGCCCCGGCGCCCGGGCACGGGGACGGACCGGCCACGCAGACATCGCCGGGTCCCGAGGTCCCCCCTGCCGTCGAGGCGACCACCGGCCCTACCGTCCCCGGAGCCGCAGCGTCGTCCAGTGGCGATGCCGGCGTACCCGGTGGCCCGGTATCCCCTGCACGGGCGATTCCGGGAACGGTCCCCGGCGCGGTGCCGACGGAGGAGAACAGCGAGGCGAGGCCGGTCATGGACGCGGGAACGGGGACGCCGCGGGCAACAGCCGTTTCCGGTGCGGCGACGTCGGGCACGGACACCGGAGCGCCATCGGCAGACACAGGCACAGGCACAGCCACAGACGCAGGCACAGACACCGTCCCGGCGTCGTCGTCGGCTTCTCGTGCCACGGCGGGTTCCGCCGGTACGGGCGCCGGAGCGGCTCCTACTGCCACAGGCGCCGCACCTGCTCCAACCGGCCCAGGCGTCGCAGCTGCTCCTACTGCTCCTACTGCTCCTACCGTTCCGGCGGACGGCGTCGTGCCTGCATCCGACCCCACACCCGAGGCGAACGCCCCCGCAGCGGTGGCCGGCATGCAGGACACCACCGATTCCGGCACGCCGACCCAGGCCGGTGACGGAACGGCCGCCGACGGGATCATCGAGCAGGCCGGGGCGGCCCCGCAGCCGGCACCCGGACGCGCCGAACTGCCCGTGCCCTTGCCGCCGGTGTCCGGGGCCGCCGTCGTCGGAGCCGGTGATGCGGCAGCAGCGGCTCCGGTCCGACCGGCCACGGTACCCCTGCCGCAGCAACTCGGCGGCCACGCGTTCGCGCTCGCCCAGTCCGCGGCCGACGCCCCGGGCGGGACGAGCACCATCACCGTCACCGTCGCACCCGACGATCTCGGACCCATCACCATCCGCGCCAGCTTCGCCCCGGATGGCACGCGGCTCGAGTTCTTCTCCTCCACGGACGTCGGGCGCGAGGCCCTCAAGCAGGCCATGCCGGACCTGCGGCGCGAGGCGTTGTCGTCGGGCCTGTCCGCATCGCTCGATCTCGGGACCGGCACGCCCGAGGACCGCAGGGACGAGCGGCGCGACGAGCCGTCCGGCCATGCCGCCACAGCGATCCACCGCCCGGTGCAGGGCACCCCCTGGACCCCGAGCCCCGCCGCGGGCTCCTCCACCCTCGATCTGTTCGCCTGACCCGGAAGGACACCATGCCCATCGACCCCGTCGCGTCCGCGACCTTCGCCCCCACCGAGGCCCCGGCCACCGGAACCCGGAAGCAGACCATGGACTCCGAGGTGTTCATGTCCCTGCTCGTCAGCCAGCTCCGCAACCAGGACCCCAGCGCTCCCATGGACACCAACGAGATGATCGCGCAGACCACGCAGCTGGCCATGATGGAGAAGATCACGCAGATGACCGGCGTCAGCGAGGAGAACTTCCACCTCCAGATGCGCTCCTCGGCGGCCGCGCTGATCGGCAACGAGGTCTCCTACACGGGGGCGGACGGCGTCGAGGCCCGCGGCCTGGCAACGGCCGTCTCCTATAGCGGTCCCGTACCCACCGTCACGATCGGCGGCAAGAGCATCGCCCTCGACCTCGTCTCCGGCGTGGGCGTGCTCCCTGCGCCGGCGCCCGCACCCGTTTCCTGATCCCGCACCCTACTTCCTGATCCGCCCGCTCCGCTTTCGAAAGGCACCATCATGCTTCGCTCGCTCTACTCCGGCATCTCGGGGCTCCGCTCCCACCAGACCATGCTCGATGTCACCGGCAACAACATCGCCAACGTCAACACCACGGGCTACAAGGCCTCCGCCACCCAGTTCCAGGACACGCTGTCCCAGCTGACGCAGGGGGCCGGTGCTCCGCAGGAAGCCCTCGGTGGCACCAACCCCGCCCAGGTGGGCCTCGGCGCGCAGGTGGCCGGCATCATCACCAACTTCTCGCAGGGCTCCACCCAGGCAACTGGCCGCGCCACGGACATGATGATCTCCGGCGACGGCTTCTTCATCACCCGCAACGGCGCGGAGACGCTCTACACCCGTGCCGGTGCCTTCACTCCCGACGCGGACGGCAGGCTCGTCACGCCGGACGGCTCCATCGTCCAGGGATGGCCCGCTGTCAACGGCGTCCTTCAGGAGGGTGGCCCGGTCAGCGATCTGCGGATGCCCCGGAAGGGTGAGGTCTCCGCGGCCGGTACCCTCGAGTCCTTCACCGTGGGCCCCGACGGCACCCTGATAGGTGCGTTCAGCGACGGCTCCCGCCAGCCCCTCGGACGCGTGGCGCTTGCCGGTTTCACGAACCCCGCGGGCCTGGAGAAGGCGGGCGGCTCCTCCTACCGCGCGACGGCGAACTCGGGTGCGGCGGAGATCGGCACCGCCGACAGCAACGGCCTCGGATCGCTCGACGCGGGATCGCTCGAGATGTCCAACGTGGACCTCTCCCAGGAGTTCACGAACCTCATCGTGGCGCAGCGCGGTTTCCAGGCGAACGCGCGCATCATCACGACGTCGGACGAAGTGCTCCAGGAGCTCACGAACCTCAAGAGGTAATGATCCGGAACTCCATGCCGTCCCCCGGCTCACCGATGGTCCCGAAGGGCTGCCGTCCAAGGCTGCAGGGGACGCTGCCTCCACCAGAGGTCGCATGATTGCAGCAGGCCGAGTCGGCCCGGAGTGAACGCCGACTCGGCCTGCTGCAGTAGAGGGGAGCGTGTGCCGGGGGCTGGGGCGTGGCGGGCAGCAGCAGTCCCACGGGCAATGGATGAGCAAGAAGAGGTCGCGGGGGACTTTAGGGTTATCTGGTGATGGGTGTCGAGCGGGATCGGCCGCGTGGGGGTCTGGCGGCACTGTGTGTCGCGCAGACCACGAGCTGGGGCCTGCTCTACTACTCGCTGCCGGTGGCCCTCGTCCCGATCAGCAAGGACACCGGCTGGTCCGTGCCGGCGATGACGGCCGCGTTCTCGGCTGGACTGATCGTCTCCGCGTTCGCCGGTGTGCGGGTAGGGCGTGCGCTGGACCGGACGGGGCCACGGCTTCTGATGAGTATCGGAAGTGTCATAGGCGTCGTGGCGCTGGTGCTGGTGGGTCTGGCCCCGAACTTCCCGGTGTTCGCTGCCGCGTGGATCGTCGCGGGATTCGCGCAGGCTGCAGTGTTCTACCAGCCGGCGTTCGTCGTCATCACCCGCTGGTTCGGGCCGTCCAGGGTGCGGGCCCTGACGGCTCTGACCCTGGTGGCGGGGTTCGCGTCGACGATCTTCGCGCCTGTCACTGCGGCGTTGATCGACGGGCTGGGATGGCGGACCGCCTACCTCGTCCTGGCGGGGATCCTGGCCGTCGTGACGATCCCGCTGCACTGGTTCTTCCTCAACGCCCACTGGTCTTCCACTGCCGCTCCACCTGCCGGGGCAGGGCCGCCGCAGGACACTCGTATGGTGTCCCGAAGCCGGCCGTTCCGTCTGCTGCAGGCCACCATGGCCCTCTCGACGCTCGCCCTCTACGCGGTCACCTTCAATCTGGTAGCCCTGTTCCTGGAGCGCGGGGTGAGTTACCAGAGTGCGGCAGTGGCCTTCGGCCTGATCGGGGTAGGGCAGGTCATCGGCCGGATCGTGTACTCGGCGCTGCCGTCGAACACGTCAGCCGTGGCTCGGACCGTGGTGCTCACCGCCGTCGGAGCCGCATCGGTGTGGGCCCTGGCGCTGATACCGGGCCCACCAGGACTGCTCGTCATCGTGGTGGTGATCGCCGGGATGGTGCGCGGCTGTAACACGCTCCTGCTGGCCACTTCCGTATCGGACCGGTGGGGAACACGGAATTTCGGCGCCCTGCAGGGCGTCTTCGCGGCGCCGGTGACCGTGGTCGGAGCGCTGGCTCCCGCCGCGGGCCCCGCGCTCGCGTCAGTGCTCGGCGGCTACCCGGAGATGGCTCTGGTGATGGCCGTACTCGCCACCATCGGTGTCCTCACCGCTTCGCGCACCCGCACACCCGAGCACCCGCCCGCCTGATCGGCGGCCCGCCGGGCGGCTGCTCCGCGCCACGACTCCCGGTGCCGGCGTGCCTCCGGGGACCGCGGGGTCGGCCTGGTGACCCGACACCCGGGAGAAGAAGCTCGTCTCCCACCCCGCGCTGGTCCACCATGGCGTCCGCGGGGTGCCCGCCCTTACGAAGCCGGTGCCCGTGCCGACAGTGGGAGGAAGAGACCCCGCCGGGGTGTCCCGACCCCAGGATGTCCGATGATCGTGGTGACCCGGCTCAACGAGAGCCAGTTCGCGGTGAACCCTGACCTCATCGAGCGCATCCACGAGAATCCGGACACCACGCTCGTGATGGTCGACGGCGCGAAGTACATCGTCACGGAGTCCCTCATCGAGGTGATCGAACTCATCGCCGCGTACCGCGCGCGCATCATCTCGCTGGCGCGGTTCATGCCCGGCGACCCGTTCGGTGACCCGTCCGAGGGCAGGGACCAGGCAGCCCAGCGTCCGCTCGGCCTCGTCCGAGATGCGGATACCGCGGCCCCCACCGACACCAGCCAGAGCGGGTCGGCCGGCACCGAGGGTGCCGGCGAGCCCGTCCAGTTCAGACCAAGGACCACGTAATGGATCCCGCAACAATCATCGGTATCCTCGTCGCCTTCGGCGCGCTGTACGCGATGATCACCCTGGAGCACGCGAGCGTCGAGGCGCTCCTGCTGCCGGCGCCCATGATCCTCGTGTTCGGCGCCACGATCGCCATCGGGATCGCCGGCGGCACCTTCAAGGACTTCCTGGTCGCGGTGAAGGCCGTCCCGCCGGCCATGATGGGCAAGACCGTCCCGCCGCAGGAGACGATCGACAGCGTGGTGGTCCTCGCGGAGAAGGCCCGCAGTGAGGGTCTGCTCGCGCTCGAGGAGGAAGCCAACACCGTAGGCGACCCTTTCCTGCGCGGGGCTCTCCAGAACATCGCGGACGGGACGGATGGAGAGGAGCTGCGCGAGATCCTCGAGGACGAGATCGACTCCGCCTCCCAGACGCACCGCACGGCCTCGAAGTTCTTCGCGAGCCTCGGCGGCTACGCCCCGACGGTGGGCATCATCGGGACCGTCGTCTCGCTGACCCACGTGCTCGAGAACCTCTCCAGCCCCGACAAGCTGGGGCCCATGATCGCCGCCGCCTTCGTCGCGACGCTCTGGGGGCTGCTCTCGGCGAACTTCCTGTGGCTGCCCATCGGCACCCGCATCAAGCGCCTGGGTGAGATGGAGACGGCGCGCATGACGCTCCTGATGGAGGGAGTCCTCGCGGTGCAGGCCGGCAGCCAGCCCCGCCTGCTCGGCGAGCGGCTGAAGGCCATGGTGCCGCAGCATGCGCAGGGCAAGGGTGGCAGGGATTCCGGCAAGGGCGCGAAGGGCGCCGCCGACGGGCCGGCCGCGCAGGGCAAGGCCGCGGCGTGAGCAGACGCCCGCACCGCCGCCGGCGCAGCGAAGAGCACGGCGAGGAACATCCGGACGAGCGCTGGATGGCGTCCTACATGGACATGGTCACCGTGCTGATGTGCATGTTCATCGTCCTGTACGCGATGTCCAGTGTGGACCAGCAGAAGTTCGAACAGCTGCGTGCCTCGCTCGCCACGGGCTTCGGCACGGTCGAGACCGCGACCGTGGACACGGCGGAGGGAACCGTCGTCGCCGCGGAGAACGTCAACGCCGAGGGGGAGTCCTTCACCGGGGGAGCCGCACTCGCGGACGTCGCCCCGGAGACACCGAAGGACGAACCCGGAGCCGCGGACGTCGCCGTCCCGACGCCGTCGCCGTCGCCGTCCGCCGGCGGAGCGTCCGAGACCACCGCACCGACGCCGTCGCCCTCACCATCGGCCGGCGGGGACGCTGCGGAGCCGACGACGGACCGCGAGCGCGCGACGGCGGAAGTGGAGAACCTCCGGGCACTGCAGGAGCGGATCGACGCCGGGCTGCGCGAGCGGGACCTCGAGACGGCCGTCCGCTACGTGATCGACGAGCGTGGCCTCACCATCCGGCTCGTCAGTTCCGAGACCTTCTTCCTCCCGGACAGCGCGCAGCTGACCGAACAGACGCAGCGCGTGCTCGAGAGCGTGGGACCGATCCTGGCGACCATCCCCAACGAGGTGGGCGTCGAGGGACACACCGCGCGCCTGCCCGACTCCGTGCCGCGGCCGCTCGACTGGGAACTGTCCACTGAACGGGCCGTCAACGTGGTGCGGAACCTCATCGACTCCGGCGGAGTCCCCGCGCCCCGCCTGGTGGCCATCGGCTACGGCGAATCGCGGCCGCTGGCGCCCGGCACCACCGAGGCGGAGCTCGAACTGAACCGCCGCGTGGACATCGTGGTGCACTCCGACGAACCCGAGAGCGTGCGCGCTCTCATCCCGGGAATCACCGGCGGCACCTGAACCGCTAACGACCGGCCGACGTCGTCCGATAGTCGTTGGCGTGACGGTCCAGGAACAACTCTCCTTTGGCGTGCCCTCGGCACCCGCAAGGGCGGTGGATGTCTATGACTTCCGCCGGCCCACCACGCTCGCCCGCGAGCACTCCCGAGTACTCGAACTCGCGTTCGAGACCTTCGCGCGCCAGTGGGGCACGCAGCTCACCGCGAAGGTCCGCGTGATCTCGCAGGTGACGAGCGAGCAGGTCCTCATGCAGACCTACAACGAGTACGCGGCGTCGCTGCCCGCCACCACGGCGATGGTCCTGTGCACCATCCCGGACCACACGAGCAAGGCCGTGATCCAGTTCCCCGCCTCCGCGGGCCTGTTCTGGGTGGACTCCATGCTCGGCGGCCACGGGACGGTGCCTCCGGGCGAACGGAAGTTCACGCAGATCGAGCAGGCCCTGATCCGGCGGCTCATGGACGACGCCCTCGAGGGGCTCCACTACTCGCTCGGGTCCGTGCTGACGCACCAGCTCGGGATCGACTCCCTCCAGTACAACTCGCAGTTCGCCCAGGCGGCCTCGACCACGGAGCTCATGATCGTGGGCACCTTCGAGATCCGCGTCGGCGAGCGGTCCTGCCCCGCGACGGTCGCCATCCCCGCGCAGCTCCTGCTCGCACAGCTCGGGGACACGAACCCGACCGCGACCGGCGAGGACGCCCGCGAGCTGATCGAACAGCAGGTCGCGCACGTGCCCGTCGACGTCGCCGTACAGCTCGCGGCGCTGCCCGTCCTGCCCTCACGCATCCTCGACCTGGCCGTCGGGGACGTCCTGAAGCTGCCGCATCCGCAGCACCGGCCCTTCGAGCTCGCCGTCAACGGGCAGCGGCTCGGCGAGGCCGCCCTGGGCCAGAACGGATCCCGTCTTGCCTGCGTAGTAGTGACCACCGAGGAGAACCCCGCACCATGAACACCACCACCGCCGAGTTCGACGCCGCCGCATCCCTCGCCGCGCGTCTGCCCCTTCCCGGGCCGCTCACGGCCCAGACCTGCAACGCCTCCGAGGTGCCGTCCGCCAGCGCGTCGACCGCCGTCGTCGCGTCCTTCGTGGGCGCGGCCTCCGCCGACCTCGCCGTCGTCCTGATCGACACCCAGCCCCTGGCCGCGGCCGCCGGCACGTCGTCACCCCTCGTCTCCCCGGCCGATGTGCTCGTGCCGGCGCTCGAGGCCGCCTCCTCGTCCCTCGGCGACGGCGTGCTCGGCGCCCCCGCCGTGCAGGACGCCCTGCCGCTGTTCCGCGACGCCGAGACCTCCGTGTTCCGGCTCGCCGGGCCCTCCGGCACCGTGGGATGGTTCGCCCTGCGCCTGCGCGGCGCGCGGCCCGGCGCCGCCCCCCGCCGCTCCTCCGCGTCCGCCGGCGCGGCGAACCTCGGGCGCATCAGCAACGTGGAGATGGCCATGACGGTCGAGATCGGCCGCACCCGCATGTCCGTCCGGGACGTCCTGGACCTCGAACCCGGGGCCGTCATCGAACTCGACCGCTCCGCCGGTGCTCCTGCCGACGTCCTGCTCAACGGCCGGCTCGTCGCGCACGGCGAGGTCGTGGTGGTCGACCAGGACTACGCCGTCCGCATCACGCAGATCCTCGACGTCACCGACGGCGCCCTCTAGTGGACGTCGTGGTCCTCGCGCTGCGGGTGCTGCTGTCCCTCGGCGTCGTCCTCGCGCTGCTCTTCGTGCTGCACCGCAAGGTCTCGAAGCTCAACGGCACGCGGGCCGGTGCGGACCTCGTGTCCGTCGTCGCCCGCCAGGGCCTCGGCGCGAAGGCCTCCCTCGTGGTGGTCGACGCCGAGGGCACCCGGTTCTACCTGGGCGTCACCGAGCAGGCGGTGTCGGTACTGCACTCCGCTGCGGCCCCGCGGACGCTGCAGGCCGTTCCCGCGGCCGACGCCGTCGCCCTGCCGCCCCGTGCGGTCCCGTCCGGAGACTCCGGAGCGGATCCTTCCTCCGGCCCGGCACCCGACGCGGACTTCGCCGCATCGCTGCGCCTCGCCACGACCGGGAACGATCCGGTGCCCGCCACACGCCGTGCGGCCCGGGCTGCCCGGGCGGTCGAGCCCGTGCGCCCCACGGCACCACTGCACGGCTCGATCCTCGCGCCGGCCACCTGGAAGCAGACCGCAGCCTTCCTGCGCCAGGGACGGGTCGGGTGACGACGGCGTTCCTGCCGTCGGTCAGCCCGGCACGCTTCGCCGGCGTACCTCACCCCGCTCCGGGCGTGGCCGTGCGCTCTGACGCGGGTGCACGCTCCGCCCGGTGCTTCCCCGCCCGGTCCTTCCGCGCGCCGTTCCCGACGGTGCTCACGGCGCTTGCGGCCCTCGTGCTCGCCGTCGTCGTCGTCCTCCTCGGTGCCCCCGCCGGCCATGCGGGCGAACTGGACCCGGGTGTCCCCGAACCCACGGCGCCGTCCGCACCCGCGGACCCCACCGCCCCCGTGGCGCCGGGCAGCGACGACGGGCTCTCGGTCGAGATCAACGGCGTCAACGGTGCACCGAGCTCCGCGGTCCTGACCCTCATCGGCATCACCCTGCTGTCGGTGGCGCCGGCCCTGCTGCTGATGATGACGTCCTTCACGAAGATCTTCGTGGTGCTCGCCATGACCCGGAACGCCCTGTCCCTGCCGTCCATCCCGCCCAACCAGGTGCTCGCGGGGCTCGCCCTGTTCCTGTCGCTGTTCATCATGGCGCCGGTCCTCACCGAGATCAACAACCTCGCCGTCCAGCCCTACCTCGATGGCTCGACGACGTTCACGGAGGCACTCACGGACGGCTCCGGACCGCTGCAGACCTTCATGCTGGCGCACACCCGCGAGGAGGACCTGGCGCTCATGACGCGGGCCGCCGGGCAACCGAATCCCGAGGACGCCGCGAGCGTCCCGCTGACCACCCTGATCCCCGCCTTCATGATCTCCGAGCTGCGGGCCGCGTTCATCATCGGCTTCGTGATCTTCGTGCCGTTCCTCGTGATCGACCTCGTGGTCTCCGCGGCCCTGATGTCCATGGGCATGATGATGCTGCCGCCGGTCATGATCTCGCTGCCCTTCAAGATCCTGCTGTTCGTCCTCGTGGACGGGTGGGGCCTCATCATCACGGCCCTCATCAACAGCTACCAGGGCGGTTGACGTGGATACCAACGCCGTCCTCGACATCGGTCTCGCCGGGATCTGGGTCGCCGCGAAGCTGTCCGCGCCCGTCCTCCTGACGGCCCTCGTGGTCGGGTTCGCGATCTCGCTGCTGCAGTCCATCACCCAGATCCAGGAGGTCACGCTCTCCTTCGTCCCGAAGGCCGCCGCCGTGTGCCTGGCCCTGCTCGTCTGCGGCCACTGGATGATCTCCGAGATGATCTCCTTCACGCACGAGATGTTCGAGCGCATCCCCGGGCTCCTCGGGGGCGGCTGACATGGAGATCGTCCTGGACCAGTCCCGCATCGAAGCGATCATGCTCGCGGGTGTGCGGATCGTCGCGTTCCTCGTGATCGCGCCGCCCTTCTCCTACAAGGGCATCCCCGCACGCGTGAAGGCGATGCTCGCCGTCGGGCTCGCCCTCGCGGTGTCCCCGACGGTCGAGGCCGGTTACGAGACCGGCGGGACCGGCCAGTACATCGGCGCACTGGTCCTCGAACTCGTGGTCGGTGCCGCACTCGGCTTCCTCGTCCTGGTCGTGTTCTCCGCGGTCCAGTCCGCCGGCAGCCTCATCGACCTCTTCGGCGGCTTCTCGCTGGCCCAGGGCTTCGACCCGCAGTCCATGGTCAACGGCGCCCAGTTCGCGCGCCTGTTCCAGCTGACGGCCCTGACGCTGCTCTTCACCTCGGACGGCTACCAGTTGATCATCGGCGGGCTCGTGCGCACCTTCGACGCCCTGCCACTCGGCGGCGGGCTGGACCTCGCGGAGCCCGCGGAGGCACTCACCGGCGCCGTGACCGGGATGTTCCTGGCCGCGGTGCAGATCGCCGGGCCGCTCATCGTCGTCCTCTTCCTGGCCGACGTCGGCCTGGGGCTCCTCACGCGTGTGGCCCCCGCGCTCAATGCGTTCGCGCTCGGCTTCCCGCTCAAGATCTTCATCACGCTCAGCCTCGGCGGCGTGGTGTTCATCGCGCTCCCGCGGGTGGTCTCGACCCTCGCGGACACCGCCGCCGAACTCCTGATGGGGGTGGGCTGACGATGGCGGAGGACTCCGGGGAGAAGACCGAGCAGGCCACCGACAAGCGGATGAAGGACGTCCGCTCGAAGGGCCAGCTGTCCAAGTCCGAGGACTTCACGGCGTGGATCGGCGTCGGGGCGGCCGCCCTCATGCTGCCCTCCCTCCTCTCCCGATCGGCCGACGCCGCCACCGAACAACTCGTCCGCGTGACCGACACCATTGCGAGCCCCGACCCCGCAGCCGCCCTGGACGCCCTGGCCGACGGCGGCGCCTCGCTCGCCGGGACCCTCGGCCCCTTCCTCGGTGTGCTGCTGGTCGCCGTCCTCGGGACCGCGGCGCTGCAGGGCGGGATCCACGTCAAGAAGTTCTCCGGCAAGTTCGAGCAGTTCAACGTGGTCACCGGCCTCAAGCGGATCCTGGGCGGGCAGGCCCTCTGGCAGGGCGCGAAGGCGCTCCTGAAGACCGGCGTGGTCGGCCTGGTGCTCGTCGTCGTCGTGCAGAACCTGATGCCCGTGCTCATGGCGGCCGGCGGGCTGTCGGTGGCTGCCCTCCTGAACACCGCGGGGGAGGGGACGGCGGCACTCCTGCAGGCCGCCGTCGTCGCAGGCCTCGCCCTCGCGGCGATGGACGTCCTGGTGGTGCAGCGCCGCAACCGCAAGAAGACCCGCATGACCAAGAAGGAGGTCAAGGACGAGAACAAGAACTCGGACGGCGACCCCCTCATCAAGTCCCAGCGGCGCTCACGCCAGCTCGCCATGAGCAGGAACCGCATGATCGCCGCCGTGGGCGGGGCCGACGTCGTCCTCGTCAACCCGACGCACGTCGCCGTCGCCCTGAAGTACGAACCCGGACGCTCCGCGCCGCGCGTCGTCGCGAAGGGTGCCGGGGTGATCGCCGCGAGAATCCGCGAGGAAGCGGAGAAGGAGAACGTCCCGATGGTCTCCGACATCCCGCTCGCCCGAGCGCTGCACGCCGCGTGCGAGCTCGGCCAGGAGATCCCCTTCGAGAACTACGACCAGGTGGCCCGCATCCTCGCGTTCGTCATGTCCCTGAAGACCAGGGGAGCCGCGCGCGGCGTCCACACCCTGCCCGTCCGACCCGCAACCGCCGGAGGCCTCTAGACCATGCGCTCATCCGCCCCCAAGTTCCTCGTGCCCGTCGGGGTCGTCGGCATCATCCTGCTCCTCGTGGTGCCCGTGCCCTCGGTACTGCTGGACCTGCTGATCATCGTGAACATCCTGCTCGCACTGGTGATCCTGCTCAACACGATGTTCATCCGCAAGCCGCTGGACTTCTCGGTGTTCCCGTCCCTGCTGCTCGTGGCCACGCTGTTCCGCCTGGGCCTCAACGTCGCCTCCACCCGTCTCGTCCTCGGGGAAGGCTACGCCGGGGAGGTCATCGCCGCGTTCGGGCACGTCGCGGTCGGTGGATCGATCATCATCGGAGCCGTGGTCTTCCTCATCCTCGTGGTCATCCAGTTCGTGGTGGTCACCAAGGGCGCCGAGCGCGTGGCCGAGGTGGGAGCCCGCTTCACCCTCGATGCGATGCCGGGCAAGCAGATGGCCATCGACGCCGATCTCAACGCCGGGCTGATCACGGACACGCAGGCCCGCGAGCGGCGCGCCGAGGTCTCTGCGGAGGCCGACTTCTACGGGGCCATGGACGGTGCGTCCAAGTTCGTGAAGGGTGATGCGATCGCCGGCATCATCATCATCATCATCAACCTCGTGGGCGGCATCGCGATCGGGATGCTGCAGGACGGCCTGCCCGTCTCCGAGGCGCTCACCACCTACGGCCTGCTCACCATCGGCGACGGCCTCGTCACCCAGATCCCTGCGCTGCTCATGGCCGTGTCCACCGGCATGATCGTCACGCGCTCCAACGCCGAGGCGGACATGGGTTCCACCGCGGCCCAGCAGCTCGGCCAGTCGCAGAACGCCCTGCGCATCGCGGGTGCGGCGGCGGTCGTCATGGCGCTGATCCCGGGGATGCCGAAGCTGCCCTTCATCGTGGTGGGCGCGGGCCTGATCGTCATCGCGCAGAGCATCAGGAAGTCCGAGGCCGACGCCCGGACGGCCGCCGCCGCGCTCGAGGCCGAGGCGGCCCGGCCGTCGACGGACAACACCGACGACCTGCTGGAGCAGATGCGCGTCCACTCCCTGGAGGTGCTGCTCGCGCCAGACCTGGTGGACGTCGTCACCGGGGCGCCGGACGACCTCCTCGGCCGTGTCCGCGCCCTACGGCGCAAGATCGCCCTCGAACTCGGCGTCGTGGTGCCTCCGGTGCGCACGCGGGACAGCGTGGAGCTGCCTCCGGCCACGTACGTCATCAAGATCGCCGGTGTCGAGGCGGGGCGTGGTGAAGCTCCGCGCGGCAAGGTCCTGGCCCTCGGCGACCACCTCGCGCACCTGCCGGGCACCGCCGTCGTCGAGCCGGTCTTCGGACTCGCCGGGAAGTGGGTGCCCGCCGAGCTCCGGCACAACGCGGAGCTGGCCGGCGCCACGGTGATCGACCGCGTATCCGTGCTCGTGACGCACCTGTCCTCGGTCATCACCGCGAACGCCGCGCGCCTGCTGTCCCGCGAGGATGTCCGGGTGCTGACCGACGGCGTCCGCCAGGTGAACCCATCGGCCGTCGAGGAGCTCGTCCCCGGGCTGCTGTCCCTGGCCGAGGTCCAGCGCGTCCTGCAGGGACTCCTGTCCGAGCAGGTGCCGATCAACGACCTCGCCCGCATCTACGAGGCGCTGACGCTCAAGGCCAAATCGTCCTCCGAGCCCGAGGGCCTCATCGAGGCGGCGCGGCTGGCCCTCGGGCCGGCGGTCACCCAGCAGTACCTCGACGGCACGCTGCTGCGGGTGATCATGATCGACCCCCTGCTCGAGCAGTCGATGCTCGAGGGGCTCCGGCCGTCCGATCAGGGCACACAGATCATGCTCGATCCTGCGCGGACCGACGCCGTGCTCTCCTCCGTCCGGTCGACGGTCGCCGACATCGAGACAGCCGGGAACTCCGCCGTGCTCGTGTGTGCGCCCGCGCTGCGGCCGGCCCTCAGGCGGCTCGTCGGACCGCAGGCGGCGAACCTGCCGGTGTTGTCCTATCAGGAGGTCACGAGTGCCAACGTCGCGATCGAGACAGTAGGAGTGGTCCGTGGCACCGCAGTTATTTCATCTTGAGGGTCCCTCCCTCGAGGAGCTGAAGGCGAAGGTCGCAGGGCTGTACGGTCCGCGCGCCCTCATCGTGTCCGCGGAACTCGTGACGGTCGGTGGGATCCGCGGCGTCCTCGCGCGGAAGCACTACGAGATCGTGGTCGAGGTGCCGGAGCCCGACGGCGACGGTGGTTCTCGCGAGGGCGTGGGCGACGGTTCCTCCGGTGGTGCCGGTGCCGTGCGGCGGGGCGGTGCCTCCAGTGGCCGGCCTCGCGGACGCCGGAGCGCGGTCGTGGCCCCCTCAGGCCTCGATGCTCTCCTCCAGCAGGCCGAACTCGACGAGGTCCGTATCGCGGGAGGGCCCGACGCCGACCGCGGCGGGACCCAGGAGCGCGGCAACTCGCTTCCGGCTGCGGTCTCCACGGATTCCGGTCTCTTCGCGGCACTCATGGACGAGCTGACGTTCGCGACGAACCCCGCGCCGGTAACGCCGGTATCCTCCTCGGCGCCGGTCGCGCCGGTCGCGCCGGTCGCGCCGGTTACATCCGGGACCGGGGCGGCCGGGTCGCGGCGGTCGTTCGCCGTGGGGCCGGATGCGGTGGCCGAGCACCCTCCCGGAGGATCCTCCGGGACTGGAACCGCTGAACCCCGGCGGTCGTTCGCCGTGGACCCGGACGTGGTGGCCGAGAAGCCGGACGCCGATCCGTCCCGGCCCGGGTCCGGATCCGAGTCCGGAGCCGCGTTCCTCCGGGAGGGTGCAGGCGACCCGACCGATCTGCCCGACGTCCGTGGCCAGGTCCTCCGTGCGCCCGCCGCCGCGCCGCCCGCGCCCTCGGTGCTGCGTGCACCCGGCGATCTCGTCGTCGTCATCGGAGCGCCCGCCACAGCGTGGGGGGTTGCCTCCTCGATGGCCACCGTCCTGGGCAGGGGAGCGCCCACGGCCGTCGCGGTCTCGGGACCGCCGCACTGGGTACGTCCTGAGGCCCGATCCGTCGATGACAGCCTGGAGGCGAATGCCGCTCGTGCGGCGGGGGTCGACGGCGGCCACGCCGTTTTCGTCGCGCTGTCCTCGGAGGATCCCGTGGCGGACGGTCGCGCCCTGCTCGCGCTGAGGCCCGACCAGGTATGGCTCGCCGTCGACGCCGGGCGCAAGGAGGCGGACACCGCGGCGTGGGTCGGGGCGCTACGACGCAGCATGGAGCGTGCCGGGCTCGCTCCGGCAGGGCTCGCCGTCGTCGGGTCGGCAGGCACGGCGACGCCGGAGACCGTGCAGGCGCTCGGTCTCCCCATCGGATGGCTGGAGGGGCGCCCCGCAGGGGAGGCTCCACCTGTCTCGGCCTCTGCACCGGCGTCCGCCTCTGCGCCTGCCGGGCCGCGCAGGCCGGGCGGCGGTCGACGTCGTGCGGAGCCGGCCGGGATAGAGTGACACGGTGCTTGTACTAACGCGAAAGGTCGGCGAGCAGATCCTGATCGGCGACGACATCGTCATCACCGTGCTCGATTCCCGCGGTGATGGTGTGCGCATCGGCATCGACGCTCCTCGGGGCGTCAAGATCCAGCGCGAGGAAGTGCTCCGCGCGGTCACCGAGGCGAACCTGGCGGCCGCGTCGGCCGGGGCCGACGGCGCCGATGCTTTGAAAGCCCTGCTGCAGTCCGGGGCGAAGGTCTCCGCCGACGACGCGGGCGCCGACCAGCCGAATCCCTGACGGGGGCTGCCAGAGGCCTGACCCACGCCTCCACCATGCCGCGGACCCACGGCGGCCCGGCCGATGTCGCCGCGGAACCTCCGCCGCTTGCGGTCCAACGCCACCGGTCCGAGGCCTGCCGGGGTCGGCCGGCCCGGTGACGCGTGTGCCCCGGCGCTCGCCGCACCGATGGTTCCCGGCACTCGCCGTCCTGGAGGCGGAGAAGTATCCGGACACGAAAAAGCCCTGGTTGCGGACCAACCAGGGCGATCGTGGAGCCTCCTGCCAGAGTCGAACTGGCGACCTTCTCATTACGAGTGAGACGCTCTACCGACTGAGCTAAGGAGGCAATGCTTCCTGACCGGGAACATCGTCCGGGCCGATCCACAAGGCACAACTTTATAGGAGGGGTCGGCCCGCGGTCAAAATGGTGTCCCTGCCCGGGAGTTCGCCAACAGTTCACGCGCCGTCAGCCTTGCGGACGGTGACGCGTCAGCACCCTCGGAGAGTGTGGCCAGCAGACTTGTCCCGCATCGGAGCGGGGCGGCCACCAAGGGGGATGCCGCATGACACAGGACCGTTCGTTCTCGCTCGCCGTCATCGACATGGCCGGAACCACCGTGGACGAGGGCCGACTGCAGGACGAAGCGCTGACGCGTACCCTCACCTCGCACGGGGTGCAGGAAGGCACCCGCGCTTTCGACCGGATGACGGCGTACGCCCGTCAGGAGATGGGGACGTCGAAGGAGCTCGTCTTCCGGCGCCTGTTTCCCGACGTCGCCGTCGCGGCCCAGGTCAACCGGACCTTCGAGACGGCGTACGACGACCTGCTGGCACGCCACGGAGTGGAGCCCATCCCCGGCGCCGAGGAAGCGATCCTGGAGCTGCGGAATGCCGGGCTCAGGATCTGCCTCGCCACCGGGTTCGGCCGGCACACCCAGAACATGATCCTGGAGTCCCTCGGCTGGATGGGGCTGGCGGATCTCAGCCTGTGCCCCTCGGACGCGGGACGCGGCCGCCCCTACCCCGACATCATCCTCACCGCGGTCCTCGCGCTCGACATCGAGGACGTGCGCTCCGTGCTGGCCGCGGGGGACACGACGTCGGACGTCGTCGCGGGACGGCGCGCGGGGGCGGGCGCCGTCGTCGGAGTCCTGACCGGCGCCCACCCCGAGGCCGAGCTGCGGCTCGCGGGCGCCGACGTCGTGCTGCCCTCCATGTGCCACCTGCCCCGATGGCTTGCGGCAGGGCCCGCCGTCGCCGCGCCGCTCGGTGTTCCCGCCGGCGATGCGCCGCGCCATGCGTCCGCGGCCGCTTCTCGATCCATCGACCTGCCGGGCTCGCCGGACGGCCTCGGCGTCACGCAGCGGAACTGACTCCTCAGCAGCGGACGCCGTCCTCCGGGACCGTCCCGTCGATGAAGAAATCATCGACCAGGTCCAGGATGCAGTCGTTGGAGCGGCCGTACGCGGTATGGCCCTCGCCTTCCCACGTCACATGGACGCCGGACTCCAGCTGGTCCGCCAGTGCCGTCGACCACTCGTACGGCGTCGCCGGATCGCCGGTGGTGCCGATGACGACGATCGGATCGGCGCCGGCAGCCTCCACAGGCGCGGGGCCGAGGGCCGGCGGGTACTTCCAGGGGGCGCAGGTGACGCCGCCGAACGCGAGGAACCGGCCGAAGGTCGGTGATGCCGAGACGAGTTCGTTCTCGTCGGTGCGCATCTGGAGGGGATCGCTCGTCATCGGGTAGTCGAGGCAGTTGACGGAGAGGAACGCCGCGGTCGAGTTGCCTGCATAGGTGCCGTCCGGCCCACGTTCGGCGGCGAGATCCGCGAGGTAGAGCATGGTGGACGCATCGCCGTCGAGGGCGTCGGAGACGGCCTGGGTGAGCGTGGGCCAGTTGCCGTTGTCGTACAGGGGCAGGATGAAGCCTTGGACGAAGGTGGAGATCGGCACGAGGCGGCCGTCCTCCGCCGTCATCGGTTCGCGCTCGACAGCGGCGAACAGGTCCTGGATCTGCCGGATACCGTCGTCCACCGTCCCGGTGTAGGGGCACTCCGGGCCCTGCTGGCAGTCGGCGACGTAGGCGCGCAGGGCGTTCTCGAAGCCGCGGGCCTGGCCGAGGGTGATGTTCTCGCTGCTCAGCGACGGGTCGATCGCGCCGTCGAGGACGAGGCGCCCGGCCCGCTCCGGGAACAGTTCCGCGTAGGTCGCTCCGAGCTGCGTCCCGTAGGAGAAGCCCAGGAAGTTCAGTTTCTCGTCGCTCACGAGGGCACGCAGGATGTCCATGTCCCGTGCGGCGGATTCGGTGTCCACGAAGCCCAGCAGTTCACCCGTGCGTTCGGCGCACAGGTCCGCGAACTCCTCCGCGTCCGCCGTCATGAGGTCCAGGAGCTCATCGGGGGAGGCCTCGGCCGGGTAGGTCTCCTGCCGCGCCTCGTCCTGCTCGGCGTCGGTGTAGCACTCCACGGCGCTGGACCTGTTCACCCCCCGGGGGTCGAAGCCCACGACGTCGTAGTCCTCCCGTAGGCGGTCACTCGTGACGTAGTCGAGGGAGTCCTTCACGATGTTGAAGCCCGAGCCGCCCGGTCCGCCCGGGTTGATGAGGATCGTCCCCTGCGCCTCACCCGAGGCATCGGCGCGGATCACCGCGATCTCGATGCTGTCCCGCCCTGGGTCGGTGTAGTCCAGGGGCACCTCGATCGTCGCGCACGAGAACGATCCCTCACAGCTCTCCCACCGCACGTCCTGCGTGTAGAAGGTCCGGAGGCCCTCGGCCACGTCACCGATCGCGGCGGGGTCGGCGGTCTCGAGCCCGCCCGCAGGCGGGGCGGGCCCGTCATCGGGTGCCAGCAGCATGCATCCGGAAAGCCCCAGCACGACGGCGGTGGATGCGGCGAGGAGCGCGGCGGCGCGGCCGAGAGGGCTACGGGGGCTGCTGTCGAGGATGCTGCGGGGGCCGCGGCCGGGGAGGTGGAGCGGTCCGCTGGTCATCGGTCGAGGTCCTTCCGGGACAGGAGGCTCACCGTCATCGCTTCGATCGCTAGCAGCGGCGACACGTTGGTGCTCACGAGCCGGGAACGCACTTCGTTGATGGACTCGAGCCGGAGGAGGGTGTCTTCGGGGCTCTCCCGGCGGGCGAACTCCTCGAGTTCGGGCCGCAGGGGCTCGTTGACGAGCATCTGCCCGCTGGAGACCTGGAGCATCAGCACATCCCTGTAGAAGGAGATGAGATCCGTCAGCGCGCGGTCGAAGTAGTCGTTCTTGGAACGCTTGGCCCGTCGCGTCTGATCGTCCTCCAACCGCTTGACCTGTGCGCGCATCGACGGCGGCAGGACACCCGTCTCGGGAGCGCCGAGGGTGGTGAGCAGTGCTGTCCTCTCCTCGGCGTCGCGCTGCTCGAAGGAACTCTGGGCCTCCGCCTCGGCGAGCTTCACCAGGTCCGCAGCAGCACGCATGGCACCGGCCACCGAGCGCAGTGTCAGCGGGAGCCGGACGATCTGGTTGCGGCGCCCGCGGGCGCCGTCGTCCGTGGCGAGCCTCTTCGCGATGCCGATGTGGCTCTGGGCGGCGCGGGCGGCCGCTTCCGCCGTCGCGGGATCGATCCCGTCGCGGGCGACGAGCAGATCGGCGACGTCCTGCACGGGGGGTAGGCGGAGGCCGACGGACCGGCACCGGGAGCGGATGGTGACGAGCACGTCGCCGGGACTCGGAGCGCACAGCAGCCAGATGGTCCGCGGCGGCGGTTCCTCGATGGCCTTGAGCAGCACGTTGGTGCTGCGCTCCTGCATGCGGTCGGCGTCCTCGACGATGATGATCCGCCAGCGCCCGGTCGACGGTTTGTCCTGTGCCTTGCGGACCAGTTCACGTGCCTCGTCGATGCTGATGGTCACCTTCTCGGTGGTGACGTTGGTCAGATCGGCGTGTGCCCCGGAGAGGACGGTGTGGCAGGCCTTGCATGTGCCGCAACCACGCTCGGCGAGATTCTCGCGCTCGCAGAGCAGGGCGGCGGCGAAAGCGCGGGCGGCATTGGACCGGCCGGAGCCGGGCGGGCCGGTGAAGAGCCAGGCGTGCGTCGGTGTACCGGATTCCGCGGCACGGCGCAGTTGCTCGACCACCTGTTCCTGCCCGCGGAGGTCCGCCCACACTCCGGATGCGGGGAGGCTGTGCGTCACGGCGCTCATGCCGAGACCCGGGGGAGGGCTCCGAGGATGGAGCGGTGAAGGTCCTCGGGCGTCCCCGACGCAGCCAGGACGAGGTAGCGTTCGGGTTCCGCGCGGGCGAGGTCCAGGAAGGCGGCGCGGATCCGGGCGTGGAAGTCGTCGGGTTCCGACTCGAGGCGGTCCTCGGCGGCCGCGCCGGTGGTGCGGCGGCTCCGCCCTTCGGCGGGCTCGACGTCGAGCAGGACGGTGAGGTCTGGGCGGAGCCCGTCGGTGGCCCAGAGGTTCACGTCCAGGACGGCCTGCGCACCCAGTCCGCGCCCGGCACCCTGGTAGGCGACCGAGGAGTCGATGAAACGGTCGCAGACGACGACGTCGCCGCGTTCCAGTGCGGGCACGATCACCTGCTGGACGTGGGCTGCCCGCGAGGCCGCGAACATGAGGGCTTCGGTGCGCGCGTCGATCTGGCCGTGGCCGTGGTCGAGGACGAGGGAGCGCAGCTTCTCCCCGATGGCAGTGCCCCCGGGTTCACGTGTGCGGATCACTGTGCGCCCACCGGATTCGAGGGCCGCGCAGAGCAGTGCGGCCTGCGTGGACTTGCCCGCGCCGTCGCCGCCTTCGAGCGCGATGAAGAGCCCGGGAAGCCCGTGCGGGAGGGGAAAGGTCACGCGCCCAGCCTACCGAGTGCCCGTGACATCGAGGTCACACGATCGGCGTTGCGTGCTTCGTGTGCCTTTCCAGGGATGATTCGCGAGAGTTGTCCACATCCGGAGCGACCCCCGATTATTCGAATCTCCGTACTAATACGCTGGTCCCATGGCGACAGCAGTAGCAGAGGCACGATCGACGACGGCGCAGGCCGTCGGCGGGGTGCAGTCCCACCTGGCACATATCGCCGAGCAGTTCGAGGTCGAAGCCGGTCTGGCCTCGACGGCCGATCTTGCTGCGGCACTGGGGGCTGTGGAGCACCTTGCCCGGTTGGTCGAGTACCTGCAGGTGGTGGGTGCGGCAGCGGCGGATCAGCAGGGGATCGCGAGGGTCGGGGAGACCCGGCAGGGCCTGGGCTGGAGCGGTCCTCTGGCCGTTCCCGGTGACAGCCACGAGTTCAGGGACACTGCCGAATATCTCCGTGCCCGCCTGGGTATCACGCGGCAGGAGGCGCAACGGCGGATCCGCCTCGGGAAGTCGGTGCTTCCACGACGAACGGCCACCGGTGAGCCTTGCCCCGCCATGCTCGAATCCGTCGGGGACGGGTTCAGGGCCGGTGTGATCAGTTCCTACGCCGCAACCCGTATCAGTGATGCGGTGGAACGCGTCCGGCCCTGTGCCTCGACCCTGCAACTGCAGGCCATGGAGGAGGGCCTGGCCGCACAGGCCGCGGAATCGGATGCCGATCTGTTGAACGTGGTCATCCGACGATGGGAATCCGTCCTCGATCCTGACGGGGCCGAGCCCACCGAGGAGCTGTTGAAGGCACAGCAGGGCGTGTTCCTGCGGGGCAGGCGACGCGGACTGCACCGGCTCGAGATCGCGGCGGACGACGAACAGTTCGAGTACCTCCTCACCGTCATGAACACCGCCACCAACCCGCGCACCGCGCGGGACCGCGGTGGCCCAGGAGGGGGCGAGCCCCGGGCGGAAGCCGGGAACGACTGCACCGGCGTTCCCGACCCTGACGGCAGTGGCACCGACGGCATCGGCGCTCCCGCAGGGCCGGTGCCGTCGGTGCCAGGTGGGGCGATGTCGAACGACCCGCTGCCGGCCGACTCCGCGTCGAAGTGGGAACGTCGGACCCGGCCCCAACGCCACCTCGACGGGTTGGTCGGTGCCTGCCAGGTCGCCCTCGCCACGGACACACTTCCTGCCACCGGCGGCCATCGACCGCAGGTGATGGTCACCATCGATTACCGGGCTCTCACCGAGGACCTGCGTAGCCGCGGAGTGGTCCGGCGGCGAGCACGAGGCTCGTACGGGCGTGCGGTCGATTCATCGGACGACGGGCCGGGTGGGGACTTCGGGCAGGACGGGTCGGGTGGGGACTTCGGGCGGGTCGTGCGCTCCTGGCAGGACCGGCAGTCGGCGCAGGACGGTCGTCCGAAGCGCGACACGGGACCCGCAGGCTTCAGCGACCCCTCAGGCGCTTCACGAACGCATCCCGAAGGTGGCTACAGCGTCTTCGGTGGTCCTGTCACCGCGCGGATCGTTCGCAAGATCGCGTGCGACGCGGACATCATCCCGGTCGTGCTGGGAGGGCACGGGGAGGTCCTCGACGTCGGTCGTGCCCGAAGGTTCTTCGGCGTGGCCCAGCGGCGAGCACTGGTCGCCAGGGACAGGGGGTGCGCCTTCCCCGGTTGCACTGTCCCGGCCGTCTGGTCGGAGGCACACCACATCGCACCGTGGGCCGAGGGCGGAAGAACCGACGTCTCCAATGGATGCCTCCTGTGTTCCTTCCACCACCGGCTCGTCGAGCGGGGCAACTGGAGTATTCAGATGAAGCACGGCATCCCCTGGTTCACGCCACCGCCCTACATCGACCCCGATCGCACTCCGCGGCGGAATCGGCACCGCGAGCTCACACTTGGCGGGACGCCGTGACGCCGGTCATCCAGGCGAGCGCGACGGGTGGGGGACCGCACGGGGCCGGCGATTGTGACCTCCCTCTTTTTCAGGCACGCGCTCCCCCCATTTACGCTGACCCCATGACGACATCTCGCGAGGATCTGCCGCACACCGGGCTCGCCCCGGACACCCTCACCGTCGCGGCAGGCAGACCCCCACGCGAGCACGATGCCCCGGTCAACGTGCCGATCGTGCTCTCGACGACCTACCACGAGACGCGCGCCCCCGTCCCGGGCGACCGTATCTACGCCCGTGGCTCCAACCCCACCTGGGATCCGTTCGAGGAAGCGCTCGGTGCACTCGAGGCAGCAGGCCTCCCGGCCCTCGTCTTCAGCTCCGGCCTCGGTGCGGCAGCGGCCGCTTTGTCCCTCGTCCCGACCGGGGGAGCGGTGGTGATGCCACGGCATGCCTATGCCGGGTCGATCAGTCTCGCCGCCGATCTCGCAGCACAGGGCAGGTTCGAACTGCACACCGTCGACGTCGCCGACACGGCGGGTGTCCTCGCGGAGCTTGACGCGCTCGCCGCGCGGTTCGATGAAGGTCAGGTGATGCTGTGGCTGGAGAGTCCCACCAATCCGATGCTCGAGGTCGCCGACCTGGCGGTACTGACCGACGCAGCCCATGCGACCGGCGCGATCGTCGTCGCAGACAACACGTTCAACACGCCGATCGTCCACCGCCCCCTCGAGTCCGGCGTCGACGTCGTGCTGCACTCCGTCACGAAGTGGCTGGCCGGGCATTCCGACGTCGTCCTCGGCGCGCTGGTCACCTCCGACTCGGCACTCCGTGAGCGACTGTTGGCGCACCGTACCCTGCATGGTGCTGTCGCCGGGCCCTTCGAGGTCTGGCTCGCACTGCGCGGACTGCGCACTCTCGCACTGCGCATGGAGCGGAGTCAGGCCACCGCGGCCTTCCTCGCGCACCTCCTCGGGGACCATCCTGTCGTCCGCCGCGTGCGATATCCGGGCCTTCCCGCCGATCCCGGGCACGAGCGTGCGGCCCGCCAGTTCAAAGGTTTCGGCGGGATCGTCAGTATCGAGCTCGACGACGTCGCGACGGCGGATGCCCTCGTCGCGGCCGTGCGCCTCTGGCTTCCGGCGACCTCGCTGGGCGGCGTCGAGTCACTCATCGAACGCCGTCGGCGACAGCCTGCCGAGCCGAAGACCGTCCCCGAAGCACTCGTCCGCCTGTCCGTGGGTATCGAGAACCCCGAGGATTTGTGGGCGGACCTCGATCAGGCCCTCCGGCAGGCGTCGGGCGATCAGCTTGCAAGCGCGACGGCGGGCAAGACGGGCACGCTGACGGACTGGATGACGGACTAGATGACGGACTGGATGACGGACTAGACGGCGGGCGTGCCAGCGGACGGAACGGCAGCCGCGCGAAGGGGCGGCGGGCACGCCGGCGGACGTGACGGCAGACGGGCCGGCAGACGGGCCGGCAGGCGCGCCGGCCGACAGGGCGGCGGAGGTGACGGCGTATGTGGCGGCGGACGTGCACACCGACCTGACGGCCGACGTTACGAGAGACAGGGCGGTGGACGTGAGGACGAACAGGGCGACGGACGTGCAGACGGATGCGACAGGGGGCACGACGGCGGGGCGCAGGCTCGCCGCATCCGACGTGGAAGTCCCGGCTGCGGTGTCATCCGCACCGCGTCCGAGGCAAGCCAGCTAAGCTGATTCCGTGGCCCTCGTATTTGCAATCCAGTCCTACCTGTACCTCGCCCTGGGCGTCGTGGCCCTCGGCATCGAAATGTGGGCCCTCTCGGACTGCGTGCGGCGTCCCGGCACCGCCTTCGAAGCCGCGTTCAAGCGGACCAAGGGGTTCTGGCTGGCACTCACGGGTGGCGCCGTTGTCGTCGGCCTGTTGTCCGTGCTCGGTGGCGGGAGCGGCTTCAACCTCTTCCAGCTGGTCGCCATCATCGCGGCCTGTGTGTACCTCGCCGACGTCAAGCCGGCCGTCAGCCAGACCTCGGGTCGCGGCGGCAATCAGGGCCCGTACGGTCCCTGGTAGCCGTTCCTACCCCGGAGCGACCGCGTCCCAGGCTACGGTGACCTCGCCCAGACGCCATCGCGAGGGCCCGTCCCGCAGCGGCCAGCCCGCTGCCCTCATCGCTGCGCACATCGCCATCCACCGCTGCTGGTTCCCGAAGGATGCGAGGGACGCGGCGTCGAGCCATGACCGGTCGAGCGCCTGCAGGTATCCGTGCACCCGCTCGCCCTCCACGTTCCGGTGGATCAGCGCCTTCGGCAGCCTTTCCGCGACATCGGACGGGAGCGTAAACGCACCGAACCGCAGGGAGATGCTCAGCGACTCCGGTCCCGACGGCCCGATGGCCGCCCAGGTGGAGCGGCGCCCTATCTCGTCGCACGTCCCGTCGATGAGCAGACCATCGGGAGCCAGGCGTCCTCGGACCTCGTCCCAGTAGGCCCCGTACTGGTCCTCGCCGTACTGCCGCAGCACATTGAATGCACGGACGACGACGGGACGCCGGCCGGCGAGCGGCAACTCGAAGCCTCCCTGTCGGAAGCTGAGGCCGGGGCGCGCGAGGGGTTCGGCGCTCGCCACGCGCGCCGGGTCTATCTCGATGCCGACCACCTCGACGTCGTCGCGTACGGACCGAAGGCGGGTGAACAGCTCGACGGCAGTGACGGGAGCGGCGCCGTAGCCGAGGTCGACCACGAGCGGGTCGGCAGTCCGGCGCAGCCGGGAGCCATGGGATCCGGCGAGCCAGCGATCGACGCGGCGAAGCCGGTTGGGGTTGGTGGTGCCGCGGGTGATGGTCCCCAGGGGCTTGGGGGGACGGAGACGCGAAGGCACCCATCAACACTAGGGCACAGGAGGAGTGCCGCCGTGCCGGGAGCCCCGGGCCCGTGCGCGTTCCCCCGGATTCATGCAGAGCGCCCTGCACCGTCCCGGGGTCTGCACCCCCGATCGTCACACGACGCTGCAGCATGACCGCCGCAACACGATGCGGCAGACTAGGACCCATGACCTACACACTGATCCTGCTGCGCCATGGCCAGAGCGAATGGAACGAGAAGAACCTCTTCACCGGCTGGGTGGATGTCGCCCTCACGGAGAAGGGACGCGAGGAAGCAACACGCGGCGGCCACCTCCTGACCGAAGCCGGCATCCTTCCCGACATCGTGTACACGTCCCGGCAGAAGCGCGCCATCATCACCGCCAACCTCGCCCTCGAGGCCGCTGACCGCAGCTGGATCGACGTCAAGAGGAACTGGCGGCTCAACGAACGCCACTACGGAGCGCTGCAGGGCAAGGACAAGGCCCAGACCCTCGCGGAGTACGGCGAGCAGCAGTTCATGGAATGGCGCCGGTCCTACGACACGCCGCCGCCGCCGCTCGACGACGCCAGCGAGTACTCGCAGGCCGCCGACCCCCGCTACACCGATCTCGGCGACGCCGTGCCGCGCACCGAATGCCTGAAGGACGTCCTCGAGCGCTTCCTGCCGTACTGGGAATCGGACATCACGGTGGACATCAAGGCCGGCAGGACCGTGCTCATCGCCGCCCACGGCAACTCGCTCCGGGCCCTCGTCAAGCATCTCGACGGCATCAGTGACAAGGACATCGCCTCGCTGAACATCCCCACGGGCATCCCCCTCGTGTACGAGCTCGACGAGGACCTCAAGCCCGTCAAGGCAGGCGGCACCTACCTCGACGCCGACGCCGCGGCCGCCGCGATCGAGGCCGTCGCGAACCAGGGCAAGCACTAGCGCCAGCGCCTCGACGCACGCACGAACACGACGACGGCGGCCCTTGCGGGGCCGCCGTCGTCGTGTCAGTACCGGGGAGGAGTCAGTTCAGCGGAGCGGTAGGATGCCATTCTCCCGTGACGAGGTAGGTGACCTTCCGGGCCACCGAGACGCCGTGGTCCGCGAAACGCTCGTAGTACCGGCTGGCGAGGGTGACGTCCACCGTCGTCGGTGCGCTCTCGGACCAGTCGTCGGCCGCGACAGCCTTGAAGACGCTGGCGTGCAGCTCGTTGACACGGGCATTGGCGGCACTGATCTCGTTGGTCAGATCGAGGTTGCGCGTCTCGAGGAGCTCCTTGACCTTCATTGCGATCTGCACGTCGAGTTCGGCGAGTTCGTCGAAGGTCCCGCGAATACCTTCCGGGATCACGTTCGCGGGGAAACGCAGACGGGCGAGCTGGGCCACGTGACGGGCGAGGTCACCCATCCGCTCCAGCGACGCGCTCATGCGCAGCGCACCCACGATCATGCGGAGATCGGACGCCACCGGGCCTTGAAGTGCGAGGATGTCGATGGCCCGCTCGTCGAGGGAGTTCTGCAGGAAATCGATGCGCGCATCGGCCGCGATCACTTCCTGTGCAAGCTCGGTGTCGGCGCCCTGGAAAGCACTGTTGGCCTTCTGAATGGCCTCGGTCACCAGTTGGGAGATCTCGATGAGCTCCTCGCCGATCTGATGAAGCTCGGCCTGAAAAACCTTACGCACGTAGGCGTCCTTCCCTGGAAGTTTCGAATCGAACCGTTCCCACAGTTCTGCCGACGACCCTTCCAGCCAGCGGTGAACTGTTTCTCCGCATTGTGTGAACGTTAGTTGAACCCCTCGCCCAACGCCACCGGATGGGGCGGACCCGAAATACCAGCGCATAAGCTAGGTCCGTGGACCCCCTTCTCCTGACGCTCGTGGCCGGGCTGGTAGGCCTGGCCCTCGGCGTGACCGGTATGGCGGCGTTCCGCGCGAGCGAGGTACAACGGCTGCGACTCCACTACGAGGACGAGCCCTCCCTGCCCGACGGCGCCGCGGAGGTCCTCTCCATCATCGGCAGGGCGTACGTGATCGTGGACGCGATCGACGGCGTCGTCCGCGCGAGTCCCGCGGCCTACGCCTTCGGCCTCGTCAGGGGACATACCGTGGTGCACTCCGAGCTCCTCGAGCTCACGGCCCGCGTCCGGCGCGACGGCGTGATCGAGCAGCAGCAACTCGAACTGCCGCGTGGCCCCCTCGGCCAGGGGACGATCGTGGTCCAGGTCCGTGTAGCGGCCCTCGGCGCCGAGTACATCCTGATCCTGGCGGACGACCGCACCGAGATCACCCGCACCGAGGAGATCCGCAACGACTTCGTCGCGAACGTCTCCCACGAGCTCAAGACGCCCGTGGGTGCGATCTCCCTCCTCGCCGAGGCGATCGACGACGCCGCCGAGGACGAGGTGGCCGTCCGACGCTTCGCCCAGCGCATGCACAAGGAATCCAGCCGCCTGTCCGCGCTGGTGCAGGACATCATCGAGCTCTCCCGTCTCCAGGGGGCCGACGTCGTCCGCCGCGGCAAGCCGGTGGACATCAACTCCGTCGTCGCCGAAGCCGTGGACCGCAACAAGCTTCCCGCCGAGAGCAAGCAGATCGACATGGTGGTCGGCGGATCGGTCTCCACCCCCGTACACGGTGACCGCGACCTGCTCATGACGGCCTTCCGCAACCTCATCGACAACGCCATCCGCTATTCGCCCGAGGGTACGCGGGTGGGCGTGGGACTCCGGTCCCGGGACGGCCTCGTGCAGGTGTCGGTCACGGACCAGGGCCCGGGCATCACGCCCGAGGAACAGGAACGCATCTTCGAGCGCTTCTACCGCATCGACGCCGCCCGGTCCCGCCAGACCGGCGGCACAGGCCTCGGTCTCAGCATCGTCAAGCATGTGGTGTCCAATCACGGCGGCGAGGTCACCGTGTGGTCGCAGCCCGGACAGGGCAGTACCTTCACGGTCCGGTTGCCCGAGATGGAGGGCGCCGTGGACGACGACGCCGCAGCGGACGAATCTGCCCCGGGCGACGTCGGCAACGGTGCCGTCCCGTCGGTCGAGCGGAAGCCAGGAAAGAAGGGCAGCAGTGCTGCCCATGAGCAGGGAGTCAAGGCTTGAGCCGAATTCTGATCGTTGAGGACGAGGAGTCGTTCAGCGACCCGCTGTCCTATCTCCTCGGCAAGGAAGGGTACGAGGTGTCCGTCGTGGACAACGGCCTCGACGCCCTCACCGAGTTCGACCGCTCAGGCGCCGACCTCGTGCTGCTCGATCTCCAGCTGCCGGGACTGCCCGGTACCGAGGTCTGCCGGCAGCTCCGCCAGCGCTCCAGCGTCCCGGTCATCATGCTGACCGCGAAGGACGCCGAGATCGACAAGGTGGTGGGACTGGAGCTCGGGGCTGACGACTACGTCACCAAGCCCTATTCCTCCCGTGAACTCGTGGCCCGTATCCGAGCAGTGCTGCGGCGCCAGGGCGAACCCGAGGAACTGATCTCGAACACCATCCAGGCCGGTCCGGTCCGCATGGACATCGAACGGCACGTCGTAAGTGTCGACGGCGACCAGGTGGCACTTCCGCTGAAGGAGTTCGAGCTGCTCGAGATGCTGCTCCGTAATTCGGGCAGGGTGCTGACCCGCGGCCAGCTGATCGATCGGGTCTGGGGGTCCGACTACGTGGGGGACACCAAGACCCTCGACGTCCACGTGAAGCGGCTGCGTGGCAAGGTGGAGCCCGATCCCTCGAATCCCCGCTACCTCATCACCGTGCGGGGGCTTGGCTACAAGTTCGAGCCCTGAGTCCGGCCCCCGGACCAGGATGATCCTGGACCCCGGTGCCGGCCGAAAGGCGTGAGGGCCCGCCGAAATGACACTGCCCGCACCCGATCGATCGGGTGCGGGCAGTCACGGTGCTGCGGGCTACTCGCCCTCGGATGCTTCCTCGCCCCCGGCTGCTTCCTCGCCCTCGGATGCTTCCTCGGTCGCCGCGGGTTCACTCGGCCGGGGCGTGAAGCCGCCGGGTACGAAGTCGCGGTATTCCTCGAGGGTCCCGTCCAGTACGGGCACCTGGAAGGTGGCCTCTTCGCCGTCGACCTCGAAGTCGACGTCGACCAGCGAGCCGGGGTTGTTCTCCAGCCCTTCGAGCGTGGCGTCGTCCTCGGTCTCGTCCTCGAACCTGAACTCCCCGTCTCCCTCGACGGTGATGGTGGTTTCGATGCCATCTGCCCGGATGGACAGGTCCACGGGCTGGTCTGTCGTGTTGAACACGGTACCGACGATCCGCCCCGCGGCCTCGTCCTCGCTGCCCACGATCAGGAGGTTGCGCAGCAGGACGGGTCCGAAATCCTTCACGATGCCATCCGAGGCGGCGTACTGGGTCGTCGTGGACTGTTCGGTGGTGAAGGTGCAGCCGGAGACACCCAGCATCACCAGCACGGCGCCGGCAGCCACGGACCGCTGCACTCGGTTCTTCGGTGCGAAATTCACAGCACAAACTCCTGGGGTTGAACAGGTGGGACAGGGACGGAATCCGGAGGGGACCTACAGGACAGACTATCGGCAACGCCGTCCGATCGTGGTGTCGGTTTCGGCTGCGCAGGAGCCCCGGATCACTTAATGCCCGGTCCGTCAAGAGGCGAATGATAGACACTTCCGCTTGATTCGAGCCCCTGACCTGCGAAAACGCGCTCATCGGCGTGTCGTTGCCGTGATAAACTGATTCCCGGGAAAGGGGAAAGTCCACATGGTTTTTGAGGTCGGCGAAACAGTTGTTTACCCGCATCACGGCGCAGCGAAGATCGAGGAGATCAAGATGCGTGTCGTCAAGGGCGAAGAGAAGATGTATCTCAAGCTCAAGGTGGCCCAGGGCGATCTGACGATTGAAGTACCAGCAGAGAACGTCGACCTCGTAGGGGTTCGCGACGTGGTGGGCAAGGAGGGCCTCGAGCATGTGTTCGACGTCCTGCGGGCCGAGTTCACCGAAGAGCCGACCAACTGGTCACGCCGTTACAAGGCGAACCTCGAGAAGCTCGCCTCCGGCGATGTCATCAAGGTCGCCGAGGTGGTACGTGACCTCTGGCGCCGCGATCACGACCGCGGCCTGTCGGCCGGCGAGAAGAGGATGCTCGCCAAGGCGCGGCAGATCCTGATCTCCGAGCTCGCACTGGCCGAGAAGACCGACGAGGAGAAGGCCGCAAGCGTTCTCGACGAGGTCCTCGCCTCCTAGGAGATGGGCCGACCACGAAAGAGGGACCTCCGGGTCCCTCTTTTTTGTTGCGCTGTCATAGGGTGACGGAGTGTCCGAGATGAATCCCCAGCACCGCACCCCGGCCGAGGTCGGCGTCGTCATCGTCGCCGCCGGCTCCGGACAACGCCTCGGCCACGGCATCCCGAAGGCCCGCGTCCTCTGTGGCGGACGCACCCTCCTGGACCACGCGGTGGACGCCGTGCTCCTGGCAGGCGTCGCGACCGCCGTCGTCGTGGTGCTTCCCGAGGGCGACGACGTCCTGGCTGCCGTCGTCGCGGAGGCAGCCGCCCGCAGCGCAGCGTCCCGCACGGCCGACACCGCCTCCGGCGCGGCGACGGACAGTCCGGATCCGGCCGGGAGCACAGGGGACGCCGTACTGGCGCATCCCCCGGTCGTCGTCTCGGCAGTGGTGGGGGGATCCACGCGGACGGCGTCCGTGCGTGCCGGGCTCGACGCCCTGCCGCCGACGGTCGGCGTCGTGCTGGTCCACGACGCCGCGCGGGCGCTCACACCTCCTGCCGTCTTCCGGCGGGTCGCCACCGCCGTCGCGGAGGGTGCGACGGCGGTCATCCCGGTCCTGCCGGTGGTCGACACCGTCAAGGTCGTCGACGGCGACCTCGTCACGGCAACCCCCGATCGCGCGGCACTGCGGGCCGTGCAGACCCCCCAGGGCTTCGACGCCGGTGCTCTCCGGGCGGCCCATGCCGGCGACGCCGCAGCGCGCCCCGGCATCACGGACGACGCCATGCTCATGGAGGCACTCGGCCACGCGGTACGGGTGGTCGAGGGGGACTCCCTGGCGTTCAAGGTCACGACCCCGCTCGATCTCGTCATAGCCGAAGCAGTCCTCGCACAGAGGGCTGCCGGCAGCGCCCAGCGGTCCGACCGGGGCCCGAGCGACCCGGCCCCGGGCGCCATCCCCACCAGCAGGAGCAGCCGTGTACCTGAGTGAGCACCTCCACCTTCCCCGCACCGGGATCGGCGTCGACGTCCACGCCTTCGCAGCCGAGCCCGCGGCCGGCACGCCGGCCGCCCCGCTCTGGCTGGCAGGCCTGCTGTGGGAGGGGGAGCGCGGACTGTCGGGACATTCCGACGGCGACGTGGTGGCCCACGCGGCGGCCGATGCCCTGTTCTCGGCGGCCGGAGTCGGCGATCTCGGGACGCACTTCGGTACGGACCGCCCCGAGTACGCCGGCGCCTCGGGCCATACCCTCCTCTCGGCCGCCGCGGGGATCGTGCGCGCGGCGGGGTTCGATATCGGCAACATCGCGGTGCAACTGATCGGCAACCGACCGAAGTTCGGACCGCGCCGGGCCGAGGCCGAGGCCGTGCTGTCCGACGCCGCGCAGGCACCCGTGAGCATCTCGGCGACCACCACCGACGGCCTCGGCCTCACCGGCCGGGGGGAGGGCGTCGCGGCCATCGCCACCGCCGTCGTCGTCCGGTCCGCTGCCCGGGCGGCTCCTCCCGCTCCGCAAGAGTGAAGCCCGTCGGCGGGTAATCTGGACCGGTGAGCCTGCGATTCTATGACACCGCCCGCGCCGAGGTGCGCCCCTTCGAACCCCTCGAACCGGGCAGGGCGAGTCTCTACTACTGCGGCGCCACCGTGCAGGGCATGCCCCACGTGGGGCACGTGCGCTCCGCCATCGCCTTCGACCAGCTCACGCGCTGGCTCGAGGCGCGGGGACTGCGCGTCACCGTGGTCCGGAACGTCACGGACATCGACGACAAGATCCTCGCCCGGTCCCAGGACTCCTTCCGCCCCGGGGCGACGGACGAGGACCCGTCCCTGGTGCCGGAGGAATCGTGGTGGGCGCTCGCGTTCCGCTTCGAGCAGGAGTTCCACCGGGCGTATGCGGCTCTCGGCGTCCGGCCCCCCACCTACGAGCCGCGGGCCACGGGCCACGTCCCGGAGATGCACGCCCTCATCCAGCTCCTCATCGACCGCGGCCACGCCTACCCGGCACCGGACGGCTCCGGTGACGTCTACTTCGACGTCCGCTCCTGGCCCGCCTACGGCAGCCTGACGCGGCAGGACATCGACGACATGCAGGCCGCCCCCGACGCCGATCCCCGGGGCAAGAAGGATCCGCGCGACTTCGCGCTCTGGAAGGGGTCCAAGGAATCCGACCCGCCGACGGCGTCGTGGTCGAGCCCATGGGGTGCAGGCCGGCCCGGCTGGCATCTCGAATGCTCGAGCATGGTGACCAAGTACCTCGGCACGGAGTTCGACATCCATGGCGGCGGGCTCGACCTGCGCTTCCCGCACCACGAGAACGAGATGGCCCAGTCCCAGGCCGCGGGGCACGCCTTCGCCCGCTTCTGGATGCACAACGGGATGGTCACCTACGGCGGCGAGAAGATGTCGAAGTCGATCGGCAACACCGTGAGCCCGCAGGAGATGATCGATGCCGCCGGTCCCCGCGTGGTGCGCTACTACCTCGGCCAGGCACACTACCGCTCGGTGCTCGACTACCGGGAGACCTCTCTGCAGGAGGCGGCAGCCGCCGTGGCCCGCATCGACGGCTTCATCTCGAAGGCGTCCGCGCGCGTCGGCGCCCCGGACCGTGACGCACTCTCCCCGGCCGACCTCCCCGCGGCCTTCGCGGACGCGATGGACGACGACCTCAACGTCCCCCAGGCCCTCGCTGTGCTCCACACCACGGTGCGCTCCGGCAACACCAGCCTCGCCGAGGGTGACGACGACGCCGTGCGCGCAGCCCTCGCCGCCGTCGTCGCCATGACCCGTGTGCTCGGGCTCGACGACGCCGGAGCCCCCGTCACGGCGGGGGACACGGCGGCAGCCGCGGCTCTCGACGCCCTCGTCGTCGACCGCATCGACGAACGCAGCGCCGCCCGCAGTGCCCGGGACTGGGCGAGGGCGGACGGCATCCGCGACACCCTGGCAGCTGCTGGGATCACGCTCGAGGACTCCGCCGACGGCGCCACCTGGTCGCTGTCGGGGGACTGACCGGGAGCTCCCCGACAGCGCCGGTCGACGCCCGGATAGCGCCGGGACGAGGCGTGCTGAGGCAGTCGACGCGCTCCGCGTAAACTGGAGTCGATTCTTCTTCTATATAAAGGTGTTCTTCCATGGCCAGTCACGGACGTCCAGGCGCGGTTCGCAAAACGAAAAAGGGCCCCACCATCGGCACCGGCGGCCACGGACGCAAGTCGCTCGAGGGCAAGGGCCCCACTCCCAAGGCGGAGGACCGCCCGTACCACAAGTCGTTCAAGAACAAGGAGCTGGCCGAACGTTCGGCGGCGAAGCGGGCCGGCGGCAAGAGTGCCGGCACCGGCCGCACGAAGGGCAAGGCCGCCGAAGAGGTCGTCACCGGCCGCAACTCCGTCGTCGAGGCGCTTCGCGCGGGCATCCCGGCCAAGGCCCTGCACGTCGCCATCCGTGTCGAGATGGACGACCGCGTCCGCGAGTCCCTGAAGATGGCGGCCGAGCGCGGCATCCCCGTCATGGAGACCGGCAAGCCCGAGCTGGACCGCATGACCGACGGCGCCGTGCACCAGGGCCTCATGCTGCAGATCCCGCCCTACGAGTATGCGGACGCGCTCGACCTCGTCGACGAGACCATCGAGCGTTTCCGGCGCGGGCACATCGGCAACGCGCCGCTCTTCGTCGCCCTGGACGGCATCACGGACCCCCGCAACCTCGGCGCCATCATCCGTTCGGCGTCGGCCTTCAGCAGCCACGGCGTGATCGTTCCCGAGCGACGCGCGGTCGGCGTGACGGCGTCCGCCTGGAAGACCAGCGCCGGCGCCGCCGTACGCGTCCCCGTGGCGCGCGTCGGCAACCTGAACTCGGCATTGAAGTCCCTCAAGTCCAAGGGCATCTTCGTCCTCGGGCTCGACGGCGACGGCGATGTCTCCCTCCCGGAGCTGTCCCTCGGCCGCGACCCCATCTGCATCGTCGTCGGCTCGGAGGGCAAGGGCCTCTCCCGCCTGGTACGTGAGAACTGCGACCAGATCGTGTCCATCCCGATCGACTCCGCCATGGAATCGCTCAATGCCTCGATGGCGGTGGGGATCACGCTGTACGAGGTCTCCCGCCAGCGCTCCGCCTGACCGTCGATGGTGAATCCCGCGCCGTCGCCCCATCCGTCGCGCGAGTTCCCGCTCGGACTCCAGGCCATCGCCGGCGCCTGGGGTCGGGACACGCATGCCAACGCCGCGGTATGGGCGCCGGCCATCCCGTCCATCGACGTGCACTGGCGCCGCGCTGACGGGTCCTGGACGTCGGAGACGCTGGTCGGGCTCGACGGCGGCGTCCACCACGGCGTCGTGGGCCCGGTGTCCCCGGGCTCGCTCTACGCCTTCTGGCCCACGGGCAAGGAGCTGCCGGGTGCGGTCGGCGAGGCGCAGCTGCTCCTCGATCCCTACTCCCGTGCGATCGAGGTCGTCGACACACCGCCCGGGGTGGACGAGCCGACGTCGCGCTCCTACTACTCCGTGTTCCTCGAGCACGCCTTCGACTGGGGAACGAGCGAACGGCCCCAGACCCCGTGGCGGGACACCGTCATCTACGAAGCCCACGTCAAAGGGCTCACGAAGCTCCACCCGGACATCCCCGAGGAGCTGCGGGGCACGTACGCGGGGCTGGGGCATCCGGCCATGGTCGGGTATCTCCGCGACCTCGGGGTGACCGCCGTCGAGCTCCTGCCCATCCACTTCCACCTCGACGAGCCGCACCTCGAGCCGCTGGGCCTCAGCAACTACTGGGGGTACAACACCCTCGGGTTCTTCTCGGCGCACACCGACTACGCGACGGCGGCCGCACGGGCCGCGGGCCCCGCCGCGGTGCTCGACGAGTTCAAGGGCATGGTCCGCGCGCTCCACGAGGCCGGACTCGAGGTGATCCTCGACGTCGTGTACAACCACACGGCGGAGGGTGAGCAGCATCGGCCGGCCCTCTGCTGGCGCGGACTCGGCGATCTCGACTACTACCGGCACGACCACGCCGGCCACTACGTGGACACGACCGGCTGCGGCAACAGCCTGGACTTCTCCCAGCCCCGCGTCGTCGAGTTCGCGCTGGACTCGCTGCGTTACTGGGTGGAGGAATGCCGGATCGACGGATTCCGGTTCGACCTCGCCGTCACGCTGTCCCGCGACGAGCACAACGCCTTCACCCCGAGGCACCCCTTCCTGGTCGCGGCGGGCGCCTCCAAGGCGCTCCGCGGCACGAAGCTCATCTCGGAGCCGTGGGACATCGGCCCTCACGGCTGGCAGACCGGGCGGTTCCCCGTCGGCTGGGCCGACTGGAACGACGGCTTCCGCGACACCGTGCGTGACTTCTGGCTTCGCGATATCGCCTCCCTGACCCATGGCGGCACCGGGTCCTCGCCCGCCCGCCTGGCGGGCTGCCTCGCCGGCTCGGCGGACACCTTCGCACACTCCGGCCGCAGCGCCCTCGCCTCCGTCAACCTCGTCACCGCCCACGACGGCTTCACGCTCGCGGACCTGACGGCGTACGAGCGCAAGCACAACGAGGCCAACGGTGAGGGCAACCGCGACGGCCACAACGACAACCGCAGCTACAACCATGGTGCCGAGGGCCGCACGGAGGACGAGGCGATCCTCGCGGCCCGCGAGCGGACGGCGCGCAACATCATGGCCTCGCTGCTCATCTCGCTGGGGGTCCCGATGCTCACGGCCGGCGACGAGTTCGGACGCACCCAGGCCGGGAACAACAACGCCTACTGCCAGGACAACGAGCTCGCCTGGATGCACTGGCCCGACGACGCCGCATCCCGGCGCCTGCTCGATTCGACCCGCACGCTGCTGGCCGTCCGACGGGCCTTCCTGGCCCAGCAGCCGCCGTCCTTCCCGTCCCGCGGCGACCAGTCGACCCTGCTGTGGTTCAACGCCGCCGGGCTCCCGATGACCGCGCACGAGTGGGAGGACCCGCGGACCAGGACCGTGCAGCTGATCCTCGGATCGGCCGGCGGGACGGTGGACGGGCTCGTCGTGATCAACGGCTCGCTCGAGGACACACGCATCCACCTGCCCTCGGCCTGGATCCTGCAGGGACAGGGCATAGAACAGGAACAGCCGCGCTGGTTCAGTCCGATCTTCGACTCCGCCTCCCGCGAACCGATGCCCGCCCGCGTGCGGTTGCGGTCCGGCGACGCCGACACGGTCGCCGCCGACTCGGTGCGCATCTATCGCTGCTGACGCGCCCCCATCCCTGAGCAGTGCCCGTCCGGCGCGGACCGGAAAGGGTGGGCGCGGACCGGCGGCCGGCCCGAGCGAGGTCCGTTCACGACGAAGCCCGGGACCATCCGGTCCCGGGCTTCGTCCTGCACCGCCTGCAGGCGGCAGACGGTCAGGCGTTGACGACGAGTCCCAGTTCCGCCTTCGTGGCGAGGGTCGCGTGCTTCGGCAGCACGCGGACGGTGTATCCGAAGGAGCCGGAGTGGTCGATCCGGATGCCGCCCCTGAACAGGTAGCGCCCGCTGCCGAGGTTCTCTGCGACCTCCAGGTCCTTGACCGTGACGTCGCTCAGCTCGTCGGTCTCGAGGGCACGGCCGTAGGCCACCTCGACGGCGACGTCGTCCGGGTCGAGCCCGCCCAGGGACACGTAGGCGTCGACCGTCAGCGAGTCACCGATCTGCGGGTACTCCGTGACGCCGGTGGAATCGACGTGTTCCACCTGGACGGCCGGCCAACTGCCCTGGACACGGGAACGCCACGCGGCGGTCCGCTTCGCGAGCGAGTAGTTGTCGGCCGCTGCGGCGTGGCCGGCACGCCAGGCCGGGCGGTAGAGCTTCTCCACGTAGTCCTGCAGCATGCGCTCGGCCGACACCGCGGGACCGAGGGTCGCCATGGTGTGCTTGATCATCGCGATCCACTGGTGCGGCACGCCGTCGCGCGAGGGCTCCGACGGGCCGGCGGCCCCGGCTCCCTCGGCAGGGACCTGTGAGTAGAAGCGCGGAGCGACCTGCGTCTCCAGGAGGTCGTAGAGTGCGCTCGCCTCGATGTCGTCGCGGGCATCGGCGGAGGCCCCGTTGTTGGCCGTCGGGATCGCCCAGCCGTTGTCGCCGTCGTACATCTCGTCCCACCAGCCGTCCAGCACGGACAGGTTGAGGCCGCCGTTGATGGCGGCCTTCATGCCCGAGGTGCCGCAGGCCTCCAGGGGTCGGAGCGGGTTGTTCAGCCAGACGTCGCAGCCGGGGAACAGGGTGCGTGCCATCGCGATGTCGTAGTTGGGCAGGAACACGATCCGGTGGCGGACCTCGGGGTCGTCGGTGAAACGGACCAGGTCCTGGATCATCCGCTTGCCCTGTTCGTCCGCGGGGTGGGACTTGCCGGCGATCACGAGCTGGATGGGGTGCTCCGGGTGCAGGAGCAGGGCCTTCAGGCGGGCCGGGTCACGCAGCATGAGCGTGAGGCGCTTGTAGGTCGGCACACGGCGCGCGAACCCGATCGTGAGGACGTCCGGGTCCAGCACCGAATCGGTCCACTTCAAGGCGGCGTCGGCCGCGCCACGCTTCTTCCACGAGGAGCGCAGGCGCTGGCGCACGTCGTCGACGAGGTTGGAGCGGAGGCTGCGGCGCAGCGCCCAGATGTCGGTGTCCGGGACGTCGTACACCTTGTTCCACTGCGGGTCGAGGACGGACTCGGCACCGAAGTTGGCACGGGCGAAGTCCGCGATCTCGGGATCCACCCAGCTCGGCACATGCACGCCGTTGGTCACCGACGTGATCGGCACCTCCTGGGTGTCGAACCCCGGCCAGAGCCCCGAGAACATCCCCCGGGACACCTCGCCGTGCAGCTTCGCCACACCATTGGCGCGCTGGGCCAGGCGGAGGCCCATGACGGCCATGTTGAACTTCGAGCGGTCGCCGTCCTCGTAGTTCTCCGCTCCGAGGGCCAGGACGCGGTCCGTCGGGACGGCGGGCGCGAGGCCCGCGTGGAAGAAGTGCTCGATCTGCGCGCGGTCGAACCTGTCGATGCCGGCCGGCACCGGGGTGTGGGTGGTGAAGACGGTCGAGGCCCGGCCGGCCGTGAGCGCTTCCTCCCAGCTCATGGGCGTCTCGTTGGACGGATCCATGAGTTCGCGGATGCGCTCGATGCCGAGGAAGCCGGCGTGGCCCTCGTTGGTGTGGAACACCTCGGGCGCGGGTGTGCCGGTGAGCCGCTCGAAAATGCGCAGCGCCTTCACACCGCCCATGCCGAGGAGCAGTTCCTGCTGCAGCCGCTGGTCGCCGCCACCGCCGTAGAGGCGATCGGTGACGTTGCGCGCCGCCTCGTCGTTGCCCGGGACGTTGGAGTCGAGGAGCAGGAGCGGGACGCGGCCGACGTCGGCACGCCAGATGTGCGCGGAGAGCTGGCGGCCGTTGGGCAGCGGCAGCACCACCTTCGCGGCCGAGCCGTCCTGCTCGCGGAGCAGGGTCAGGGGGAGGCCGTCCGGGTCGAGGACGGGGTAGGTCTCCTGCTGCCAGGCATCCTGCGAGAGGGACTGCTTGAAGTAGCCGGACTGGTAGAGCAGGCCGACGCCGATCAGGGGGATGCCGAGGTCGGAGGCCGACTTCAGGTGGTCGCCTGCCAGGATCCCGAGGCCGCCGGAGTACTGGGGGAGGACCGCGGCGATGCCGTACTCGGGGGAGAAGTACGCGATGCTGCGCGGAGCGTCGTCGCCGAGCCCCTGGTACCAGCGCGGTTTCGTCAGGTAGTCGTCGAGATCGGCACCCACCTCCTGGATGCGCTGGACCAGCGTCTCGTCGTCGGCGAGCTGCTCGAGCTTCTCGCGTGTCACGGAGCCCAGGAAGGACACCGGATCGTGGCCGCTCTGCTCCCAGGCCGCGCGGTCTATCTCCTCGAACAAGCGCGAGGTCGGCAGGTGCCACGACCAGCGCAGATTGCCCGCGAGTTTGCCGAGCGGTGCGATCTTCTCGGGGAGGACGGTTCGGACGGTAAATCTGCGGATTGCCTTCACCCCGATTACGCTAGCGCACTTGCCGAGCAGTAGCGCGGAAGCGTTGCGTAAACGCTTGCTCGATGTGTTATCGGCGCCGATGTTACGCAAAGCTCCCTTAGCAATTCAGGCCATTACTCGCTAACGTCGTACGGGTGACCACCACAACCGACCAGAACCGAAATGCCCCTTATCCCGAAGGACTGCGGTTCGGCCGCATCCCCATCACCGCGGTCAGTCCCGTCGTCGAGGACGGACGCTTCCCTGCCAAGGCGCTTCCCGGCTCGGACATCGCCGTGGGCGCGACCGTCTTCAGGGAAGGACACGACCAGCTGGGTGTGTCGGCAGTCCTGTACGACCCCAGGGGCAAGGAGGTGCAGCGCATCCGGATGACACCGGTCGGCTCGGGGCTGGACCGCTGGGCGGGCATCCTGACCCCGCGCACGAAGGGCCTTCACACCTTCACCATCGAAGGCTGGTCCGACCTCTTCGGGACATGGGAGCACGACGCGACCATCAAGATCGCGGCCGGCGTCGACGTCGAGCTGATGCTGATGGAGGGCGCAGCGCTCTTCACCCGCGCGGCAGGGGAGCGCAGCGCACGCGATGCGGCTCTCTTCCGCCGCACCGCCGCGACCCTCTCCGACACCTCCCTGGCCGTCGACGAGCGTCTCGCCGCCGGCCTGACGCCCCAGATCCACGAAGCGATCGCCCGCCGGCCCCTCCGCTCGCTGGTCACCGCTTCGCGGGCGTACCCGATCGACGTCGAGCGGGAGCTCGCCGGCCGCGCCGCCTGGTACGAGTTCTTCCCGCGGTCGGAAGGCGCCACCTACGATCCGGAGACGGCGCAGTGGACCTCCGGCACGTTCCGTGAGGCCGCCAAGCGCCTCGACGCCGTGGCCGCCATGAACTTCGACGTCGTCTACCTGCCGCCGATCCACCCGATCGGACACACGCACCGCAAGGGCCCTAACAACACCCTCACGGCCGGCCCCGGCGACCCGGGCTCGCCCTGGGCGATCGGATCCGCGGACGGTGGCCACGACGCCATCCACCCCGACCTCGGCACCTTCGAGGACTTCGATGCCTTCGTCGCACGCGCCGGCGAGCTCGGTCTCGAGGTGGCCCTGGACCTCGCGCTGCAGGCCGCACCCGACCACCCATGGGTCAAGACTCATCCCGAGTGGTTCACCACCCGCATCGACGGCACCATCGCGTACGCGGAGAACCCGCCGAAGAAGTACCAGGACATCTACCCCATCAACTTCGACAACGACCCCCAGGGCCTGTCGAAGGAGATCCTGCGGATCGTCCTCATGTGGGTCCAGCACGGCGTGAAGATCTTCCGGGTGGACAACCCGCACACCAAGCCCGTGCAGTTCTGGGAGTGGCTCATCGCCAAGGTGAACAAGAAGCACCCCGACGTCATCTTCCTCGCCGAGGCCTTCACGCGCCCGCCCATGATGCACGCCCTGGGCCGCGCCGGGTTCCAGCAGTCCTACTCCTACTTCACGTGGCGCAACACCAAGACGGAGCTCGAGGAGTACTTCACCGAGATCAGCCAGGTCTCCCCGGCGTACTTCCGGCCCAACTTCTTCGTCAACACCCCGGACATCCTCACCGAGTACCTCCAGTACGGGGGACCGGCCGCCTTCAAGATCCGGGCCGTGCTCGCCTCCATGGCGAGCCCCCTCTGGGGTGTCTACTCCGGCTACGAGCTGTTCGAGCACGTGGCCCGGCCGGGTGCCGAGGAGTACATCGACAACGAGAAGTTCCAGTACCGTCCGCGGGACTACGCCGCCGCGGAGGCCGAAGGCCGCTCGCTGGCCCCGTTCATCACGCGGCTCAACGCCATCCGGCGCGCGCACCCCGCGCTCGGTGATCTCGAGAACCTGTCGATCCACAGCAGCACCGACCCGGCCACGCTGGTCTTCGTCAAGCACAAGCAGACGGCGGAGGGCAAGGACACCATCATCGTCGTCGTCAACGTCGATCCCCACAGCACCCGGGAGAGCACGGTGTCGCTCGACCTGGCGAAGCTGGGCCTCGATGCTGCGGATCTCGACGAGAGCGGTACGTTCCTCGTGGACGATCTCATCACGGGACAGACGTTCGCCTGGGGCGAGCACAACTACGTCCGGCTGGACGCCCACGTGGAACCGGCCCACATTCTCTCGATCAGGAGGCAGCACTAGTGCCCAACCCCTTCCAGCTCAATGCACCTGGACTGGCCCATGACCCCCTCTGGTACCGCAAGGCGGTCTTCTACGAGGCTCTGGTGCGCGGCTTCGCCGATGCGAACGGGGATGGCTCCGGCGACCTGTCCGGCCTGATCGAGAAACTGGACTACCTCCAGTGGCTCGGTGTCGACTGCCTCTGGCTGCCCCCCTTCTTCAAGTCCCCGCTGCGGGACGGCGGGTACGACATCTCGGACTACTACGACGTCCTCGACGAATTCGGTTCCCTCAGCGACTTCAAGCGGCTCGTCGCCGAGGCACACGCCCGCGGCGTCCGGGTCATCATCGACCTGCCCGTGAACCACACCTCGGACCAGCATCACTGGTTCCAGGAATCGCGCCGCGACCCCGAGGGACCCTACGGGGACTTCTACGTTTGGAGTGACACCGACGAGAAGTACGAGGACGCGCGCATCATCTTCGTCGACACCGAGGAGTCCAACTGGACGTTCGACCCGGTGCGTCGGCAGTTCTTCTGGCACCGTTTCTTCAGCCACCAGCCGGACCTCAACTTCGAGAACCCCAAGGTGCAGGAAGCCATCTTCGACGTCGTGAGGTTCTGGCTCGACCAGGGCATCGACGGTTTCCGCGCGGACGCCATCCCCTACCTGTTCGAGGAGGAGGGCACCAACTGCGAGAACCTGCCGAAGACGCACGAGTTCCTCAAGCGTCTGCGAGCGATGGTCGACGAGACCTACCCGGGCCGCGTCATCATCGCCGAGGCCAACCAGATGCCGGACGAGGTCGTCGAGTACTTCGGGGACGCGGACGGTCCCGAGTGCCACATGGCGTTCCACTTCCCGATCATGCCGAGGCTCTTCTACGCGCTGCGCGACCAGAAGGCGGCGCCCATCATCGAGACGATGAAGGAGACGCCCGACATCCCGGCCGGGGCGCAGTGGGGCACCTTCCTCCGCAACCATGACGAGCTCACGCTCGAGATGGTCACCAGCGAGGAACGCGAGGCCATGCTGGGCTGGTACGCGCCGGACCCCCGCATGCGGGCGAACGTCGGTATCCGCCGTCGCCTGTCCCCGCTCCTGGACAATTCACGGGCCGAGGTGGAGCTCATCCACGCCCTCCTGCTGTCCCTGCCCGGCAGCCCGTTCCTCTACTACGGGGACGAGATCGGCATGGGCGACAACATCTGGCTGGAGGACCGCGACGCGTCACGCACACCGATGCAGTGGAACCCGGACCGCAACGCGGGCTTCTCCCCGGTGGATCCCGGCAAGCTGTACCTGCCGGTCGTCCAGTCGCTCGTCTACCACTACAACCACGTGAACGTCGAAGCGCAGATGGCCAGCTCGAGCTCACTGCTCCACTGGGTGCGCCAGATGCTGGCGGTGCGCAAGACCCACCCCGCGTTCGGGCTGGGCTCCTACCGCCATGTAGCCGTCGAGTCCGAGCATGTGCTCGCCTTCCTCCGGGAGATCGACGAGGGCAACACCGAGGGCGAGCAGGCGGAATCGGTCCTGTGCGTCTTCAACCTCTCGCAGCACCCGGTCGCGGCGAGGATGCGGCTTCCCGAGTTCGCGGGCCGCGGACTGCGGGACCTCTTCGGTGGTTCGGTGTTCCCGGCGTTCGCGGAGGACGGAGAGGTCACCCTGACGCTCGGCAGCCACGACTTCTTCTGGCTCCGCGTCCGCTCCGCCAGTTCCAACACGTCCTCCCCGCACACCCAGGCACTCCCGGTCATCCCCGTCCCGGAGGCGACCCGATGATGGCGGCGCACACACCGTTCATCCCGGAGATCCTCACGGCGTGGCTTCCCACCCAGCGATGGTTCCCGGCACGGGGCCAGTCGGTGGACCTGACGGTCGTCGGCGGCACGGTGCTCGAGGACCCGACGGGCACAGCCCGCTTCGAGCTCCATTTCCTCGCCGTCGATTCCGGACGGCGCACCGACGTCGTCAGCGTGCCGATCAGCTACCGGAGCGAACCGCTCGACGACGGCGCGTCCGGCCTGATCGGACAGGTGGAACACCCCGACCTGGGTCCGCGGTGGGCCTATGACGCGACACACGACGCCGACTTCGTGCGCCTCTGGGTGGACTTCATGCTCAGCGCCGGCAGCACCTCGGACGGCCGCCTGAACGGCGTCGCCATCAAGGCGCCGGCCCACCAGGAGCCCGGCACCGTCCAGCCCGTCAAGATCCTGCAGGGCGAGCAGTCGAACACCTCGGTGATCTACGGCTCCGGGCCCGGCTCCATGATCGTGAAGTTCTTCCGGGTACTCGCTGCGGGCGAGAGCCCCGACGTGGAGCTCAGCGCCCAGCTCACCGCGGGCGGCTCCACCGACACGCCGGACACCTTCAGCTGGGTGACGGGCACCTGGCAGCACGCCGGCGCCGAACCCGGCTCCCACGTCACGGGGCACGTGAGCGTGCTGCGCGACTTCGTGGAGGGCAGCACCGACGCCTGGCGCACGGCGTCCCTCGCCGCATCCACCGCCGCAGACTTCACCGCGGAGGCCCGCGGGCTCGGTCAGGCCGTCGCGAGGATCCACCGGCAGCTCGACGTCGCCCTCGGGCACCGCATGGCGACCGACGCCGAGAAGAAGGACTTCAGGGAGGCCCTCGCGGCGCGCATCCGCTGGGCCTGGGAGGAGGCCGGCGACGCCGTCGGACCGCTCGGCGCAGAGGTGGAGCGCATCATCCGCGCCGTGGAGACGCTCGAGGACATCCCGCCCCTGCAGCGGATCCACGCGGACCTGCACCTCGGTCAGGTCCTGCAGGCGCCGGACGGCACCTGGCTCGTCATCGACTTCGAGGGCGAGCCCCTCCGGCCCACGGCCGAGCGGAGCGTCCCGGACGTGCCGCTGCGTGACGTCGTCGGCATGGTCCGCTCGCTCGAATACGCTGCCGCGTCCCGGGGAGCCGCGCCGGTCGGCTCGCCCGCGGCGGCCGAGACGGAGCGGTGGTCCGTCGCCGCCCGCGAGGCGTTCCTCGCCGGGTACGCGGAGGAAGCCGGGACGCCCGTCGACACCGACGGTCCGCTCTTCCGCGCCCTCTGGCTCGACAAGGCCCTGTACGAAGTCGTCTACGAGATCCGCAACAGACCGGACTGGGTCGAGATGCCCGTCCGGGATGTCCGACGCGCGCTGGGGGCACATCCCGGTGCGGACGCCACGAAAGCAGCTGACATGAATCCCCCCAAGAAAGCCGGTCCCGCCAAGGGTGCAGGCAAGGAAACCCTCGCGGGCAAGGCAGCAAAGGCCGTCACCGAGACCGCGAAGGCGGTAGCCGACAAGGCGAAGAGCGCCACCGCGGACATCGCCGACAAGGCGAAGGACGTGGCCCCGGAGGCGAAGGGTCCATCCCCGGCCCCGGCAGCCGACCTCACGCCCGCCGCGGTCGAGCCGTCCGTGCTGCAGCAGGTCTCCGAGGGCTCCTACCACCAGCCCCACGCCGTGCTCGGTGCGCACCTGAGCAGCGACGACGTCGTCACCGTCCGGACGCTGCGACGCCTCGCCCGGTCCGTCGTCGTCGTCACCGGAACCGGCCGCACGGAACTGACCCACGAGCACAACGGGATCTGGGTCGGCGCGCTGCCGGCCGAGAACCCCGGGCACGTCCCCGACTACCGGCTCGAGGTGACCTACGACGGCGACCCCGTCACCGTCGACGACCCCTACCGGTTCCTGCCGACCCTCGGCGAGATCGACATGCACCTCATCGGTGAGGGCCGGCACGAGACCCTGTGGACCGCGCTCGGCGCGCATGTCCGGCGGTACTCGTCCGTCCTCGGAGACATCCAGGGCGTCTCGTTCGCGGTCTGGGCTCCGAACGCCCGCGCAGTCCGTGTCATGGGCGATTTCAACGGCTGGGACGGCAGCGTCAACGCGATGCGCGTGCTGGGCAGCACGGGGATCTGGGAGATCTTCATCCCCGGGGCCGGTGCCGGCACGTGCTACAAGTTCGAGATCCTCGGCAACGACGGGCAGTGGCGCCAGAAGGCCGACCCGATGGCCCGGGGCACCGAGATCCCGCCGCTCACCGGCTCGAAGGTCGTCGAGTCGACCTACGTCTTCGGTGACGACGAATGGATGCAGGCGCGCGCGGCCACCGATCCGCACAACGGGCCCATGAGCGTGTACGAGGTGCACCTGGGGTCCTGGCGCCAGGGGCTCAGCTACCAGGAACTGGCGGAGCAGCTCGTGGAGTACGTCTCCTGGCAGGGCTTCACCCACGTGGAACTCATGCCCGTCGCCGAGCACCCGTTCGGCGGATCGTGGGGCTACCAGGTCACCTCCTACTTCGCGCCCACGTCCCGTTTCGGCTCGCCCGACGACTTCAAGTACCTCGTCGACAAGCTGCACCAGGCCGGTATCGGCGTGATCATGGACTGGGTCCCCGCGCACTTCCCCAAGGACGAGTGGGCGCTGGCCAACTTCGACGGCGGAACCCTGTACGAGCACGGCGACCCGTTCCTCGGGGAGCACCGTGACTGGGGGACGCTCATCTTCGACTTCGGTCGTCGTGAGGTCCGCAACTTCCTCGTCGCGAACGCCCTGTACTGGCTCGAGGAATTCCACATCGACGGCCTCCGGGTCGACGCCGTGGCATCGATGCTGTACCTCAACTACTCCCGCGAGGAAGGCCAGTGGCGTCCGAACAAGTTCGGCGGCCAGGAGAACCTGGAAGCCATCTCGTTCCTGCAGGAGGTCAATGCGACCGCCTACAAGAGGGCTCCGGGAATCGTCATGGTGGCCGAGGAGTCGACGGCGTTCGACGGCGTCACCCGGGCGACCAGCGCAGGCGGCCTCGGGTTCGGTATCAAGTGGAACATGGGCTGGATGCACGACACCCTCGAGTACATCGCCGAGGAACCGATCAACCGGATGTACCACCACGGCAAGGCGACCTTCTCCATGGTGTACGCGTACACGGAGAACTTCATGCTGCCCATCAGCCACGACGAGGTCGTGCACGGCAAGGGTTCCCTGCTGCGCAAGATGCCGGGCGACCGCTGGCAGCAGCTCGCGAACGTCCGCGCGTACCTCGCATTCCAGTGGGCGCATCCGGGCAAGCAGCTGATCTTCATGGGGACCGAGTTCGCCCAGGAGTCGGAATGGGCCGAGCACCACAGCCTCGACTGGTGGCTGACGGAGACCCCGTCCCACCAGGGAGTCCAGCAGCTCGTCCGGTCCCTCAACGCGGTGTACCGGGAGACACCGGCACTGTATGCACGCGACAACGAGCCCGCCGGCTTCCAGTGGATCGACGAGAACGACGGCGAGCACAACACGCTGTCCTTCATCCGCTGGGATCACCAGGGCAACCCGCTCGTCTGCATCGCGAACTTCGCCGGCGGCCCGCACGAAGGGTTCCGGGTGGGACTCCCCTGGGCAGGGGAGTGGACCGAGGTGCTCAACACCGACTCGGAGGAGTTCGGCGGATCGGGTGTGGGTAACGCCGGGGTCGTGACGGCCCGCGAGGGAGCGCACAACGGCCAGCCCGCCTATGGGGACGTCCGCGTTCCGCCACTCGGCGTGCTGTACCTGAAGCCCGCCACCTCCTGACACCCGCGCCACGGCAGCAGCGGACCCCGGCCCGGGGTCCGCTGCTGTTTTGCATCCGGTCCCCGCCGGTGCTATCGTTTATATCCGCGCCGACGAAGTAATCTGGTCGGCCGACAACCTCGGAACCAAGGCTCACCTCCTGTCCACGTGGACGGGAACGGGGAGCGGGGACGACGGGAATCGGCGGATTTGTGGTTGCGGGGTGGGTGCGGGTAGGCTTGAAAAGTTGCTCCGGAGCGATGACATGATGGTTTGGTCGTGTTTGGTGCCGGTTGTTCCTGTTGTTTGAGAACTCAATAGTGTGCCAAGTTTGTTGATACCGATTGTTTTTTGATTGGTTGAATTTGCTGGTTGCTGCGCACTTCGTGTGTGGTGGCTGGTTTTTTTGGCTGGTTTCGAATTTTGTGCAGTGGTGTCGCCCGTTTTCCCGGGT
>NZ_JBZCNE010000002.1:268798-781835 GCF_058269155.1 Arthrobacter sp. TJ-263 | reverse complement strand
CGGACAACCACTCACGAGCAAAGACCCCACCACGGTGGGGTCTTTCCTCGTTAACCACCCACCCACCACGCGGGCCGGTGCTCGAAGGATCAGGACGCCGCGATCGGTATGGTGCGTGCTCCGAGCGCGTTCCCGATGATCCAGTCCTCCCACTCGACCCGGAGATAGTACAGCCTGGAAACCGGCGGGCGGGGGAACACGTCGAACCGCACCACGGCCCAGCCCACCGCGGCCGGAGGAGGACAGACCTCCCGGGCATGGGTTTGCAGGGCCCGCCTTCGACGTCGGCTCACAGGCTCGGTGAACTCCCTACGCGTTCCTCGTCCTTCGGATACCACGCCGTCCTCCTGCCCGGCCGTGCTCCCGGGTGCACCGTGTAGTCCGGGTGCACCACCGGGTCGATCAAGAGCGGACCTCTCATGCCCGTCGGGGCATACACCGGCGAGTCGACGTGCCAGTGGTAGAGGTACGGTCCGGCCGTCCCGTCGTTCGGGTCCCCGGGAGGTATCGGGTCGGCCGCGTCCGGTCCGGGTCGCGCAATTCCGCCAAGCGCCCTCGCTCGACTCAGCGTCGTAGATCAATGCTGCCGAGTCCGGTTCTTCAAAGCCGACCGCGGGAGGATGCTGTGTCGGAACGACTGCCGCCGGCGCCCTCGACCGCGTTGGGCGCGTCCGACTCCTGGGCGGACGCAGAGCGACGGGGCCCATCCCCACAGAACGGTAGGGTCGAGACATGAGTGGTATCTTCTCGCATCCGACCGGCGCAGCCGACGTCCCGGCAGCGCGTCCCGAGCTTCGTGCGTCAGTGACGGTGCCCGCTTCCGTGGACCATGCGTGGGCAGGGCTGACGCAGCACCTCCACCTATGGTGGCCGGCCGATGAGTTGAGCCGCTGGGGTGGGGACAGCTTCTTCGACCTCGAGGACAACGCACTCGTCGAGACGTCGGCTCGCGATGACGAGAACGTCTGGGGCGAAATGACCGACAGCAGCCCTGGGGACTGGCTCCAGCTGTCGTGGCGGCATGCAGGTTCCGCTTCCACGACGGTGGTGCGTATCGAGATGGCTCCAGGCGAAGGAGCAAGAGGAGGTGGTGAGCCCGCTATCACGCTCACGCTCACTCACGGGGGGTGGACGGAGGGTGATCCGAAGGACATCTACGATTTTTATCGCGGGTTCTGGCCCGATGCGCTGTCGCGTTACCGACGCTTCATGGGCGGCTCCTGATGTTTCACGAAGGGCTCGATGAACTCGCGAAGACGCTTCCGGGCCGGGTGTCCACGGACCCGGAGGACCTGGTCCGATACTCCAGAGATAAAGGCCCTGTCCTTGAACCTGCCCTCCCCGTCGGGGTGATCCGTGCCCGCACCGTGGAGGACGTGCAGGCGGTGCTGCGGTGGGCGACTCGGCATGGTGTGCCTGTGGTGAGCCGGGGCGCAGGGTCCGGGGTCTCCGGCGGCGCACATGCGACGGAGGGCTGTGTCGTCCTGTCGCTCGAGCTCATGGACAGGATTCTCAAGGTCGATGCGGACGACGAGACCGCCGTCGTCGAACCAGGTGTGATCAACGCCGACCTCAACACCGCTGTTGCGCAGTACGGGCTCATGTACGCGCCGGATCCCGCCAGCTACCGGTGGTCCACCATCGGGGGGAACGTCGCCACCAACGCGGGTGGTCTCCGCTGCGCGAAGTACGGCGTGACGCGCGACTCCGTCCTCGCGCTGAAAGTCGTCCTGGCGGACGGCACCCTCATCTCCACGGGGCACCGGACGTTCAAAGGAGTCGCCGGGTACGACCTGACCGCGTTGATGACCGGCTCGGAGGGCACACTGGGGGTGGTCGTGGAGATCACCGTCCGCCTCCGCTACCTGCCGCAGGAAGTCCATACCCTGGCCGCCTTCTTCGACGACTTCCCTCAAGCGGCCGCGGGCGTCCTCGCCATCGGTCGTGCCAGGGTGCAACCTTCGATCCTGGAACTCCTCGACGGGAGGACCCTCGAGGCCCTGGATCATGTGCACGGTTCGGATCTCCGCCGACGAGGCGGTTCCCTCCTGCTGGTCAGGACGGACGGTTATGGTGCTGCGGCCGAGGCCGAAGCCATCCGGAGGGTCCTGGTCGGCCTGGGCGCCGACGTCGGCGAGGAGGGATCGGAGGAAGCCGAGCGGCTCGTCGAGTTGCGGCGACACAGCCGGGGAGATGACGTGGATGACCTGTTCCGCGTGGGCGAGGACGTCGCGGTACCGAAATCCCGACTCGTCGACTACGTCCAAGCGCTCGAAGCGATGGCGGAACAGTATGCGGTTCAGCTGAAGGTCGTGGCCCACGCCGGTGACGGCAATCTTCATCCCACCTTCTGGGTGGCGCGCAGCGAAGGCCCGCAGGCCCAGGCGCGACTGGACGAGGCGCTCGACGAGTCGGTGCGCCTGGCACTGGAGTTCGGTGGCACGATCACGGGCGAGCACGGCGTGGGACAGTACAAGCGGAGATGGCTCGCCTGGGAGCAGCAGCCGGCGGTCCTCGACCTGCAGGCCCGCATCAAGGATGTCTTCGACCCCCTGGGCATCCTGAACCCGGGCAAGGCCATCGTCGCCTGATTGTTGCCGTCCTTGACGGATGAGCGCTGACGCCCGGTGATACTGTTCAGGAAACTGTCGGAGATCTCCGTCATCCTTACATCACTTCTCTTCGGGGGCAGCATGTCTGACAACAATCCGGGATCGCAGGGCGGACCGCCCTACGGTGAGCAGGGCAAACCTCGGTACGGGGAGAACGAGCCGACGTACGGCGAGGGCCAGCCCCAGTACGGGCAGCAGGACCAGCCGAAGTACGGCGAGAGCCAGCCCCAGTACGGGCAGGCCCCGTCCGCCTATGGTGAGCAGGGTTCGTCTCCCTACGGCCAGCAGAACGCGTCTCCGTACGGCCAGCAGAGCCCGTACGGCCCGGGTGCCGGCAACTACCCGGGACAGCAGGGCTACCAGGCCCAGACGGCAGAGAACCCCGGCAGGACGCTCGGCATCGTGGGCTTCATCCTTGCCATCCTGATCGCTCCGGTGGGCCTGGTCATCAGCATCATCGCCTTCGTGAAATCACGGAAGGCGAAGATGGGCAATGGGTTCGCCCTTGCCGGAATCATCATCGGCGCCGTATTCACGATCCTGGGGGCAATAGCTCTCATCGGTCTCATCGCGTTGATCCCGACCTTCACCGAGTTCGCCGAGTTGTGCCAGGGAGTGCCCAGCGGCACCGAGGTCGAGTTCCAGGGCACAACGACGACCTGCCCCTGACCGCACCCTCGACAAGGACCGGCAGCCGATGGTTGCCGGTCCTTCCGCGTTCAGCGCCTAATCGTCGCTGTGCTCGGCGTCCTCATCGATGCCGATGGTCTTCGCATCCGCTGTCAGCATGATCGCCGCCTCGTCACGGCGGTGGCGGAGTTCGTCGTCGAGGTAGGACTGCACGGCTTCGGCCATCGGCACATTCCTGTCCTCCCGCTCGGACATGTACCACCGGTGCTCCAGCACTTCGTGGACCACTTCGGCGGGCTCGAGCTTTCCACCCAGTTCACGGGGGACGGCGCGGACGATGGGCTCGAAGACCTCGTTCACCCAGAGGTGTGCGCTGAACTCCTCGTCGAGCGTGGGATTGTTGTCCGCCCGGTACGCGTCCATGTCGTTGAGCAGACGCCGGGCCTGGTTCTCCTGTGCATCGAGACCCGTCAGACGGAGCAGGCGGCGGCTGTGGTGCCCCGCGTCGACCACCTTGGGCTGCAGCTGGATCTGCGTACCGTTGGCGGCTGTCTTGATCGCGTATTCCTCCACGTCGAAGCCGAGCTCGTTGAGGCGGCGGATGCGGGCCCCCACACGCCAGCGATCCCCGAGTTCGAAGGATTCCTGCTCCGTCAGCTCACTCCACAGGCGACGGTAGCTGTCCATGATGAGTTCACTGGTGGCGAGCGGATCCACCTTCTCCTCGATGAGACCGCCCTCGGCGAGGTCCATCAGCTCGCCGGCGATGTTCACGCGGGCAATCTCGAGGTCGTACTCGCGCTGGCCGGTGGACAGCTCGGGATAGAGCTCGCCCGTCTCGGCGTCGACGAGGTACGCGGCGAAGGACCCGGCATCGCGTCGGAACAGGGTGTTGGAGAGGGAGACGTCTCCCCAGTAGAAGCCGATGAGATGCAGGCGGACGAGGAGCAGCGCCTGTGCGTCGATGAGGCGGGTCAGCGTGTCGCGGCGGAGGGTCTGGGAGAACAGCGCCCGGTACGGGAGTGAGAACTTGAGGTGGCGCGTGACGAGGACGGGATCGAGTTCCTCGCCCTCCGGCGTGGCGCGCCCGGAGATGACGGCGACGGGCTCGACGCAGGGGACGTCGAGCCGCTGGAGCTTTCGGAGCATGTGGTACTCGTGGCGCGCGATGTGCTCCCCGGTCTCCTTGACGGCGATCACGGACCCACCGAGGTGCGCGAACCGCACGATGTGCCGCGAGATGCCGCGGGGGAGGGCGGCGAGGGCACTGGCCGGCCACTCCTCGAGGGCGATGTGCCAGGGCAAGTCGAGAAGCTCGGGATCGGTGGCCGCCGCCGTGATGTTGAGGGAGCCCAGATTGGGGACCTCGGAGGATGCCGGACGCACCCGCGGGAGCTTCCCGGTCTGGTGGTAATCCGTCGGCTCGTCATGCCATTGGGCGTTCGAGGTCTCCGTCATGGGTGCTGCCTTCGTGTCTGGGCGGGAAGTGGGCCTGCATCAAGCGTAGTGGCCGTTAAACGACGGCGGTGGTTTCCCCGGGGCCTCCAGAGGATGCCCGGCGAAACCACCGCCGTCGTCGTGCGTGATCCGCGAGAACCTAGACCGTCTCGGCCAGGCGGAGTCCGTTCGTCGTGTCGAACAGGTGCACGTGGCCCTGCTCGGGGCGTACGTAGACGCTGTCGCCCTTCATCGGTGGGCGACGGCCGTCGACACGGACCACCATGTCGTGGTCCTTGCCGTCCAGTGTGGTGTGGCCGTAGATGTAGGCGTCGGCGCCGAGCTCCTCGACGACGTCGACCTCGACCTGCAGTCCCTCACCCGGGGCCGCGAGGACGAGGTCCTCGGGACGGACACCCAGCGTGACGGTGTTGCCGGCCGCGGCCTCGAGGACATTGCCCGGAACGGGGTAGACGATGCCGCCGAAGAGGACACCGCCGTCGGCGACGGGCAGTTCCAGGAGGTTCATGGCCGGCGAGCCGATGAAGCCGGCGACGAAGACGTTCTTCGGCCGCTCGTACAGGTTGCGCGGGGTGTCGACCTGCTGGAGGATGCCGTCCTTGAGCACGGCGACGCGGTCACCCATGGTCATGGCCTCGACCTGGTCGTGGGTGACGTACACGGTGGTGACGCCGAGACGGCGGGTCAGCGAGGCGATCTGCGTACGCGTCTGCACACGCAGCTTCGCATCCAGGTTGGACAGGGGCTCGTCCATGAGGAAGACCTGCGGGTTACGCACGATCGCGCGACCCATGGCGACACGCTGGCGCTGGCCGCCCGAGAGGGCCTTCGGCTTGCGGTCGAGGTAGTCCTCGAGGTCCAGGAGCTTCGCCGCTTCGCGGACGCGCTCGGCACGCTCTTCCTTCGAGACGCCGGCGATCTTGAGCGCGAAGCCCATGTTGTCGGCCACCGACATATGCGGGTAGAGGGCGTAGTTCTGGAAGACCATCGCGATATCGCGATCCTTCGGCGGGACGTCCGTGACGTCGCGGTCACCGATGAGGATGCGTCCGGAGTTGACGTCCTCCAGGCCCGCGAGCATGCGCAGTGAGGTGGACTTTCCGCAACCGGAGGGTCCGACGAGGACGAGGAATTCGCCGTCGGCGATGTCGATGTTGAGCTTGTCGACGGCGGGCTTCTCGGTGCCCGGGTACAGGCGCGTGGCCTGGTCAAACGTTACCGTTGCCATGGAGTTGATTCCTTTTCACGGGCAGGTACGTGCCCGACGATCCGTAGTGAATGGAAAGATATTCAATTGTTGCGCGTGGTCCGCCAGCAGTACCGGTGACGTTGGTCACGCCTCCTGAGTATGACACGTTCCCTACGCGCGTGCACCTGCTGCACGCAGCGCCGCGAGTTCCTCGAGCACCTCGGTGAAGGCCTCGGGACTGGCGACGGAGAAGGGGGCCGCGGTCTCCCCGGGGCCGATCCTGACACCGATGTCGCCCGCGCCGAGGGTCTTCTGCGCATGCTCGTCCGTGACGTCGTCGCCCGCGAAGAAGACCGCGGTTGCGCCCGCCGCCTGCCGCAGCAGGGCCAGTCCCTGGCCCTTGTCGGCCTCGACCACCGAGATCTCGAGGACGCGCTTGCCGTCCGTGATACTCACGCCGTCCAGCGGGACGAGCCCTGCCCGGGCTGCTGCCACGGCGGCACCGGCGATGTCGTCCGCCGCCGTCCGGGTATGGAGCACGACGCCGGCGGGCTTGAACTCGATGCGCGTCCCGGCGTGGTCGGCGACGACCTGTTCGACGACGGCGACGGCGCGCGCCAGGAGGTCGGCCTGCTCCGGGGTCAGTGCCAGGGGTGCGCGGTCCGGCCCGGTCCACGTCTCGGCGCCATGACTGCCGATCAGCATCGTGTCCGCCGGCGGATCAGCGACGGCCCGCAGGCTGTCGAGGGCCCGGCCGGAGATGAGTGCCGTCGTCGTATGGGGAAGGGCAGCCAGCGCCCGGACGGCCTCGGCCGATGCCGGGAGGGCTCGGGCGTCCTCCGCCCGTTCCACGAGCGGGGCGAGCGTGCCGTCGAAGTCGAGGGCCACGAGCAGGCGCGGTGTGGCGGCCAGGCGGCGGAGGGCGGCGTGGAGCTCCGCCTCAATCGCCACTGCCGGGGCCTTCCGCCTGGAGGGCGCTGAGGAAGGCCTGCGACCAGCGCTCGACGTCGTTGTGGATCACCTGGCGCCGCATGAGCCGCATGCGCCGCATGGCCTCCGTCTTCGGCATCGAGATCGCCGTGACGATGGCACTCTTCAGCCCGTCGATGTCGTGCGGGTTGACGAGGATCGCCTGACGGAGGGTGTCCGCCGCGCCGGCGAACTCACTGAGCACGAGCATGCCCGTGTTCCCGGTGCGGGCGGCGACGTACTCCTTGGCCACGAGGTTCATGCCGTCCCGCAGGGCCGTGACGAGCATGACGTCGGCAGCCAGGTACAGCGCCACCATCTCCTCGACCGGGTAACTGTGGTGCAGGTAGCGGATCGCCGTGTTCTTCATGGTGTCGTGCGTCCCGTTGATGCGGCCCACCGCACCCTCGATGTCCTCACGCAGGAGGCGGTACTGTTCCACGCGCTCGCGGCTGGGGCTGGCGACCTGGATGAGGGCGGCACCCTCCACCGTGATGGCGCCGTCCTCCAGCAACTCCCCGTAGGCCTTGAGGCGGTGGCCGATGCCCTTGGTGTAGTCGAGCCGGTCGACGCCGAGCAGGACGTGCTCCGGGTCGCCGAGCTCGCGTCGGATCTCCTTCGAGCGTTCGATGACGTCCGGCCGCTGCGCCAGTTCCGTGATCGACGCGGTGTCGATGGAGATGGGGAACGCCTCGGCCCGCGACACGTAGCCCGGTGTGCCGTCGGCGCCTGCCGGGACCTGCACCTGCTGTGCCTTGATGGTGTAGCCCTTGAAGCGGCGCACACACCGCAGGAAGTTGCTGGCGTCGCTCGGCCGCTGGAAGCCGATGAGATCCGCGCCGAGCAGTCCTTCGATGACCTGACGGCGCCACGGCAGCTGCGCATAGATCTCCAGCGGCGGGAACGGGATGTGGTTGAAGAAGCCGATCTTCAGGTCCGGGCGGGCCTCGCGCAGCATCTTGGGGACCAGCTGCAGCTGGTAGTCCTGCACCCACACGGTCGCCCCCTCCGCCGCGACGGACGCCGCCGCCTGCGCGAAGCGCTCGTTGACCCGCCGGTAGGAGTCCCACCAGGTGCGGTGGAACTCGGGGGAGGCGATGACGTCGTGGTAGAGCGGCCAGAGGGTGGCGTTCGAGAAGCCCTCGTAGTACAGCTCCACCTCCTCGGCGCTGAGCGGCACGGGCACGAGGCGCATGTTCGACTCGTCGAAGGGCTCGAGCGTCTCATCGGGGGCTCCGTGCCAGCCCACCCAGGCGCCGTCGGCCTTCGCCATCACCGGCGCCAGTGCGGTCACGAGCCCGCCCGGGGAACGACGCCAGGAACTGTCGCCGTTCTCGTCGACGATGCGGTCCACCGCCAGCCGGTTGGAGACGACGATGAAGTCGAAATCACCGTGCTGGCCGTCCGCCGAGAACGACGCCTGGACGCCGGGTGTGGTCGAGGGTTGTGCAGCGCTCAAAACGGGCTCCATAAGGTAGTTGGTCTCGCAACTGACTCTATCCGGTCACGCGCAGCCGGAGGCGTGGCTGATTTCACGCGGTGCCGGCGCTGGGCTACCCTTATTGAGCGCTCGGCGTCGTGCTGTCCCGTGGATCCCAGGTCAGGGACGACGACGGCGGCGCCGCGCTGGCACGATCAGTACGCCTCCTTAGCTCAGTTGGCCAGAGCACCGCTCTTGTAAAGCGGGGGTCGTCGGTTCGAATCCGACAGGGGGCTCCACCACTCCCGCCCCGCACTACTGCCGCATGACGGCGTGCAGCGCGAGGACGGCCCCTCACCCCTCCCGGAAGCGGTTCCGGTAGTCCTTCGCCAGGACGGCGTCCCGGACAGTCCGACGGAACGCCTTCCCCTGACGCCGCTGCTCCGCGACGTTCTGCCGACGGTGGAGGCTCGCGAGCTCGCGGTCCATCTTCCGGTAGCTCAGCCAGCGGCGTTCCTCGAGGTCCCCGGACGCGATGGCTGCCTGCACGGCGCACCCGGGTTCGCTCTCGTGGGCGCAATCGTGGAACCTGCACCCGGCGAACAGCTCCTCGACGTCGCCGAACACCTGGGACAGCCCGTCCTCCGCGTCCCAGAGTGCGAAGCCGCGCAACCCCGGTGTGTCCATCAGGACGGCACCGTCCCCGAGCGGGACCAGCTCCCGCGCCGTCGTCGTGTGCCGCCCGCGTCCGTCGGTGGCACGGACCTCGCCGGTGTCCTGTGCGGCGTTACCGATGAGGGCGTTGATCAGGCTCGACTTGCCGGCCCCCGAGGGTCCCACCAGTGCCAGGGTCTGTCCGGCACCGATGCGTCCGCGCAGGTGCTCGAGGCCGTCACCGGCCTCCGCCGACGTCGTCAGTACCTCGACCCCCCGGGCACGTTCGACCGTCTCGGCGACCACGCTGTCGAAGCGAGAGCTGAGATCGGCCTTGGTCAGGATGACGAGGGGCACGGCCCCGGAATCCCAGGCGGCGACGAGGGTGCGCTCGAGCCTGTTGGTCGAGAGCGGCCGGTCCAGAGGTACCACGACGCCCAGGAGATCGATGTTCGCGGCCAGGATCTGCGGCTCGGACAGCGGATCGTGCGCCCGCTTGCGCTGGAGCAGGGACCAGCGGGGCAGGTGCCCGGTGATGACGCGGACGTCGCCGTCGCCCTCCAGCCCCACCCAGTCCCCGGTGACGAAGGAGTCCGGGCTGTCGACGTGCAGGGTGCCGTGCCGTGTGCCGACGAGGACCCGCGCACGGTCCGCTCGGATGACCCTGGCCGGATGGACGCCGGACGGATAGTGGAAGGAGAAGAGAGCGTTGATGCGGTCGGTGAAGCCGTACTGCAGGAGAGTGTTCACGGTGGTTCCTCCGAAGGAGGCCTCCCGCGGGGCGCGACTACGGCGCGGATGCCCGGGAGGCGGGGTTCATGGGGTTGTTGTCTGCGCACGGCGCAACGACAAGGACCTTCTTCATGACTCCACCTCCTCGTACTCCCTGGCGGCTCCACGAGCCTTCGGGCCTACAGCCTAGCGGGGCCCGCCGGGGAAGGGAACAGGCACCTCGGGCCTAGTGCGACCGCCGCACGACGAGTGGTCCCACGACCTTCACGAGCCCCACGAGGCAGCCCATGATGATGACCGAGAGCACCGCGAGGAAGGGCATGTTCGGCTGCCTCCGCGCGTCCGTCCGATCGAGCGCCACGGCCTCGTCGGCGCTCGCCGAGGTGGAGGGAGCGGGCGTGGAGGTGGGTGCGGACGGGGTAGGGGACGGTGTGGCCGGGCTCCTGGACGGCTTGGGCGTCGGCGTCTCCTCTGCCGGCACCTCCTCGACGATCGCAGGCTCCGGCAGGACCTGGGGCGCCGGCGGCAAGGGGACGACGGGCACCACCGGTTGCAGCGGCTGTACAGGCTGCGGGGCAGGGGCAGGGGCAGGTGCGGGGGCAGGTGCGGGGGCTGGCACGGTCGGCGATGGTGACGGCGTGGGCTCGGGCGTCACGGTCGGTGGCGACGTCGTCGGCTCTGCGGACTCGGTTGGAGGAGTTGTCGGATCCGCGGGCGGCGGGTTCGTGACCACGGACGGCGCTGGCGGTTGCATCGTCGCCGGTGTGGCAGGGGGTGTGGCAGGGGGTGTTGCGGGCGTCGTCGCCGGTGGAGGGGGCGTCGTCTCCCTGCGGGTGACGGGGGTGGGGTCCGTCCGCTCCGGCTCGGGTGCCGGACCGGTCCGCACGGTGGCGGGCGTGACCGTGCTCGGGCTGCCGGGGACCTGCGTCTGCGGGGCCTCGCAGCCTGGGGCGCCGATGGTGGGGCATACCTCGGCGGCCGCTGCGGGCAGCGCCCCGAGGGTGAGGCCGCACAGCAGAGCCGCGCCGACGGACGCGAGCGGGTACAGGTGCTTGCTCAAGGGGCTCCCAGAATATCGACAGGCTGCTTACTTCTGCAGGTCACCCTACCAATCCGGCGCTCCCAGGGTGGTCGATGGCACCAGTCGGGGCCCTCCACGGACTGCCGGGTGATCGAACGGCTCCCGGATCGCGCCCGGATCAGCGCGGCGGCAGGCTGCGCAGGTCGACATCCAGGTGGCCCGCATCGATGGTCGCGGTCATGAAGGTGCAGTGCGGCTGGCGGCGGCGGTCCGTGGGGGAGCCGGGGTTGAGCAGGCGCAGGCCGGTGGCGGCGTGCGTGTCCCACGGGATATGGCTGTGCCCGAACACCAGGACGTGGATGTCGGGGTAGAGCGCGGCCATGCGGGCCTCCCGTCCCTGCTTCTGGCCCGTCTCGTGCACGACGGCGAGGCGGACGCCGTCGAGCTCGGCACGGGCGACCAGCGGAAGGCGCGCCCGGAGGTCCGCGCCGTCGTTGTTCCCGTAGCAGGCAATGAGGCGGCGGGCCCGGGCCTGGAGCTCGTCCAGGAGCGGCGCCTCGGTCCAGTCCCCGGCGTGGACGACGACGTCGGACGCCTCGATCGCGTCCCACACCTCGCCGGGCAGCTGTCGGGCACGCTTCGGCAGGTGGGTGTCGGCGAGGATCGTCAGGTGGAGGGGCATCCAGCCATTCTGCGGTGTGTTCCGGGGCTCGTGACAAGTGGGAGGCGTTGTGCCATGATCCCCTAAGCACGCTTACTAATCGGTGTCCGACCCATCAGGAGGCAGCAATGAAGATCGACAAGGCGCAGATCATCGATCTGTTGAAGAGCCAGGGCAAGAACGACGACGCCGAGCAGGCACAGTCCCAGCTCCCCGACCAGGTGGATCCGGAGCAGCATTCCGACCTCCTGGCGAAGTTCGGCATCAACCCGAAGGACCTGCTGGGCAAGATTCCCGGACTGGGCGGCTTCGGAGGTTAGGAACGCCCGGCGGGCCATCAACGATCGAAGGAGTGAGCAGTGGATACGAGTCAAGTGGTGTGGATCGTCGTCGGGATCATCGTCGTCCTGGCCGTCGTCGCCCTCGTGGCGATCCTCGCCCGCAAGCGCGGAGCAGCCCGACGCCAGCACCAGGAGGAACAGGATCGGCACCGCGCCGCCGAGATGCGCGAGGAGGCGAAGGCCACCGAGCTCGAAGCCCGCGAGCGCGAAGCGAAGGCCTCGATGGCCGAGGCCGAAGCCCAGCGGGCCGAGGTCGAGGCCGAGAGGCTCCGCCAGCAGGCCCAGGAGCGCCAGACCGACGCGCAGGGCCTGCGTGAGAAAGTGACGCATCACCATCAGGAAGCCGACACCATCGACCCCGACCTCCCGCAGGACGGGGATCCGCGCACAGGGCGCTGACCGGCAACGCCCACCAGGAAGGGAGTCCGCCATCGGACGGGCTCCCTTCCTGTGTCTGCTGCTTCTCGGTAGCGGCACAGGAAGTGCGTGACAAGACTGTCGCTGCCCCGAAGACTCGGAGGAGGCGCCGCGCCGATGTGCGGGGCGGACGAGCGGGAGGCACAGGATGAGGAAAGCGGTGACCGTGGTGATCACGGGGGCTTCGAGCGGTATCGGCCGGGCGACGGCGTGCCTGTTCGCGGAGGACGGCGCCCAGCTGGTCCTCGCCGGGCGGGACGGCGACACCCTGGAGGCCGTCGCCCGGGAGTGCCGGGACAGGGGAGCGGCCGCCTTCGCCGTACCCACCGATGTCTCCTCGGAGGTCGATGTCCAGCGGCTCGCGGAGGCTGCCGTCGACCGCTTCGGAGGCATCGACGTATGGGTTGGCAATGCCTCGCTGTACAGCTTCGGCACGTTCGAGCAGACACCCTCCGAGGTGTTCGACCGGATCATCGACGTCAACCTGCTGGGCCAGGTATACGGCGCGCGGGCGGCACTGGGCGTGTTCCGCCGCCAGGGCCGAGGCGTCCTGGTGTCCGTCGCGTCGGTCTACTCCCGGGTCACCTCACCGCTCGTCGGCCCGTACGTCACCAGCAAGTTCGGGCTTCTCGGCTTCCTCGAGGTGCTCCGGATGGAACTGCGGCGGGAGCCGGGCATCCACGTCTGCGCCGTCCTGCCGGCGACCATCGACACCCCGATCCACCAGCACGCGGCGAACTACACCGGACGGCCCGTCCGCCCGCTGCCGCCGGTCACCGACCCGGTGCGCGTCGCGCGCGCGATCGTCCGGGTCTCGCGGAAGCCCCGACGGCTGACGCAGGTGGGACGCGTGCAGTCGACGGCGGTCCTGGCGCGGGTTCTGGCGCCCGCCGCCTACGAAGCACTGATGGCGGCCGCCTACCCCGCGATGGCGCTGAAGAAGGGATCCATCCCCTCCTCGGCGGGCAATCTCTTCGAGGCGGACCGGGTCACGACGGGAGTCACGGGCGGCTGGCGGATCATGCCCTGGCTCCGCCGCACGCCCCGGCGCTGAGCCTGCTCCGTGATGGGGACCATAGACCATGGACCACGGGCCCGCCAGTGTGAGGAACACGATAGCGGCCGCTGGCGCCACTCCCCGCCCACCACCCCATAGTGGAGCTATGGATCAATGGCAGGGCCTCCTCATGCAGTGTGCCCGGAGTATGGGTTTCGATCGTGGGCACCGGCGTGCGGCCTACGCGCTCGCCGGCGTGGGCGTCTTCTGGGCCGTCGGGCTGTTCGGCGGTCTGCGGATCCTGCACAGCGCGTCGTCGCCGATGACCACCCTCGTGCTGCTGTACGTGATGCTGGCCGTTGTGGCACTCTCGCTCGTCATCGCCGCGGCCGCTGTCGCGGAGCTCGGTCACCAGGCGGCGCAGCGGCGCCGACGCTGAGCAATCGACCCGGGAGGCTGTGCCTCTTCGATCTCCGGGAGCGCGTCGGCCGACCGGCCCGGCGGAGGGTGCAACAGACCCGACCGTCGATGGCGGGGATGAGAAAACGCTCGGCAGGCGCAGGTGGCGGGAGGTAGCGTGAGGTCATGCTCACCGTTCCCGAGAACTTCCCGCCCGCCTACATCACCTTCCTCGAAGGCCAGGACGAAGGTTTCGCCGAGACCGTGCTGATGGTGATGAAGCAGTCCGTCGCCGAAGGCAAGTACGGCATCCTCGTCAGCGATCAGGCCGTGGACCGGCAGGCCGAACTGTCGCAGGAGGTCCCTTTCGGCGAGGTCGTCGAGGGCGTCCGCTGACGCCGGTCCGCTACCTCTGTCGACTCCGCTGACGCCGGTCCGCCGACGCTGTCCGGGCCGAGCGGATCCGGACACGCAGGAGTACACGTCCACGAAGCGGGAGCTCGCACACGTGCGGTATGCGCCCGGAGGCCGTCAGTGGCCACTCACCGTAGGGATGCGGATCGGATCAGGTGCCGTCGCTGTCCTCGGAATCCGCGCCCTCGGCAGGGTCTTCCGCATGCACCCGGATGTCCGCGGGGTCGGCGGCGGTGTCACCCTCGGCCGGGGCCTCGTTGTGGATACGGTCGTCGTCGCCTGGAGTCTCTGACATGCGCTCATCCTCTCGGTTCGGGGGAACAGAAGCTCCCATGGCGTCAGTCTACGGATCCGGGGCCGGCAGGGTCCCGGTGAGGTTCCGCGTGACGCGCGGTCATCAGCATGCTTACGATCAGGGGGTGGAAGCCCTGGACGCCGCCCAGCCGTCCGTCGAACGCCCGCGGGCGGTCGCGGGGTCCGCCGCCGTGGGCCTCCTGGTGGTCGGGTTCGGTGCCGGCGTCCACGCCCTGTCAGGGGGTGCGCTCCCGGGCCTGCCGATCCTGGGTGCCCTCGCGGCCCTTGCCGTCCTGGCGGCCACGGTCGCCCGCCGGTCGCGGATGCCCGCGTGGGGGGTGCTGCTGCTGCTCGGCGCCGGACAGCAGGTGCTCCACTGGCTCCTCGGCGGGCTGGCGGACGGGGCCGTGGCGTCCGCTCCCGGCGCGGCCGTGGGCCATCATGGCGACGACGTGCCCGTCGGGTCGGCGGCCGGGCAGGGCCACTCCCCGGAGGTCATGCTCATGCTCCACACCCACCTGGCCGTGGCCCTCCTTCTCGGGTGGGCGGCCCTCCGCTGGTCGGGGCTCCGCGCATGGCTGGATCGTCGCCTGCTACCCGAGCGCCGGCCACGACACGCGAAGGGCGCCCCCGTCGAGTGACGGGGGCGCCCAACGGGTGCGCTGGTGCGGGCGCCGGCCGATGCCCGCCCGTGGTCTAGTTGGCGTCCGCCGAACCGTCGTAGAACGGGTAGTCCGTGTATCCCTCGGCACCCGTCGAGTAGAACGTGGCCGGATTCGGCTGGTTCTCCGGCAGGTTCTCCCGCCAGCGGCGGGCGAGGTCGGGGTTCGCGATGGCGGGACGGCCGACGACGACGGCGTCACCCACCCCGTCCTCGAGGATGGCGATGGCTTCGTCGCGATTGGTGATCACACCGAATCCGCTGTTGATCAGGACCGGTCCGCCGAAGCGCGCGCGCAGGTCCTGGACCAGATCCCCCGTGGGGTCGGCGTGGAGGACGCTCAGGTAGGCGAGTTTCAGCGGGGCGAGGGCGTCGACCAGCGTGCCGTAGGTCGCGTGGACGTCCGCGGCCTCCGTCTCGAGCGCGTCCTGGATGTTGTGCGCCGGGGAGATGCGCAGGCCGACCCTCTCCGCACCGACCTCGGCCACGACGGCCGTGACGAGCTCGATCAGGAACTGTGCCCGCTTCTCCGGCGAGCCGCCGTAGGCATCTTCGCGCTGGTTCGACTCGGGGGAGAGGAACTCGTGCAGCAGGTAGCCGTTGGCACCGTGCAGTTCGACGCCGTCGAACCCGGCGACGTCGATGGCCTTCCGCGAGGCGGTGACGAACTCCTCGATGATGCCCGGGAGTTCCCCGGTGCTGAGGGCGTGCGGCACCGGGTAGGGCTGCTTGCCGGTGCTGGTGCGCGTGACGCCGTCGATCGCGACGGCACTGGGAGCCACGACCTCGTACCCGCCGTTCGTGTCGGGATGGGTCACCCGGCCTGCGTGCATGACCTGCGCGACGATGCGCCCGCCGTCCGCGTGGACCGCGTCGGTGACGCGCTTCCAGCCTGCGAGCTGCTCGTCCTCGACCAGGCCGGGCTGGCCCGGGAAGCCCTGGCCGGCGTGGCTGGGGTACGTGCCTTCGCTGACGATCAGGCCGAGGGAGGCGCGCTGCCGGTAGTGCTCGACGACGAGGTCGCCCGGGATGCCGGCGTCACCGGAGCGGACCCGGGTGAGTGGCGCCATCACCACGCGGTTGGGGAGTTCGAGCGTGCCGAGCGTGAGGGGGGAGAACAGTTTCACGAGGTCCTACTTTCCGGTCGATGTCTAGTGGCGGCAACCGGCGCGCCTCGGAGCGTATTCCGGATGTGTGCTGCCTCACGGGAACGGCGAAGCCCCGAGGGCGGACCCCCGGGGCTTCGTGCTGCATCGCGCGGTGAGCGCTATTCGATGCCCTGCTCGTCGATCGCGCTCAGCGGCGACCCGCCGCGGTTGGCGGGATCGTCGCTCGCGTCGACCTCGTCGTCCTCCATCATGCCGAAGTCGACGTCGGCCGCGGCCTCGCCCAGCATCGGCTCCTCCGGCGGGTACTGCTCGTCGCCGTGCTCGTACCGGGCCTCGGCCGTCTCCGTCCGGAGGGTCTGGTCGCTGAGGACGCCTTCCTCGCCGACCACGGCGACACCGTTCTCGTCGGCGACGGTCCCGGCCACCCCGGGCTCGTCCTGCAGGAGGGGATCCTCCTGCCAGCGGTCCGGGTTGTCTTCCGCTGCGCCGTCGTAGCTGTCCGGCCGGCCCTCGAGGACCGGGTCGAAGGCCTCCGGAGCGAGCGCGTCGTTCGGCACGTCGGGCTCTTCGCCCACGATGGTCAGTTCCTCATCGGGAAGGTTCTCGGTCATCTTGTCTGCCTTTCGTCGGTGCTGCGCGTCGTCGATCATCAGCCTACTGATGAACCGCTCCGGGCGACAGCTCGTGCCGCCGCCCGGACCGTCGCGGACCTGGCCGGATGGAGTGCGCTAGACGTGGTCACGCCAGCTGTGCCGGGGCTCGTACCCCAGCACCCTGCGGGCCCTGTCGATGGAGAGGAGTGTCTCGTGCTCGCCCACCTCGCGCGTCAGCGCGACGCCCGGGAACACCTCGGCCGCCAGGTCCGCGCTGGCGCGGCTCATGACGGTGTCGGCGGCCGCGATGATGAAGCGGTCGAAGCCCGGCGCCGCGTTCTCGAGGGCCTTCGCCACCGCCTGGGCGCCGTCGCGCCCGTCGATGTACCCCCACAGGTTCCACTTCCGGGCGGTCGCGTCCGCGTCGAAGGACGGGAACTCGGCGTAGTCCTCCGGGTCCATGACGTTCGAGAAGCGCAGCGCCGTGATGCTCAGCTGCGGATCCCAGCGCGTCAGCTCGATCGCCAGCTGCTCCTCGAGGTGCTTGACGAGGGAGTAGGTGCTCTCGGGCCGGGCCGGGTATTCCTCGTCCACCGGGATGTACGGGGGCGGGGTGTCGAACGGGAGTCCGAGGACGGTCTCGCTGGACGCGTACACGACCCGCTTGATGCCGGCCCGCCGGCAGGCCTGGAAGACGTTGTAGGTGGCGGCCATGTTGTTGTGGAACGTCGCGGCGTCCGCCTGGAGGCCCGGAGCCGGGATGGCTCCGAGATGCACGACGGCGTCGAGGCCGGAGTGGCGGTCGTCCACGCCGAGGAGCGCGTCGACGACCTGCCCGTAGTCCCTCAGGTCGATACGGAGGAACGTCGGGGTGCGCTCGCCGTACTGGTCGAGCTCGAGGACGGTGTGCCCGGCCTCGCGCAGGCCGCGGACGACGCTCCGCCCCAGCTTCCCGTTGGAGCCCGTGACCGCGACGTTCAGCGGGCTGGTCGCAGTCGCCATCAGACCGGTCGCGTCTCGGGGGAGACGGTCTTGGCGACGTCCGTCTCGGCCAGGTCGCCGATCGCATCGTCGATCGCCCTCAGGACGTCGTCCTCGAGCTTCACGCCGGCAGCGGCGGCGTTCGACTCCACCTGCTCGGGCCGGGAGGCGCCGATGATCGCCGAGGCGACGTTCCTGTTCTGCAGCACCCAGGCGATGGCCAGCTGGGCCATGGTCAGGCCCACGCCGTCGGCGATCGGTGCGAGCTTCTGCACGCCCGTGAGCACCTCGTCGCTCATCCAGCGCTTGATCATGTCGGCGCCGCCCTTGTCGTCCGAGGCCCGCGTACCCTGCTCGGGCTGAGCACCCGGCGTGTACTTGCCGGTCAGCACGCCCTGCGCGACGGGTGACCAGACGATCTGCGACAGCCCGAGCTCCTCGGAGGTGGGGACGACGTCGCCCTCGATGACACGCCACAGCATCGAGTACTGGGGCTGGTTGGAGATGAGCTGGAAGCCGAGGTCCTTCGCGAGGGCGTGGCCGTCACGGATCTGCTGGGCCGTCCACTCACTGACGCCGATGTACAGGGCCTTGCCCTGGCGCACGATGTCCGCGAACGCCTGCATCGTCTCCTCGAGGGGCGTCTCGTAGTCGTACCTGTGTGCCTGGTAGAGGTCCACGTAGTCGGTCTGCAGGCGCTGCAGCGATCCGTCGATCGATTCCATGATGTGCTTGCGGGACAGCCCGACGTCGTTGTGTCCCTTGGGGCCGGTGGGGCCCCAGACCTTCGTGAAGATCTCGAGCGACTGGCGCCGCTCGCCCTTGAGTGCTTCGCCGAGGACCGTCTCCGCCGCGGTGTTCGCGTACACGTCCGCGGTGTCGAAGGTGGTGATGCCGACGTCGAGCGCTGCGCGCACGCACCGGGTGGCGACGTCGTTCTCCACCTGCGATCCGTGGGTGAGCCAGTTGCCGTAGGTGATTTCCGAGATCTTGAAGCCGCTGTTGCCGAGGTATCTGAAGTCCATATCGCCGATGCTAACCACCCGGACCCTGCGAGTACAGGAAGTCCGGTTCCTCAGGCAACCAATGCGTCACACGACGCGGAGGGGTGATGCGCAGCCGCTAGACTTGAGCCCGTCCTTCGGTTGCCACCACCAGTGAATGAGGAATCTTGGCCGACTTCAGCGCTCGTTTCGCCACCGGAACGGAGCAGCGGGACTGGGACTCCCTCGTGATGACGAACCCGGGCGGGGGCAACATCCTCTCCTCCTTCGCGTTCGCGGAGGTGAAGTCCCACCACGGCTGGCGGCCGCGATTCGTGGTCCTCGAAGGCCCCGGATACACCACGCACAATCTCGTCCTGGAGAAGAAGGTCCCCGTCATCGGGGCGCTGTGGTACCTGATCAAGGGCCCCGCGGTCACCGACGCCGCCCACGTGCCCGCTGCGGCGCGCGCCGTCGCCGACCTCGCCCGCAGGGAGGGGCACAACGTCTTCGCGATCAAGGTGGAACCGGACCTCGTGGACGGTCCGGAGGTGCGGGAGGCCTTGCAGTCGGCGGGGCTCGTCAAGACCTTCAACCTGCAGCCCAACGACAGCACGGCGCTGCTGGACACCACCCCGGACGCGAACCAGCTGCTGCGGAACCTCCACTCACGCGGTCGCAATGCGATCCGCAGGGCCATCCGGGAGGGCGTCGAGGTCCGGCGCATGGAGCCGACGCAGGAGACCTTCGAGGCCATGTACTCGCTCATGGCGCACATCGAGGATCGCTCGACCGCCCGGATGCGCTCGTTCGAGTACTACAGCCGCTTCTGGCAGAACTTCGTCGACGCAGGGCAGGGCCGCTTCTACTTCGTGTACGAGGACGGGCAGCCCTCGGTCGGTGCCTTCGTGGTCAACTACGGCACCAAGGGCACCTACAAGGACGGCGGGTCCCGACCGGGGAGGACCCAGTACGGGGACTCGCATCTCGTGCAGTGGCGGGCCATCACCGATCTCAAGGACGAGTTCGGGATCGTCGAGTACGACTTCTGCGGCACCCCGCCGGGCGACCGGTTGAAGGACAAGGACCACCCGTTCCACGGCCTCGGGCTGTTCAAGACGAGTTTCACCAAGACGGTGACGGATTTCGCCGGTTGTTACGACCTCGTGGTCAGCGGCTGGAAATATCGTGTGTGGAACACGATCGCGGAGCGTGTGGCGCGCCAGATCCACTGGCGACGCACGCATCAGCCGTTCTACTGAGCAAGGGCCCGCAGAGGGCGCTGTGATCGACGCATGAAAGGCCGCTGTGACAGACGGTTCGACCCCGGCGGACGGGCTCCTGCCCCCTGATCCGTCGCCCGTGGCGGAGGCACTCCCGGTGATCCAACGCCCGTTCGACCCGTCCGACGACGAGAAGCGTCAGCTGGCGGCGGGCAAGGGAGGTGCCGTCAGGAAGGGCGCCAGGGCCGGGGCTCCACCGAAGCGCCCGGCGTCGGAACCGAGGGTCCCCCGGTCGTCCCGCCAGCGGCAGCCCGCCGCGAGCCCCACGGACGCGCTTCCGACGACACCGCGGAGCGTGCCGTCGTCGAGCCGGTCCAACGCGGCGGCTCGGAACGTGCTCCGCCGCCTCGTGCAGGGCGAAGCTCCACCCACCCAGGCGATGAGCATCGTGGAGCGGCTCGCCGGCAGCCCCTACGCGAACCCGATGATCCAGGTCGGGGGCCCCGACGCCGGTGCCCGCAAGGCCCTCGATTTCGCCCTGAACCTCGCCGAGACCATGTTCCGGTACGGCGCGGGCGCCCTGGAGGTGGAGACGAGCATCATCGCCGTCACCGCTGCGTTCGGCCTCGACCACATCGAGGTGGACATCACCAACCAGTCCGTGATCATCAACTACTCCGCGAAGGACCAGACGCCGACGACGGTGCTGCGGGTGGTCCGTTCGTGGACGAACAACTACGCAGGCCTCACGGCCATCCATCGGCTCGTCTCGGACATCGCCGACGGCGGGGTCTCCCGGACCGAGGCCGCCCAGCGACTCGACGAGATCACCCACCGGCCCAAGCCCTTCCCCCGCTGGATGGTGACCGCCGCCTTCGGCATCTTCTCCGCCGCCATCGTGGCCTTCGTCGGCGGGACCCTGCTCGGCTCGCTGGTCGGCTTCATCAGTTGCATCCTCGTCGACCTCGTCAGCCGCAAGCTGGGGGAGTGGCGCGTCCCGGAGTTCTTCTCCGTCGCCACCTCTGCCGCGCTGATCACCCTGATCGCGATGCTGTTCTGGTGGCTCGAGGTGCCCATCACGCCGGCGCTGGTGGTGGTGGGCGGCATCCTGCTGCTCCTGCCGACGGGTCGGCTCGTCTCGGCCACACAGGACGCCATCAACGGGTTCCCGGTCACGGCCGCAGGCAGGTACCTCTCCGCGATCCTCGTCTTCGCGGCGCTCGTGGCCGGGATCGCCGTCGCGCTCGTGGCCGGATCAGCGATCGGGATCCCCGAACTCGAGGTGTTCGAATCGTCCGGCAGCCAGTACCCGTGGCCGCTGGTCGCGGTGCTCGTCCTCATCGCCGTGGCCATGATCTGCATCGCCGAGCAGACCGACGTGAAGCTCGTGCTCCCCACGTCGCTCGTCGCCGTCGCCGGGTATCTCCTGATGATCAGTGCCGTCGCGGCGGGCGTCGGGTACCGGTTGGCGCCGGCCCTCGCCGCCGTCCTGATCGGTGGACTCTCGCGCGTCGTCGCCCTCCGCCTGGGTGCCCCCCAGCTCGTGGTCGCGGTTCCCGCGGTGCTGTTCCTCTACCCCGGGCTGTCCATCTTCCGCTCGATGTACATGCTCACCATCGAGTCGGAGATCGTCTCCGACGGCGCGCTCGGCCTCTTCAACGCCCTGACGGTCGTACTGGCGATCGCGGCGGGCGTGGTCCTCGGCGACAACCTGGCGCGGCCGTTCACGCGGAAGCTCAGCTCCGACGAGCGGCAGCGGAACCGGCGGCGATAGCCGCACACCTCGGGATGCCGCGCGGCGACGCCGTCGCCCCGCGGGGCCGCGTCAGCCGGTCCGGCCCGCCGTGTGCGTCCAGTCGATGGGGTCGGCGCCCTGCCGGGTCAGGAGTTCGTTGGCGCGGGTGAAGGGCCGGGAGCCGAAGAACCCGCGGGAGGCAGAGAGCGGGCTGGGGTGCACCGACTCGACCGTCGGCGTCGGGCCGAGCAGCGGCTTGAGGCGGAGTGCGTCCTTGCCCCACAGGATGGCCACGAGCGGCCCGCCCCGCGCCACGAGGGCGCGGATGGCGGCGTCGGTGACCTCCTCCCACCCCAACCCCCGGTGCGACGCCGCCTCGCCGGCGCGGACCGTCAGCACACGGTTGAGCAGGAGGACACCCTGCTCGGCCCAGCCGGACAGATCGCCCGATGCGGGCGGCTGCGCGCCCACGTCGGAGGCGAGTTCACGGTAGATGTTCGCCAGGCTGCGGGGGATCGGCCGGGTCCGCGGATCGACGGCGAAGCTGAGCCCGACGGCGTGCCCGACCGTGGGGTACGGGTCCTGCCCCACGAGAACCACCCGGACGCCGTCCAGCGGCGTGGTGAAGGCCCGGAGGATCCGGGTGGCATCGGGCAGGACCCGGCGTCCGCCGTCGAGGTCCTCCGCCAGGGACACCGCGAGGCGGTGGAGGACGGGCTCCACCGGCTTGAGCGCGGCCGCCCAGTCGGCGGGAACGAGGTCCTCGATCCGGGCCGGGGCGGCGAAGGGGAAGACCGAGGGGTTCGGGGCCGGGTGCCCGTCGGTCCGGGGTTCCGCGGTGCCGGTCCCGCGGCCGCCCGCAGGCGTGTCCGGCAGGTCGAACAGAGTGGGGTCGGCGGAGGTCATGACCCCATTCTCGCCCGGGCAGCCGGATCATATCGTCCGAATGACAGTGTTGTCATTCCCGATTATCATGGGATGACAGTTATGACCGCTGACGGAAGGCACAAAAGAGATGGCCGAGCCACAGCGGCATTCGGATGACGCGACGTCCGGGACGGACGACCGGCTGGCCCTGGGCGACCGCGAGCAGCGGATGCTCGCCCTCGAACGCGAATGGTGGAAGTACTCCGGCGCCAAGGAGCAGGCCATCCGGGATCTCTTCGGCCTGTCCGCCACGCACTACTACCAGGCGCTCAACGCCCTCATCGACACCGAAGCGGCCCTCGCCCACGATCCGATGCTCGTCAAGAGGCTGAGGCGCCTCCGGTCCACCCGGCAGAAGGCACGCTCGGCCCGCCGGCTCGGCGCGGACATCTAGCACGTCCCGCCATTCTCGACGAGCGAAGGACCACCCCCATCCATGACTGATCACCCACGGGACGAGTTCGACCGCGTCCCGGCATCGTCCGCGCGCCAGGGAGTCCACCGCGAGCGGCTCATCACGGCACGGTCCAACGGCCTCGCCCTCAAGATCGCCGCGGGGGTCCTGGCGCTCCTGGTCGGTCTGGGGTCGTTCTTCCTTCTGCCCCGCCTCGGCTTCACGGGAGCGGCCGACGCCGGCGTGACGCCGACGTCGAGCCCCGGAGCCTCCGCGACGTCGGAACCCTCGGGCACCGCATCCGCCGGAGCCACGAGCGGGCCGGGCGGGACCGCGACCGACGGCGCGTCCGCGGACGCCTCCGAGGGCGCGGACGCCGCGGACCGGGCCCAGACCGTCAACGTCCTCAACGGCACGGGGACGCCGGGCCTGGCGGCCGTGGCGGCCGGTCGGCTTGCTTCGGCCGGATGGACGTCCGCCCTCCCCGGGAACTGGGCCGGTGTCCCCGTGGACGCTTCCGTGGTCTTCTACAACGGCGAGGAGCAGCGGACCGACGCGGAAGCCGTGGCCGCGGACCTCGACATCGCGAATCTCGTCGAGAGCGTCGGTATCTCGCCGGCCATCTCGGTGGTCCTCGGCCCCGAGTTCCAGTAGCCGGCGGACCCTGCAGGGCGTCCGGGGCAGCGTCCGCCGGGCAGCGCCGGAGGCCGGCCCGCCGACGACACCGTCGGGTCGGGGCACAGCGGCCGGGGCCGTTCGGCGCCCGACCTGCCGGCGCGTCGGTCCCTCCTGCGCGGCGGACTCCTCAGGGTCCGGACCGCCTGCTGACGACGACACTGTGCCTCCCCGGACACGTGGTCCGCTCGACCTGTGCCCTTGCGGATGTCCGCACCACGGCATCAGGACATCACCGGCCGGACGCCCTGACGATCCCCACCGGGTGGCCCAGGCGGGTTGCACTCATAGGGTGGGAGTGCTAATTATTGAGTTAGCACTCGCGCGCGCAGACTGCTAAGACTGTGCGTGGCGCGTGAAGCAGGCAAACCTCTGTGGTGGGGGTGGAGCAGGAACGTGAAAGAGATCGTTCCGGCTTCATCCGGCCGTCGCGGGCACCACACGCAGGCAAGCATTCACATGCTGAAATGCAACCGTCCCGAAAGGACCTAAGCCGTATGGCCAAGATCATTTCTTTTGATGAAGAGGCCCGCCGCGGCCTCGAGCGGGGCCTCAACATCCTCGCTGACGCCGTCAAGGTGACCCTCGGCCCTCGTGGCCGCAACGTCGTGCTCGAGAAGAAGTGGGGTGCCCCCACCATCACGAACGACGGCGTGTCCATCGCCAAGGAGATCGAACTCGACGACCCGTTCGAGAAGATCGGCGCCGAGCTCGTCAAGGAGGTCGCCAAGAAGACGGACGACGTCGCAGGCGACGGAACCACCACCGCCACCGTGCTCGCCCAGGCCCTGGTCAAGGAAGGCCTGCGCAACGTCGCAGCCGGCGCCGACCCCCTGAGCCTCAAGCGCGGCATCGAGAAGGCCGTCCAGGCCGTCACCGAGGAACTGCTCGCCTCCGCCAAGGAGATCGAGACCAAGGAGGAGATCGCTGCCACGGCCTCCATCTCCGCCGGTGACGACGAGATCGGCGCCCTCATCGCCGAAGCCCTGGACAAGGTGGGCAAGGAAGGCGTCATCACGGTCGAGGAGTCCAACACCTTCGGGTTGGAGCTCGAACTCACCGAGGGCATGCGCTTCGACAAGGGCTACATCTCGGGCTACTTCGTCACCGACGCAGAGCGCCAGGAGACGGTCCTCGAGGACCCCTACGTCCTGATCGTGAACTCGAAGATCAGCAACGTGAAGGATCTCGTCGCAGTCCTCGAGAAGGTCATGCAGTCGGGCAAGCCCCTGCTCATCATCGCCGAGGACATCGAAGGCGAAGCCCTCGCGACCCTCGTGGTCAACAAGATCCGCGGCACCTTCAAGTCCGTCGCCGTCAAGGCTCCGGGCTTCGGTGACCGTCGCAAGGCGCAGCTCGCCGACATCGCCATCCTCACCGGTGGCCAGGTCATCGCCGAGGAGGTCGGCCTCAAGCTCGAGACCGCTACCCTCGACCTGCTCGGTACCGCCCGCAAGGTCGTCGTGACCAAGGACGAGACCACCATCGTCGAGGGTGCCGGCGACGCCGACGCCATCGCCGGACGCGTGGCGCAGATCCGCGCCGAGATCGACAACTCCGACTCCGACTACGACCGCGAGAAGCTGCAGGAACGCCTGGCCAAGCTGGCCGGCGGCGTTGCAGTCATCAAGGCCGGCGCCGCAACGGAGGTCGAGCTCAAGGAGCGCAAGCACCGCATCGAGGACGCCGTCCGCAACGCGAAGGCTGCCGTCGAGGAAGGCATCGTCGCCGGTGGTGGCGTGGCCCTCATCCAGGCCGGCGCCAAGGCGTTCGCCAACCTCAAGCTCACGGGCGACGAGGCGACGGGCGCGAACATCGTCCGCGTCGCCATCGACGCACCGCTCAAGCAGATCGCCTTCAACGCCGGCCTCGAGCCCGGCGTCGTCGTCGACAAGGTCCGTGGCCTGCCTGCAGGCCACGGCCTGAACGCTGCCACCGGCGTGTACGAGGACCTCCTCGCCGCCGGGGTGAACGATCCCGTGAAGGTCACCCGCTCGGCCCTGCAGAACGCAGCGTCGATCGCAGGCCTGTTCCTCACCACCGAGGCCGTCGTGGCCGACAAGCCGGAGAAGGCAGCTCCTGCCGGCGGCGGCGACGACATGGGCGGCATGGGCGGCATGGGCGGCTTCTAGCCCCACCGCCTGCGCGGCTCCCGCGCACAGCACGCACGGAGGGCGGCACTCCCGGACAGGGGTGCCGCCCTTCGCATGCGCCCCGGCGGTGCCCGGCTCAGCTCATGAACATCCGCGCGTTGCTCTGCTCGGCATCGGCGTACTGCTGGGTGGCGACGTTCAGGGCTGCATTGATGCCGGTCAGCGACTCCTCGACCTGCTGCTGCGTGGCCCGCCACTGCAGGATGAGTTGCTGGAAATTGGTGGCCGCCTGCCCCGTCCAGAGCCCCTCCAGTTCGCGGAGCCCGGCCTGCATGGAGTCCACCTCCGCCTGCAGCCTCCCGATGGTGCCCTGTACCTGGCTGCTCTTGGCCGCCAGGCTATCAGTGTCCACGTTGAAGAATGCCATTCCGTCCTCCTGTGCTCGCGCTTCCTTGACGCGCTCGACGCTAGGGCACGCACCGGGACGATCAGCGGGCGTCGCGGCGTTTGTGGACAACGGGCTTCGTCGGCGGGGCCTGGGGCGGGGTGAGGCCGTCCGGGACGGCCGGGTGCTGGTCCGAGCCCGGGTCCCGGGGCGCGTCCGTCACCGCCTCACCGGTCGCGGCGTCCTGCTCCGGCGCTCCCTCATCGGTGAGGTCCCCGTCGAGGGGGACGTGCGGAAGCCGGATCGACAGGGTAGCGCCCCCGCCGGGGGTCTCCTCGAGCCTGACCGTGCCGTCGTGCTGGGCCACCAGCGCGGCGACGATCGCGAGGCCGAGGCCCGTGCCCCCGGTCTCGCGGTGCCGGGAGGTGTCCGCGCGGTAGAAGCGCTCGAAGACCTTGGCGGCGTCGTCCTCCGAGATGCCGGGACCGTGGTCGCGCACCTCGAGGACGGAATCGCTGTGGCCGTGCAGGACGGGAGCGACGCCGACCGCGATCTCGATCGGCGAACCGGCGGGCGTGTACCGCAGCGCATTGGTCATGAGGTTCGCGACCACCTGGCGGAGCCGGGCCTCGTCCCCGCGGGTGGGGGCGGACCGGGGGCTGCCGCCGTCGAGCCCGATGACGGTGACGGTGCGATCCGGGGCGGTGGCCCGCGCGTCGAAGGCGGCGTCATGTCCGAGTACCGTGAGGTCCACGGGCTTCACGTCGGGCCGGCGCTGCTCGTCGATCCGCGCGAGCGTCAGCAGGTCCTCGACCAGCTGGCCCATGCGGATCGCCTCGCTCTCGATCCGGCCCATCGCGGCCGCGACGTCCTCGTCCTTCTGCAGGGCGCCGTGCCGGTACAGCTCCGAGTAGCCGCGGATGGTGACGAGCGGTGTCCTCAACTCGTGGGACGCGTCGGCGACGAACCGCCGCATCTTGGTCTCCGACGCGGTGCGGGCGGCGAAGGCCCGCTCGATGTGCGCGAGCATCGCGTTGAGGGACCGGGAGAGCCGCCCGATCTCCGACGCGGGGCGTTCGACGGCGACGCGGCGGGAGAGGTCGCCGGTGGCGATCGCCGCCGCCGTCCGCTCCACCCGGGCGAGTGGTGCGAACTGCCGCGTCACCGTCACGAAGGCGATGAGCGAGGCGAGGGCCGTCGTGACGAGGCCGGAGGTGAAGATGATCTCCTTCGCCTCCTGCACCGATTCGTTCACCGTGTTCAGGCGGGAGGCGATCGCGAGGTACCCGTCGGTGTTCGCGAACCTGAAGATCCGCACGCGCCACCCCTGGCTGTCGGCGTCGGTGCTGGGCACGTCGAAGCCGGCGCCGTCGAGGTCGATGATGCGTTCCTGCGTCATGCCCCCGAGGTCCGGTACGTCGAGGGCGTCGTCGGACTGGTTGGCCACCACCACGCCGCCGTCGCTGTCGAGCAGCGCGGCGTAGTACCTCAGCACGGCGCCGTCTGCCTGGGGCTCGGTGGAGTAGATGTCGTTCGCGACGGTCCTGGCGTTGTTCCACAGGTCCTGGTCGACGCGGTCCACCAGGCCGTCCCGCAGGAGGGAGACGGTGGCGAGGCCCGTGATGCCCACCGTGACGATCATCAGGAGCATGATGATCGCCACGAGCTGCGAGCGGAGCGACGCCGCGTTCCAACGCTTGACCAAGTCGCCGGTGCTACCGCTTGTCAGCGGTGCGCAGCAGATAGCCCACGCCCCGCTTGGTCTGGATCAGGGCGACGGCGTCGGGGTTCCTGTCGATCTTGCGCCGCAGGTAGGAGATGTAGGACTCGACGATCGACGCGTCGCCGTTGAAGTCGTACTCCCAGACGTGGTCGAGGATCTGGGCCTTGGACAGGACGCGGTTCGGGTTCATCATGAGGTACCGCAGGAGCTTGAACTCGGTGGGGGAGAGCTCGATGGTCTCCCCGTTGCGCCGGACCTCGTGGGCGTCGTCGTCGAGTTCCAGGTCGGCGACGCGGATCACGGCGTCGTCGTCCTCGAGCGGGTGCGTGCGGCGCAGGACGGCGCGGATGCGCGCGACGACCTCGTCGAGGCTGAACGGCTTCGTCACGTAGTCGTCCCCGCCGACCGTGAGGCCCGTGACCTTGTCGTCGGTGTCGTCCCGGGCCGTCAGGAAGACCACGGGGAAGTGGCGTCCCGCGGCGCGGAGCCGCCGCGTGACGGTGAAGCCGTCCATGTCGGGGAGCATGACGTCGAGCACGGCGAGATCGGGATTGTGCGTCTCGGCGGCGGCAAGGGCTTCCCGGCCGTTCGCGGCGGCGACGACGTCGAAACCGGCGAAGCGCAACGACGTCGAGAGGAGTTCACGGATGTTCGGTTCGTCGTCGACGACCAGGAGTTTCGCTTCGGGGACCGTTTTTTTCACCCTCCCAGTATCCGCACTCCGCCTGTGAGTTGGCTGGACTGCTCCTGTACGCCTGCTGGTCAGTCCCTGGGTCCCTTGTCCCCGATGGCCGCCGCATCGAGGATACGGTACGCATAGCCCTGTTCGGCCAGGAAGCGCTGGCGCTTCGCCGCGAAGTCCTGATCGAGGGTGTCACGGGCCACGACGGTGTAGAACCGGGCCGCCCGCCCGTCCGCCTTCGGGCGCAGCAGCCGTCCGAGGCGCTGGGCCTCCTCCTGGCGTGACCCGAACGAGCCGGACACCTGGACCGCGACGGACGCCTCCGGGAGGTCGATGGAGAAGTTCGCCACCTTCGACACCACGAGCACGGTGATCTCCCCGGCCCGGAAGGCGTCGAAAAGCCGCTGCCGCTCCTTCACGGGGGTCTCGCCCTTGATCACGGGGGCGTCGAGGCGCGCCGCGAGGTCGTCGAGCTGGTCGATGTACTGGCCGATGACGAGCAGCTGCTCGCCCCGGTGCGCCGCGACGAGCTTCTCCACCACGTCGGACTTGGTGTCCGACGTCGCGCACAGGCGGTACTTGTCGCCGTCGTCGGCCATCGCGTAGGCGACCCGCTCGTCCCGCGGCAGGTCGACGCGCACCTCCACGCAGTCCGCGGGGGCGATGTACCCCTGCGCCTCGATGTCCTTCCAGGGCGCGTCGTAGCGCTTCGGCCCGATGAGTGAGAAGACCTCGCCCTCGCGGCCGTCCTCCCGGACGAGCGTCGCGGTGAGGCCGAGCCGCCGGCGGGCCTGCAGGTCCGCGGTCATCTTGAAGATCGGCGCCGGGAGGAGATGCACCTCGTCGTACACGATCAGGCCCCAGTCGTTGGCGTCGAGCAGCTCGAGGTGCGGGTACAGGCCGCCGCGCTTCATCGTGAGGACCTGGTACGTCGCGATCGTCACCGGGCGGACCTGCTTCACCGCCCCGGAGTACTCCCCGATCTCGTCCTCCGTCAGGGATGTCCGCTTGAGCAGCTCGTCCTTCCACTGCCGCGCGGACACCGTGTTGGTGACGAGGATCAGTGTGGTGGTCTGGCTCGTGGCCATGGCGGCGGCGCCCACGAGGGTCTTCCCCGCGCCGCACGGCAGGACGACGACACCCGAGCCGCCCGACCAGAAGTTCTCGACCGCGAGCTTCTGGTACGGGCGCAGCGTCCAGCCCTCCTCGTCGAGCACGATCGGGTGCGGTGTCCCGTCCACATAGCCCGCGAAGTCCTCCGCCGGCCACCCGAGCTTCAGCAGCAGCTGCTTCAGCTGCCCGCGCTGGGAGGAGTGCACGACGACGGTCTCGCCGTCGATCCTGGGCCCGAGGAGGGGCTGGATCTTCTTCGCGTGCAGGACCTCCTCGAGGACGGGATAGTCCGTGGTGCGCAGCACGAGGCCGTGCTGCGGGTCCTTCTCGAGCCGGAGGCGCCCGTAGCGGGACATCGTGTCCTCGATGTCGATCAGGAGGGCATGCGGCACCGGGAAGCGGGAGTACGTCAGGAGGGTGTCGAGGACGTGCTCGGCGTCGAGTCCGGCGGCGCGGGCGTTCCACAGCCCGAGGGGCGTGAGCCGGTAGCTGTGCACGTGCTCGGGCGCACGCTCGAGTTCGGCGAACGCGGCGATCGCGTGGCGCGCCTCGGTGGCCTGCTCGTGGTCCACCTCGAGCAGGATGGTCTTGTCGCTCTGGACGATCAGCGGCCCGTCAACCATCGGCGGCGCTCCCTTCGAGGATCTCCACGTCCATGACGCGGTGTACGGACACGACTTTCTCCACCTGGTTCTCGGGATCGAACACCCGCAGGCGGCCTCCCGACACCGAGAGGGGAACAAGGACCTGGCGCACGTGATTCCCCTCGCTGTCCGCGGTGCCGAGGCGGATCCTGCTGCGTGACCGGATGGCCGCGCGGAGCGTCTCCAGCCCGAGCAGCGTCTCGCTGTCGGCGGCCCCCGCCGGATCGGCGGTCGCGGGGCCCGGGGTGCGGAGGGCGGCCAGCTGCGCCGTGATCTCCTCCTCGGCGACGGACCACGGGTTGAGCCGCGACCGGAGCTGGTCCGGCGCCCTGCCGGGTGAGGACGGTTCGACCGGCCCGGCGGGCGTGGGTCCGACGGCGGTCACGGGGTCCGACGCCGGGGCGAAACCGAGGTCGCGCAGGAGACCGGTCAGCTCCTGGGCGGAGGCGGGGGACACCAGCACGGTCGGTGCGATCTGCACGATGCCGAGCACCGCGGCGCGCGGGTCCGCCAGGACTGCGGCGGCGACGGCGTCGTCCTCCGTGCGCAGGTAGCTGCCGGCCCGGCCCACCCGGAGACCGCCGTACCGGGACGCGGTGTCCTCGACGAGATACGTCAGGGCCTGCGGGATCTCCGTGGCGGAGTGCGTGCGGAGGAAGTCGAGGATGGAGGGGGCGTCCTCCCCGGCGTCGAGCGCGGTACGGAGGGAGTCGGCGGAGAAACGGTAGGTCGTGGCCGGTCCCTGACCCTCGGGGGTGGACATGCGCAGGAGGCCGCGCGCGACCGCGGGCTGCAGGTACCCGGGGGCGACGGCGGTGAGATCGGCCTGCAGCACCACATGGGAGACAGGGGCCGGCAGGGCGTCCCGCACACCGAGGGCGGCGTCCCCGAAGCGGCCCTCGGCGACGAGCCTGCCGGGCCCGGAGAGCGCGCCGCCGCCCGTCAGCCCGAGCGCGGCGGCCTCCGTCAGCATGCCGGGGACGAGCCGGGAGAAGCGCCGGTGCAGGCGCGGCTGGTGCCAGGTGGCGAGCCCGACGACGGCCTGCTCGGTCAGGACGCGGACGGTGCCGGCCGCTCCGGACCCGACCGTGCCGGGCGCGTCCGCGGGGGTGTCCGACAGTTCGAGGGCGACGGACAGGAGCCGCCGGCGCACCATCGGGGCGTCGGGCCGGGACGCCTCCGCGGCGAGGGCGTTGACGGACGTGCCGTCCGGCAGCTTCGATCCGACGAGCGCCGGGGCGCGGTCCACGGCGAGCCATCCCTCGACGAGCAGCTGCCACTGGGCGTCCCGGTCCAGCGTCTCCCAGGCATCGGGCTGGGCGGTCTTCCAGCGGGAGTCGTCCGGATCGAGGACGAGGAGTCCGACGGCGGCCGCGAGTTCGAGCAGCCAGGCGGCCTCGCCGTCGCTGCAGTGCACTGCCTCGCGGACGCGCCGGAGCTCGCGCACGCCCACGCCGCCGGAGCGGAGGGTGGAGACGGGGGAGCCGGCGACGACCGCGAGCAGGGATCCCACCTGTCGCAGGGTTTCCGCGATCGCGCCGAATGCCGCGTTGTCACGCAGCGTCGCCCGGGTGGTCCGCGCATCGGTGGACGGCGGGTCCCGATCGAGGGACGCGAAGACGGCGTGGCCGCGGACGGCCCTGCCGACGCCGCGGGGGAGCTCGACGTGGAGGGCGTCCAGCGGTGCCAGCAGGCAGCGGTCCAGGAGCCACTGCACGGCAGGCGGGGCACCGCCGGCACCTCCGGTCGCCGTCGAACCGACCGGGGTGTCACGGAGGCGGGCGAGCAGGGCCTCCACGCCTTCGGGGGCACCGGCCATGAGCCGGTCCCAGGCCTCCGGGTCCGCAGTCACCCCATCCAGCACCCGCGCGGCGGCGGCCGACGTTCCCGCCTCGTGCCCGGAGTCCGGGGCGAGGACCGCGGCGGCGCGGACGAGCGCGGGACCGAACCGCGGGATGGAGCGGGCGAGGGTCCGGAAGGAGCGGCCGAGGCCCGCCGGGTAGGGCGCCACGGCGTCGGCCATCGCTCCGACGGGCAGGAAGCCCTCCGCCGCGGACCCGACGACGAGGGCGCGCCGGGCGAGGTCGTCGAGGAACGCCTCGACGGCGTCGGTGCTTCCCTGCGACAGGGCGGCGGCGAGACGGGCGGACGGCACCGCGGCGCCGTCGTCCTCGGTGAGGACCACGAGGGCCTCGAGGACCTGGAGCTGGGGCCGCGTGATGTTGTCCAGTGCCCGCTGCAGGCTCGTGCGCGAGGACGCCCGGGCGGCGAGCGCGGCGAAGTCCGGCACCGGGGGAAGGATGAGGTCGGGCCGGACGGTGAGGAGGCGGCGCAGGTCGTCATCGCTCCGGAGGGCCAGCTGATCGGCCAGTGCTCGGATTGCGGACATCACCCCAAGATTACCCGGCGCCGCTGACACGGCGCGTGGTCAGGTGCGCGCCTTGTGACGCCCGTCGTACGGCGTGCAGCGCTCGGATCGGTCGTGGTCTCAGGAGTTCCGGCGGGAGATGACGGACCGGACGAGCAGCGAGACCATCAGGAGGAACGCGATCGGGAGGCAGAAGTAGCTGGCCAGCACGAAGCCGGGCCATACGTTGCCCTGCAGGAAGGCCGTCATCAGGATGGCCGCCAGGGACACCAGGCCGACGCCGGCGAAGGCCACCGCGAGGACCATCACCAGGAACCGGCTCCGCGACGACCGTCCGGGTGCACCGCCCGGCACCGCTGCGTCGCCGGGATGGTCGGAAGTGGGGTTCGTGGCCGGTTCGTCAGGGGTCATAGCCGTCCCAGACTACAAGAACCGCGGCGGGCCGCTCACGACGCTATACCCTAGGAGACACAGACTTCCCGGCGGCAGCAGTCCGCCTGGGTGCCAGGCGGCCTGCGTGGACCGGGCCAGGGCCGCCGGTGACACCGCCCGGTACAGCCAAGAAGAGGTAGACGACGTGCCCATCGGCAAAGTGAAGTGGTTCGACGCGGACAAGGGATTCGGATTCCTGGCCACGGACGACGGCAAGGAAGTGTTCCTGCACGCCTCGGCCCTGCCGGCGGGCGTGACCGAGGTCAAAGTGGGCACGAAGCTGGAGTTCGGCGTCGCCGACGGGCGTCGCGGCCCCCAGGCCCTCTCCGCGCGTATCCTCGAGCAGCCTCCCTCCGTCGCCAGGGCAACCCGGAAGAGCGCCGACGACATGGCCGTCATCACGGAGGATCTCATCAAGCTGCTCGACGGCGTCTCCAACGGTCTCCGCAAGGGGCGCTACCCGGAGAAGGCGCACGCGGCGAAGGTCGCGGCGGTCCTGCGCGCGGTTGCCGACGACCTCGACGCGTAGGCTTCGATCATGACCCCGAGCAACCTGGACGCCGTCGACGGCGCGCCGTCGACCGACATCGAAGCGACCGCCGAGGGCACCGACGTACCCGCCGTCGCCGAGGCCGCGCGCAAGCCCCGGGTGACCCGCCGCATCCCGAAGACCGACTCCGTACTCGAAGCCGCCGTGGAGCGGGCGCGTCAGGGAGTGCTGGAGATCGCCCCCGAGGCGCAGGTGGGACGCCATGTGTCGGCCGTGATCGAGGGAGAGCGCCTGGTCACCCACCGGTTCGAGGCCTTCGTGCCCGGATACGGCGGATGGCAGTGGTACGCGAGCGTGGCCCGCGTGGCGCGGAGCAAGGACGTGACGGTCTGCGAGGTGGGGCTGCTGCCCTCCCCGGCCTCCCTGCTGGCACCCGAGTGGCTGCCCTGGTCCCAGCGTGTGCGTCCCGAGGACTCGCCGCAGGACGAGGCGTCGCCGTCGGATGCTGCTGCAGGCTCCGGGGCGACCGACGGAACAGGTGCTGCCGACGGGTCCGGCACCGCCGATGCGGCCGTCACTGCCGGCACTGCCGTCACCGCCGATACGGGCGGGACCCCGGTGGCCGGCGAGGACGATCCGGAGGCCTCCGCCGCGGGACGGCCCGACGCCGAGTGATCCACGTGTGGTGCCGGAGCGGAAGGGGAGGGGCGTGAGCACCTTCCGGTCCCTCGGTATCCACAACTACAGGCTCTGGTTCATCGGGGCGCTGGTCTCCAACATCGGCACGTGGATGCAGCGGACCGCGCAGGACTGGCTGGTCTACGACATCCTGACCGAGCAGAACGCGTCGGCGCTCGGCATCGTCATGGCCCTGCAGCTGGGGCCCCAACTCGTCATCGCCCCGTGGGCGGGCCTCATCGCGGACACCGTCGACCGGCGGAAGCTCCTCGTCACCACGCAGGTGGCCATGGCGCTGCTGGGCGTCGGCCTCGGACTGATGGTCCTCCTGGACGTCGCCGCCCTCTGGCACGTCTACGCCTTCGCCCTCGCGCTCGGCGTCGTCTCGGCCTTCGACGCCCCCGCCCGGCAGGCGTTCGTGTCCGACCTCGTGCGCGACGACTACCTCCCCAACGCCGTGGCGCTCAACAGCGCCTCCTTCAACGGGGCACGCCTCGTCGGTCCCGCCATCGCGGGACTGCTGACCGCGGGCGTAGGGCCCGGCTGGGTGTTCATGATCAACGCGCTGACGTTCGGTGCGATGGTCTACGTGCTGCTGGCGATGCGCAGCTCGGAACTGAACGCGCAACCGCGGCCGGTGCCGGGCAAGGGGCGCATCAGGGCGGGCTTCCGCTACGTGCGGCACCGGCCGGACCTCATGATCGTGATGCTCGCGATCTTCATCGTCGGCACTTTCGGACTGAACTTCGCGGTGTTCATCGCCGCGATGGCGCGCACCGAGTTCGGCCAGGGCGCAGGGGTCTTCGGCGTGCTGTCCTCGGTGATGGCGGTGGGCTCCGTCGCGGGCGCGCTGCTCTCCGCGCGGCGCGACAGGCCGCGCCTGCGATTCATCTTCGGCGCCTCGGCGGCCTTCGGGATCGCGTGCGCGCTGGCCGCCCTGGCCCCCACCCTGTGGCTCTTCGGGCTGGCGCTCGTGCCCGTGGGCCTGTTCGCACTCACGCTCATGACCAGCGCCAACGCCTACGTCCAGACCACCACGGAGCCGGCCATGCGCGGGCGCGTCATGGCCCTGTACTTCGCCATCTTCCTCGGGGGGACGCCGCTCGGAGCGCCGGTGGTGGGGTGGGTCTCGGACATGTTCGGCCCGCGGTGGAGCCTCGGGGTCGCGGCGGCGTCCGGGCTGATCGCCGCCGGGGTGGGAATCTTCTGGGCATGGCGTTACCACGACGTGCGGCTGCGCTACGACCGCTCGGCGCCGAGGCGCCTGCGCATCGACCACGAGGCCGGAGCGTCCGACCCCACGCCGTAGGGGGGTCACCGCGGAGCAGGCCCGACTGCGGGGGTCGGCGCGGCGGACCGGATCCCCGGATGTACGGACCTACAGGAGGTTCTCGACCACGTGGTCGATGCAGCCGATGAGGGCCGAGACGTCGTCGGGCTCGATGGCCACGAAGGTGGCCACGCGGAGCTGGTTGCGCCCCAGCTTCCGGTACGGCTCGACGTCGACGACCCCGTTGGCGCGCAGGATGGCGGCGATCCGGGCCGCGTCCACCGCCTCGTCGAAGTCCACCGTGACGATCACGTTCGAGCGGTCCTCGGGACGGGTCACGTAGGGGCGCGCCACGGGGGAGGCCTCCGCCCAGCGGTACAGCCGCCCCGCCGAGTCCGCCGTCCGGGCCGCCGCGAAGGGCAGGCCACCCTGCGCATTGAGCCACTGCACCTGGGCCTCCAGCGTCACGAGCGTCGAGAGCGACGGCGTGTTGTAGGTCTGGTTGAGGCGCGAGTTGTCGATGGCCGTCTGCAGGTCGAGGAAATCCGGGATCCAGCGGTCGCCGGCGGCGATGCGCGCCGCGCGCTCCAGCGCGGCGGGGGAGAACAGGCCGAGCCACAGGCCGCCGTCCGAGGCGAAGTTCTTCTGCGGCGCGAAGTAGTAGACGTCCGCCTGGGAGACGTCGACGTCGAGCCCGCCCGCTGCGGAGGTGGCATCGACGACGACGAGGGCTCCGTCGTCGGCGCCCTCGACCCGCCGGACGGGTGCTGCAACGCCGGTGGAGGTCTCGTTCTGCGGCCAGGCATAGACATCGACGCCGGCCTCCGCCGCCGCCTCCGGCCGGGTGCCCGGCTCACTCGTGAGGACGCTGGAGGCGTCGAGGAACGGTGCCTTGTTCGTGGCGGACGCGAACTTGGAACCGAACTCCCCGAAGGAGAGGTGCTGGGCCTTCCGGTCGACGAGCCCGAACGTGGCGACGTCCCAGAAGGCCGTCGAGCCGCCCACACCGAGGACCACCTCGTACCCGTCGGGGGCGGCGAAGAAGGCGCGGAGCCCTTCGCGGACGCGCCCCACGAGGTCGCGGACCGGGGCCTGGCGGTGGGAGGTCCCCAGGAGGGAGGTGCCGGCCGCGACGAGGGCGTCGACCTGACCGCTCCGGACCTTCGACGGACCTGCACCGAAGCGGCCGTCCGAGGGGAGGAGGTGTGCGGGGATGCGGGATGATTCGCTCAAGGGGGCTCCAACTCTGGGACGGGGGTGCAGACCTCAATTCTGCCCCAGCGGCCGATGGCCCTCCATTTGTTAACGCCCCCGGGGAGGACGCTTCGGCAGCCCGGGCACGGCCGGCCCCAGGATTGCCGGGCCCGTGATGCCATGCGTTAACCTTGGGAGGCGTGGGGCGGAACCGGGCCGATGGCCGCACCCCTCACCGGCGTGAGGCAGTCCAGCCGCGCACCCGCACCGCACCAAGGAGCTGAACCGCATGACGGACCTCATCGACACCACCGAGATGTACCTGCGGACCATCCTTGAGCTCGAGGAAGAGAACATCGTCGCGCTCCGTGCGCGCATCGCCGAGCGGCTGCGCCACTCCGGCCCCACCGTGTCCCAGACCATCGGCCGGATGGAACGCGACGGCCTCGTGGTCGTCTCCGGTGACAGGCACCTCGAGCTCACCGAGACCGGCCGGCGCCGCGCCACCGGCGTGATGAGGAAGCACCGTCTCGCGGAGCGCCTCCTGAGCGACGTGATCGGACTCGACTGGGCATACGTGCACGACGAGGCGTGCCGCTGGGAGCACGTCATGAGCGAGCGCGTGGAGCGCCGACTGTACGAGCTCCTCGGCAAGCCCTCGGACTCTCCCTACGGCAACCCTATCCCCGGCCTGGCGGCCATCGGCGGCGTGGAATCGGAGCTGTTCACGGACGGCGTGGTCACGCTGCTGTCCGCGATGGCCACTTACACGCCCGGCAGCCTGGTCACGCTCGCGCGCCTCGCCGAACCCATCCAGGTGGACCCCGAACTCCTCACCCAGCTCGACGAGGGCGGGCTGCGCCCGGGCGCACGGCTCAGTCTCGAATCGGTGGGAGGGTACGTCTCCGTGCGCGTCCCCGGTGTCGAAGGTGCCCTCGAACTGCCGCCCGAGGTCGCCTCGCACGTCTTCGTCTCCGTCGGGGACTGACCGCCTCCCGAGACCTTCGTCACCAGAAACACACCGTTCCGTGATCGGAATGTGACATATCTCGTGGTGTGTTGTAGCGTTCGAAATGTGCCGGGCTCGCTCTGGATCCAGCACCCTCCTGCAAATCGCCTAGCTCTGCCATTGCCGGAGGTTCGTCCGCACCATCGCATGGCAGAGGCGGGGGAACCAATTCTGGGTCTCTGAGAAGAGATCCTTGGGGTTAAGTCGCTGTTCACGCAGCGGCCGGGTGACTCCCATCCGAATCCGACAGCTCACCTCGCAGGCGTTGGGAGAGGTCTCCAACGTGTCCATCAGCTCTTCGCCGGGCCGCCACCGCGCGCCCCGGAACATCAGTCCGCTGACCGGTCTGTCCGCCGCCGTCGCATCCAATGCCGGATCCGTCGGTCGCCAGGCCGCCGTCATCGTCGCAGCGTCAGGCCTCGTCCTCACCGCCGGTCTGCCGGCCCACGGGACCGCAGGGGCAGAGCGCGAGGTGCAGTCCTCCGCGACCCTGGGCATCGATCGTGTGGTGACGGCCGCGGTCACCGTGCCGGCCACGGCGACGGTGTCCTTCGACCGCGTCGCCGTCGAGGTGGAGGCCGCCCCGAAGCCCGTCGAGGCAGCCCCCGTCGAGGCCCCGGCCATCGAGGAGGCTCCCGTGGAGGTTCCGCCGGTCGCCGTCCCGGCCCCGCCCGCTGCCGCCGTCGCCCCGGTCGAGGCTGCTCCCGTGGTGGCACCGACCGCCGCCGTCGCCCCCGTTGCCGTGGTCGCACCGGCCCCCGCTGCCCCGGCTGCCGTCGCTCCCGTCGTCGCAGCCCCCGCTGCCGTCGCTCCCGCTGCCGTGGGCGCGCCGGCCCCCGTCGCTGCGGTGCCCGCCGCCCGGAGGCCGGCTCCCGCCCCGTCCTCCGGCGTCGCCGCCGGCCTGGTCGGTTCGGCGTACTCGCAGATCGGCGTCGCGCAGGACTGCACCGCCATGGTCGAGAAGGCCCTGCGCTCGGTCGGCAAGTCCGTGGGCGACCTCGCTCCCGGCCAGTTCTTCCAGTTCGGCGCCGTCGTCGGATCGCCCGCTCCCGGTGACCTCGTGATCACGGGCGGCCATGTCGCGATCTACGTCGGGAACGGCCAGGTCGTCAGTGGCGGCCTCAACGGCATGAACACCGGCCTGCACAACCTCTCAGACCTTCCCGGCGCCGGCTTCGTCCGCGTCCGCTAGCCCCCCCACACTCGGAGAACACCCTCATGTCATCACTCATGTCCTTCCGCCCTGCCCCCGCCCGCCACCGCGACGACGCCGGCAACGCTGCGGCCTTCGCCGTCCTCGCACGGACCGTGTCCACCCAGGCGGGCGGGATGGGCCGACAGGCGGCCGTCTTCGCGGCGGCCTCCGGGCTCGTCCTGACCAGCGGGGTCGCTGCCAACGCGGCGGACCTCAAGCCCCAGCGTGAGGTCCGGGCGTCCACCGTCGCCCTGACCTCCTCCCGCGCGCCCGTCGTCGCCTCGGACAAGACCGTCGTGTCCTTCGCCATGACCCCGGTCAAGGTGAAGGCCAAGCCGGTCGTCGTCGAGAAGGCCCCCGTCGTCGAGAAGGCTCCTGTCGAGGCTCCCGTCGTCGAGGCACCCGTCGCTGAGGCGCCGGTTGTCGAAGCCCCCGTGGCCGTGGCGCCTGCTGTCGCAGCACCTGCTGCCGTCATGGCTCCCGCTGTGGCAGCCCCGATCGAAGCGCCGGCCGCGCCCGTCGCGGAGACACGCGCGGCGGCGGGTGCTCCGGCGCCCGCACCCGCACCCGCACCGGCACCGGCACCGGCACCGGCTCCGGCGCCCGCACCCTCCTCCGGTGTGGCAGCGACCATCGCCGCCGCGGCCAAGGGCCAGCTCGGCGTCATGCAGGACTGCACGCGCCTCGCAAGCAACTCCCTCGCCGCGGCCGGGATCAACTTCCACGGCTGGCCGGCCGGGTACCTGTCCCTCGGCCGCACGGTGAGTGCCGGCGAGGCCATCCCCGGTGACCTGATCTACTACGCCGACGGCGGCATGGGCAAGGCCCACATCGCGGTGTACATCGGCGGCGGCCAGGCCGTCCACGGCGGATTCAACGGCAACACCACGGTCATCGCTCCGGCCGAGCTCGGCTCCGGCGGCGTGTACATCCGCGTGGGCGGCTGACCCGAACGGCTGTGGATGCAGGAGGACCGGCACACGTGCCGGTCCTCCTGCCGTTCGGCTCCCACCGGAGGTAGCAGAAGCAGGAGCCCGCACATCGCCGACCCGGCGTTCCGCGGACGGCCGGGTGCGGCTTACCCTTGCAGTGTCCATCCGAAGCACTTCTCCCGATGCCCGGGACAGCAACCGGTTGCGGGACCAGGTCAGCAATGGGGCAAGGCGCATGCGCACTCTCGTTCTGAATGCAGGATATGAACCGCTGGCGGTCGTCACCTTCCGCCGGGCGCTGGTCCTTGTCCTGACGGGGAAGGCGAGCGTCGTGGCAGAGGACGACGACCCGGTGGTCGGTCCTGCGGACGTCTTCGGAAGGCCCTCGGTGATCCTGCTCAACAGATACGTGAAGGTCCCCTATCGCCAGGACTTCGCGGCGACGAGGCGAGGAGTACTGCGCCGTGACAACCACCTGTGCGCCTACTGCGGGAAGGCGGCGTCCACCATCGACCACGTGATGCCGAGGTCGAGGGGCGGCGGCGACACCTGGGAGAACCTCGTGGCCTGCTGCCTGAGATGCAACAACGCCAAGGGGAACAAGACCCTCGCCAGCCTCGGCTGGACCCTGAGGGTCGTCCCGCGCCCGCCCCGCGGACCCCAGTGGCAGATCCGCGAACTGGAGAGGCCCGCGCCGCAGTGGAGCGAGTTCCTCACGGAGACCGCCGCGTGAGGACCGGAGGGGACCGCCCTCGGTTCGACGCCGTGATCCTCGCCGGGGGGCGGTCCTCCCGCCTCGGCGGTGTCCCGAAAGCCGGGCTGGTCGTGGAGGGAGTGACCCTGCTGGAGCGGACGTGCGCCGCGCTCGCCGACGCCGGGCAGATGGTGGTCGTGGGGCCCGACCCCCGGGCCGACGGCGGGCGCGCGATGCCGGGTGCGCCGTCGTTCGTGCGTGAGGAGCCGGCCTTCACCGGACCCGCAGCCGCCCTCGTGGCCGGGTTCCGGACGGGGGCGGGCCGCCGACGGGCGCCCTGGTGCGCCGTCGTCGCCTGTGACATGCCGCGCGTCGCCGAGCTCGTCGACGTGCTGCTCGCCGAGGCCGCCGCCGACGAGGACGCATCGCTCGTGGCCGTGGACGGGGGCCGCGCCCAGCCGCTCGCGGCGCTCTACCGGAGCGACGATCTGGCGGCCGCCGTGGACGCGATCCTCGCTACCGGGACAGCCGACAACCTGTCGATGCGCAGCCTCCTTGCTAGTGTGAGGACCAGACCTGTCCCGGTTCCGCCGGGCACAACGCACGACGTCGACACCTGGGCTGATGCGAGGGTACTGGGAGTCGACGTCCCCTAGAACCTCCCGGAGGGCTCATGGACGATCGCCAGAAGCTGCTGCACGAATGGACCGAACGGCTGCTCGCCGCCTTCGAGATCGACGGGACGGATGTGGACATCGACGCCGTCCTCGGCCTGGCCGGCAAGGCGGCCCACGGCGTGGTGCGCCCTGCCGCGCCCCTGACGACGTTCGTGGTGGGCTACGCCGCCGGTCTCGCCGTCGGCAGCGGGCAGGCCGACGAGGACGTGGCCATGCGCTCGGCCCTGGGGGTCGCCGACGCCCTGTGCGCGGAGGCCGCGGCGGAAGGCGGCACCGCATGATCGAGGGCGGCGCAGCAACGAATGTCGACTGGGCGACGGCCCGTACCCTGGCCTACGGTGCCGGGCGCCCCCTGCCGTTCCAGACCGTGCCCCTCGCCGACGCGCTCGGGCAGACCCTCGCGGAGCCGGTACACGCCCTGCAGTCCATCCCCCACTATGCGTCGTCCGCGATGGACGGCTGGGCGGTCAACGGCGAACCGCCGTGGACGCTCGTGAGCCGCCCCGAACCGGAGGACCACCCGCGGGGCAGGGCGACCCCGCACAGCGATTCCGGGGAGGTCTCGCTCGCGCCTGGCGAGGCGACCTTCATCCTCACGGGCGGTGTGGTGCCCCAGAACGCCGTCGGCATCCTCCGCACCGAGCACGGCGCGGTCCGCGGGGGCACGCTGAACCGCAACGGGTCCGCGCGCCCCGACGAGCCGTCGCCCGGCGAGCATGTCAGGCCCGCCGGTGAGGAGGCGGAGGAGGGCTCCCTGGCAATCCCCGCCGGCGTCGTCCTCAACCCCGCCCAGATCGCCCTCGCGGCGGTCTGTGGCCATGACACGCTCGCCGTCCTGCGGGCACCGCGCGTGTCGCTGCTGATGACCGGTGACGAGGTGATCGAGCACGGGCTGCCGCACGCGGGCCAGGTGCGTGACACCTTCGGTCCCCAGCTGCCCGGCTTCGTCGCGATGCTGGGCGGGCACGTCGACGTGTCGGGCCGTGCGAAGGACGACCTCGACGACGTCGTGGCGGCCATCAGCGCCGAACCCACCGACGAGTTCTCCCTCGCCCGGGCGTCCGGCGACGTACTCATCACGACGGGCGGGACCGGCAGCTCCATGGCCGACCACATCCGCCGGGCACTCATGGAGGTCGGGGCGGAGATGATCATCGACGGCATCGCCATGCGGCCCGGGCACCCGACGCTGCTCGCACGGCTACCCGACGGGCGCTTCCTCGTGGGGCTCCCCGGCAACCCGCTGGCCGCGATGATGGCGATGATCACGGTTGCCGGGCCCCTGCTCGCGGGCCTGCGCGGTTCGTCCCTGGACGAGCCGTCACCGGTGGTGACGGCCGACGCCTTCGAACCCCTGCCGGGGAGGAGCCGCCTGGTGCCCTACCGGATGGAGTCCGGGCAGGCCGTGCCGAGTACGCACCAGCGTTCCGGGATGCTCCGTGGGCTCGCCGCAGCCGACGGCGTGATGGTGGTCCCCGCGGAGGGCTGCGGGGCCGGCGATGCGGTGCAGGCCCTGTCGCTGCCGTGGTCACCACCCGCGGGTCCACGGACGTAGCCCAACGGCGTCCACGTTTCTGTGTCGAAGCCGACACACCAGATAGTGCCCGGGGTCGACTGACCTCGTCCGGGGCCGAGGTAAGGAGTCCGAATGAACCGGGTCACGCAGCGCCGCCGCATCACCAAGTTCCGGGTGGGAGCGCAGACGGGCCGTCGCGAGGACGTGCTCGCGGGGGAGGAGCCGCTGGAGATCCGCCTCGACGGGAGGGCCTTCACCGTGACGATGCGCACGCCGGGCGATGACTTCGACCTCGTGGCGGGCTTCCTCGTCTCGGAGGGTGTGGTCTGGGAGCCGGGCCAGCTGCCGAGCCTGCGGTACTGCGCGGGCGTGGACGACAACGGGCAGCAGACCTTCAACGTGGTGGAGGCCCAGCTCCGGCCCGGTGTCGAACTGCCGGACACGGCCATGGAGCGCCACGTCTACACCTCGAGCTCGTGCGGGATCTGCGGCACGGCGTCCATCGACGCGGTCCGGAAGTCCTCGCGGTTCGACCTGCACACCGACGCGTCGCCCGTGGACCTCGGGATCCTGGCCTCCCTGCCGGACCGCCTGCGCGAGAGCCAGAAGCTGTTCGACCGCACGGGCGGTGTGCACGCTGCGGGGCTCTTCTCCGCCGAAGGGGAGCTCTTGTGCCTCCGGGAGGACGTGGGGCGGCACAACGCCGTCGACAAGGTGGTGGGCTGGGCCCTGCGCGAGGGCATGCTGCCGCTGCGGGGGATGATCCTGCAGGTCTCCGGACGGGCGTCCTTCGAACTCGTGCAGAAGGCGCAGCTCGCGGGCATCCCGGTCCTCGCGGCCGTGAGCGCGCCGTCGTCGCTGGCGGCGGACCTCGCGGAAGACGCCGGGCTGACGCTCGTGGGCTTCAGCCGCGGCACCACGCTGAACTGCTACTCGCACCCGGAGCGCATCGCGGCCTGACCGGCCTGCTCGGGCAGCCGGCCGGGCGGCCTGACCGGGCAACCGGCGCTCGGGCAGCCGGCTGCCCTGCAAGTCGCCTAGAAGGGGTTGAGCAGGCGCTGCACGAAGCGGCGCGTGCGCTCCTCGCGGGGACGGCGCAGCACCTGGTCGGGATGCCCGTGCTCGACGACGACCCCGCCGTCCATGAAGACGACCTCGTCCGCGACCTCGCGGGCGAAGGCCAGCTCATGGGTCACGATCACCATGGTCCACTTCTCCTCGGCGAGTTCCTTGATGACGGCGAGCACCTCGCCGACCAGTTCGGGGTCCAGGGCCGACGTCGGCTCGTCGAACAGGAGCAGGTCCGGCTGCAGCGCCAGCGCCCGCACGATCCCGACACGCTGCTGCTGCCCGCCGGACAGGTTGAAGGGGTGGTCGTCCCGCTTCTCCGTGAGGCCCACGCGCGCGAGCAGCCGCTCCGCGTCCGCGACCGCCTCCTTCCGAGGCCGTTCCTGCACCTGCACGGGGCCCTCGATGATGTTCTCCAGCACGGTCATGTGCGGGAACAGGTTGTAGTTCTGGAAGACCATGGCGCTGCGGTCGCGCAGCGACAGGGCCTCCTTCTTCGGGACCTTCGCCCCGAAATCAACCGACGGACCTCCGCGGAAGGCGACCACGCCGGCGTCGGGCGTCTCGAGCCCGTTCAGGCAGCGCAGCACGGTGGTCTTGCCCGATCCGGACGGGCCCACGAGGGCCACGACCTGCCCGCTGTCGATCTGCAGGTCGATCGAGGAGAGCACCCGGTTGGTCCCGAAGGACTTCTGCAGGTCCGTGACCTGCAGCAGGGGGCCCTCCGCGGCGGGCGGACGCAGGGGATCAGCGGGCAACATATCGATCCAATCGCTTCTCGAGCACGGACTGGCCGCTGGACAGGACGAGGCAGAACACCCAGTAGATCGCGGCGGCCTCGAGGTAGACCAGCATGAACTGCTGGGAGAAGGCGGCGATCTGCTCGGCCTCGCGGAAGAGCTCCGTCACGAGTATCAGCGACGCCAGGGAAGTGTCCTTGACGAGGCTGATGAACGTGTTGGACAGCGGTGGAACGGAGACGCGCGCCGCCTGCGGCAGGATGACCCGCCGCAGGGTGAGCGTGCGGGACATCCCGATGGTGTGGCCCGCCTCCCACTGGCCCTTGGGTACGGACAGGATGGCGGCGCGCAGGATCTCGGCGGCATACCCCGCGACGTTGAGGGAGAACGCGATGACCGCGCTCGGCCACGGATCGATGGTCAGGCCGATGGACGGCAGCCCGTAGAAGATCACGAACAGCTGCACCAGCAGCGGGGTGCCCCGGATGACCGACACGTAGAAGCGGGCGATCCCGGACAGGACGGGCTGGCCGCTGATGCGCATGAGCGCGACGACGAGGGCGAGGGCGAGTCCGATCGCGAAGGACGCCAGCGAGAGCGGGATGGTCCCCGTCAGGCCCCCGGAGAGCAAGGGCCAGAAGGACGTGCGTAGCAGCTCCCAGTCCATCAGTCAGCGCCCCGGGCCGGTGCGGCCCGCCGCGGAGACCGTGGTGCCGGAATCACTGGCTGACGTCGGAGCCGAAGTACTTCCCGGAGATCTCCGCGAGGGTCCCGTCGGCGCGCAGCTCCTCGAGCGCGGTGTCGATGGCATCCACCAGCTCGGGGCTGCCCTTGCGGACGGCGACGGCGCTCTGGGAGGACTCGTCGGTGGTGGCCGCGATCTTGATGCCCTCGTTCCCGGTGGTGTTCTGGTAGTCCAGGTAGGTCAGCTCGTCGTTGATCGTGGCGTCCACGCGGCCCTGCTCGAGGAGGGTCACGGACTGCGCCCAGCCCTCGACGGGCTCGACGTTCGCGCCGCTCTCGGTCGCGAGCTCGTTCCAGTTGCTCGTCAGGGACTGCGCCGTCGTCTTGCCCTGGAGGTCCTCGAAGGAGGAGATCTCGTCGTTGTCGGCGCGCGTGACGATCACGCCGGAACTGACCGTGTACGGCACGGAGAAGTCGTAGGTCTCCTTGCGCTCGTCCGTGATGGAGACCTGATTCGCGATGACGTCGAACCGGCCCGCCTCGAGACCCGCGAAGATCGCGTCCCACTGCGTCTCCTCGAACTCCGCCTCCACGCCCATCTTCTCGGCGACGGCCGTGATGACCTCGACGTCGTAACCGGTGAGTTCCCCGCTACCGTCCTCGTGGTAGCTGAAGGGCTTGTACGTGCCCTCGGTGCCCACGGTCAGGACCCCCGCGTCCTGGATCTCCTGCAGGGAGGTCGCCCCGGCGGACTCCGAGGATTCGCCGGCGGGGGTCGACGACGAGCAGCCGGCAAGCGCCAGCGTGAGGGCAGCAGCGGTACCGAGCAGGGACAGGCGGTGATTCATGGGATGCTTCCTTGAGGTGGGGGGCGGCGGGCGCCGGAAATAGAAGGGCTCCCGAACGGCTTGAACCCTAGGTGCATCCGCTTCGCCCGATGGCGGCCGGAGTCGAAACACTACTGGTATCAACACCGGGACATCCACTAATTGTTCCGCAGCATGACGGCGGGATCCGGAGAACACCCGCGAACCCGAGCCGGAACCGGCATCCACGGAAGGAACGGCCATGAGCATGGAGGGCGCGGCGTGGAGCTCGCTGTACAAGATCTCGACGGCGAGGGACAACAGGCACGGCTTCTCCCGGGAGACGGTGCGCCGGATCCTGACCTTCGCGGTGCCGTACCGCCGGAAGCTGATGCTCTTCATCCTGCTGTCCGTGGCCGGGGCGTTCCTGGCCGTCGCGACGCCGGTCCTGGCCGGTCAGGTGGTCGACGTCATCGTCGCCGGCGGCGAGGTCCGGACGATCGTATGGCTCGCGTCCATCATCGCGCTGGTCGCCGTCGTGGACGCCGGGGTGTCCCTGCTCACCCGCTGGTACTCGTCGCGCATCGGCGAGGGAGTCATCCTGGACCTGCGCACCGCCGTGTTCAACCACGTGCAGAAGATGCCCATCGCCTTCTTCACCCGGACGCGGACCGGGGCCCTGGTCAGCCGCCTCAACAATGACGTGATCGGCGCGCAGCAGGCGTTCAGCGGCACGCTGTCCGGTGTGGTCACGAACCTCGTGGCGCTGGTCCTCACCCTCGCCGTCATGCTCAGCACCTCCTGGCTCGTGACCGTGCTCGCCGTCGTCATGCTGCCCGTCTTCCTGGTGCCGGCCCGTCGCATGGGCAGCCGCCTCGCCGCGCTCCGCCGCGAGGCCGCGGACCACAACTCGGCCATGAGCACGCAGATGACCGAGCGCTTCTCGGCGCCCGGGGCCACCCTGGTCAAGCTCTTCGGCCGGCCCGACGAGGAGGCCGAGGAGTTCCGCGTCCGCGCCGCCCGCGTCCGGGACATCGGGGTGCGCACGGCGATGCTGCAGTTCGTCTTCTTCACCGCCCTGATGCTCGTCTCCGCGCTGGCGCTCGCCCTGGTGTACGGACTCGGCGGAACCCTCGCGCTCGCGGGCCAGCTCGACACGGGCGAGGTCGTCACCCTCGCACTCCTCCTCACCCGCCTGTACGCGCCGCTGACGAGCCTCGCGAACGCGCGCGTCGAGATCATGAGCGCGATCGTCAGCTTCGAGCGGGTCTTCGAGGTGCTGGACCTCGAACCGCTGATCCAGGAGGTGCCCGACGCCGCCGCCGTCCCCGCCGGCCCCGTGTCCGTCGAGTTCGACGACGTCCGCTTCGCCTACCCCTCGGCCGACAAGGTCTCCCTCGCCTCCCTCGAGGAGGTCTCGACACTCGACACCCGGGGCGGCGAGGAGGTGCTGCACGGGGTGTCCTTCCGCATCGAACCCGGCCAGACCGTCGCGCTCGTCGGGACCTCCGGCGCCGGCAAGTCGACCATCGCGCAGCTCCTGGCGCGGCTGTACGACGTCGACAGCGGCGCGGTGCGCCTGGCCGGTGCCGACGTCCGGAACGTCACTTTCGCCTCGATGCGCCACACGCTCGGCATGGTGACCCAGGACGGCCACCTGTTCCACGAGACCATCCTCTCGAACCTCCGCCTCGCGCGCCCGGAGGCCACGGAACACGAGGTGTGGGACGCCGTGCGCCGGGCCCGGCTGGAGCCGCTGATCCGCTCCCTGCCCGACCAGCTCGACACCATGGTGGGCGAGCGCGGATACCGGCTGTCCGGCGGTGAGCGCCAGCGCATGACCATCGCGCGCCTCCTGCTCGCACAGCCCCGCGTCGTGATCCTCGACGAGGCGACGGCCGCGCTGGACTCGACGTCGGAGGCCGCCGTCCAGGCGGCCCTGAGCGAGGCGCTCGAGGGGCGGACCGCCATGGTCATCGCGCACCGGCTCTCGACGATCCGCAGTGCGGACCTGATCCTCGTGGTGGAGGACGGGGCGATCGTGGAGCGCGGGACGCACGGCGAGCTGCTGGCGGTCGGTGGTCGGTACGAGGAACTGCACCGGACGCAGTTCGCCGTCCAGAAGAACGTGGCCGTGGACGAGGAACCCGAGGCCCTGAGCGGCGTCTAGGCGTCGGGTGGGGGCCGCGAGGAGCCTGCCTCAGCCGTTGGGGGTGATCCCCCTGGCTCCGACGCATCTGCCCGCCCCGGGGGTGCCTAGACTGAGCGATGATCATCGTTCTCGCCGGCATCGACGGGGCAGGCAAGAGCACCGCGGGCCTGCTGCTCGCGGAGCGGCTGAGGGCATCCGACCGCCCTGCGATCTTCACCATGAACCGGTCCGGCCGACGCAGCATCACCGGCTGGTGCAGCCGCCGGAACATCAGCCCGCCGGTGGCCGTGCTGGATGCCGTGGAGACGTCGATCCGCTGCGTCAACGTCCTGCTCGCCCACGCTCGGGCCGGTTCCCGTTCCGGGGTCGTCGTCATGGACCGATACCTGTACTGCCAGCTCGCGCTCCGGCACCTCCGGGGACTGCCGGCTGGCAGGCTGCTCCCCTTCCTCCTCGCGGTCCTGCCCACCCCGGGGCTGGTCGTCTATCTCGACGTCCCCGCGGACCTCGCGCATGCCCGGATCGCCCGCCGTGCCCTGGACATCGAGACCCTCGAGCATCTGACCGGTCTCGATGCCGCGTACCGGCAGTTGAGCGTCTTCCCGACCTTCCTCGTCCTCGACGCGAGCCGCACGCCCGAGCAGCTCGTCGAGGACATCCTGCAGGAGCTCGGGGTGTGCGGGGCAGGACTCCGTTGACGCTCCTCCGACAGCAGGTGCCGTCCCGGGGAGGGGCGCCGGGTCAGCACACGCCCTGACGCCGACGCGGCCCGCGATCCCCGAGGAGTCGGGGGACGACGTAGTCGGTCAGCAGGGGAGCGAGGTCGGGGCGTCCGGCCGCGTCGCGGAGGTCGAGCCAGGAGATCTCCTCGATCTCGGCCGCCGGGAGCGGTTCGGCCGTCAGGGGGCAGAGGAAGACGGTGGCGACCAGCCGGGTGTCCGCCTCGTTCGCGGCCGGCCCTTGCCAGGTGCCGAACAGGCGGAGGTCCCGGGGCCTGACGCTCAGGCCCAATTCCTCGGACAGTTCGCGTGCGCCGGTCTCCTCCGGCGTCTCGCCAGGTTCCGGTTTGCCGCCGGGCTGCATGAACAGGGTGGTCCCGCGCTTCCGGACGAGCAGCAGGCGGCCGTCGTCATCGAGCAGGCACAGGGCGGTGACGGTGATCGTGGGGGCCTCAGCCACGAAGCATGACGTCCACCTTCCCTGCTCGGAGCGCGGCGGGCGGACTCCACGGCCCTTCCCCGTCGTGCGTCCCGCTGTGGTGCCCCTGGCCGGAATCGAACCGACGACCTTCCCTTTAGGAGAGGGACGCTCTATCCTACTGAGCTACAGAGGCGCGGATCGGCTGGTGTACCCGATCCGGCGGTCCCAGCTTACCTGCTCTTCGTTCCGGGTTCTGCGCCCCTGCCGCCCGCCGCGCGGAGTGTCCGCGGCAGGAACACGGAGGCGGCACCCGCCACGAGGCTCAGCCCCAGCAGCACCCATCGCATCACCGTCAGCGTCGAGGCCGGCGCCACGGCGCCGGGACTCGCCTCCGCGAGCACCGCGTCGATCGCGATGTTCTCCCACAGGTCGACGACGACGAACAGGATCACGGGGGACCACAGCAGCCAGCGCAGCCAGCGGCGTCCGACGTTGAGCTGGACCAGCAGGAGCCAGGCGAACGCGAAGATCAGCGGGAACAGGGTGCCGGCCGTCCGGTGGAGGTAGCTCAGCTGGCCGCGGGCGTCGTCGTCCATGGACCCCCGCAGCCGTTCCACGTACCCGGCGTCGTAGCCGCCGATCATCATGTCGGGCATCGCCAGCCCTCCCGAGAGCTGCGTCATCTGCCCGAGCGTGAGCAGGTGGAAGTACCAGAAGAGGAAGAGGGAGGCCACGGCGGCGGCGATGAGGACCAGGCTGCCGTTGGAGCGTTGCCGGTCCGCCCGTGGCACCTCGGGCGCGGCAGAGGCGCCGGTGGAATGCTTGCGTGCGATCTGAGCCCTGGTTCTTGCCATGACTGAAGTATGGGCGACGATCCGCCTCCGCAGATCATCCCCGGAACACCACGTGAAGGGCGTTGCCAACCCGTGGCTTTTTCCCGCCGGACCGAGCCTGTGATTGCGCTCACGCGCGAAGAACGCTTTCCTATAAGGATGTCCTTCACAACAGCGCTACCCATGACCACTGTGACCGAGGAGGTGGGCTGGCTCGCGAGCATCGACGCCGCCATCAACGCGGTGTTCGAACCCGTCACCGAGGTTTTCTCGACGATCGTGTTCTTCCCCATCACCATCGGTGACGTGAGCTTCCCGTTCGTCGTGCTGTGGCTCATCGCGGCGGGCGTGATCTTCACGGTGTACTTCGGCTTCATCCAGTTCCGGGGGCTGAAGGTCGGGTACGAAGTGGTCCGCGGCCGATACTCGTCGAAGGACGACCCCGGGGAGGTGCCGCACTTCCAGGCGCTGACGTCGGCGTTGTCGGGGACGGTCGGGCTGGGAAACATTGCCGGCGTCGGCGCGGCCATGGCACTCGGTGGCCCCGGTGCGACCTTCTGGATGGTTCTTGCCGGACTCCTGGGCATGGCGACGAAATTCGCCGAGTGCACGCTCGGCGTCAAGTACCGCGAGGTCCACGAGGACGGGAGCGTCAGTGGTGGGCCCTTCCGGTATCTGCCCATAGCGTTCAGCAAGTTCGGAAGTATCCCGGCGAAGATCCTGACCGGTATCTTCGCGGTGGCCATCCTGATCTTCGGCGTGGCCGGCGGCAACATGTTCCAGGCGAACCAGACCTTCGCCCAGGTCCAGAACGTCACGGGCGGCGCCGACGGACTCCTCGGCAGCCCCGGAGCCGCGCTCATCTTCGGCCTCGTGCTCGCAGGCCTCGTCGCCGTGGTGATCCTCGGCGGCATCAAGTCCATCGGAGCCACCACCAGCCGGCTCGTGCCGGCGATGGGGCTCGTCTACGTGGTGTCCTGCCTCCTCGTCATCCTCGTCAACCTCGGACAGGTTCCCGCTGCCATCGCGTCGATCTTCGCGGGCGCGTTCAATCCCCAGGGAATCGCCGGCGGTATCCTCGGCGTCATGATCGTCGGGTTCACCCGTGCAGCGTTCTCCAACGAGGCAGGGCTCGGCTCCGCCGCGATCGCGCACTCGGCAGTGAAGACCCGCCGCCCGGTCAGCGAGGGCTTCGTCGCACTCTTCGAACCGCTCGTCGACACGGTGCTCATCTGCACGATGACGGCGCTGGCGATCATCATCGCGGGCGCACCGAGCCTCCAGGCCGGAATCGATCAGGTGCAGGCGGGCGAAGGAACGCCGGACGGCGTCATCCTCACGTCGGACGCCTTCGCCACCGTGTTCCCCTGGTTCCCCGTGGTCCTCGCCATCGCGGTGTCGCTCTTCGCCTACTCCACGCTCATCACGTGGTCCTACTACGGGCTCAAGTCATGGCAGTACCTGTTCGGGCGCGGCAAGACCACGGAGATCATCTACAAGGTCATCTTCCTGTTCTTCACCGTCGCCGGGACCGTGCTGACCTTCAGCCAGGTCATCGGCTTCGCCGACGCGGCGCTGTTCGTCTGCGGTTTCGTCAACCTGCTCGGCGTGTACTTCCTGCTCCCCGTCATCAAGCGGGAGATGCGTGCGTACCTCGCGGACCGCAAGAGCGGCAAGCTGGCGATCCTCGGGATCGAGACGGACGAACTGCAGGCCGAGAAGTAGTACTCCACCCCTACGACCCTGCCCCCGCCGGTCCTCCGGCGGGGGCAGTCCTGTGCCCGGGACGGTACTCCGTGGGTGTCGGGGGCACGGCCTAGACTTGAGGCACCATGGACATGCTCTTCGATCCCTACGTCTCCCCGCCCACGCCCGCCGAGAAGAAGCGTGCCCGGGACGCGGCGACAGCAGCGTCCGCCGAGGCGGCCGACCCGGCCACGGAGCACGTCCCCTCCCGCGCCGGCGTGGACGAGCACCGTGCCCGGGAGCTCCTGCTCGGGCTGAACCCCCAGCAGGAGGAAGCCGTGAAGCACGGGGGAGCGCCGCTGCTGATCGTCGCCGGCGCCGGTTCGGGCAAGACCCGCGTGCTCAGCCACCGGATCGCCTACCTGCTGGCCACCGGCCGCTCGCACCCTGGGCAGGTCCTCGCCATCACCTTCACGAACAAGGCGGCCGCCGAGATGCGGGAACGCATCGAGGGCCTGATCGGCGACGTCGCGAAGCGGATGTGGATCTCCACGTTCCACTCCTCCTGCGTGCGGATCCTCCGCCGCGAGGCCGCCTCCGTCGGCCTCAACTCGAACTTCTCCATCTACGACTCCGCGGACACGCTGCGCCTCATCACGCTCGTGGCCAAGGGGCTGGACCTCGACCCCAAGAAGTTCGCGCCGAAGGCCATCCAGCACAAGATCAGCGCGCTCAAGAACGAGCTCATCGACGAGGAGACGTTCGCCTCGACCGCCGGCCTGTCGGATCCCTTCGAGCAGGCCGTCGCCGAGGTCTACACGGGCTACGCCCAGCGCATGCGCCAGGCCAACGCCATGGACTTCGACGACCTGATCGCCCAGACCGTCTACATGTTCCGGGCCTTCCCCGGCGTGGCCGACTACTACCGTCGGCGCTTCCGCCACGTCCTCGTTGACGAGTACCAGGACACCAACCACGCCCAGTACGCCCTGGTCCGGGAGATCGTCGGCGTGCCGGGCGAATCCACCGAGGACCCGGCGGAGCTGACCGTCGTGGGAGATTCCGACCAGTCCATCTACGCGTTCCGCGGCGCCGACGTGCGGAACATCGTCGAGTTCGAGAACGACTACCCGAGCGCCCGCACCATCCTGCTCGAGCAGAACTACCGCTCCACCCAGAACATCCTCACCGCCGCGAACGCGGTCATCTCCCGGAACCCCGACCGGCCGGAGAAGCGGCTGTGGACGGCCGAGGGCAGCGGCGAGAAGATCGTCGGCTACGTGGGCGAGAACGAGCACGAGGAGGCCCGCTTCATCGCCGAGGAGATCGACCGCCTCCAGGACGAGGACGGCATCCGGCCCGGTGACGTCGCGATCTTCTACCGCACCAACGCCCAGTCACGGTCCGTCGAGGAGATCCTGCTGCGCGTCGGCCTGCCCTACAAGGTGGTCGGCGGAACCCGCTTCTACGAGCGCAAGGAGATCAAGGACGCACTGGCGTACCTGCGTGTCCTCGTGAACCAGGACGACGTCGTCAACCTGCGCCGCATCCTCAACGAACCCAAGCGCGGCATCGGCGACCGCGCCGAATACGCCGTCGCGTCCCTGGGCGAACGCGAGCGGATCAGCTTCATGGAGGCCCTGCGGCGGGCCGACCACGCGCCGGGCATGGCGACGCGCTCCGTCAACGCGGTGACCGGTTTCGTGAAGCTCATCGACGACCTCGCCGAGGTCGCGAGCGGTTCGGGCGCCTCGGCGGCCCTCGAGGCCGTCCTGGAGCAGACCGGCTACCTGGAGCAGCTGCGCACCAGCAACGACCCCCAGGACGAGTCCCGGGTGGAGAACCTGGCCGAGCTCGTCGCCGTCGTCCGCGAGTTCGAACGGGACAACCCCGAGGGCACGCTGGGCGATTTCCTCGAGCAGGTGGCCCTCGTGGCCGACGCCGACCAGATCCCCGATGCCCCGGAGGGCTCGGCCGCGGACGTGCAGCGCGCCGTGGAGGAGGCCCGACGCCAGGGCGTGGTCACCCTCATGACACTGCACACCGCCAAGGGTCTCGAGTTCCCCGTGGTGTTCCTCACCGGCATGGAGCAGGGCATCTTCCCGCACCAGCGCTCCGCGACCGATCCGAAGGAACTCGCCGAGGAGCGGCGCCTCGCCTACGTGGGCCTGACCCGCGCCCGGCAGCGGCTGTACATCACGCGCTCCGAGGTGCGCAGCATGTGGGGCCAGAGCCAGTACAACCCGGCGAGCCAGTTCGTCAGCGAGATCCCCGAGGAGCTCATCCACTGGAAGCGCGAGGGCGCGGCGAAGCCGGCCTGGACCTCCGGCGGCGGCAGTGCAGGCGGCCCGCGGTTCAGCGGGTCCTACTGGGGCGCGAGCGGCGGCGGGTTCTCCGGCGGCACCCCGGCGCCGTCCAGGAGCGTCGGGCGCGTGCAGCCCCAGAAGGAGGTCGTGTCCGTCGCGGTCGGCGACCACGTCAACCACACGAGTTTCGGCAACGGCACGGTGCTGTCCGTCGAGGGAGCGGGCGACAAGACCGTGGCCAAGGTCCGGTTCGACGTCGGCGAGAAGCGGCTGCTCCTGCGCTACGCGCCGCTCACCAAGGTGGCCTGACCTTCTCCGACCGCCGTCGGGACCCGTTAGCAGTTCCCGAGGCGCCGGCGCAAATTTCTACAGGAGATAGAAGTGTGCCCTTCCTCACTAAACCGATAGTCTGGGGAAGGCCTCGGGCCCGAGGGGCTAAAGTTCCCTCTTGTAAACCTACTTCGACGTAGAAGGACACTAGCTAAGTGGACCTGTTTGAATATCAGGCGCGCGATCTCTTCGAGGCACACGGGGTTCCCGTGCTTGCCGGCATCGTGGCGCAGACCCCGGAAGAAGCAAAGGCAGCAGCCGAGAAGATCGGCGGTGTCGTGGTCGTCAAGGCCCAGGTCAAGGTGGGCGGTCGCGGCAAAGCCGGCGGCGTCAAGGTCGCCAAGACCCCCGATGAAGCCTTCACCTACGCTTCGGACATCCTCGGGATGGACATCAAGGGACACACGGTCCACAGGGTGATGATCGCCCAGGGCGCGGACATCGCCGAGGAGTACTACTTCTCCGTGCTGCTCGACCGCTCCAACCGGAACTACCTGGCCATGTGCTCGGTGGAGGGCGGCGTGGAGATCGAGCAGCTCGCCGTCGAGCGCCCCGATGCCCTCGCGCGCATCGCCGTCGACGCCGGGACCGGCATCGACCAGGCCAAGGCCGAGGAGATCGTGGACGCCGCGGGCTTCGCCCCCGAGCTGCGCGACGGCGTCGTCCACACCATCCTCAAGCTGTGGGACGTCTTCGTGAAGGAGGACGCCACGCTCGTCGAGGTCAACCCGCTCGTGAAGACCGGCAACGGTGACATCCTCGCGCTCGACGGCAAGGTCACGATCGACGAGAACGCAGGGTTCCGCCACGCGGACCACGCCGCGCTCGAGGACACGGACTCCACCGATCCGCTCGAGGCGAAGGCCAAGGAACACGACCTCAACTACGTCAAGCTCGACGGCGAGGTCGGCATCATCGGCAACGGCGCCGGGCTCGTCATGTCGACCCTCGACGTCGTCGCCTACGCCGGCGAGGCCCACGGCGGCGTGCAGCCCGCCAACTTCCTCGACATCGGCGGCGGAGCCTCGGCCGAGGTCATGGCCGCCGGTCTCGACGTCATCCTCAACGATGCCCAGGTCAAGAGCGTCTTCGTGAACGTCTTCGGCGGCATCACCTCGTGCGACGCCGTCGCGAACGGCATCGTCAAGGCCCTCGAGATGCTCGGCGACGAGGCCAACAAGCCCCTCGTGGTGCGCCTGGACGGCAACAACGTCGAGGAGGGCCGACGCATCCTCGCCGATGCCAACCACCCGCTGGTCACGCTCGCCGACACCATGGACGAAGGCGCCGACAAGGCTGCCGCGCTGGCCAACGGAAAGTAAGGGAACACCCGTATGTCTATCTACCTCAACAAGGACTCCAAGGTCATCGTCCAGGGCATCACCGGCGGCGAGGGCACCAAGCACACCGCCCTCATGCTGAAGGCCGGGACGCAGGTCGTCGGTGGCGTCAACGCCCGCAAGGCCGGCACCACGGTGACCCACGGCGACGTCACCCTCCCGGTGTACGGCACGGTCGAGGAGGCGAAGAAGGAGACCGGCGCCGACGTGTCGATCGTCTTCGTCCCGCCGGCCTTCACGAAGGATGCAGTCGTCGAGGCCATCGAGGCCGGCATCGGGCTCGTCGTGGTCATCACCGAGGGTGTCCCGGTGCAGGACTCCGCCGAGTTCTGGGCGCTCGCCCAGTCGAAGGTCGACGCGGACGGTCAGCAGATCACCCGCATCATCGGCCCCAACTGCCCGGGCATCATCACGCCCGGAGAGTCCCTCGTGGGCATCACGCCCGCGAACATCACGGGCAAGGGTGGCGTGGGCCTCGTCTCGAAGTCCGGCACGCTGACCTACCAGATGATGTTCGAGCTCCGCGACCTCGGCTTCTCGACGGCCATCGGCATCGGTGGCGACCCCGTCATCGGGACCACGCACATCGACGCCCTCGCGGCCTTCGAAGCGGATCCTGAGACCAAGGCCATCGTGATGATCGGTGAGATCGGCGGAGACGCCGAAGAGCGTGCCGCCGACTTCATCAAGGCGAACGTCACCAAGCCCGTCGTCGGCTACGTCGCGGGCTTCACCGCCCCCGAAGGCAAGACCATGGGCCACGCCGGCGCGATCGTCTCCGGGTCGGCCGGGACCGCGCAGGCCAAGAAGGAAGCCCTCGAGGCCGCCGGCGTCAAGGTCGGCAAGACGCCGTCCGAGACCGCCAAGCTCCTCCGCGAGGTCTACGCGACACTCTGATCCCCGTGATCCCAGAAGCCTCCCCCGCACCCGAGCGGGGGAGGCTTTTGCGTCGGAGGGACCGGAGACTCCGGAGCGGGAACCGGAAGACGATCACCAGCAGGAGGTGACGGCATGAGCGAGCTGGCCAGCAACAGCACGGCCGCCACTGCGGCCGACGGGCGTCGGCAGCGCGCACACGTCCGGCGCGCCACGTGGGTGGCGACCCTCGGCGGGCTGCTGTTCGGGTTCGACACCGGCGTCATCAACGGTGCGCTGCCGTTCATGGTCGACGATCTCCGTCTCGGCGCCTTCGCCGAAGGCCTCGTCGCGAGCTCGCTCGTCTTCGGGGCCGCGTTCGGCGCCCTCCTCGGAGGCCGGCTCGCCGACGCCTACGGACGCCGCCGGATGCTCATGGTGCTCGCGGCCGTCTTCCTCGGGGGGACGCTGGGCTCCGCCCTCGCCCCCGATGTCACAGTCATGGTCACCTCACGGCTCATCCTCGGGCTGGCGGTCGGCGGGGCCTCGGTACTCGTCCCGATCTTCCTCGCCGAACTCTCCCCGGCCGCCCGGCGCGGGCAGGTGGTGACCCGCAACGAACTCATGATCGTGACGGGCCAGCTCCTGGCGTTCAGCAGCAGCGCGTTCCTGGGAGGCGTCTTCGGTGACAGCCACGGCATCTGGCGGTGGATGCTCGTCCTGGGGACGCTCCCCGCCATCGGCCTCTGGATCGGCCTGCACTTCGTCCCGGAGAGCCCCCGCTGGCTAGCGGCCCGGGGCGCGTTCGGGTCCGCCCTGCGGGTCCTCGAGACCCTTCGCCCGCCGGCCGCCGCGCAGGGCGAGTTCGCCGCACTGAAGGCGCTGGCCATCGAGGACCGTAGGCAGGACCGCGCGAGCGTCGGCGACCTGCGCGAGCCCTGGCTCCGCCGCATCGTCGTCGTCGGCCTCGGTCTCGCCGTCATCCAGCAGATCACCGGCGTGAACTCGATCATGTACTACGGGACGCGGATCCTCGACGTCGCCGGGTTCGGCACGCAGGCCGCGCTCACCGCGAACATCGCGAACGGGGTCATCTCGGTCGCCGCGACCTTCATCGGCATCTGGCTGCTCGGCCGGGTGGGGCGCCGCCCCATGCTGCTCGTCGGGCAGATCGGGACGACGTCGGCCCTCCTCGCCATCGGCCTCGTCTCCCTCCTCGTGCCCGAGGGTACGGCCCGGGGCTTCCTGGTCCTGGCCCTCACCGTCACCTTCCTGGCCTTCCAGCAGGGCGCGATCTCCCCGGTGACCTGGCTGATGCTGGCCGAGATCTTCCCGATGCGGCTACGGGGCCTCGGCATGGGTGCGGCGGTCTTCGTCCTGTGGATGGTCAACTTCGCGGTCAGCCTCAGCTTCCCGATCCTCATGGACGCCGTCGGGATCTCGAACACCTTCTTGGTGTTCGTGGTCCTCGGCGTCGCCGCGATCGTCTTCGCCCGCCGCCACGTCCCCGAGACCCGCGGGAAGACCCTGGAGGAACTGGAGCACCAGTTCAAGGAGACGGTGGACGGCCGGCGGCGGTAGAGCCTCCGGCGCGCGGCTTGTAAGGTGACGGAAGGGGACAATCGATTGCGTCAAGCAAGCTTCTAGGAGATCACCATGCGTGCGACCATCATCCACGGGCCCGGCGACATCAGGGTCGAGGACCGGGACTACCCGAGCATCATCCGTCCGACGGACGCCGTCGTGCGGGTGACGGCGGCCTGCGTCTGCGGCTCCGACCTCTGGCCGTACCGGGGCGTCCGGCCCACCAAGGAACCCAAGGCGATCGGCCACGAGTTCGTCGGCGTCGTGGAGTCCGTGGGCGACGACGTCCGCGACATCGCGGTGGGTGACTTCGTGATCGCGCCGTTCGTGGACAGCTGCGGCGCGTGCCCGCAGTGCCTCAACGGCGTGACCGTGGCATGCGACCACCTCGTGGGCTGGGGCAGTACGGACGAGCACGGAGACTTCGTGCAGGGCGCGCAGGGCGAAGCCGTGCGCGTCCCGCAGGCCGACGGCACCCTGCGGAAGGTGGACGGCGTGACCGAACCCGACGCCGCCCTGACGGCGAGCCTGCTGACCCTCTCCGATGTGATGTCCACCGGCCACCACGCCGCCGTGTCCGCGAACGTCGGCCCGGGCAGCACCGTCGTCGTCGTGGGTGACGGCGCCGTGGGACTGTGCGGGGTGCTCGCCGCGAAGCGGCTGGGGGCCGAGCGCATCATCGCCATGTCCCGCCACGCCGACCGGCAGGAGCTCGCCCGCGAGTTCGGCGCCACGGACATCGTCGCCGAGCGCGGCGACGAGGGTGTCGAGAAGGTGCGCGAGCTCCTCGGGGGTGTCCTCGCCGACTCCGTCCTCGAGTGCGTGGGTACGAAGGAGTCCATGGACCAGGCGCTGCGCAGCACGCGCCCCGGCGGTCACCTGGGCTTCGTCGGCGTCCCCGCCGGCGGACCGGAACTGCCCATCGGCGTGCTCTTCGCGAAGAACATCACCGTGGGCGGCGGGATGGCACCGGCCCACACCTACATCCCGGAGCTGCTGAAGGACGTCCTCGACGGGACCATCAACCCGGGCCGTGTCTTCGACGTCGAGATGCCCCTGGAGGACGCCGCGGAAGCGTACAGGGCCATGGACGAGCGCCGCGCCATCAAGGTGCTCCTGATGCCCTGACCGCAGGACGTTCCGAGACCGAGGGGCCCTCCGCGTGGGGGCCCTTCGGCGTCGCCGCCCGGTCCTGGCTGCCGACGGACGGCGGAGCGGGCAGAATGAGGGGATGACGACGACGCCCGGCACGGACTCCGCCTACCTCATCTCCAGGGAACGCCTCATCGCGGCGCCCGCCGCCCGCATCTTCGAGGTCCTCGCGACACCCGCCCTGCACAGCGTCATCGACGGGTCCGGGACGGTCCGCGGCGAGCAGCCCAACGGGCCGGCCCGGCTGTCCCTGGGGGCGAAGTTCGGGATGGACATGACGATGGGGACGTCCTACAGGATCCTGAACCGCGTGGTCGAGTTCGAGGAGGGCCGCCGGATCGCCTGGCGCCATTTCTCCGCCCACGTCTGGCGGTACACGCTCGAACCGCGGGACGGCGGGACGCTCGTGCGCGAGGAGTGGGACGGGCGCGCCGTGCGGTGGCGCTTCGTGTTCAGGCTCACCGGCTTCACCCGCCGGCATCCGGCGAGCATCGAGGCGACGCTCGGGAAGCTCGAGGACTACGTCCTGCAGCAGCACGACCCCGCGTAGGCGACCCGGACCCGGGTGCACACCCCGATCCCGTCACGGTGTGCGCAGTTCCTCGGGCTCCACGACGATGTCCACCAGCGCGCCGTTGCGCCACACCGTCATCTCCATCCGGCGGCCGATCGCCGTCTCGACCATCAGCCGCTGAATGCCCGTCGCGCTGCGGACGGGGAAGCGGTCGAGTGAGACGACGACGTCACCCGCACGTGCCCCGGCACCTGCGGCAGGGCTGCCCGCGACGACGGATGCCACCTGCATCCCGGTGGGCGCCCCGACACGAGCCGCGAGCTCCGGGGTGAGGGTGATCTGGGCTCCGACCACCCCCAGCCACGCGCGTCGGACGCGTCCCCTGGTGATCAGCGCGTCGATGATCTCCCGGGTGGTCGGGTTGATCGGCACGGCAAGGCCGAGTCCGATGCCGGCGACGGCGGTGTTCACTCCGACCATGCGGCCCGCGCTGTCGGCCAGCACACCTCCGCTGTTGCCAGGATTCAGGGTCGCGTCCGTCTGGATGACCTCGTCCACGACGCGCCCTGACAAGGTGGGCAGTGACCGGCCGAGCGCGGAGACGATGCCCGCGGTGACGCTGCCGGCCAGGCCGAGCGGGTTGCCGAGCGCCACCACGAGCTGCCCGACCCGGAGGCGGGTCGCATCCCCCCACGGGACCGGTGGCGGCGTGCTCCCCTCCGCCTGGAGTACCGCGAGGTCCGACAGCGGATCCCTGCCCACGACGCGCGCGGGCAGGACGGATCCATCGCCGAACGCGACCTCGGTGCGCTGTGCGCCGGCCACCACATGAGCGCTCGTCAGCAGGTGCCCCTCCGTGGAGATGACGGACGCGCTGCCCGCACCCGCGCCGCGGGCGGTACGCACGGAGACCGCCGCCACCGACGGCAGTGTGGACTCGGCGATCCGCACGACCGCTGCCGAATATGCGTCGAGAGCCTCCTGCTCGTCCATAGGGACCATTGCAGCACCGCCGCGGCGGTGGAGGAACGGCGTTCGCGCAGGGCGCATGCACCCGCGGGTCCGGCGCGTCCCCGCCACGGCCCGGCATCGTCGAGGGGGTAAGAGCCACGGCCGGCTTCGGGGGCCCGCGCGCCGGGAGGACGCCCGGATCAGGCCACCGACGTGCCGAACAGCAGGCCGAGCCCGTAGGTCACGGCGGCCGCACCGAGTCCGATACCCAGTTGCCGCAGGGCCAGCCGCAGGGGCGAGGCGCCGGACAGGAGGGCGACGACAGCCCCGGTCGCCATCAGCGCCAGACCCACCAGGATGCAGGCGACGACGACGGCGAGGACACCGCTCAGACCCAGCAGGTACGGCAGGACGGGGATGATCGCGCCGGACGCGAAGAAACAGAAGCTCGAGGCGGCGGCACCGAGGCCGGTGCCGACCGCCTCGTGCTCGTCGACGGCGTCGTCCTCCTCGGGCTGGAGCGAGAAGCTCGGATCGCAGTCGCAGCCGAACAGGCCCAGGCGTTCCGCCGCGCGGTGCTCCGCGGCGGCGGGCGTCATGCCCCTCGCGCGGTACACCAGCACCAGCTCGTTCGCGGCGATGTCGAGTTCCTTGGCCGCGGTCAGCGTGATCTGCGTGGGGCGCGTCGCGGACAGGAGTTCGCGCTGGGACCGGACGGACACGTACTCGCCGGCACCCATCGACAGGGCGCCGGCCAGCAGGCCGGCCAGCCCGCTGAACAGGATGAACGACGTCGAGACGCCGGTCGCCCCGATGCCCATGACCAGCGCGAGGTTGCTGACGAGGCCGTCGTTCACCCCGAACACGGCGGCACGGAAGTTGCCCGAGAGCCGGTTGCGGCCGCGGGTCGCGAGCCCGCGCACCACCTCCTCGTGGATCTGCTCGTCGGCGGCCATCGCGCTCGTGGCCGAGGGGTCCGACGCGTAAGGGGAGCGGCTTTCGGCCCTCTGCGCGAGGGCGAGGACGAAGACGGAGCCGAAGCGCCGGGCGAGTACCCCCAGGAGTCTGTTGCGGACGGAGGGCCGCAGGGGCCGTCCGGCGTCCTCGCCGAGGAGCGCGAGCCAGTGTGCCTCGTGGCGGCCCTCGGCCTCCGCGAGTCCGAGCAGGATCTCGCGTTCCTCGCCGGTCCTGCGCCGGGCGAGATCGCGGTAGGTGGCCGCCTCGGCGCGTTCGTCCGCGAGGTACTGGCGCCAGCGCTTCACGTCGTCGCGGGACGGGGGCTGTCCGAGTGTGTTCTCGGGGGTGTTCTCGGGGGTGTTCAAGGAGGTGCTCCGGGTGTTCGGGGCATGTGCACACCCGATCCGAAGCGGGAAACTTCGGCCGGGGTCACAGATGCGTCATATCGGCCGAAGGTCTCGCTCGCCGGTTTCACCGGTGGACTGCCGGGTACCGATGGCACCAGTATGTCGACAGGCCGCGCACCCCATGGGTGCGGAGCTACTCCCCTTCGACCGACAATGCTACCGGATGGGGTGGTGTCCGTCGTGGTCTGCTCCCCGGGTGCCGACGGTAGGTTCGAGTACCGGAAGGCACCGGCCGCACGCTACAGTCGAACCGATAACAGAAAGCAGGCTTATGGATTTGGCAGCCCGCCCCTGGGTCGAAAGCTACGCACCCGGTGTGCCCCGATCCTTCAGCGTGCCCGAGGGCACCCTGTCCGACCTCCTCGACGCGTCGGTCGCGGCCCACGGCCCGAGCGCGGCCCTCGAGTTCTTCGGTGCCACGACGACCTACGGGGAGCTGGGCGCGGCGGTGGCCCGGGTGGCAGCCGGCCTGCGGTCCCTCGGCGTCGGGGCGGGGGACCGCGTGGCCCTCGTGCTGCCGAACTGCCCCCAGCACATCGTGGCGTTCTACGCCGTGCTCCGCCTCGGCGCGATCGTCGTCGAGCACAACCCGCTGTACACGGACCGCGAGCTGCGGCACCAGTTCGAGGACCACGGCGCCAAGGTCGCGATCGTGTGGGACAGGGTGGTGCCGAGCGTGCAGCGGCTGCCGGCCGACATCCCGGTCGCCTCCGTGGTGTCGGTGGACCTCATCGGCGCGATGCCCGCCTCGCGCCGACTCGCGCTCAAGCTCCCCGTGCGACGCGCGCGCGAAGCGAGGGCTGCACTCACCACGCGGGAGGGACTCACCGGCCCCCGCAACGTGGTCGCGTGGCGGGACCTGCTGCACCGCCGGCCCCTGCCGGGCCGGCACCCGCGGCCCTCGGCGGAGGACACGGCGGTACTGCAGTACACGAGCGGGACCACGGGTGTCCCCAAGGGCGCCATCCTCACGCACCGGAACCTGCTGGCGAACGCGGCCCAGGGGCGGGCCTGGGTGCCGGGCCTCGACGTCGGCCGCGAGACCGTCTATGCCGTCCTGCCCATGTTCCACGCCTACGGGCTGACGCTGTGCCTGACCTTCGCCGTGAGCATCGGCGCGAAGCTCGTCCTGTTCCCGCGCTTCGACGTCCCGCTGGTCCTCGACGCCGTCCGGAAGAGCCCGCCCACCTTCCTGCCGGCGGTGCCCCCCATCTACGACCGGCTCGCGGCCGGCGCCGCCGAGCGCGGCGTGGACCTCCGCAGCATCCGGTTCGCGATCTCCGGGGCCATGAACCTCCCGCAGGCCACGGTGGAGACCTGGGAGGCAGCCACGGGCGGCTACCTGATCGAGGGCTACGGGCTCACCGAGACATCCCCCGTCGCGGCCGGCAATCCGATCGGCCCCACGCGGCGGCCCGGCACGATCGGGGTGCCGTTCCCGGGCACCGACGTCCGCATCGTCGACCCGGAGGATCCCCGCAAGGACCGCGCCCCGGGCGAGGCGGGGGAGCTGCTCCTGAAGGGGCCCCAGGTGTTCCAGGGCTACTGGCGGCGACCCGACGAGACCGAGGACGCCCTGCTCGACGGCGGCTGGTTCCGGACGGGGGACATCGTCCGGATGGACGACGACGGCTTCCTGACGGTCGTGGACCGCATCAAGGAACTCATCATCACGGGCGGTTTCAACGTCTCGCCCAGCGAGGTGGAGGGCGTCCTCCGGGCGCACCCCGGCGTGGCCGACACCGCCGTGGTGGGCCTCCCGCGGGACGGCGGCGGCGAGGACGTGGCCGCCGTCGTCATGCTCGCGCCGGGCGCCGCCCTCGACGTCGAGGCACTGAGGGCGTCATGTCGCGGCGCGCTCGCCGCCTACAAGGTTCCACGCACTATCGTGCAGGTGGAGGACCTGCCCCGATCGCTGATCGGCAAGGTCCTCCGTCGCGAGGTGCGTTCCCAACTGATCAATGATGGCCATCGGGCCGAAGGAAAAGGTGACGGTCGATGACCCAGTCCACCGATGCGCGGCCGGAGACGGCCGCCGCGAAGGGCCCCTGGCGTGACAGCCTCGGCAACGCCAGCATCCGGGCGGCGCAGGTGCTCCTGCTGCTGGTCCTGGGTGTAGTGGCCGTGTACGCACTGATCCAGGTGCGGCTCGTGGTGATCCCGATGCTGCTCGCGATCATCCTCGCGGCCGCGATCGGGCCCTTCGTCCTCTGGCTGCGGCGGAAGGGCTGGGGCGCATCCGCGGCCACCGGTGTGTCGTTCCTGCTGCTCCTGCTCCTTTTCGGCGGGCTCATCACGGGCATCGTGTTCGCCGTCGTGGGACAGGCGGGAGAGCTTGCCACCAGCGCGTCGGAGGGCTTCGACCAGCTCTACGCCTTCGCGCAGAACGGCCCCATCCCCATCGACGACGCACAGATCCAGCAGGCGCGTGACTCGGTGGTCGACTTCGCGACCAGCAGCACCGCGGGCGCCGGGGCCATCTCGGGCCTCAGCGCGGCGGGGAACTTCTTCGCCGGCGGCCTGCTCATGGTGGTCATCCTGTTCTTCTTCCTCAAGGACGGCGAGAAGATCTGGGCATTCATGCTGCGGGCCTTCAAGGGCAAGCGGCTCGTCAAAGCCCGCCGGGTCGGCTACAGCAGCATGGCCGTCCTCGGTGGCTACGTGCGCGGCACGGCGATCGTGGCCCTGGTCGATTCGGTGTTCATCGGTGGTGCGCTGCTGGTCCTCGGGGTCCCGCTCGCCCTCCCGTTGGCGGCCATCGTCTTCATCGGCGCCTTCATCCCCCTGGTCGGTGCGACCCTGGCCGGCGTCCTCGCGGCCCTGATCGCCCTCGTGGCCAACGGACCGTTCGTCGCGCTCATCGTCATCATCGTGGTCATCGTGGTCAACCAGCTGGAGGGCAACTTCCTGCAGCCGGTGGTCATGGGCCGCACGCTGCAGGTGCACGCCCTCGTCATCCTGTTCGCCCTGACCGCCGGCACCATCCTGGCGGGCATCATCGGTGCCATCCTCTCCGTCCCGGTCGCCGCGGTCATCTGGGCGGCCATCAAGGCCTGGAACGGGGAGAAGGACGAGGAGATCACGCAGGAGGAGGTCGAGGAGGCCGAGGTGCAGACGGCCCTCGACGAGACGGGCCACGGGCTGAGCTCGACCCCCAAGGAGGAGCAGGAGGCCAAGAAGGCGGCCGCCCTGGTCGCCATCGACGATGCGGACACGCGCCCGACCACCCAGGAGCGCAGGACCGAAGGGCTCGACGATGGCGATGACGACGACCTCCCGACCGGCCCGGCAGGCAGCACCGGCACCACCGACGGCACCGACGGCCGCTCCGGCCGTCACGGGGGATCGTCGCCCGTCACACGCTGAGGCCTGCGGACCTACAGATACGAGAAGGGCTCCCGGCTGCGGCCGGGAGCCCTTCTCGCGTTCCACCGTCAGCGGGGTGCGTCCACCGGTACATCCTCCGGGACGTCGCCGGCGACCCGGCGGTCCCAGGCGTCCATGACGCCCGGATCCGTGGCCCGGGTGGCGAGCGAGACGACGACATAGACGAGCGCGGACACGGCGAGGCCGTAGTAGATCGGCTCGTTGGCGTAGATGCCGTCGTACTGGTTCTCGGCGGTGACCTCAAGGTAGGCCATGACACCGAGGGTGACGAGCGTGCCCGCCGCCATCGAGGCCCCGGCGCCGATCCCGTTCCCGCGCCGCCACACGAGGCCCCCGAGGATCGAGACGAGGAGACCTCCGACGAGGATGTCGTACGCGATGGTCAGGGCGGCCACGACGTCCTGGACCATCACGGCGAGGGCGATGGTGACGAGGCCGAGGCCGAGGACCCACCAGCGGCTCGACGCGACGTCGTGGTCCGACGACGAGCGCTCGCCGCCGTCCGTGCCGGCCTTGTCGCTCTTGCCGATCCAGCCGGCCACGAACGGCACGACGTCGGTCCGCGCCACGGTGGCTGCGGCGATCAGCGCGCCGGACGCCGTCGACATCATCGCGGCGACGGCCGCGGCGAGGACGAGCCCGCCGATACCGATCGGCAGGACGTTCAGGGCGATGTCCGCATAGACGTCGTCCTTCGACTCGATCGCGGGCAGGACGACGCTGGCGCTCATGCCGATCACGGCGCCGGCGACGCCGTAGAGGATGCAGTAGATGCCGGCGGCCGATCCGCCCCATCGGGCGATCTCCGGTGTCCGGGAGGTGAAGACGCGCTGCCAGATGTCCTGCCCGATCAGCAGGCCGAGCGTGTAGACCACGAAGTAGGTGATGATGCTCTGCGCGCCGATGCCGGTGATGCTGAAGAACTCGTCTCCGGCGCGTTCGGCGATGCCGTCGAAGCCGCCCGCCGCCGCGAGGGAGAAGGGCAGCATGAGGGCGAAGACGCCGATGGTCTTGATCACGAACTGGGCCATGTCGGCCAGGGTGATGGACCACATGCCACCGATCGTCGAGTAGATCAGGACGATCGCCCCGCCGACGGCGATGGACAGCGCGCGGTCCCAGCCGAAGAGCACCACGAAGATCGTGGCGTAGGCGCCCGTCGACGTGGCGCAGAGCATGAGGGTGTAGGCGAGCATGACGATCCCGGACACCCGCGTGGCGCGGTGGCCGTACCGCAGGGTGAGCATCTGGGAGACGGTGTAGATCTTCAGCTTCTGGATGGTGGGGGCGAACAGGAGGCTGAGCAGCAGGACGCCGGTGCCGATGGCGACCACGAGCCACATGCCGGAGATGCCGTACTGGTAGCCGAGCCCCACGCCACCCACGGTGGAGGCGCCGCCCAGGACGACGGCCGCCATGGTGCCGGTGTAGAGGAGCGGTCCGAGGCGCCGCCCGGCCACGAGGTAGTCGCTGGCGTTGCGGGTGCGGGACTTGCCCCACCACCCGAAGCCCAGCATGGCCGCGAGATACGCCACCACGATGGCTATGTTGAGTGCTTGCATGGACGAGTCCTTCGGTCGAGATTCCCGCGTCGATGCCCTATGGGCAACTAATGTTGCCTAGTAAGCTACTCGTGACGCGGCTCACGCGTCAACCATGGCAAGCTCGTGGAAGGCGCTCGTTCACCCGCGAACCGATCGCCTTCCCCGAGCGCAGGAGGAGAGGACACGCATGAAGGCCCTGCCCGTCGAGCCCACGAATGCTCCGGTGGCCATCGGATCCCGGATCCGTGCCGCACGGCAGGCCCAGCGCATGACCATCGAGCAGGTCGCCGACTCCACGGGGCTGACGAAGGGGTTCCTGAGCAGGGTGGAGCGGGACCTCACGTCGCCATCCGTCGCCTCGCTCGTGACGCTGTGCCAGGTGCTGTCGATCTCCGTGGGGGACCTGTTCCTGGTGCCGGAGACCCACCTGACGCGGCTCGTGGACGCCCCCCGGATCAGCCTGGGCGGGCAGGGCATCAACGAGCGGCTCCTGACGGCGCGCTCCGAGCGTCGGCTCCAGGTGATCCGCGCCGTCGTCGAACCCCATGGACGGGGCGAGGACGAGCTCTACGCGGTGGACTGCGAGGTGGAGACCCTGCACGTGGTCGAGGGACGCTTCGTGCTGGTCTTCCCGAACGCCCGCTACGAACTCGGCGCCGGCGACACCCTCACCTTCCCGGGGCGGGAACCCCACACGTGGCTCAATCCGGACGGCCGGGAGGCCGTGGTGCTGTGGACGCTCGTCCCGGCGGCCTCGGGCAAGTAGCGTCTTCGGAAGTAGCGCCGTTCAGCCCACGTGCACCCAGGGGCGCCTCGTCACGTCCGGCTCCGCGGCGCGCAGCACCTCGCGGGTGACCGGGGCGATCTCGCCCTCCCCGGTGAACAGGAACTTGAAGAGGTTGGCCACCGGGTCACCCTCCGTCCACCGGAAGTAGACGTGCGGCATGAGCCCGGTGACGTCCCGGATATGCAGCATCACGGCTGCGATGGTGTTCGGGACGTTGGAGCTGTGGACCTCGAGGATGCGGTACCCGTGCCGCACCACGCCGCGCACGCGCAGTTCAGTCTCGAAGTCGGAGGAATCGTCCACGGTCACCTCGATGAACAGGGGCCGCGAGGTGGTCGGGACGTGCGAGACCCTGCACGCGTGCTGGAGCTTGTGGCGGTAGGCCGCACTGCTGAGCCGTTTCGGTTCGTGGGCGATCAGCAGGATGTCGCCGTCGTCCTGCGCGCTGACGAAGGAGAGCGCTGCCTCGTCCATCCGGATGCTCGTGGCGCGCAGCTCGAACGCCCGCCGCGAGCGGGAGACGAACGAGACGACGATGATGCCCAGGATGAAGCAGGCGGCGATCTTCAGCCCCTCGGGGCGCTCCACGATGTTGACCGCCGTCGTCAGCACGAAGACTCCCGCGGCGATGCCGAACCCGATGGTCCTGCCACGCTGCTGCTTCCGTCGCGCGGACAGCATCACGGCCACGGACGCGGACGTGATGAGGGCGAGGACGCCGGTGGCGTAGGCACCGCCCTGCGCCTCGACGTCGGCCTTGAAGAAGAAGGTGACCAGGATGGCGATGAGGGTGATGACGAGGACGAGCGGACGCACGGCCTTCGCCCACTCCGGGGCCATCCCGTAGCGCGGCAGGTATCGGGGCACGAGGTTGAGCAGGCCGGTCATGGCGGACGCCCCGGCGAACCACAGGATGCCGATCGTGGAGATGTCGTACGCCGTGCCGAAGCCGTCGCCGAGGTACTCGTGGGCGAGGTAGGCGAGCGCCCGCCCGTTGGCGGGGCCGCCCTCCTCGAAGGCCGCGGCGGGGATGAGCAGGGTGGTCACGAAGCTCGAGGCGATCAGGAAGCCGCTCATGATGAGTGCGGCCGAGGTGAGGAGCTTGTGCGCGCCGGCGATCCGGCCCGCAGGGTCCTGCTCGGTGTCGGCGGGCCCGCCCTGGATCTGCGGCATCACGACGACGCCGGTCTCGAAGCCCGACAGCCCCAAAGCCAGGCGGGGGAAGATCAGCACGGCCAGCCCGAGCATCACGAGGGGATTGCCGTGCTGCGTGGTCAGCGCCGACCACCAGGAGTCCACGAGCCCGCCCTGCGCCACGATCTGGGCCAGGGCGACGACGATCACGCACAGGTTGAGCAGGAGGAAGACGGCGACGAGGCCGACGGCGATGCCGATGGCCTCGGTGAACCCACACAGGAAGACGCCCGACAGCGCGCCGAGGAACACCACCGTGATGAGGATCTGCTGCCCCTGCAGCCATGCGGGCGCGAACGGGTTCTCGATGAGGTGCGCGCTCGCATCGGCGGCCGAGAGCGTCATGGTGATGAGGAAGCTCGTCGCGGCGAATCCGAGCAGGACCAGCACGAAGACCTTGCCGCGCCACTTCGGCAGCAGCTTCTCGAGCATCGCGATGGATCCCTCGCCGCGCGGACTCTCCGACGCCACCCGCTTGTACACCGGCAGCGCGGCGAAGAGGGTCACGGCCACCAGGACGAGGGTGGCCAGGGGGGACAGGACACCGGCGGCGGCCGCCGCGATCGCGGGCTGGTAGCCGAGGGTGGAGAAGTAGTCGACGCCGGTCAGGCACATCACCTTCCACCACGACTGGGCGCGTTCCTGCTCGGGCTGGTGGGAGGCGGGCCGGCTGGACTCGTTGAGCAGCCAGCGCTCGAGGCGCTGCCTGGTCCGGACCTGGGCCGGGGGCTGCGGAAGGGTGCGTACGGAAGAGCTCACGTGATCACCGTAGGACTCCGCTACCGGCCGGTAGCCGGTCTTTATGCATCCTTAACAGGGCCGACGCCGGGCCACCCTCACGGGGCGACTTCTCGCCAGTGAACCGAGGCCGAAGCGTGACCGCGGCGCGCACGGCAGGAACGGCGCCGGACCTAGGCTGGGACCAGCGGAGCGGGGCCACTGCGCCCACGCCATCACACACTCACCGGGGGACCATCCATGAAGAACACCAGCCTGAGCTGCATCGCGCTCGCTGCAGCCCTGAGCCTTGCCGGTTGCGGCTCGCTCCCGACAGGGGGCAGCGTCGGCGCCGAAGGAACGGCGACGCCGTCCGCCTCCGCGACGGCCGCTCGATCCGCGATCCCCTCCGCGATCCCATCAGCAACCTCGGCCTCCACTCCGTCCGCACCGCCCGCGGCGACCCCCGCCGCGACGGCCGCCCCGACGCCGTCGTCAGCGCCCGATCCCGAACCTTCCCCCTCCCTCTTCACGACGTCGGACGGCCTGTACTCCTTCGTCATGCCGGCCACGTGGACGGCCACGCCCGTCCCCCCGAACACCGCACCCGACTACGGGGCGAACCTCAGCCGGACGGCGTACTCGATCCGGGACGCGGCCGGCACGGAGATGGCGCTTTTCATGGGCGGTATCCCGGGCGACGGAGCCGCAATTCCCCATCCGGGACACGTGCTCCTGGACAGCGAGGAACTGCCTGCCCTGTCGGGCCGGGTAGACCGGGGTCCCGGTCTCATCAGCTACGTGTTCGACTACTTCCCCGATCCCGTCTCGGGGGACCTGGTGTACGTCGCGCGATTGCACCAGGGCCCGCTGCCCGCTGATGGCATCTACGCAATGCAGTTCACCCTCGCCTCCATCGGGACGAACGGGCAAGTGGCCTTCACCGCCACGTTCGACCAGACCCGGTTCCCTGAGCCCGCCGACGCGACGGCCTGGCTGGGGACCGAGGAGTACGCGGGGCTTCGCTCCATGCTGTCCTCCCTCACGTTCAACGGTTGACCCCTCTTCCCCCGCGGAATAGCCTTGTGCAAAACCTTTGATGCATATTGGGCAACTCCGTGGGGCCCGGACAGGATGGACACTGTGGAAGAACTGCGCGTCACGGGAGGCGGGCACGTAGGGCCCATCGACTCCTCCCGCATCCCCCGCTACGCGGGAGCAGCCACCTTCGCGCGCCTGCCGCGCCTGGACCAGGTGGACCGCGCGGACATCGCCGTCGTCGGCGTCCCCTTCGACTCCGGCGTGTCCTACCGCCCCGGCGCCCGGTTCGGCGGCAACCACATCCGCGAGGCCTCGCGCCTGCTCCGGCCCTACAACCCCGCCCTCGACGTCTCGCCGTTCGAGCGCGTGCAGGTGGCCGATGCCGGGGACATGGCCGTGAACCCGTTCAACATCAACGAGGCCATCGAGACGGTGCGGCAGAACGCGCTGGACCTCACTGCCGACGGGGCACGCCTCGTCACCCTCGGCGGCGACCACACCATCGCGCTGCCCCTCCTCCGCGCCGCGGCCGAGCGGGCGGGATCGCCCGTGGCGATGCTGCACTTCGACGCCCACCTGGACACGTGGGACACCTACTTCGGCGCCGAGTACACGCACGGCACCCCGTTCCGGCGTGCCGTCGAGGAGGGCATCCTCGACACCGAGGCCATCTCCCATGTCGGCACGCGCGGGCCCCTCTACGGCGTCCGCGACCTCGAGGACGACCGCCGCTTCGGCTTCGGGATCGTGACCTCCTCGGACGTCTACCGGCAGGGCGTGGACGAGGTGGTGGACAAGCTGCGGCAGCGCATCAGCGACCGCCCGCTCTACGTCTCCGTGGACATCGACGTCCTCGACCCGGCCCACGCTCCCGGGACCGGGACGCCTGAGGCCGGCGGCATCACGAGCCGCGAACTGCTGGAGATCCTCCGCGGCCTGCGCGGGCTGAACCTGGTCGGCGCGGACGTCGTCGAGGTGGCTCCCGCCTACGACCACGCCGAGCTCACCGGGGTCGCGGCGTCGCACGTCGCCTACGACCTCGTGACCCTGATGGCCGACACCCTCACTCCCGCCGCCACGACCCCTGAGGACCAGTAGATGGACATCACCGCCGGCGCCGCGTCCGCGCCCCCCGCCCCCGTCTCCAGCCAGCGCAACGGCGGTGACCTGGTGGTCGAGACGCTCTCGGCCCTCGGGGCGACCACGGTGTTCGGCATCCCCGGCCAGCACGCGCTCGGCCTGTTCGACGCGCTGTCCCGCTCCGACCTCCGCTTCGTCTCGTCCCGCGTGGAGAACAACTCCGCCTTCGCCGCCGACGGCTTCTCCCGGGCGACCGGCGACGTCGGCGTCCTGTTCCTGTCCACCGGCCCCGGAGCGCTGACGTCCCTCGCCGGGCTGCAGGAGGCGTACGCCACCGGCGTGCCCATGGTGGTCGTCGCGAGCCAGATCCCCCTCGAGGGCCTGGGCGCGCGGCGCAAGGGCATGCTGCACCAGCTCGACGACCAGAAGGCCTCGGCGGCGAACGTCACGAAGAGCCAGCGGCTGATCCAGCACGCCTCCGGCATCCCCTCCGCCATCCAGGACGCCTGGACCGAGGCCGTGTCCTCGCCGCAGGGCCCCGTGTGGGTCGAGGTGCCGCAGAACGTGCTGCTGGATCCCGTGATGGTCCCGCAGGTGGAGGACGCACTCGCCGAGCCCTTCGACAACCCGCCGCGCATCGAGCTGGTGCGCGAGGCCGTCGCCTGGCTGAAGGACTCGAAGCGGCCCGCGATTGTCGCCGGCGGCGGCGCACGGCGTGGCAGGGCGGAGAAGTGGCTGCTCTCGATCGCCGAGAAGCTCGGAGCGCCGGTGGTCTGCTCTCCCGGCGGCAACGGTGCCTTCCCCTGGGACCACGAACTCTCCCTCCAGTCCTGGGTGGAGGACCGCTACGTGACGGAGGTCCTCGAGGACGCCGACGTGCTGCTGGTCATCGGCTCGTCCCTCGGCGAGGTCACGTCCAACTACTTCACGATGGAGCCGCGGGGGCGCATCATCCAGATCGACGCCGAACCCCGCGTCCTCGAGTCCAACCGGCCGGCGCTCGGCATCCGCGCCGACGCCGGGCAGGCACTCAGCGCACTCGACGAGGCGCTCGAACCGCTGGACCGCGACCGCCTGCCCGGGTACGACGCCGCCGCGCTCGTCGCGGAGACCCTCGGGCGGGTCGGCGCACGGCTCGACGCGCAGGACCTCGGCAAGGAACGCGCCTTCATGCAGGACATCCGCGACGCCGTCCCAGCCGGCATGCAGACCTTCTGGGACATGACCATCTCGGCCTACTGGGCCTGGAGCTGCTGGGACGCCCGCGAGGGCGGGTTCCATTCTGCGCAGGGGGCCGGCGGCCTCGGCTTCGGCTTCCCCGGCGCGATCGGTGGATCGGTCGGACTGGAATCGCACGGCCTGCCCGCACGGGTCCTCGCCGTCTCCGGCGACGGTTCCGCCATGTACTCCATCGCCGAGCTCGCCACCGCGCGGCAGCACGACCTGCCCGTCACCTGGCTGATCGTGGACGACGGCGGCTACGGGATCCTCCGCGAGTACATGGAGGGCGCCTTCGGCCAGGCCACGGCGACCGAGCTCGCCCGGCCGGACTTCGTGGCGCTCGCGGAATCGTTCGGGGTGCCGGCACGCAGGGTCGCACCGGAGGGCATCGGCGAGGCGCTGCGCGAGAGCCTCGCGGCCGACGGCCCCAACGTCGTCGTCGTGGAGACGCTCCTGCGGCTCTTCGCACCCACCCACCTCGATCAGTAGGCTTCCTTTTTCCATCCCGGGGTGAGAGTGTCGGAAGAACTGCTCGACCACGTACATCGAGGGAGGAACCCCATGGCATTCAGCAAGGGCGATAAGGTCACCTGGAACACGCCGCAGGGCACGACCGAGGGAAAGGTCGTGGAGAAGCACGAGAAGGAATTCAGCTTCGACGACCAGAAGTTCAACGCGTCGAAGGACGAGCCCTACTACACCGTGGAGAGCGCGAAGTCGGGCAAGCAGGCCGCCCACAAGGAGAGCGCGCTGTCGAAGAAGTAGTGGGCACGGCGAGGGGGCGTTCCGCAGGGAGCGCCCCCTCGCCGCGTCCCGCTACGTCAGCGGATCGTGGCCCCAGTTCATCAGGGAGTACCGCCACTTCGAGGTCTCGATGTCCTCCTTGGAGGGCTTCTGCGCGAGATGGCGGTGGACGTAGCCCACGACCTTCCGCATGTGCTCCACGTCCTCGCCCGTGAGGTCGTCCCGCCGGGTGCGCAGGATGCCGATGATCCGCCTGCCGGACCGGTGGCCCACGGACTCACCGCCGTCCGGCTCCTTCTGGCCCACCGATCGGGATTCCTCGGTGTCGAGCCACGCCTCCAGCTGGGACGGGCTCATGTTCACCGCATCCTTCCATTGCGTCCATATCTCGTCGAGGTCGTGCTGGTTCTCCGCCATGGGGCGCCCTTCGTAGCAGTTCCTGGGAAAATTGCACACCCTGGCCGTATCCCGGGGCGTGCTATGGCTTTATCCTAAGCATGCTGATAGTTGTAGGGGGGTAGGTCGAACCAACCTCGAAGGAGCTTTACATCATGGCAGGAAATCTTTTGGCACGATCCGCTCACGATCTCGGCGCAGCAGCCTGGTTCGGTGGAACCCTGATGGGCGCCGTCGGCCTCAACGGAGCCACCGGCAAGGCGAAGGACCCCAAGGAGCGCACGCGCCTGTCCTCGCTCGGCTGGGCGAAGTGGGCTCCGGTCCAGACCGCGGCCTTCGTGGCACATGCCGCCGGAGGCATCGGCCTGATCCTCGGCAACAAGGGCCGCGTCGCCGCCCAGGATTCCGTCGGGTCCAACACCGTCCTGAAGTCCGTCGTCACCGTGATCGGCATGGTGCTCTCGCTGTACTCGGGCATCCTCGGCAAGAAGGTCGGGGAGCTCGCCGAGCAGGGCAGCGCGGGCGCCACCGAGCCCCGCCCAGGAGCGAGCGACGAACTCGCCAAGGCACAGTCCCAGCTCAGGATCACGCAGTGGCTCCTGCCCGTCATCAGCGGCATCGTCGTCGTGATGGGTGCGAAGCAGGGCGAGATGCAGCGTCCCGAGAACGTCAAGAAGGGCCTGCTCCGCAAGTAGACCCACCGATCCACCTCGGACCCCGCAGCGACCCCGCCCCACGCCACCCGGCGTCCGGTGGCGGTCCCTGCGGGGTTTCGTCATGGGAGGGTGCGCCTACTGCATCGTGAACGCGCGGGCCACACCGGCGTGGACGGCGCTGTTCCTGATCAGCGCCCCGAGGAGCGCGTTGCGCGGGCGCAGGACCGGACCGGGCAGGGGGCGCCCGAGCGCCATGTTGATGGCGGCCTTCCGGCGGGCCAGGGCCGCCTGCGCCCGGCGGTCCCTCTCGTAGCGCGCGAGCCGCACGGCGACGTCCTGCCCGTCCCGCAGTGACGCCGCGATGATCGGGACCAGGTCGACGGCGTCGAGCCAGCCCAGGTTCATGCCCTGTCCGCCGATGGGGGACACCTCGTGGGCGGCGTCTCCCACCAGCACGATGCGCCCGGCGACGAGGCGCCGGGCGAGCCTGGACCTCACCTCGAACGCGCTCAGCATCGAGTTCGACGCCGGGTCGACGTCGACCCCCGTCCGCTCACGGACGAGCCGTGTGAGGCCGACGGCGGTGGGGCGTTCCACCGGGCAGCCGACCCGCACGACCCAGCGACGGATGCCCCCGGGCAGGGGGAAGGACTCGACGATCCCGCCGGTCTCCAGGTACAGGACGGCGTCGTCGCCGTCGCCCGTGGTGTCGCGGAAGTCGCCCATGACGTAGCAGTCCGGATAGCGACGCGAGGGCGCGCGGATCCCGGCGTCGTCACGGATGGAACTCCTGGCGCCGTCCGCCGCGACGACCAGCCGCGCCTGCAGGACGGCGTCCACCCCCTGCTCCCGGGTCACGGCCAGGATGCGGTCCCCGGCGTCGTGCGTGGTGACGACGGCGACGCCGCGGCGCAGCGTGCCCGGGAACCCGTCCTCGAGGTGGCGCTCCAGGATCTCCTCGGTGACGGCCTGCGGCACGGCGAGGACGTACGTCTCCTCGCCCGGGAGGGCCGAGAAGGACACGGTGCCCACGTCCCGGCCTGCGCTCCGGGCGATCCCGTCCCGGATCCGCACCCCGCGCGCGCGCAGGTCATCGGCGATGCCGCCGGCTTCGAGGGCACGCAGGGCCGGCGGGTGGATGCCGATGGCCCGCGAATGGCCGCTGCGCTCCTGACGGCGTTCCAACACGACCGCGTCGAGCCCGGCCTGCCGCAGCAGCAGGGCGGTGTAGAGGCCGACGGGCCCGCCGCCGACCACGACCACGTCATGCACCGTCGTCTCCCGCCGAGCGGCGGTCGAGCACGAGCAGGTTGATGAACGGCACGGCCGTGCGGACCGTCCACTGCCCGCGTCCATCGGTCGCTGCGCGCAACTCGTCCGGCGTGTAGCTGCGGCGGATCGAGGTCAGGCCGTCCTGGCGGATGTAGGAGCCGGGCAGCGGGAGGGTGCCCGCCGAGAACAGCGCGTAGCCGAGCGGGTGCCGCGCGATATCGCTGTGCACCGCGACCGCGCGTGTCAGGCGTTCGGTGTCGTCGAGCAGGCCGTCGAACGCCGTGCGGTTGAGATGGTGGAGCACGTGGTTGGAGACCACAGCGTCGAACACGGCACCCTCGGCCACGAGCTCCGAGCTCAGCGCCCGGCGGAAGGACAGGCCGGCCAGGGGCGGACGCGACGTGGCGAAGGCGTGCGCCCGCTCGTCGGGGTCGATCGCCGTCACCTCGAGCGGGAAGCCGTCGAGCCGGGCCCAGCGTGCCAGCGTGCGCGGGACGTCCCCGCCGCCGGCGCCGATGTCGAGCAGCGTGTTGGTGCGGTCCTGCGAGAAGACCGGGCGGAGCAGCGAGGTGTAGGTGCGCCGCCATCCGGAGACGACGGCGTTGACGACCCCGAACTGGGCGTACGTGCGGTCGAGCCGGCGGGGGTCGCAGTCGGGCCGGTCCATCTCCTCGATGGCGTGCGGATCGCGCTCCGCGAGGAACCCTCGAGGCCTCATGCGCCCGCGTCGGTGAGGATGGGCGCCAGATCGTCGGGCACGACGTCGTCCGGGCCGCTCGACCGACCGGCGTCGGCCGTCGCCGTCGCCGTCCCCGTCGCGGCCCCGGCGGCCGGTCCGGTGCCGATCCTGGTGAGCAGGGCCGTCTCGACCGTGAGCCCCGGGCCGAAGGCCATGGAGCAGATCCGGTTGTTCCCGTCGGAGGCCGGCTGGTCGAGGATGTGCTTCAGTACGAACATGACCGTCGCGCTGCTCATGTTGCCGTAGTCGCGCAGCGTCTCGCGGGCGGGGACGAGCTGGTCCCGGGTCAGGCCGAGCTTGGCCTCGACCTTGTCCAGGATGCTGCGTCCGCCCGGGTGGATGGCCCAGTGCTCGATCTCCGCGTAGTCCAGGCCCTGCAGCGATGCGTCGCGGGCGAGCAGGGGTTCGAGGGCCCCGATGATGTGCTCGTCGATGATGTGGGGGACGTACGTTCCGAGGACCATCTCGAACCCCTCGTCGCCGATGTTCCAGGCCATGGATTCCTCGCCGACCGGGGTCAGCACGGTCTCGAAGTGATCGAGGGTCAGGGCGGGCCCGGTCAGGGGGAGGTCCCGGGCGGAGACGATCGCGGCCGCGGCACCATCGGCGAACAGCGACGAGCCGACGATGGTGTCGGGATTGTTGGAGGACCGCACGTGGAGCGAGCACAGTTCGGCGGCGATGACGAGGACGACGGCGTCGGGGTCGGCGTCGCAGAAGGCCTTGGCTGCGCGCAGTGCCGGGAAGGCCGCGTAGCAGCCCATGAACCCGAGATGGTAGCGCTGCACGGAGGGTTCGAGGCCCAGCGCGCGCACCACCTTGTAGTCGGGACCCGGGGCGAAGAAGCCCGTGCAGGACGCCGTGACGACATGCGTGACGTCCGCCGCCTCGATGCCCTGCGCCGCGTCCAGCGCCTTGCGGGCAGCCTCGACGAAGAGCTTCGTGCCCTCCTCGGCGTAGACCTCGTTGCGGGTCTTGGTGCTCGGCGTCAGGATCCGCAGTTTCTTCCGATCGAAGAACACGGGGTCCTCCGCGGCGCTGTCGAGCGTGAGTTCCCTGACGGCGGTGTAGCGCGTCTCGATGCCCGAGGAGTCGAAGGCCGCTCCGACCAGCCGCCGGCCGAGCCGCGTGAGGCCGGGTTGCGCGGCAAAGACATCACGGACCTGGGACTGCACCATGATCGTGTCGGGTACGGCGGTTTCGAGGGACCTCAGGATCGCAGTCATATGTCCATTACTAGAGGACTGACGCTGCAAACACAATGACAGTAGGCTTAGCATCCACCCTCCCGCCGTCACCAGGAGCATCATGTCCAACGAACCGTCAGGCACCCTCGACCAGGACGATCCCCGGGGCCCCGCCGTCGACCCCTCGACCGAGTTGCAGCAGTACCCAGGGTTCACGGAGCGCATGGACCCTCGCCCCGACCACGGCGAGGACAGCTATACCGGGCACGGGCGCCTCAGTGGCCGGCGCGCCTTCATCACCGGCGGCGACTCCGGCATCGGCCGGGCCGTGGCGCTGGCCTTCGCGCGCGAGGGCGCGGACGTCGCCATCGGGTACCTCCCCGAGGAGGAGGAGGACGGCGCCAGCTGCCTCGAACTCATCCGCGCCGAGGGCCGGAAGGCCCTGGCCGTGCCGGGCGACCTCCGCGACGAGGCCTACGCCGCGTCGGCCGTGTCACAGGTGGTGGACGGCCTCGGCGGCCTGGACATCCTCGTGAACAATGCGGGCTACCACATCGCGCAGCCGAACGGCCTGCCCGACGTCGACGCCGACCAGCTCCGGCGCACCTTCGAGACCAACGTCTACGGGACGATCTGGCTCACGCAGGCCGCGCTGCCCCATCTGACGGCCGGCGCCTCGATCATCAACACCACGTCCGTCCAGGGGTACCACCCGTCCCGGAACCTCATGGACTATGCAGCGACCAAGGCTGCGCTCAACAACCTGACGTTCAGCCTCGCCGAGCTGCTCGGGGAGCGCGGGATCCGCGTCAACGCCGTCGCGCCCGGCCCCGTCTGGACGCCCCTGCAGCCCGCGACGACGACCAGTGAGAAGCTGGAATCCTTCGGCGAGGGCACACCACTGGGACGGATGGGGCAGCCGGCGGAACTGGCCGGCGCGTACGTCTTCCTCGCCTCGAACGATGCACGGTACGTCTCTGGAGAGATCCTCGGCGTCACCGGAGGCACACCCCTCGCCTGAGGGTCCGGGCGGACGGCGGGGCGAGCACCCCGCCGTCCGGACCAAGCCGCGGCGGGGTACGGAACGAAGAACAGGCACCAGCGCCGGATGTTCGTGGCCGGCCGACATGGATGGGCTCACCGTGAAACACCTGACCGTACTGCCGCACCGTCGAGGCGCCGCACTCCTCGCCGTCATGCTCGCCTCGTCCCTGGCGCTCGCCGGGTGCGGAGCCGTCGAGGAGAACCCGCTCGGGGTGAACACCGCGGACAGCACCCGTGGGTCGGTGGCCACTCCGGCCCCCGGTCCGGACGGCAGCAGGGCGGAGCCCGTGGGCAGCGACCTCGGCGATGATCCCCTGAACGTGGGCGTCGACGGCGCGCAACTGTGCGGCGTCCAGCCCCGGGACAGCCGCCTGCGCTACACCGTCATGCTGCACAACCCGACCCTCGAGACCTTCACGTTTGGCGAGATGGCGCTCGGCAACCCCCAGGGGCTGGACATCCTCTCGGCGGAGGTGCAGACCGCGAACCGCGAGGGACACCACCATCCGGCACCGGAGGCGAATGCGCACGAGGAGCACACGGCCGCCCCCACCCCGACGAAGCCTGCCGAGCCGATCGGACCGCCCGAGCCGGCGGAGGGGTACCGCTTCCTGCCGGACGCGCACATCAACATCATCGTCACGGTGGAACTCGCGGACGGCGTCACCCACGGCAGCGCCGACACCATCCTGGTCGCGTTCTCGTCCCCGGAACGCGACTACACGGTGCCGCACAACCTCAGGATCGACGTCGACGCCACGTCCTGCAACTGATCGTTCACGGGCATCGACGCACAGGAGCCCCCGTCGTGATGACGGGGGCTCCGCTGCGTCGTGCTGGACGGGCGGCAGACGCTCTGGGCGCTACCGGACCCGGAGAGCTCCTGGACTAGGCCGGGAGCTGCAGGACCTGGCCGGTGAAGATCAGGTCCGCGTGGATGACGGTGTCGGTGTTCGCGGCGAACAGTGCCTGCCAGCCGCCGTTGACGCCGAGCTTCGCGGCGATGGTGCTGAGGGTGTCACCCGACTGGATGGTGTAGGTCTGGCCGCTCAGTGCCACAGGGGCGACGGCGGGGGCCTGGACGGGTGCTGCGACGGGTGCCTGGACCTGGACGGGTGCTGCGACGGGCGCCTGGGCGACGGGGGCAACAGGTGCCTGGGCCTGGACGGGTGCTGCGACGGGTGCCTGGACCTGGACGGGTGCCTGGACGGGGGCGGCGACGGGTGCCGGAGCCTGCTGGGTGGACACGAATCCGGTGGACGAACCGCCGTTGAGCCCCAGCTTGGCGGAGCAGGCGGGCCATGCGCCCCAACCCTGCATCTGCTGGAGGTTGGCGGCGACGCGCTTCTGCTCGGCGACGCTGGCCCCGGCGGGCGAGCCGCTTCCGCCGGCGGCGGCCCAGCTGGACGGGGTGAACTGCAGGCCGCCGTAGTAGCCGTTGCCCGTGTTGATGCTCCAGTTTCCGCCGCTCTCGCACTCTGCGAGCTGGTCCCAGGTGTCGGCGTTGGCCGCACCGGCCGAAGCGCCGAGACCGAGGCCGGCGATTGCTACTGCTGCGAGTCCGCGACGGGCGGTGGTGCTGAATTTGGTAGTGTTCATGGCGTTACGATGCTCCGAAAGGCCACCTGCACTAGGTCCGTCCCCGGACTTCTTCGCGCCGTTGCTCACCTTGACGGTATAGAGGTCATGGTTCGGCAGCCGCCTGTTGAGCAACGAGCGGTGGAGAGCGGTGCCGGGCATTCATCGCTGCTCGCCGAGCGGCAGCGTTTTCGCTTCCCCCTGACGGGGAACTACCCCTACCGTAGAGTAATTTCGTTTCGTTGCCAAATCGGTACTGAACCGTAATTGACTTTCTGTGAAGTTGAGAATTTATGCTGGACCTGTGGGGTATCTTCTGGGACACTCACCCGCCGAGGGTGATTCGGAGGTGCGGTAGAAGGCGTACCGAAGGCCCGGAGGGCGCGACAAAGGGGCCCGGACCGTCACGGTCCGAGCCCCTTCCGGTTCCGCTCAGGCGGACGACGCCCTGATCAGGCGGCGACCATCCCGTGCGGATCGATGACGTACTTGGTCGCAGCTCCGGCATCGAACTCCTCGTAGCCGCGGGGTGCGTCGTCCAGGCCGATCGACTTCGCGTTCACGGCCTTGGCGATCTGCACGCGATCGTGCAGGATCGCCATCATCAGGCCGCGGTGGTACTTCATCACCGGACACTGTCCGGTGGTGAAGGACAGCGACTTCGCCCATCCGGTGCCCAGACTGATCGACAGCGATCCGACCTTCGCGGCCTCGTCGATGCCTCCGGGGTCGCCGGTGACGTACAGGCCCGGGATGCCCAGTGCACCGCCGGCGGCCGTCACCTGCATCAGCGAGTTGAGCACCGTGGCCGGTGCCTCGGTCGACGCGCCGCTTCCGTGGCCACGGGCCTCGAAGCCGACGGCGTCGACGCCGCAGTCGACCTCCGGCACGCCCAGCAGCTGCTCGATCTGATCCCGCGGATCACCCTTGGACACGTCGACGGTCTCGCAGCCGAAGCTCCGGGCCTGGGCCAGCCGGTCCTCGTTGAGGTCGCCCACGATGACGACGGCGGCACCCAGCAGCTGCGCCGACGCCGCGGCGGCGAGGCCCACGGGGCCGGCTCCGGCGATGTAGACCGTCGATCCGACGCCGACGCCGGCCGTGACGGCGCCGTGATAGCCGGTGGGGAAGATGTCCGACAGCATCGTCAGGTCGAGGATCTTCGCCAGAGCCTGGTCCCGGTCCGGGAACTTCAGCAGGTTCCAGTCCGCATAGGGCACGAGGACGTACTCGGCCTGTCCGCCCACCCAGCCGCCCATGTCCACGTAGCCATAGGCGGCGCCGGGACGGGCGGGATTGACGTTCAGGCAGATGCCGGTCTTGCGTTCCTTGCAGTTCCTGCACCGCCCGCAGGCGATGTTGAAGGGGACGGAGCAGATGTCCCCCTTCTTGATGAATTCGACGTCGCGCCCCACCTCGACGACCTCTCCGGTGATCTCGTGTCCCAGCACGAGGTCTGCCGGCGCCGTCGTGCGCCCGCGGACCATGTGCTGGTCCGAGCCGCAGATGTTGGTGGTGACGGTCTTGAGGATCACGCCGTGGTGGAGGGCCCGGCCCACGTTGGCCGGATTCACCCCCGGCCCGTCCTTCAGCTCGAAGGTGGGGTACTCGGTGTCGATGACCTCCACTTTTCCTGGTCCCTTGTACGCAACAGCTCTGTTACCGCTCATGGAACTTCCTCTCGTGACACATCGGTCGCACCGGGTGTTGCCGGCGCTGGACTCGAGGGACGGAACGCGCAGGTGTGCGTCGTCCGCCCCCGGTGACGCGAACGTACACCGCAGGGGGTCGCATCGACGTTGCATGGCCGGATGTCCTGTCCACGGGCCATGTGTTGTGCCGCCGGACGCCGTGGGGGAGGGTGGAGGGATGACCGAGACCGTGTTGATCACCGGGGCCACGTCGGGGATCGGCGCCGAATTCGCGCGCCAGTTCGCCGCCCGAGGATGCGATCTGGTGCTGGTCGCCCGATCCCCGGGTTCCCTGGAGGAGGCGGCGGCGACGTATCGTGCGCTGGGCGTCGGGGCCGAGACGATCGCCGCGGATCTCCTCGAGGACGACGGGCTGGCCCGCGTCCTGGACCGCCTGCGCACTGCCGGGGGCGACCACCGGGCGCCTGTCACGGTGCTCGTCAACAATGCCGGTTACGGCCTGGTCGGGCCGTTCGCGGACAACGCGCTCGAGGACGAGATCCGCCACCTGAGGATCCACGTCGAGGTACCCCTCGCCCTGGCGCATGCAGCCCTCCAGTCGATGCGGCCCCGCCGCTCCGGGACGATCATCACGGTGGCGAGTGTCGCCGGTTTCACCCCGCGGGGCACCTACGGCGCTGCGAAGGCGGCCATGATCAGCTTCAGCCGCTGGGCGAATCCGGCGTACGGGCGGGAGGGGATCCGGGTGACGGCGGTCTGCCCGGGCTTCGTCCGCACGGAGTTCCACCAGCGCATGGGGATGGAGACGTCCTCCGTCCCCGCCGCCCTGTGGCTCGATACCGGTCTCGTGGTGCGGGAGGCACTCCGTGACACCGCGGCAGGCAAGGCCGTCTCCGTTCCCGGTCTCCGCTACAAGACCCTCGTGGCGCTCGCGCGGGTGGCGCCGTCGTCCCTCGTGGCCCGGCTCGCGGCGCGGGGCCGCTGAGCAGCGTCAGCGACCTGCGGCTCCGCCGTCCCAGGTGTCGTGCTCGAAGGCGGCGTCCTCGGGGTGGCGCGGGCGGTCGGCGCCGTCGGTCGCGTCCGTCGAGTCGTCCCCGTCGTACGCGGCAGGCACGGCGCCGGCCTCGTGGATTCCCTGCTCGTCCCGGATGCTCGCGGCATGGTGGTCCCTCGATCCGGGGGACGGTTCCAGGATCTGCTCGCGCCGATCAGGGGCGGGACGGCCGTCGGGGTGTCCGTCGGAGGGATGCCCGCCCCGGGTCCCGCCGTCCGGATGTCCTGCGCTGCTCGACTCGGTCATGGTGCTCCTTCTCATGCCCTGCAGGGCGTTGGTCGGTGGACCGGACGGGTGATCGGTCACATCCCACGACCCCGTGTCAGGGGCGGTCAGTATGCTTATGATAGGGGATCACAGGTTGGTGAAGTTGTCCCTTACAAGGAGGTAAGACGATGGCTGGATACTTCAAACTGGTGGACGCTCACGACGACGGTTTCCGGGTGAAACTGACCGCTCCCGATGGAACGCTCGTGGCAGTGTCCACGTATTACGCCACGAAGGACGAGGCGGTCGCGGGGATCGACCTCATCCGCGAGATCGCCGGGACCGGCCCGGTCGTCGACCACAGCCGCGTCGAGTCCCAGGAGCACGCGGCGCTCATGGACGGGCTGCAGTCCGGTCCGGACCGCGCGGGCACGGTCCGCCACAAGGCCTGAGTCGGCCCGACCGGCTTTCCCCGGGAGGTCGGGGACACGGTGTACGACTGTATACAGTGCCCCCGATCGTGGAATAGGATGGGGTTATTCCACAACCTCTCTGAAGGGAGCCAACGTCATGTCGACCGCGGACTCATTCGGCGCAAAGGGCGTTCTCGACGTCGCAGGCGCCAACTACGAAATTTTCCGGCTCAGCGCGGTCGAAGGCGCCGAGAACCTTCCGTTCAGCCTCAAGGTCCTGCTGGAGAACCTGCTCCGCACCGAGGACGGCGCGAACATCACGGCCGACCACGTCCGCGCGCTCGCGCAGTGGGATGCCGCGGCGGAGCCCAGCACGGAGATCCAGTTCACCCCGGCCCGCGTGATCATGCAGGATTTCACGGGCGTCCCCTGCGTCGTCGACCTCGCAACGATGCGTGAGGCTGTCGCGGACCTCGGCGGAGACCCCAAGCGCGTCAACCCGCTCGCCCCCGCCGAGATGGTCATCGACCACTCCGTCCAGATCGACGTGTTCGGCAACGCCGGCGCCCTCGAGCGCAACATGGAGATCGAGTACCAGCGCAACGGGGAGCGGTACCAGTTCCTGCGCTGGGGCCAGACCGCGTTCGACGACTTCAAGGTCGTCCCGCCGGGCATGGGCATCGTGCACCAGGTGAACCTCGAGTACCTCGCCCGCACCGTCATGACCCGCGAGGTCGACGGCGTGCTCCGCGCGTACCCCGACACGTGCGTCGGGACCGACTCGCACACCACGATGGTCAACGGCCTCGGTGTGCTGGGCTGGGGCGTCGGCGGTATCGAGGCGGAGGCCGCCATGCTCGGCCAGCCCGTGTCCATGCTCATCCCGCGCGTCGTCGGCTTCAAGCTCACCGGTGAGATCCCGGCCGGCGCCACCGCCACGGACGTCGTCCTCACCATCACGCAGATCCTGCGCAAGCACGGCGTGGTCGGCAAGTTCGTCGAGTTCTACGGGGAGGGTGTCGCGTCCGTGCCCCTCGCCAACCGTGCCACCATCGGCAACATGAGCCCCGAGTTCGGCTCCACCGCCGCCATGTTCCCCATCGACGACGTCACGCTCGACTACCTGCGCCTCACGGGCCGCCCGGCGGAGAACGTGGCGCTCGTCGAGGCGTACGCCAAGGAGCAGGGCCTCTGGCACGATCCGTCGCGCGAGATCCGCTTCTCCGAGTACCTGGAACTGGACCTGTCCACGGTCGTCCCCTCGATCGCCGGGCCCAAGCGCCCGCAGGACCGCGTGGAGCTCAGCAACTCCAAGGCCCAGTTCCGCGAGGACCTGCGCAACTACTCGAACGACCCGGAGCTGACGTTCGCACCCGGGGGCACCGTGGACGAGTCCTCCCAGGAGAGCTTCCCCGCCTCCGACTCGCCGAGCTTCACGCCCGGCACGACGTCGTCGGTCACGGACGAGAACGCGGAACCCCGCGAGACCGTCGGTGCCGGGTCGAACGGCTCCACGCGTCCGTCGAAGAAGGTCGGCGTGACCATGAAGGACGGCCGCGAGTTCGAGCTGGACCACGGTGCCGTCAGCATCGCGTCGATCACGTCCTGCACCAACACGTCCAACCCGTCGGTCATGCTCGCCGCTGCGGTCCTGGCGCGCAATGCCGTCGAGAAGGGCCTCGTGTCCAAGCCGTGGGTCAAGACCTCCGTGGCCCCCGGGTCGAAGGTCGTCACCGACTACTACGAGAAGTCGGGCCTGATCCCGTACCTGGAGAAGCTCGGCTTCTTCACGGTCGGCTACGGCTGCGCCACCTGCATCGGCAACTCCGGCCCGCTGGAGGACGAGATCTCGCAGGCCATCCAGGACAACGACCTCGCCGTCACCGCCGTCCTCTCCGGCAACCGCAACTTCGAAGGCCGCATCAACCCGGACGTGAAGATGAACTACCTGGCGTCCCCGCCGCTGGTGGTCGCCTACGCACTCGCCGGCACCATGGACTTCGACTTCGACAACGAGCCGCTCGGCCAGGACGAGGCCGGCAACGACGTCTTCCTGAAGGACATCTGGCCCAACCCGGTCGAGGTCCAGAAGGTCATCGACTCCTCGATCGACGAGGAGATGTTCACGTCGAGCTACAAGACGATCTTCGAGGGCGACGAGCGCTGGAAGTCCCTGCCCACGCCCGACGGCGACACCTTCGCCTGGGATCCCGAGTCCACCTACGTGCGGAAGCCCCCATACTTCGACAACATGCAGCGCGAGGCGAGCCCGGTCGAGGACATCGACGGCGCCCGGGTGCTGCTGAAGCTCGGCGATTCGGTCACCACCGACCACATCTCGCCTGCGGGATCCTTCAAGTCGGACACCCCGGCCGGCCGGTACCTCACGGAGAAGGGTGTGCAGCGCAAGGACTTCAACTCCTACGGCTCGCGTCGCGGCAACCACGAGGTCATGATCCGCGGCACCTTCGCGAACATCCGCATCAAGAACCAGCTGCTCGACGGCGTCGAGGGCGGGTTCACGCGGGACTTCTCGCAGCCGGATGCGCCGCAGGCCGCCGTGTACGACGCCGCCGAGAACTACCGCGCGGCGGGTACGCCGCTCGTGGTCCTCGCCGGCAAGGAGTACGGGTCGGGGTCCTCGCGTGACTGGGCAGCCAAGGGCACCGCGCTGCTCGGCGTGAAGGCCGTCGTCGCCGAGAGCTACGAGCGCATCCACCGCTCGAACCTCATCGGGATGGGCGTCCTGCCCCTGCAGTACCCCGAGGGCCAGAACGCGGAGAGCCTCGGCCTCACCGGCACGGAGACCTTCGCGGTCAGCGGTGTCACCGAGCTCAACGAGGGCCGCACGCCCCGCACGGTGAAGGTCAGCGCCACCCCGGCCGACGGCGGATCGCCGATCGAGTTCGACGCCGTCCTGCGCATCGACACCCCGGGTGAAGCCGACTACTACCGCAACGGCGGCATCCTGCAGTACGTGCTGCGCCAGCTCGCGAGCTAGCGCCCACCTCCGGTTCCGGGCCGGGAGGCCTGCCTCCCGGCCCGGGCCGTCCGCAGGGCGCCAGCCCTGACCATCCCAACCACGAGACCTCGGAGGAGGGCGCTATGGCCGAGTCCGCGGAACTGTCGGCGCGCGTGGACGGCGATGCGATCTTCCGCGTCCTCCGCAGCGAGATCCTCGCCGGGGTGCACCCGCCGGGGACGGCGCTGCGGGAAATGGTCATCTCGGAGCGGTTCGGGGTGTCACGGACCCCCGTGCGCGAGGCGCTCAGCCGCCTGCAGCACGAGCGGCTGCTCGAACGGGCCGCCCGCGGCCTCCAGGTCCCGCAGATCGACCCGCAGGAGGTCATCCAGATCTACGACCTCCGGGTGATGCTCGAGGAGGAAGCCGCCGGGCAGGCCGCCCTCAACCGCGGGGCAGCGGACATCATGCGCCTCGAGGCGCTGCTGGAACGCGACCGCGCCGTCGTCGATCCCGATGACACCACCAGGGTCACCAACAACCTGGAGTTCCACACCTCGCTGTGGGCGGCCGCGCGCAACCCCATCCTCATGGATCTCCTCCAGCGGCTCTCGACCCACCTCATCCACACGCCGCGCTCCACGCTGTCGGTGGGCACCCGCTGGCAGGAGGTGCTCCTCGAGCACGAGGCCCTGATCAGTGCCATCACCGAGCGCCGCAGCGACGACGCCAGGGCGATCGCCCGCCGGCACATGGAGACGGCCCGCGCCATCCGCCTGCAACTGCTGCGCACCACGGCGGCGGACTGACGGTGGCCCGGAGCCCCCAGCGCCTCCTGCTCGACGCGGACACGGGCATCGACGACGCCGTCGCGCTCCTGTACCTCCTCGGGACGCCGGAGGTGACGCTGGAGGCGATCACCTGCACCGCGGGCAACGTCGGCGCGCGGCAGGTCGCCGTCAACAACCTCGCCCTGCTCGAGCTGTGCGGCTCCACGGGGGTGGAGGTCGCGATCGGCAGCGAGGTGCCGCTGGAGATCCCGCTCGTCACGACCGAGGAGACCCACGGCGACCAGGGCATCGGCTACGCCGTGCTGCCCCCACCTCGAGGCCACGTCTCGGAGCGGCACGCCGTCGACGTCTGGGTGGAGGCCGTCCGGGACCACCCGGGGCAGGTCACCGGTCTCGTCACGGGACCGCTCACCAATCTCGCACTCGCGATCCGCGCCGAGCCGCAGCTCCCGATGCTCCTCAAGGGCCTCGTCATCATGGGCGGGGCGTTCAACCATCCGGGGAACACGACGCCGGTCGCCGAATGGAACACGCACGTCGACCCGCATGCGGCGCAGGAGGTCTACGCGGCCTACGAGGGTCTGCCGGTCGGGAAGCTGCCCATCGTGTGCGCACTCGAGACCACGGAGCGGATCGAGTGCACACCCGTCCACGTCGACGCCGTGTCCCGGGCGGCCGGGGCCGGGCCGGAGGTCCTCGATCCGGACGGGCCCGAGGGGACGCGCAGCAGGAACGGCAATGCCGTCGTCGCCTGCGTGTCCGATGCCCTCCGCTTCTACATGGAGTTCCACCGCCTGTACGACCAGGGGTACGTCGCGCATCTCCACGACCTGTTCGCCGCGATGGTCGCGACGGGGGAGGCCGGCTTCGAGGAACGCCTCGCGACCGTCGACGTCGAGACCGGGTCCCCGCTGACCTTCGGGCAGACGGTCGCCGACTTCGCGGGGATGTGGAAGCGGGAGCCCAACGCGCGGATCGTCACGGCCAACGACCCCGCCGCGGTGTTCGGGCTGATGGTGCGCAGGCTGTCCGACGTCGCACGCCGGCACGGCTGAGGTCAGGTCCCGCGCGCCCGGCACGGTGGTGCGGCCCCCGGTACACTGATAGCTGCCACGCACTGCTGCGCGGCCGGCGCCGAGGTGACATGAGGTGCGTCCTCCTCCCTCCACTGCGCCCAAGGAATATCGTGAGTTCACCCCTGATCCTCGCCTCCGAGCGCGCCACCGAACGGCCGCGGCGCCTCCTGATCGCCCTCGGGGCTGCGCTCATCGCCGCCACGTACGTGTTCCTCGTCGTCGTCCAGCCGGCCGAGATCGCCGGCGGCATGGGCAGCGCGGCGTCGCTCGTCTCGCTCTTCGGCTTCCTCGGCGGCGGGGCGCTGCTGGTCGGCGGGATCCTGCCCATGCTCACCACGAGCTCCCTGGTCATCATGCCGCTCGGCATCGCCCTGAACATCGCCATCGGCCAGATCGCCGGCTCCCTGGGCATGCAGATCTACCTCGACGCCATCGGCACCGTCCTCGTCGCCGTCCTGGCCGGCCCCGCAGCGGGCGCCGCGACAGGCGCGATCAGCAACGCCATCTGGGGTCTCTTCAATCCCTTCGCGCTGCCCTTCGCGGCGGGTGCCGCCCTGATCGGGCTGCTCGCGGGCCTGGCCGCACGCTACGGCGCGTTCCGCCGCGTGTACCTCGCACCCGTGGCGGGGCTCGTCGTCGGTGCGGTCGGCGGGCTCGTCGCGGCGCCGGTGGCCGTCTTCATGTTCGGTGCCGCCGGGACGTTCGGGACCAACGCGATCATCGCGGTGTTCCGCTCGATGGGGGACAAGCTGCTGGTCGCGGCGACGAAGCAGGGCCTGCTGTCGGATTCCGTCGACAAGATCGTGGTGTTCGTCATCGTCGCCCTGATCGTCTACGCCCTGCCCCAGCGCGCCGTCCGGCAGTTCCCCTTCGCCCGCACGTACCGGGTGCTCGGCAGCCGGATCGGCACCGCGTCCGGCACCGCGTCCGGCACCATGAGCGTCAGTGGCGCCGGAGCCGGCGCCGGCAGCACCGGCGCATCCACCACTCCCGCGCGCGGGAACGACACCGGCGTCCCCTGAACCATGCCCCGCCGCAGGATCTACAACCCCCTGACAGAACTGCTCGCCGCGGTCCTGCTGGTGGTGCTCGTCCTCGTGGTGAACCGCTGGGAGTTCTCCCTCGCGGTGCTGGGTCTCGTGGTGCTTCCCGCCGTGCTCCTGTCCGGCCGGCCCCGGCAGATCGGCCTGGCGGTCACCCTGATCGCAGGGCCCCTGCTCGTCTCCTCCCTGCTGCTCCACGGGCTCTTCTTCCCCGAGGGCACCACCGTCCTGCTCGATCTCGGCGTCGCCCGCGTGACCGCCGAGGGCCTGGCCTTCGCCGCCCTCATGGGCCTCCGCATGACCGTGTTCACCGCGGCGCTGCTGACGGTCGCGATGACGCTGGACCTCGCCGACCTCCTGGCCACCATGACGCACCGCGGCTGGAACCGGAAGCTCGTCTTCGTCGCCGGATCGGCCGTCGGGCTCATCCCGCACGTGGCCGAGCGCGCGCGCCACATCACGCGGGCGCAACAGGCCCGGGGCCTCATCGTGGGGCGGGGACCGCTCTCCCGGGCACGGGCCCTGCTGACCGTCCTCACGCCGCTCGTGATCGGGCTGCTGGTGGACGCCTCGGAGCGTACCCGCATGCTCGAGGCCCGCGGCTTCTCGTCCCCGGGCCCGCGCACGAGCTACCTGCCGGACTCGGACACGGCACGCCAGCGTGCGGCACGCCGGGCGATGGTCGCCGTCGTCGGGACGTTCTCCGCCGCCTGGCTCCTGACGGCGGCGGCATGATCGCCCTCGACAGCGCGGGCTTCGCCCACGACGACGGCGCGCCGGTGCTCGCCGGCGTCGCGCTCACCGTGGCGGCGGGGGACTACGTGGTCGTCGCGGGGGCCTCCGGGTCCGGCAAGACGACCCTGGCCCGGCTGCTCGCGGGCATGACCGGGGCGGACGCGGGCTCCGCCTTCACCGGGGCGATCACGCTCGGCGCCGAGACCGTGCGCTTCCGCGGGCTGCCGGACGACCCGCGGATCGATCCCGCCCGGTGGAGCGCGAGGGTGGCGTACGTGGCCCAGGGCGCCTGGGGGCAGCTGTCCATGATGTCCTCCACCGTCGCGGAGGAGATCGCCTTCGGCCCCGCCAACCGCGGCATGCCCGCGCAGGAGCTGCGGCGGGCCGTCGACGACGTCGCGGCGGCCCTGAAGCTCACACCCCTGCTGGGGCGTGATCCCCGCAGGCTCTCCGGCGGGCAGCTGCAGCGCACCATCATCGCCGCCGCCGTGATCCAGCGGCCCGAGGTCCTCGTCCTCGACGAGCCGTTCCAGGGGCTCGACGACGACGCGACGCAGGACGTCGCCGAGGCCCTGGAGGCGCTCCGGCGGACCGGCACCGGGGTGGTGGTCTGCGCACCCATGCTGCCGCGCCACGCCCCGCGGGGTGCGCGCGTCCTGGCGCTCGCCGACGGCCACTCCGTGTTCGACGGCCCGCTGCCGGAGGCGCGCCGGGCCGGACTGCGGCGCTTCGGCATCGGCACGGAGGGGGAGCCCCTCCGGCTGGGCGACGACGACGCCCGCCTTCCCGTCGATCCCGCGGGCCCCGAGGCGATCGCGATACGTGGCCTCGGCTTCCGCTACCCCCGAGAGCCCGGCACCGCCGTGCCGCCGGTTGGGCTGGCCGGCGTCGATCTGTCCGTCCAGGCGGGCGAGGTGGTGGCCCTCCGCGGCCCCAACGGGTCCGGCAAGTCGACCCTGCTGCACCACCTGAACGGGCTGTCCCGGGCTGACAGCGGCTCGGTCGCCGTGGGCGGCGTGCGGATCGACCGGCAGCCGACGGGCGCCCTCGCGGCCACCGTGGGCTACCTGTTCCAGGACACGGACCAGCAGCTCTTCGAGCGCACGGTCCTGCGCGAGGTCTCCTACGGCCCGCGCGCCACGGGGCTGCGGAAGGCCGATGCCGCACGGCGGGCCGCGATCGCCCTCGACGCCGTAGGGCTCGGCGCACTGGCGGACGCGCACCCGTACGAACTGGGCTTCGTGCAGCGGCGCATGGTGGCGCTGGCCTCCCTCATCGCCACGGGTCCGGCCGTCTGGGCCCTCGACGAACCCACCGCAGGCCTCGACGGACCCGCGCGCCACCTCCTCGCCGCCGTCCTCTCCCGCCATACCAGGGACGGCGGCTGCGTCCTCATGGCCACGCACGACGCCGCCTTCGCCGAGGCCGTCGCGCACCGGAGCGTGTGGCTCGACGGCGGCAGGATCAGCCCGGACGGGGCGCCGCGCCGGGGTGCCTCCGCCGGACCTGCGCAGCCCCTAGGGTGAACCTCATGGACCTACTGCGCGAGAGACACCGGAGGATCGAGGCGGAGGGCGCCGACCTCGCCGTGTTCGAGTACGGCCTCGATCCGGACCCGGCCACGCCGACCATCGTCCTCGTGCACGGCTATCCCGACGATCACCGGGTCTTCCACCCGGTTCTCCGGGAGCTCGCCCCGACGCACCACCTGGTCGCGTTCGACACCCGGAACGCCGGCCGGTCCCGTGCCCACGCGGGCGCGGGGTTCACGGTGGCGGAGCTCGTGGACGACATCTTCGCGGTCCTCGACGCCGTGGACATGCCGGGCGGTGTGCGCCTGGTGGGCCACGACTGGGGCTCGATCCAGGGCTGGGCCGCCCTGCAGGACGAGCGTGCGCAGGGGCTGATCCTCGACTACACCAGCATCTCCGGTCCCGATCTCCGCCACTTCTCCCGGTGGCTGCGCCGGCGGCTCCGGGATCCCCGGCTGGTGCCGCAGGGCGTGGGGCAGGTGCTGCGCAGCTCGTACGCCGGATTCTTCCAGCTGCCCGTCCTGCCCGAGGCGCTCTGGAAGCACGGGCTGACGCGGCGCTACGAGCTGACGGCCCGGCGCAACGTGGGGCAGGACCCGGTGCGGGGCCTCGCCCTCTACCGGACCAACCTGTCCGCCGCGGTGACGCCGCCCCGGCGGCGTCCCGTCGCCGTCCCCGTGCACGTGATCGTCCCGCTGAAGGATCCCTTCCTGTCGCCGCACCTCGTGGACGGACTCGAGGACTGGGTGTCGGACCTGACCGTCACGAGCGTCCCGGGCGGGCACTGGTGGATCGCGGACCGGCCCCGGGCCTTCGCGGAACTGCTCGACCCCGCGCTGCGGGACCGGGACGACCACGCCTGATCCCGGCATCCGGGGTCCGTGGTGCACGTGTGGCGGGTGGCGTCGTCGTGGACCCGCCACACGTGCGCACTGAGGCGGGTGGACCCGGGCGTCGTCCCGGATCCGACAGCGCACCGGGGCCTACGCGTCGAGCAGGCCCCGGATGTCGTCCGCGGTCAGCGCGGAGGAGAAGATGGCGTCGTCGTCCATGACGGACGTGAACAGCTTCGCCTTCTTCTCCTTGAGCTTCATGACCTTCTCCTCGATGGTCCCCCTGGACACCATGCGGTAGACCATCACGTTCTTGGTCTGCCCGATGCGGTGGGTGCGGTCCACGGCCTGGGCCTCGGAGGCCGGGTTCCACCACGGGTCCAGCAGGAAGCAGTAGTCCGCCTCCGTCAGGTTCAGGCCGAATCCGCCGGCCTTGAGGCTGATGAGGAACACGGGGGCCTTGCCGTCCTTGAAGGAATCGATGACCTCGCCGCGGCTGCGCGTGGACCCGTCCAGGTAGGCGTACTCGATGCCGCGCGCATCCAGCTGCTCGGCGGCCTTCTTGAGGTAGGACGTGAACTGGCTGAAGACCAGGGCCCGGTGTCCTTCCGCGAGGACGTCCTCCAGATTCTCGAACAGGACCTCGAGCTTCGCGGACGGGACGCCCTCGTGCGCGGGGTCCACGAGCGAGGCATCGAGGCTGAGCATGCGCAGGAGGGTCAGGGACCGGAACACGATCATGCGGTTGCGGTTCATGTCCTCGATCAGCCCGAGGAGCTTCTGCCGCTCGCGCTGCAGGTACGTCTCGTAGATGTGCCGGTGCTCGGGGTGGAGCTCCACCTCCAGGACCTGCTCCTGCTTCGGCGGGAGGTCGGAGGCGACGGCCTCCTTGGTGCGGCGCATCATCAGCGGCCGGATGCGCTTCCGGAGCCGCACGAGCGGACGGTTGTCGCCGATCTTCTCGATCGGCGTGCGGTAGTCCTCCGTGAACTTGCGGGCCGAGGGGAACAGCCCGGGCGCCACGATGTTGAACAGGGACCACAGCTCCATGAGGTTGTTCTCCATGGGCGTGCCGGTGATCGCGAGCTTGAACGGTGCATCGAAGTCCTTCGCCGCCTGATGCACCTTCGACGCGCGGTTCTTCACGAACTGGGCCTCGTCCAGCACGAGACCGGACCAGGCGAGGTCCTGGTAGGCGGGGAAGTCGAGCCGGAAGAGCGTGTAGGAGGTGATGACGACGTCGGCGTCTCCCACCTGCTCGTCGATAGGGATGCCGGAGGCGCCCTGCGTATCGCTGATCGCGACGACCTTGAGGCTCGGCGCGAAGCGGCGTGCCTCGTTGGACCAGTTGGGGACCACGGAGGTGGGTGCGACGACGATGAACGGGGCGTCGAGCCCCGACGTCTCCTTCGCGTGGATCATCAGGGCCAGGGCCTGGAGGGTCTTGCCGAGCCCCATGTCGTCGGCGAGCACGCCGCCGAGGCGGTGCCGCCACAGGAACGCCAGCCAACTGAAGCCCTCCGCCTGGTAGGGGCGCATGTCGGCGACCAGGCCCGCCGGGGCCGGGGTGGCCGCGACGTCCTCGAGCTCGAGCAGTCCGCTCACGGCGTCGCGCCAGGACTGCGCCTGCTCGGTCTCCTCCGCGAGGTCCTCGAGGTCGGCCCACAGGCCGGCCTGGTAGCGGCTGATCTGCAGCCCGGAGTCCGGGTCCCATTCGCTGAGCGCCCGGGCTTCCTCGATGAGCTCGCGGAGCTGGTCGAAGACGGGCTGGTCGAGCGAGAGGTAGCTGTTGTCGACGAGCTTCAGTTTCTTCTGGCCCTGGGCGAGCGCGCGGAAGACGGAGTCGAAGGGGATGGTGCGGCCGCTGACGGTGACCATCACGCCGAGGTCGAACCAGTCGCGGTCGTCCGTCTCCACGGTGCTGATCCGCAGGGTCGGTGTCTCGGTCAGTTCCCTGTAGTCGGGCTTGTCGCCGACCACCTCGACGCTCACGCCGTCGAGCTCCGCGAGCCGGGGCAGGACGTCCTCCACGAACTCGACGGCCTGCATGTCCTCGAGCCGGAGCGACCTGATCGGGACCGGGCCGAGGACCTGACGCGCGGAGGCCGCGAGGGCATCCTCGACGTCGGGCTCGCGGTAACCGTCGTCGCTGCCGGGACCTCCCCGGCGGAAGGGCCGGCGCTGCACGGCATCGCCGAGGGTGTAGTCGAAATGCCAGTCCAGGGCCACCGACCCGTCCGCGCCGTAGGCGGTGGTGAGGACGAGCGCGGGAGGCTGGATCTCGGGCAGTTCCACGCTGCCGTCACTGCTGTCCACCTGGATGGACTGCCGCAGCTTCGGGTAGTAGTCCTGGAGGAAGAGGGACTTCTCCTCCTCGGGCACCACGACGGCGTGCCCGCGCTGCAGGAGCTCGATGTCCTTCGCCGTCAGCCTCCGCGAGGCGGGGGCGAGGGTGATCGTGTCATCGGGGGCGACGGTGTAGATGCCGTGCGTGCTGATGACGTGGGCCGTCTCGGACGGGTGGGGCCGGCCGTCGACGTCGAGGGCCGGGCTCAGCCGCAGCGAGCCGTCCTCCGTCTCGGTCGCGTCGAGCTTCAGGGTGGCGCGGGCCGCGAGGTCGATCGAGACGGACTTCTTCGACCCCACGAACGCGATGCCGAGGCGCTGCGCCTCGTCCAGCAGTTGCCAGAGCAGCGGGTTGCTGAAGTCGTCGAGGTACAGCCAGGAGTCGTTGTTGCCGAAGTAGTTGACGCCGGTGCCGCGGTGCAGCGCAGGGAACTGGGAGAACCACCGGTGCTGGTCCGGGTCCAGCGTCAGCCCGTAGGTCTGGTAGCTGATGCTGCCCCAGGACAGGTTGTTCTTGATCCACTTGCCCTTGCCGTTCTGGCTGACGGGCCGCACGCCGAGGCGTGTGTTGAGCGTGCGCTGGCCCTGGCGCTCGGCGGCGGAGCCCCACCGCTGCACGGCGACCTCGGGGGTGCGCAGCTCGAACTGCAGCCCGAGGGGCGTCCGCGGCGCGGGCGGGGAGTCGATGCCGGTGTCGGCCTCCAAAAGATCCGTGAGGGATGCCTGCCAGCCCTCGGGCACCGACGTGCGCGGAGCGGACCGGGCGCCGAGGTCGCGTTCGTGCTGCGCCAGCAGGTTCTCCGTGTTGCTCTGCAGGGCCGTGGCGGCCACGTGCTTGCAGTCCGCACCGATGGGGCAGCTGCAGAAGTTCTCGAGGGGGCGGAAGCGGCCGTCGCCCTTGAGCCCGAGGCGCAGCTTGGTCCGGTAGTCATGGGGCGCGGTGCCGCGGACCTTCCCGGTCAGCAGCTTCGACTCGGCGTCCCAGGCGAGGGAGCTGACAGCGCCGTCCTTGGCGTAGGTCTGTCCGCGCTGGAACGCCGCGCCGCCCACGATCCGGATGATGTCTGTGACATCGACCATGGGGTGGGTGGAAATGGGCATAATTCCATGCTCTCACGTGGCGGTGACGCACTCCTCGCCGGGCGCTCCGTTTCGGGGAAAGCCCGACTGCCGGTGGGCGTCCGGCGGGGAACGGCCGTATAGTCTACCCGCTGCCGGCGGGGAACCGTGATGAGGCAGGCGCGCTCCGGCGACACCCCGGCCTGCCCTACTCTTGGCTCGGGGGCTGAGCGCCAGGTCGCAGGGAAACGGAAGAGGTCGCACGTGTTCGAGGCTCCAAGCATCATCTTCGCGGCGGCGGGGCTTGCGGTGTTCGCGGCCGCCCTCCTGCCCCGCCTGCTGATGCGCGCCCCCGTGTCCATGCCCATGGTCTTCCTCGCCGCCGGCATCATCATCTTCACGTTCGCGAAGGACCTTCCGGACCCGGACCCCATGAAGTACAGCGACGTGACCATCCACCTCAGCGAGGTCTGCGTCATCATCTCGCTGATGGGCGCCGGGCTGGCACTGGACCGCAAGGTCGGCTGGCACCGGTGGTCCACCACCTGGCGGCTCCTCGGCATCGCGATGCCGCTGTGCATCCTCGGACTGACCCTCATGGGGATGTGGGTCCTCGGCCTCGGCGTCGCGTCGGCCCTGCTGATCGCCGCCGCCCTCGCGCCGACCGACCCCGTGCTCGCCTCGGAGGTGCAGGTCGGCGAGCCGTCGGAGTCCGAGGAGGACCTGGACGCCGAGGACGAGGTGCGGTTCGGACTGACCTCCGAGGCAGGCCTCAACGACGGGCTCGCGTTCCCCTTCATCTACCTCGCGATCCTGCTGAGCACCGTGGGGCTCGCTCCGTCGGCCTGGTTCCCGGAATGGATCCTCCTCGACGTGCTGTGGCGCATCATCATCGGCTGCGCGTTCGGCGTCGGGATCGGCATGCTGCTCGGCCGCATCTTCTTCCGGTCACCCATCAAGAGCGTCCGCCTCGCCAACCACTCCGAGGGCTTCGTCGCGCTCGCGGCCACCTTCCTGACGTACGGCGTGACCGAGGCGGTGGAGGGCTACGGCTTCATCGCCGTGTTCGTGTGCGCCGTCACCATCCGCGCGGGGGAGCAGACCCACGGCTACCACGGTGTCCTGCACAGCTACATCGAGCAGCTCGAGCGCCTCCTGACGGTCGTCGTGCTCGTCCTGCTCGGTGGTGCCGTGGCACGTGGGCTGCTCGAGGGCCTGCGCCCGCTCGAAGTGGTGGTCGCCGCAGCCTTCATCCTCCTCGTCCGGCCCGTCAGCGGCTGGATCAGCCTGGCCCGCGGGAAGACCGGTCCGCGGGAGCGCAGCACCCTCGCCTTCTTCGGTGTGCGCGGCATCGGGTCCATCTACTACCTCAGCTACGCGCTGTCGAAGGGGGAGTTCACGGCCGACGAGTCCACGCTGTGGCGCATCGGGGCGCTGGTGATCGTGATGTCGATCGTGGTGCACGGCATCACCGCGGCGCCGGTCATCAACGCGCTGGACCGGGCACGGCAGCGCAAGGCACGTGAACAGGGCGACGAGGCGCAGGCGCCGCATACGCCCGTCTAGCCGTCGCCGGTCAGGCGGGCCGTTTCCGTTCGATGGCGGTCCGCACCGCCAGCCCGCCGACGAGCGCCCAAAAGGCCCCGCCGATCCCGAGGACGGACAGGCCGGACGCCGCGAGGAGGAACGTCACGGCGCCGCTCATGCGCCCGGTCGCGTCCCGGAAGGACGCCGTCACCGCCGTCGCCATGGTGCCGATCAGGGCGAGCCCGGCCACCGCCTCCACGAGCCCGGCGGGTGCGGCGCCCACGACGACGACGAGCGCCCCCGAGCAGGCGGCGAGCACCAGGTAGGACAGGCCCGCGGTGAGGGCCGCGATCCACCGGCGGTCGCGGTCCTCACCCGCACCCTCGCCTGCGGACAGCGCGGCCGACAGGGCCGCGAGGTTGACCGCGTGGCCGCCGAAGGGCGCGACGACGGCGGTCCCCGCGCCCGTGACGGCCAGGGCGGGCCGCCAGGGGGCCTCATAGCCGAAGGACGAGAGCACGGCGACGCCCGGGAGGTTCTGCGACGCCATCGTGACCACGTAGAGCGGCAGGGCGATGCCGAGGACGGCGGCAGGCTCGATGACCGGGACGGTGAATGCCAGGGACGGGGCCAGGGACGACGCGTCGATGGCCGTACCCGCGAGGCCGAGCTGGACGCCGATCACGGCCAGGGCCGCGAGGAGCGCGAGGGGGACCGACCACTTGGGGGCGAGGGCCGAGGCGGCGAGCCAGACGAGGATCACCGGCAGCACCAGGAGCGGGATGGTGCCGATGGACTGGAACGGCGCCAGGCACAGGGGGAGCAGCACGCCCGCGAGCATCGCCTGCGCGAGGTGCTGCGGGATGCGGGCCACCAGCCGGCCCAGCCACGGCACCGCCGCGGTCAGCGCGATGAGGACGCCGGTGACCAGGAAGGCGCCGACCGCCGCGGGCCAGCCGCCGGACGGGATGCTGGCACCGGCCAGCAGGGCGGCACCCGGGGTGGACCACGAGAGCGTGACGGGGATGCGGTATCGCAGCGACAGCAGGACGATCCCGACGCCCACGACCGCGGTCAGCGCCAGCAGCCCCGAGGCGGCCTGCTCGGGTGACGCGCCGGTGGCCCGCAGGCCGGCGAGCACGACGGCGAACGACGAGGTGAAGCCCACCAGGGCGGTGACGATGCCGGCGAGGACGGGTTCGTGCAGACCGGGCCGGACGGAGGATCTGGTGTGCACCGCGGGACTCCTGTCGGGTGGCGCGCAGCGCCCTCGGAATTCGTTCTGTCTACGGAACGGCCAGCGTAGGATGCAGGGATGCCCGAGGACAAACCGGACCGCGACGAATCCCTGCACTCCGCCGTCGCCCGCAGGATCACGCGGCTGCGCCGGGACCGCGGGCTTTCCCTCAGCGCCCTGGCACTGCAGGCGGGCATCGGGAAGGGCACGCTGTCCGAACTGGAGGCGGGGACCCGCAATCCGACCCTCGGGACGCTCTACGCGCTCGCAGGCCCCCTGGGGGTACCGCTCACCGGACTCGTGGGGGACGGGACGGGGCGTGGCGTCTCCGACGGCGTCGTGGAGGCCCGGCTGCTCACGGTGCGTACGCACGACGACGGCGGCACCACCGAGGTCTTCTGGCTCACCATCGCGTCGGCGGGGACGCGGGTGTCACCGGCCCACGGACCGGGGACCGTGGAGCACTTCCGGGTGGTGCGGGGCAGCGCACGCGTGGGCGTGCTCGGCTCCGAGCAGGACGCGACGGCCGGCGACGCGCTGTCCTGGCACGGGGACACGGTGCACTCCTACGCGTCGACGGACGGGGGCGCGGAGGGGGTCCTGACCATCGAGACGCCGGCGCGCCGAGACGGATCAGGCGCCGGTCACGCGGTGATCATGCAGTGATCAGGCGTGGCGCAGCTGCTCGAGCCGGCGCTGGATGGCCTCCAGCTCGTCGCTGAGCGCCTGCAGGCGGGCGGAGTTCTGTTCCACCGCGAGCTCGCGGACGAGGAGGTCCTGGCGCTCGCGGAGCGCGGCTTCGGACGGAAGTGGGTCGCTGGGCATGCGCCCAGTCAAGCAGATCCGGCGCAGGCTCGGGGCCGTGCGCCGTCACAGGGGCGTGACGTAGGCGCCGGCGATGCCGCCGTCGACCATGAACTGGCTGGCCGTGATGAAGGACGAGTCGTCCGAGGCCAGGAAGGCGACGGCGGCAGCCAGTTCGTCGGGTTCGGCGAAGCGCCCCAGCGGGATATGGACGAGCCGGCGCCGGGCCTGTTCGGCGTCGCTCGCGAACAGCTCCTGCAGTAAGGGGGTGTTGACGGGGCCCGGGCAGAGCGCGTTCACCCGGATCCCCTCCCGGGCGAACTGCACCCCCAGCTCACGGCTCATGGACAGCACGCCGCCCTTCGACGCGGAGTAGGAGATCTGGGACGTGGCGGCACCGAGGACCGCCACGAAGGAGGCCGTGTTGATGATCGACCCGCGTCCCTGCGCCTGCATGTAGGGCAGGACGTGCTTGCAGCAGTAGTACACGCTCGTCAGGTTCACCTCCTGGACACGGCGCCAGGCGTCGATCCCCGTGTCGAGGATGGAGGAGTCGTCGTCGGGCGAGATCCCCGCGTTGTTGAAGGCGATGTCGATGGAACCGTAGGTCGCGAGGGCGAAGGCGTACATCGCCCGGACATCGTCCTCGCTGGTGACGTCGGCGCGGATGAAGCTGCCGCCGAACTGCTCCGCCAGCGACTCCCCGACCGCGTCCGGACAGATGTCCCCGATCACCACGTGCGCCCCCTCGTGGGCGAGGCGCCGGGCCGTGGCCAGGCCGATCCCCGAGGCGCCCCCGGTGACGACCGCGGTGCGCCCCTGGAGGCGGTTGGTCACGAGTCCGTTGTAGGGCAGGGCTGTCATGGGCACTCCTTCTGGTCGGATGGACGCCACTCAGGCATCGGTGGCTATGAAGACGTTCTTGGTCTCGCTGAACGCGTCGAGGGCCTGGGGGCCCAGTTCCCGGCCGAGGCCGGACTGCTTGAAGCCGCCGAACGGCGTGGAATACCGGACGGAGGAGTGCGAATTCACGGAGAGGTTCCCCGCGTCGATGGCCCGTGAGACGCGGAGCGCGCGGCCCACGTCGCGCGTCCAGATGGATCCGGACAGTCCGTAGGCCGAGTCGTTGGCGAGCCGCACGGCATCCGCTTCGTCCTCGAACGGGACGACGCAGACCACCGGGCCGAAGATCTCCTCCGTGAAGGCGGCGGACCGGGGATCCGAGGGCGTGATGACGGTGGGCGGGAACCAGAAGCCGGGTCCGTCGGGGGCGGCGCCCTGGAAGGCGACGTCGGCCACGGTCCTCCCGTCCGCGTCGTAGACGAATCGCGCCACGGCGTCGCGCTGGGCGGCCGAGATCAGCGGACCCATGTGCGTGTCCTCCAGGCCCGGATCGCCCACCCTGACGGATTCCACCGCGGTTCCCAGCATGCCCAGGACGTCGTCGTACACGGACCGCTGGACGAGCACCCGGGACCGGGCGCAGCAGTCCTGCCCGGCATTGTCGAAGGCCCCGTCGGGTACCGCGGCGGCGGCCTTCTCCAGGTCTGCGTCGGCGAAGATGACGTTGGCGCTCTTCCCGCCGAGTTCGAGGGTCACGCGCTTGACCTGTTCCGCGCAGCCCGCCATGATCTGCTTGCCCACGCTGGTGGAACCGGTGAAGACGACCTTGCGGACCGCAGGGTGGGAGACGAAGCGTGCACCGACGACGGAGCCCTTGCCCGGCAGGACGGTGAACACGCCCTCGGGGATCCCGGCCTGCAGTGCGAGCTCACCGAGCCGTATCGCCGTCAGGGGGGTGAGTTCGGCCGGTTTCAGGACCACCGTGTTGCCGGCGGCGAGCGCCGGGGCGAAACCCCACGCTGCGATGGGCATGGGGAAGTTCCACGGCACGATGATGCCGACGACGCCGAGCGGTTCGTGGAACGTCACATCCACGCCGCCCGCGACGGGGATCTGCTGCCCGAGATGGCGTTCGGGGGCCGCCGAGTAGTACGTCAGGACGTCACGTACGTTGCCGGCCTCCCAGCGCGCATTCCCGATCGTGTGGCCGGCGTTGGCCACCTCGAGCGCGGCGAGCGCCTCGATCTCCGCATCCACGGCGGAGGCGAACCGCCGGAGCAGCAGCGCACGGTCCGCCGGGGCCACCTGCCGCCAGGCGGGGAAGGCGCCGGCCGCCCGCAGGATCGCGGCATCCGTGTCCTCCGGTCCCGCCATGGCGACCGTGCCGATGGCCTTCTCGGTCGCAGGGTCGAGGATCTGGTGGGTGGAGCTCATGACGCGGTCCTTTCAGGGGCGAGGCGGGAGGCGTAGGTGCGGGCAGCGTCGACGAAGCCGCCGAACAGGCGCCTGTCCTGCCCGTTCTCCTCGGGATGGAACTGGACGCCGAGGGTCCAGCCGACAGGGCCCCCGACGGCCGCTTCGACGACCTCCACCGTCCCGTCCGCGGCCAGGGCCGTCACGCACAGTCCGTCGGCGATCCTGTCCAGGCCCTGGTGGTGGTAGCACGGGCTCGACGCCCGCTTCCCCAGCAGCTGCCGGGCGATGGACCCCGGTTCGGTGGTGAAGTCGACGCTGCCGAAGACACCCGGCGCGGGCTGATACCGCGCTGCGTCCTCCCGCACCTCGGGCAGGTGCTGGTGCAGCGTGCCGCCGAGGGCGACGTTGAGGACCTGCGCCCCCCGGCAGATGGCGAAGAGGGGTGTGCCGGCGTCCAGTGCCGCCCGCGTCAGGGCGAGGTCGTGGTCGTCGCGCTCCGGCTGGGACACCGTGGTCGGATGCGGCGCGGCGCCGTAGCGCACAGGGTCCACGTCGACCCCGCCGATGACGATCAGACCGTCGAGCAGGCCGACGACGCTCGGATCGGTGCCCAAGGGTGGCAGCAGGAGGGGGCTCCCGCCGGCGTCCACGACGGCGCGCACGTAGGCGCCCGGCACGATGGCCGCGGTGCCGTCCCAGACACCCCAGGCCGCGGACTGCCAGTACGTGGTGAGGCCGACCCTGGGGCGGTAGGTGCCGTGTGCGGGCTCGGTCGTCACCATGACGCCCTAGTGTCGTTCAAACCCGCGCCGCACTTCCCAGTCCGTCACGGCCGCGTTGAACTGGGCCAGCTCGACGTCGGCATAGTGGGTGTAGTGCTCCACCACCTCCTCGCCGAAGACCTCCCGCGCGATCGCGGAGCCGGCGAAGAGGTCACGGGCCTCCTGCATCGTGGCGGGCACGTGGTCGGCGTCGGACAGGTAGGCGTTGCCGTCCATCCGTGGTGGCAGCTCCAGTTCGTTCTCGACGCCGTACAGTCCGCCGGCGAGCATCGCCGCGAGTGCGAGGTAGGGGTTCGCATCCGCGCCCGGGACCCTGTTCTCCAGGCGGGCGGAGGAGCCGTGGCCCACGAGGCGGACCGAGCAGGTCCGGTTGTCCAGCCCCCAGGCGACCGCCGTCGGTGCGAAGGAGCCTTTGGAGAAGCGCTTGTAGGAATTGATGTTGGGCGCGTAGAAGAGCGTGAACTCACGCATGGTCGCGAGCACCCCCGCGATGAAGTGGTCGTAGAGCGGCGTGCGCTGGTTCCCGGCCTCGTCCCAGAACACGAGTCCGCCGTCGTCGCTCCGGAGGGACATGTGGATGTGGCAGGAGGAGCCCTCCCTCTGGTTCGGCTTGGCCATGAAGGTCACCGACTGGCCCCGCTGGGATGCGATCTCCTTCGCCGACAGTTTGTAGACACTGTGGTTGTCGGCCGTCACGACCACGTCGTCGTACTTGAACGCGATCTCGTGCTGACCGAAGTTGCATTCGCCCTTGGCCGACTCGACGATCATGCCCGCCTGGTACATCGCATTGCGGATGTCCCGCAGGAGCGGTTCGACGCGCAGGGACCCCAGGATCGAGTAGTCGACGTTGTACTGGTTGGCGGGAACGAGATCGCGGTAGTGCTTGAGGCCGGCGTCCTCGAACGAGTCGTTGTAGATGATGAACTCCAGCTCCGTCCCCGAGAACGCCCGCATGCCGCGGTCCGCGGCCCTCGCGGCCTGCGCCTTGAGGATGCTGCGCGGGGCGACCCGGACCGGTTCGCCGGTGGTGAAGGACAGGTCCGACTGGATCATCACCGTGCCCTCCCGATAGGGGAGGCGCCGGATGGTGTCGAGGTCGAGGTCGAACACCATGTCCCCGTACCCGGTGTCCCAACTCGACATCGCATAGCCTTCCACGGTGTTCATGTCGGTATCGACTGCCAGCAGGTAGTTGCATCCCTCCGTGCCGTGGCCGAGGACCGTGTCGAGGAAGAACCGGCCGTGGATCACCTTGCCCTGCAATCTGCCCTGCATGTCGGTGAACGCCAGGACCACCGAGTCGATTTCACCTGCCTCGACGGCCGAGGTGAGCTGGTCGACGGTGAGCATGCGTTCACTGCGGGGATGCGGGTCCATGAGTTTCCTTCTGTCGGGTGGGGTGGCGTCGCGGGTGGGGTCGGGTCAGGCCAGGTCCTGCTCCTCCTTCTCCAGCAGGGCGAATTCCTCCTCGGGGGCGCTCGCCACCAGGTGGTGGCGGCTGTAGAACCAGAAGTAGGCGAGGGCACCGAGGAAGATGGCGGCGGTGATGGAGGCAGCGAGGATGTCGACGAAGAAGGTGGCCACCAGGGCGATGACGGCGAGGACGAGGGCGATGCCCGTCGTGACCACCCCGCCCGGCGTGCGGTATCCCCGCTCGAGCCCGGGTTCCCTGAACCTCAGGAGGATGTGCGACAGGTTCAGCAGGACGTAGGACACGGTGGCACCGAAGACGGCGATGTTGATGAGGAGCCCGCCGTTGCCGGTCAGGGCGGCGAGCAGGAAACCGATGGTCCCCGGGACGATAAGAGCCACCCACGGGGTGTGGCGCTTCGAGGTGAGGGAGAGGACGCGGGGGAGGTAGCCGGCCCTCGAGAGGGCGAAGAGCTGCCGCGAGTAGGCGTAGACGATCGAGAAGAAGCTGGCCACGAGGCCCGCGAGCCCTGCGTAGTTGACGAAGTCGGCGAGGGCGGAGTCCCCGCCCGCTGCCGCCCGCAACGCTTCAGGGAGCGGGGAGTCCGACTGGCCCATCGCGTCGGCGCCTGCCGCCCCCGGTACCAGGAAGAGCATGAGCGCGCCGAAGACCAGGAGCAGCAGCATGGCGACGATGATGCCCCGCGGCATGTCCCGTTTCGGGTCGCTGGATTCCTCGGCGGCGAGGGGGACGCCCTCGATGGCCAGGAAGAACCAGATCCCGAACACCAGCGCGGCGAGGACACCGGAGAACCCGTACGGCAGGAAGGCCGACGATCCGGCCGACCCGTCGGGGACGATGTCGAACAGGTTCGCGGTGTCGAAACGCGGCAGGAGCCCGACGACGGTCACCACCAGGGCGACGACGGCGACCACGGTGATGCCGAAGATCAGCTTGAGCGCCTCGCCGACGCCCCAGAGGTGGATCCCGATGAACACCACGTAGGTGACGAGGTAGACCGGCCACGAGTTGGTGATGTCGAAGAGCCCGAGCGCCTCGATGTACCCGCCGATGAACGTGGCGATCGCGGCGGGCGCGACGGCGTACTCGATGAGTACCGCCATCCCCGTGGCGAAGCCTCCGAGCGGACCGAGGGCGCGGCGGGCGAACCCGTAGCCGGCACCGGCCGTCGGGAGCGTCGACGACATCTCCGCCAGGCCGAACACCATGCAGGTGTACATGATGCCCATCAGGATGAAGGCGATGAGCAGGCCGCCCCACCCGCCTTCCGCGAGTCCGAGGTTCCAACCGGAGAAGTCCCCCGAGATGACGTAGGCGACCCCGAGCCCGGCCAGCAGGACCCAGCCGGCGGCCCCGCTCTTCAGCTTCCGGTGCTTGTGGTACTGGTCGTCGACGGCGGTGTAATCGATGTTCCTGTGTGCCACGTGTACCCCTTGGTTGGACGGCCGGATGGAGGACGGGTAGGGCAGGCCTTTCTCGGCGGAGCGGATCCACGCCGACAGCATTGGACTGATATCAGTCCAAAGAGTGCCCTAATGCTCGTCCCCCCGATCCGGTTCGTCAAGAGGGCTGCCGACCGGCGGGGATGAGGGCCGCCGGCCGGTGCGTAAGCTGGAAGCATGAGCGACCCTGCGGATCCTGTTTTCCGGCTCATCCAGCCGGCACGCAGGGGGAACGCGTTCGAGGAGACGGTCGAACGTCTCCTGCATGCCATCAAGCTGGGCGTGTTCCCCGCCGGGTCACGGCTTCCGCCCGAACGGGATCTCGCCGAGCACCTGGGCGTCTCCCGTTCCACCCTGCGCGACGGGCTCGCCGACCTGCAGACCGCGGGCTACCTCACCGTCCAGCGCGGCCGCTACGGAGGCGCCGTCGTCAGTGCGTCGCTGCCGGCCGCCGGCGACGGCCCCGCCTCCCTGCGCCGTTCCGAGGTGGAGGACGTCCTCGCCTTCCGTGCCGTCGTCGAGCCCGGCGCAGCCCGCCTCGCCGCCCAGCGGGCGTGTTCGGAGGAGTCGCGCCGTGACCTGCTCGGAGCGCTGCAGGCGGTGGACGACGCCGACGCAGCCCGGTATCGCCCCCTCGACGCCCGGCTGCATCTCGCCATCGCCGAGGTGGCGGGGTCGCCGTCGTTGGCGCTCGCCGTGGCCCAGGCGCGGTCCAGGACCAACGACATGCTCGACCGCATCCCTTTCCTGGCGGCGAACATCAGCCATTCCAACCGGCAGCACGCCGCCATCGTGAAGGCGGTGCTCGGGGGCAATCCGGAGCGCGCGCAGGCCGAGATGACCGCCCACCTCGAGGGCACCGCTGCCCTCCTGCGGGGGTTCCTCCTCGACGAGGCGGACGGCGATGCGGAGGGGGCGTAGCGACTCCCGTGCTCGCCCGGGCCGCGCCCCGGGCCTCCGCGGCTTCCTCCGTGGCGCTGTCCCTGCCCGCGCGGGAAATAGATACACCCGGGCAACCGTTCCCTGAGAAGACCCGCGACACACCCCGTCGCGGTCGTCGAGAACCGGAAGGTGCACCCATGTCCGTCCCCCTGTCCATCCTGGATCTGGCGCAGGTCGCTGAAGGCTCCACGCCGGCAGAGACCTTCGCCTCGAGCGTCTCGCTCGCGCAGCACGCCGAGCGGTGGGGATACCGCCGCATCTGGTACGCGGAGCACCACAACATGGGCAGCATCGCGTCCTCCGCCACGAGCGTGCTCATCGCCCATGTCGCCGCGCACACGTCCACCATCCGTCTCGGCTCGGGAGGTGTGATGCTGCCCAACCACTCACCGCTCACCATCGCCGAGCAGTTCGGCACTCTCGAGAGCCTGCACCCGGGCCGGATCGACCTCGGCCTCGGACGGGCCCCCGGCAGCGACCAGGTCACGGCGCGCGCCCTGCGCCGCGACCCCATGGCTGCCGACAGCTTCCCGCAGGACGTCCAGGAGCTGCAGGGCTACCTGAGCGGCGAGAGCCGCGTGCCCGGTGTCCAGGCGACCCCGGGCAAGGGCACCAATGTCCCGCTCTACATCCTCGGGTCCTCGCTGTTCGGTGCGCGGCTCGCTGCGGCCCTGGGCCTGCCCTTCGCCTTCGCGTCGCACTTCGCCCCCCAGGCGCTGCAGGACGCCGCTGCCATCTACCGCCGGGAGTTCACGCCGTCCGCGCAGTCCTCGGAGCCGCACTTCATCGCCGGCGTGAACGTGATCGCGGCGGACAGCGCGAACGACGCCCACCACGAGTTCCACGAGGGCATGCTGCGCCGTGTGAGCCTGCTCCTGGGCCGTGGGCAGACCTTCACGCGGGAGGAGTCCGAGGCCATCCTCGCGTCGCCGGCCGGTCAGCAGATGGCCGGGATGGCACGGTACAGCGCCGTCGGCACGCCCGACGTCGTCCGCGACTACCTGGAGCAGTTCGCCGAGCGGTTCGGGGCCGACGAGCTCATCGTCGCGACCCAGGCGGAGAGCACCGACGCGTGGCTGCGCTCCTTCGAACTGCTGGCCGATGCGATGCATCCGGTCGCCGCGCAAGGGTAGCCGATCAAAGAACTTTGGCTTCCTGCTTGCCATTACCCTCCAAGGTTTGGTTAAGTGGGTGTCGGTTGTAGTGTTGCGCATTTGTATTTCACGCGGTCTGGCCCTCGCGGGACGGATCGTGTCTCTGAAAAAGCGGACAAGCACGCCGCGACTGGGGCGCTCCGAAAGTCGGAGTGCGTCTGAATTTCAGAAGGATAAACAAAAATGGCAACAGGTACCGTGAAGTGGTTCAACGCTGAAAAGGGCTTTGGATTCATTGCTCCCGACGACGGAAGCGCAGACGTGTTCGCACACTTCTCCGCCATCAATGCGAGCGGCTACCGCTCGCTTGACGAGAACCAGAAGGTCAGCTTCGACACCGAGCAGGGCCCCAAGGGTCCTCAGGCGTCGAACATCCAGCCCCTCTAAGGCTCGGATCTTCCACTAGATCTTTTCGCGAGTAGCAGGTCGGACCTCGGTCCGGCCTGCTTCTTCGTTAACCCGCATCTGCCGCGCCGCCGGGCGGGTCCGACTCCGGCCGCTGCCGCTGTGCCGCCCGATGAACCAGGCCGCCTCCGGGCGGGGCGTGGGAGGTCTCAGCCCTCCCCGTCGCAGAGGCCGATGAACGCACCGAGTTCCTCCAGGGCGGCCGGCGTGGAGGGCATGTGCTCGGTCAGCCGCGGGGACCTGACGACGACGGCGCGCCACTGCCCCCGCGAGATCGCGACATTGACCCGGTTGCGGTTGAGCAGGAACCCGATGCCGCGGGGTGCCTCCGCGGCGGAGGACGCCGTCATGGTGACGATCACGACGACGGCCTGCTGACCCTGGAACCTGTCCACGGTGCCCACCCGGACGTCCCCGAACCCGGCCGTCCGCAGTGCCTGCCGGGTGAGCTGCACCTGGGCGTTGTACGGCGCGACCACGAGGATGTCCTCCTGCGCGAGCGGGCGCGGGACGGTACCCGGCACGGGGGTCCAGGCCAGGCCGAGGTGGCGCCGCACCTGCTCGACGACCTCCGCTGCCTCCTCCGCCGAGGCCGTCGCGTTGCCCTCATGGTCGACCATGACGCATTCGATGCCGGGCCGAGCACCCTCCAGGCGCCGCCCGCGCGCTGCTGCAGCCGTGGTCAGCCGGCCGTCGTACGCGAAGGCCGACACCGCGCGGCACAGGTCCGGGTGCATGCGCCAGGTGTCCGCGAGGAAGTACCCGAACCGCCCGGGCAGTGTCGCGTGCCCGGCGGACAGCCAGCCGAGCGCGGATCCGTCGACCGGCTCCGGGTGGACGCCCTGGGTGACCTGCGGGAGCTGCTGCGGGTCACCGAGCAGGAGGAGCCGGCGTGCGGCGCGGGCCACGGCCATCGTGTTGGCGAGCGAGAACTGCCCTGCCTCGTCGATGACCAGCAGGTCGAGGGAGTGCGCCGGGACCTTGCTCCCGGTCATCGTCCAGGCCGTACCTCCGACCAGGCAGCCACCCGGTCCGCCGATCAGGCGGGCGACGTCGTCGTCGGACCGTTGTGTCCAGGGTGTGTCGGGTGTCTCCGTGCGTTTGGCGACCTGGTCGGCGGGGACACCGGCCTCGATGGCACGGCACAGCAGGTTCTCGACGACGGCGTGCGACTGCGCGACGACGCCCACCTTCCACCCGAGGTGCACCAGGCGGGAGACGACGTCGGCGCCGACGTGGGTCTTGCCGGTACCGGGCGGACCCTGCACGGCGAGATAGGAGTCCTCGAGGAGGTGCAGGGCGGCGGTGATGGCCTCGGCGTAACCGTTCCCGTGCAGCGGTGCCGTGGGTGGTTCGGCGCCGCCCGCGAGGCGTGGGGGGACGCGCCGGAGGAGGTCGAGCGCGGGGTCCCCGGGCACTCCCGGAAGCGACCGGCCCACCCGGTCCGCGAGGGCGGCCAGCGCGTCCTGCATCGATCTCGTCATCAGCGGCTGGTCGGGGGCCAGGGCCAGGGGGAGTTCGGGACGCTCCGGCGCTCCGCGCCGCAGCTTCTCCCTGAACACCACGGTCGCGACGCCGTCCGCATCCTCGGACAGCTCCGTCACCTCGACGCCGAACCAGCCGCCGCGCCCCGTGCCGCCGCCGTCGATGCTGTCCGCATCGGGCGGGACGGGCGCGTCGTAGATCGCGAAGTAGGTCGAGCCCTCCCTGACGTCGGCCCCCGCCGTCAGGGTGCCGGTCGCCTTCAGCAGCCGCACGGGGTTCGAGCGGGAGGTCGGCCTGGCCCAGTCCTGCACCACCTCGAGGGTCCGGAACACCAGCACGTCACGTGCGGTGTCCCAGGCATGGGCGGGTGCGGCGAGCCGGTCGAAATGGGACCACCAGAACTGCTTCCGCTCCCGGCGGTGATACCCGACGGCCGCCGCGACGAGCGCGATGGCCTGCTGGTCCGCCCCCCTCCCCGTACCGGTCGGCAGGTCGGCGAGGTACGCCAGCAGCCTGGCCTCCTCGGGGGCGGGGCCGTAGGCGGGGAGGTCCTCGGCGTCCGGAACAGGGGCGGGGGCGGGCGCGGCGGACGGGAGACCCGCGGCACCAGGGAGAGCGTGCCGCTGCCCGAGCGAGAGCAGCCAGTCCCGGAGCCCGAGCGTCGAGAGGCAGTCGTAACGGTTGTAGTCGGTGATGCCGGCGAGGATCTCCGCCGCGGCTGCGCCGTCCCCGGCGTCGCGGGCGGCACAGTAGGCGGCATAGGCGACGACCGAGGCTCCGGCGTCGGTCACGTCCCCGGAACGCAGGCTACCGCCCAGGTAGAGGGGCTCGAGCTTCTTGAGGCCGTAGGAGCGCTCGGAGATACGGAGGCTGCGGCGCACGGTCTCGTAGAGGTCCACGAGGACGCCCTCGCGGAGCAGGGTGTCGACGGCGTCCTCGCCGATCACATGGACGAGGGACAGCCTCCGCAGGGCGCTCTTCTCGTAGGCCGCGTAGTGGTAGACGTGCAGGTCCGGGTACTGCAGGCGGCGCTGCCGGACGTACTCGAGGAACCGGACGAACGCCGCGCGCTCCTCCGCACGGCTGTGGGCCCAGAACGGACGGAAGGGCGGCTCACCGTCGCGGTCCGGCTGCTCGACGACGCCGAACAGGTACTCGATGCCCCAGCTGCCGTCCTCGGGGTCCTGCCAGAGCGGATCGCCCTCGAAGTCGAAGAAGATGTCACCGGGGCTCGGCGCCGGCAGGGCCCCCAGCGTGTGCTGCGGAAGGACGCGGTAGGACAGCGTGCGCTCCGTGCCCTCTGCGTCGCGGTAGGTGACGCCGCCGTCCACTGCGATTGCCCCGACCTGCAGGCGCGCCTGCTCCTGCAGCCTCGTCAGGGCGGCGTCCTCCGGGTGGTCGGGCAGCGCGGCGAGGTCGTCGATCGTGGCGACGCCCTGGGACTGCAGGCGTGCCCTGCGCTCGCCGGTCATCCCCGCCACCAGGAGGAGGTCCCGCGATGCCAGCACCTGCTCGGCGCAGTAGTCGCACCGCCCGCACGCGGCCACGCCCGGAGCGCCCCTGCCCACGGGGTCCGCCTGCCTGCGATGGCCGTGCACGAGCTCGAGGAAGCGGGTGCGTCGCTCGCGGAACACCGGCAGGAGATCGGGCAGCCGATGGGTGCTGCGGCGGCGGTCACCGAGGACGAGCGTCACCTCGTCCGCCGTCGGGATGCCCGCCGCCTGCAGCTGGTCGCCGTACGCGGCGAGCTGCAGCAGGGCGCCGACCTTCGCGTGGCGGGCGAGCTTCGTGTCCCAGACGGCGTACGCGCCGTCGTCCTGCCGGACGAGGAAGTCCGAGCGCCCGTGGAACATGCCGTCGAAGAACGCCGCCTGGAACACCACGGCCGCGCCGGAGCGCAGGGCGCGGAGGGACTCCTCATGCTTGGCCTCCAGGGTGGCCCGGTCCAGGGACGCGGCCGGTTCGACGTCGTACACGCCCGACACGTTGCCCGGCGACCACAGCCCGTGCTCGGCCACCAGCTCGTCGAGGACCCGGTGCTCGTGCACGTCCCCGAGGGCGGCGGCGCGCTGCAGCATCCCGTCCACGGGGAAGTCGGCCCGGGGGGCCCGTCCCAGCTTCTCGTCGAGGATGCGCAGGAGCCGGTACCCGCACTCCGACGCGGTGACGAGGTCCGTCGCCGAGAACACGAGGTCGGGGGACGTCGCGTCCGGGGCGCCGTGGGCGTCGAGCAGGAACATGGGCCGCTGGTCCTTTCGTCGTGCCGGGGAGACCAGCAGTCCATCACGGGCCGCCGACGATCCCGTGACAGGGGTCACAGGGCGTGCGGCCCCGGACCTGTCGGGGTGCAGCGCGAACCCACCGACAGTAGAGGATACCCAGCATGAGCGGGCACGCGAGCTGTCGAGGGTCTGGGAGAATTGGAGGCACCGATCGCCGACCGACCAGGAGCCCCATGAACCCCCGCACGCTTTTCCGCACCGTCGCCGTCGCGGAGGCGGTGACCTGGGCCTTCCTGCTGCTGGGCATGTTCCTCAAGTACGTCACGCGGACCACCGAGGCGGTCGTCCCGCCGGCAGGAGCCGTGCACGGCTTCGTGTTCCTCTGCTTCGTGGCGACGACCGTCTTCATCTGGATCAACCAGCGCTGGTCGGTGGTGACGGGACTGCTGGGCCTCGCCTCGGCGGTCGTCCCGTTCGCGACCATTCCCTACGAGCGGTGGATCGAGAGCCGCGGACAGCTCGCCGGGACCTGGCGCCTGGCCCCGGGGGCCGAGGCGCCGCGGACGCCCGTGGAGCGGCTCCAGGCATGGGTGCTGCGCAGTCCGCTCGTCGCGCTGGCGGTCGCCGTCGTCGGGATCTCCGTGGTCTTCAGTGTGCTGCTGCTCGTCGGCCCTCCCGGATCCTCGAGCTGAGGCCCGCATGACCGACCTGCGGAACACGACGGACGACGAGCGGTTCTTCCTCCACAGCGGCCGCCGCTGGCGGAAGACCGACCCTTCGCTGCCGGACGACGTCAAGGCGCGCCTGATGTCCCACCTCGGGCGAGGACGCTCGGGCGTGCGCAACAGTGCGAAGGGCGACGACGGCGCGGCCCTGCCCCGCGCGCGGCGCACCGTCCAGCTCGCCAAGGAAGGGCTCGGCGAGCGGGGGACGCCCTGGTGGGAGCAGTCCGCGGCGCAACGCACCGCGCGATGGACCGCAGCGCTGCAGGAACTCGACCGCATGCACCCGAAGAAGCCCGGCGGCTCCGCCGGCCGCGCGGCGGGGGACGCGACGGACGATGCCTGACGGGGTCACGGATCCCGATCTGCGGGCCGAGATCCTGCGGATCGCCGCGCAGCGGGGCAGCGGGAAGACGCTGTGCCCGTCCGACGCCGCGCGCAGCATCGGCGGGGATCAGTGGCGCGACCTGATGCCCGCGGCGCGGCGCATCGCCTTCGACCTGGCGGGGGAGGGGCTCGTGCACGTCACCCAGCACGGGGAACCTGTGGCCCAGGACGCACGGGGGCCCATCCGCATCCGCTGGATCGAGGGCCCGGCCGCAACGACGGACGACGGCGCCTCGGGGGAAGCGCCGTCGTCCGGGTGATGCCGGGTACCCCGCAGGCGGGGCGGTGTTCAGCCGTCCGTCAGGGACAGCTCGGCACCGTCCCACTCCACCGGTTCCGCGTGCATCGACCGGTAGGTCACTGCGGCGTCCCAGCTGTGGAACAGGAGGTACACCTGGCCGTCGGGAGCGGTGGCCAGGTCCTGGCCGCCCGGCCCGATGTAGCGGTCGCCGCCGAAGGAGTCCGAGGAGAGGAAGGGTTCCGGGGACTTCTCCCAGGGCCCCTCCAGCGCCGGAGCGGAGGCCCGGCCCACGGTGTAGGACCGGCCCCCGTAGTTGTTGCTGGAGTAGAGCAGCACGTACCCGCCGTCCCGCTGCACGACGGTCGGTGCCTCGACGAGGTCGCCCTCCCACGCGAGGTCCTGCTTGATGAGCTTCTGCGGCGGACCGGTGAGTGCCAGCCCGTCCGCCGAGAGCGGCGCCGTCTGGATCCAGGTGTCCTTGTCGCAGCAGTTGCCGTCGTTCTTCCAGACCAGGTTCAGACCGTCGTCCGTTACGACGGTGCTGGCGTCGATGGCCCCGCCCTCGTCCTCGGGACAGACCAGCATCGAGTCCCCGACGACCGTGAACGGTCCCGCGGGATCAGTGGCCGTGGCGACGCCGATGCACTGCAGCGTCGGCTGGAAATTGGTGCCGGTGAAGTAGAGGACGAACTGCCCCTCCGCCACCTCGGTCACCTCCGGGGCCCAGGTCTTGCCCGGGATGATCCAGGAGGGGAGCTCCGGCAGTGCATCCTCGTCGAGCTGCTCCCACTCGAGGAGATCCTCGGAGGTCGCCACCTGTACGTTCTTGCGGTTCCCCTCGGTCGCGTAGGCGTAGTAGGTGGCGCCGACCTGGAGGATGTCAGGGTCCGCGAACTCCTCGTCCAGCACCCGCGTGGGGTTCTGCTCCTCGGGCGCAGGCGCGGGTGCGGCCTCCGACGTCTCCGAGGGAGCGCACCCGGCGGTCGCCGCGGCAAGCGCGGCGACCGCCATGAGGGAGAGCAGGCGGCCGGGGAACGGACGCCTCAACCCTTCACCCCGGACCGGGACACGCCTTCGATGATGAAGCGCTGGAGGAAGACGAACAGCGCGAGCACCGGAACGCTCGCGATCACGGCTCCCGCCATCAGCAGGTCGTAACGCACCGCGTTGGCCGACTGCAGCGTGGACAGGCCAGGTGGCAGGGTCTGCACCTCGGGGGTGAACAGCACGTAGACCGGCCACAGGAAGTCGTTCCAGTTGCCGAGGAACGCCAGCAACGCCAGCGTGGCCATGGCAGGCTTCGCGAGCGGCAGGATGATGCGCGTGAACATCTGGACGCGGTTGGCACCGTCGATCCGCGCGGCCTCCTCCAGATCCTCCGGCAGGGAGATGAAGAACTGCCGCATGAAGAACACGCCGAAAGCGGAAGCCGCCGTCGGCACGATGATCGCGACGAGCGAGTTCAACCAGCCGAGGTCGCTGACGAGCAGGTAGTTCGGGATCACGAGGATCACCGGGGGGACCAGCAGCGTCGCCACGATGACCGCGAAGACGATCTTCTTGCCGCGGAAGTTCATCCGGGCCAGCGGATAGGCGGCCAGGGAGGCCGTCACGACGACGAGCGCCGAGTGGAGGATCGCGGCCACCATGCTGTTGAAGAACCACCGCAGCACCGGGGTGTTGGACCCCGGCGCGAGGAGCGTCCGGTACGCCTCGAGGGAGAACGGGTTGGGGATCCACGACGGCGGGATGGACGTCGCGTCGGGACGCGTCTTGAACGAGGTGACGATCATGAAGATCACCGGGCTGATGAAGACCAGTGCCACCAGCGTGAGGAGGACGATCTTGGCGAGGGTGCGGGGCTGGAGCTTTCGCGCCTGCTTCACCGACTGCTCGTCGGTACGAGGGGTGCGGGTCTCGACGGTCGAGCTCATCGGACATCCTTCCGTTCGCGGAACAGCCAGAAGACCACGAGGCTCAGGGCCATGAGGAAGAGGGTCAGCACGTAGCTCATGGCGGCCGCGCTGCCCATCTGGAAGTTGCGGAGGCCTGTGTCGGCGATCTGGTAGATCGCCGTGCGGGTCTCCCTGCCCGGTCCGCCCTGCGTCATGAGGTAGGACTGGCCGAACATGTTCACGGACGCGATCAGCGTCACGAGGGTCACGAACGACAGCACCGGGCGGAGGCCGGGGAGGGTGACATTGATGAACTGCTGCCAGGGAGTGGCGCCGTCCATCCGGGCCGCCTCATACAGCTCCGCGGGGATGTCCTGCAGGCCGGCGAGGTAGATGACGGCGTTGAACCCGAGGGTCCACCACACGGTCACGCCGACGAGGGCCACCCATGCGGCCGGGGTCGAGGTGGTCCAGGCGACGTCGCTCGGCAGGCCGAGCAGGCCCATGTAGTAGTTGACCAGTCCGATGTTGTTGTCGAGCAGGTAGCGCCACATGACGCCGATGACTGCGACACCCAGGACGTACGGCGCGAAATAGACCGCGCGGAAGAAGTTGCGGCCGGGGAACTTCTTCGCCATGAGGATGGCCACGGCGAGCGGGATGACGAGCAGGAGCGGCACGCTGAACAGGGTGAAGATGCCTGTGGCCTGCATCGCCCCCCAGAAGTTGTTGAACGGTCCGGTACCGGGCCTGAACAGCTCGGCGTAGTTCCCGAGACCCACGAACGGCTTGAGCGGCCGCGTGTAGTCCCAGGTGTGCAGACTGATCCAGGCACCGAAGATGATGGGCACCAGGACGAACGCGATGAACAGGACGAGATACGGGGCCAGGAACAGCCACGGCGTGGCTGCGGCCTGCTTGCGGATCTCGCGGGACGACGAGGTCCCCGACGGGCGGGGTGCCCCCTTCCGCGAAGGGGCACCCCCTTCTTGCTTCAGCGTGGTCATGGTTCTTACTCTCCGAACGACGCTTTGTTCTCTTCCATGAGCGTCGAAGCGTTGTCCGCCGCCTCGGTCATGGCGTCCTCGGGTGATTCCTCACCGAGGACGGCCTTGTTGACGCCGACCTCGAGGGTCTCCGTCTGGACCTGACCGATACCGGGGACCGCCGGGAGGAACCGCATGGAGTCGACGTCCTCGGCGATGGCCTCCTGCGGCATGCCGTCGAGGGCACCCTCGGCGCGGACCGATTCACGGGCGGGGATCATGCCGGAGCCGGCCCACTCGGCCGAGTTCTCGCTCATCCAGGCGATGAACACCTTGGCGGCGTCCGCCTTGTCAGGATCGGGCTGCGCCTGGCGGGGCAGGAAGAAGTTGTGCGAGCTGGCCCATACCGCCTTCTCGTCGAAGATCGTGGGGATGGGCGCCGCGGCGTAGGACATGCCCGAGGCCTCGAGGTCGTTGAACTGCCAGATGCCGTCCCAGGTGATCGAGTTCTCGCCGTTCTTGAACGCGACGTACTGCGAGTCGATCGCGACGTTGGAGGGGCTGTACCCGTCGTCGACGATGCCCCGCTGCCACTCGATGGCCTCGAGGCCCTCGGACGACGCGAAATTGGCCTGGGACGCCTCGCCGTCGTACGGCTCGTTGCCGTTCTGCCACTGGAGGGAGAGGTTCATCAGGTGGCTGGGCCAGAGCGCCGGCATCCAGAACGGCGTGTCGTAACCGGCCGCCTGGAGCTTCTTCAGGGCGTCCTCGAAGGACGCCGCGTCGGTGGGTGCCTCGGTGATGCCGGCCTTCTCGAAGTGCTCCGTGTTGTAGTACATGGCCAGGGAGTGGACATCCAGGGGGATACCGAACCGCTCGTCCTGGTAGACGCCGGCGTCCCAGACCTCCTGGGTGAAGTCGTCGCCCGTCAGTTCCAGGGTGTCCGCGAGATCGTCGACCGGCACGATGACGTTGCGCGCGGCCATCGTGGACAGCTGGTCCAGGTGCATGACCCCGACGTCCGGGCCCTCGCCGGCCGTGACGGCCGCCGGGAGGCGCTGGTAGAAGTCCGCCCACTGCATGGTGTTCGAGACGACCTTGATGTTCTCGTGCTCGGCGTTGAACTCCTCGACCATCTTCTCCATGAACGGGCCGTCACCGCCGGTGAAGCCGTTCCAGTAGGAGAGCTCGACGGCGGGGCCGTCGTACTCGCCGGTGAATTCGCTGGCGGCCTGCTCGCTGCCCGAGCCGCCGCACGCGGTCAGGCCGAGCAGCGCGACGGCGCTGAGGGCTGTTGCAGCCTGAAGTCGTCCGCGCAGGGATCGCTTCGGATGGGTCATGATGTGTCCTCCTCGTTGAAAACGTTGCGCACTTCCAGGTGAGTGGCTCGGCGTGTGACCGAGCTTACAGCGCTGTAAAATTGGTGTCCAGCAATTTGTCCGGCAGTTTGTCCCGGAGAATGCCGTCCCGGCGTGGCGCCCTCGGCGCGCCGATCTAGACTGGGGTCGACCCGAGGAGACGTAGATGAAGAGAGTCCGACTTGCGGATGTGGCCGAAGCGGCCGGTGTGTCGATGAAGACGGTGTCGAACGTCGTCCACGACTATCCGCACGTCACGCCGGACATGCGCCGGAAGGTGCAGCAGGCGATCGACGAGCTGGGCTACAAGCCGAACCTGACGGCCCGGCGTCTGGCCACGGGCAAGACCGGCATGATCGCCCTCGCGATCCCGGAGATCGACCACCCGTACTTCTCGGAACTCTCGCGGTACATCGCCGAGGAGGCGAGCCGCGTCGGCTACCGGGTCATCGTGGAGCAGACGCTGAGCAACCCCGCGGCGGAACGGGCCGTGCTGAACGACCGGGAGACGGGGCTCGTGGACGGCGTCATCTTCCATCCCGTGCGGATGCAGTCCATGGAGGTCGCCCGGTTGCAGCGCGATGTCCCCGTGGTGCTCCTCGGGGAATCGGTCATGGCCGTCACGGCCGATCACGTGATGATCGACAACGTCGTGGCGGCGCAGGAGGGCGTGCAGCACCTCGTGGGCGAGGGCCGGCGCCGCATCGCGTTCCTCGGCGTCGTCGCGGGCGACGCCACGGGATCCACGGACCAGCGGCTCCTCGGGTACCAGCAGGGCCTCGTCGACGCGAAGATTCCCCTGGATCCCGGGCTGGTGCTGTCGGTGTCCGACTTCACGCCGGAGGAGAGTGCCCGGGCGGTACGCGACGCCGTCGCCTCCGGCCTCGCCTTCGACGGCCTCATCTGCCGCGACGACAGGTTCGCGACGGGCGCGCTGTTCGCGCTGCGGCAGGCGGGCGTGCAGGTGCCGCGCGACGTCGCCGTCGTCGGGTGGGACGACACCGAGCTCGGCCGGTGGGCGAGTCCGTCGCTGACCTCGGTCGCGCCGGACAAGCGGGAGCTCGCGTCCACCGCTCTCGCACTGCTCCGCGAGCGGATCGACGGGTACCACGGTGTGGGACGGCACCGCATCGTCTCCCATGCGCTGACGATCCGGGAGAGCGCACCCCTCGGAGCCCCGGCCCTCCAGCCCCACTAGGATCTTTACAGCGCTGCAAATATGGGACAAGATATCCGCATGCGGACTCCAGAAGCGTTGACAGCCAGTACCCAGGACGGCACCTACCCGCGGCCCCAGCTCCTCCGCCGCCGATGGACGGATCTCGGTGGCCAGTGGGACTTCAGCCACGACGACGAGGACGCGGGCGAGGCGGACTCCTGGTTCTCCGCCGGCACGCCGTTCCCCCTCACCATCACCGTCCCGTACCCCCCGGAGTCCGCGATGTCGGGCGTGCACGAGACCGGGTTCCACCCGGTGGTCTGGTACCGCCGCACGATCACGCAGGCGGACATCGACGAGAGCGGCCGCGCGGGCGAGGGTGACCGCCTGCTCCTCCACTTCGGCGCCGTCGACTACCGGGCGACGGTCTGGATCAACGGGCAGGTCGTCGGCTCCCACGAGGGCGGCCAGAGCCCCTTCTCCTTCGAGGTGACGAGCCATGCCAGGACGGGCGAGGACCTCGTCCTCGTCGTCCGGGCCGAGGACGACCCGCACGACGTCGCGCAGCCCCGCGGCAAGCAGGACTGGCTCGAGGATCCGCACGTCATCTGGTACCACCGCACCACGGGCATCTGGCAGCCGGTCTGGTTGGAGTCCGTCCCGGCGTCGTTCATCGAGGCGGCGACCTGGGAGCCTGACGTCCCGAACGGCTCCGCCCGGCTCGAGCTCGACATCTCGCCGCAGCGCATCGGCGCCCTCACGGTGCGTGTCGACCTCAGCTTCGAGGGCCGGCCGCTGGGCACCTACTCGACGTCGGCCACCCAGTCCCGTGTCGTGATGGACTGCGTGATCCCGCACCAGGCCAATGGCCAGGCCTACGAGTCGCTGCTGTGGTCCCCGGACCATCCCCGCCTCATCGACGCGACCGTCACCCTGCTCGACGCCGACGGCTCACCGGTGGACGAGGTGTGGTCCTACTTCGGTCTCCGCAGCGTCGGGACCGCCGGACGCCACTTCCTCCTCAACGACCGCCCCTTCTACGTGCGGTCGGTGCTCGAGCAGGGCTACTGGCCGGAGTCGCTCCTCGCCGCGCCGGACGCCGGTGCGCTGCGCGAGGAGGTCCAGCTCATCAAAGACCTCGGCTTCAATGCCGCCCGCCTGCACGAGAAGGTGGAGGACCCCCGGTTCCTCTACTGGGCTGACCGCCTCGGCCTGCTGGTGTGGGGGGAGATGGGCAGCACGTTCGAATTCTCGCCGACGGCGATGGAGCGCGTGGCCCGGGAATGGGTGAGCGTGGTGCAGCGGGACCGGTCCCACCCGTGCATCGTGACCTGGGTGCCTCTCAACGAGAGCTGGGGCGTGCAGCAGATCTCCCATGACCCGCGGCAGAAGCACTTCGCCCAGGCCATGTACCACCTGACGAAGGCCCTCGACGCGTCCCGGCCGGTCATCTCCAACGACGGCTGGGAGCACGTGGAGTCGGACATCTTCACCGTCCACGACTACGCGACGACGTACGACGACCTCCACGCAAGCTACCGGGACCTGCCGACCTTCCAGTCGCTCGTCGACGGCGTGGGGCCGGCCGGACGCCGGTTGAGCGTCCTGCCGGGCCTGCCGCGGACCGAGCCTGTCATGGTGTCCGAGTTCGGGGGAATCCTCTACGCGCCGAACAGCCCGATCGACACGTGGGGCTACTCCACCGCCGAGTCCGGCGAGGACTTCGCGCGGCGTCTTCAGGCGCTGATCTCGGCCCTCGAGGACAGCCCGTTCCTGTCCGGGTTCTGCTACACCCAGCTGACCGACACCCTGCAGGAGGCGAACGGCCTCACGGACGAGAACCGGAAGCCGAAGCTTCCCGTGGCAGAGATCCGCAAGATCGTGATGGGCAACGCCTGGAGGCCTGAGCATGCTTGATTCCACTGTCAACCCCGGACCGGTCGAGTCCCGGATCCCCGACGGAGCGTCGCCCGAGGCGGCGGCCGCGGTCGAAGGCCTGTACACGCGGGGCGTGATCGCCCAGTCGGGCGCGTTCACCCGCGAGTGGGCGGCGGAGATGCGCGAGGACATCGACGCAGCCCTCGCCGAGGCACTCGCGCGGCCGGACGGCGCCGTGGGGCGGGGGCCGAAGCGGCACTACGTCGAGATCCACCCCGAGCAGATGCGGGGCTGGGTCGATCTCGTGGACCACCCTTGGGTGCGCATGGTGTGCGAGTCCGTCCTCGGTCCGGACTACGAGATCGTGGAACTCGGCTTCGACGTCCCCGGACCCGGCGCCGTGAACCAGCCCTGGCACCGCGACTTCCCGATGCCGGCCGAGACGCGGGAGACCGGGCGGCTGACGTCGCTGGCGTTCAACCTGACCGCCGTCGACACCGAGGAGGACATGGGTCCCTTCGAGGTCGCTCCCGGCACGCAGTGGGACCTGCCCGAGGGCTTCGACCACGAGATGTTCCCGCCGAAGTCGGCATATGCGCGGTACGAGGGTCTCGCCGAGCGCAAGTTCCCGAAGATGGGTGACATCTCCGCCCGCTCCGCATTGACGATCCACCGCGGCACGAAGAACGAGTCGCAGAAGTCCCGGCCGGTCCTCGTGCTCGGGGTGGACGCCCCCGGCGCGGGCAACGCCGAACACCACGCCATGGCGGTGACGAAGCCCTTCTACGAGGCCCTGCCCGAGCGGGTCCGCCGCCATGTGGTCTGCCCGGTGGTGGACACCCTGGTGCCGATCACGCAGAAGCACTCCATCGAGGGCCTCATGATGGGCGAGGCCTGAGCGCTCTCCCTCACGTTCCATGGACGACGACGGCGGCGGCACCCGGGTGGGTGCCGTCGCCGTCGTTCGTGCCGGGTCGGAGGGCTACTTCCGTGCGAGCTCCGGGTGGTGGAGTTCGGTGACATCGGGATGCGCCCGCACCCGGCCCTTCAGCACGTTGGAGCCGTAGGAGGACAGCATAGGGTTCTCGGGGTCGTCCGAGATGCCGCGGGCGGCGGACCGCAGGTCCTCGGTCAGGGGGACCGGGTCGATCACGGCGTCGAGGCGCGGGGACCAGAAGAACGGGACGGCGTAGCGGTCCACACCCGGCGCGGGTGCGGTGACGCGGTGGATGGTCGCCGCGAGGTAGCCCTCGGTGGCCACCTCGAGCATCTCGCCGAGGTTCACCACGAGCGCCCCCGGGATCGGCGTGACCGGGACCCACTCGTCGGCGCCGTGGGGGAGGACCTCGAGGCCGCCCACCTGGTCCTGCAGCAGGAGGGTCACGAACCCGTAGTCGGCGTGGGCGCCCACGCCCTGCGAGCCGGCTCCCTCGACGACGCCGCCCACGTAGTGCACGAGCTTGGCCATCCAGGCCGGGGTGCCCTCGAAGGGTTCGGCGAAGTAGTCCTCCGGGAGGTGGAGGGCGACGGCGATCGCCGAGAGGAGTTCGGCGCCGACGCGCGACATCAATGCCGCCCAGGCCATCGCCTGTTCCTCGAGTTCGGGCAGTGCGGTGCTGGGCCAGAGGTTCGGGCCCTGCAGGAGCCAGTACGGCTCGTCGGCGGGGTAGTCGGCCAGGGGCTCCCGCTCGGGGGAGAAGTCGATCTGCTCGCGGGCGTCGGGGCGGCCGCGCGTGATCTCGGTGCCGAGGCCGGCGTAGCCGCGGAAGTGGGGCGACGACCGGTTGTGGATCCGGAGGCGCTCCTCCAGCGGAAGCTCGAAGAAGCGGCGGGTGACGTCGAAGAGATCGTCCGCCTGCGTGGGAGTGGCGCCGTAGTTGATGATGTGGAAGAAGCCGACGGTGTGGGCGGCGTCGCGCAGTTCCTCGATGAAGCCGGGGGTGAAGGATCCATCGGCGGAACGGGCGGTGCTGAGGTCAAGGGTGGGGATCGATCCCGTGGACTGCTGCATGCGCAGGAGACTACGCCCGTTCAAAAAACGTCCCTGCCTTTGCGTTACGCCGTGTTGCGGCCGGCCCCGCCGGCCCCGTCGTCGTCCGCCCCGTCGTCGTCGGTCCCGTCCGCCCGGCCGGTTGCACCACCGGCTCCCGGACCCTTCACTCCCGCCAGTGCGCGGACGACGCGCAGACCGGCGTCGGACCCCGTCCAGTGGCGGGTCAACGCCTCCGGACCTGCGGCCCGCACCACCGCCCGCAGGGTGATGGCGATCACGACGACGTCGTCCGCATAACCGATCACGGGCAGGAAGTCCGGCACGAGGTCGATCGGCACCACGAGGTAGGCCGCGAGGAGGCCGAGCAGGACGCGCGCCCGCACCGGGACCGAACGGTCCGCTGCGAGGCGTCGGATCAGCCCCAGGAGGTCCGGGCCCAGGCGCAGCGCGTCCCGCAGCGAGATGACCTCCGGATGCCGCTGCGCGTAGACGGCGAGGCAGGCGAGGAGGAACGCATAGGCTGCCAGGATCGCGACGGCGAGCTCCAGGACCGGCTCCCAGTTCACGGCTCTCCTCCCGCTCGTCCTGCCCCGGTGGACAGGGTCCGACGGTAACGCCCCTGAGGTCGGAGCGGCCCCTCGTCAGGGGGCGGGAGCTGCACCCGAGTTCCGCGGTCCGACAACTCCCCCTGCACAGGGGGCAGGCCCGCATGCGGCCCGCGGGAGGACCTTATAGGTTGGAGAGGTACCGAGCATCCACCAGGAAGGCACCATCCCATGATCTTCATCGTCGTCAAATTCACCGTGAAGCCCGAGTGGAGTGACCGTTGGATCGACCTGACGCGGGACTTCACGGAGGCGACGCGCCAGGAGCCGGGCAACCTCTGGTTCGACTGGTCCCGCAGCGTCGAGGACCCCCACCAGTTCGTGCTCGTCGAGGCGTTCCAGGACGACGCCGCGGAGGCGCACGTGAACAGCGACCACTTCTCCCGGGCGATGCAGGACATGCCGCAGGCCCTCGTGAAGACGCCGGAGATCATCAGCGAGCGGATCGGCGCCGAGGGCTGGGGCCAGATGGGTGAACTCACCGTCGGCTAGCGCTTCGCCGGGGCATCCATCGGGCGAACGCCCGATGGACGCCCCGCACGGTCCGGGCGGCCATCCGGCGCGGACCGGTCGCCCGTCAGGCGTTCCCCGCCCCGTCGGGGAGCGCCTGTTCCATGATGAAGTCGTCCTCGAAGCGCTCGCCGAGCCGGAAGCGCTTGGTCCCCACGCGCCGGAACCCGTGCTTGGTGTAGAAGCGGAGGGCCCGGGCGTTCTCCTGGTTCACGCCGAGCCACACTCCCGGCAGTCCCGACCCGGCGGCGAGCTCCAGCGTCCGCTGCATCAGGGCCGCGGCCGCACCGGCACCGTGGTGGTCGGGGTGGACGTAGAACTTGCTGAGTTCCACGGTGGGCGAGATCGAGAGCGCCGCGAGGACGTCCCGATCCGTGGGCTGGTCCAGCACCACCATGCTCCAGCCGCCGATGCGATGACCCTCGCGGAGGCAGAGGATGGTGTGCCGGGGGGAGTCGATGTACGCGGCGAAGCGCTCCGCGGAGAGCTGGGTCGCGATGTGCCGCTCGATGTCCTCGGGGAGGGAGTCGGCCGGGCAGGCCAGGGGGAAGGTGACGGCTGCGACGGCGGCGAGCTGTGCTGCGTCGGCCGCTGTCGCCGTCGTGATCTCGATGGTCGTGCCCGTGCCGGCGTCGCGCGCCCCGTCCACGGTCCTGTCCACGGTCCTGTCCACGGTCCTGTCGATGCTCATGATGCCAATGTATTCCGAACGGCAACGGGGCGTGGACCGGAGGCCGCGGTGGTGCGGTGGCGGCGGTGTAGAGGTGACGGGTGACACACTGGTGACGGCGGTCCCGCCCGGTGAACGGTGCCCGGCAGGTCGCCCGTGCCGCACCGGAGCCCGTCCGGCAGGAACAGATCGACGAGGATCATGATGAGAACCGAGACAGAACAGCAGGACGCCTACCGCGAGGACATCCTGGGGGCGGGCTACGAAGTACGGACGCTGTCCCTGCGCCCCGACGAGGAGGGCGACGTCGTCGCGACGCTCGTGCGCCGGACGCTCCCCGCCGGCTCGCGCCGGGCGGTCCTCTATGTGCACGGCTTCGTGGACTACTTCTTCCAGACCCACCTCGCCGACGCCTGGCTGGCCGCCGGCTTCGACTTCTACGCGCTGGACCTCCGGAAGTACGGGCGGTCCCTCCGGGAGCACCAGACGCCGAACTACATCACGTCGCTGGACGCGTACGACGAGGAACTCGATGAGGCCTCACGCATCATCCGCGAGGAGGAGGGGCACGACGTCCTCGTGGTCATGGGCCATTCGACGGGCGGCCTGGTCACGTCCCTGTGGACGCACCGCCGTCACGGACAGGGGATCGTGGACGGCCTCGTCCTCAACAGCCCCTGGTTCGACCTCAACGCGAGCCTGTTCCAGCGGACCCTCGGCACCGCGGCCGTGCACCGCCTCGGGACGCTCAGGCCGCGTGCCGTCGTCGGGAAGCTCGGCTCCGCCTACGGCCGGTACCTGCACCGGGAGTCGGGAGGGGAGTGGGAGTACGACCTCGCGTGGAAGCCTCACGGCGGCTTCCCCGTCGTCGCCGGCTGGCTGCGCGCTATCCGCCGCGGGCACGCGGAACTGAACCGTGGGCTCGCGATCGACTGCCCGGTGTTCGTCGCGTGCTCGGACGCCACCTCGAATCCCGTGAAGGAGCCCGCGCGCATCTCGTCGACCGACGTCGTGCTCGACGTCGCGCACATCGCCGGTCGGGCCCCGAAGCTCGGCCGTCTCGTCACCCTCGTGCGCATCGCGGGCGGCATCCACGACCTCGCGCTCTCGCCGGAGCCGGCCCGTGCGCAGTTCTTCGAGGAACTCGGGCGCTGGCAGCAGACCTACGTCCCGGGTGCCGACCAGGGCTGACGCAGCGTGGCGCAATCGCCGCTGAGCGACGGCGGCCTAGCGGTCCCCGGCCGCGACGTCGTAGGTCAGGACGGCGAACTGCCCCTGCTGCTCGACGGACCGCAGCGTCAGCCGGTCCGATTCGACGCGGAGGGGCAGGAGCGGCGCTCCTCCTGCCAGCGCGACGGGGGCGACGGCGATCCGGATCTCGTCGAGCAGGCCCGCCGCGAGGAACTGGCCCGCGAGGTCGCCCCCGCCGACCACCCAGATGTCCCGCGGTCCTGCCGCGTCGCTCAACTGCCCGAACACCGGCCGGACGTCTCCTGACACCAGGCGTACGTCCGCGCCCTCCGGGACAGGCAGTTCCCTGGTGGTGAAGACGAAGGTGGGCCGGTCGCCGTAGAGCGGACCCCACTTGGCAGGCTCCTCCAGCAGCCGCTCGAAGGCCAGCACCCATTCGTACGTCGTCGAGCCTTCCACCAGCACGCCCACGTTGTCGAAGAAGCGCTCGTACTCCTCCGGGGGCGGGGGTTCGACGGCGAAGAGCCACTCCAGCGAGTTGTGCTCGTCCGCGATGAAGCCGTTGAGGGTGGTGGCGGTGTAGAAGATGACGCGCGTCATGCGCCATTCCACCACGCGGTCCACGTCGCGGGAAGGGCGCCCATGCCGGGCGCCGGGCCGTTCGTCCCGACGGCCGGGTCCGCAGAGTGGGGGTGTTCGACCATGTTCACCGAGCGAGGGCGCCGGGTGGGCAGATCCGACGGAGCGTGCAGTCCTCCGGCGGTTCGTCGGGCCAGCTAGCCCTGCGCCTCGACCCCGTTCACGAACTGCCGGACGAGGGCGTCGAACTCGTCCTCCCGCTCGATCTGGGGCATGTGCCCGCACTTCTCGAACAGGTGGACCTCGGCGTGCGGGAACACGGTCCGGGCGTGCTCGAGATGCGACGCCGGCAGGATGCGGTCCTCGTCGCCCCACACCACGAGGGTGGGCTTGTGCTGTGCGGCGACCGTGCGGAGGAGCTCCGTCCGCCAGCGACGGCGGACGCCGCGGACGGTGCCGAGGTGCCGGGCGACGGCGAGCAGCACGTCGTCGTACACGGGGTTCCGGCCCACCTCCTGCGCATGGTCGAGCCGCTCCTCCGTGACGAACCGCTTGTCGTAGAACAGGGCGCGCTCCGTCCGGTAGGCGGCCTTGCGGGACTTGTCCTTCATGAGGCGCCGGCCGAGGGGGCGGACGGCGAGCAGGCGCAGCGCGATCGTCACCTCCTGGCCGAACCCGGCACTGTTCACGAGCACCAGGCTCCGCACCCGCTGCGGCTCGAGGGCGCTGATCTTCATGGCGATCGCACCGCCCAGCGAATTGCCCACCACGTGCAGCGGCCGGTGTTCCCCGAGGACGTCGAGCGCCGCGATCACGAAGCGGGCGATCGACTCCATCGAGTACCGGCCCGCCGTTCGCTCGGACAGGCCGAAGCCGGGCAGGTCCACGCTGATCACCCGGTGGTCCGGGGCGAGGCGCCCGTAGAGCCCCTCCCAGTCCTCGAGGCTGCGGCCGATCCCGTGGAGCAGCAGGACGGGAGGCCTGTCCAGTGCGCCCGCGTCGCGATAGCGGACTCGGACGCGGTCCACCCGCAGATAGCCGCCGTCGCCCGCTGCTGTGGGAGTCTCTGCTGTGGAGGTCTCTGCTGTGGAGGTCCCGGTCGCCGGTCCGACGCCGGGCCGGACGGTGCTCATCGGCGCACCTTGGCCGCGAGGCGGGCGAGGCTCGTGGCGCGGCGCTCGAGGGTGCCGAAGGACATGGGTGCCACCCGGGCGACGACGTCGGGCAGTTTCGCGCTGAGCCCGATCAACAGGCGTGCCTTGCGGGCCGTGACCGCCTCGAGCATGAGCTCGGCGGCGCGGTCCGCGGGGAAGGTGAGGAGCTTGTCGAAGTCCTCCTTCGCGTGCTTCACGTCGCGGTCGCTGAGGTCCCCGCCGATGCGCGCGTTGAGGGCGATGTTCGTCCGGATGCCGCCGGGGTGCACGGTGGTGGTGCCGATCCCGCGGGGGAGCAGCTCGTTGCGGAGCGCTTCCGTGAAGCCGCGGAGCGCGAACTTGCTGGCGGAGTAGGCGGTCTGGCCCTTCGGTCCCACGAGGCCGAACAGGCTCGAGACGTTCAGGATGTGCCCGCCGGGCGCGATCCGCGGGAGCAGCCGGTGCGTGAGCAGCACCGGGGCGGTGAAGTTGATGGCCATGACCCAGTCGAAGTCGTCCATGCTGATCTGGTCGAAGCGGCCCGCCAGGGCCACGCCGGCGTTGTTGACGAGCAGGTCCACGCGGTCGGTCGCGGCGAGCAGATCTGTCGCGAGGCGCTCGACGGCGTCGCGGTCCGCGAGGTCGGCGGTGAAGGTCGTGACGCTGCTGCCCGGATGGGTGGCGCGGATCGACGCGGCGACGGCGTCGAGCCGGGCCGTGTCGCGGTCCACGAGCAGCAGGGCGCTGCCGCGCTCGGCGAGGCCGCGGGCGAGGTGCTCACCCATGCCCGCGGCCGCGCCGGTGACGACGGCGGTGGACCCGGCGAACTGGAAGGGTTGGATGCTCACGCGTGGATCTCCTGGAGGTCGGGGACAGGTGCGGGCGGTGCGGGCGCGTCGAAGACCATGTTCTTCGCGAGGTTGCCGTGCAGTGCGGTGGGGGCGTCGAGCAGGTAGTTCTGCCGCACGGTCCACGGCTGCCGGTCGCCCTGCTTGGGGAACACCGAGACGGCGCGCTGCACGTACCCGGAGGTCAGGTCCAGGACGGGCCGCGGCTTCATCGGTCCGTCGACGGCGGGCGCTGCCGAGCGGTGGCCGTTGCGGTCCATGTACCGGATGAGACGGCAGACATAACGGGAGCTGAGGTCCGCCCGCAGCGTCCACGAGGCATTCGTGTAGCCGAAACACACCGCGAGGTTCGGGATGCCGCTGACCATCAGTCCCCGGTACACCCAGGAGTCGCCGAGGTTCACCGGGGCGTCGTCGACGGTGAAGGTCGCGCCTCCCAGTGGCAGCATCGAGAGCCCGGTGGCGGTGACGACGACGTCGGCCTCGAGTTCCTGTCCGGACGCCAGGCGGATGCCGTGCGGCGTGAACGTGTCGATGGTGTCCGTGACCACGGACGCAGAGCCCTGCTTCATCGCCTTGAACAGGTCCGCGCTGGGCGCCACGCACAGGCGCTGGTCCCACGGGTCGTAGGCCGGAGTGAAATGCTCCTCCACCATCCGCTCATTGCCGAGGATCCGTGCGGTCTGCTTACGGAGGAACTTCTTGGCGATCTCCGGCCGGCGGCGGCACAGCTGGTAGAACGCCTGCATGTACACCACGTTCTTGGCGCGTGCCACTCGGTGCGCGAGGCCGGCGGGCAGGTGGCGGCGTACGGCGTCGGAGAACTTGTCGCGGGTCGGCAGGGCGGCGATGTAGGTGGGGGAGCGCTGCAGCATCGTCACGTGCGCGGCGTCCTTCGCCATGGCCGGCAGCAGGGTGACGGCGGTGGCGCCGCTGCCGATCACGACGACGCGCTTTCCGGTGTAGTCGAGGTCCTCCGGCCAGAACTGGGGCCGGACGACCTCGCCCTTGAAGGACTCGAGGCCGGGGAAGGTCGGCTCGTACCCGCGGTCGTAGTCGTAGTAGCCGCTGCACAGGTAGAGGAATCCGCAGGTGAGCTGCCTGCGCTCCACGGTGACGGACCCGCCGCCGTCATCGTCCGTGACGTCCAGATCGAGGGTCCACCGGGCGTCCGCCGAGGACCAGGCGGCGCTGATCAGCCTGGTGGAGAAGCGGATGCGTTCGCGGATGCGGGGGTCCTCCGCGGTGTCGCGGATGTACTTCAGGATGGACGAGCCGTCGGCGATCGCCTCGGCCTCGGTCCACGGACGGAACGGGTAGCTGAGGGTGAACATGTCGCTGTCGGACCGGACGCCCGGGTAGCGGAAGAGGTCCCACGTACCGCCGATCGCATCGCGCGCCTCGAGGACGGTGAAGCTCTTGCGCGGCAGTTCTGTGGAGATGCGGTAGGCAGCGCCGATGCCGGAGAGGCCAGCTCCGACGATCACGACATCGAGGTGTTCGGGGGAAGTGTCCATCCGATCATTATTCCGTGACCGTCAAGGCGGGGCTTGACTTCGTGCGACAGCTATTTACCCTTGGACGACATGGGTTCCGTCATCCGCTCCGCCGGCATGCGCGGCTTCCGCGACGTCGTCGAGCAGTTCGGGGGCGATCCCGCGGCGCTCGCCGCCCAGTACCGCGTGCCGCTGGAGGCGATCGACAGCGACGACGTCCTCGTCTCCGACATCGCCATGGCGAAGCTCCTCGAGGGGGCTGCCCGCACTCTGCCCTGTCCGGACCTCGGCCTGCGCATCTCGGAGTACCAGGACATCGGTATCCTCGGCCCCCTCGCGGTCGCGATCCAGAACTCGCCGACGGTGGGCGCGGCCCTGGAGTGCGCCTCCCAGTTCCTGTTCCTCCACAGCCCGGTGCTCCGGTTCACCATCGTCGCTGACCCCGAGGGTCGTCCCGGCGACGTGGGCCTCTGCTACGGATCCTCCGAGGGTGATCCACCGCGGCAGGCCATCGACGCGATCCTCGCCTTCTCGCACCGCATGATCCGGTTCCTGGTGGACGGGCCGTACGGCCTGCACTCGGTCCACCTCTCGCACCTGCCGAAGGCGCCCGCCGCCCGGTACGCGGACTTCTTCGGGGCCGAGGTGAGGTTCGGCCAGCCCGCCTCCCTCCTGCGCGTGCCCCGGAGCCTGCTCGACCGCCCGCTCGCCGGGGTGGACGGCACGCTGCGGGAGATCGCCCTCGACTACCTGCACAGCCACTTCTCCGAGCCGGGGCGTGTGGTCGCCCCGCAGGTCCGGAACACCATCGACCGCATGCTGGGCACGTCGCCACCGCGCATCGACTCCGCCGCGAGGCTCCTCGGCCTGCATGCCCGGACCCTCCAGCGGAGGCTCGCCGCGGAGGGCACGTCCTTCGAGTCCCTGCTCGACGACGCCCGCCGTGATGCGGCCCTGCGGCTGCTCACCCGGACGGACCTGCCGCTGCAGCAGGTCGCGGCCCTCGTGGGGCTGTCCGAACAGTCCGCCCTCACGCGGTGCGTCCGCCGGTGGTACGGGACGACGCCGCGGGCGGTGCGCTCCGGCAGTGGGGTGGAGCCGGAGCGTACCTCCATCGGCAGGGAGGAGTCGGGGACCGGGCGTCATGATCTCCGAGGAGAGCCGACCCCGTCCGCTCGGTCCGTGGGGCGCATCCCCGGAGGCGGGTGAAGTCAAGGAAAGTCGACGATCGAGGTGTCGTCGTTGAACGACGGCGGTACCGGTGGTACAGCTTGATAGGCGCAGCCCATCTCAGGCAGCCACGACCGCCCCGACCCGAGGAGACACCATGGCAACGCCCGACGACGCAGAGCGCACCCTGAACGACTGGAGCCGGACGCTCGGCCAGGCCCTGCAGGTCCTCGACCTCGAACTGGACCACGCACGGATCGTGGAGCTCGCCAACCGGACCTCCCACCTGCTCACGGCGGACGCCGGCGCGATCAGCGCCTTCATGGTCGGCTACGCTGCAGGCACCGTCACCACCGACGGACGGGCGGAGACGGACGCTGCCATCGAGAAGGCCGTGAAGACCGTGCTGACCGTCATCGAGAAGGACGAGCAGACGAACGAGCAGAAGGGCTGGACCGGCTCGGCCCAGTGACGCCTCACGCGTCCGCGGGGAGGCCGCGTCGTGTCGACGGGAGACGGGTAAGCGTCCAGGCCACGACGACGGCGACGACCACCGCGGCCGCGAGGCCGAGGCCCGCGTAACCGAGCAGTACGAGGGCGGGGCCCGCGAGGGCTCCGCCGAGGGCACCCGCAAGATTCATCACGAGGTCCGACGAGCCCTGGACGGGTGCCCGTTCCGCCGCTCCCACCGCACCGGTGAGGAGCGCTGACGCCGAGACCACGCACGCCGACCATCCGAGGCCGAGCAGCACCAGGCTCGTGGTCACCCACGCCTCGGATTCCGACCCCCGCCATGCCGTGACGAGGGCCATGAGCAGGAGCGCCTGCCCGCACAGGATGCCCTCCGTCTTCCCGAAGCGGTCCGCGATCCAGCCGAACACGGGCGACAGCGCGTACATGCCCGCTACGTGCAGGCTGATGGTCAGCCCCACGATGGACAGCCCCGCACCGTGGTCGTGCAGGTGCACCGGGGTCATGGACATGAGCGAGACCATGGCGCCGTGACTCACCGCGATCGTCACCACGGCGAAGCGGGCCGTGGGATTGTCGGCCAGGATGCGCAGGCCCCGGCGGCGCTCCGGGGGCGCGCTGTCGGCGGGGCGGGCCTCCGCCTGCCGGGCGAGTGCTGTCAGGAGCGGATCGGGCCGGAGTCCCAACCCATAGACGGCGGCGGCGCCGATCTGCGCTGCAGCCGAGAAGACGAAGCCACCGCTGAGCGGCGGGATGCCGAGCACCAGTGCGACGGCCGCACCGGGTTCGAAGAGATTCGGCCCCAGCACCGCCCCGATGGTGGTCGACCAGACGACGATGGCGAGGCTCCGACCGCGCGTCGCCTCGGTGGCGAGGTCGGTGGCGGCGAAGCGGGCCTGCAGTCCCGTCGCGGATCCCACGCCCAGGAGCACCAGCGCGAGGAGCAGCAGGGGGAACGCGGAGAGCGACGCCGCGAGGATCGCCAGCACCGCGCCGACACCGGACACGACGGCGCCTGTGGCCAGGGATACCCGGCGGCCACGGCGCTGGGCGAGCGAGGCGAGCGGGACGGCCGCAGCAGCAGCACCCAGGGTGGCCATGGTGGCAGCCATCCCGGACCACGCGCTCGACCCGGAGGTCTCCGCCGCGAGCAGCGCACCGAGGGACAGCGTGGCCCCGGCGCCGAGTCCGCCCAGCACCTGGGCGGACACGAGGACACGGAGGACGCGGCGCTGCTGATCCTGCTGCCCGATCGGCTGCTGGGTCTGCTGGGTCCGCTGTGTATCCGGCTGCTTCTCCACGACGTCCACTCCTCCCTGTGGTCACGACCGCAGCAGTCTATCCGCGCAGTCGCCGTGCGCGAGCTCGATCACCAGACGCGATGCCGGCCACCCATCCGGAGGTCGCGTCCCGATCCGTTCGGGTCGATGTCGGCCGCAGATATCGCCGGTGCATCGGGTCGCGCCGTCGACAGGTCCGGATCCCTGTGGAAATCGTCGCAGCGTATCCTGTGGCCATGACTGAGGCAGAACCGACTGGACGAGTCCGAGCGATGGACGCGGGATTCGTGTCCGAGGAGGCCATCTACGCCCTGATCCTGGTTGCCGGGATCATCGTCACCGCCGGCAGGCACGGCGAGAGCAGCTGGGCGGTCTTCTGGACCGTGGCGGGAACGGTGGTGGTGTTCTTCGCTGCCCATATCTATGCCGGGACGCTCGCACACCTGAACGTCGGTCGCCACGACCGCGTGGAACTGAACACGGCATTCCGGGCATCGGTGCGGCGGTCCTCGGGTCTGGTCATCGGAGCGGCGATCCCGGCTGCCATCCTTCTGCTGGGGGCGACCCGCGTCATCGACGACCAGAATGCCATGTGGTTCGCGCTGTGGGCAGAGGTTGCCGCCCTTGCGGTGCTCGGTTATCTCGCTTTCGCGAAGCGCCGGGCTCCGGTGCCGGTACGCATCCTCGGCGCTGTGACGACAGCCCTGTTCGGTCTGGCGATGATCGGGCTCAAAGTGATCATCCACTGAGAGTCGCGGACAGAGCGCCGACATGTATCACCCGAGGAGCAGCGCACACGAGTCTGCCGAACGAGGGCGGACGGCGGCGAAGGCAGGCCACAGCCGTTGAGTGGACAGAAGGGCGACCGTCAGCCGCCGCCGGGTCATCAAGCCCGCCGGGCGATCACGCGAGGAGCCTGGCCTTCTGTGCCGCGAACTCCTCCTCGGTGAGGATCCCGTCCTCCTTCAGGGCGGCGAGTTCCCGGAGCTGGGTGATCATGTCCTTGGCGGGCTCCGGCGCGGCGGGTGGTTCGGCGGCGTCCGCGTACTCCGGTTCCTGCGCGGCCATGTCCTGTTCGTAGGCCCGGCTGCGGTCGGCGGCGGTGTGCGCGTCGCGGTCGGCGAACTTGGCGGCCTGTCGGCGCTGCACCCGCCCGCTCACGGCGGTGGCGGTGCCGGCGACGACGGCGGTGCGGGCTACCCCGCGCAGTAGACCTGGCATGGCGTGATCTCCTCAGTTGGTCTCGTCGAGCGCGTCGAGCGCCTCGATGATGTCTGTGGCGGGAATGCGTGCGCTGGCGATCAGTTCGCCACCACTCGCGCGGACCGCGGCCACGAACCGCGCGGCCCACGTGTTCTCGTAGACGATGAGCGCCGCCACCGTGCCGGGACTCATGGCAGCGGTCGCCTGGACGATGTCCTCGACTCCGAGGATCCCGGAGGATGCCCCGGTGAAGGAGGAGAACCCGCCGCTCTCGGAGATAGGGTCGGTGAGCTCGATGACGTCGACGCTCCCGTCCTCCGCCTTGCGGACGATCTGGAGGTCGAAGAGGCGGATCACCCCTCGCTCCACGAGGTCCATGAGCGCGGGGGCGGCCTCGCCGGTCAGTCGCTCGGGTGAGAACTCGAGCAGGACGAAATCGATCGGGGCGACGAGAGTCTCGTCGTCGACTGCTGACGTGGGTGTCGTGGTCACTGCAGTTCCTCCTGGGGATCGGTATGTAACAGGGGGTGCCGGTCGTGCGGGATGCCGCTAGTGGAGGGCCTTCTCCTTCAGCGACTCGTATTCCTCCGCCGTGATCGCTCCGCTCTGGTACAGGGACGCGGCCTTGCTGATCTCGTCGGCGGAGCTGACACCGGCGATCGAGCGGATGCGCTCGGTCTCGTACTCCTGCTGCTGCTGGATCACCTTCATCTGCCGCTCACTCATGCCCTGCCCGCGTGCGATCACGTAGACGAGTGCCGTGACGAACGGGAGGAACAGGAGGAAGATCAGCCAGACTGCTTTCGCGAATCCGCCCAGCTCGTGGTCACGGAACAGATCGCCGATGATCGAGAACAGGACCATCAGATACGCGATGAAGGCGAAGGTCCAGAAGAAGAACCAGACGAAATCCCAGATGCCTTCCAGAACGTCCATGACAGATCTCCTCGTATAGCCCGATGGGTGCCGAGTGCGGGAGTGCACACCACACCTAGGCATCAGGCTAGGGGGCCCGGGAGGGATCAAACAGGGTCGATGGTCCCGCCGCGCGAGCGATCACGACGCCTCGCCGGGAGGCGTCGTGTGGACAGCGCATGTGGTCTCGCCGAGCGCTGACCAGGCAGTCGGGATCCGGACATGGCAGTCGGGATCCGGACAGACAGGAGGGCGCGGCGGGACATCCGCCGCGCCCTCCTGTCGGCCGCTGACTGCTCCTGGAAGGTGCTGTCAGGCGTTCGCTGCCTCTGCCTTCTTCGCCGGCGTCGTGCCGTTGGTCGGGAAGCCGTCCGGTTCGACGTCGTGTGCCTGCACGGTCGCGACGTGGTCGTGCGACGACGGCGCCGTGTGGGTGCTCTTCTCGAAGCGGACGATGATCTGCTTCGACCTCGGGGTGTTGCTGCCCTCGGCGACCTCGTCGAGCGGGACCAGCACGTTCGCCTCCGGGTAGTACGCGGCGGCACAGCCGCGCGCAGTCGGGTACGAGACCACGCGGAAGGCGCGGAGCACGCGCTGCACGCCGTCGTCGTACACGCCGTGGACGTCCACGTTCTGGCCGTCCTCCAGGCCCAGCTCGGCGATGTCCTCGGGGTTGATGAACACCACGTGGCGGCCCTTCTTGATGCCGCGGTAGCGATCGTTGTGACCGTAGATGGTGGTGTTCCACTGGTCGTGGGACCGCAGCGACTGCAGGATCAGCGTGCCCTCGGGGCGCTCGAGGTACTCGAGGTCGTTGACGGTGAGGACGGCCTTGCCCGTGGGGGTGTTGAACGTCCGCGAGTCGCGCGGCCCGTTCGCCATGATGAAGCCGCCCTCCCGGCGGATCTTCTGGTTGTAGTCCTCACAGCCCTCGACCACGTTGGCGATGTGCTCGCGGATGAGGTCGTAGTCCTTCTCGAAGCCTTCCCAGTCCGCGTCGATTTTGCCGTCGATCGTTGCGCGGGCGAGTCGGCTGATGATCGCCGGTTCGGAGAGCAGGTTGTCGGAGACGGGTTCGACGCTGCCCCAGGAGGGGTGGACGGCGCACACGGTGTCCTCGACGGAGACGAATTGCTCGCCGGTGGCCTGGCGGTCGATCTCCGTGCGTCCCTTGCAGGGGAGGATGAGCGCCTCCTCGCCGGTGATGAGGTGGGAGCGGTTGAGCTTGATGGAGATCTGCACCGTCATGTCGGTGTTCTCGAAGGCCTTCTCCGCCACCTGCGTGTCGGAGATCGCCGAGACGAGGTTCCCGCCGAGCGCCACGAGGACCTTGACCTGTCCGTCCCGCATGCGGCGGATGGACTCCACGGCATCGACGCCGTGTTCCCGGGGCGGGTCGAAGTTGAACTCCTTGCCGAGGGCGTCCATGAAGGTCTGGGGCATCTGCTCCCAGATCCCCATGGTGCGGTCGCCCTGGACGTTGCTGTGGCCGCGGATGGGTGAGGCGCCGGCGCCGGGCTTGCCGATGTTGCCGCGGAGCAGCAGGAGGTTGATCATCTCCTTGATGGTGGCGACGCCCTTCTTCTGCTGGGTGATGCCCATCGCCCAGGTGATGATCACCTTGTCGGCAGCGAGGTAGCGGGCAGCGAGTTCGTCGATCTCCTCGATCCGCAGGCCGGTGGCCTCGATGACCGTGGCGTCGTCGAGCTTCAGCAGATAGTCGCGCAGCTCGTCCAGGCCCTCGCAGTGCTCCTCGAGGAAGGCGTGGTCCAGCACCGTCCCCGGGTTCTTCGCCTCGGCCTCGAACACGCGCTTGGAGACGGCCTGCAGGAGGGCCATGTCGCCGCCGAGCCGGATCTGGAGGAACTGGTCGGCGATCTCGGTGCCCTTGCCCGCGACACCCTTGGCCTTCTGGGGGTTCTTGTAGCGCTTGAGGCCGGCTTCGGGCAACGGGTTCACGGCGACGATCTGGCCGCCGGTCTCCTTGCAGGCCTCCAGCTCGGTGAGCATACGAGGGTGGTTCGTTCCCGGGTTCTGACCCATCACGATGATGAGGTCCGCGTCGGCGTAGTCGTCGAACGTGACGGTCGCCTTGCCGATGCCGATGGTCTGGCCCATGGCCCAGCCGGAGGACTCGTGGCACATGTTGGAGCAGTCCGGCAGGTTGTTGGTGCCGAAGCCGCGGACGAAGAGCTGGTACAGGAACGCGGCCTCGTTGGAGGTGCGGCCGCTCGTGTAGAACGCGGCATCGTCCGGGGCGTCGAGGCTCTTGAGCTTGTTGCCGACGATCTCGAAGGCCTCGTCCCAGCTCACGGGCCGGTAGTGGTCCTCGCCGGCGGGCTTGTACACGGGCTCCACGAGGCGTCCCTGCATGCCCAGCCAGTACTCGGAGCGCTCACGGAGATCGGTGATCGAGTTCTCGGCCCAGAAGTCCGAGGAGATCACCACGGGCGCTGCCTCCCAGGTCACCGCCTTGGCGCCGTTCTCGCAGAACTCGAAGGTCTTGCGCTTGGCGGGGTCGGGCCAGGCGCAGCTCGGGCAGTCGAAGCCGTCCTTGTGGTTCATCTTGAGGACGGTCTGGAGGGTGCGCTTCACGCCCATGTGCTCGATCGCAGGCTTCATGGAGTAGTAGACACCGGGGAGGCCCGCTGCCCAGTCCTTGGGCCCCTTCGAGACCTCGATGTCCTTCTCGTCGACTTCGTTCACACGGGGTTCACTGCGCGTCATCGCGGACGTCCTCCTTCGTGGCCCAGGGATGGGCACTCCTCGACAGGTGGTCCACCCGCCCTGATACCTCAGGCCTAACAGGCTACCGGGTGGGGCCGCAAGCCTTCCACGCCTGGCCGGCGCGGTTTGACTCGGGAGACCGCATTCGTGCGATGAACGACGCCGGCGCCCGGTTTAGTTAGTTGACCTAACGAAATGACGGGAGTAACGTTACTTAGAGCAACGAAGTATATGAGTCGGGAGTCTCGATGTCCGTAGGACAGTCCACCGCCGGAGAACTGGTGCACAACATCTTCGACCTGCAGCGTGCGCTGCGAGCGGTCACAGCGGCGGGCATGAAGTACTCGGAGCTGGGTCCGGCTCACACGGGGGTCCTCTTCTTCATCGATGAGGGTGAGCCGTTGCGGGCATCGGCGTTGGCTGCCCGGCTCGGCATCGGTCCGTCCGCCCTCAGCCGGCAGCTCGCCGACCTCGAGCAGTACGGCTTCGTGGTCCGCACCCCGGATCCGTTGGACGGTCGGGCGTGCCTGCTCTCGCTCTCATCGCAGGGTCGCGCGTGTCTTGCCGAGACGTACGAGCGCAGGGCAGGGACCCTGCGGGAGGTCCTGTCCGGGTGGACGGAGAGCGAGGCCGAAGCGGCGTCGCTCTCCGTCCGGCACCTCACACTCGCGTTGCGGGCGGCCGGACCGCCCGACGCACCACCTCCTGAAGCACCACGCACAGCACTCGACAGCACGGGCAACGACGGCCGTTCCCACCTGGACCCCGCGTCCGAGATCATGAAGGAAGAACGCTGATGGCCATCCATCCCACCCGAACGAAGGCAGGCGGGGTCTCCGAGCGGCAATCGGCCCCGACGTCGCACCACCACGGGGCCGGCGACCCCATGAGCCACAAGCAGATCCTGCAGGCCCTCACCGGGCTGCTCGCCGGCCTGTTCACGGCGATCCTCAGCAGCACGATCGTGGCGAACGCCCTGCCGACCATCATGAGCGACCTCAACGGGTCGCAGACCGACTTCGCCTGGGTGATCACGGCCGCACTGCTCGCCAATGCGGCGACCACCCCCATCTGGGGGAAGTTCGCCGACCTGTTCGACAAGAAGGTCCTGGTGCAGCTCAGCATCGTGATCTTCGTGGCAGGGTCGGTCCTGGCGGGGTTCGCCCAGACCATCCCGCTGCTCCTCACGGCCCGTGTCATCCAGGGTGTCGCCATGGGTGGCCTGACCGCCCTGGCGCAGGCGATCATCGGCACCATCATCGCCCCGCGTGAGCGCGGGCGGTACTCCGGCTACATGGGGGGCGTCATGGCCGTGGCGACGGCCGGAGGCCCGCTCCTCGGCGGCTTCATCGTGGACTCGCCCCTCGGCTGGCGCTGGACGTTCTTCGTCTGTGTGCCGCTCGCGATCATCGCCCTGGTGCTGCTGCAGGTCACCCTGAAGCTCCCGGATACGCGCCGCAAGGCCAGCATCGACTGGCTCGGATCCATCCTGCTCACGGCGGGCGTCAGCCTGCTCCTCATCTGGGTCTCCTTCGCCGGCAAGGAGGGCTACTACGAGTGGTTCTCCCGTGAGAGCGCCCTCATGGTCGGCGGCAGCGTCATCCTCCTCGCCCTCCTCCTCGTGGTGGAGTCGAAGGTGACCGAGCCGATCATCCCGCTGAAGATCATCTCCCAGCGCACCACGGCCCTCGCCATCATCGCCTCGATCACCGTCGGCGTCGCCATGTTCGCGAGCTCGAGCTACCTCGGCCAGTACTACCAGGTGGCACGCGGCGCGACACCCACCGAGGCCGGGCTGCTCACCATGCCGATGATCGCCGGCAACCTCATCGGTTCCATCGGCGCCGGACTGCTCGTGACCCGGTTCGGCAAGTGGAAGCGGTTCCTGGTCGCCGGCTCCCTCTTCCTCATCGCAGGGCTCGGTCTCGCCGGGACCATCGACCACCTGACCGAACTGTGGGTCGTGGGCATCTATACCTTCGTCTTCGGCCTCGGCCTCGGACTCCTGCTGCAGAACCTCGTCCTCGCGGTCCAGAACACCGTGGCGGTCAAGGACATCGGCACCGCCAGTGCGTCCGTCGCCTTCTTCCGCTCCATGGGCGGGGCGGCCGGCGTCGCCGTCCTGGGTGCCATCCTCGGTACGCAGGTGGAGACCAGGACCACCGAGGGGCTTGCTGCTGCCGGCATCCCCGTCAGTGGAGGTGCGGCGGGCGGGTCGCTCGACCTCGTGGACCTGCCGGCGCCCATCGCCGACATCGTGCGGGCCGCCTACGGCGACAGCACTGCGCTGATCTTCCTGATCACCGCGGTCATCGCTGTCGTCGGACTCGGCTGTGTCCTGTTCATCAAGGAGACCCCGCTACGCCGGACGGTGGATTTCGCCCAGGCCGCGCCGGCCGGTCCGGCGGCGTCCATGTCACCCGCGGCGACGGGTGCGACGCCGTCGGTCGCCGGTGCGCCGTCGGACGCCCGGCCCGGCGTTTCGGTTCCTGGCGCGTCGTCGGACGCCCGGGTCGATGTGCTGTCGATCAGTGCTGCTATGCGGCCGGCCGCCGGCGTCGCGCACCAGGGTGCGGCCGCTTCGGACCGGAACGACGCCGATGGGCGTCGGACGGTGGGCGAGTCCGACGTCGTGGCCGTCCAGCCGTCCCACGGCCGGCACAGTGCCGGTCCGGTGGAGATCCACCGGGCCGATGTGGACCGTGCAGCCAGGGAACTGTCCGAACTGTCGGCCAGGGAGCTGACCGAATTGTCAGAGCTGGACGAACTGACCGAATTGTCCGTGCTGGACGAACTGTCCGCATCATCCGGGCTCTCCGCGGTGGATGTGCATGTCGAGGACCGCGCCGGGGCAGACCGCTAGTCCTGATCCGCAGGAGCAGCAGTACCAGCAGTGGGACGAGCAGTATGCCAGGCCGCCGGGTGATCCCGGTGGCCTGGCGTCACGAGGGCTGGTCCTCGTCCATCGGGCCGGGCGCCTGCGGCGTCGAGTACTTCGAATGCCGGACCGGCCGGTTGCCAGTTCTGCCGGGCCTGCCCGGCGACCGGCCGGAACCTGCCTGGCAGGTCCGCACCGCCGTGCGCCTACGCGATACCGGTGGTGCCGAGCAGCGATCCGACGAGATAGGTGAAAGCCATGGCCAGGGCTCCGCCGATCACGAGGCGGATCGTCGCGCGGCGTCGTGAACTCCCGCCCACGTGGGCGCTGATCGCCCCGGTGATCGCCAGGGCGACGAGGACCGCCACGAAGGTGACCGGGACCCGGAACTCGGCGGGCGGGAGGAGGATGGCCAGCAGGGGGAGGACCGCACCGGCCGCGAACGCCGCCGCAGACGCGAATGCCGCGTGCCATGGATTGACGACCTCGAGCTCGTCGATGTTCAGTTCAGCGGACAGGTGGGCGGCGAGGGCATCGTGCTCCGTCAGCTCGGCAGCGACCTGCCGGGCCGTCCCGGGAGTCAACCCCTTCTGCTCGTACAGACCCGCGAGCTCGGCGAGTTCGCCGTCGGGATCCTCCGCGAGCTCCTGGCGCTCCTTCGCGATCAGGGCTTCCTGACTGTCCTTCTGGCTACTGACGGAGACGTACTCTCCCAGCGCCATGGACACGGATCCGCCGACCACCGCGGCTGTCCCCGCGACCAGGATGGGTGCGACCGTGTTCGTCACGCCGGCGACGCCGACGACGGTCGCGGCAGTGGACACGATGCCGTCGTTCGCTCCGAGGACCGCAGCGCGCAACCAGTTCAGGCGCCCCGCCACGCCGCTGTCATGAGGCTCGCTGCGCTGGACCGGCATATCCGTCATGGAAGCAGTAAAGCATCGCACTCCTCGCCCGGCTACGGAGGATCGGCTTGCCTTGCCACCCCCAGTAGCATCGAGGAGTGAAACCGTTCCTGCTCCTGGCCACCCGCGTCGACGACTACGCTGCCGACGCCGAATTCCAGAGCTTCCTGAGCTTCGGCGGCCTTACCGAGGGCCAATTGCGGCGCGTCCGGCTCGAGTCCGGGCCCCTGCCCGAGCTCGATCTCGCGGACTACTCCGGGATCTTCCTCGGCGGCAGCCCTTTCAACTCCTCGGACCCGGAGGAGTCGAAGGGCGACGTGCAGCTGCGCGTGGAGAGCGAACTCGGCCGGCTGCTGGACACGGTGGTCGCCGAGGACTTCCCGTTCTTCGGCGCCTGTTACGGGGTCGGCACCCTCGGTCGGCACCAGGGCGCCGTCATCGACTCGACGTATGGGGAGCCGATCGGCGCCATCGAGATCACCCTCACCGACGCTGGCCGGACGGACCCGCTGCTCGCCGGGCTGCCGTCGTCGTTCTCCGCCTATGTGGGACACAAGGAGGCGTGCGCCACGCTGCCGTCGTCGGCGGTCCTGCTGGCATCCTCGGCGACCTGCCCCGTGCAGATGTTCCGGGTGCGCGAGAACGTGTATGCCACCCAGTTCCACCCCGAGCTCGACGTCGAGGCGCTCATCGGCCGGATCAGGACCTACCGGTACGCAGGGTACTTCCCGCCCGAGGAGGCCGACGACTACATCCAGCGGGCACGTGCCTCCGCCGTGGACCACCCGGCAGCCATCCTCGGCGCGTTCGTGCGGCGGTACGCGCGGGACTGAGGAGCGCTTCAGCAGGTCGCGCCACCACGGAAACGCGTCCTGACGAGGGGCGGTGCTGGGAGGTACTGTCGGAAGACACGCCGCGCAGGGCGACACAGAAGAGGTAGCCGTCATCCGTTTCCGCACGAGATCGAGCACGAGTACCGCACGGGCCGGCCGCACCGTCCCCGTCACGCCGGAACCCGGCGAGAAGCGCCACCACCAGGTGCTGATCGTCGGCGGTGGCAACGCCGGCGTCTCCCTGGCCGGGCGGCTGCGCAGGTACCGGTTCAAGGATGTCGCCGTGATCGAACCGCGGAGCCGGCATTTCTACCAGCCGCTCTTCTCTCACATCGCCGGCGGCACGGCGGACGCCTTCGAGGCCGTGCGCCTGCAGTCGGAGGTCATGCCGCGGGGGATCACCTGGATCCAGGACAAGGCGACGGACGTCAGTAGCGGCTCCAACACGGTGCTGCTCGCCTCCGGCAGCGCCGTCACCTACGACCACCTGGTCGTCTGTCCCGGGATCCAGAACGACTGGACCGCCATTCCCGGCCTCAAGGAGGCGATGGAAGGGCCGCACGGCGCGTCGAACTACGAATACGAGCTCGCGCCCAAGGCCTGGAAGCTGTTCCGGGACCTCACCCGCGGCACCGTCGTCTTCACCCAGCCGCCCGGACCGGCGTCGTGCGACGGCGCGGCGCAGAAGCCCATGTACCTCGCCTGCAACTACTGGCAGCGCCAGGGTGTTCTCAAGGACATCCACGTGGTCCTCGCCGTGTCCACGCCCACCATCTTCGGCATGGACATCATCGACGAGGAACTCAACAGGAAGATCGAGGAGTACGGCGTCGACGTCCGGTACAACACCGAACTCGCCTCCGTGGACCCGGAGGGCCGTACCGTCGAGCTGACGAACACCGCCAGCGGCATCTCGGAGACCCTCGGCTACGACATCCTCCACGCGGTGCCGCCCCAGTCCGCTCCCGAGTGGCTGAAGTCCACGGAGCTGCCGGCGCACGGGAACCGGACGGGCTTCGTCGAGGTGGACCCCGTGATCCTCCGTCATCCGCGCTTCCCCAACGTCTGGTCCCTGGGCGATGCCGCGTCGACGCTCAATTCGAAGTCCGGGGCTGCGCTGCGTATGCAGACGACGGTCCTCGCGAAGAACCTCCGGGCCGTGCGCAAGGGGAAGAAGCCCACCGCGCAGTACAACCACTACTCGGCCTGCCCGTTCGTGGTCAGCCACAACACCGTGGTCTTCTCGGAGTTCGATGACAAGTACGCTCCGATGCCGACGGTGCCGGGGTGGGACGATCTCGCCCGCGAACGACGCCTCACGTATGTGCTGGAGCGGTTCGTGCTGCCGAAGGTCTACTGGAACCTCATCCTGAAGGGCCGCGCCTGACCGTCACTCCGGCGCGGACGGCTCCGCGGACGACGGCGGGGCGCCGGGTGTGCCGGCGCCCCGTCGTCGGTCCGTGGCCTACTTCGACAGGAAGCGGAGCAGGATCTCGTTGATCTCGGTGCCGTGTGTCCAAAGCATGCCGTGCGGGGCGTCCTTGATCTCCACGTATTCGGCGGAGGGGAGGCGCTTGGTGAACTCGCGGCCGGTGGAATCGATCGGGAGGATCCGGTCGTCGGTGCCGTGCATGATGAGGGCGGGGACGGTGACCTTCCCGACGTCGCTGCGGAAGTCGGTCAGCCAGGAATCGACGACGGCGAACGACGCGTACCAGGACGCCCCCGAGGCGACGTTCCAGGCGTTGCGAAGTGCTTCCTCGCTGAGGCGGTTGCCGAGGAAGTTGTCCGTGTTGAAGAAGTCGTTGTAGAAGTTCGTGAACCAGGCGTAGCGGTCCTCGACTGCCGCACTCCGGATGCCGTCGAACACCGAGCTGGGCACGCCGGAGGGGTTGTCGTCCGTCTGGAGCAGGAACGGCTCGAGCGACGCGAGGAAGACGGCCTTCGCCACGCGGGACTCGCCGTAGGTGCCGATGTAGCGGCCCACTTCGCCCGTACCCATCGAGAAGCCGACGAGGACGGCGTCGTTGAGGTCGAGCGTCTCCAGGACCATGTTCAGGTCCGCGGCGAAGGTGTCGTAGTCGTAGCCCGTCGTCGGCTTGCTGGACCGGCCGAAGCCGCGGCGATCGTAGGTGATGACGCGGTACCCGGCGGTCAGGAGCGCAGCGGTCTGCTTCTCCCACGAGCCGCCGTCGAGGGGATATCCGTGGATGAGGACGACGGGCTGGCCCGCGCCGTGGTCCTCGTAGTAGAGCTCGATGTCCGTGCTGTTCTCGGTGCCGACCTTGATGAAGCCCATGTGTGTGGTCCTTATCTCGAGCGGGGAGAACGTCCGTTCTCCCTCGGTGGCCAATATAGAGAACGTTCGTTCTCAATTCAAGTAGAATGGATAGATGACGAGCCCCGAGATCCGCAGCCGCATCGTGGAGACCGCCGACGGGCTCTACAACGCGAAGGGCATCCAGGCTGTCGGCATGGACGAGCTGCGCGCCGCCGCGCACGTCTCGCTCAAGAGGCTCTACCAGGAGTTCCCGTCCAAGAGCAGCATCGTGATGGCCGTCCTCGAACGCCGGCACCGGTCCTGGGCCGCGGGGCTCGATGCGCAGGTCCGCGCGGCGGGAAGTCCGAGGGCCCGGCTCCTCGCGATCTTCGACTACCTCGCGCAGTGGTTCGGCGAGGACTCCTTCCGCGGCTGCGGCTTCATCAACAGTTTCGCCGAACTCGGTGCCATGAGCCCTGAGGTCGCCGAGTACGCGAGAAAGCACAAGGAGTCGTTCCAGGAGTACGTCGGAGACCTTGCGGAGGCGGCGGGCGCTCCGCCGTACCTGGCGCCGCAGCTGTCGATCCTGGCTGAAGGCGCGCAGACGACGGCGGCGATCGCCGGTTCCTCGGAGGCTGCGGGTCAGGCGCGCCGGGCGGCGGAGGTACTCATCGACGCGGCCCTGCGTGAAGGGATCAGGGGAGCGGCCTAGGCCGTCAGGTCCTGGTAGTCGGGGTTGTCCTCGATGAAGGCCGCCACGAATTCGCACTGCGGAACGACCGTGAGGTGTTGCCCGCGGGCGTCGTCGAGCGCGTACCGGATGAGGGTGCTTCCGATTCCCCGACCCTCGACGCCCTGATCCACGACCGTGTGCGTGAAGGTGATCGTGTCGTCGGACAGTTCGTAGGCGGCAGTGCCGACGGGGCTGCCGTGGAGGGTGGCTTCATAGCGGCTCTCGGCCTCGTTGTGGCTGACCTGGACGTCCGTGGAATCGGTGCTCATCCAGTCACCCTTGCATCCGTGATGGCAGGGGTCAACGAACGCGATCAGGTGGTACGCCGTTCGCTTTCCTGCGGAGGAGCAGGCCTCCCCGCTGTGCCGCCGCCCACGATGTACGGTCTGAACCATGACCTCGAACATTCTGGTGACCGGTGCAAGCAGGGGCATCGGCGCGGCCATCGCCCATGATCTCGCAGGGCGTGGACACCGCGTCGCAGTCCACGCCGGTCGTGATGAGCACGCCGCTACCGCTGTGTGCGAAGCGCTTCCAGGGGACGGTCACGTGGTGGTCGTCGGGGATGTCGGCGACCCCGAGGCCTGCCGGCGCATCGTCGACGGGGCCGTGGGCGGACTGGGTGGTCTCGACGTCCTGGTGAACAACGCCGGCATGTTCGTGGCGCACCCCATCGATGCCGTGTCCTTCGAGGACTGGCAGGGAGCATGGCGTCGCACGCTGGATGTGAACCTCCTGGGGCCCGCGAACCTGGCCTGGCTCGTCGCGCGGCACCTCCTGGACCGACCGGCGGGGCCTGAAGGTGGACGGCTTGTGAGTGTCGGGTCACGCGGAGCCTACCGGGGTGAACCCGTCACGTCTGCCTACGGCGCGAGCAAGGCGGCGCTGCACTCCATGACCCAGTCTCTCGCCGTAGCGCTCGCTCCCCGCGGAATCCTCGCGGCCGCCGTCGCACCGGGGTTCGTCGAGACCGACATGGGCAGAACCGTGCTCGACGGTCCGGGCGGCGACGCGGTGCGCGCACAGAGTCCGTTCAACCGTGTCGCGACGCCGGAAGAGGTGGCGCAGACGGTCGCCTGGCTGGCAATCGATGCTCCGCTCTGGGTCAGCGGCACCGTGGTGGACGTCAACGGGGCGTCCTACCTGAGGTAGTCGGCGCGGTGTGTCCGGCCGGCGGGAGCTGCCGGGGTGCGTCCTACCTGCGGTGGTCGGCGCGGTGTGTCCGGCCTGCGGGAGGCGCCGGGGTGCGTCCTACTGCGGGAGTTGTCGGGGTGCGTCCTACCTGCGGTGGTTGTCGCTATGGGTCTGACCCGCGGGAGGCGCCGGGGCGGGTCCTACCTGCGGTGGTTGTCGCGGTGTGTCCGGCCTGCGGGAGGCGCCGGGGCGGGTCCTACCTGCGGTGGTTGGCGCGGTGCGTCCGGCCTGTGGTCGTTGCACGGTGCGTCCTCTTCGGTGGTCGCCGGGTGTGTTTGGAGGAGGTGGCTGCCGCCTGCCCGGAGGACGATACCCGCAGCGCGGCTAGAGGAGATGGATGCTGCTGTGGGCGAGGGCTTGCAGGTCGGACCTGCGCTCGAGGTGGCGGTGGAAGAGCTCCCCGTTGGTACCGTCCGCGGAGGCCAGTGACGATCCTGCTGCGATGAAGGCAGTGCCCAGGCGAATGAGCGTCCGGGACGCGAGACCTCCCCGGGGTGGGCCGGCGAGCGGCGGGTAGCCGGCGTGAAGGGCTGTGCTGGTCATGACGACTCCTGCAGGTCGATGAGGGGGAAGGCGTTGAAGTGGATCTGGACCGGGCGGGTTGCCGGGGTGCCCGGCTCGGAGCGGTAGGCGTCGAGCTTCTCGCGAAGGACCTCGCTCATGTCGAGGGCGAGGGCGGCGAGTTGGTCCGCCGTCAGGTGGGCGTTCATCGTTGCGATCACGGCTGCGTCCGCCCATTCGGGTGGGACGGACTCGGAGCCACTGGCCATGAAGGTGGCGAGTGCCTCGGATCGGCCGCGTTCGAACTGGCGGTTCACCTGCCGCGCGGCTTCCCGTGTGGTGGGGTCCTGCTCGAGTTCGGGAGTGCTGAGGGTCAGGGACCCCCGGGGCCGTTCCCACCACCGCTCACGGGCGGACCCGCGATCCGCCACCTCCCGGACGAGCCCGTAACGCGCCAGCTGCCTCAGGTGGTAGCTCGTAGCCCCACTCGACTCGCCGATGCGTTTGCCGATGCTGCTCGCGGTCTGCGGCCCGTAGCTGGACAGGACCTCGAGCAGCTGGATCCTGAGGGGGTGAGCGAGGGCCTTGAGTGCTGCCCCGTCGATGACGCGGTCGCCGTCGTTTGCGGGCTGTCTTCCACTGCCGGTGGCTTCATCCATGACATCAGTGCGCCATTGCAAAGAACTATTTGCAATGGTTTCTTTGCACTTCCTGCTGTTCTCTTCGCCCAGTGCGCACTACCGCCGTCGGGCATTCGCCGGACAGGGGATATTCGACGTGCGGCAGGTGCTGGCCGGGCATCGGGGAGGCTGGACGCGTGACGCCCGGTGACGACGGCGGGTGGACGGCGGCGTCTCGGCCCACTTACGCTCGTGAGCAGAATCAAGAGCTCCAACGCAAAACCCTGGTTCGTTGGACGGCAACCCTCTCGCTGTAGTGGGGTGCCCCAGGTGAGGATTCGGCCCGGCACAGGCAGTGCGGGCAAGTATGGCGCTTCCGCCACGGCAGTGCCCCGACATGAGGAATCTTCATGCCCACATCACCGCGCCGTATCCGCTTCAACGCTTTCGACATGAACTGCGTGGGTCATCAGTCGCCGGGGCTGTGGCGCCACCCCGACGACCAGTCGTGGCGCTACAAGGACCTGAGCTACTGGGCCGACCTGGCGAAGACCCTCGAGAAGGGCTTGTTCGACGGCGTCTTCATCGCCGATGTCCTCGGCACGTACGACGTCTACGGCGGGTCCAACGAGGCCACCCTGCGGCAGGGGACGCAGACGCCGGTCAACGACCCGTTCCTGCTCGTCTCCGCGATGGCGCTCGTCACCGAGCACCTCGGGTTCGGCGTCACGGCAGGCACCGCCTACGAGCACCCCTATCCCTTCGCGCGCCGGCTCTCCACGCTGGACCATCTCACCAAGGGGCGGGTCGGCTGGAACGTGGTGACCGGGTATCTTCCTTCTGCCGCACGCAACATGGGCCAGGAGGACCAACTCGAGCACGATGCGCGCTACGACCACGCGGATGAGTACCTCGAGGTCCTCTACAAGCTGCTCGAGGGGTCCTGGGAGGACGACGCCGTGGTCCGCGACCGCGAGGCGGGCGTCTTCACGGATCCGGCCAAGGTCCACGACATCAACCACGACGGCAAGTACTTCAAGGTGCCGGGGATCCATCTCAGCGAGCCGTCGCCGCAGCGGACGCCGGTCATCTTCCAGGCCGGCGCGTCCTCCCGTGGCATCGCCTTCGCGGCCGGCAACGCGGAAGCGGTGTTCGTCGCTGCACCCACGAAGGAGAGGCTGAAGGACGTGGTCAGGAAGATCCGGGATGCCGTCGAAGCCGAGGGGCGTGACCGCTACTCGGTGCGGATCTACACGCTGCTCACCATCATCACGGACAAGACGGAGGAGAAGGCCCAGGCCAAGCACGCCGACTACCAGCAGTACGTCAGCTACGAGGGAGCCCTCGTGCTCGTCTCGGGGTGGCTGGGCGTGGATCTCTCCGTCTACGACCCGGACGAGCCGCTCGGCAACGTCAAGTCCAACGCCATCCAGTCCGCCGTGGCCAACTTCCAGAAGGTGAACGACGACGGCTCGCCGTGGACCGTGCGGGACATCGCCGAGTCGGCGGGGATCGGTGGGCTCGGTCCGCGCATCGTCGGCTCGGGTGTGCAGGTCGCCGATGAACTCCAGGCGTGGGTGGAGGAGACCGACGTCGACGGCTTCAACCTCGCCTATGCAATCACCCCGGGGACTTTCGAGGACATCATCGAGTTCGTCGTGCCGGAGCTGCAGAAGCGTGGTGCGTACCCGACGGAGTACACGGAAGGAACATTGCGGCAGAAGCTGTTCGGGAAGGGCGATCGTCTGCCCGAGGAGCATCGCGGTGCGCGGTACCGACTCCAGACGATCCGCCCCTGACATGTCAGCCGGGTCTGTCGGGCATCGACCCCTCGGCGGTGCGGTGCTGACGTGTCAGTCGGGTCTGCACGCTCACGCGTCGGCTATTGACGCCTCGCTGGGTCCAGCACCGGCAGTCCGGCCCGTCCGGTCGGACGTGTCAGCAGGGCCCCGAGATGTCCTGAGCATTGGCGGCGGTCCTGGGGAATAGGCCTGCGCTGGCGGCGGAACACCCGCAGGAAGGTGGCCAGCCCGAGGTGCGGGGACTAGCGTCGAAGACAAGGTATCCGACGACCAGTCATTCGACAGAAGGAGTTCCCATGTCACGCGTAGCCATCATCGGTGGGCACGGAAAAGTAGCCCTGCACCTCACGAAGATCCTCACGAGCCAGGGTCACCAGGTCAGTTCGATCTTCCGCAACCAGGACCATGCCGGCGATGTCGAGCAGGCGGGCGCGACCCCCGTGGTCGCTGACGTCTCCGAGTTGTCGGTGGCGCAGATGACTGAAGTCTTCCGTGGCCACGACGCCGTCGTCTGGTCTGCCGGTGCAGGTGGCGCGAGCCCTGAGGCAACGTATGCCGTGGATCGTGACGCGGCGATTCGTTCGATGGACGCTGCCCAGGAAGCGTCGGTGGGCCGCTATGTCATGGTGTCCTACCTCGGGGCACGCAAGGACCACGGAGTCCCCGAGGACAACGGCTTCTTCCACTATGCCGAATCGAAGGCTGCGGCTGATGAGCACCTGCGCAACTCGGAACTGGCCTGGACCATTCTCCAGCCCGGAGTTCTCACGACCGATCCGGGAACCGGCATGATCGAGGTGTCTGCCGAGCCGCAGCAGGACTCGGTGGCCCGCGAGGACGTCGCGCTCGTGGCCGCAGTCGTGCTTGGCAACCTCGGCACAGTGGACAAGACCATCCAGTTCAACAGCGGTGAGACGCCGGTGGCGGAGGCCATCGAAGCAGCACTGTAGTCCAGGTCCGCGAGGTGAAGGCGACGTCCTATTGTGGGCGTCGCCTTCTGCGTGCCAGGCGACCGTCGCCCTCGGTGTGTCGCGGGGGACGGTCCTGATTCACGAAGGCCGGCACCTGGCACGTGGTAGACGGGGCACCGCACGCGCGACATGCATCCGGCGGACCGGGCGCATCGGGGTGCACCGCTCCGAACGGACCTGACGGACCTGACGCATCGGGTGCATCACTCCGAACGGACCGGGCGCATCGGACGCACCGGAAGCGCTGAGCGCATGAGGTGCACCGCTCCCGGGCTTACCGGTCATCCGGTGCTGTGCTCCAAGGAGTCCGTGGTGTGCTCCGAGACGTGCGGGGTCAGCTCGGAGGCATCCTCGACCAGTGCCTCGTCGACGGATTGCCCGGCCTGCCAGTACCTGTTCCGTCGGGTGCTTCGCGGAGGGCCGAGCGTCCGCGGGGCAGTGAACCACGGAATGCCCTGTCGGGACTGAACAGTCCATGCACCCTGATGGATGACGTGGTGATGGCGTGAACACAACAGGACGCCGTTGTCGATGCTCGTCGTGCCGCCCCTGGACCAAGGCTTCAGGTGGTGTGCTTCGCACCAGCTGGCCGGGATGGAGCAGTCAGGGAAGGCGCAGCCCTTGTCCCTCGCAACGAGCGCTCGCCGAAGATGCGGGGGAAACAGCCGTTGCGCCCGTCCGATGTCGAGTACCTGGCCCTTGCCGCCCAGCACCAGCGGGATGATGTCGGCATCGCACGCCAGTTTCCTGATGCTGCCTGCACTCATCTGCCCGGAGAAAACCGCATACCCCGCCCGGTGCGAGGCGCCGATGAGGTCCCTGTGATCGATGGTCACCATGATCTGCGGTCGGTGGCCGCCGGTCGAAGGAAGCGCTGCAGTGCTCAGTGCGACCCTACAGGCGGCTACGAGTCCATCCAGGAGGGCCTGAGCCCTCGTTGCCATCGGTGGATCAACGACACCCGCTCGGCTCTCGTCCGCGTCCCGGTCATCCTGTGAATGCCGATCATGAGAGGCGTGTGCCCCCGTGTGTCGAGTGCACGGTACTCCTCGGACGTCCGAAGTCCTCGAGGGCCCCGAAGACCCCGGTCCGCCGCCCGGCGCAGCCGCATCCGTCCGTCCCGATGGGCCACGCGGATTCGCTGCTGAATTCATGACAGTCGCGAGTAGCTCGAACTGCTCATCCGTCGCCCCGATCTCGACGAAATGCAGTCCATGGCGCCGCCCTCGGACGAAGACGCCTTGCCGCGCACGCAGCACCTTATCCGTCGGCTCCTGCCCGTCCTGATCGAGGACGCCTTCCCACCGACGTGCCAGTACCCGCAGGATGTCTTCGTCGGCCTCCATCGCCTGCCGTGTCAGGTGGTGCTCCATCGACTCGAGGTGCTGAGGTGTGGCGAAGGACTCCACCCGCTGTAATGCTTGAGCGACGACCGTCGCTGCCCGCCCGCTGATGCGGCCCGAGGTCACCGCGGCGCCCAGCGTTGCGAGCCGGGCAGGAACAGGTGCCCCGGTCGGCGAGGTACGGGGGAGTAGGACGTCTGCGAGGCACAGCCGGCGCTTCGCTTCTGCCCGGCTGATGCCCAGCGTGGCACGGAGGAAGTCCGTGCAGTTCCTGAATCCGTTGCCGGGCGATGCAGGCGAGGTTTCGGTGGCAGGACCAGTGAGGACGTTCCCGCTGACCGATTGCTCGGCCCGCGCAAGGAGTGAACCGCCGCCCTGTCGCTCGTCGTCACCGTCAGCAAGATGATGATCCTCGGCGAGACGGGCGGCGAGGATCTGCAGGTGGTCCACGATCCTCGAGGCGTGCTCGATCCTCAGAAGGATGTCCATGGCGTCCTGCCGCGACCGGGTGCCACCTACCTGGCCGATACCGCGGGCGCATTCGGCAAGCGCTGTGCATGCCACGTCCAGGAGATCCGGAGGTGCGGTGAGGTCCTCGACAGGTGCGGTGGTCATACCCCAATTTTATAGAACGTGCGTACTAATAGCGCGGTGGGGGCGCGAGTGTGGAGGAAGAGTCACCTGCACTTATCCACATAGGTGGCCGGTGTGGAATCCCAGCGGCCACCTGTTCCACAGAACCGCAACTCCGCACATCGGCGCCCTCGAGTCGCCGTCAAGCCTGCGGGCGCACTCGGAGGCGCCCCGCCGTCGTCCGCTTCTCCGAAATCCTGACAGTGCCCTTGAAGGAGCCCCAGCGGATCATTCCGCCCGCGTGATGCGAAACCCGCAGCGGCGTCGGTCCGGTGCCTACAGGCCGGCGGCGGCGTGGAAGGTCCGGAGCGCCTCGACGACGAGCCGGTGGTCCTCCAGCTGTGGCAGGCCGGAGACCGTCACCGTGGCGACCGGGCCGACACCCTGGATGTACAGCGGGAAGGAGCCGCCGTGCGCGGCGAACGTCGTCGTGTCGAACAGGGGATCGTCCTCCACCCGCCCACCATTGCGGCGCCCCCGGAGGCCGACCAGCAGGGAGGGAACGCGGTATCGTTCGGCGGTGCGGCTCTTCGCGTCGAGCCAGTAGTCGTTGTCGGGCGTGGTCCCGTCGAGTGCGGCCCGGAACAGGATGTGGTCCGGCCGTCGGATGCAGACCGCGATCGGCAGGTTGCGACCCGCACCCAACTGGACGATCAGCTGCCCCAGAGCAACGGCGTCGTCGTTCGTGAAGCGGGTGAATTGGAGTTCGTCGACTTCCCTCTCGACCGTGGCGATCAGCGCCTCGAGCGCCTCGGCAGACTGTTCGCTGCCGCCGTCGGGATCGAACGGTAGGACGGCTGTCGGGAGGGCGTCATTGCTCATCTCCTTAATTTACGTCGTCGGCGGGATATGGCGGACTTTTCCTCTGTTGTTTAGGAATTTTCTTCGCGGTGCGGTGCGGGGCCCGAATGTGCCTCCTGCCGCCGTCGAACACACCGCGGCGACGATGTAGGCGCCCGGGCCGCGTCAGAGTCCCGGCGCGCAAGGCCCTGCGCCGAGGAGAGCGAGCCCTGCGAGGTCGCCCTCGCCGAACGAGGCCTGCCCGACATTCTCCGTGTACATCAGCTCGTCGGGGTCGTGCACGTGGTCGAGTCCGACGACGTGCGCGAGCTCGTGCATGATCGTCGCCCTCAGATACGCGCGTCCGTCCGGGTATCCGAGGGATATGGCGGCGTCGGGCGCATCGAGCTGCACCTGCCCGCCCACGTAGACCAGCGGCTGCCCCGGCGCCTGGGCGTAGTCGCTGCCGCCGAGCCCCGCGATGTCCCCGGCGAGTCCCGGGATCTCCTCAGGGCTGGTCCACGTGATCAGCACCGGCACCCAGGTCTTCCCGTACAGCTCCGGCTGGTAGAGGTCGCGCTCTTCGCTGGGTGCCTCGGTGGTGGTGCCGTCGTCGACGAACTGCAGGCCCGTGGCGGCGGACACCGCGGCGACGGCCTCCTGGATGAGTCCCTCCGACCCGGCCGGGGCGTTGTCGGGCCGGACGACGTAGTGCACGGGACGGCAGGGGTCGTAGGCCACCCACTCCTGCTCCTCGACGGGCGAGTCCATCAGCGTGAACGCCGTCGACGACGGCGCCGGCGGCGGCGTCCCGAGCGGCACGCCCTGGGCTTCGACTCCACGGGGCGGCACGTCGGCACCGGGCAGGTAGGGCAGCGCGACCGGCAGGACGAAGCGGTCGAACAACGACGGCGTCGCATACAGGGCGGCGATCAGGATCAGGCCCGCTACCGTGCCGAATCGTCGTTTCCGCTTGCGGCCCGATGCGTTGCGCCTCCCGGCCGGCGCCCCCTCGAAGGCCGGCGCCCCCTCGAAGGCCGGCGCCCGCTCGTAGGCCGGCGCCCGCTCGTAGGTCGGTGCGCCCCGCCAGGACGGGGGAGTGGACGGCGTGCCGAGGGCGTCGTCGAGCGCCCACCGCGGGATCCTGCCCGACGGCGACCGCTGGACGGCCTTCATCCGAGCGTCGCGGCCCTCGTGGTACCACTCGCGATCCATTGCACCCATGCGCCCCGCACCTCCCCAGCCGACTGATCTCCGCACCATCCTGCTGTACGGCCGACGCCGGATCAGGGCGAGTGGCGAGTCCTTGGGGAAACCTGAGCGAAGGCTGCCGCTCCGCGAACGGGTAGCGGGCGGTACCGTGGACCGGCCTACCCCGCAGCGCCGCCGAGGAAGTCGTTCGCTGCCGCCATTCCCTCGCGCAGCACCCGGTCCGCGAGTGGCGACGCGCCGGGCAGACTCCGCGCCACCCGTTCCGCGATGCAGGAGGTCGCGTCCGCTCCTCGCCCGTGGTCCAGCATCGCGAGCCAGAGTTCCCGCACGGTGTCACAGGTGCTCGTCCGTCCCGTGCGCCCTGCGACGATCCACCCTTCTCCGATCACCCGGACGACCGGCCTGCCCGGCAGTCCGTCGACGAGTACATTGACCATCTGGGCCACGAGCAGCAGGTCCCGCATCCGCCGGACCGGGCCGAGGACCGGATCCGCGATGACGGCGCGCCCGCACGCGCCGCACATCAGAGGTCCAGGACGCGAGCCGTCACGGCATCACGTCACCCGAGTTGGGGCCGAGCGTCTGGCCGACGAAGAGGTTCCCGCCCGGATCGCTCGCGAGGAGCAGGGCTGTCGGTGCGACCTCGGCCGGCAGGCCGAACCTCCGCAGCGGCAGCTCCTTGCGCTTCGCGGCCTTCCAGTCCTCGGAGATCGCGTCGACGAGCGGCGTCTCGATCGGACCCGGGGCGATGCAGTTGGCGAGCACGTTGTCCGCCGAGACCTCGAGGGCGAGCGCCTTGGTCATGCCGATCACGCCTGCCTTCGCTGCGCTGTAGTGACCCAGCCCCATGCCGCCCTTGATGCCGAGCTGGGAGGAGATGTTGATGATCCTTCCCCACCGCTGGTGCCGCATGGGGCCGACGACCTCCCGGCAGCACAGGAACACGCCGGTGAGGTCCACCGAGATGGTCTCCGTCCACAGCGCGAGCGTCATGTCCTCGAGGGGGGACTCGGTGAGCAGTCCGGCGCTGTTGACCAGGACGTCGATGGTCCCGATCCCGTCGCGTGCCTCCGCGAAGGCCTCCCTCACGCTCTCTTCCCGTGCGACGTCGACCTCGATGATCCCCGGACCTGGGACACGGTCCATCACCACCACCCTGTCCCCCTGGGCGGCGAACGCCTCGGCGATCGCCGCCCCGATGCCGCTGCCACCGCCGGTCACGACGACGGCCCGGGTGCCCGTGCGGCGACCGTCAGGGCCCGCCGTCATGCGCGCATCTTGATGGTGAGGCCGCCGTCGACGACCAGCGACTGTCCGGTGACATAGCGGGAGGCGTCGGAGGTCAGGAAGCCGATCACGTCCGCGACTTCCTCCGGCCTGCCGACGCGACCCCACGGGATGTCCTTGCCCGCCCGTTCGAGGCCCTCGGGGCCGAGGGAGTTGACGGGGTCGAGGGACTGCGGTGTCTCGATCAGGCCCGGGATCACCGCATTGGCACGGATCTCCCGCGGACCCAGCTCCGAGGCGACGCTCCGGATGAGCCCGAGCACGCCCGACTTCGCCGCGGCGTAGTGGGCGTGTTCCTCCCATCCGTAGATGCCCCCGGCGATCGAGGACACGGCGACGAGCGCACCGGGTCCCGTCATCCGCTGGGACGCCGACCGGAGGGTCCGGAGCACGCCGGTCAGGTCGACGTCGAGCATCGCGTTCCAGAGGTCGTCCGTCAGGTCGTCGAGCGGGGCGTTCCGCAGGATGCCCGCATTCGCGACGGCGTAGTCGAGGCGCCCGTACTCGTCCAGGGCGCGCTGGGCGAAGGCGTCCACCGATTCGGTGGAACGCACGTCGACCTCGTGGATGACGGCGTCGCCGCCCGCGGCCCGCACGCCGGAGAGGGTCTCCTCCGGATCGTGCGGGTCGCCGGGGAAGGTGCCGATGACGGTCCGGACGTTCCGGCCCGCGTAGTGGACGGCCAGTGCGCGGCCGATCCCGCTGGCGGCGCCTGTGACGATGGCTACCTCAGACTGCTGCATGCGGTTCCTCGAGGGCGACGGCGGCGACGGGTCGCGCGGCGACCATCAGGACGCCGGAGAGCAGGGTGCCGACGGCTCCCACCCAGAGGGCGGCTGCGCCGGTGCCCGCCTGCGCGGCGACGATCGTGAAGAGCGCGCCGCCGATGATCGTCCCGGGCTGGCTCATGGCGCCGATGAACGCGAGGCCCGTGGCACGGCAGCTCACGGGGTAGCACTCGGCCATGAAGTACTGGATCGCGGCGTAGGGCCCCACCAGGAAGAACAGGCCGGTCCCGTACGTGAGGATGATCAGGAACGGGCTGGACACGAGCGGGCTCAGCATCACGGCGAAGGACAGGCCGGAGATGATCCAGCCCACGATGATGGTCCTCTTCCGGCCCACCTTGTCACCGATCCAGCCGTGGAACACGTAGCCGAAGTAGGCGAGCAGGTTGATGACGATGAGCATCCAGAAGGCGTCCGACAGTTCCACGCCCTTGGCGTTGGCGAGCACCGAGGTGCCGAGGACGCTGAAGATCGCGATGCCGAAGAAGTTGAGGATCCAGGCGAGCGAGAAGACGATCGTGTTGCGGCGGAACTCGCCCTCCCAGATGCGCTTGAGCGGCGACGTCGAGGAGTGCTCGACGCCGTAGGCGCCGGCCAGCGCGTGGGCTTCGTCGCTCTTGCCCCCCTTCTCCAGTTCGGTGAGGCGCTGGTGCAGCTCGAACTGCGGCGTCTCCTTCAGCTTCTTGCTGATGAGCAGCACGATGATGATCGCGGGGATGGTCGCCATGAGGTACAGCGCGCGCCAGCCGAAGATGGGCAGGAACACCAGGGCGAGGGCGCTCGCGAGCAGGAAGCCCAGCGGCCAGCCGCCCTGGATGAAGGAGTAGTGGAAGCCCGGACGCTTGCGCTTCCGCTCGTCCTCCGTGACCTGGTAGACCTCGTTCATGTAGGTCGCGTTGACGGCCTGCTCGGAGAAGCCCAGTCCGCCGAAGGACCGCACGAAGACGAGGAGCGAGTTGCTGATGACGCCGAGGCCGGCGGGGATGAAGGCCGTGACGCCCGAGACGACGGCGGTACCGCCGACGGTGAGCATCATGCCCTTCTTGCGGCCGAGCCGGTCGATCACGGGGCCGACACCGAAGCACACGATCGCCGTTCCGACGGCGATCCAGGTGTTGACCGCATAGGCCTCCGGTGCCGTCCAGCCGAATTCCTCCTGCATGGCCGGCAGCAGGGTGCCGAACAGCCCGTAGTCGAAGACGGCGACGGTCCAGGCGCACAGGGCGAGGACGGTCGCCGTGCTGGTCTTCTTCTTGGAGAAGACGGGGAACTGCCGTTGCTCGTTCCCGGTCGGCGTCGAGAGATCGACGCCCGCCTCTTTGGTGGACATCAGTTGCCTTCCTTTCGGGGGTTGCGTGCCAGGAACGAGTCGGCGATCTGGTCGAAGGTGTGCCAGGTGACGCCCTCGTGGGAGTTGAAGTGCTGGATGAGGCGCTCGAGCATGAGGAGGACCTGCGGACGGCCCGAGACGTCCGGGTGGATCGTCATGGTGAAGACGGCGGTGTCCATCTCGGCGTAGACCCAGTCGAACTGGTCCCGCCACATCTGCTCGATGTCCCGCGGGTTGACGAACCCGTGCGAGTTGGGCGCCGCCTTGATGAACATCATCGGAGGGAGGTCGTCGAGGTACCAGTTCGCGGGGATCTCGACGAGGTCGGTCTCCTGCCCCCGGACGAGCGGCTTCATCCAGGCCTCGGCGGGCTGGCTGTAGTCGATCTTCGTCCAGCTGTCCCCGACCCTCACGTAGTAGGGCTCGAAGTCGTTGTGCATGAGGGAGTGGTCGTACTTGATGCCGCGCTCGAGCAGGATCTCGTTGGTGATGGGGGAGAACTCCCACCACGGTGCGACGTAGCCCGTGGGGCGACGTCCCGAGACCTTCTCGATGAGCTCGATGGACCTGTCGAGGATCGCCGTCTCCTGTTCGCGGGTCATGGCGATCGGGTTCTCGTGGGAGTAGCCGTGGACGCCGATCTCGTGCCCTGCGTCGACGATCATCCGGGTGAGATCGGGGAAGGTCTCGAGCGAGTGGCCCGGGACGAACCAGGTGGAGGGGAGGGAGTACTTCTCGAAGAGGCGGAGGATCCGCGGGCCTCCGACGTCTCCGCTGAAGAGTCCGCGGGAGATGTCGCAGGGGGAGTCCTCGCCGCCGTAGGAGCCGAGCATTCCGGCAACTGCATCGACGTCGACGCCGAAGGCGATCTGGATGTCTTTCGTCATGGGTGGGCCTTTCCTGGTGCGGGTGGGTCGAATCGGGAAACGGTCAGTGGGGCGGAACGGGAGCCAGGAGTGCCGGGTCGCCGCGCCGGCGGATCTGGTGGACCACCTGCTCGGCGGGCAGGCCGAGCGCGAGCAGCGCCTGCAGGAGGGTGCGGGCCTGGGACGGTCGGAGCAACCCGGACGGGACGGCTCCTGCGTCCTCGAGCGTCCTGCCGCCACCTGCTCCGTACACGCCCAGCACCGGTCCGGCGTGGACGCGGGTGCTGGTGACGACGACGACGCCGTCCTGCACGGCATGGCGTACGGCGTCGCTGAGCTCCGCATTGGCGTTCCCCAGCCCGGTGGCCTCGAGGACGATCCCGCGGGCGCCGGCGGCGAGCGCCGCGGTGAACAGGGTCGCGTCGGCTCCCGGGTAGCAGGCGACGATGTCCACGCGGCTGCCCGCGCCGGTCGGGGGGATGTCGAGCGCGGCCGGCCGCCGGGGAGCGGTACCCAACATCACCTCGCCGGTGGTCGCGACCGACCCCGCCGACCCCAGGTCGGGATTGCCGAACGCACGGAGCTTCGTCGTCTCGGTCTTCCGCGTCCCGGGAAGGGCGAAGACCTCGCCGTCGAACACGATCAGTGCGCCCCGGCCCCGGGCCTCGGAGGACGCCGCGAGGGTGATCGCGGTGCGCAGGTTCTCCGGGCCGTCCGGCGCCGGGCTGTCGGCCGCGCGCTGCGATCCCGTGAAGACCACCGGTCGCGGGTCGTCGTGGAGGAGGTCGGCGAGGTACGCGGTCTCCTCCATCGTGTCGGTGCCATGGGTGACGACGACCCCGAGCGTCTCCGGTGCTTCGAGTGCGGCGTGGACCGCCTCGCACACTGCGAGCATGTCGTCGAAGGTGAGGAGGTACGAGCCCTTCTGCATGAGGTCCACGACCTGGACGGCGGCGCTCGTGCCCGCCGCGGCGAGGACCGTGCCGCCTGCATCGGCGGCCACGGTCGCGCCGTCCGTGGCGTCGACCCGGGAGGCGATCGTGCCACCCGTTGCCAGGAGCACGACGTGCCCGGTGACTGATTCCATCGGTGCTGCCTCCTTACCCAATCGTTTGGGTGAGAGTTGCGGAAAGCAGAGCGCCCCGGCGGTGACGAGGGTTCTGCAGGTGTGCGACCTCAGTGGAACTGGACGAAACCCAAACGTTTGGGTTGAATGAGGAAAACCATAGGATGTGACCTTGGTCTCGTCAATGGATCGGCTGAGATTTCATGTCGCCGAAACAAATCCGCAGGGCGAAGGGGGAGAACGTGGATTCATCAGGCAGGGGGCGCGCAGCAGTCACCCTGAAGGACCTCGCCGCGGAGCTCGGCATCCATGTCTCGACGGTCTCCCGCGTGCTGCACTCCGATTCAGCGGTGGCGCGCGGGGCGGCGTCGAAGGAGACCGCACGGAAAGTGCGTGACCTGGCACAGTTGAGGGGCTACTCACCCGACCCGCAGGCAACCGGCCTGCGCACCCGGCGCACGCGGGCCATCGGCGTCATCGTGCCCCGACTCTCGGACATCGTCCTGGCGACCATGTACGAGGGCGTCGAGGAGGCCGCAGCCGAGAGCAACCACTCGACCTTCGTGATGAACTCGCACGACGACCTCGACGAGCAGCGCCGCAAGGCCGAGATCATGCTGGCGCGGCGGGTGGACGGCCTGATCCTCGGCGACGTCCATGCAGGCAGCAGCTTGGTGGACGACCTCGTGAAGCGACACGTGCCCTTCGTCCTCATGAACCGCCGTTACCCGGGGTTCCCCTCCTCCACGTGTGACGACACGGGCGGAGGCAGGCTCGTCGCGGACCACCTGTGGACCACGGGACACCGCTCCGTCGCGATCATCGCGGGCGAGCCCTACGCGAGCACGGGCGTGGACCGCACCGACGGTTTCGTGGAACGCTGGAACGAACTGGGAGGGGACGTGCCCGGGGGCCGGATCCTGCCCTCGCGCTTCGACACCGAGGGCGGCCGCCAGGCGGGCGATGAACTGCTGAGCCGGCCCGGGGAGCCTCCGACCGCCGTCTTCGCCGTCAACGACTTCGCCGCCATCGGCGCCATGGGCGCGTTCCGCGCCGCGGGGCTCGTCGTCGGCCAGGACATCGCCGTCGTCGGGTTCAACGACACCTCCCTGGCCGCGCAGCTGCCCATCCCGCTCTCGTCGGTGCGCTCGCCGATGCTCGAGATCGGCCGGGAAGCCGTCGGGATGCTCCGGCGAGTCATGGCAGGGGAGGACGTCGCGTCGGTACGCCACCGGCCGGAACTCTTCGTGCGGGAGAGCAGCGCATCGGGCGCCGTCGGGGCCAGGCGGGGCGTGCGGGTCGGCTGACCCGGGCCCTCGACCTCACGCCCAGACGGCGCGCCGCACCTCCGCTGCGTCCGCTCGCGCCGCGAGGGCCTGCTCCATCGTCACGGGCTCGAAATGGGTCAGCGTCCCCGGCGCGCTCCGGGCGACGACGTCCATGTCGGCGCTGATGACCGTCGCGACCATCGCGTACCCGCCGCCCGAGACGGCGTCGCGGTGCAGCACGATCGGCTCCTTGCCGCCCGGCACCTGGATCGATCCGATGGCGTAGCCCGCGTCCACGATGTTCGAGGGGTCGGACCCCGCGCCGAACGGCTGGATGCGCGGCTTCCATTCCAGGTCCGGCCCCGAGTACCGCAGGCCCATGCGGTCCGCCACGGGAGTCAGTTTCCACGCCGCGCTGACGAGCGTCTCCATGCCCTCCGCGGTCAGGCGGTGGTCGTAGAGGCCGGGCAGGATGCGGACCGTCACTTCCTTCGCATGGACGGGGCGCAGGTTCTCGGGAATCACGTCCATGGCGGGCCCGGAGCCGGAGGGGGCGCCGACCGGGACGGTGTCGCCGGCCCTGAGGGCGCGGCCCTGGAAGCCGCCGAGGGCGCCCAGCGTGTAGGTGCTGCGACTCCCGAGGACCACGGGCACGTCGATCCCGCCCTGCACGGCGATGTAGTAGCGCGTCCCGCCGGAGAGCATCCCGAAGGACACCTCGTCGCCCGCGGCCAGCGACAGGCGGCTCCACTCGTCCACCGGCGTCCCGTTCACCCGCACCTCGACGGGCGCACCCGTGACGGCGATGACGGCGTCGGTGTCCGTGGTGAAGCGCGGCCCGAGGTAGGCGCATTCGAGGACGGCATCGTCGGCGGTGTTGCCCACCAGCGCATTCGCCATGGATGCGGACAACTGGTCCATGGCCCCGCCCTGCGGGATGCCCACGTTGTAGTAGCCGAACCGGCCCCGGTCCTGGACCGAGGTCGCGAGGCCGGGTTCGAGGATGTCAAATGCCATTGAGCTTCTCCAGAATGTCCCGGTTGTGCGCGGAGGGGTCGGTCAGGGCCTTCTGCAGGTCGAAGGTCACGGGCGTCTGGCGATAGGTGAAGGTTCCCGCTTCCACCTCCGCCTGGATCGCCGTGTATTCGTCCTCGTCGATCGGCTTGAACTTCACGATGTCACCCGGTCGGAAGAAGATCATGAAGTCCGAGAAGTCGGCGAGCTTCTGGGCAGGATCGAAGATCGGCGCCGCGGCGATACCGAACATCTGATAACCGCCGGCGCCCCTCACCGAGTAGATGCAGGCGAAGCATCCTCCGTGCCCCACCGTCAGTGGCGGGGTGTCGGTGCGGGGACTGAGGTACTTGGGGACCTCGAGCTGATCCTCCTGCGGGACGATCTGGAACATGAACGGCAGGCCGGCCACGAACCCCACCATCGACACCAGCCACGGCGACTCGTGGTGCTTCCGGATGAACTCCTGCGGCGAGGACAGGCCGTTCTCCTCCGCCGCGAAATCGAGGTCCGTGCCCTCGGGCCGCTGGTGGCCCTTGCGGAAGCGTGCGCCGGTCTCCCGGGTGTAGGGGTCGTCGTACCAGACCGGGATCTCGATGATCCGGGTCTCGAGTGTCTGTTCGCTCAGGTGCGCAACCTCCTCCTCGACCTCCCTCACGAGTGACTCCAGGTCGTCCGGCGGCACCGTGTCGGGATCGAAACGCACCAGCAGAGAGGCGTTGGCGGGGCAGATGTCCACGACGCCGTCGATGGCACGCGCGGCGAGCCGGGCCGCCATCGCGTTCGCCTTGAAGTTGGCGGCGAGGCTCATGCTCTCGGAGATCTCGACGAAGAGGAACTCGTCGCCGCCCCACGTGTAGCGGGCAGCGTCGAGGTGCTGGGGTGCGTGGCTCATGCGTCAGCTCCGAGGAGGTCGGGGGTCGATTCGATGAACTTCGAGTGGTGGGTCACGTCCCGGACCTCGGGCCGGTGGAGGACCGTCGACAGGAGCGGGATCGTGGTCTTGACGCCGTCGATCCTCACCTCCGCCAGTGCCCGCGCCGACCGCTGGATGGCCTCGGTGCGGGTCTCGTCCCACACCACGAGCTTGGCGAGCAGGGAGTCGTAGAACGGTGCGACGGCGGATCCTGCGACGACGCCGGAGTCGATCCTCACCCCGGGGCCGCCCGGCCAGTCGAGACGGGACAGGGTGCCGGGGCTGGGCATGAAGCCCTGCGACGGGTCCTCGGCGTTGATGCGGAACTCGAAGGCGTGGCCCCGGAAGGTGATGTCCTCCTGGTCGAGGCGGAGACGGCCCGTGGCTGCGACCAGCAGCTGCTCCCGGATGAGGTCGATGCCGGTCACCATCTCCGTGACCGGATGCTCCACCTGGAGCCGGGTGTTCATCTCGATGAACGCTGCCTGCTCCCGGTCCGGGTCGTAGAGGAACTCGACGGTTCCCAGGCCGGCATAGCCGCACTGGCGGCCGAGTTCGATGGAGGAGGCGCGGATGGTGTCGCGGACGGCGTCGGGCAGCAGGGGGGCGGGGGCCTCCTCGATGATCTTCTGCTGGCGGCGCTGCAGCGAGCAGTCCCGGTCGCCGAGGTGGATCACGCGTTCGCCGTCGCCGAGGATCTGCACCTCGACGTGGCGTGCGCGGGAGACGAACTGCTCGAGGTACACCGTCGGATCGCCGAACGCCGCCTGGGCCTCGGCGCGGGCGACGTCGAGGGTCTGGACGAGGTCCTCCTCCTGGGTCACCAGCCGGATGCCGCGCCCTCCGCCGCCGGACGACGCCTTGACCACCAGCGGGTAGCCGATCTCCCGTGCGATGGGGAGGGGGTCGACGTCGGGGTCCAGCGCGCCGTCGCTCCCGGGCAGCGTCGGGACGCCGGCGTCCTGGGCGGCCTGCCGTGCACGGGACTTGTTGCCCATGAGTTCGATGGCGTCGGGGGAGGGGCCCACCCAGGTGATGCCGGCGTCGAGGACGGAGCGGGCGAAGCGCGCGTTCTCCGACAGGAAGCCGTACCCGGGATGGAGCGCGTCGCACCCCGAGGCTTCGGCGGCCGCGAGCACCGCGGCGCCGTCGAGGTAGCTCTTCGCGGCCGGCGCCGGGCCGATCACTTGGACGGAGTCGGCGAGCGACGCCGCGTAGGAATCGGCGTCCGGCTCGCTCGCGGCGAGGACGGTCTCCAGTCCCAGTTCCCGGGCGGCGCGGATGATGCGGACGGCGATCTCCCCGCGGTTCGCGATCAGGACGCGTTCCATCCGCTAGCCCTCGGACACGGTGGCGATGACGTCGCCGGGGTTGACGGTCCCGCCGTCGTCGACGGCGAAGCTCTCCAGCGTGCCGGACGCATCACTGCGGATCTCGGAGAACTGCTTCATGATCTCCACCACCCCGATGGTCTGGCCCGCTTCGATGGCATCGCCCTCGTTCGCGTAGGGGTCCTTGTCCGGACCGGGCTTGCGGTAGAAGATGCCTGGCAGTGGGGAGACGATGTCGGCCACGGGGGTCCTTTCGGGTGGGGTGTCGGGGAGGTCAGAGGGCGTCGAGGGCGGAGCGGACTGCTGTTGCCACCGCGGGGGAGTTGGGGGCGTCCGAGTGGACGCAGATGCTGTCGAACGGGATGGTGAGCAGCGTGCCGTCGGAGGCTTCGACGACGCCGTCCGTCAGGGCGCGCGTGACGCGGCGTGCGGCGGCGTCGGGGTCGGTCGGCTCGGGGCGGCGCTGGATGAGGAGCTCGCCGGCCGGCCCGTAGTTGAGGTCCACGTAGAGCTCGGCCACGAAGGGCACCCCGAGTTCCTCGCAGACGGCCTGGTGGGCGGTGCCCGCGATGCCGTAGACGGGGACGTCGAAGAGCCGGGCCACCCGCGCGGCCCCCCTCATGAGGTCGGCGTCCCGGGCCAGCATGCCGTAGAGGGACCCGTGGGGCTTGATGTGGTTGAGGCTCGCGCCTTCCCGCCGCAGGAAGGCGCTGAGCGCACCCACCTGGTAGAGCATCATGTGCTCTACCTCCTGCGGGGAGAGCTTCATCTCCCGCCGCCCGAAGCCCACGAGGTCCGGCAGCCCGGGGTGCGCGCCGATCAGCACGCCCTTCTCGAGGGCCGCAGCGACGGTCTCCGCCATCGTGTCCGGATCTCCCGCATGGAATCCGCAGGCCACGTTGATGGCGTCGACGGTCTCCAGGAGGGCGGGATCGTTACCGAAGGAGTGGAGGCCGAGGGACTCGCCCATGTCCGAATTGATCATCGGCGTCCCACGCCGGTCTGCAACGTCCGTCATGCGACAACCATAGAGACGGATCGGGTGCCGATATAGTGGGCGTTTGCCCTTCGTTCTCCCCTGTCGGAGGGCCGATGCACACAGGAGGTCCCCATGATCGTCGCCGATCTGCTGGCGGCGGATGCGCTTCAGCTGCGCCTCCACACGCCGTCGTCCGTCGAGCGGCTGGGCTGGGACATCAGCTGGTGTGCCCCGGCGGAGACCATCGATCCGACGCCGTTCCTCAGCGACAACGTCGTCCTGCTGACCAACGGGATCGGGCTGAACATCGAGGACCAGCGCACCTGGACCGCCTACGTGGAGCGGCTCGTCCGGGTGCGGGTGGCGGCCATCGCCTTCGGGACGGGGACGGCGCACCGGCTCATCCCGCCGGGGCTCGTGCGGGCGGCCACGGCGCTCGACGTGCCGCTGCTGGAGATCCCGCAGTCCGTTCCTTTCCTGCAGGTCCACCGCCACGTGACGAACGTCCTCGAGGTGGAACGCTTCACAGCCGTCAACCGGTCCTGGGAGCTGGCGCAGGAATGCGCGCAGCTCGCCGCGTCCGGCTCCCACCTGCAGGCCGTGCTCGACGCCGCGGCGCTGGCGGCCGTGGGTCAGCTCGCCATCGTCGACGCAGCAGGCGTGGTCATCGCGCGCTCGCCGTCGGCCTCGGTCTGGACCCCGGCGGATCTCACGGACCGGCCGGGCACCGGGCAGGGCAGCATCCCGCTGCCCATGGGCAGCGGCGACTCGTTCCAGCTGGTCGTGCGGGAGGCGACGTCGGAGCACCCCGTGGCGACGCTGCTCGCACCGGCGGCGTCGATCATCGCCGTGCAGCTGCAGACCGCGCTCCACACCACCACGCACAAGGAACGCGAACTCGAGACGCTGCTGGACCAGGTGCCCGACTGGGCCGGGGTCGCCCTGGAGGAGTTCACCGGGACGTTCCGGTCCACCGGCCTGGACGTCCACGAGCCCACGCTCGTGCTGGCTTCGACCGCGGGGCGCCGCAACCTCTCCAACGCCTGGCGTATCCGCCTCCTGCTGCAGTCCCGGTTCGACGACGTGCGGGTGCAGGTCAGGTCGGGCATCCTCTACGCCTTCGCCCAGAGGCCGCTGGACGGTGCGGACGCGGAGGATGCCGCCACCGGACTGCTCGCGGCATGTGTGCGGGAGCTGCCCGGCCAGCCCCTCGTGCTCAAGGGGGCCTGCCATACGATCGACGAGCTACGCCTGGGGATCCATCAGGCGGGGACGATGGTCGGGGAGGTCCGCGCGCCCGTCCGCGCTCCGGATCTCGGCATCCGCTCGCTGATCGCCTCCGCGGCGTCGTCCGGTGCCCGCGCCGGTGCCCACAAGCTCCTGGCGCCGGTCATCGAGTACGACGCCGCGCACTCGGTGGACCTGCTCGGCACGCTGGAGGCGTTCCTCGAGCACGACGCGCAACCGGGACGCACCGCGGGCAAGCTGTTCATCCACCGCAACACGCTGGCCCAGCGCCTCGGGAAGCTCGAGGGTCTGCTCCACCTGTCGCTGACATCGCTCGAGGGCCAGGCCACCTGCCTCCTGGCACTGCAGATCCTGCGCTCGGGGACCCTGCCGGCGTCCAGTGCAGCGGCGTACGTGATCGACCGCCGCTAGCAGCGGCCGATCACCGCCGACACCCCGGGACGACGGCGGCCGTCACGACCCGGGACGACGACGGCCCCGCCCGCCACCCGGAGGCAGCGGACGGGGCCGCGGGTCGATCCGGACCTAGGAGGTCCGGATGTCCTTCGTGCCGTAGTCGAACCGGAACGTCACCGTGGTGTCGGAGATCAGGTGCAGCTCGTGGTTGGCACCGTCGCGCGTGCCGAACCGGCCGTAGTTCTCCTCCCATGATCCGTTGACGAGGATCTTGAACTGGTAGGTCCCGGCGGGCAGCTGGAGCGTGTGCAGCCAGAGGTTCTCCGTCGGCTCCCAGGCGAACTGCAGCTCGCGGAGGTCCGTGCTCCAGTGGCCGGCGTCGCCGAACAGCGGGGCGAAGTCGCCGGACAGGGCCACGGACTGCGGCTGGTCCTGCCATGCGAGGTCGGCGGTCGAACCGGCGGTCTCGTCGGTGGGCGACGCTGCGAGCGCCTCGGCGGCGGCAGCCACGAGCTCGGGCGGGGCCTCCTCGGCCACGGCGTCGGGCGAGACCTCGAGGGTCGGGGGGACGTCGGGCGGCGTCGGATCCTCGATCGGGGACGCCTGCGCCTGCTCACCCAGCTGCTCGGGCGCCTGGGGAGCGTGGACGACGGCCTCGACCTGCTCCGGCACGGGAGCGCCACTGATCATCGCGTTGACGAACTGCTCCGGATCGGCGAAGGCCGCGACGGCGCGGACGCCCTCGTCGGTGGCGGTCCAGCCGCTGCGGCCCTTGACGAGCCAGCCGGCCTTCACGAGCTTCGACGTCGCCGTCGTCAGCGCCTTGAACCCGCGGGGGACACCGCCGGCGAGGAGCTCCGCTTCCTTGTCATCGAACGGTACTTCCGCGACGGCCTTGGCCATCAGCTCGCTGGGCGCGACGACGGAGCCGGACGCCTGGTGGTCGGCTAGCAGGGCGAGGGTGGTGCGCAGACGGGCATTGGTGCGGTTGCGGGGGGCGATGACGATCTCCTTCGTGGTGTTCCTGCAGCTGACTGCCGGTCATCGTGACCGGTCGCCCGCGCTCATGGCGGGTGGGATCCGGGCGGGATTCTTACAAGAGGCAGGGTACGTGGTTCGGGGTCCGATGACGACAGCACCCTGATTTTATCGTCAGGACGGCGCTTCTCTGTGCAGGCAGGCGCCGTCATCTTCCCCCATCCGACCGACCGGTGCGCTCGAGACATTCGACCCGGTCCGGTCCCCAGAGTAGGAGAAGCAGTCGGCGGCGACGGACCGTGCAACTACCCGTTTCTCTTCCCTGACTACCTATTGAAGGCCGACGGCGAGCGGAAGCGCAGGTGCTATCGTGCGCAGAATGGCGTCCCTCGCAGCTTCGAAGCGCACGTCCACTGCGAGGACGACGGCGCGCCTCGTGCTCGGCGCGGTCCTCCTGGTCGCCGGCACGGCCCACCTGACGGTGGCCCGGACCGAGTTCGCCGCGCAGGTCCCGGCCTGGCTGCCGCTCGACACGGACTTCGTGGTCGTCGCATCGGGCGTCGTCGAACTCGTGCTCGGCGCCGCCCTGGTGGCCGCCGGCCGGTACCGGGTGATCGTCGGCTGGGTGGTTGCCGCCTTCTTCGTCGCAATCTTCCCCGGCAACATCGCCTAGTACGTCGACGGCGTCAGCGCTTTCGGGCTCGATACCGACGGCGCCCGCCTCACCCGCCTGTTCTTCCAGCCCGTGCTCGTGGTGTGGGCGCTGTGGTCCACCGGCGCGTGGCGCGACAGGCGGACCCTGTTCGGTGCTGGGCACCGCATGGAGAATTGAAGCCCGGGCGTCCATTCGGATTCGCACGACACACATCGGTGTTCCTCAGTATGCTTCGAAAATCAGGCGATAGCTCCGCTGCTGCCCACCCGCACCTCGAGGAGACACCATGAAGACCCTCCGCCCCCTGCAATCCGTCGAGAAACTCGAGAACGCCACCGCGCTCGATCCCCTCGTCACCACGATGCGCGACGTCGTGCAGGCCGTGATCAAGCCCGGCGCGCTCCGTGACATCCTCCACGGTGTGCCGATCGGCCACCCGCTGCACCCGCTGATGATCCTCGTGCCGACGGGCACCTGGTTCTCCGCGGCCATCCTCGATGCGATCCCCGGCTCGAACAAGGCATCGGCGATCCTGATCGGCACCGGAGTGGTCACAGCCGGCCCCACGGCCCTGGCCGGCTGGACCGACTGGTCCGAAGGCCACGAACAGCAGCAGCGCGTGGGCATCGTGCACGCCGCGGCGAACCTCGCCGCCGTCGGACTGTACACGCTGTCCCTCGTCCAGCGCCTGCGCGGGAAGTCCGGCAAGGTGCTCTCCTACACAGGCCTCGCCGTCGTCTCCGCCGGTGGATTCCTCGGTGGGCATATGTCCTACCGGCAGTCGCTCGGCGCCAACCACACCGAGGACGTTCCGCACCGCGTGGAGCCCGGCTGGCATGCGATCGGCGCGCTCACCGACCTCCCCGAGGGCAAGCTCGAGCGGAAGATGCTCGGCGAGGTTCCGCTCGTCGTCTTCCGCCAGGGCAACGACGTCTCCGTCCTCTCCGCCACGTGCAGCCACCTCGCCGGGCCGCTCAACGAAGGCACAGTGACGTACGACGACGGCGCCTGCGTCGTCTGCCCCTGGCACAACAGCACGTTCTCGCTGAAGAACGGCGAGGTCAGGCAGGGCCCTGCGACATCACCTCAGCCGTCGTTCAGGACCCGCGTGGTGGCAGGCCTGGTCGAGGTCTCGCTCCCGCACGCCGGCTGACGCAGTTCGAGGACGATACAGTCCGACCACGGGGATGCCCGGCACCGAGGTGCTGGGCATCCCCGTCAGCGCGAGCGCTCCAGGCCGGGCGTTCAGCTCCGCCTGGCCGTGACCAGCAGGTACTCCCAGTCCATCGACAGACCGCCTGCCCCGGAACCGAACCGGTCCGCGAGCGCAATCAGCTCTGCGTCGAGGGCGGCAGTGCGGTCGGGCGACCCGGCCAGTGACTTGTACACGCCGATCGTCGGCCCGTAGTTCGTCTTGAAGTAGTCCAGGAGATCTCGCGACGACTCGAAGTGATCCACCCGGAGCTTGCGCCGTTCGGCCTGCAGATCCGTCACCCGGTCACCGAACAGGGACGCCACGTGCTCCTCCCGCCCCCACAGCGGAGGAGGCTGCGCCCCGGGAGGCGGCGGTGGGGCGTACGGCTTCATGGTCGCGAACATCTGGCCGATGAAGCCCTCGGGCGTCCAGTTGATCAGTCCGATGGTTCCGCCCGGCGCGCACACCCGGAGCAGCTCGTCGGCGGTCTCCCGGTGGTGGGGCGCGAACATCACCCCGACACAGGACACGACGACATCGAACGCGCCAGTGTCGTAGGGGAGGTGCTCGGCGTCGGCGACGTCCCAGTCGAGGGTAACGCCGCGGTCCCGGGCGAGCTGCTGACCGATGTCGAGGAGCTCGGGCGTGAGGTCCGACGCCGTGACGGTCGCACCCCGCTCCGCTGCCGGGATAGCGGCATTGCCGGTACCGGCGGCGATGTCGAGGACCCTGTGCCCGGCGGTGATGCCCGTGGCCTCGACCAGCACGGGCCCGAGGGCCGGGATGATCTGGGCCGCAACGGCGGCGTAGTTGCCCTGCGCCCACAGGGCGCGGTGGCGCGCCTTCAGCTCCTTGTCGGCGTCGGGGTTGGTTCGTACTTCGGTCATGATGATGCCCTTCCCTGTGTGATGGCGGCGTTTCCGCCGCGTGCCGTTCCTGACCGCATCAGTGTCACGGCGCGGCGTGTGATGGACCGTGTGACGGGTCTCAGAGCTGGTGACGGCGGACCAGATGCTCGGTCAGCGCCGGGTTGTCGATGCCTTGCGCCAGGACGCGGATTGTGGCGGCAGCGCCGTCGTCGCCGAGGAGCGCCCGGCTGGAATAGGAGCGGACCGTCAGTTCCCGGTGCCCGTAGCGGCTGGAGCGCTCACCGAGTTCCTGCGCGAACCGCAGTGCCCGGGGCGGGTTGTCGGACATCGCGGCCGTCGTCGCGAGGTCGAGGTTCCGGCCCCGGAACCACCGGTACCAGGGGTGGGGCTGCACCCCGCGGTCGATCCACGTGCTCGCCCCCGCGACGTCGCCGCGGGCCAGCAGCACGGAGGCCTTGGCATGCGCGGCAGCATCCATGAAGCAGCGGTCACCGAAGGATCCGGCGAGCGCCGTCGCGTGGTCGGCCAGGTCCTCCGCCGCGCGGTCCTCGCCCCGCGCGAGGTACGCCTCGCTGCGCAGTGCCTCGACGAAGGGGGAGAAGGCGGTCCAGTGGTCCCGTGTGACGAGGGCCAGGGCGGTGTCCAGTTCGACGGCGGCCCGGCGGGCCCGGCCGGTCAGGAGATGAACCCGCCCGAGCATCGTCGTCGCGAAGGCTTCCTGCCGGACAGCGGCCAGGCCGACGCTGAGGCGGACCGATTCGGTGAGGACGACGACGGCGCCGCGGTAGTCGGCCGTGTCGGTCGCGAGCATCCCCATCACGCCGAGCGCCTTGGCCCGCTGATCGGGAAGGGCCCGCGCGGCCGCGACCGCCTTCGCCAGCCACCGCGCTCCGCTGGCAGGGAACCCGCGCTGCACGGCGAGGAAGCCCAGCTCCCGGTACGCGGCGGACCGGACCGCGGGGTCGCCGTTCCGGGAGAGGGACAGCACGCGGTGCAGCAGGTCCGCGACCTCCGTACCGCGCCCGCCCGCGCCGTGCGTGAGCGCTTCCGCGAGGGCGAGGAGGGACTCCGCCTGGAGGGCGCGGTCGCCCATGCGTTGTGCCAGGCCGGTGGCGACGCGCAGGTGCGAGAGCGCCGTCCCGGGGGCTCCCGCGGACAGGCACGCCTTCGCCGCCTCCAGGTAGGAGGCGACGGTGAGGGCGGTCGCGGGCAGGGTGCTCGCGGGCACGACCGGGGCGGCGAGGGCGCGCTGCACCTCCGCGGGCAGGCCCTCGCCCAGTTCCTCGGCGAAGACGTCCCGGCAGCGGTCGGCGCACCGGCGGGCCTCGGGCTCATCGCCCGACTCCATGAGCGAGCGGACGAGCAGGGCGTGGAAGTCGGCGTTGAGGGGATCGAGCTGGACGGCGCGTGTGGCAAGGACGATGGCGCCCTCGGTGTCGCCGTTCGCCAGCGCCGACAGACCGCCGTCGTAGACCGCGGTCTCGACCGCGTGCCGGAAACGGTGCCGCTCCATGGTCAGCCAGCCGTCGAAGGCGGGACAGTCCCTGAAGTCGTAACCCTCGAGCAGTTCTGCGCTGAGGACGGATCCGGGGGTGGGCGCCAGCCTCCCCAGGACGTCGACCCGCGAGGACGGGATCCGCAACACGATCGGGTCGCCGCCGACTGAAGCCCTCGGGCCCATGACCCTCCGCAGGTCGGACAGCTGCCAGCGGAGGGCTCCGAGGGGATCGTCCGCGTCAGGGAACAGCAGCGCGGCCAGCTGGCTCCGCGGGGTGGGCGTGTCGTGCAGCAGGAGGTAGGCGAGCAGTCCCCACGCCTTCCGGCCACGGGGCTGTGGACCCTCGCCGTCGGATCGGGTCATGGAGGGCGGCCCGAGGAGCTGGATGTCGATCCCGGCCATGGGCCCACTGTAAATCCGGAGGCCGACCGACGGAACGGCCAAAGGTGCCGAACCGGCAGGAACAGCGGGAGCAGCCGGAGCCGCAGGACGAGCCGCGGACTACCGCGCCTGCGCCACCGGGTACAAGTCCGTCGCCTCGAGCATGACCGAGTCGATCCTGGCCGCCAGTGCACCGTCCGTCTCCGACGCCGCCTTCGCCTCGGTCCACCTCGGGTCGGAACCGAACGCAGCCCAGTTGGCCTTCGGATCGCCGTCGTGTTCGAGGAGATAGACGAGGACGTCGTCGGTCCCGACCGGCGTCCAGTAGCCGAGGCTCTTCATGTTGTGCTCGATGAGGAGGTCGATGGTCGAGGAGCGGAAGCGCTCCACGAGGGCGTCCATCTTGCCGGGGTTCGCGGTGTACGTGCGCAGTTCGTAGGTCATGAGGCCCAGCTTAGGCCCGACCGCCAGTTCGTCAGCCGAAGAGCTCGGGACGCCGGCACGTCAGGTAGGTGTTGAGCTCCCGGGCCCGGCGCACCTCCGCGTGGTCCACGCCCGCGAAGAGCAGTTCCTCGCTGCCCCCTGCGAGCCCGAGGAACGTCCCGTAGGGGCTCGCGATGCAACTCAACCCCGTGAAGCCGGGCGCCGTGTGGTTCGCGTACGCGATGTACACGCCGTTCTCGAGGGCCCGCGCGGGCACCAGCAGCGTCGAGATGCGCTCGGCGTTGTAGGTGTGCACCGGCGGTCGGTTCCCGACATCTCCTGTTGTCGGCACCGCGGTGGGGACGAGCAGCAGGTCGGCGCCGCGCTGGGTCGCACTGCGCACGAATTCCGGGAACTCGACGTCGTAGCAGATGCCGAGTGCCACGCCCATGCCGAGCAGCGGGACCACCTCGGGAAGCTCGTCGCCGGGGGCGAAGACGGCCTGCTCCTCGGCCCCGAACAGGTGCGCCTTCCGGTAACGGGTCAGTTCCGCGCCCTGGCGGTCGAAGAGGGAAGCGGTGATATGCCGCGCATCAGGGGTGGCCTCGACGGAGGATCCGACCAGCGCGATCCTGTACCGCCGCGCCATGCAGGCGAGCGCGTCCCGGACGGACTGCCCGTCGGACTCCGCGACGAGCGCGGGAGCGTACCCGGTGGCGAAGAGTTCAGGGGTCACGAGGACCTCCGCGCCCTGGGCTGCCGCGCGGGCGGCATACCCGTCGAGGCGGCGCAGGTTCTCCTCCACGGCGTCGACCGTCCCAGCGGCCTGGAGCACAGCGAGAGCGGGCACCGCTACTCCTTCCGCGAGGTCGGCCGTGCGGGCGATTCCCGCGCAGATCACGACGGCCGATCCATTGACAGCCCTCATGATAGGCACAACGATGTATCCGAACCGAATGAGATTCGATTATTGGAGAGACGCACCATGGATTCAGCTGACCCCACGACGGCGAGCGATCTGCAGGCAAGGCTCGGCGAGATCGCCGCCCACGAGCACGGCGACGCCTCACGCGCCGCCCTCTCGGGCCGGGACCTCGTCCTGTACACCCTTGTGACCCTCGGGATCACCCTCGCCGGATTCCTGGTGCTGGCGCTGTGAGCACGGGAAGCACCAAGCGCACGAGCACCAAGAACGACGCCGGGAACGGCGGCTCCCTCGGCTCGCTGCCACTGCTCCGCAGTGAGCGCATCTGGAACGGCGCCGACTTCACCGGCGTCAACATCAGCCTCGCCATCGCCACGTGGGCGTTCCTCGTCGGCGGCTCGACGGCGCTGCTCGTCGGCTTCCAGCAGGGCGTCGCCGCCATGATCATCGGCAACGCGATCGGCCTCGGCTTCATGATCCTGGCCAGCGTCGTCGCCAGCCAGCGCTACGGCGTGGAGCAGTACACCATCCTCCGGCCGGTCTTCGGGCTCGTGGGCGTGGGGATCCTCGTCTTCACCGTCATCCTGATCACGGAGATGGGCTGGTCCTCGCTGCTGGCCATCATGGTGGGCCGGGCCGTCACCCAGGTCTCCAACTCCACGTTCAGCACCGACTTCGGGCCCGAGAGCCTCATGGTCACGGTCTTCGCCCTCGTCGCGATCGCCGTGTCGTGGTGGATCCTCTCCCGCGGGCCTGTGACCATCGGCCGCTTCAACAAGTTCATCGCGCCGGGCCTGATCGTCGTGACCGTCTTCCTCATGGTCTTCCTCGTCCTCAACACCTCGTGGGACACGCTGTTCAGCGCCGCACCGCTCGCCCCGTTCGAGGACGAGCGGCTCAACTTCGCCCTCGCCGTCGAGTTCAACGTGGGCGTCGGCGTGTCCTGGTACCCGGTCATGGGCTCCCTCGCCCGGCTGACCAAGACCCCGAAGGCCGCCCTCTGGCCGTCCTACCTCGGGCTGTTCGGCGCCACCCTGATCGCGCAGGTCGTCGGCATGGCCGCCGCCCTGACCCTCGGCGATTCCGATCCGACCGTCTGGATGCTGCCGTTCGGCGGCCCGGTCCTCGGTGCGTTCATCCTGCTGTTCATCGCCTTCGCGAACATCACCAGCACGTCCTCGATCGTCTACTCCACGGTGCTCGCGATCCGGCAGGCCAGCGGCAATCTGCTCTCCGGGGTCCGGTGGGCGTGGCTGTGCGCGGCGTTCTTCGTCCTGCCGGCCGTCCTCGCGTTCTTCCCGGGGTTCATGTACGAGCGCTTCATCGTGTTCGTGACCCTCAGCGGTGCCTTCCTGGCGCCGATGTGCGGGGCGATCATCGCCGACTACTTCCTGCTCCGCCGCCAGCGCGTCGTCCTCGAGGACCTCTACCGCCACCGGAAGGAGAGCGCCTACCACTTCCACGGAGGCGTCAACTGGGCCGGCATGGCCGCCGTCGTCGTCGGAGCCGCCTTCTACCTCGTGATCTACAACCCGGTCACCCTCACCGCCCTGCCCGTCTTCGGCTACATCACGGCGTCCTTCCCCGCGGCGATCGTCGGCGGCGTCGTCTACTACGTGCTCGCCCGCATCCTCTACGTCCGCCGCGGCGTCGGCGGCTACGCGACCGCTCCCGAGAACGTCGAGGGTCGCGCGTGAGCCGCACCTCCCGCGCCGCCGTCCACCGCCGCGGTTCACAGGACCTCGACCTGACCACCGTCACCGTCGCCGATCCCGCGCCGGGCACCGTCCTCGTCCGCATGGGCGCGTCGGGGGTGTGCGGATCGGACCGCCACGTGCTCGACGGCGACTGGACGCTGCCCTCGCCCACGGTGATGGGCCACGAGGGCGCCGGTACCGTCGAGGCGATCGGTGACGGCGTCACCGACGTCGCGGTGGGCGACCACGTGATCCTCTCCTGGTTCTACCCCTGCCGGCGCTGCACCGCTTGCCTGTCCGGCAAGTCCTACGTGTGCACGGGTAGCCGGTCCGAGGAGTGCCTCCTGCCCGACGGCAGCAGCCCGCTCACCCTCGACGGCGAGCGCGTGTTCCCGTACCTGACCGTCGGGTCCATGAGCGAGTACGCCGTCGTCCCCGAGGCCGGCGCCATCCGCATCCCCGACGAGGTCCCGTTCGACGTCGCCAGCCTCATCGGCTGCTCCGTCGCGACAGGCTTCGGGGCCGTGGTGAACGACGCCGGCGTAGAGGCGGGCACGTCCGCCGTCGTCATCGGGACCGGTGGTGTGGGGCTCTCGATCATCATGGCGCTGCGGCTCGTCGGCGCGAACCCGATCATCGCCGTCGATCTCAGCGAGGACAAGCTCGCGGCCGCGCGGGAGTTCGGCGCCACCCACACGCTCGTGCCGTCGGACGGGCTCGCCGAGGAGATCGCGGCGATCACCGGGGGAGGCGCCGCGTACGCGTTCGAGGCGATCGGGCGGGTCCAGACCATCGAGTCCCTTCCCTCGCTCATCGCCCCCGGGGGCAAGGCCGTCATCGTGGGCCTCCCGCCGGAGGACAGCCCGGTGTCCATCGACGCGCTGATGCTCGCGGAGAGCGGGAAGTCGCTGATCGGCTCCAACTACGGTTCGACCGTGCCGGGGCGGGACTTCCCGCGCCTCGCCGCGCTGTACCTCGCGGGGCGGTTGCCCGTGGACCGGCTCATCTCGCACCGGATTAGTCTGGACGAGGTCAACGAGGCCTTCGACGCGATGCGCCGGGGCGAGCGGGCACGCAGCGTGATCGTGTTCTGAGAACGACGACGGCGGGAACCTCGCCGGGACCGGGACAGTGGAGGGCGGCTCAGCCGCCGGTACAAGGGGGAGCATGGGGCGGCCACGCCAGGCGATTCTGTCGCCGGAGAAGATCTATCGGGCAGCACTGGAGCTGGTGGACGAGTTCGGTGACTTCACGCTGCCGGGGCTGGCGAAGAAGCTGTCCGTCAGTCCGTCCTCCATCTACCACCACGTCCAGGGACGCCCGGAGATCATCAACGGGATCCGCTCGGCCATCGGCTCCGACGCCCTGGCGGCCGGGGACTTCTTCACGGCCGGCCCGGACTGGCGGGACCGGGCGGCGGCGTGGGCGAGGAGCTACCGCAGCGCCCTCGGTCAGCACGCGAAGGCCATCCCGTTGCTCGTGGGCGAGGCCGTGACGGACACCGCCACGCTCGGCATCTACGAGCACCTTGCCACGGTGTTCGTGCAGCAGGGCTTCGCGCCGAACGACGTCGTGGTGGCCGTGACCGTCCTCGACAGCTTCATGCTCGGGTCAGCGTTGGACATGGCGTCGCCGGAGCTGTCGTGGCTCGCCGACGCCGAGGGCCAGCCCGCGCTGCACGGTGCCTTCGCTGGCGCGTCCCTGGACGGGAAGCGCTCGGAGCTTGGCTTCGAGGCGGGTGTGGCAGCGATCATCGCATACCTCGAGACGTTGCTGCCGATGCGCTCCTGACATGCCGAGGGTGTCCATGAACGCGCCGAGCAGGTGGACCCGGTCGGTGATTCCGTACTCGGGAGCGAAGAAGCCCGCCGAGAACCAGCCCTCGCCCTTCGAGTTGCCGGTGTGATACCAGGGGTGCACCTGGTGTCGTCGGACAGCGCGGTCTCGTGGTCCAGCATGCTGGCATAGGGTGGCGGACCGATCTGTCCCAGCTTCCCCACCCGCTCCTCCACTGGTTCGCATCGTTCCAGTGTCTGACAAGCCACTTTGAGCGAATCGTCCAGATGGACATTTTCATGCTGACACATGTTCCGGCGCCGCGGCCTGAAGGTGCATAGTAGTGCTACCAAAGACTCGAGGAGTCAGGGGTGGTGTGGTTTCGATGGACGAGGATTTGCGCCAGCGGGCTGTCTCAGCAGTGCTTGATGGGGGCATGACTCAAGTTGCAGTGTGTAAACAACATCGGGTCAGCAAGCACCACTTGGGAATGTGGGTTCGGGAAGAGCGGTATCGCCGCTCAACGTTGGCAAGTGTGCCGGATCGGACTCAAGAATCGCCCGAAGAGCGGCTCCATCGCCTAGCCCGCGAGTGGGGGGAAGCCGAACTGTACCCAGAGCAAATACAAACCGGTCTTAGAGCGGCAGAGTGGACGCGCAAATTTTTCTACTACTTCTTGTGCTTGCCGATTTGGCTGCTTGCCGGTCTCGTTTTCATATTCTTGATCTTCGTATTCTATATTGTCTTTGAACAATTTTGGATGTCTGTATCCCCTGAAAACTTCTTACTTCTCATGGTGGTTATTGCGCTTTGTAGCATTTTCGCGCTTGTTACATGGGCGCTGACTCAGTACTTTGCGAATCTGTTTTTCAAATCACTAGCACCTTTTGCTTATGCGGTCACCCAGATTCAATTCGCTATGAGGCAGTTGCTCGAAAGTGGCGTGGATCTGTTCAAAAATCCGCAGAGCCGCGATGAATGGGTTTCTCGGAGGCGGATTACTAAGCACATTGGCCGGGCGGCTCATATTCTGGATGTGACTCGCAGGCGTGGGCGGACAACTGGCTCACGGCTCAGCCGCAGGAACGAGCGGGACGCGCGAAGAAAAGTGGCGGAGTATCTCGCTAAAGCGGAGGAACTGCTCTGGGATGGAGGTCGTTCTGGTCGGCTTCAAGCCATAGAAATTCTGGAGGTTGCTGCTTATGAAACAGTCTTGCGGAAGTGGTCTTTAGAGAAATTCAAAGGCGTTGAGGCTGGTCCGCCAAGCTCTTTATGGCAACGGCGATTCGCGCCCTTCTTGAAAGGTATTCTGCCTCTGAGTGTGGCCATCGCGCCGTTGGCTTGGCAAGTCTTCGGTCCGGAGTATCAGACTCCCGGTTACTTCATTCGAGAGTTCTTGGAGAGTCGAAATTTGCTCGGGTAGCAAATCTACGAGCATCTCGCCGCGGTATTCGTGGAGCAGGGCTTCGCGGCGAATGACGTCGTGGTGGCCGTGACGGTGCTCGACAGCTTCATGCTCGGGTCGCGCTGGACATGGCGTCACCGGAACTGTCGTGGCTCGCCGACGCCGAGGGCCAGCCTGCCCTGCACGGTGCCTTCGCCGGGGCGTCACTGGACGGGAAGCGCTCGGACCTCGGCTTCGAGGCGGGCGTGGCCGCGATCATCGCGTACCTCGAGACGCTGCTCCCGGATCCGGACAAGCAACCGGCGGGCGACCCCGACAGGCCGCCCGCCGATCGCGGAGCAGGGTCCCCGGAGGGACGGCTCACCCCTTCGACGCCGTGAAGTAGGCGTTGAACGGGTCGGAGGCGATCGCCTTCGCCTCGATGTCCGAGAAACCCGCCTCGCCGAGCATCGTCTGCGCGAGCTGCGTCCCCCACACGGTGCCGAGGCCGGCGCCGTCGAGCCCGAGCGAGACGCTCATGCAGTGGACGGTCGAGAGGGCGTACAGGAACGACGCCCACGGCAGTTCGATGTTGTCCTCCACATTGCTCGAGGCCTTGATGTCCGCCATGAGCAGGCTGCCGCCGCTGCGCAGCGCGGTGAACATGGCGCGCAGCACACCCGCGGGGTCGGCCTGGTCGTGGATCGCATCGAAGACCGTGATCGCATCGAAGGCATCGGTCTCGTCCAGCCGGGCGACGTCCTGGAGGACGAAGCGGGCGTTGTCCAGGCCCAGGCTCGCGGCTTCCGCCCGGGCCGCGGTGATGGCCTCCTCGGAGAAGTCGTAGCCGGTGAACGTGCTCGCGGGGAACGCCTTGGCCATCAGGTTGACGGCGTGGCCGCTGCCGCAGCCGATGTCCGCCACCCGGATGCCCGCCTGCAGTCGCCCGGGAAGATCGGGGATCAGCGGAAGGATGGTGTCGATGAGCGCGGCGTCGTTCACCCCGGCGCTCTCCTCGGCCATGATCGCGTGGAAGCGCGGGTAGTCGGTGTAGGAGAGGCCACCGCCGTTCCGGAAGCAGTCCACGATCCGCTGCTCCATCTCGCCCATCATGCTGACGTACTGCATGATGCGCGCGAGATTGTCCGGCCCGGCGGCCGTGGTGAGCAGGGCGGAGTGCGTCGGGGGCAGGGCGAAGGTCCTGTCGGCCGGCTCGTAGGTGAGGACTCCGGCCGATGCCATGCCGCCGAGCCACTCCCGGACGTAGCGTTCGTTGAGGCCGGCCGTCCGTGCGATCTCTGCGCTCGTGGCGGCGGGCAGCGCGGCGAGGGCGTCGAACAGGCCCGTCTGGTGTCCGATGCTCATAAGGACGGCGATGCTGCCGCCGTTGAGCAGGCCGATGCACCGCTCACCGAACGCCTCGACGGCCGCGAGGTCGGCGTCGGCCGTTCCGAGTTCCGTACTGACTGTCATGGTGTGCTCCCTGGGTTCGTGCGGGCTTGTCCCGCTGCATCGAGCCTAGGAATCAGGGCCCCTGCGCTGCTTCGGGGAAACCCTGCATTTCGGCTGGCCGGGCTGGTGCGAATCATGCACGACGGCGTCGCACGGGTCGCCGGGGATCAGCCGCCAGGGGCGACGCCGTTCTCGCGTGCCCAGGCCGCCGCGGCGGTGCGGGAGGTGACGTCGATCTTCCCGAAGATGTTCGCGAGGTGCCGTCCCACCGTCTTCTCGCTGATGAACAGCTGCCGCGCCGCCTCCCGGTTCGACGCGCCGGAGGTGATCGCGGCGAGCACCTCGAGTTCCCGTGCTGTCAGCCCGCCCGGTGCGCTGCGCGCAACCACGGGCCGCAGCTCGACGGCAGCGCCGAGCTCTTCGAAGATGGTCCGCGCGGCCGCGCTGTTCCAGGCCGCGGCCTGCGGCTGGCCCAGCGCCTCGTACGCCAGGGCTTCCCAGCAGTGGATGACGGCGCTCGGGTAGCGGGCCCGGGCGTCCTCGAAGAAGCGGCGGGCGCCCTGCAGCGACGCGAGCGCCTCGGCGGGGTGGGAGTTTGCGAGCAGCAGGACGCCCCGTGCCTTCTGCGCCCACGCCCGGAAGCCGGCGCTGCCGTAGTGCTCGGCCGTGTGCTCGAGCTCGCTGCACAGCTCCTCCGCCTCCTGTCCGAGCCCGAGCCGCAGCGCCGCCTCGACGGCCGTGCCCAGCAGTCGCGCCCGGGCGAGCCGGTCCCGCCCCTGCAGCGCGGCGAGGAGCCCGGCGTAGGCGGCCTCGTCGTCGCCGGCTGCCCCGTCCAGCAGCCCGAGCCCCGGCTGGGGTTCGATGCCGCAGGTCCTCGCCAGCGCGAACGCGGCCCGCGCGCCCTCCGGGTCGCCGCGCATCCGCCGGATCTCCCCGAGCTGGTAGTAGCCCTCGCCGGCGGCCCAGGTGTTCTTGTCCACGAGGTCGGCGCTGGCGCGCTCGATCTGCGGTTCGACGTCGTGCCAGCCGCCCTCGATGCTCAGCAGTTCCAGGCGGTGCACCCGGCAGACCCCGGTGTACATGACCTCGCTGCCGAAGCGGGCGCACCACCGCTCGGTGGCCGCGGTCCAGGACCGCATGCGGCGGTAGTCGGCGAGTTCGTGGCACACGTGGATCACCGTGCAGTAGATGTCGCCCACCCACTCCAGGGCTATCCGGTTGGCGAGCACCGGCAGCATCGCCTCATCGAGTTCGGCGAAACCCCGCGCCGTCTCGCCGCTGCGCACGTCGGCGAGTCCGGAGAGGACGAGCCCGAGGGACATCAGGGCGGGGTCGGCGAAGTGCTCGCTCATCTTGCGGAGCCGCGAGGCGTACGACGACGGCGGGGAGGTGCCGGAGAAGTCCAGCTCCAGGACGGCCTCCAGATACAGGAGATACCCGTGGGCGGGGCTTTCGGGCAGATCCCGGAGGATGCGCCGGGCACGGCTGATCCACCCGGAGCCGACGGCGAGGTCTCCCCGGTTCACCCAGAGGAGTCCGAGCTCGAGCGCCTTCATCGCGGCCCGCTCCATGGACTGGCTCTCGCAGTGCTGCTGGAAGACCCGCTCCGAGACCTCGCAGTTCTCCCTCACGTTGCCGCTCCACCACGCAGCGCTGCCGAGCAGTTCGAGGTCGTCGACGTCCAGGGGAGTGGAGGCGTCGGCCGCGCTCAGGGCGTCGAACGCGGCACGCCATTCGCCCCGGGCGTGTTCCGCCCGCCCGGTGCTCAGGAGTTCGGTCAGCTCCTCGGTGTCCATCAGGAAATCAACGGTAGTCCTGCCGGCCCCGCTGCACCACGGCCGGACGGCCGGGGCTTTCGCCCCGGCCGTCCGGCTCGCGCATCAGCCGTCCGCCGCGTGCCTCGCGCGTCAGGCGCCGCGCCGCCCAGCGGCCGTCACGGCGTCGTCGACGGTGGCGCGTGGGCTGACGACGTCGACGCCGGCCTCCTGGGGATTCTTCGAGAACCGTAGATACCAGACGAGCATGAGCGCCGATGCCACGCCGTAGAACGCGTGGAGCATCCAGATGGGCCCCGGCGGCAGGCTGAACACGTACACCGAGTGGACGAGGTTGGCGACGTTGCTGAGCGCCATGTGCCCCAGGCTGTAGGACTCCATGTTGCGGGTGCGCACGGCCTTGAGCAGCATCGGCAGCGTCGACAGGGCGAACAGCACGGTCGAGATGGTTCCGGCGATCACGGGAAGGTTCATGCGGACGAGGCTATGGAGCCGGGTGCCCTCTTCGCGTCGGGCGAATCCTGTATCTACGGCGGGGCTGGTCCTGCACACTGCTGCACCATCGGCGGCTGTCATGATGGATCCTCCCGCCCACGGGGTGTCCGCTCGGTGGGGCGGCGTCTCGGGCCAGCACGGTGTCGCGCAGATAGGCCACGAACTCGTCGGGCTGTTCGAACAGCGCGAGGTGGCCGGAATTCGGGAGTTCGGTGGAGTCCTTGAGCGGGGCTTCGAGCAGCTCGAACCATTCGGCGAACGGCTCGGCACGGCTGCGGGTCTCGTGGGCGCCCTGCACGAAGTAGGCGGGGACGTCGAGTGTAGTGGCCGAGGTTCGGAGGTCGGTGTCCTGGAAGTCGGGGTAGAGGACCGAGAAGGTGTCCATGAACGCCGCGAGCAGGTGGACCTGGTCGGTGAGCGTGTACTCGGGGACGAGGAAGTCCTCCAGCGATTCTCCTTCGCCCTCCGAACCGCCGGTGTGGTCGTAGGGATACACCTGGTGCTCGTGGGACAACGCGGTCTCGTGGTCCCGCATGCTCGCATAGGGCGGCGGACCGATCCGTTCCAGCTCCTCCACCAGCTCCGTATCGCCGTTCTGTGCGGCCCAGGCGAGCGTGTCCCTGTAGAAGATGGTGTCCGTTTCCAGCGGACTGACCATCTGCCCGGTGCCGATGAACGCGTGGTAGAGCTCCGGCTCCTGCTGGACGGAGAGGATGCCGTGGATGGTGCCGGCGGACTGGCCCATCAGGTAGATCCGCTCCTGGCCGAAGCGCTCCCGCAGGACATTCGTCACGGTGATCGTGTCCTCGATATAGCTGTCCAGCGTGAGGGTGGCCGCCGGATCCAGTTCAGGGTACGAGGTGCCGGTTCCCCGCTGGTCGAGGGTGGCGACGACGAAGTATTCCTCCAACTCCTGCAGATGGTTGCGCATTGCACCCAGCTCGGATCCGCCCGGGCCACCCGCGAGGAAGAGCAGGACGGGCTTCCCGATGTCGACGCCCCGCAGCATGAGGCCGAGGTCCTTGCCTCCGGTCTCCACCGTGGTGAGTTCGGCGATGCTGCCGGTCACGGGTTCGCCGTCGGCGGCCCGGATGGGGGCTGTGCCGGCCGGGCGGGCGATGAGCACCGCGAGCGCGATGAGCGCGACTGCCGTGAGGGCCGCAACAGCACGGCGAACGACGACGCCGGCACCCGCCCGGTGGGTGTCGGGGGAGCGCGTGAGTCGTCGCGCCGCTCCGGCGCCGATCGCCGCGCCCAGGATCATCGCGGGCAGGGCGAGCAGGGCATGGAAGCCGCGCCCGACGAGGAACGCGAGGATGCCGTAGGCGCTGGTGGAGATCTCGTCCACGGTGGGCCCGTCCGTGCCGACGCGCGTGACTTCGAAGACGACGACGACCACCACGGGCGTGGCCAGCATGGCCCACCGCGATCGGAGGATGAATCCTGTGGCCATGCCGACCAGCAGGCAGAGGAGCATCGTGTCGAGCGACTCCGTAGTGGTGAGGGGACCGCGGGGAGTCCGCCGGCCCTGTAGGAGACCGCAGCCGGCGGTGACCGCCAACGCAACGGCAGCGCCTACCCGCCGGTCGGCCCAGATGGGTTCCATCAGTTTGCGCACGCGCATAGAGAGGGTGGGGTCCGCGTCGAGGTGGGTGGCCATCTGGTGTCGTCTGCCTTCCGGACGTGGCGGGCCGGGATCATCGTCCAGCATCACGGGTCGGTTCCCGCCCTGATAGGGCCGAAGGTCCGCGGGGTGGCGCGGGAGAGCTATCTGGTGGGTCTCCGTCCGGGACTAATGGCCCTGTGTCTCGTGGTCGCGGACACAACAATGGAGAAGGAGCCGATTCGTCGCCCGCGGTGCGGGTGGACCGGAAGCCAAGGCGACCATGCTGACGATCACGAAGGACAAGTCACCCGCTCCCGATCAGCGTGAAGGCCGGAAGCGAACGGGCCTTGCCCGGAAGATCGTGGGCGGCTTCTTCCTGTTCACGGGAGGAGTGCACCTCGGGATTGTCGTGGCCGATCCGCAGTTGTATGCGACCTTCGCGCAGGAGCCGTTCATCCCACTCGTCGAGGAGGCCTGGGACAGCATCTTCATGGCCGCTCCGGCGCGCTGGGGCCTCGCACTTTCGGCGGGCGAGGCGACTCTGGGCGTCCTGCTGCTGTGCGGCGGTCAGTCGGCCAAGCTCGGCTGGGCAGGCGTCATCGCCTTCCATCTGGGGCTCATGCTGTTCGGCTGGGGATTCTGGCTGTGGAGCGTCCCGGCGCTCGCCTTCCTGATCTAGGCAGCCCGGGCGGACTGGCGGTCCTTGGGGTCGTGACGGGCGAGCTGCCGGCTTCGCTCGAGCCGTGAAATCCTGCTGCAGTCCTGAGCTGTTCCTTCGGCGTGAGGTGCCGAAGCTCTCCTAGGCTGATTCGGCGGACATATGGGGGAGAGATCGTGGAAGCAGGGCAGGGCGCGGCCGAGCAGGCGCAGCGAATAGGTAACCGGGTTTCCCGGCTGGAGGCTGAGCTCGGGCGGCTGGAGGCCGACCTCGCGCAGGCGCGGAAGGCCCAGCAGGCATGGCTCGCCGGAGCCGAGGGTGAAGCGCGGGTCGGCCGGCAACTGCGCCGGCTGGAGCTTCACGGCTGGAAGATGCTGCACGATGTGCACTGGCCTGGCCGATCGAGAGCGAACCTCGACCACATCGCCGTCGGACCGGGAGGCGTTTTGGTCATCGATGCCAAGAACTGGTCGGGCGACGTGCGCTTGCGCGACGGCGAGCTGTACCAGAACAGCTACACGCGCAAGCATGAGACGGCGTCGGCGCTCGATCAGAGTGCTGCAGTGGCAGCCTTACTCGAGCCGCAGCATCGAAGCATGTCCCAGGGCTGGATTTGTCTGGTGGGACAACCCGAGCTGGTCGGATCGACCAGCTCCGGCGCGACCGTCGTCGGCATCGACCGCCTGGTTGATGCGGTGCTGGCGCTCCCGCCGGTCCTCGAGCAGCCGTTCGTCAACGCCATTCACGAGTACCTGAAAGGGTTGTTGGCCGGGCCGACGAGTCCAGCGGTGGTGACAACTGCTTCGCTTGATCGATCCACAGTTGAGTCACCGCTGCTCGCTGCTCGGCGAGCTGCAGATACGCGTCCTGTATCCGCAGGTCGCCCTGTGAAGACCCCTCGAATTCGCGCTGTGAGGCCGACGAGTCGACGCCGCCGCAAGAGAGAAGCCGGCTGTCTCGGTGCCATGTGGCGCCTGGTGCTGTTGGCCCTCGTGCTCTGGATCGGGGCAGGAGCGCTCCAGCAGTTCGCTGAATCCCTGTCGACGCCGCCCTCGCAGCCGTCACCAGGTGTCGTGCAGCCCGAGGTGCCCGGATAGCTCACCGGATCTTATGAGGGACATTGCCTCCGTCCTAACGACCGCAGGCTACGGCAGTCCTTCGCTTCATGCCGAGGCGGTAGGCGCGCGATTAACAGGAAACCACTACTCAAAGAAGTCCTCATCAACTTCCACGACGGTGTATGTCTTGGCCACTTGTACGCCGACCGAATGACGGATCATCAGATCGGTGAGCTGTTTTCCGTCGATCAAAATGATGCGTGTGGGAATAGCGCGGGCGTAGTCGAGGGCCTGAGCCGTGAATCGGCTAGTCGTTATGAAAACTCCTCGAGTCGCGCCACGCCCGGCGAGTGCCCCCACGAAGGACTGGATTGCTTCTCGTCCAACTGTTGATTCGGCAGCGTACCGTTTCGCTTGGATGTAGATCTGATCCAGACCGAGTGCGTCTTGATCGATGACTCCGTCGACACCACCGTCGCCAGTACCACCAATGCGGCGGCCCCGATTTTCGGCGCCACCGTAACCCATCGCGAGAAGCAGCTTTACAACCGCTTCCTCGAAAAAATCAGGGTGACGTTCCTGGAGTCGCTTCAGCAGATCTGTGGCAACGTCGGCCCGCAGTAGCTCGAGGCCGCTCTCGATTTGCTCGGTAGGATCGAGCTCTGAGTCCTCATCCACCTGCCTTTGAACAGTGTTGCTTACTGCAGCGTTTTGACGCCGCGGCTCGTACTCGTTGTAAGCAGGTATGGCTCGGAGGGTGTCTTTCGTAATGCTTCCAGTATTGGCGGCGAGTAGCTCGCGGCCAACATCAGTAATGATGAAGCGTCCACGTTCTGGTTTCGCGACCGCTGTCGCTCGGGTCAGATCGGACATGGCCCAGCCAATCCGGTTCTCAGCGCTTGGCTGTCCGGAGGCGAGGAGGATCGCGCGCTGGTCCTCGGGGATGGCTCCTTCATCGAGCACATCGGCAATGAGTTCACGCCTGGTCCTCGTTCTACCATCCGACAGAACGCTCAATACCGGCCGCATGAATTCGTGCCACTTTGGCATCGATTCGATCACCATGGGTTCTAGGTCAGACATAGTCGGTCGCCTTGCTCGTTGTGGAAGCCGTAACTGGCAGGATGCCAGCGAATCATTTCTGAATCGACCCTAGTAGGTTCCCCGAAGATCCGAAGACGATAGCTCGTCAGCGAACTGCAGCAGATCGGTACTCAAGCGGCGGGCACGATCAGCAATCTCATCAGAGACATCGATACGGCTCCTCGACGGTGACAGGTTGCTTGCCACGGCTAGGGCTGCCGAAGGCTCCCGTTGGATGTCGATGTCGAACACGACATGGTCCGGGTGGTGCCAGGTGGAGAAAACCTCCACGGGCCGCCCGTCTTGGTCGAAGCTCGTGCCCTCCAGCAGGAGCACGGGCGACGACGCCTCCAGCTCCAGCAGCCGCAGCAGGTCCGTATCACCGGGAACCGCCCGGATCTGCCGCTTCCCGGAGGCGATCTGCACGCCGAACTTCTCGCCGAGCACGGCATGGAGGGACGCGTCATGGAGGTCCTCCGCGGTCAGCGTGGCGAACGCCGGTACCGGGAGCCACGTGTGGATGACGGCGATCGGGACGCCGTCGGCCGTACGCAGCCGTTCGAGCGCGAGCACCTGCTCGGTCCCGAGGACAGCGGTCGACGCATCGGCGTCTTGAACCGTCAGCGAGAGCACCTCGGTGCCGACGCTCGCCCCGGTGCTCCCCAGCTGCGCCGACAGCCCGGAGGTCCGGTGCACCAGCCGGTGGTGCTCGCGCCGCGGAGCCACCGTGCTCCCGCGCCCGCGTCCACGCTCGATCAGCCCTTCATCGGCCAACGCGCCGAGGGCCTGCCGAACCACGGACCGGGAGACGCCGTACCGCACCTGCAGCTGCGCCTCACTGGGGAGCGAGGTGCCCGGCGGCAGGGAGTGGTTCATGATCTGCGCTCGCAGGTGCCCGCGGACCTGGAGATGCAGTGGTTCGCCGCTGTCGGCGTCGAGCGGGCGTCCCGGGGCGTCAGGCGTCTTCATTCCAGTCATTATGGTCTGTTCCGCCCCGGGTCCCGTCCGTTCCTACTTCTGCTGCGCGGTCTGCCAAACGTGATCCCAGCCCGGCGCCAGCGCAGCGGCGCGGCGCATGGACAGCACGAGGCTCGTCTCGCGGGCGATGCCCTGGCCGGCGATGTCGAACGCCGTCCCGTGGTCCACCGAGACGCGGACGACGGGCAGGCCGACGGTGATGTTCACGCCGTCGTCGCCATAGACCGCCTTGAAGGGTGCGTGGCCCTGGTCGTGGTAGCAGGCGATGACCATGCTCCATTTGCCCTTGACCGCGGCGGGGATGAGCGCGTCCGCCGGGATGGGCCCGTGCACGTTGATGCCCTTCTCCCGCGCGGCGGCGACGGCGGGGGCGAGGATGTCCGCGTCCTCATCGCCGAACAGACGGTTCTCGCCGGCGTGCGGGTTCAGGCCGGCGAGACCGATGGGCTCGTCCGGGTTCCCGAGCGCCTTCGTGAACGCGCTGACGAGCTCGATCACGTTGGTGGTGCGCTGCAGGGTCACGTCCTCGATGGCCTGGCGCAAGGAGACGTGGGTGGTGAGGTGGAAGAAGTAGAGGTCGCCCGCGGAGAGGACGAGGCTGAAGTTCTCCACGCCGAACTCGTGCGCGAGGAGCTCCGTGTGGCCGGGCCACTTGTGCCCGCCGGCGTGCATCGCGGCCTTGTTCAGAGGCGCGGTGACGATGCCCTGCACCCTGCCCTCGCGGGCGAGGCGGCAGGCCTCGACGACGAAGCGGTAGGAGCCGTCGCCCGCGGCGGGGTTCAGCTCGCCGAGCTTCACGTCCGCCAGCGACGGGCCGGTCTGCAGGAGTTCGATGATGCCGGGCGTGTTCGTGGCGTCCTCGATCGAGTCCAGGACGCGCACCTTGTCAGGGTCGCCGCCCACGTTCTTGACGCCCTGGCGCATGGCGGCCTCGTCGCCGATGACGACGGGCACGCACTCCTGCCGGACGTCGTCGTGCCCGAGGAGGGACTTCGCGGTGATCTCCGGTCCGATGCCGGCGACGTCGCCGAGGGTGACGGCGAGGGTGGGGATGCTCATGGGGTTGCCTCCAGTGTCTGGGCGAGGGTAGGTGTCAGGGTTCGGGTGAGTGCGGTAATGGTTTCGAGCAGGGCATCGACCGGCCCGAAGCCGCCGGCCTTGGTGACGACGATCGTCCCGTCGGCCGTGCCGCCTTCGACGACGCCGACCGGGATGCCTTCCTGGATGGCGCCGGTGATGCGCAATGCCTGCGCTCGGGATGCGTCGAGGACGGCGCGGGCCCCGTCGCCGCCGACCAGCACGAGGGCGCCGACGTCGGTGGCATTGAGGGTCTGCTGGACCACGGACGCGAGGCTTCGGGCGACCTCCGCCCCGCTCAACCGCTGACCTGTGCTGCCGGCACCGGGGTTCGGCTCAGGGGAGAGGATGACGACGACGCGCGGCAGCGATCCCGGTGCCGCCAGTTCCCCGGCGGCCCAGTGCACGAGCCGGTCCGGATCGTCCAGGAGGGCGGCCTCCGGCTGGAGGACGCGGACGTCGGCGGGATCCAGGTGCGTGCGCAAGTGGTCGGTCTGGGCGCGGGCGACGTCGTGCAGGGAACTGACGACGACGACGATCCGCTGCCCCTGCGGTGCCGGGGCGGGTTCCGAACTAGCCCGCCTGGCGCCGGCGTCCGCCCAGGCGGCCAACGCCGTGGCGAGTCCGGCGGACCCGGCGGGAATCGCCGTCGGGCCGGCGGCGACAAGCGCGGCCGCGAGGGTGCGGAGGTCGCCGTCGGTCGCCGCGTTCACCACCACGGCGCCGCCGCGCGCGGCCTCCCGCAGTGTGCGCACGTCCTCCTCCGGCGAGCCGCTGAGACTGACCGTGGCTGTTCCCGGCAGGAGCTGGGAGAACTCGCTCGTGGGCACCGGGGTGACGGGATCGCGGCCCGCGGGGGAGTCCTCGACCGGCCCGCCGTGCACCCGGAGCAGCCCGTCCTCGATGGTGCGTCCCATCGCGGGATACGCCGGGCAGACGACGGCGAAGCAGCCGGGGTGCCGCTCCCGCCACGCGTCCAGAGCCCCTGCGAGCTGGGCCGAGACGCTGCCGCGCATGGTGGAGTCGATCTTCAGGTACAAACGGTCGGCCCCGGCGGTGACGAGGTCGGCGACCGCCCCCGCCGTCGCCGTTCGGGCGCTCGCCGTGTCCAGGGCGCGGGCGTCCGAGTTCATGGCCAGAGCGCTGCCCGGGACGGCGGAGGTCGGGCGCAGCTCACCAAGCAGCAGGCGGGAAGACCAGCCGGCACGGGAGAACTGGACAACGGAGTCGGTGGCACCGGTGACGTCGTCGGCCGCTATGCCGACGATCGGTGCATGCCGTGGTGCGGTCACGCGTCGCCGTCCTGGTCGGTTCGGCGCGGCCGGGTGACGGGTGCGGAGGGATCACCGGCGGGCGGAAGCTCGGAGGCGGACGTGGGCACCACCCCGACGGCGTCGTCGGTGTCCAGGCCGCCCTGGCGCTTGAGCACCCACGTGGCGAGGAGCGGCGCGAAGATCGCGGTGACCAGGACGGCGGAGGCGACCTGCGCCGTTGCGACCTCGACGAACGGAGCGAAGGTCGGGTCGGCGGCGGCGACGACGGCCGGCGTCGCGATGGAGTTGCCCGCCGTCGTCGCGGAGGCGATGCCGATACCCGACTTGATCCCGCGCCGGAGGATGAACCGGTAGCCGAAGTAGACGAGGGCGCCGGTGATCAGCGTGGCGGCGATGCCGACGAAGATGCCGCTGAGGCCTCCGGTGATGACGTTGCGGAGGTCGATGCCGGTGCCGAGGGCGAAGGCGAAGAACGGGATGACGATGTTCGGCACGGGTCGCATGACCTCGGTCCACTTCGCGTCCAGGTTGCCGACGATGAAGCCGAGGATCAGCGGAATGACGGCGGCGAGGAGGGTGAGGAACGGGATGTTGCCGAGGCCCGAGATGCCGAGGAAGAGGAGCGTGAAGAAGGGGCCGTCGTTGATGGCGGAGGCCATGTAGGCGCCGCGGTCGCGGTAGTCGCCGTAGCGGCCGGTGAAGGCGAGCCAGAGGCCGCCGTTGCTGTTGTCGAAGCTGGCCAGCAGGGCGAGGATCGAGATCCCGAGGATGCCGTCGATACCGACGACGAGGCCGAGGCCTGCGACGAGGGCGGCGGGGATGATCGTCTTGAACAGCAGGACGACGCCGGTGGTCGCGAGCACCGGGCCCGAGGCCTTCGCGGTGATCTGCATGCCGGTGGCGAAGATCAGGACAGCGATGAGGGGAAGGGCCGACTCGGCGAACAGGGCGGTGGTGAAGCTGCCGAGTTCGAGGAAGCCGGGGGTGAATGTCCCGACGATCGAGCCGAGGATCAGGGGGATGAGCATGAGTCCGCCGGGGATGCGATTCATGCCGTCGAACAGGGGGATGCGGGACTTGGGAAGCGATTCGGCTGCCATTGGCGAATCTTCTCTCTGTACGGGAGGCCTGTGTGCGGAGGGGTGCGTACAAGTAGTACGGACACGATGTATCTACTGTAAGCCGCGTGTGTCACATCACACAAGAACCTGTTGCGAGGAGACCTCATGGCGCGGACCATGCCGGAAGACCTGACGGGTGCCATCTACCAGGTGTTCTGCCGGGGGATCGCGACCCCCCCAAGATCAACGTCGAGATCGGCATCCCACTGGCGCAGGCCGGAGCGGTGATAAGGAAGATCAAGGACTGGCACGCAGAGACGCGCCAACGGATGCACTACCCGGTGATCCTCCGCTGCACCGGCCCGTCCGACGGATGGCTGAGCCCGTCCCACGGCCAGGACACCTGCTACTTCGGCTTCGTGGTCTACTACGCGGCTGACGGTTCGCTGTCCGAGGAGGGAAACAGCTTCCTTCGAGCAGTGGAGCGAGCCCTGGCCGAGGAGGGTGGCAGGCCCCACTGGGGCAAGTACTTCGACGAGTCGCTCTACGACTGGCCGGCGCTCTACCCCCAGTGGAAAGCCTTCCGTCGGGTGCGCGAGACGCTGGACCCGGAGCACAGGTTCGCGAATGCATTCACCGTTGCGCTACTCGATTGACCCGACCCGCCCACTAGGACAGGAGCACCACCGATGAACGCCTGGGTGACCTTGCTGACTCAACCCGACTACCTGATCGGGGTCCGGACGCTGCGGGCCTCGCTGGCGGTCTCCGGCAGCACCACATTCCTCGTCGTCATGGTGACCGAGGGGATCGACGAGCAGGCCCGGCGCCTCCTGCAGGACGACGAGTGCCTCCTGCGCGACGTGGCACCGTTGCATCCAGCCGGGGGGGGCGGACAGCTACGCCAACTCCCGGTTCGCGGAGGTGTGGACCAAGTTGGCCGTCTGGGGCCTGACCGAGTTCGAGCGTGTCGTCTTCCTGGATGCCGACATGCTGGTGACCCGGAACATGGACGAGCTGTTCTCGCTGGACCTGGCCGACGGCGCCATCGCCGCCTGCCACGCCTGCCGGTGCAACCCCAACCGGATCGCGAGTTATCCGCCGAGCTGGACACCCCAGACATGCTTCTATACGCACTGCCGGGGCGGGGACCACGTCACCGAACCCGACGCGACGGATAACTACCTGGACGGCGGCTTCCTCGTGCTGTCGCCCGACGAGGCCGTGCTCGCCGACATGGTGGGGCGACTGGCAGGCGTGGACGATCTGTCGCACTACCCGTTCGCCGAACAGGACTTCCTCAACGAGTTCTACCGCGGCCGCTGGCGTCCGCTGCCCTACGCGTGCAACGCGCTGAAGACCCTGCCGCACCAGCACCCGTCGGTCTGGGATCCGGCGTCGGTGAAGAACATCCACTACATCATCGACAAGCCGTGGGCGAAGCCGCTCGACCCCACCGATCGGTACGTCGAGGTGAACCGGCTCTGGTGGGAGATGGCCGATACTTTGGGCGCACCCGTCGGCTCCTGACCCAGCAGGCGAGGGTGCTCGTTCCCGACCCCGCTGTGAGGTTCGGGGTCGAGAGCAGCACGGCATTCCGTGCCGCTAAGATCTGAGTCCGCATGGGGCCTTCCGCCCACTTCGTGTTGTCGCCAATAACAGCGCATAGGACACGATCGGTCGGCGGAAGTGTAGGTGTCGGGCCACTCCCGGTTGTAGAGGCATCCGTCCACGCGTCCCGGCGTTGGTCCGGCGGGCACCTAATCACCGATCAGGTGCCCGGCGCGGTCGTGATGTCGCTAATGAAGCTAACCGACCCTCAACTGTCGGTGGAATTCGAACCTCGGGGCTGTGACCTCGTCGTGTGCGGCGCACCGTTGGCCGCTCAGTTCTGCCACGGCAGCTTCCAGCTGCAGGGTCTCGGCCGGTATCTCAGGCTCCATCCGGCCGTGCGCGCTCACGACGATGTAACCCCACTCGAAGAGAACGTCACAGCCCAAGCTGCATATCAACATAGCGGCCCGGTAATCCTTCCGCTCCTCTTCACTGCAAGACGCGCGAGGCTTGATGTGACCTGCGACGAGTAGGCGGGCAGGCAGCTCTGCCTGGCACAAGGAACACGGCGCGACGGCACGGCCCTTCAGCAGATGACGCCGCAGCGCCGATTGTTCATTGCGGATGGTGGAGATGGAAAGCCCGTCAGTGTCATCACCCAACCATTCAGTCAGGGGCCGGCCGAAGAACCCTCCGTCCACGTACTCCAAGCCGAGGTGCTGCAGAAGACTTGTGCCATCTGCGTCGCCTAGACGGGACAAAAACTTCTGTCGAACTCCCCCTACTGCGGTCAAAGGTCCAGGGGAGCCGCGCTCTATCAGCTGGGCGACGTCCTTGTAGAAGAGCTTGAGGCCGGTTTCTAAGGGTTGGACCTTAACAACGATTCCGCCTAACAAGTGGTCACTCATCACAGGAGCGGAAGGACTAGCAGTACGCTACGTCCCTTCCGAGCAGGCGCTTCAAGGATGGGAATCACTTCCCGCACGGCCTCAACCGAAGCAGCAGGAGCATCGAGAGAAAAAGCCGAAACGACAGATGACCGAGTCGCCACCAGTAGCGCAGCACTCAAACGTCGTCGGCCCTCAAGTGACACCGTTCTGGATGCCGAAGCACGCAGTGCAGAAGAGATAGCCGAACGCCAAGCAGCGAAAGACGCACGAGCTGCGCAGCTTCAGGCGGTTCGGGACAACCCCCGCTACCGTTCGCAGGCGAACGGCTTCCGCTTCGACTGTCTCGATTGCGGCGGCGTGTTCGAGGACGGATACGAAGGCATTCATGCGGATTCCCGTTGCGTCGCACGGCGACACTGAGACCTTTTGTTAGGTTCCTGGGACTGTCTCAGTGTCGCCCAGTTGCGCCCTGCTTTCGCCTGCCCTACTGCCTAGCTTCGTTATAGGCATCAACGATCGACGGCGTGATGCAGCCCCTCGAGCTGGGGTTGTAGCCATTCTCATGCGCCCACCGGCGAATCTGCTGAGTGTTCTCATACTTAGACCGACTGGTCGACGACGACTGCTGTCCGCCCTGGTTCTTCCGGCCGTTGCGAGCCTTGCGTGCCTTATCCGCGTACTCCGAGAGCGTGGAGTGCAGCTTCTCGGAGTTCTCCGTCGTCAGGTCGATCTCGTATTCGGTACCGTCCACGCCAAACTGTACAGCTTCCTGTGCTACTTCACCATTGAGGTCATCAATCAATTCCACCTGTACGCGCTGTGCCATTTTTACTCCCGAGTCACTTGATATGAACTGATATATCCCGGGTAGTCACTCTATCGCGGACTTACCTAGTCCCACTCAGCGTCCTGGGCGCTCCTTCGGTCCCTCAGCTCCTTGGCGAAGTTCCGCAGGTCGCTCAGTCGCCGTGCCATATCGGCTGGTGTGGGAAGAGACTGTTCATTGCCCTCGGCAGTGGAGTGAACGTAAAAGTTGTTAACGTTCATGCCGTCGTTGACAGCAACAATGTCCTTTCCCTTCAACACCAGGAGCGTCCTCAAGTGCTGAGTGGAGACCCCTGGTTTGTTTCGTGCAATAATGCCGTTTACTACTAGCTCCTCAACCGCGTATTCCCAAACTTTGCGAAGGTTGTTGGCGAAGTTCTCACAGGCACGTGCGTATCCTGCGTGGTCGTGCGCCTCATACAGGATCTTTGCTTGAGGCAGCTGTTCCTTCTCCAGTAGAAGCATCAAGGGCTTGTAACCTCCCTTGGGTGAACCTGTACCAGCAATTTGCTGCCCGGTGCCGCTTTCATCACGTTGGGTAATCTCAATGAAGTTATAGTCCACCTTTACTGGTTCCGCGATGCCTTCGCGGATCTGATCTTCTCTGTCTTTCTTAATGCCTTCATGCCATAGGACGCTGGCGAACGGCATGGAGTGCGTGAAGATGATGACTTGCCGGTTGCGTGCTTCCTTCACCAGGCGTTGAGCGACCTTGATCTGAAATGCTTGATCCAGGGAGGTGATTGGGTCATCAAGGATGATCGCCGATCCGTCACCGCTGGATGAAACGTCGCTGAGGAACGCAGAGATGGATACAGCACGGAGTTCTCCTTCACTGAGTACCCCGTCAGCTGGAGTGCGTGTGGTGCCAAGGATGTTAAATGCGATCTTGCTGACACCTTTGCTGACGCTTGTGGCGACGAGGTCAACCTTGAGTTGAGGCTCATTGCTCGCACCATGCGGGCGGTCTTCGAGGATGCGAAGGTTGCTTTTGAAGTCATTGGCAACCTGTTCCACGTACTCCTGGCACACCCGTCCTGAGAACTCAGAGAGGCCCCTGGTCGCGCACTGCCCGACAATCTCCTGTAACGCGTCGATATGGATCAATCGATTGTGTAGTTTTCGTAGTGCAGGTAGCGCCGCGGCAACACGGGATCGTTCCTGCAGACTCGTCAGTCTCGCCTGAAGCCCGACGAGCTCGAAACCATCAGCGGACTCGTTCTTGATCTTCTGAACATCCGCTTCATGGGCTTGCGCCACCTTCTTGATAAAGGTAATCGCTTCATTCAGACTGTCGTGGATTGTGAACCCGTCCACAGGGCCGGTGTTACCGTCAGCAACTACTGAACCCTTAATGAAAGGCTCTACTTTCTCATCAATCGATTCATGAGGGTCGATGTCGGTCGGGAGGTTATCTAGGAGGTCCGTGATGGTGTGAAGATCTAGTCGCAGTTGCAGGATGATTGCTTTGTCTTCCTCCGCCAGCACGGCCAGCAGGGCATCATCAATCTGCTCTGGTGCTCCAGCCCTCCTGATTCCGGCGATGACTTCAGTGGCAGCTGAAGTCAGTCTTCGCCGCTCAGCAGCAAGGTCCAACCTCATCGCCGTATCGAACTGCCGGAACCGTTCGTGGGCTTCCTCCGTCAGGGGCTGATGGCATAGCAAGCAGTTCTCCATGGTGTCCAAGGGAAATTGCTCCTCGGGATGGACAACCTTCTCGGCGTAGTCCCTGACGGCATTCCACATCACATGCCAGTGGCTGCTCAAGACACCCGGAACCGCTTCTGTTGAGAAATCATGCTGATCCTGCGCCGCTTCCTCCACCATGATGGCCCGTAGTCGTTTCCAAATGACCCACAGGACTTCAAACTGCTTACGGCTGACTTTGTCAGATAAGATCTGGAGCCTGGCTGCTAGATTCTTGGTTTGGTTCGTTCGGCTCTGCGCCTGAGCCAACCGAGTGCCCTTGCTGTTGTTTTTGTGGTGGCTGATGGTCGCCGGCAGGGTTTCGAGTTGAGCAAGTTCCGGTTCGGTCAGCTTTCCGAGGGCTTTGACGAACTCCAAACCACCAAACTTACCCACAACCTTCATGACTTTGCGCACTTCTTCATCCGTGGCTTCCTGGTAGATGCTCGGTGATGCCGCTGCTTTGAGTGCAGCCTGTCGGCGTTTTGCTTCGGTGACCACGGCATCGTAGGTATTGATAAGGCTTTGCAGGAGTTCCAACCCGTCCGGAGTGACGGTGAGCGTGGTGCCTCTGGCATTCACATGTGATGCGGCAGATTTAGAATCGTATACAGCCACACGGGAGAGGTTAGAGTCTTCGCTAGCGTGACGAAGATTCCACTTATGACTGGTTTCATTTTCGCCCAGTAGATATTCCACGGTAGCGAGCGGTTCTACATCTTCTCGCTTGAAAACATTGCCCAAAATGGTTTCAGGATGCCGTGAGTGGCAGGAGGATTTCAAAATCCTGGTGTACCCGGACTTGCCCACACCGTTGAGCCCATAAATGATGACGATGCCCTTAGGTGCGAGGGTGAGGTCGGTGTCTTCTCGCATCCTGTTCACGCCTTGGTGGTGCGTGATCTTCTTGATGGTGACCGGTGGGCTGCCCGCGGAGCTACTGGGGATGTGGTGCTTTGTCAGCGGTTCCGGTTTAAGAGGTTCCAGGGCCGCCGTCTCATCCGGGTCTTCGATGCTGGGGCTCAGCGTTGAGAGGGCTGAGGCATATGCCATGTCAGTGAGTTCACGAATGTCGCCGTCCGGCAGCGTAGGGCTCGAGGTATGCCGTCGAAGCGCATCCTGCTGCCAGGGCAACAGACCGTCAGAGTAAGACAACACTTCAGAATAGATGGAACCAGCGATGATTTCCCCCAGGGACTATATGACGACAAGGTAGGACGCCATCTAGTGAGGTGGCACCTCTTCTCATTATGATGGGTAGTTCAGACAATTGTGGCGGAGTGCTGTCAGCCGCTGACTGTGAGGTCCAGGTCGACCCAAAAAACTCGGATGTTCAGTCGCCGAAGAGTTCCCTCGACGCGTTTGACCTGGTCGAGGTGGGTCTGCGTCGCCGGCAACGCAATGGCACCAAGAGTCGAGCCATCCTCCTGCGCGACTAGCGCCGTGTAGACAGCTCGAGACACGTGAACGAGTACCCGCCGATCGTCGAATGGTGAGCCGAACCGCTGCGATTTTGACTTCGAGCTCGTCTCTCCCTTCGCCTCAACAACGAGGCGTTTGTCGTCTCGACGTGCCTCGATGTCCGGCCCGCGTTGGTGAGTGGTAGAGAAGCTGACAATTTCCCATCCCTCTGCTTCGAGCGTCGTTCGCACAGCATCTACAACGGCGTTTTCAGTCAGCTTGTGCTCACCGTCATATATCCACCACGTGTATACACCGCAGGTGTTCGCCTAGCGGTTCGAGCGGGATGCAAGCTGTGCAACTTCATTGATAAATTCAGTGCCAAGACGATACCCATCCGCTTTTTCAGCCAGGAATTTCCCAGTCAGTTCGCGGATCGCCCTCATGGTGGTGGCGCTCCGCCAGTCTTCTCGCTCGACTAGTTCGGCAATGAGCTCAGGAAGCTGTGAGGAGAAAATCAGCTCATGCTCGTAAGCGGCCTTCTTAGCGGCACGGCCAGCTTCGGTTATGGCCATCCGGCCGCCCCAGCTGTCCACGAGGTCGTCCGAAATTGTGCCAGCGATAGATTCAGCGATCGCACGGCGCTTCTGAACGGACGCACCTTTGAACTCACGGGAGGCGGCTAGCTTGGCTTCAAACTTCCTAAGGTGAGCACTGTGAATTGCCTGCTGCTCAGCCAACTCTTCGTCGGATTCTCTGAATTCTTCAGTTTTCGCGTCGGAGAGCATCATCCATAGGTGATCCTGCCAATCTGCTTCAGCGGTTCACTCAAAAATGATTCCGTGTGCTGGCCACCGGAGCGTCAGCTCCTCAAGCTCACCTTCATGGGAACTAGCTCCAGTGATGATCCGGTCGACCTTGCGGGGCAACTCACCGCCCTCCTCCTGAAGCATCAGGGCGCGAAGCAAATCTCCATCAAACCTAGTTTCGCTAAGCGACACGAACGGCGCGCGGGCAGCGGCGGCGATTGCTAGGGCCATATCGAGAGTTACCGAAGCAGCGCTCAGTTCCACATCAGCTTCCCTGTTGAACGTGGCATCGGCTACAAACAGCAAGCCTTCGTCCGCCGCTGCAACGGGGATATGTTCAGCCAAGGTGCTGAGCTCAACTGAATCGAATGTAGTCACCTCTAAGACTATAGGTGAAGGCTCTACCCAGTCTCGGCCGACTGAAGTAACTGGCCCTCTGACTGGGTGTCTGCGGTGCGGCTAGTCGCAGGGTGATCCTAAATCAGGTCGTGTTCGTGTTCTTGAACCAGACCGTCACAATCAGGTGATTACGGGTGCTTGGCTGGAGACGACTTCCGCAGCTTGATTTGAGCCCACCCCCAACGTTGATCCGGTCGTTGGTCCAGCCTGGGCGGTGTTGGTGATTCGTGCCGCCTCGCCTGTCAACCGTTCTCGTACGGCGCCGATAGGATGTATCTGTACCAAGTGCCGTACTTCCAAAGGTACGTTCCAAGTCAGTAGGGGAGCATGACAACACAGGCAGCCAACCGCAGCTTCCAGGCCGCGAAGGCCGCAAGGGAGGACGAGTTCTATACGCAACTCTCCGACATCGAAAAGGAGCTTCGGCACTATCGGAAGCACTTTCAGGACAAAATCGTCTACTGCAACTGCGACGACCCGCGCGTGTCAAATTTTTTCCACTACTTCAGCCACAACTTCGAAAAGCTCGGACTGAAAAAACTGATCGCCACCTGCTACAAGAATCAGGACCTCAATCTCTTCAGTCGGCAGGATGCCGAGCAGGCCGTCTGGCTCGAGTACGAGGGTGATACGAGCGGCAACCGAGTTCCGAACCCGGACGAGATTGAATCTCGCCTCCTATCGGGAGACGGTGACTTTCGCAGCGCAGAGAGTCTGAAGCTGCTCGAACAGGCTGACATCGTTGTCACAAATCCGCCGTTCTCCCTGTTCAGGGAGTATGTGGAACAACTCGTCGAGCACGACAAAAAGTTCCTGATCATTGGCAGTCAGAACAACATCACCTACAAAGAGGTGTTCCAACTTATTCAGGATGACAAAATCTGGCTCGGGGTAAATAGTGGAGACATGGCGTTCCGCGTACCTGACCACTACGAGCCGCGCGCCACTCGCTACTGGGAGGACGAGCACGGCAATAAGTGGCGCAGCATGGGAAATACGTGCTGGTTCACAAACCTCGACACCAAAAAACGGCACGAGGAACTGCTTCTCCACCGGACGTATGACCCTGACGAGTACCCGACTTACGCTAACTTCGAGGCCATTGAGGTCGGTCGTACAGACAATATCCCGATGGACTATGAAGGTGCGATGGGGGTGCCGATTACATTCCTCAACCGGTACAACCCCTCCCAGTTCGAGATTCTCGGAAGTAGTCAGACCCTGAGTACACCCATGTCCGAGATCGCTAAGAAGGGAACCTATCAGCAGGGTGGGCCGCGTTTTTACCTCCCGAAGGCTGACGGCACGTACCGCCGCATGTTCGACCGAATTGTAGTGAGAAACAAACAGCTGTAAAGATCGAACTGAAAACAATTTGTGTCCGCGATCTTGGTGAGGACTACGAAGACAACGATGAGCTGGGAGTCCGTGCTTACAGCGGCAAATTTGATGTGCGTCCACCTTACCAGCGCGAGTTTGTCTATAGGGACAGGCAGCGTGACGCAGTCATCGAGAAGCTGCGTCATGATTTTCCGCTGAATGTTATGTAATACGCAGTCCAGATGACGGCACCTCCGCGGTAATTTACAGCCAGCAGCGCACAATTTCTATCTGCCAGTACGCGGAGGGCGATTTCTCGATCCAAGTTGACCTGGCCGGTGTACTGCGCCGATACGTTGTAACCGAGCTCGGTAGCGGCCTCAGGTATAGCTACTAAACCCACGGAAAACCCCTAAGATCGCTCGCGGGTTTCCTACTATAGGTAAGGACAGTTCGCCCTTCTCGATACAGCTGCGCAGACCGTTAGACGCCACCTTTTCGACGGTTGTCGGCAGCACATAGCATCTTGCAGTTGGAAGCAATGGTCTTGCCGCCTAGATGCCAGGGGGTGATGTGATCAGCGTGCATCTCTGCAAGTTCGAAATGTTTCATGCACACCGGACAAATTCCCTTTTGGCGTTCGTAAGCTTCGCGTATTTGGGTGTCTTTGAATTGGCGGATGCTCAAGTGTCGCTCTTGCCCGTCGAGCACGTAGGGGTAGATCCCTGACTTTCTTGATACGTCTTCATCCGACATGAGTTCTACCACTTGTGACTCCAGCTTGGCGGAGTCTAATTCCACAGCCTTGAACTTGTTGTAAAGCTCCCCCCATTGAACGTTCTTCATCTCCTTGCGGTGATTCGGGAAAGTGGCCTCAACCCAGTTGATTACCGATTGAAAGTATAGCCACAACTCGGTAGCGTCAGGCTTCTGTTGCTTTTTCGCCATGTATTCCTCGACGTCCCCGTTGTTGATCCATTTGATCACAGTCTCGAGGTAGTCCTGCCGATTCGGTGTACCGGTCATGTATTTGCTTCCCTTGCCGTAGGCAGGGCAGTTATTTTTCGAGAAGTACTTTTTTGCGTCGGTTACCCACGAGCCGGAATAAACCGCGTTCCGCAACTCTTGGGGAGTGAGCTCTTCTCCGGCTATGTTGATGGTCTTGAACCACTCGAGTTTCTCGCTGTCGGTGCCACTGCACAGGTAGACCATTAGCTTGTAGTCCAGAACCTGGTTTTTCTTATCTAACGGAAGATTGTGAAAGTACAAGCTATTGAAGGCGAAATCGCCCTCAACGTACTGGCAAATCGAGATAGTGCGCTGTTGGCCATCAATGACCTCGTAACCATCATCCTCTCGTACCGCCCAGTACATGACGTTTAGCGGAAATTCCCTAGTTAGCGTGTCGATGACTGCATCCCGCTGCTTGTCCTTGTATACGAACTCGCGCTGGTAAGCAGGCCGAATGTCCAGCGTGCCGTGGTAGCCAACGACGCCCCCTTCATCGTTATCCTCATATCCCTCGACAAGGTCGCGGACAGTCAGCTCCAGCAGTTGAATCTTCATGCTTGGTCCTTGCGCTTTACGATGATCCTTTTGTACACAACCCGGTGCTTCGGCTGCGTAAGTCCGAACATTCTCATGCCAGGGCTGTAATGGCCCGTCCCACCCTGTTGCCGGTAATTGTCAATCCACTCACGGCCTAGCTGCCTTGCTCCGAGCTCCCGCAACATGTCCATGTCATCACTGTTTCCGATGATCTCGAACTGATCGGGGTTGAACTTGTCGAGAAAAGTAATGGGGACACCCATGAGTCCGTAATAATCCACGGGTATCTCGCTCGCCTTGCCTACGTCAATGGCGTCGTAGTTCACGTAGGTCGGATAAAACTCTGGATCGTAGGTCCGGTACATGAGCAAGTCCTCGTGGCGCTCTGGGTAGTCGAGGTTCGTAAACCAACGGACTCCCTTCACGCGGACGAACTTGTTCCCATCGGCATCTATACGACTACCTGTTGCGGTTAGTGGGTAGTCCTTGGGCACGCCGAACTCGCGATCGCCGCTCTTGATGCTCGCCCCATACCAAAGCTTATTTGCCTTTATAAGGGGAAAGATTTCCTTGTAGGTGACGGCATTCATATTCCCAATAATTAGAAACTTCTTCTCGTATTCTATCAATTGGGCGACGTACTCTTTGAATAGGCTGAACGGCGGATTTGTCACTACGATGTCTGCTTGCTTGAGCAAGTCGATGCTTTCTGCACTGCGGAAGTCACCGTCGCCCATGAGCGGCTTGATGCCGATTTTGTCGGGGTCGGGAACGCCGTTACCGTCCGGGTCGCCCTCATACTCCAGCCATACAGCTTCTTCACTTTCGCTCTGGCTGAAGAGGTCGGCATCTTGGCTCTTGTAGCAGGTGGCGATCAACTTCTTGAGTCCTAATTTCTCGAAGTTGTATAAAAAGTAGTGGAAGAAGTTGCTGACTCGGGGATCGTCGCAGTTGCAGTAGACGACCTTGTCCTTGAAGTGCTTTTTGTAGTGCTTCAACTCGCGCTCGATGTCCCCGAGTTGCGTGTAGAACTCATCTTTCCGAGCAACTTTCGCCGCACCGAGGCCAGTGTTCCCTGCTCCAACAGCCATTTTTCTCCCATTCCAGTATCGAGGACCAGACTAACTGAATCGTTAGACCGTTCATGTCAACCGGACAAGTAAGGGCGTGGCGCTCAATCTCGTTGAGCCTAGGTCGAGGCGCTCGGCGAGGTACCTGTTTCGCATTGAGTCCCCGCTCCGCGACCACGTCGCGAAGACCACCACCCGCCCCGAGGTGCCCATGATCGCGCTGGTCTGCGCAGGGTTCGAGAAGACCATTGCCAAGGACTCGTGGCGCTCACCCCACCGAAGCCACCTGACCTGCCTGACCCAGTTGGTCACGTGGGGATTCACCCCGAGCGAGGTCGAGCAGATCATCCTCGACAGCGGAAGAGTACGCCGCCGAGTAGCACTGGGCACCGGTGGTGCAGGGAGCGACAGCTCTGCACCAGAGGCTCCGGCCCGGAGAGGGGAGCCGGTCGGCTCGCTGCCGTTGCGGGAACCTCGAGCTGTGGTCGCCGGCGACGAACCGCCGTCCTCGCACTCAGGCTCACTCAGCTTCGGTGCGCGCACCAGGTACGCGCGGCATGGCCGCGCTGCACACCGACATGACCAGGAGAAAGGACTACGCAGATGCGTTGCCAACGAAAGAGGGGACGGGACTGCTGGAGGTTTAGTTTCCAGTTCGGTGTTGCTGGTCTCGGGCCGCTCTAGTGGTGGCTTGGCCTAGTATCTCGAACTCGACCGGGGTCAGCTTGCCGAGGACTCGTTGGCGGCGCTTGCGGTGATAGGTCCGCTCGATCCGGGTCACCATCGCGAGCCTCAGGTCTTCCTTCGAGCGCCACCTCTGCCGGTCGAGAACGTACTTTTGCAGCAGCGCGAAGAACGACTCCATCGCGGTGTTGTCACCGCGGGCGCCGACCGGTCCCATTGCCCCGGTCAGTCCGTTGGTCTTCAGCGTCTGCACGAAGACTTTGGACCGAAATTGCGACCCTCTGTCGGAATGCAGGATCGTGTTGACCAAGCCGCGCAGGCGGAGCGCGTTCCTTACTGCGGATACGGCCAGAGCCGAGGTTATTCGGTCATCCATCGAGTAGCCGACGATCCTCTTGAAATGCACGTCCTTGATCGCGCAGAGGTAGACCTTGCTGGCGGTCCGGTGCTCGGTGATGTCTGTGAGCTACAGCTGGTTCGGCCGGTCAGCGTGGAAGTGACGTAGCACGAGATCATCATGCACGGGAGGTCCCGATTTCCTCGTGAGCACGCGTTTCTTGATAGCCATCAGCCGGAGCCACTTCAAGCCGTCCGGCCGGGGCCAAGACGGCTTAAAGCAACCATTCCTTGTGCATAACTGGAGTAACATTCAACTGGGCCAGGAATATGACATCTACACAGAGGCTGGACTTCCCGTTGGCCAGCAGTACCCCTCCGATACAGGGCCGATGGACATCCTCGCGATTAGCAAGGACCGAACGCGCCTTCTTGTAGTTGAGTTGAAGCGCGATCGAGCGAGCGGCGCCGTCGTGGGTCAGATTCAGCGCTACATGGGGTACGTGCAGGACGAGTTGCTTGAACCGGGACAGACGGTCGAGGGCGTGATCATCGCACGAACGGACGACCTTCGGATCAAACGAGCGCTCACGATGACTAGAAACATCGGGTTTATGAAGTACCGGGTTGAGTTCCACCTCGAGTCGTAGTGTTTGGCAGACGATCCTGCAGATTTTGAGTACCGCCGTGACCAGTAGAAGGAAGAGGCTGACAATGACTGACGTAGAGCTACTGCAAGCAATGATTGAGAAAGAGCTCCCCCGAGAAGAGTGGGTTGTTTGGCCCGGCGGACGCGCCGGAGCTATCGAGGCCGCGCTCATCGACGCGGTTCTGTCGATACAAGCAAAGTACGGATCAGAGACAAACGGGGTGCGAGGCTCCGTAAACAGGTACGTGTCCGCAGTCTCACCTGACTCGTCTGCTAACGACCTACGACGTCTGGTTGCTCTCGATGCGGCTGAGCTTCAGGGTCTACTCAATGACCAGATGGTCAGTGGGCGCACGAAGGCGTCGGCCATCCAGGAAGCAGCGCGAAATCTGGTCGATGTCGGCGTCGCGCAAGCGGATGACCTGGAGGGGGCAAATTCAGAGCATAAAAAGGCTTACACCAAGGTTCATGGTCTTGGCGCAGTGACCTGGGAGTACTTCTGCATGCTTCTCGGCACGCCCGGCGTCAAGGCAGACACCTGGATCGTTACTGCGGTCAGCAGAGCCATTGGGCGGCAAGTACCTCCCCAAGAAGCGCGGGAGATTGTGCTCGCCGCTGCAGAGGCTCTTAAAACGAACCCGACTGAGCTCGACCACGCATTGTGGGCACATGAACGGTCTCGCGCAGTGAAGGACGCAGCCGAAGCCAGTTGAAGCTGGGGCGTGGCCAGCTATTCTAAAGGCCCGTGCGCAGCGTCGCGCCCGGTCGCAGGAGACAGGTGCCGTACATGCAGCAGCTTCCCACGCCCAGCATCACCCAGAACCAAAGCAGCCACACCCCGCCGTCGCAGCTCGACCGCATCACCGAACTGGCCGGCGACCTCGCCGGACAGTTCGAATTGGTCCCGCTGCTCGAACGCGTCCTTGGGCATGCCGCCGCCCTCCTCGGCTGTGAGAGCGGCTCCATCTCGATCGTCCACGAAGCTGAGGGCTACTACCGCAAGGAAGTGGACCAGGGCGTCGGCTGCCGCGAGGGCCAGACCTTCCCCCTGACCGAAGGCCTCACCGGGCAGATCGTGACGACGCGCGGCACCGTGATCCTCGACCGCTATGCGGCGGTACCGATGGGCCACATCGACCCGGAGGATCCGCGGTGGGGGAGCGCCGTCATCGGCGTCCCCATCACCTGGGCCGGCACCATCATTGGCACGTTCGCAATCTTCAGTGACGGTCCCGGCCGCGTGTTCAGCCCCGCCGACGCGTCCCTTGTCGAGCTGTTCGCCAACCATGCCGCGATCGCCATCATGAACTCCCGGCTCCACCAGGCAGCCGCCGCTAAGGAACGCGAGGCCGCCGTCGCTGGTGAACGCGAACGCGCAGTGCAGGAGGTCCACGAGACCATTGGCCGGTCCCTCGGATCGCTGCTGCTCCACCTCGACCGTGCCGATAAGGCGACGCCCGGCGGATCACCGTCCATTCAGCACATCGACGCCGCCCGCGTCCTCGCCCACGAGGCGCTCTTCGAGACGCGCCGCACGGTGCTGGGCTTCGGTCCCTCCAGCCTGGCCGGCCGCACGTTAGAGGAAGCGGTCCGCCAGGAAGTCGACCGGATCAACGCAAGCTACCCGATTGACGTGACGTTCCTCGTGACCGGCGAGCCCCACGACCTGGCGCCGGCGGTGGCTCACCAGCTCTTCATGATCATCCAGGAAGCGATCGCCAACGTCGTGGTGCACGCGGACGCGAGGACGTGCCGAGTGGGCATCTTCTACGACACCACCGGTATCGCGGCCGTCATCGAGGACAACGGCCGCGGCTTTGAGGACTCGGAGACGACGAGTCTAAGAGGGAGCCGGCTCGGGCTGCACGGCATGGACGCCCGCGCCCACTTCCTGCGCGGCGAGCTCCATGTGGACTCGACACCGGGCTGGGGTACAAGCGTCCGCGCCGAGGTGCCCTACTCCTCGAACGGCGATGCCTCCCGCGAACGCTGGAAGGTTCTCGTCGCCTGCGCCCAGCCCCTAATCCGGGCCGGTCTGGTCCGGCTGCTCGAAACCTCCGAACCGTCCGTGCAGGTGCTGGGTGAGGTGGGGACGCTCGAGGACCTCACGGAATCGGTGTCCCTCCTGCAGCCGGACATGCTTGTACTCGACGAACACATGCTCGCCGAGTACGCCCACGCCCGGGCGCAAGAGGCTGACACGGTGGAGCGGCCGGTGGTGGCCGTCGTCGACCGCCCCGCCGACGAGCAGCTGGCGACCGCGGCGTCGTCGGGCGTGCGGGGATTCCTCTCCCTGTCCTCCTCACCGGCGGAGGTGGCGCGCGTCGTCGTCGCCGCCGCCCGCGGCGACGCCCTGCTGGACGGCGCGATGTTCACCCGACTCACGGAGACCCTCACGCCAGACGCCGGCGACGCGATCCAGCTGACCGCCCGCGAACTAGAGGTCCGGGACCTCCTGGCCGAAGGCCTGGCGGACAAGCAGATCGCCACGCGGCTCGCCATCTCGGTCAAGACCGTCGAGAAGCACGTGAGCGCGATGCTCCGGAAGACCGGGACCCGCAACCGCACCATGCTGGTCGGCCTGCAGCGCCAGGGTCAGGCGATCGCGAACTCCAGGTAGGCAGCAGCGCCGCCGGCACTCTTGCCAGGTGTGCGGCTCAGAGGATGGTTACGAAGACTCAGCGGCGGTGGCGTCGAGGATGAACCGGGCCGTCTCCTGCGGCTGGTCCCAGTGCGGGAAGTGCCCGCAGTCCTCGAAGACATGCAGGGTGGCGTCCGGATAGAGAGACATGGCGACGGCGGCCTCGCTGAGCGGGGTGACCCTGTCCGCCCGGCCCCAGCCGAACGCCAGCGTGCCCTTGATCGTCCCCTGTGGCGCGCCTGCCTGGCGCGGTCCGTGTGCGAGCGACCTCCGCGCTTCGTCAAGACTGGGCGAGGTAGCGAATCCGCGGAGCTCGGTGAGGACGAGGTCCGGGTCGAGCTTCCAGGGGGCAGCGGAGAACTGGGCGAGCAACGCCGTCCGGCCTGCAGCCTGCTGAACGAGTGACGGCAGGACGGACTGGAGGCGCCGCACCAGCGCGATGGACGCGGTAATGGTGCCGTTGAAAATGCGCGCCTGGGTGTCGCTCCAGAATCCTCCGGGATCGAGGGCGACGACGTTGCCGGCGTGACCCCGCCGCGCGAGCTCGACCACGATCCGCGCACCCATCGAGCTCCCGACGAGATCCGCGTCGCGCAGGTTTTCCTGCTCGAGGAACTGCGCGACGGCGTCCGTGAGGGTCGCGATGGTGACTTCACCCGCGAGCGGCGTGCTGCTGCCGAATCCGGGGAGGTCGATGGCGATGACCTCGCGCTGGTCCTTCAGCAGGGGGAGGACGGGGTCCCAGGTGCGGATGCTCGAGCCGAGCCCATGCACGAGGACGAGGGGCCTTCCGACGCCGGTTCGTTCGGTGTTCAACATGTGGAGACCTTTCGTAGCCGACGCGAGAACTCAGTCTATGCGGGCCCTGCAGCCGATCCCCGCGGTGGCGAGGGATCGGGCAGGAGAAGCTTTGATCGCTCTGTGAGACTGGGCTCATGAGCCAGACACGCATCCTCCATCATCGGGAGTCCATCACCATCCAGGCGTCAGCCGAGACGGTCTATGAGCTCGTCTCCGACATCACCCGCACCGGCGAGTGGAGTCCGGTCTGCACGCGGTGCTGGTGGGACGACGACGCCGCTGCAGGCCAGGTGGGTTCCTGGTTCACCGGGCACAACGAGCTCCCGCACCGGACCTGGGAAACCCGATCGCAGGTCGTGGCTGCCGAGCGCGGCCACGAGTTCGCCTGGGTGGTCGGCGGCAACCGGGTTCGCTGGGCCTACACGCTGACGCCGGCCGGCACCGGGACCACTCTGACCGAATCCTGGAATTTCCTGCCGGACGGCATCGCCATGTTCGAGGAGAAGTTCGGCGACGATGCGCCCGCGCAGATCGCCGACCGCACCCAGCTGGCGCTCGACGGCATCCCAACAACGCTCGCCGCCATCAAGCGGATCGCCGAGTCCAGCGCGTCCCGTGAGGGTGACCGGTCATAAGACCGTGACTCGGCACCGCGGTCAGGCGATCGCGAACTCCAGGTAGGCGGCGGCGCCGGCGGAGGCAACTTCCTGGTCCTGCTCGATCGTGCCGGTGGAGACGCCGATCGCGCCGATGATGCTGCCGTCGCGCACCAGCGGGATGCCGCCGGGGAATACTACGAGCCGTCCGCCGTGGGCATCGTTCAGTCCGTAGATGGGACCGTCGGGCCGGGTGACGCCCTGCAGATCTCCGGTCTCGCACTGGAAGGCGATGGCCGTATAGGCCTTGTTGATCGCGATGGTGATGCTGCCGATGTTCGCGCCGTCCATGCGCATATGTGCCTTCAGGTTCCCGCCGGCGTCGACCACGGCGATGTCCATGGGCTGGCCGATCTCCGTGGCCTTCGCTGCCGCGGCGTCGATGACGATGCGGGCTTCTTCCGACGTGATGGTCTCGAGTACTGATCCGGGTGTCATGGGTGTCCTTCGTCGTCGAAGTGGGAGGCCGGGCGGCCGCGGCCCACTCAACCACCGGCACCCGCTGCTGGCGAGGTAGGAATTACCCGGGGTGGTGATTCCCCCCAGGACAGGGGCGGGAGAACCCCCATACCCAGGGCGCGAACCCCCACCTAGCGTGGGAGGAAGCCTGACCAGGAGGAAACATATTGTGGCTGTAGTACCACTGAAGGACATCGTCGACCCGGCATTCCAGGCACGCTACGGCGTGCCCGCCATCAACATCTTCAACGACCTCACCATGGAGGGCGTACTCGCCGGCGCGGTGGAGGCCAACTCCCCGGTGATCCTGCAGACCTCGGTGAAGACCGTGCGTACCATCGGCTCCCGTGTGCTCTTCGACATGTGGCGGTCCATGACGCGGGGCATCGAGGTGCCCGTCACCCTGCACCTGGACCACTGCCCGGACCGCGAGGTCATCACGGACTGCCTGCGGGTGGGTTGGAACTCCGTCCTCTTCGACGCGTCCGAGCTCCCGGTGGAGGAGAACCAGCGCCAGACCATCGAGGTCGTCGCCGAAGCCCGCCGCCACAATGCGCAGGTGGAGGGAGAGATCGAGGCGATCACCGGCGTCGAGGACGACCACGGATCCGACGACGTGTCCCGCCAGCAGACCCTCGAGGTGGCCCTCGCATTCATCGACGCCACCGGGATCGACGTCTTCGCCCCCTCCATCGGCAACGCCCACGGTAGCTACAAGGCTGCCCCGGTACTCGACGCCAACCGCGTCACCCAGCTCGTCGAGGCCCGCAGCGTCCCCATTGCCCTGCACGGCGGCAGCGGCCTGAGCGCCGAGCAGTTCGCCGACCTCATCGCCCGCGGCTGCGCGAAGGTCAACATCTCCACGGCGCTCAAGGAGACGTACATGCAGTCCAGCCTGGCGTTCCTGAAGGAGGCCGAGCAGAAGAACAAGTGGGATCCTCCGTCGCTGTTCAAGCACACGCGGGGTGACGTCATCGCCCTCGTCACGGACCTGTGCACGCAGTTCGGCAGCGCCGGGAAGGGCGGCCGCTGAACATGCCCGCCCTCATCTTCGACTGTGACGGCGTACTCGCCGACACCGAGCAGTACGGCCACCTGCCCGCCTTCAACCAGACGTTCGCCGAGTTCGGCGTACCCGTGCAGTGGAGCGTCGACGAGTACGCCGAGCGGGTGAAGATCGGCGGCGGCAAGGAGCGCATGCGCAGCATCCTCACCCCTGCGCTGATCGCCGATCTGAGTCTGAACGACGACGCCTCCACCGACGCCACGATCCTTGCCTGGCACAAGCGGAAGACCGAGATCTACAAGGGCCTGGTGGAGAGCGGCGTCATGCCCGCCCGGCCGGGCATCGCCCGCATCGTGCAGGAGGCGCACGACGCCGGGTGGACGCTCGCCGTCGCCTCCACCTCCGCGGAACCCGCGGTCCGGGCCGTCCTGACGCACGCCGTCGGGGAGGACCTCGCCGCGCATTTCGCGGTGTTCGCCGGCGACGTGGTGCCCGCCAAGAAACCGGCACCGGATATCTACCTGCTGGCGCTGAAGGAGCTCGGGGTCCCGGCCGGCGACGCGATCGTCGTCGAGGACAGCGGCAACGGACTGCGTGCCGCCGTCGCCGCCGGCCTGGCCACCGTCGTGACCGTCAGCGGGTTCACCCGCGAGGAGGACTTCACCGGCGCGGCGCTGGTCGTCAGCTCCCTCGGCGACCCGGACGGCGAGCCGGTCGAGGTCCTCGAGGACCCGCACGGCGTCGGCGTTCGCGGAGCCGTCACCCTCGCCACCCTGCAGGCGCTGCTTGCCACCTCGTCGACTGCGCCTTCCCCTGCACCGTCCACCGGAACGGAGACATCATGAGCACCACCAAGATCGACGACGTCGAGTACGTCGTCCGCTCCCTGGCGCAGACCGCCGTCGAGAAGGAGAAGGAGTTCGGCGACCTCGACGCTGTGGTGGGCGACGGCGACCTCGGCTACTCCCTGGCCCGCGGCTTCGAGAAGGTCCTGGCCGACTGGGATTCGCTCAAGCGCGACGACGCCGCCACGTTCCTGCAGCAGATCGCGCTCGCCATCTCCAGCAGGATCGGCGGGACCTCCGGGCCGCTGTGGGGGACGGCGTTCCTCAGGGCGTCCGCCGCCGCGAAGACCACCGACACGATCGACGGGGCCGCCGTCGTCGCCATGCTTCGCGGTGCCACCGATGGCATCAAGAAGCGCGGCAACTCGGACCTCGGCGACAAGACCCTGCTCGACGCCCTCATCCCGGCCACCGACGAGCTGGAACGCCAGCTCGCCGCGGGCGCCTCCCCGGAGGAGTGCCGGGCGGCGTTCGCCACGAAGGTCCGCGAGTGCGCGGATGCGACGTCGACCATGGAGGCCAAGCGCGGCCGTGCCAGCTACAGCGGCACCCGCAGCATCGGCTCGCCCGACGCCGGCGCAGTGGCCGTCGCCGTCATCGTCGAGCGCATCGTGGCCGACTGGCCCTGACTCTTCCTTCCCACCCGTCCAACCCTCACAACGAAGTGGAGTCCCCATGAAGAAGTTCGTCAATGATCCGCAGCAGTTCGTCCCCGAGATGCTCGAGGGCCTGGCGCTCGCCAACCCGGACACCCTGAAGTACGTGCCCGAGTACAACCTGATCATGCGCGCCGACGGCCCCGACGAGAGCAAGGTGTCGATCGTGCAGGGTTCCGGCTCCGGGCACGAGCCCGCCCACGTGATGATCGTGGGCAAGGGCATGCTCGACGCCGCATGCCCCGGCGACGTGTTCGCGGCCCCGCCGTTCGACTACGTGTACGAGACGACCAAGCTCATGGCGTCCCCCAAGGGCGTGCTGCTGCTGGTGAACAACTACACGGGCGACAAGATGGTCTTCGAGATGGCGGAGGAGATGTCCTCCGCGGACGGTATCGAGGTGAAGACGCTGTTCATCAACGACGACGTCTCCGTGGAGGACTCCACCTACACGATCGGGCGCCGCGGGGTGGCGGGGAACTTCTTCGTCATCAAGGCCGTGGCCGCCGCGTCCGAGCGGGGTGCGGACCTCGGCGAGATCGTCCGGATCGGTGAGAAGGTGAACTCGGTGACCCGGACCATGGGCGTCGCGCTCACAGCGTGCACGCCGCCGGCGAAGGGCAGCCCGCTGTTCGAGCTCGGCGAGGACGAGATCGAGATCGGCGTGGGCATCCATGGCGAGCCGGGCCGCCGTCGGGGGAAGATGATGCCGGCCAACGAGATCGTCGAGGAGATGCTCGTCCCGATCGTGAAGGACCTGCCGTTCAAGGAGGGCGACCGCGTGGCGCTGATGATCAACGGCCTCGGCGGCACCCCGATCAGTGAGCTGTACCTGCTGTACGGGCAGGCGCACAAGCGCCTCGCGGAGCAGGGCATCAGTGTGGGCCGCAGCTATGTGGGGGAGTACTGCACGTCCCTGGACATGGCGGGTGCGTCCATCACGCTGGTCCGGCTCGACGACGAGATCGAGGGACTGCTCATGGACCCGGCGGAGATCCCGATCCGCGTGTTTTAGATCCACGGCGTACTAGCTTGACCGGAAACGACGGCGGGCCGCTCACCTTTCGGTGGGCGGCCCGCCGTCTTGTGCGCCAGCGGAAGCTCCCTCATCTTCAGACGGACAGTAGGACAGCTTCCGCACCGAGACAGGGCCGGAGGAATTCCTGCGGCCCTAGCTCAGGTCAGATACGGCTAGGAGATGCGGGTCAGCGTCCCGCATCGGCTCACCTGGAAACCTTTCGCCGAGGACGGGATCTCCACGTAGCTCTGTGCCGATCCGAAGTAGTTGTCAATGAGTTCGTCGAATTCGCCGCTGAATCCGCTCGTGGTTTCCCAGTAGCAGGAGTTGCCCGTACCCGAGATCCGATAGAGGCCGGGGCGGACATCGATACCTACCCGGTAGGTACCATCGGCGGTAATTTTGGTTGCGTTGGTTCCAGTTGCCGGAACTGTGGTCCATGTTCCGCACCCAGTGGTCTTGAACCCGCGGTCAACGGAGCGGATCTGGACATAGGTCCGGGCCGACCCGAAGTAGTTGCTGTTCAGTTCACTGAAACTTCCGGAGAATCCGCTCGTGGTTTCCCAATAGCACGAGTTGCCGGTGCCGGTGGCTTTGTATAGTCCCGGCTTGATCTCGGTCCCCACACGATACGTGCCGTCCCTGCCGATGACGGTGCGTGGAGGTGCGTAGATAGCTACAGCTCCGCTGGTTGCGGCCAGGTTGTGATAGCCGGTCTTGAGGGCTGTCACCCTGACGGTGATCGACTTGCCGCTGTCGGCGGTGATCAATTGGTAGGTACTGCGATTCGCTTGAGGGATCGGGGTCCCGTTGCGGTACCACTGGTAACCGTAGGCGGAGGGCGTGGGGGAGAAGACTCCGTTGCTGGCGGTGAGCTTGTATCCGGCCTTCTTCGTACCGCTGATCGTCGGATTGGCCTTCGTCACCATGGAGGCTTTGCCGATGGTGACTGCCTGAGTGGTGGCTTGGCGGGTCGTGTAGCCGGCCTTGCTGACCGTGACGCGGAGAGAAACCTTAGCGCCGATCTGTGAGGTCCCCAGGTAGAGGGAGTTCTTGACGGCACCCATGATGGGCTTGCCGTTGCTGTACCACTGGTAGGCGACGGTGGAGCCGGCGGTCCATTCTTGCGCCACCTTGAGGGTCTGCCCGTAGCGGGCCGAACCGGAAATAGACGGCAACCGGATTGCGGTGATGGTTCCCGCCGCAACCTTGCGTGGAGCTGACCAACGGTCGGCGGTGGTGTAACCGGATCTGGAGCCGCGCACCCGAACCTTCAGATCCTTGCCGTTATCGACCGATGACGCGGCGTAGGTGCGCAGGGTGGCACCAGAGATTGCACTGCTGCCGCGGTACCACTGATAGCTCAATGTCGCGTCGGCAGGGGACCAAGTGCCCGGATTGGCGGTCAGCTTAGACCCGACGGTGGCGGAACCAGTGATAGTCGGGGCCGGTGCTGACGAGAAGGTGCCGTTGGCGACGGTGACCGTTTTCGAGGTCCGAGAAAGCGTGTTCATTCCTTCACCCGTGACGGTAAGTCGGACGGAAAGCTTCTGCGCAGCGTCGGCGGGCGTAAGGGTATAGCCGGAAGAAGTGGCTCCTCTGATCTCGGTGACTCCGCGGTACCACTTATAGGCAACCGTGCCAGCTGGGCTCAGAGCCGGGGTGGCAACGGAGAGCTTTTGACCCACGATCGGCTTCCCCAAGACGGCCCCGTCCCAGGTGGTCGTGAAATTGCCGTTGTCGACGTCGCCCCAGTTCTTGACCGGTTCGCTCGCTATACCGTCGGCGTTGATGCCGCGCACGCTGATCACGAGGACACCGCCGCGCAATGACGCGGGAATGGTGAAAGTTGACTTGCTTCCGACCATCAGGGTTTCGGTCTTGAGCGAAAGATCATCGGCCCCTGACCAAGTGAACTCGAGCTTTTCGGCGTCCTGCCATTGTCCGCCGTCCGTGAAGACGGTGGCTCCGGCTTCGATTCGTACGCCAAGGTCTGCGTTGATCATCGGATGGCTAACGTTTACCGGCTCTGGCACTGCCACATCGGGTAGGTCCGTTGGCGGCGCAGGCTCGGTCGTCTCAACTGGGCCCGGAAGGGGGGTTGAAGTGGCTTGGTCCGTTGGTGGCGCAGGCTCGGTCGGGTCAACTGGGCCCGGAAGGGGAGGTGAAACGGGTTGCTCCGTTGGCGGCGCAGGTTCGACGGGGTTAGCTATGGCCGCCGGGCCGGTAAAGAGCCCTGCTAACAAGGCAGTGACGCCGCACAGAACAATGGCAGAGCGTATGCTGCGCGATTGGGCGCGCGGATGCTCTGGGAAAATGATAGTAAGCGACAAGTAAGCGCCTCTCCCCAACAATCGGCCGGCACATCCGGCCGCAGATAGTCTATGGTTCGCGGACGCCTGAGCCGTACGTCCTGGACATTTTCCATAAAGCTTCGCGATTTGCTGAGCAAATCTAGTCAAATGTCAGGCGTTTATATTGAGGTTCGGCTCCGTAGATGAACGCAGTTTTGGCCTCGGTGCCTAAGAGACAGCGGCTCATCACAATTGCCGCTTCTTTCTATCGGGGTCGTAGTACGCGGCGACGATGCGCTGATAGATTCCCCCGGGAGGCTTCGGCCTCGAGGTGGTCTTCGGCCGCGGAGATTGCCCGCAGACGCGCCCGCTCACTCCGAACCACCCCGCCCGGTGTCGCTGCTCGCTACAGTCGGTGAAGACCTATAGCCTGACGGCGGGTCTCCGAGCCTGAGGGCTGGAGCAAGCATCGATTTCATTTCTATGGGGGCATTCCTTGGATCTACCGGGCGGCGTGAGCCTTGACGCACTTCGCATCCTCACCTGGGTTGCACCCGTCGTCGTCGCGCTGGTGGCCGGCTTCCTGCTGCGACGCAGCCTTCATTGGATTGCGCTGGGTGCCGTCCTGCTCTTCGCCGCTCTCAACGCGGCCGCCGGGATCTACGTCCTGAACCACTTCAGTGATCCGCGGTGGTCCCCTGAGGGGATGGCGTCGCTGAGCGCTCCATCGCTCTCCGAGACGCCGCTGGTGGGGGATTACCTGGAACCTTTGGACACCGCGCTGGAAGGAGTAGTGGGCGGGGTGAACGACTTCCGTGCATTCCAGCAGGCCCTCCCCGTCACGCTGGACTTCCTCGCTACGTCCGGGTGGGCTTTGCTGGTGTCGGTCCCGGTGGCCATCGTCGCCGCATTTGTCAGCTTCAACAATGCTCGACGCCGGAAGGCTGAGTTCAGGAAGTACCTTGCCACTGTCGATTCGCTGAAGGACGAGCTCGAGCAGGTCAAGCGGCAGATCGCGGCCGGGTATCCCACCACGGCGCCGTCCGGGGCACATGCGGTCGCAGGTGTTGGGCCGCGGCTGACGCCTGAGAGCTGATCCAGGCGGTTGTGCCATCGTCCCCTGCAGGCGTTCTAGGTCTCCTCGCGACGGGTCACCGTGCCTGCCGTATCACCGCCGTCGATGACGAAGTCGGCTCCCGTGACGTACGACGACTCGTCGGACGCCAGGTACAGGACGAGGTTCGCGACTTCCCCCGGATGGCCTTCGCGGCCGAGTGCCACGTGGCTCATGTCCGCCTGGATGTCGGCCGTCATCGGGGTTGAGATGACTCCGGGATGGACTGAGTTGACCCTGATGCGATGGGGTCCCAGGTCCAGGGCAGCGCTCTTGGTGAGTCCCCGCACGCCGAACTTCGAGGCCGAGTATCCCGAGATCTGCTCATAGCCGCGCATACCGGCGATCGAGGAGATGTTGATGATCGACCCGCCTCTTGACTGTTTGAGTGCCGGTATTGCGGCCTTGATCCCGTTGAACGTGCCGGTCAGATTCACGGCGATGACAGCGTTCCACTGTTCGAGGGTGTAATCCTCGAGGGGGGCGAAGTTCACGATGCCGGCATTGTTCACCAGGATGTTCAGGCCCCCGAACGTCCCGACGGCGGCGTCCACCGCAGTCTGCCAGTCCTGCGGATCGGTCACATCGAGGTGCACGTAGAGAGCGCCGGAGCCCATACGTTCCGCAGTCTCCTGTCCGGCCTCGTCCAGGATGTCACCGATGACGACCTTCGCTCCTTCGCCATGCAGCCGCAATGCCACAGCAGCGCCGATGCCGCGTGCACCCCCGGTGACCAGCGCTACCTTGTCGATGACTCGTTCCATGTGATGCTCCTTCGGTGTTGTCGGTTCCGCCGGTGGAGTCCCAGGCTCCAGGGGCCACGAGCCTGCCCCTGCTTTCCGGGCGGCTCGGAAGCCCGTCGGTTCGGCCGCGAGCCCAGATCGAGCAGCCTCACCACCTCGTCGTCCTCGGTGGGCGAGAAGTCGTCGTAGTAGCAGCCCACCGCCTGAAAGTCCCGCGCTGAAACCAGGCACACGATCTCGTCCGATTCCGTGAACGAGGCCACCGTGCCGGCCGCCGCGACGGGCACCGCCAGGATCACCCATGCGGCGCCGAGCTGCCGGGCGACCCGGCACGCCACCCGTGCAGTGGAGCCGGTGGCGATGCCGTCGTCCACCACGACGACGGCGCGCCCGTGGACATCTGCCCGGGTCCTTCCCTGCCGGTACCGGGTCAGGCGCCTTTCCAGGAGCTGACGTTCCTCCCTCTCGACCCTTCGCAGGTCCTCCTGCGTGATACGGGCCCGCGAGAGGACGCGTGCTTCGAGAACCCGGGCGCCGCCCTCGCCGATGGCGCCCATGGCAACTTCCGGCCGGAACGGAACGCCCAGTTTCCGCACCACGATCACGTCCAGCGGCGCATCCAGGGCTTTCGCCACCTCGAAGGCCACCGGAACACCGCCCCGGGGCAGACCGAGCACCACCACGTCCTGACCCCGCAACCCGGCGAGCCGCTGCCCCAACTGCCGGCCGGCGTCGGTCCTGTCCAGGAAGATCTTGGACTGGTTCCTCGGCACGCTCCACTCCTCGGGGTGCTTGGCGGTGCTATCCAGCGACCTGGATGGAAAGCGGCGCCATCGCTCTGCGTGACGACGGCACCATCGCGCCTGCGTAGGAGTCGATCTTCAGCCCGGTCCAGGCCGCGCGGTCAGAGGCTTTCGTCCCCCGTCTCGCCGGTATGGCCATCCTCGCCAATGTGGTTCAGAGGGTGTCGGGAATGGCTTGTCCCGGAAAGAGGGTGGCGTACTGCTTCCGGTACAGCCTGCGCCCGAAGAGCCGGTACGCGATGCGGACCGGCAGGGGGATCTCCTTGAAGAGTTCCTCCCTGTCGCCGGGCGGATTCGTTGCGAGCACCATCCCGAGATAGCCGACCAGGAACTTCTTGTCGAACGTGTCGATACCGTGCTCCGCGACCTCGCCTATCTCCTTCTCGGTCAGCACCCTGTCCACAACGGGCATCACCTCCGTGACCTCTCGGCGCAGGTGCACCTGGAGGACTGTCGATAGATCTTCGTATCGGTCAGCAAGGTCCTTTCCTGTGTCTACGTCCGCCGTCTCCATCCAGCTCCGGCGAACAGGCTCGATGCTGTCGAGTCGCTGCGTGACCTGCCGATGCTGCTCCAGCATCTGCTCCACATGCAGCGCGCACACGGGTGCTCTGTCCGCCAGGCGCGGGTACATGAGGAGATCCTCGCCTTCGTGATGGACATGGAGGACGTTGTCGAAGTTGCCCAGCACTTCGCCCACATAGGAGGCGCGGGCGATGTCGCCCGGCCCGACGGACTGCACGAGGCCGGGCGCCTCGCCGTACGCCCACAGGAAGAAGCGGTGGATGCGCCGCATGCCCGCCGACCCGGTGCAGAGGATGGGCCCTGCGGGCACTGGCGGCGCGGCTTCGCCGGGTTTCATGGTGAAGAAGTCGGTCATGGGATGGCCCCCGATGCAGTAGGTCGAGACCAGAATCCACCCCCGGCAGGGAAATCATAGGTAGCGCCATCACTCCGCACAACGGCCGGAGGGCCCACCGACACCGAAGGTCCTGGGGAATCCCGATGATGGTGGTCATCCCTCCCTTGACTGCTACACCCCGCAGAGGATCATCGGAGTTCAAGCATCGGCCGAAAGGACGGAGGACGACATGGCAGTTGATGATGGCGGCAGGAGCGTACCGATCCGAATCGAGTTGGTGGCCGGCTCCTCCGCGGAGGACCCCGCCTCACGGATTCCTGGTGCGATCGCAGCCGCAGCACTGACGCCAGGCGCCGTAGCTACAAGCTTTGCGGCCGACGACGGCGAAAGGTCGGTCTACAACGACCCTGCCGTTCTGCGTGCCGGCGACTCAGGGCAGACCTATACAGGCACGTCCGGACCCACACCTGAGATCACTTTCTCGGGACCAGTGGATGCCGGCGGTGCAGCCGGAGACGGTGAATAGAGCGTTGCCTGAGGTCGCCTGAAAGCCGTCGAATCAGGCGCTGATGTTCTGCAGCCCGGTCGCCATGTAGGCGTCCCGTGCCGGGCCGCCCGTCAGGTGGTCGACGAGGCGTTGTGCTGCGGCCTGGCCCTGTGCGCCGGGGCCCAGGGCAATGGAGAAGTCGGTGTGCTGCTGACATTCTTCCGGCAGGGGAACCACGGTCTCGATGCCATCGACGAACAGCAGTTCGCTGACCTGCTGCAGGGCGAGATCGGCTCGCCCGTCCATCAGGGCGGTACCCGTGAATCCCGATTCGAGGGCAGTCGCCCGTGCGAGCACCTGCTCCGCGATGCCGAGTCGGACGAGGAGCTCCTGGAAGAAGATGCCGCTCTGCCCGGCGCGAGAGAACGCGACGGACCGGGCGCCGAGCAGCGCGTCGACGAGGTCGCTTTCGGTCGTTATCGAAGGAGGCTCTGCACCCGGGGCCACGCCGAGGCCGATCGCGGACCTCACGAGGGGCACCGCACGCACGCCGGCGAGAACGCCCGAGGCCTCGAGGTCCTGTAGCGCTTTCCGGGTCCCGATCAGCACATCCGGTGTGGCGCCGGCGTCGAGCTTCTCGAGGAGGAGGGTGGTCGGAAGATACTCGGTCCGGACCGAGAGACCGGAAGGCCGGAAGGCCGGAAGGACGACGCCGTCCAGGGCCTTGCGGACGACGAGGGAGCTCAGCAGGTGGAGGTCCGGGGGAGTCGACACGGGCACGTCCTTCCGTCGGGTCCTGCGAAGCAAGCCTCCTGACCCGGCGCGCCCGGCTTCGAACTCTATATTGTTGATGTACACCATATAGAGTTGTGGCAGGTTCGCGGTGATCTACGACAACGATGTCAGACGAGGTACACGAGAATGAAGAACTCCGTAGTAGTTGTAGGTGCTGGAATCGTCGGATTGGCCACCGCCTATGAGCTGGGGCTGCGCGGTTACCGGGTGACCGTCGTCGACAAGGAACCCCGGCTGGCAGACCACCAGACCGGGAACAACTCGGGCGTCATCCACTCCGGGCTGTACTACGCGCCGGGGAGCCTGAAGGCGACCCTTGGGACTGCAGGCGCGCAGTCGATGCGGCGGTTCGCGGAGGACCATGGAGTGGCAGTGGACATCTGCGGGAAGCTGGTGGTCGCTTCCCGGCAGGATCAGGTTCCGGCGCTCGAGGAGCTCCACCGCCGTGGCCTCGCGAACGGGGTGCCCTGCCGGATGATCTCCCCCGAAGAGGCCCGCGAGCATGAACCGCATGTTGCCTGCGTGGCAGCCCTCAGGGTCGATTCGACGGGAATCGTCGATTACCGGGGAATCTGCGACGTGCTCGGACGGCTGATCATCGAGGCCGGGGGTGAGATCCGGCTGGGAACGGAGGTCGTCGGAATCTCCGCCGACGACCGGTCCGTGACCGTCTCGACCTCCAGCGGGGAGATCTCCGCCGATGAGCTCATCAACTGCGCCGGCCTGCACAGTGACCGCATCGCGCGGCTGGCCGGCCTCACCCCGGAGGTGCGGATCATCCCGTTCCGCGGCGAGTACTTCGAACTCACTCCGGACCAGTCCCATCTGGTCCACGGCCTGATCTACCCGGTACCGGATCCGAGCCTCCCCTTCCTCGGCGTCCACCTGACGAAGATGATCGGCGGCGGGGTCCATGCAGGGCCCAATGCGGTCTTCGCCCTGGCGCGTGAAGGGTACACCTGGCTCACGATCAATCCGCGGGACGTCCTCGAGAGTGCTGCCTGGTCCGGGCTGTGGAAGCTCGGCGCGAAATACTGGAAGGTCGGGCTGTCCGAGGTCTCCCGCTCCCTGTCCCGGAAGAAGTTCCTGGCCAGCCTCCGGGAGCTCGTCCCGGACCTCGGCGACGACAGCCTCGTGCCGACCCACGCGGGAGTCCGCGCGCAGGCGATGCGCAGGAACGGCGACCTGGTCGACGACTTCTACTTCGACCGGGCGCCCCGCCAGATCCACGTGCTCAACGCGCCATCGCCGGCCGCGACCGCCGCACTGGAGATCGGCCGGCGCATCGCCGACGAGATGGAGGAGCGGAACCGGTGAGCCAGGAAGAGACGTGCCGCTTCGACGCCGCACAGGTGCACGAGCAGATCGTCGCCATTCTTCGCGCCTGGGGGATGCCGGATGAATCAGCTGCCGCTACGACGACGGTGTTGGTGGACACCGATCTCTCAGGCATCGACTCCCATGGCGTCTCGATGCTGATGCTGTACGAGAAGCTCCGGTCCGAGAACCGCGTCAGGCTCGACGCCGTCCCCCGCGTGGTGCGGGACGCTCCGGCCTTCGCCGTCGTCGACGCCGGTGCCGGCCTGGGACACCCGGCGGGTCTCCACGCGTTGGAGCTGGCCATTCGGAAAGCCACTGTCTGCGGGATCGGTGCGGTGGCGGTGGGTAACTCGCACCACCTGGGAGCGCTCGGCTACTACGTCCGGAGCGCCGCGCAGCGCGGCCTGGTCGCCCTCATGATGACGACGACGCGGACACCCGTGGTGGCAGCACTGGGAGGCACGACGCCGATCCTCGGGACCAATCCGATCGCCTTCGCCGCACCCCGCGCGGGCGGCGGGGAGCTCGTGGTCGACATGTCCACGAGCGTCGTGGCGATGAACAAGGTGAAGGCCTACGCCCTGAGTGGACGGGACCTGCCCGCCGGCTGGGTCAATGATGCACTGGGCAACCCTGTGACCGATGCTGCCCTCGCGTACTCGCTGCTGACCACGGGGGAGGGAACGCTCAGCCCGCTCGGGGGCTCCAGCTCCGAGACCGGCGGACACAAGGGCTTCGGTCTCAGTCTGATGGTCACTGTGCTCAGCGCGGCGTTCTCAGGGGCCGCGCTTCCGCTGGATGACGCGGACAGCGACAATCTCGGACACTTCGTCCTGGTGATCGATCCGGCGAGTGTTGCGGAGGGTGGGGAGACCGCGCGCTACGTCGACGACCTCCTGCGCCTCATGGTGCGGGACGAGCCCGATGTCATCCTTCCCGGCGACCCCGAAGCCGCAGCACGCGCGAGCCGCGGCCAGAACGGCATCCCGATCCCCGAGAGCCTCCTCGAGCATCTTCGCGCGATCTGCGGCAGGGCCGGAGTCGAGATGATCCTCACGCCGCTCGGCTGAGAAGCCGGCCCGGGAGCAGGGTTCCGTGCAGCTCCCGTCCTCAATCCTCCGAGGCGACCACCCGGCGGTCCTGCAGGGCGCGAACCTTCGCGTTCTCGATATGCGCCCGGATGGCGGAAGACGCACCCTCCGCATCGCGCCGGGTGAACGCGTCGAGGATCGCACGGTGCTCGGCCGCGGTGGTGGCCGGTGCCGTCGAGTTGGTTCTGGCATACAACCGGAAGCGCTGTGCCTGCCCACCGAAGGACCTCCAGGCGTCCTCGAGGAACGCATTGCCGGCCTGGTGGGCGATCGCCGCGTGGAACTGCTCGTCCGCCCGGAGGAAGCTCGTGACCGGAGGGCTGTCGGGGACGTGCGCGCCGGTCTCGAGGTGGCCGATGGTCTCGGCCAGGCGCTCGAGGAATTCCGGGGTCACCCGCAGGGCTGCCTCGTAGGCAAGGGCCGGCTCGAGGACCAGGCGGGCGTCCATGACCTTCCGGAGATCGTCCATGCTGAACAGCGGCGCCACCCGGTACCCCTTGTGGGCCTCGCGAAGCACCAGACCCGTGTGTTCGAGCCTGGCGAGTGCTTCCCGCAGCGGAGTCTGACTGACCCCGAACTCCCTGGCGAGGTACACGAGGTTGAGGACCTCGTCCGGCTCCCGCCGGCCGTCGAGGAGCTGCGCGAGCAGTGCGCTGTGGACCTGGTCGGCGAGGGGCTGCCGGGCGGTCGGACGCGGCGGTGTCCGGCTCACTCGACGGTGAAGGAGAGCTCGGCGACGCCGTCGATGCCGGCCGTCACCGTGCTTCCGCGGGTCAGTGCCCCCACACCCGCCGGAGTGCCGGTGAAGATGAGATCGCCGGGACGCAGGGTGACGGACCGGGAGAGGTGCGCGATGATCTCGGGCACCGTCCAGATCTGGTCGCCCAGGTCTCCCTCCTGCCTGACCGAGCCGTCCACGCTGAGCCAGATCCGGCCCTGCGCGGGATGCTTCACCTCGCTGACCGGTCGGAGCGGTGAACACGGCCCGGAGAAGTCGAATCCTTTCGCGAGATCCCACGGACGTCGAAGGTTCTTCGCCTCGGCCTGCAGATCGCGTCGGGTCAGGTCCACTCCGACGCCATAGCCCCATACGAGATCGAGGGTGTCCGCCGGGTCGAGATCCGTGCCGCCCTGACCGAGCGCGACGACGAGTTCGACCTCGTGGTGGAGGTCTGCCGTCTGTGGCGGGTAGGGGACTGCCGGTCGGGCATCGTCCGACGTCGCAGGCCGCTGCGGCGTGAAGACGGCATCGGCGGGCTTCAGGAAGAAGAACGGGGGCTCCCGGTTCGGATCGGCGCCCATCTCGCGCGCATGATCGCCGTAATTGCGTCCCACGCAGAACACGCGCCGCACGGGGAAGAGCGTGTCGCCACCGCTGACCGGGAGGCTCGGGAGCGTTGGAACCGGGACGACGTAGGTCATGGAATTCCTTGCAGGGTTGGTGGCCGGGGGAGCACGACAAGTGAATAACATGTTACTTATGGCAATGATGCTTTCGGCACCCCGGTCCCTCGTCTCCGAGCTCCAGGCCCGTGGTGTGAAGGATGCGCGGGATGATGCGACCTCACGGGCCGTGTACTCGAGCGATGCGTCGCTGTACCGGGTGCAGCCGGCCGCCGTCGTGTTTCCGCGGCACCTGGACGAGGTCCTCACCACCCTCGAGGTGTGCCGGGAACGCGGAGTCCCGTTCACCTCCCGGGGTGCCGGCACCTCGCTGGCCGGCAACGCGATCGGCCGCGGCGTCGTCGTCGACTTCAGCCGGCACCTGAACCGGGTCCTCGCGTTCGATGCGGAAGCGCGCACCGCCGTCGTCGAGCCCGGGGCGGTCCACGCGACGCTGCAGAAGGTGGCTCTGGCCCAGGGCCTGCGGTTCGGCCCCGATCCCTCCACGCACACGCGCTGCACGGTGGGCGGGATGATCGGCAACAACGCGTGCGGTTCACGCGCTCTTGCCTACGGGCGCACCGCGGACAACGTGACGCACCTCGACGTCGTCACCGGGTCCGGCACGCGGCTTCACCTGGGTCCGGACGGCACGCCGTCGTCGCCGGAGACCGACGCGCTGCGCTCCCTGGTGGGAGCGGAGCTGGGCACGATCCGCACCGAACTGGGCCGGTTCGGGCGCCAGGTATCCGGCTATTCGCTGGAACACCTGCTGCCGGAGCGCGGCTTCGACCTGCGACGGGCACTCGTCGGCAGCGAGGGGACCCTCGCCGTCGTCCTGGAGGCGGGCGTGCGCCTCGTGGCCGATGCGCCGCACAAGACCATGGTGGTGCTGGGTTTCCCCGACATCGGGGCCGCCGGCGACGCCGTTCCCGCGGTGCTGCCGTTCGCGCCCACGGCCTGCGAAGGACTGGATTCCCGGATCGTCCAGGTGGTGCGGACCCGCAAGGGCCCGCAGGCCGTTCCTGAACTGCCGGGCGGTGCGGCCTGGCTGTTCGTCGAGGTGTCCGGCGATGACCCCCTCGAGGTGGCCCACCGCGCCGGGCTCGTCGCCGGGATCGATGCCGCCCGGCACTCGAGGATCATCACGGATGCGCGGCAGGCCGCGGCCCTCTGGCGCATCCGCGAGGACGGGGGAGGGCTTGCCGGGCGGTCGCCCGCAGGCGCCCCTGCGCATGCCGGCTGGGAGGACTCCGCGGTGCCGCCCGAAAGCCTCGGGGACTATCTCCGCGAGTTCGACGAACTCCTCCTGACGCACTCCCTCACCGGGTTCCCCTTCGGGCACTTCGGGGACGGCTGCGTCCACATCCGGCTCGACTTCCCGTTCCAGCGCGACGACGGCGCGGCAGCGTTCCGCGCGTTCCTGACCGACGCGGCGGCACTGGTCGCCCGCTACGGAGGGTCCCTCTCGGGCGAACACGGGGACGGGCGGGCCCGCAGCGAACTCCTCCCGTACATGTACTCACCCGCGGCCATCGGCCTGTTCGGGAAAGTGAAGGGGATCCTCGACCCGGACAATCTCCTGAATCCCGGCATCCTCGTGGACCCCGAACCACTGGATGCGAACGTGCGCGTGGCCGAGGCAGGACCGCTGCGGACCGGTCTCGGGTTCGGCTACCACCAGGACGCGGGCGACTTCAGCCAGGCGGTGCACCGCTGCACGGGAGTGGGCCTGTGCCGTGCGGCGCACGCGGACAACAGCGCCGTGATGTGCCCGTCCTACATCGCCACCCGCGAGGAGAAGGACTCGACCCGCGGCCGCGCCAGGGCGCTCCAGGAGATGATCAACGGGGGCGCGACCAGGGGAAGCAAACCCGACTGGCGTGCGGCCGAGGTACATGACGCACTCGACCTGTGCCTCTCCTGCAAGGGCTGCTCCTCGGACTGCCCCACGGGGACCGACATGGCCGCGTACAAGGCCGAAGTGCTCCACCAGAGCTACAAGGGCAGGCTCCGTCCGGCGTCGCACTACTCGCTGGGCTGGTTGCCGCGCTGGGCCGGACTCGCGGCGCGGGCGCCGCGGGTGCTGAACTTCCTCACGCGACTGCCCGGCATCCGCCAGGTCGGCCTGCGGATGGCGGGAGTGGACGAACGCCGGAACATCCCGGCGTTCGCCCCCCAGACCTTCCACGCCTGGTTCAGGAGCCGCCGGTCGTCCGAGGCACCCACAGCCCAGCCCGTCCTGCTGTGGGCGGATTCGTTCACCGACAACTTCTCCCCTGAAGTAGGACAGGCCGCGGTGCGTGTCCTCGAAGCAGCGGGGTACGAGGTGCGCCTTCCCGAGAAGCCGCTGTGCTGCGGGCTGACCTGGATCTCCACGGGGCAGCTCGATTCCGCACGGAAGACGCTGCGCTCGACCGTGGAGGTGCTGAACCGGTCCGTCGCCGAGGGCATCCCGATCGTCGGCCTCGAACCGTCCTGCACGGGCGTGCTGAGGTCGGATGCCGTGGAACTGCTGGGGACCGAGGCCGCCGGTGCCGTGGCGCGGTCCACACACACCCTCGCCGAATTCCTCGGCACTGTGCCCGGCTACCAGCCACCCCGTCTGGACGGGACCGTGGTGGTGGCGCAACCGCACTGCCACCACCACGCCGTCATGGGCTGGAGTCCCGACGCGGCCCTGCTGGAGCAGGCCGGTGCGACCGTCCAGAAGCTGGGCGGATGCTGCGGGCTCGCCGGCAACTTCGGCGTGGAACGGGGGCACTACGAGATCTCCGTCCAGATCGCCGAACAGCAGCTCCTCCCGGCGATCCGATCGACCACGGAGGACGCCGTGGTGCTCGCGGACGGGTACTCATGCCGCACCCAGATCGAGGATCTGAGCGACCGCCGCGGCATCCACCTGGCGCAGCTGCTCGATCGGGCGGCGCACCGGCCCGGTGGGGTGCCCTAGGCGAGCCCTCTCAGCCCGGCTCCTGGATCAGGCTCCGCGGAGCGTCCCGATCCGGGAGTTCCGTGCTCTGCAGGAACCGGAAGTCGCACCCTTCGTCGGCCTGGGTCACCTCCGACACATACAGTTTCCGGTACCCGCGCGCGGCGGCCGGGGGAGAGGGTGGGCCCAGCTCGTCCTCGCGCCGCATCAGCTCCTCGGGGGAGACGTCGAGGTGAATCGCGCGACGGCTGACACTCAAGGTGATGGTGTCGCCGGTCCGCACGAGCCGCAGCGGCCCGCCGACCGCGGACTCGGGTGTGACATGCAGGACGACGGCGCCCGCAGCGGTGCCCGACATCCGGCCGTCCGAGATGCGCACCATGTCCTTCACCCCCTGCGCGGCGAGCTTCCGGGGAATGGGAAGGTAGCCGGCCTCGGGCATGCCGGGTGCTCCGACAGGGCCGATGTTCCGCAGGACGAGGACGTCCTCGGCAGTGACGTCGAGGGCGTCGTCGTCGATCCGCGCCGCGAGGTCTGCCGCGTCCTCGAAGACCACTGCACGGCCCGTGTGCTCCAGCAGATGGGCGGACACCGCTGCCTGCTTGATGATGGCGCCCCCCGGAGCGAGGTTGCCGCGCAGGACGGCGAGACTGCCCTCCGGATACACCGGGTCGGTGAGCGGCCGCACGATGTCGGAGGGGAAGCCGGGCCCCGCGGCGTCCAGGTCCTCGCCCAGGGTACGGCCCGTGACCGTCGGCGCGTCGCGGTGGATGAGGTCCCCGAGCTCCCGCAGGACAGCGGGCACCCCGCCGGCTCGATGGAAGTCCTCCATGTAGTAGGCGCCCGTCGGTTTCAGGTCCACCAGAACGGGTGTCTCGGCGCTCATCCGGTCGAGGTCCTCGAGGTCGAGACGGATCCCGAGCCGGCCGGCGACGGCGGTCAGGTGGATGATCGCGTTGGTCGAGCCGCCGATGGCCAGCAGGACCCGGAGCCCGTTCTCGAAGGCCTGCCGCGTGAGGACGGTGCTCATCTCCGTGCCCCGTTCGGCGAGTGCCACCGCCTGCGTCCCGGTCCGTTCGGCGATCCGCACGCGGTCGGCCGTCACGGCCGGGGGGCTCGCGCTGCCGGGGAGGGCGATGCCTATCGCCTCCGTGAGGCATGCCATGGTGCTGGCGGTGCCCATGACGGAGCACGTGCCGACGCTTCCCACGAGCCGCGAGTTGACGTCGTCGATCTCCTGCCGGTCGATCTCGCCACTGCGGAACTTCCCCCAGAACGCCCGGCAGTCCGTGCACGCACCCACGCGCTGCCCGCGGTGACCGCCCGTCAGCATCGACCCCGTGACCAGCGTGATCGCCGGGACGCCCGCCGACGCCGCGCCCATCAGCTGCGCCGGGACCGTCTTGTCGCAGCCGCCGATGAGCACGACGGCGTCCATGGGCTGCGCGCGGATCATCTCCTCGGTGTCCATCGACATGAGGTTGCGCAGGAACATGCTGGTGGGCTGCGAGAAGCTCTCGTGGAGCGAGATGGTCGGGAAGTCGATGGGCAGCCCGCCGGCCATCAACACGCCCCGCTTGACGGCGTCGAGCAGCGCGGGCATGTTGCCGTGGCACGGATTGAAGCCGCTGCCCGTATTGACGATGCCGATGACCGGCTTGTCCAGGGCGTCGTCCGAGTACCCGGCACCCTTGATGAAGGCCTTGCGGAGGAAGAGGGAGAACCCCTCGTCGCCGTAGCTGGTGAGGCCGCGCCGGATCCCGGAGGCCCGGCCGGTGGGAGCAGCAGATTCCGTCATGCGACTACCGGAACGCGGGGATGCCGGTGATGTGACTGCCGAGGATCAGCGTGTGCACCTCGTCGGTCCCTTCATAGGTGCGCACACTTTCCAGGTTGTTCGCGTGGCGCAGCGGGGAGTAGTCGAGCGTGACACCGTTCCCCCCGAGCATCGCGCGCGCTTCCCGGCAGATCTCGATGGCCTCGCGGCAGTTGTTGAGCTTTCCCACGGAGATCTGGTGGGGTTGCAGGGTTCCGGCATCCTTGAGGCGTCCCGTCTGCAGGGCCAGCAGCATCCCCTTGTTGATCTCGAGGGCCATGTTGACGAGCTTGAGCTGGGTGAGCTGGTAGCCGGCCAGCGGTCGGCCGAACTGCAGCCGCTCCAGCGAGTAGTCGAGTGCGGCGTAGTAGCTGTCGCGTGCGGCTCCCATGGCGCCCCAGATGATGCCGTAACGGGCCTCGTTGAGGCACTCGAAGGGGCCGCGGAGTCCCTTCGCCTTCGGGAGCAGCGCGGTGCCGGGCAGCCGGATGTCGGTGAGTTCGACGTCGCACTGGATGGACGCCCGCATGGAGAGCTTCTGGACGATCGGGGTGGCCTTGAACCCCGGGCTGTCGGTCGGTACGACGAAGCCGCGCACGCCGTCGTCGGTCATCGCCCAGATGATGGCCACCTGGGCCACCGAGGCGAGGCCGATCCAGCGCTTGCTGCCGTTGAGGATCCAGTCGTCGCCGTCCCGCTTCGCGAAGGTGAGCATGCTGGCGGGATCGGACCCTCCGGTGGGTTCGGTGAGGCCGAAGCAGCCGATCGCCGAGCCGGCGGCCATCTTCGGCAGCCATTCGTTCTTCTGCTCCTCCGACCCGTGCTTCGCGATGGCGCTCATCGCCAGGGAGCCCTGGACGCTGACGAAGGTGCGCAGCCCGGAGTCGCCGGCCTCGAGTTCCATGGCCGCGAGCCCGTATTCGACGGAGCTCCGGCCGGGGCAGCCGTAGCCCTTGATGTGCATGCCGAGCAGCCCGAGTTCTGCCATGCGCGGCACGATCTCGAGGGGGAACTCCCCGCGGTCGTACCAGTCGGCGATGTTCGGCTTGATCGCGGTGTCCACGAATCCGCGGACGCGGTCGCGCAGGGCGCGTTCGTCCTCGGTCAGGAGTGCGTCGATGTCGAGAAGGTCTGAACGGTCGGTCATGGGGTCTACTTTCCGGTAGCGGCGGGCTGGAGGTTGGGTGTGAACGTTGCTCCGTCGTGTTCCCCGAGGAGCGGGGGTACCCGCGTGTAGCTCGCGGGTGTCTCGGAGAGGCGGATCGGGTTGGCCACCTGTTGGCTGGTGCGTCCGGTGGCGGTGTCGGTGATCTCGATGACCGGGGCGAGCCCCAGGTCCTCGGCGAGAGCGAGCGCCTCGGCGATGGAATTCACCTTGCCGGCGGGCACGCCCGCGGAACTGAGGAGATGGGCCCATTCGACGGCGCTCCTGGTGCCGAGTTGTTCCTCGAGCAGGACCTTCAGGGCGTCCCGGTGCGCCACGCGCTGCGAGTTTCCCCGGAAACGGGGGTCGACGGCGAGTTCCGGGACGCCGAGGACCCGGACCAGTGACTCGAACTGCTTGTCCGTCCCGACGGCGATCGCCACAGGGCCGTCCGCTGTCAGCAGGGTCTCGTAGGGGGCGATGCTGGGGTGGGCGTTCCCCATCCGCTGGGGTGCCTCGCCGGTCGCCAGCGTGCTCGACGCCTGATTGACCAGCCCGGAGAGCAGGGACGACAGCAGATTGACCTCCACGCGCTGGCCCCTTCCGGTGGCATCCCTGGAGCGCAGCGCGGCAAGAATCCCCACCACGGCGTTCTGGCCGGTGACCACATCCACGAGCGCCACCCCGACCTTGCTCGGTTCGGAGTCCTGCGAACCGGTGACGCTCATCAGCCCTCCCACCGCCTGCACGAGGAGGTCGTAGCCGGGCAGGTGCGCGCCTCCCGTGCTGCCGAAGCCGGTGATGGAGCAGTACACCAGGTCCGGCCGACGTTCGACGAGGGATGCGTAGTCCAGCCCGAAACGCTGCATGACCCCGGGCCGGAAGTTCTCGATGACGATGTCGGCTTCCAGCGCGATGGCGAGGGCCCTCGCCAGTCCCTCGTCGGTGCGGAGGTCGCAGACCACGGAGCGCTTGTTCCGGTTCACGCTGGAGAAATAGGTGCCCACGCCGTGCTCGTCGACCGGTGGGACCCAGGAACGCGTGTCGTCTCCGGCCGGGCTCTCCACCTTCAGGACGTCCGCCCCGAAATCGGCCAGCATCATGGACGCGAACGGGCCGGCGAGCACCCGCGAGAAGTCGGCGACCTTCAGCCCCTCCAGTGGCCCGGGCGCAGAGTGTCCTGCCGGTGTCGCATCGGCCGGTGGCCTGTCCGTATTCGTGCTCAAGGGGATTCGTCCTCCAGGAGAGTAGGTCTGCAGCCCTAGCTGGACGCAGTGACGGGGTTGCTGAGCACGCCGACGCCGGCAACGCGGCACTCGGCCGTGTCCCCGGGGGTGACGTGGATGGCGCCGGGTGTTCCCGTGGAGATGATGTCCCCCGGATACAGCGGCATCACCTTGCTGTGGAAGCTGATCAGGTAGGCCGGGTCGTAGCGCATGTGGGACACCGTGTTGCTGCGCCTCACCTCGCCGTTGACCACGGTGGCGACCTCCATGTCGGCGAGCGTTCCGTCACCCACGGCTTCGGCCAACGGCACGATCCGGGGGCCGAAGGAGAAGAACCCGGGGAAGTTCTTGGAGCGGGTGAGGAACCGCGGGTTGCGTTGCAGGATGTCCTCAGCCGTCTGGTCCAGCACGGGCACGACGCCGGCGAGGTAGTCCAGTGCGTCCTCGGGTTCCACGTTACGGCAGTACCTGCCGATGACGACCGCCACCTCGGCTTCGGTGGTGGTGCGCTCGCTCTGCTCGGGGATGGGGATGGCCTCTCCCGGTCCGATGACGGTGTGGTCGCCCTTGATGAACGATGCCGGTTCTTCGGGCACGCCCTCGGAGAGGTCGGAGGCGTGCTCCACATAGTTCAGCCCGATGCCCCAGAGCATGCGGGGGTGGCGGTAGGGGGCGCCGTAGACGGCGCCATCGGGGCTGCTGAAGACGGCGTCATCGGCGGACTCCGCGGCGGCGTCGAGGTCGCCGAGGAGATCCCCCGTGAGGACGTCGAGGATGTCACCGGTGAAACCGGGCAGGAGATCGGACACCCGTGCGAGACCCCGCCGCGGGTGGACGACGGCCGCCGTCTCGGTCCCGGTGGTTCCGGGGCCGGCGGTTCCCGGGTCGTCGGCCGGGGAGGTGATCGAACAGAGGTGCAGGATGCTGGGAGCCATGATGCTGCCCTTTCGAGTCGGAGGCGGGGGTTCTAGTAGGCGCGGACCATGCCGCCGTCGCACCGGATCTGTTCTCCGGTGACATACGACGCCGGCGCACTGGCCAGGAAGGTGACGACGGCGGCGAACTCGGCGGGAGTGCCGTACCGGCGAGCCGGGATGCCGGCCTCGGAGGCGGCACGCGCCTCGGCGGGGGTGGCGCCCGTCCGCTTGGCCGCGGCCGAGTCCAGGGACGCGACGCGCTCCGTGTCGATACGGCCGGGGAGCACCATGTTGACGGTGACGCCGTCGGCGGCGACCTCGGCGGCTAGGGTCTTGAGGTATCCGGCGAGCCCGGCACGGCCGAGGTTCGACAGTGCGAGGTTGGGCAGCGGCTGCTGGACGCCGCTGGATCCGACGGCCACGATCCGCCCCCAGCCGCGCTCCCTCATACCGGGGAGCACGAGGGAGGTGAGCCGCAGGTGCTGGAGCAGGAGCTGGTTGACGGCGGCGAGGGCGTGCTCGTCGGTGATGTCGGCCGCTCCGCCGGGAGGAGGCCCGCCGCTGTTGAGGACCAGGACGTCGATCGGCCCAAAAGCGTTCTCCGCGGCCTCCACGAGGGCGGCCGGGGCGCCGTCGTCGTTCAGGTCCATGGCGATTCCGACGGCGGAGGGCAGGCGGGCCGCCTCGGCCTTCACCACGTCCTCGCGGCGCGCGGCGAGGACGACGTTCGCTCCCTCGGCGCCGAGGGCCTGCGCAATGGCAAGGCCGATCCCGGAGCTCGCTCCGGGCACGAGCACGTTCTTTCCTGTCAGTCCGGTGTCCATCAGGCGATCTCCATTCGTACTGCGTCGAGGTGTGCGTCGATCAGGTCCGCGAGTTCACGCGGCAACGACGGTGAGGGCGGCCGGACCGATGCGTCGGCGATGATGCCACGGCGGCGCAGGATCTCCTTGCGCAGGGCAAGGCCCACTCCGGGCTGGCCTTCGAAGTTCGCGAGGGGCAGCCAGGGTGCGAAGGCATCACGGGCAGCAGGGAAACCGCCGTCGGCGAAGGCCGTCAACGCGATCTGCAGGCCTTCGGGGTGGGAGAACCCGGTCATGGCGCCGGCCGCGCCGGCCGCGAGCTCGTCCAGGAGTCCCACGCCGCCCAGCCCGCCGTAGACGGGAACGTTCGTGGAGCGGGTCAGTTTCGCGATCGCGGACGCGGTGGGGGGCGCTTCCGATTTCACGGCGACGATGAAGTCGCACTTCTCGAGGACGCGCAGGATCTGTTCGGCGCTGATCTTCACGCCCGACGCCACCGGGTAGTCCTGCAGCACGATGCCCGCTCCCGTGGCGCGGTGGATGGCCGTCAGGTGGGCGGACAGCATGTCCGGGTCGCCGGTGTTCGCCTGCACCATGAGCGCCGCGAGGTTGCCACCGGCGGCCTCGACGGCGGTGGAGGCCTGCTCGATGGCGACGGCGGTGGTGCGGGCGGACAGGCCGACGACGAGCGGGGTGCTCCCCGCCTCCTCGGCGACCGTGCGGACGATGAGGGACTGCTCGGCAGCGGTCAGCGACGCACCCTCACCGAAGACACCGAGGACCACCATCCCGGTGGCAGGCAGCGCGGTGTACAGCTGGACCTCACGGCGGAGTGAGGCGGTGTCGACGGCGAACTCCGGTCCGCTGAAGGGCGTCGCCAGCACCCCCCAGAGTCCGGGGGAGAGGTGAGGGATCGGTTCGGTCATCGGGACTTTCCTTTCATCGATGGTCCTCCACCGTTGGTGGAAGGAAGGGGAGTGGCGTCCGGCGCGGCAGCCGCCGACCGTGCGGCGCGGATGCTCCGGCGCCCGAGCCGGAACGTCGCTGCGGCAAGCAGTGCGACGACTGCGGCGGTCAGCCAGCCGACCCGGTAGGAGGTCGCGGCCACCAGGAAGCCGAAGAGCAGGGGGCCGGCGGCAGCGCCGAGGGAGAGCCCGGTCTGCAGGACCCCTGTGGCCGAGGCGGCGCCCTGCCGGTTGTCGCGTACCACCGCGAAGTGGACGAGCCCGGGCCAGCTCCAGCCGGCGGCGTAGGTGAGCAGCGCTCCGCAGATGAATGCCGCCGAGGAGCCGAAGGCGAGGAGGAGGTAGCCACCCACACCGATCGTCAGCAGGTTGGCCACCAGGACGTAGGGGCTGCGGTGCGGGTACCGGTCCATGGCGGCGCCGAGCACGATGCGGATCGAGAGCCCCAGGAGGGCGGCGCCGGCGAAAAGGTAGCCTGCCGCGCTGGGCGACATCCCGGATTCCACCGCCGAATCGACGAGGAATACCCCCATGGACGTCGCGGCGGCCGCCGCGAGGCCGGCGCCGATGGCGAGCAGCACGAGTCCGCGCCGGGGGGTTCCGCGGTCGGCGGGTGCTGCAGGTCCGGTCGTCGGGCGGTCCGGTCCCTGCGCTGTGAGGCCGGCCCACAGGGCCAGCCCCACGGCCAGGACGACACCCAGCGCGAAGGCGTAGCGCCAGCCCAGGATCAGGGCGATGCCCGGAACAGCGAGGCCGCCGATGAGGCCGGCCGCGGGGATGGAGCACTGCTTGATGCCGAACGCCAGCCCCAGTCGGCCCGGGTCGACGGCCCGGGATATTCCGAGGTTCGCCGCCGGCTGGGCCAGGCCATTGGCCAGTCCGCCCACCACGAGGGCGGCGATCAGTACGCCGAACGTCGGCGCCAGGCCTGCTCCGGTGAGGGCGACCGCCGCCAGGACGGCCGAGGCCACCATCCCCTTGGACGCCCCGATCCGCTGGACGAGCCGGCCGAGCCGGCGCGCCGCCACCCCTGAGACCGCGAAAAGGGTAGCTGCCGCGATGCCCATCTCGGCGGGACCGATGCCCAGGTCGGCCCGGATCTGCACGGCGAGGGCACCGACCAGGAAAGCGGGCAGCACGCCCAGGGTGGTGACGGTGACGGCCTGGAGCAGGGTGCCACCCGCACCGGGCGGCTGTGCAGTGGTCACGCCGAGCCGGAAGCGCGCGGAGCCTGGCCGCCGGTATCAGGCGATCCATCGGTGGCGGTGGCGCCTGCTGCCCCGGATCCTTCCGAGCCGGTTTGGCTGGTGGCAGCATCCGTTGAGGGGTCTTTCCTGTGCAGCTTGAGGCCGAGGAGGTGCACGACGATTCCTACGGCGATGATCGCGATGCCGATGCCGATGTACATCGGCTCCATGACGAGCATCGGCAGTGAGCCCAGCCCCAGCAGGATCCGTTCGGGCCAGCGGGCCGGGCCGAACAGCCATGCTCCGGTGGCCACCGCGAGGGCACCCACGGCCAGGAGCGAGACGCTGAACGCCAGGGCGATGGTGCCGATGCCGCCCTGCAGCAGCAGCCCGACGCCCGGGCCGGAGAGCACGAAGATGAACGGCACGAGGAACGCAGATAGGGTGTAGCGCCAGGTGAGCCACATGGTCTGGATCGGTTTACCACCCGTGATCGCGGATGCTGCGAACGGTGAGAGCGCGGTGGGCGGGGAGACCTCGCTGAGTACCGAGTAGTAGAAGATGAACATCGCCGCGGCGTACCCGGGAACTCCAACGTCCTGCAGGGCGGGCCCGATGATGACCCACGAGATGATGAAGCTCGCGGTCACGGGGACCGCCAATCCCAGGAGGATCACCGAGATCGCCGAGAAGATGGCCGTCAGGAGCAGGCTCCCGCCGGCGAAGTCCACGATGATGTTGGCGAGTTTCAGGCCCAGTCCGGTCAGTGTCATGATGCCGACGATCAGCCCGGCTGCCGCCATGACGGGAATCACGGAGAGCGCTCCCGTGGCACCGGTGGCAAGGGCGTCGAAGATGCGCCTAGGGGTCATCCAGGAGGCGCGGTCGAGGAAACTGAGGGCAAAGGCAAGGAACGTCGCGTAGACCACGGCGCGGAACGGCGTCATGCCCATGGCCATGAAGACGACGATGGCGACGAGGGAGCTGAAGTGGTACCCGAAGCGCAGCAGCAGCTTGCCGACCGGCTTGACGTCGAAGTCCACAGCCTTGGTCTTGAAGCGGCGTGCGTCCATCTCGATGGCCAGGATGATCCCGAAGTAGTAGAGCACGGTGGGAATGGTGGCCCAGATCAGCACCTGGAGGTAGGACACACCGAGGAGCGCCGCGATGATGAAGGCGGCCGCACCCAGGGTGGGAGGGGACATGATCGCGCCGATTCCGGCGGCGGCGAGGATGGCGCCGCCGTGTTCCTTCGGGTAGCCGGCCTTGCGCAGCAGCGGCCAGGAGATACCGCCGAGGGTCACCGTGGTGGCGACGCCCGAGCCCGAGACCGTGCCCAGGAGGAATCCTGCGAGGGTCACCGTGCGGCCCGGACCGGACTTGGACTGGCCGAAGGCGGAGAAGGAAAGATCGATGAAGAACTTGGTGGCGCCGGATGCCCCGAGCACCGCTCCGTAGATGGTGAACAGGATGATGTAGGTTGCTGCCACGTCGGTGGGGACACCGAAAAGCCCCTGTGTGCCCATGACGTTGTGACCGACGAGGCGGACCCAGTCGAAGGACGAGGTGTTGAACGGGGCGGGAACCCACGAGCCGAAGAAGGCGTAGGCGAAGAAGCCCACGACCACCAGTGGCACAAGGATCCCGACGGTCCGGCGTGACGCCTCGAGGGTCACGAGGATGGCTATCACGCCCATGGCCAGGTCGAGGTAGGTGGGGGTGATCGCCCGCCGGAAGAAGCCGTCCCAGTCGGAGATGATGTACAGGAACGGCACCAGTGCCACGATCGCCAGAACCCAGTCGGCGATCCCCGGGTTGTCCCCCGGCCTCTTCGCCTTGGAGGATTCCGATCGTCCCCGGCCCCGGTAGACGAGGAAGGTCAGGGACAGGCCGATCCCGAGGAACAGCGGGAGGTAGAACTGGGTGGCCATGGGGTTGAAGACCCAGTAGAGGGCCAGCAGCGAAAGCCCTGCACCGGCGATCTTGATCAGCAGGGCAGGGGTCCCGCTGAGGTGCCGCGCCGGCTTCTCCGCCTCGTACTCGGCGATCAGCGCTTCCTCGTCGATGATGTCCTCTCGCTCCAGAGGGCTGACCGGGTCGTTCTCCTTCTCCCTCGCAAGGTCCGCCTGCTTGCCCGGCGCGGGCGCTTTGTGCGTAGAAGCAGGAGCGGAAGCATGCGCCTTCACGGCGCCGTTGCCGTCTGGTCGCTCGGTCATGGTGTCTCCTCGAGATGTAACTCAACGAACGGGTTGTCGTCTTCGACCAGGCTCCACAGTTCGAGCGGCGGAGCGCCTTGCACGTGCAGGGTGCGCTGTCCCAGGTCGGTCGCGGCGATCGAGAGTTCCTCGAACACCGCGGGCCGCGCTGGGTCCGGCTCCACCACCCATTCCCGGCGATCGGTGTCTCCGGCGGCTGACGGGGCGCCGGGAACTGCGTAGTACTCCTCCAGTACCGCGACTTGGTCGGCTGCGATCTGGTCGAGCACGAAGGTGCCGTCGGGTCCAAGGGTGTAGCGTTCCTCGGCCCGGGTGCCGTACAGCGAATTGCGGTAGCTCACGGAGAAGCTGGTCCCGGTGAGCGGGACACTCGCCAGCTCGCCGTCGTCGTTCGTGATGCTGATGGACACGTCCGGTTGACCGGACGAATTCACGAACCCCAGGCCCCCGAGCATGCCGAGGCATGCAAGGGGGACGACGACGGCGGCCGGCTTGCGCATGGCCTAGCCTGCGGCCTCGTCGAAGTAGGTCTGAGCGCCTGGGCACGTCTCGATGTAGGAGATGTCGCCGGCGGTGGCGGCATCGAGCTCTTCGGCGGCGGGGTGGACCTGGATGAGTGCCTCTTCGTTCTCGAAGATCGACCGGGTGATGTCCTCCTGGAGCTGTTCGTCCATCGTGGGGCTGGCCACCAGCAGGTTCGGTGAGGCGATCGCGGGAACGGCTTCGGTCTGGCCTTCGTAGGTGTCGGCGGGAATGTCTTCTGCGACGTAGTAGTCGCCGAACTCGGACGCCAGTGGCTCCGCGTATTCGCCGATGGGAACCAGCACCATGTCGCCGTCACTCGCGAGGTCGATGAGCGCGCCCGTAGGAAGCCCGCCGGACCAGAACCCGGCGTCGATGGTGCCGTCCCGCAGTGCGGCCACGGTTTCTGCGACGCCGAGCTGGCGGCGTTCCACCCCGGTCTCGGGGTCGATGCCGGCGGCTTCGAGGATGCGCAGCGCTGCGACCTCGGTTGCGGAGCCGGGCGCCCCGACGGAAACCACTTTTCCTGCCATGTCCTCGACGGACTGGATGCCGGTTCCGTCGACGCTGACGGCCTGCATGAAGTTGTTGTAGATGTTGCCGAGCGAGCAGATGTCGATGGCGTTGCCTTCGAACTCGCCGACGCCTTCCACGGCGTCGGACACCACGTCGCCCACGGAGAAGGCGAGCTGGGCGGAGCCGTTCTCGATGAGGAGCATATTGTCCACGGAGGCATTGGTTCCTGCACCGTCGCGTCATAGCCGTCGATGTTGTCGCGGATCACCGTGGCGAAGCCACCGCCCAAGGGGTAGTAGACGCCGCCGGTGCCGCCGGTCGCGATCGAAAGCGACCCGCCTTCCCCGCCCTCGGCCCCGCCTCCTCCGCCGCTGGAACTGGGCTCGGGGCTGCCGCAGGCTGAAAGGAAGAGTGCGGGGGCGATCAGTGCTGCTGCGCAAAGACGCTTCCGGCTTCGTTGTTGGGTGCTCAAGGCTTTTCTCCTCTGTCGTTGTTGGTAACTGGCTGGTTGGGGGAACGGAGTCGTGACGGGATCAGGGTTCGGCGCCAGGCGCGGGGACGTCTCCGGCGGCGAGCAGCCCGGCGAGCATCCGGTAGTAACCGATGAGCAGCGACAACTCGGCCACTCCCGGGTGCCCGATATGTCCCAGGACCCGGGCATGTGTCTCGTTATCGACTGCGGTGCCTCGGAGAAGCGCCTTGGTGAAGTCGAGTGCGGCGCGTTCGGTGTCGGAGAGGGTGGGCGGCACGCTGCCGTTCCGAAGGTGTTCCAGCTCGGTCGCATCGATGCCGACCGTCACCGCTACACGGCTGTGGGCATACCACTCGTACGCCGAGTCGAGCTCTGCGGAGATCGCGCAGATGATCAGTTCGCGCAGCCGCCCGTCGAGGGTCCCGCCGAAGCGCAGGACCGCACCGAGCGCCTGGACGGCGTTGCCGATCGCGGGGGCGAAGAGCATGGCATTGAATGGGCCGGCCAGGGCGCCGTCGTCGTAGATCATCGTGAAGACGCCGTTGCCGCGCGGAGGCCCCGCGATGGAGTCGTAGACAGCGCGCTGTTCGTCGGAGAGTTCGGCCGGAGTCAGCAGCGGGAACCGTCCTGCGGCCTGCGGCCGGGCGCTCTCTGTGGCATCAGACAAGAGTCCGTCCCCCGTCCACATAGAGAACGTGCCCGGTGACGAATGCTGCCTGCTGTGATGCGAGGTAGAGCACGGGGCCGGTGAGGTCGTCGACGGTGCCCAATCGGCCAGCCGGAACCATGCCCGTATAGTGCTCGCGAACGCCCGGACGGCCGAGATGAGCACTGGTCAAGGCCGTATCGACGTAGCCCGGTGCGATCGCGTTGACTGTCACCCCGCTGGCCGCCCATTCCCGTGCCATGACACGAATGAGCTGGTTCAATCCCCCCTTGCTCGCGGCGTAGGGGCCATGGTCGGGATGCGCGAGCAGGCTCGATACGGAAGAGCAGTAGATCTGCCGACCGTACCGGGCGTCGACCATGACTCGGCCCGCGGCCCGACCGAGGCGGAAAGCACTGGACAGGTTGACGGCAATGATCGTGTCCCAGTCCTCGTCCGTGGTTTCGAGAATGGGCACACGGTTGTTGATCCCGACCGCGTGGACGAGGATATCGAGGCCACCGAGTTCCGTCTGAGCGGCGTGCACGGCCTGCTCACAGCCATTCGTGGTCGTCAGATCGGCGGTAACGGTGTCAGCAGTACCGGCAAAGTCCGCCAGGCGTTCCGCGCTCTGGTCTGCGACGACCAGGCGCGCACCAGCCTCGAGGAAGGCCTCCGTGCAGGCGGCGCCGATGCCGCCGGCGCCGGCCACCAGCACCCGCTGATCCTTCAAACCAAGCCAATCAGCCAAAGGAAGCATCTCCGATTCGATGGGCAGAAAGCGAGGACACCTAGGCGGTGCCGAGGTCCTTCGGTGCACCTCTCTGGAGACTGTATACAATTTTGCGGCAGGATGTAACCCACATCACAGAACTTGTTCAGCAGGCTTCCTTCCGTCAGCCCTCTCGCACGGACTCGACTTCCAGGAAGGTCCGCAGGGCCTGCACAGCGTGCTCGCGGTGCTCATCGAGCAGGAGGATGAGCTTCTCGGCGTCCCGTTCCGCGAATGCGTCGATCATCATGGCATGTTCATGCTCCACCCGTGAGCGGTTCGAAGCCGCTCCGTAGTAGACGAACCTGTAAGCGTCAGTGGCGTCCCACAGGATCTTGATGATCCGTTCCAGGCGCGGCATGCCGGCCGCCTCGACCAGCACGAAATGGAACCGCCGGTTTGCCTCGGTCATCTTCAGCAGGTCCCCCTCGGCGCTCGCCGTCTCGACATCCCGGGCAGCAACCTTGAGATCATCCAGAACGGTGCCGCTGAGACTCCTCGCCAGCGCGACCCGCGTCGCCTCTCCCTCGAGGAGCTGTCGGATCCGGTACACCTCCAGCAGGTCTGTGAGGGAGAGGGTCGCCACCCGATGGCCGCGGTGGGGTTCGTAGAGGACTTGTCCCTCGGACTCGAGGGTCTTGAGAGCTTCACGGAGGGGGACCCGGCTCACGCCGAATCGTTCCGCGAGTGCGTCCTGGCGGAGCGGCTGCCCCGGGAGGAACTCACCTGCAATGATCGCGCGTCGGAGCTCTGCGAGCACGAAAGCCTGTGCAGTCGGTGGACGTCTGGAACTGCCCGTGGTGTTGCTCGTCATGGAACCAGTCCACCCAGTTCAGTGCTCATCGTCAGAAGTCTAGCCCGGGCGTCATCGGGCCCGGTTGCGGTGATTTCTCACCGGCTGGGAATCCGGGTGATGGGGTGTGAATGCTGAGAGTCTGGTCGGCTCCTGACCCGTGAGGATGAAGCTTGCGGTGGGACGACCGGCCTTCTCGCCGAGCCCGCCCTGGCGTAGCCATCCGGGAGAAGATGTAGCCATGGACAACGATGTATTGCAGCCTTCCATGATTGCGCGGCTCCTCGAGGAGATCTCCTGGGAGAAAGCGGTCAAGTACCGCGCCGGTGGCCGCGGCATGGAGAACGTACTGACCGCAGAAGTGCTGATGGGGTTGGACATTCTGCCGAGGGACCAGTTCTTCGGGCAGGTCATCCGGTCCTGCTCGGGTGCAGGTGCTACCCGAGCGCTCCTGGCCGATCAGGCGGAATGCGCTGTCATGTCGTTGCTGCCCGGCGACATGTCGGTCAACGCTACGCGAACCGCAGGGCGGAAGTTCATCGTCCAACCGGACGCAATCATCACCACGCCTGGTGTTTTCACGTTCGTCGAGGCCAAGCGCATCAGGACGAGCTCGTTCCAGCCCGAACAGCTCGCCCGAGAATATGTCGCGGTGATGAGCAATGCGGGTGAGCGCTTGCCGCTTCTCTTCCTTCTCGGTGTCGAACCGCCTGTGTCGGTGCAGGGGCTGGGCAAGCTGTCGATCCTGGAAGCGATACGAACGCATCTTCCCGCTGTCCTGCTCCGAGCGGGCGATATCGGAGTCGACGAGGCGGAACTCCTCGAGAGGATTGACGACGTCCTCTGCTGGATCTCCTGGGACGGTCTTGCTGCCACTGTCTCTTCTCAGCTGACTGCATTCTCCTGCGGCGACTCGAGCACCGATGCGACGATCGAGCGCATGGGACAGCAGGTGATGAGTGCGCTCGAGTGGCATTCGTAATGGGCACTGAGATCAGCGACCTAATGCGCCATAGTCTGCGAAGGCGGGACTGCCGCCGACATGTCTCGGCGTCGCACCTGTTGTTACCAAGTGGTAGCGTTTGGCCGTTGCCGCAAGGGCAGTTAGAAGACACCCGAACGTAATATTCTGTCAGGTCCGGTACAAGATAGCGTGTGAATATAGGGGAAAATGAACAAAAAGGTTAGATCGGCGGGAATCGGCGTGCTCGCCGTAGGGCTGTTTGTAGGAGGCATCGGTGTAGGCAGCGCCGTGGCGGACCCGACCAAGACGGAGGAGTACGCCGCCGTCACCACCGAGAACTCCTCGCAGCGTACGAAGATCGCGGATCAAGAGGTATATACGGACTCACTTCAAGATCGGCAGAAGGAACTCGAGTCTCAACTAGATGATGCTCGAGCGCGGGAGAGCGAGCTAAAATCTCAGGATGCATCGGTCAGGAAGCGTGAGGACGCAGTCGCCCAAGCTGAAGCGGCAGTAAAAAAGCGGGAGGATGCCGTCAAGGGGGCTGAGGCGACCAAGGCGGCCACAACGATTAGTGAAGGTTCTTGGACGGTGGGCCGAAACGTGGAGCCGGGAACATACACAACAACCGTTCCAGTGACCGGTCGGTGCTACTGGGGCATATACGTGTCCGGCACTAACGGCGACGACATTGTGGCAAATGACAACGTGACGGGTGGGCAACCGACGGTCACGTTGCAGGTAGGCCAGGACTTCAAAACGGCCCGATGTGGTTCTTGGTCAAAAATAGGCTAGGTCGTCGCCCTTAATCGGATGCTGTGCGGGTTTGGCTGCACGGGCCTGCCGAGGAGGAGATCATCCGGAGTCCGCAGCTATGTGGGAAATACAGCACCTCCATGGACGCGGCGGGTGGGTCGATCACGCTGGCCCGGCACGACGACGGGATCAGCTCGCTGCTCATGGTTCTAAATAAAATTCCCATCCGCATGTTCTAGTCTGCGCGGTATACGACGGCGGGCCGCTGACCTCTTGTTGGGCGGCTCGCCGCTGTTGGGCATGGGTGTGGGCGAAGACATAGTCACAAATGAAGACGTTTTGCAGCCATCCATGATCACGCGACTTCCGGAGAATAGCTCTTGGGAGGAGGCCGTTAAGTATCGGGCGGGCCGCCGCGGGGTGGAGAACGTGCTCGCGGCGTAGGTGATGACGGGGCTCGACCTCCTACCGTTGACCCAGTTTGTTGTGGCAGGTCGTCGGAAGAATGACTACTGGTGCATCCACTCCTGGTTGGCGTGGCTGATCGTATCGCCGTTCCTGACGCGCTCAAGGATTCCGCTGCGTTGCATGCACAACTCTCATTCCAGAATCGATGTCATCGAAATAATCTCATCAGGTTGCACCTTGCTGTAGGGCTCGGTTGCCTCGATGCGGCAAAAGCCCTCAGAACTCTTCGTAAGCCGAAGGACTTGCCGCTCCAGAAACTCGCGGGCTGGACTACGCAACCGTTCACTTCTGTCATTATTGACCTATGACTACACCAGAGTTCCCTGGGGAGGGCTCACAGCATGTCCCGCCCCACCAGCCAAATCAGACTGATCTCGCACATTCCGGCGGTGGTGCATCGACGATGACGCTCACGCCTGAGCAGGAAAAGCCAAAGAAGCAGTCCAATGTCGTCGGGCTCATTGCGCTTATTGTAGGGATACTCGGCTTCATCTTCGCCTGTATCCCTGGTGCCCTGATCGTCGGTTGGATCCTTCTTCCGATCGCGTTCGTCTTGGGTCTTGTCTCGCTGTTTCTGAAAGGCAAGTCCAAATGGATGGGCATCACCGCCCTGATCCTCTCGATAGTTGGCACGATTGTTGGCGTTATGGTGTTCTTGACCGTTGTCTCCACATCAATCGACGAAGCCATTAGTAGCGGCGACACCACGATTGCCGGACCGACCGACGAACCTGCCGCGGACGACGGAGCAGAGGAGGGTGGGGCTGCTGAGGACGACGCAGCGGCCGAAGCAGGAACGCGTGAAAATCCATCTCCGATCGGCGCAGTCATCGAGTCTGATGAATGGCGAGTAGTCATCAACTCAGTCACTCTCGCCGCTACGGACGCCGTTCTATCTTCTAGCGAGTTCAACGAACCTCCTGCTGAGGGTTCGGAATACTTGCTCGTAAACTACTCGACGACATACTTAGGTGATGATCCCGCTGGCCAGATGCCAGCCTTCGTCACCGTCGAGTACGTCACGGTAGACGGAACGACTATTAACAGCTTTGACAAATTCGTATCCGTACCAGATGCACTCGACACCACAAGCACGCTGTACACCGACGGCACTGCTACCGGCGCTGTCGCGTTTGAGGTACCCACCGCATCGGCCGGAGAGGGTGTCCTCGCCATCAGCCCGGGCATGCTCAGCGATAAGGTATTTGTCGCTGTTCAGTAGTAGAGGCGGTTAGTCCGCACGGTCCTCCGTCGACTGCTGGGGTCCTTCTTACTGTTAAGCTGGCTTGAGCGAAGACTGAGCCTGTAATTCAGTGTAGTGGGACCCCACCGTGCTCCGAGGCTCGCTGGGTCGACGCCCGGGTTAACGGGTGGGATTGGACCGCTGGCGGCGGAGATGGACGGGTACGACAACTGCGGTATCCAGCACGTTCTATCTCACGGGGACTTTCCATCAATTCGTCATTCCGCCCGCCTGCCCGAAACATTTCATCGCCGACCAAGCCCAAGATACGGACCTTGACAGCAATCGTCGCCGGGCTCGCCCTGTTCCTGGTGGTCATCGGCCTCATCGCCGGCGGCGTCAGTGGGGGGCTCATCATGGCCGCCACGGTCGCGCTCTTCACCGGGCTCTACACGCTCCTGACCAACAGGCCGTCCTGGGCACGCCTCGGAGGCCGCAAGGCCGGCGCGATCACCGCAGGCGCCGCCGTCGTCGCCATGCTCGCCGGCGGTGCGATGGCCCCGGCTTCGGACACGGTGCCGACTGCTGTCGCCGAGCAGAGCGCCGCGTCGGCCGAACCGACGACCACCAGCGCTCCGACTGCGTCGGCGACGCCATCCGCAAAACCGACACCGTCGGCCAAGCCGACAGCCTCTACCAAGCCGATACCGTCACCCACGCCCAGCCCGACGCCATCGGACGTCGCCCCGGTCGACACTGACACCCCTGCCGACGTGACCGGCACACCCCGCGCGCCGTCGGACCAGCCGGCCTTCAACACCACCGCGCTCGCCGTGCTGGAGACGCTGCCCATCAAGGGCCGCGCACCGAAGACCGGGTACGACCGCGAGGAGTTCGGGCAGGCATGGGCCGACGTCGACCGCAACGGGTGTGACACCCGTAACGACATGCTGAACCGCGACCTGACGGGAATCGCCTACGCCAACTCGGTGCCCTGCAAGGTGCAGTCCGGCATCCTGGACGACCCCTACACCGGGACCCAGATCCCCTTCCTGCGCGGCCAGGCGACGAGCAGTGACGTGCAGATCGACCACGTCGTGGCCTTGTCCGACGCCTGGCAGAAGGGCGCCCAGCAACTTTCATTCGACCAGCGCGTCGCCTTCGCGAACGACCCGCTGAACCTGCAGTCCACGGACGGCCCCACCAATCAGCAGAAGAGCGACGGCGACGCCGCCACGTGGCTGCCACCGAACAAGGACTACCGCTGCGAGTATGTGGCACGGCAGGTCTCGGTCAAGGCGACGTACACCCTATGGGTCACGCAGGCCGAGCACGACGCCATGGTGTCCATCCTGTCCGACTGCAACGGCATCCTCGCACCGACCAACCAGATGGCGCCGTCCGTCGCAGCTCCCGTTGCACCGGTCGAGACGCCGGCCCCGGCGCCCGTCGTCGTGCCGGTTGTGCCTGAGCCGGTCGCACCCGCACCCGTGGCGCCCGCACCGGCACCTGCGCCGGTGGCTCCTGCTCCGGTAGCGCCGGCTCCGGGCGTCTACTATGAAAACTGCGATGCAGTCCGCGCAGCGGGCGCCGCTCCGATCGCAGCCGGCTCGCCCGGCTTCCAGCCGAAGTTCGACCGTGACGGCGACGGGATCGGCTGCGACAGCTAGCGACCCGCACCACAACGAATGACGGCAAGCGGTGAACATGTGTGGAACGGGTTGCTGCTCGCCCTGCGCGGTATGTCTGAACGGGTGGGGTAGGCACCGCCATGACAGTCGGCCGTCTCCGGGTCCAGACTGTTATCACCATAAGTTCGGCTAGGGCAGGGCATCATGGTAATCGATTGTGTGGTGGTCGGAGCTGGCCCCGCCGGGCTTGCCGCAAGCGCTTCGCTGTCACGATGCAGCGTCGAGCATGTTGTCCTGGAGCGGGCCCGACCCGGTGAGACGTGGCGGACTCAGCGCTGGGATGCGCTGCATCTCAACAACCCGGGGTTTATGAACACAATGCTGGGTGCGCAGGATCCCGACTCCTATCTGACTCGACAAGACGTAGTCCAGCGTCTTGAAACACTGGCTTCGAGCGCTCCCGTAATCACCGAAACACCCGTTGTCGGGCTATCGCAAAATCAGGGTTCCTGGCATCTGTATACACGTGACGGCCTGTATGCAGCCCGCAGCATCGTGGTGGCAAGCGGCGGTGAGAACGTGCCGCGGGCGCCTGCTCTCGCAAGCCACTTGCCACATCGAATCAGTCAGCACCATGCCTCGACCTACAGGAATCCGGATGAATTGCCCGAAGGGGCGGTATTGGTTGTCGGCAGCGCGCAATCCGGAACACAGATCACCGAAGAATTGCTGGCCGTAGGCAGGCGCGTCTGGCTGGCAACCTGCTCGATTGGTCGCGCATCTGCTAGGTATCGCGGGAGAGATACCGTCAGATGGTTGGATGAAGCGGGTTTCTTCGAGCAGCGTCCCGAAGATCTCCAGGACCCGCGAGCCGTCAAGGCCGTACCGGCCCTGCTCGCGCCCGGCGGACGTAGCATGAGCCTCCAACTATTGGCTAGGGCCGGAGCGACACTCACCGGTCATCTCGTGGCAGCACACGATGAAACACTCACTTTCGACACCAGCACTGCACACAACATCACCTACGGAGACCGTTCCGCAGCGGCCATCCGGGGCGTGATCGATGCTCACATTCAGCATCACCAGATCGATGCCCCCGTGGCCGATCCAGACGAAGCAGAACAACCGATCGAGCTCGACCCACCAGAACAGATTCGTCTTCGAAGCGCAGGAATCAGCAGCGTAATCTGGTGCACGGGTTACACCGGGGCCTTCCACTGGTTGGGCGAGGACCTGACCGATTCCCTGGGGATGCCATTACGCCAGGGGCCCGCTTCGCCGGCTCCAGGAATCTGGTTCATCGGCCTGCGGTGGCTCATACGCCGCACTTCAGGAAACTTCATCGGGTTTCCGAAGGATGCCGACATCGTTGCCAACTCCGTGCGAGCTTACTTGGAGGCTACGAAACTCTGATTGCCATCATCGACAGCTGTGCGACTGCGCCCCGCCGTCGTCGTCTACGGAGGTGCTACATGCTCCACAGCTCCGCGTGGATGTCTGTCTCGTCCGACCAGCGCCGGTGCAGGGCGAAAAGTTCGTCCACGATGTCCCGCGGAAGCGGCGTGATGTCCTGGCTGTAGGCGAGCAGTTCGCGCAGGTTCCCCTCGCGGCTCGCCGAACCGACGGTGGACACCACCTGCGGGGTGCTGTGTGCGAAGCGGATGCAGAACTCGGCCCAGCTCTCGATGCCCGAGCGCTCGAAGATGGGCGCCACCTCGATGGCCCGTTCCTGCAGGTACGGCTTCCATGCTGCGCCCGGGACGTCGCGCAGTTCGTGCACAGGAGCACCCGCCACGGTGCGCATCGAAATGATGGCCCTGTCCTGTGCCAGCAGTTCGTCCCACAGTGCGTTCGACGCGAAGCGCTGCAGCGGGTTGAGGTAGAAGATGTAGCCGTCGATCAGCCCGTCGAGGTGCCCGGCCCGCAACGCTTTGAGCGGAGCCTCCGAGGTCCACGGGAAGATTTCAAGGACGAAGCGCCCCACCAGGCCCTCGTCCTTGATGCGCTGCAGGTCGGCAAGGGTAGGCCCGCCCGACGGCATGTCGTCCGCGAACGCGCCAACGCCGGTGAGCTGCCCGATGTCGATGGAACTGATGCCCAGGGGCTCGATGTTCTCGGCGATAGTGGCGCGGACGTCGTCGACCGTTCCGCCGCCCAGCTTCACGATGACCGGTGGGACCTTGCTGCGGTCCTCCGCGAAGGCAGTACCGAGCACTTCGAGGGCGTGGTCGTACTGGCGGGACGTGTGGAGCCAGAGGCCGGCGTCGATCGCCGTGCGGGCCATGTGCGCCTTCTGCTCGCGGGGGACGTCGTCGTGCCCGAGCCTCGTGGTGCCGTAGATGAACGGGGGGAGGTCTGCCAAAGGTTTCATTGCCTCAGGCCACCGGCGGGAGGGCTCATCGGTGACGGCGAGTCGACGCCCATGGCAACGGCATCGTCGTGGACCTCATCGGCGTTCACGAGGCTGCCCGAGCAAAGAGGTCACGGACCTCGGAAGGCCGGCTCCTCCAAGAGCCGGCCTTCTGCGCGCGCCCTACAGCGGGGGAGTGGTGGCCCGCACCACGAGCTCCGGCGGCAGCAGCACGCTCTGGGTGGGCTCACCCCGCATGGTCCGGAGCAGGGCTTCCACGCTCTGGGTCCCCATGGCCGCTAGATCCGATCGGACGGACGTCAGCGGGACCGGCAGGGTGCCCGCGAGGTCGAGATCGTTGTAGCCGATGAGCGCCACGTCCGCCCCGACCCGCTTCCCAGCATCCCTGATGGCGCCCATGGCTCCGAGGGCGAGAAGATCGTGCACAGCGAAGATAGCCGTGGGTGGCTCGGGGAGCCGCATGAGCTCCGCACCCGCCTCAAGCCCGGACGGTGTGCTGAAGGCTGATGCCACCACGTAGGACTCGGGCAGGGGAAAGCCCGCGGATTCGTAAGCCCTGCGGAAGCCGAGGGTGCGCTCGCGGCCCGTGCTGGCCAGCTGGTCCCCGGCGATGACACCGACCCGGCGGTGTCCCAGGGACAGGAGGTGCTCGGCGGCGAGCTGCCCGCCCCGGTAGTCGTCCGTCGTCACCGAGAGGTGGCCCTCCAGGGTGCGCATCACGAGCACATAGGGGACACCGCGCCCCCGTAGTTCGTGCGCCACCGTGTCGCCGCTGTGCGAATCGCCGATGATGACGCCGTCGATCCTCCGCGAGAGCATCGCGTCCAGGCGTGCGCGGCGATGCCCCGGATCGTCGAGCGTGTTGGCGACGACGGTGCCGTACCCCGCAGTGCTCGCCGCCGCGTCGATGCTCTCGTAGATCGAGGCGAGCACGAGGTCGGTGAGGCGCGGCACGAGGACGCCGATCAGGCGGGAGCTGCCGGTCCGCAGCCCTGCTGCGCCGACGTCGCGCCGGTAGCCGAGCGCTGCCGCGAGCTCACGCACCCGGCTCACCGTGTCGGCGCCGATACCCACGGGATCATCGCTCAGCGCACGCGACACCGTCGAGATGTGCACCTGGGCATGACCGGCGATCGTCGCCAGGGTGACAGGACGCGCCCGGGCCGGCTGCGAGCTGGGATCTTCCTTCATCGCCTCGAGTCTAGGCCCGCCGGAGCCCCATGCGCCTTCTCCTGCAACATTGGGCGCAAAGGTTTGCGCTCGTACTGGAAGATTCCAGGTTTTACCGCACTGAAACATTGACGAAACGAGGCGTCCGTAGTGTGATTGGGCCCACACTCCGCAGCTATCCACTCGCTGCACCTCGCCGCAAACGTTTGCGCAAAGGACTGATTCCATGCTCCAGCTGTCCTCCCTCGAGACCCTCGACCGTCTCGGCGCCGGCATAGCCGAACTCTCGGCGTTCCACGACGGCGACCGGCCCGGCTGGACCCGCGAGGTCTTCAGTGAGCCGTACCGCGCATCCCGCGACTGGACCGCCACCCGCATGCGCGAGGCCGGACTCCAGGTGCACGTGGACGCCGCCGGCAACATCGTCGGACGGCTGGCGGGGAGCGACCCCTCGGCGCCCGCACTCGTCACCGGCTCCCACACGGACACGGTCGACGGCGGCGGTCGGTTCGACGGCATCGTGGGCGTCCTGGGATCCATCGAGGCAGCCCGCCTGCTGCAGGACTCCGGGACGCGACTGCGGCGGGACCTGCTGGTGGTCGACTTTCTCGGCGAGGAGTCGAACGTCTTCGGGCTCAGCTGCCTCGGCAGCCGCTCCGCGGCCCAGGAACTGACACCGGAGGACCTCGACCGGTGCGACTACCGCGGCGTCACCCTCGGCCAGGCCTACACCGACTACGGTCTCGACCCCTCCCGGCTGCTGGATGTCCCGTGGGCGAAGAAGCCCCTGCACGGCTTCGTCGAACTGCACATCGAGCAGGGACCCACCCTCGAGAAGCGCGGCCTGCCGCTCGGCATCGTCACCGCGATCACCGGCATCGAGCGCTTTATCGCCACCTTTGCGGGAGCTGCGGACCACGCAGGCACGACGTCGATGGAGGACCGCCGGGACGCCATGGCCGCCGCCGCCGAGGCCGTCCTCGCGGTGCGGGCCGAAGGCTGCGGGGCGCCGACCCACGGCGTCGCGACGTCGACGCGGGTCGAATCGGAGTCCCGCTCACCGAACGTCGTCCCTTCGCTCGTCAGGATGTACAGCGAGGTCCGCAGCGTCGACCCCACCTGGCTGTCCGGCGTCAAGGGGCGGCTGACCGGCGAGATCGCGGCGAAGGCGGCCGACCTCGGCGTCGACGTCGGATTCGAGTGGTCCACGGACAACACGGTGGTCCACGCGGAGTCGAGCGTCCAGGACGTCGCCGGTGCCGCCGTCGACGCCCTCGGCCTGCCCTGGATGCCGATCCCGAGCGGCGCGACCCACGACGCGGTACACATGGCCACCCTCGCGCCCATGGGCATGATCTTCATCCCCTCCAAGGGCGGCAAGAGCCACTGCCCCGAGGAATGGAGCAGTACCGAGGACGTCGCCACGGGTGTCGAAGCGCTCGTGGGGACCCTCCGCCGCCTCGACACCACCGACAGCCGCCCCACCTCCTGATCCGCGCCTCCTTCTCCCACCCACCCCGCCCCTGGAGTTCCCATGGAAACAGCACTGACTCCCGAAGGACTGTCCACGGACATCCTTGCGATCGCCAACCTGCCCGTCCTCTGGGTCCTGGCCCTCGGTGTCTTCGGCGCCATCATCGTGCAGTCCCTCGTCTACATGAAGGCCGCGAAGAAGGCCGGACCGGCCGCCGACATCTCGCCGGAGGAGCTCAGGACCTCCTTCAGGGCCGGCGCCATCGCGGCCATCGGTCCGTCCCTGGCCGTGGTGCTGGTGAGCATCGCCCTCCTCACCCTCTTCGGAACACCGGCCGTGCTGGTACGCATCGGGCTCGTCGGCTCCGCCGCCACGGAATCGGCGTCGGCCAGCCTCGCCGCAGGCACCATGGGCGCCAACCTGGGCGGCCCGGATTACACGCAGGCGGTGTTCGTGGTGGCCTTCATGGCCATGAGTTTGTCCGGAGCCGGGTGGATGCTCGCGACCCTGATCCTCACGCCGATCCTGCGCCGCGGCGACACCAAGCTCCGCAGGGTCAACCCCGCCCTGATGGCGATCGTGCCGGCCGCCGCCCTCATCGGCGCCTTCGCGAGCCTCGGCATCGCGGAACTGGGGAAGACCCCCGTCCACGTCCTGGCCGTCATCGTCTCCGCCGTCACGATGGGGGTGTGCATCCTCCTCGCGACCAGGACGTCCGCTACGTGGCTGCGGGAATGGGGCCTCGGCATCTCCATCATCGTCGGCCTGATCGCCGCGTACGTCGCCCACACCTCCGGCATGGCCCCCGCCGCCTAGGCAGTACTCCACCCGAAAGGAACCACCATGTCCGCTGCAGAGACTGCCGTCACGCAGGACGCCTCCCTCGCCGAGTTCGACCGCACCACCTCCCGCTGGGGCCAGCTGACCATGGGCGTGGCGCTGCTCCTCTCCCTCGCCGCGCCGCTCTACCTCGTGCTGTCCACGGACCTCGGGATCACCGCGAGCATGATCTGGACGGCGTACCTGGCCGTCGCGGCCGCCTTCTTCGTGCTCTGGTTCGTCGAGCCCATCACCTACTACCCGGTGCTCGGCCCTGCCGCGATGTATCAGGCCTTCATGATCGGCAACATCGCCAACAAGCTGCTGCCCTCGGCCCTCGTGGCGCAGGCGGCCATCGGCGCGAAGGCCGGCACCAAGCGGGGCGAGTTCGCCGCCCTCATGGCCATCTGCGGAGCGGCCATGGTCCACGTGCTGTCCATGCTGTTCTTCGTCGGCATCCTCGGGACCTGGCTGGTCAGCGTCATCCCCACGGACATCGTGGATGTCGCCCGCCTGTACATCTTCCCCGCCATCATCGGCGGCGTCCTGGTACAGCTCATCGTCACCATGAAGCAGCCGCGCGTCACGGTGATCGCCGTCGTCGTCGCGGCCCTCGTGCTCTTCGTCCTGGTGCCGGCCGTTCCGGCCCTCGCGAAGCCGGCCACCGGCGTCGTCGTCTTGATCACCGCGGTGCTCGCCTGGTTCCTGCGCTCGCGCACGGCGACCGCGACGCCCACCACCCTCGTCAACTAAGCTCCGACACAGCCTGCCCGAAAGGACACCATGACCATCGATACGACCATCGACACCGACGTCTTCGAGCTCTCCGACGCCCACACCACTGCCATGCACGAGTTGTACCGGCACCTCCACGCCCACCCCGAGCTCTCCATGCAGGAGACACACACCGCAGCCTTCATCCTCGAGAAGCTGAACCACCTCGGCCTCGAGGCATTCATGTGCGGAGGCACCGGCGTCGTCGGGATCCTGCGCAACGGCGACGGGCCCGTGGTCGGCTACCGCGCCGACACCGACGGCCTGCCCATCGCCGAGGACACGGGGCTGGACTACGCGAGCACGACGACGGGACACCTTGCCGACGGCACCGAGGTCCCCGTGATGCACGGCTGTGGACACGACACCCATGTGACAGTGGGCCTCACCGCCGCGCAGCTCCTGACGGAGAACCGCGACGCTTGGTCCGGCACGGTGGTGTTCGTCTTCCAGCCCGGCGAGGAGACCGGCGAGGGCGCGGAGGCGATGGTGGAGGACGGTCTGTGGGACAAGGCGCCCATGCCGTCGATCATCTACGGCCAGCACGTCTGGCCGGGGCTCGCCGGCACCGTGAACATCAGCAAGGGCACCGCCATGGCCATGGCCGACTCCTGGAAGATCACGGTCCACGGTCGGCAGGCGCACGGCTCGCAGCCGGACCAGTCGATCGACCCGATCGTGCTCGGCGCGCACATGGTCGTCCGGATCCAGACGATCGTGGCCCGCGAGGTGCACCCCATGAAGTCCGCCGTCGTCACGATCGGCACCTTCCACGGCGGCCTCAAGGAGAACATCATCCCGGCGTCGGCGGAGTTCACCGTCAACGTGCGCACGTTCGACGTCGACGTGCGCGAGCGTGTGCTCGGGTCGCTGCGGCGCATCATCAGCGCCGAGGCTGCTGCGTCGGGGGCGCCGGAGCCCGTGATCGAGGAGATCACCAGCTTCCCGCAGTGCTACAACGACCCCTCCTCCACGGAGGACCTCATGGCCGCGCTCGGAGGGGTGCTGGGCGAGGACGCCGTCATCGAGTCCCCACCCGTGATGGGCAGCGAGGACTTCGGCCTCCTCGCCGAGGCCATCGGCGTGCCCAGCGTCTACTGGTTCTTCGGTGGGCACCCCCAGGGAGTGCTCGACGGCGACGATCCCGTGCCGAGCAACCACTCGCCGTTCTTCGCGCCGGCCATCGAGCCCACGCTGGCCACCGGCGTGCGCGCAGCCATGACGGCGCTGCTCTCGACGGTGGGGACGACCGCGTGAGCGGTGCGCTGCACGAACTGTCCGCCGTCGAACTGACGACCGCCATCCGCCATCGCGACGTGTCCGCGCGGGAGGCGCTCGAGGCGCATTTCGACCGGATCGACGCCGTCAACGGCCGCATCAACGCGGTGATCACCGAGGACCGGGACGGCGCCGTCGTGCTGGCCACCGCGGCGGACGAGCTGACGGCGTCGGGCGCGGAGCTGCCGCCGTTGCACGGCCTGCCGATGACGCACAAGGACACGCACAATACGAATGGTCTGCGCACGACGCAGGGCTCGACGATCTTCAAGGAGTTCGTGCCGACCTTCGACGACCTGATCATCGGGCGCCTGAAGGGTGCCGGCGTGGTCACGACGGGCAAGACGAACGTGCCGGAGTTCGCCGCGGGGTCGCACACGTTCAACGAGGTGTTCGGGACCACCGTCAACCCGTACGACACGAGTCGCAGCGCCGGCGGCAGCAGCGGGGGAGTGGCGGCCTCGATCGCGGCCCGGATCCAGCCTCTGGGCGACGGCAGCGACATGGGCGGCTCACTGCGCGTCCCCGCGTCGTTCTGCAACGTGGTCGGCTACCGCCCGTCGATCGGCGTCGTCCCGTCCGTGCCCACACGCAACGCGTGGGCGTGGCTGGGCCGCAGCGGGCTCATGGCACGCGATGTCGAGGACATCGCCCTGGGCATGACGGCGATCGCCGGTGCCGATCCCGCTGTCCCGTACGCCTACCCCGTGCAGGGTTCGTTCGGCGCCGGGCTCCAGCGGGACCTGACCGGTCTGCGGATCGGCTGGTCGCCCGACTTCGGGCTCGGGGTGCCCGTGGACGCCGAGGTGCTGCGGGTCCTCGAGAACGGGCTGCAGGTCTTCGCGCACCTGGGCGCGATCGTCGAGGAAGCTGCACCGGACCTGCGCGACGCGGACCAGGTGTTCGGGGCCACGCGGGCCTTCGACTTCGTGCTCGGTCTGGGGGATCTCGTCGCGAAGCACGGGGATGCGATCAAGCCCGAGGTCCGCTGGAACGTGGAGAAGGGGCAGCGGCTGACGGCGCAGGACCTGGTCGACGCCGCCCTCGCCCGGACCCGCCTCGACACCAGTGTGCGCCGTTACTTCGGGCGGTACGACGTGTTCGTGAGCCCGGCGGCGCAGGTCCTCCCGTTCGACGCCGCCGAGCGGTACCCGACGTCCCTGAACGGCGTCGCGTTCGAGACGTACCTCGACTGGATGCGCTCGGCCTGCCTGATCTCCGCCACGGGCCTGCCCGCCGTGTCGGTCCCGGCCGGTTTCAGCGCGGACGGCCTGCCGGTGGGTCTGCAGATCGTGATGCCGCACGGCAGCGACGTGGAGCTGCTGCAGGTGGCATACGCGTTCGAGCAGGCGACGGCCTGGGCGAAGCGGGCGCCGGAGCTCAGTCCTGCCAGTGACTGGGAGCGCTCAGGTCCTGGGGAATGAGCGTGCCCGAGTCACCGTGGGCAGCGTCGAGCTGGGCCTGCGTCAGGTAGAGGGCTTTGGAGAGGTCAGCCCCAGCGAGACGGGCATCCCTGAGGTCGGCACCGAGGAGGTCCGCCCCGGAGAGGTCGCACTCCTGCAGGTCGGCGGCGATGAGGTAGGCGCCTCGAAGGTCCGCCCCGTGCAGCGGCCGGGACCTGAGTGTCTGGCCCATGAGGTCCGCTCCCGGAACGAGCGCAGCGCCCAGATGGTCGTCGCCGGTTGCGAGGTAGGACGCCCTGACTTCTTCGCTGACGTCCATCAGCGTTGACCGCACGCGCGTGTGAAGAGACTCCACGTCGAGCGCGAGAAGCGGCTGTGCACCTCCACTCATCGCGCGCTCAAGGGTCGATCTGAGGCGGTCGACCGTGTGCGAGGTGTCCGGGTCGAACGTTCTGGTGCCGGCCTCGACCAGATACCAGAGCATTTCGTGGAGCTGCCGGACCACCTTGAACGCTGCGAACATCTCCTGCGCCGTTCCGGGCTTTTCTCTCCAGCTGACCCCGTGGAAGAGGTTCTGGGAGACGCTCTGGCCGGCGCCGAAGCAGTCGAAGACGGTGCACCCGCGGAAGCCGCGCGGCCGCAGGCTGTCGTGGATGGTGCAGGAGAAGTCGGAGTCCAGATTCCGGCAGGGGGTTCCTGCCGGCTTGTCGACGGCGAAGTCTGCTGAGCGGGAGAATCCGAGAGCCGTGCAGCAGAGTGCGAAGCAGCTGCTGCAGTCCGGGCGCAGGGTCTCCCTGGTCAGCATCGGGGTGGAGGGTGTCGAGTCGCGTGATGTGGAGGGCATGGGATCTTCTCTGGGTGAGTTCGGTGAGGGACCGGGTGCCAGGGGAACTCGCCAGGGAGTTCCCATCGAGGGCACGCGCAATCACCGCTTCCATGGAAAGCGAGCGGGAACCGCTGCATGAACTCTGGATCACAGAAGGAAAAGGTATGTCACTGCGTCCAAAATAGCACCGAGCGTCGCCGGGCGTGAGGGGGACGGCGCGGCATCAGCCTGCGCTGGACCGGCTCAGTCCTCGACCCGCACGCGTCGGGCGAGGTGCGGATAGTCGACGACGATGCCGTCATCGTCGACCATGAGGTCCGCCTGGAAATCCCCGCCGGAGTTGGCGTAGCGGACCGATCTCCCCGCCTCTGCCGGGCCGGTCGCGTAGACCTGGTCGCTCCGGAGAACCCGGAGCGACGGCATCTCGACCCACGCCATGACCAAGGTGGTGTCGGGGACGGCGTGCTCGAGGAAGCCCAGACGCCTGATCGGCATCGTGTTCGTGACCGGGCACAATGCGAGATCGCAGTCGATGGCGCCCCGCAGGCTTTCCGGCTCCTGAAGCCCGGGAGGTTCAAGCGCAGTGTCACCCCAGCCGGATGCATCAGCCATCCAGCCGCCGTCGCCGTCGTGAATGAGGGCAAGCGAGCGGCCCCAACCGCGGCCCTGGACGCTCACGTGCAGTGAACGGGTGACCCATCCCGCCCCGACATCGAGCTGCCAGGAACTGGCATACGACGGTGTCAGTGAGACGCCATGCCCGCTCAGGCGGTGCTGCGCGAGGGTAAGCACTGCGTGGTCCAGGCGATCCGGATCGTCGATGCCGCGCCAAGTGAAAAGGGAGGACATCACCCCAGCATGCCGCGCTCGTCCGGCGCGGGACAAGGGGCCCCTGCCAGGGAGTGGCGGTGCTCAGGAGTGGAAGTGCCCAGTGAAGTGGCACGCGGTCCCTCACGGGCAGGACGACTTGAATGCTGCCCGTAACGAGGGGGCAGAGAATGTTCGTTGCGAACCGCCTCGTGTCCGGTTCACCGGTTGATGAGGTGCCACAGGATGACATCGTGGGCGTGCTTGGCTTTCTCATCACCGCGGAAGTCTGCTTCGAAGGCTTTCGATCCCGCTGATACGGCGATCGAGGAGCTGGACGCGAACTTCCCGAGCATCGACTTGTTGGTCAGCATCGATACCGCCTGGATGTTTCGATAGGGCAGGGAAGTCAGCGCCACCTTGTTGCCCACGAAGCTCTTGTCCTGAAGGATGACGCGTTGGTTGGTGAGCCCGATGAAGCCTGTTCCGACTCCGATGCAGTCATAGACAGCAACGGCTTGCTCTCCCTGCAAGAGCCCGGACAGGATCATCTGTAGCTGCTCCGGCCGGTCGTGGACGATCTGATTCATGTGAGTTCCTTCTGCGGGTTGGTCCTCCGGGTCCATCTGACGACGGAGGGATCATTGGGATCTTTCATCAGTTGCAATCCTGCTGTCTCGGCCTGAGCATGACACCATTTGCTCAATCCACCAGGGGCGAGATCGGCCAGCTTTATGCCGCCCTTCAGGTGCTGACCCACAAACGAGCCGAACAGGCCGATGTGCACGCCGCTCGACTTCAAGTGCGTATCTTGCAGTGCTGCGATGAATGCATCACGGAGGTGCTCCGAGCTCGGCTTTGATGCGGGCACCCGGCGGGTCACGTGCCCTTTGAGATGACTGGCAGCAGACGACTTGGAGGCCTTCGTGGCCGGCGGCGGGGATTTTGGCGGGTTTGCAGCGGACTGTGGCGAGGCGTCAGATCGAGGGGCGGGACTGCCCTGCGGGAGCGCGGGAGCTCCAACTGGCACGGGAGCCGCGACTTGGGCTGGAGCCAGCGGTACGGGAGCCGTCATCGGAGTCGGAGATGCTGCTGTAGGTGGGTCTGGAGTTTCGAGCAGCGAAGCCAGTTCGAGATGCAGTGCCGCCAGCTCACGATGAATTGCTGCCATGCGGACAGCAGGATCCGGCTGCACGGGCGGAGGAGGGTCCAGTTTCCGGCGCACCGCCGAGCCGATCGAGCAGCGGAAGAGATCGGTCAACGTCTCCGCCAGTTCACGCCGAGCGCTGCCGCCCGACACCAGCAGGGGAGCGGTAACGGCCCTGCGCTCGACCATGAGGGCCACCTCCTCGAGGGAGCCGTGGACCGCGCCGTAGCGCAACCGCTCCCGCCGGGTCGCTCCGTCGATCTGCGGTGAGTAGACGCTCGGATACAGGTTGAGGGAATGCTGGTCGACGGACGGGAAGTGCTTCCTGCTGACGTCCTGCCGCAACACCCGACGGACGGACTGCAGTTGCCTGCCTACCTGTTCCACCGGATTCGGGACCGCCGCCCCGTCCGCCAGGATCCAGGGCTTTCCCTCGTCCATGACCTGCAGCACCGTGGCCGGGTACCGCTTCCACTCGCTGAGCACGAATGTACCCCTGAGAGAGTTGTAGAACAGCCAGTCCACCTCGGCGACCGGCAGTCCCGGAGCATCCACCCGACAGTTGCTGAACGCCCAGACGTGGTGGCCAAGAAGCTGGTGCAGGCGGTTCACGTCAAGGGGATCCGGCCGGTGCGCGGCGGTGTTCTTCGAGGGGAAATGCAGCAAGGAATGACTTTCAGGTCAGGTGAGGGTCAGAACGGCAGGACGCCCGCGGCCGACGCGAGGAACGTCGCCGGCAGCGCGAGCAGCCAGCCCATCCGTCGTCGTCGTGCCTGTTCCACCAGCCGGTGCAGCGCCGCGAAGGACCGCGCCACCTCCACGGGGTCGCGGAGCTCCGACGGCGCACGCCGCCAGGTCGAGGGCTGCGCGGCGGCGGCCGCCAGCAGGGCGACCTGCTGCGGCGTGTGGACGACGGGACGCCCCGTGATCCAGCGCAGGAGCTGGCTCTCGTTGAGTACCGCGACGGACCTGTGCTTCTCCTTCACGGTCACCTGCTGCGCGTCGACGACGACGATCGCGGCCTCCGCGGTCACCGCGTGGCGGACCGCCGCCGAGAGCAGCTTCCCGGCCCGAACAGCCTCATGCTCGGAGTTCCGGATGTAGGGGTGGCGCGTCCCGGCAACCAGGAAGGTGCCCTTCGCCGTCCAGATCCTCTGACCCGGATGCCGCTTCGTGTTGAGGGTGAAGACGCCCGTGGGGCCGATCACCACGTGGTCGATGTCGGCCGACTTCTCGCCGACCGGTACAGCGTGCAGGACCGTCCACTCCGGCCCCAGCGCGGCGAGGGTGCGTCCCACCGCGCGCTCGCCGAGTGCACCCCGGTACCAGGGGCGGCTGGCGGCGTCGAGCAGGCGGACGCCGAAGGCCCGGGCGATGAGCCCCCTCGTGTCACGGCTGCCACGGACCTCGAGCAGCTGCTCCATCACGGACTGGCCGGGGGTACGCCGTCGCAGGAGGCCGAGGCCTTCCGGTTCGGCGAAGCTGACATCGCTCTCCAGCGGCTCGGCGGCAGCACTCATCGCGTCGTCCTCGTGCTCATCTGGGTCCCCGTTCGACTACCGCTTCACTCACGCATGGCGGATCGGGGCGGGCTGAGCCCCGCCCCGATCACCCTGAACCTATCGGCCGCAACCCGACGTCGGTCAGCGTCGAGGCGCCGGGTCGAGGCAGGATTCCGTCAGCATTTCCGCACCTCGGACCAGCTCCGAGGTGGGACAGGGCACTCCGCGAGGCTAGGCTGTCCGGGGCCCCTGAACCGGCGGCCACAGCTACAGGGAGCAACAGTGCACGGTCTCAACTTCACCGCGATCGATTTCGAGACCGCGAACAGCAAGCGTGGCTCGGTGTGTGCGGTCGGTCTGGCGAGGGTGTTGAACGGCGTCGTCGTCGAATCCGCGTCCTGGCTGATCAAGCCCCCGCGCTCCGTCAGCGAGTTCTCCTCGATCAACGTCGCCGTTCACGGCATCCGTCCAGCCGACGTCCGCTCGGCCCCGGGATGGCCGGAGAGCCTTCGGCGCATCATGGATTTCACGGGAGACGACCCGTTCGTCGCCCACAACGCGCCCTTCGACCGCTCCGTGCTGCGCGGTGCGTGCGCCGAGTCGGGGCTGGAGGCGCCGGAGAACCCGTTCCACTGTTCGGTCGTCCTCGCCCGCCGGCTCCTGGGCCTCGAGGTGAACAAGCTCCCGCACATCGCGAGGGCCCTCGGCCTCGGCACGTTCCGGCATCACGACGCCGGGAGCGACGCGGAGATCTGTGCGGCAGCCGTCGTCGCCATCGCCCGCCAGCACGCGCTGCACTCCCTGGACGTACTCTGGCCCGCAGCGGGATCGACGTCGACCCGCAGGACGCGGGTCAGCGGGCGTCCGGCCTGACGCGGCTCAGGTGCCGGAGACCTCCGGCGTCACCGGCGACCGCTGCATGGAACGCGTGCGCCACCGGACCACGGCGGTCGGCAGCCACCGGCAGAGCGCCCAGTAGCCCACCCCGACGGGAAGGCACCCGACCACGGCGACGACCTGTCCGAAGGGCATCAGCATCGGGTAGACGAGCCAGTGCGTCAGGTAGATGTACAGGGACGCGGCGGCGAGCCAGCCCGTCAGGCGGCGGAGGACCGACGGCACGGGCAGCGCCGGCACCCACGTGATGAGCAGCAGTCCCACCACGATGGTCACCTCGCGCAGCGGGTCGTCGAAGGAGCCCGGCACGGTCAGCGCGGCGAGGACGGACACCAGCAGGCGACGGCGGGTGTCGTCCGCCCGCGCGACCGCCCACCCGAGCATGAAGAGCCAGAACACGGGCAGGGGCTTGGGCAGGCCGGGATCCACGATGTCGTACCGGCTGAGCAGGGTGACCGCGAGCAGGCCCAGGGCGAAGGCGAACGGCAGGCGGCGCTCGAGGCGATCGAGCCAGGGGAGGGCGAGCAGGGCCGTCACGGCGACGAGCACGTAGACGAGCATCTCGACGAACCAGAAGTGCCACTCGCTGGTGACCTCCTGCGGCCCCACCATCCCGTTGAGCAGGAGGACGTTGGCCAGGCTGTAGTCGTCCGTGAGGACGTAGGCCACCGCGATGAACGCGACGGACGGGACGACGATCCTCGCGAGGCTCCGGGCATGACGCCGGAGCCGTGCGGACCGCGTGCCGGTGAGCTGGAACCGCGCGAAGTTGAAGCCGGCGATGACGAAGAGCAGGTGCGCCGTGTGAAAGGTGAACAGCTCGACGTGGGCGGCGACGATGCAGACGGTCGCGACGGCCCGCAGCACGATCGACGGCTCCAGGAAGGACACGAGGCGACGGCGGCGGGGCTTGCTGCGGCCGGCCAGCTCACCGACGGGCAGGAGGTGCCAGTCGGCGGGCAGCGGACCGAGCGCCGCCTCGAGCCGGACCGACAGGGCCACGTAGGAGAGCGAATCGCCGTCGAGTGTGACGAACGTGTCCGCGTCGCGCACATCGGGGCGGTCCAGACACTCCGCGAAGATGCGCGGGACGTCGGCGGGCCCTTCCCGTACCGGGCGCTCCTCCGAAGCCGGGACAACAGCCGGGGCCGCGAGGCGGAGGACGGCGGGGTAGTCGATCTTGCCGGTGCCCATCCGGGGCAGGCGTTCCACCGTGTGCAGCGCGATGGCGGTGCGGGGCAGCCCGAGATCGACGGCGAGGACCTTGGCCAGCATGCCGCCGTCGTGCTCTCCCTCGACGGCGATCACCAGGCCGTCGTCGTCGGACCCGGCGACGGCGGCGACCGCGCCCAAATCGGCGAGGATCCGCTCCACCTGCCCGAGGTCCACCCGCAACCCGGCGATCTTCACGAAGCGGCTGCGACGGCCCACCACCTCGTAGAGCCCGTTGGCGTTCCGGCGGGCGAGGTCGCCGGTCCGCAGCTCGTGCACCTCGCGGCCGAGGGCGAAGTCCCCGGGGCTCTCGGCATAGCCGAGCATGACGTTCGGGCCGGAGTAGACCAGTTCACCGTGCGGCAGGCCGTCGACGGGGTCGATCCGGAAGGAACCGCCCGGGATCGGCACGCCGATGGTCCCCGGGTGCTCCGCCGCGAGGTCCGGCGGGAGGTAGGCCATTCGCGCGGTGGCCTCCGTGGCCCCGTACATGACGAACAGGTCCCAGCCGCGGCGCTGGCCGGTCTCCGCCCAGGCCCGCACCTTCTCGGGTGCGAGCCGCCCGCCGGCCTGGGTGATGTAGCGCAGGTTCGGCAGGTCCATGTCCGCGAAGCCCACCCGGTCCAGCAGGTCGAAGCTGTAGGGGACGGCGGCGAACGAGGTGGCGCCGCGTTCGCGGACGAGGTCCCAGAAGCAGGGGTCGACGACGGACAGGTCCGTGAGGACGAGACCTGCCCCGCGGGCCAGGTGGCTGTTGACGACGGACAGGCCGTAGCAGTAGGAGAAAGGCAGGGTGGTGGCGGCGCGGTCGTCCGGGCCGATGCCGAGGTACCCGGCGATGGACCGCGCGTTCTCCTCGAGGTTCGTCCGGGACAGCCGGACCAGTTTCGGGGAGCCGGTGGAGCCCGAGGTGCTGAGCAGCAGCGCGAGCTCGGGGTGGAGCTCATGCCGGGTGCCGGGCCGGCGCTCGTCGACCTCGAGGGACCCGCCGGACGTCCGCAGTACCACGTCGGGCTCGTAGGCGGCCACGAGGGACTCCACGGCGGCGGGCTTGTCCGCCGGGACGAGCAGCAGCGGGTGGCCGGCCGTGACCGCCGCGAGGTAGGCCACGAGGGTCTCGAGGTCGTTGCGTGCGGCGAGCAGGACGAGCCGCCGCTCCGTACCGAGGCGCATCACGACGTCGTCGACCCGCGCCGCCAGTTGGCGGTAGGAGAGCACGCCGTGGGCGGTGAGGACCGCGGGCCGGTTCCCGTGGCGGGCGAGGTCGGTGAACGTGGCCTCGGAGAGGTCCGGGTCGACGCTCATGGGGCCACCGGGGGCCTCGGGGCGTTGCGGGGCGGCGTGGTGACCGCCCGGTCGCCGACGAGGAGCGTGGGATGGGTGCCGGGGGCCACGGTCACGGTGACGGCCGTGCCGACGGGGTGGCGCACGTCGTGGGGCTGCCAGGACCGCAGGGTGCGCCCCGAGGCGAGCGTCACGTGGTGCAGCACGAACGCGCCGTGGTACTCCACGGCCGAGACGTGGGCGGTGGCCTCCGCGTCCGGGAGGAGGGCCACCTCGTGGGGCCGGAGGACGACGTCGACGTCCACGTCGCTGTCCGCCCACCCCGGAACCGTCGACACGACGCCGATCTCGCAGGTCAGCAGGGCGCGGTGCACGTGGGCGGGGAGGAAGTCGGCGTCGCCCATGAACGAGGCGACGAAGCGCGTGGCGGGCTGCTCGAAGACCTTCTCGGGGGCGTCGGCCTGTTCGATCACGCCGTTGTGCATGACCACCACGCGGGTGCCCACGGACAGCGCCTCCGTCTGGTCGTGCGTGACGAGCACGCCCGTGGTGCCGGTCTCCCGCAGCGCCGCCACGGTGTCGCGGCGCACCTGCCCGCGCAGCGACTCGTCGAGGCTGGAGAACGGCTCGTCGAGGAGGACGACGGCGGGGCGCGGCGCCAGCGCCCGCGCGAGGGCCACGCGCTGCTGCTCGCCGCCGGAGAGCTCGTGCGGGTACCGGTCCGCGAGGTGGGGCAGCTGGACGAGGTCGAGGAGGTCGCCGACGCGCTTCCGGCGCTCGCTGCGCGCTAGCCGGTCGAGCCCGAACTCCACGTTCCGGGCGACGGTCAGGTGCGGGAAGAGCGCGTGGTCCTGGAACACGAGCCCCACGCGGCGGTTCTCCGGGTTCACGAACCGCGTCCTGTCCGCGACGACGTCGCCGGCCACGGTGATCCGCCCCGCGTCGGGCCGCTCCAGGCCCGCCACGAGCCGCAGCGTCGTCGACTTGCCGCACCCCGAGGGGCCGATCAGCGTCACGAGTTCACCCGCGGGGATGGCGAGGTCGAGTGCCTCCACGCCGCGGGCGGACCCGTAGTGCTTGGTCACGCCTTCGAGGGTGAGTGCGGGCGGGGCGCCGGCCGTGCCGGTCTCGGCCGGTGGCGCGCTCTGCATCTGTGCCGTCACTGTCCTTCCCTTCCTGAAGAAGCGATCCCGTGTGCCTCGCGCCCACGGGTTTGGCGGACGAGCACGAACACGGGGATGATGGCCGCTGCCACGATGACGAGGGCCGGGAGGGAAGCCTTTTCCCAGAAGTTCTCGCGGGCGAGCTCGTAGACCCAGACGGACGCCGTGGTGAAGCCGAAGGGCCGCAGGAGCAGCACGATGGGCAGTTCCTTGATGGCGTCGATCACCACGAGCATCAGGGCGACGGCGACGCCGGGCCGGGCGAGGGGCAGATGCAGCCGCCCGAGGATGCGGCGCGGTCCGGCGCCGAGGCTCAGCGCGGAGGACGTGACGGTCGGGGCGATCTTCTCGAGGCTGGCGCTGACGGACTGGTAGGCCGGGGCGAGGAACCGGATCACGTAGGCGTAGAGGATGCCGACCACGGAGCCGGTGACGATCAGCCCGGTGCCTCCGGGCACGCCGGCACGCTCCAGTGCGGTGTCGAGGGCGGCGAAGGACAGCAGGACACCGATGCCGATGACGGCACCGGGCACCGCGTACCCGAACGTGGTCAGCTGCGCCGCGAAGGAGACGACACGCCCCCCGCCCATCCGGATCGCGTGGCCGACGCCCAGGGAGAGGGCGACGCACGCGGCGGCGGTGATCGCCGCCACCAGGAGGCTGTTGGCCAGGTACTCGGCGAAGCGCGGGTCGGCGAGGAAGGACGCGTCGGAGACGATCTGCCCGAACGCCCAGATAAGCAGTTGCCCCACGGGGATGAGGAACCCGGCGGACAGGGCGGCCACGCAGAGCGCCGTCGCGGTCCAGGCGCGTGCGCCCCGCAGCCGTTCCGGCTGGAAGCCCTGCCGGCGTCCGCCCTGCTGGTGGTAGCGCGCCCGCCCCCGCAGGGCCCGCTCGGCGGCCAGCACGGCCACGGCGAACAGGAGGACGAGGACGGCGAGCTGCGTGGCGGCGTGGAAGTTGAAGGTGCCCTTCCAGACGAGGTAGACGCCCACCGAGACGGTCTGCACGTTGAAGTACTGCACCGTGGCGAAGTCGGTGAGCGTCTCCATCATCACCAGGGCCAGCCCTGCGGCCAGGGACGGCCGGGCGAGCGGCAGCACCACGCGTCGCAGGGCCTGCCCGCGCGTGGACCCGAGGGTGCGGGCGGCGTCGTACGTCCCCGAGGACTGCTCGATCAGCGCCGAGCGCGCCATCAGGTAGACGTACGGGTACAGGGACAGCGTCATCACGAGGATCGCGGCGGGCAGCGAGCGGACCTCGGGCACCCATACGCCCGTCCCGAAGACGGTCCGCAGGAGCGACTGCACGGGGCCGGCGACGTCGAACACGGAGAGGAAGATGAACCCGAGCACGTAGGCCGGCACGGCCAGCGGCAGGACGAGCAGCCACACCAGCAGGTCACGCAGCGGGAACCGGTAGGCGGTCACGAGCCACGCCAGGCCCCCGCCCACCAGCAGCGCTCCCGCGCCGACGCCCAGCATCAGGGCGATGGTGGTGAGGATCATCGGGACGAGGTCCCGCGGCGGGGCGGTGCTGCCGAGGCTCCCGAGTCCGTCGATGACGACGGCCAGGACGGGGGTGGCGACGACGACGGCGACGGTGACGACCAGCGCCGACCAGGCCGGTCGGCCGACCCCGTAGGTCCGGTCGCGACGGCGGGGCGGCCGCGGCTCGGCGAGCGCCGCCGTGTCCGTCACTTGTATCCGGCCTCGGCAAGCAGGTCGACGGCGTCGGCGTTGAGCGTCCCGTAGGCCTCGGCGTTCAGCGGCATGCGCGTGAACTCGCCGAAGGCGGCGATGACAGGCTCGGGCTCGACGGTCGGGTTGACGGGGAACTCGTGGTTGGCGTCGACGAAGGCGTTCTGCCCGTCCGTGGCGAGCCACTCGATGAGCTGCTGCGCGTCCTCGGCGCTGTCCGAGCCTTCGACCACGCCCGCGCCGGAGATGTTCACGTGCGTCCCGGCACCCTCCTGGCTCGCCCAGAACAGGTCCACCTTGAGGTCGGGGTTCTCCTCGAGGGTCCGGGCCAGGTAGTAGTGGTTGTTGATGCCGACGTCGCACGTGCCGGCGTCGATGGCCTCGAGCAGCAGGATGTCGTTGCTCATGATCGCGACGTCGTTGGCCACCCAGCCCTCGACGATCTCGAGGGCCCGCTCCCGGCCGTGGAGGTCGATCAGGCTGGCCACGAGGGACTGCGTGTAGGCGGAGGTGGCGTCCCGCATGCACAGGCGGCCCTTCCACTTCGGGTCGGCGAGGCCCGCGTAGGTCTCGGTCGCATCGAACTCGGCGGGGTCCACGGCGTCGGGGTTGTACGTGACGGTCCGTGCGCGCAGGGCGAGCCCGTACCAGCGGCCCTCGGTATCGCGCAGGTCCTCGGGGACGGCCTCGTCGAGCACCGGGGAGTCGGTCGCGGCGAGTTCGCCCTGGCGCGCGCCGTTCCAGAGGTTGCCGGCGTCGACGGTCATGAAGACGTCCGCGGGGGTGTCGTCGCCCTCGGCCTTGAGGCGCTCGAGGAGCTCGGCGTCGTCACCGGTGATGAACTCGACGGTGATGCCCGTCTCCTCTGTGAACTGCCCGAACGCGCCCTCGAGGTCGTAGTGCCGCGCCGAGTAGATCTGGAGGTCCGCGGAGTCGCCGCCGATGGCGCTGCAGCCCGTGAGGATGGATGTCAGGGCGGTCAGGCCGACGAGCGTTTTCGTCAGGGGGCGCGGGTGCATCAGGGTCTCATCTCAGGCGGGGGAAGTCGTCGGGAGAGCACAGCCCTCTAGGCAAGGGTAGCCTAATCTAAGTCGACGCGGCCATTCGGTGGATGCGTCGTCAGCTCAGGATGTCCTTGGTGCTGAACCGCCCGTAGGCGAGGCTCCCGAACACGGCGATGTAGCCGAACTGCAGCAGGGCGTTGTCGAGGAAGCTGTTCCACACGAGTGGTTGACGCAGGAAGTCGGCGAAGCCCAGCCAGTAGTGGGTGAACAGCCACGGGTGCAGCCATTCGAGCTGGGGGAGCGCGCCGAGGATCTGCGCGACGGCGGCCAGGGCGGCCGTCGCGGCCATCGCGCCCACCGGGATGGTGGTCAGCGTGGAGATGAACAGCCCGATGGCGCTGAGCCCCATGAGCGATACCGTCACGTACAGCGCGAGCAGCAGCAGCCGGCCGAAGTAGCCGACGATGCCCACGGTGTCCCCCGACAGGAGCGTCACCGGGCCCACGGGGAACAGCAGCGCCCCGATGATCGCGCCGGTGACCACGACCGTCAGGGTGGCCACGAGGCAGAAGAGCGCCGCCCCGGTGTACTTCACGAGCAGCAGCCGGATGCGGCCCGCGGGGGCGACGAGCAGGTACCGGAGGGTACCGAGGTTGGCCTCACCCGCGATCGTGTCTCCGGCGACGACGCCGATGGTCAGCGGCAGGAACAGCGGAATGGCCACGGTCAGCGCCGTGAGCGAGACGAACAGGCCGTTCTGGGTGATGCTGTCGAGGAACGCCGGGCCGCGTCCGCTGGCCGAGCCGTCGGAGGAGACCCGGACGACGACGGCGATGAGGATGGGGATCAGCGCCAGTGCGCCGATCATCGCCCACGTGCGGAGCCGCCGGAACAGGACGGTGATCTCGGACAGGACGAGCGAGAGGCCCAGGGACCGTTCAGCCGGCAACGTCGAACCCCTCTCCCGTGAGTGCGACGAAGCGGTCCTCGAGCGAGGCGCCGCTGGCCTCGAAGCCGCGGACCCGCACATCGGCATGGACCAGAGCGGCATTGACGGCCTCGGGCAGGAGCCCGGGGACCGCCAGTTCGGCGGCGACGACGTCGTCGCGCCCGTGGGGTTCGGGGCGGAGGCCGAGGCCGGTGAGGACCCGGCGGGCATCGGCCAGGTCCGGCGTGGTGACGCGGACCCGGACGGTGCCCCCGTCCCGCAGTTCGTCGAGGGAGCCCTGGGCCACGAGCCTCCCCGCGCTCATGACGGCGATCATCGTGCACATCTGCTCCACCTCGGCGAGCAGGTGGCTGGAGACGAAGACAGTGGTGCCGTCCTCCGACAGGGACCGGATGAGGCTGCGGACCTCGCGGGTGCCCTGCGGGTCGAGGCCGTTGGTGGGTTCGTCGAGGATCAGCAGGTCCCGGGGGGCGAGCAGCGCGTTGGCGATCCCGAGGCGCTGCTTCATGCCGAGCGAGTAGGCGTGCGCCCGCTTGTTCGCCGCATGGCTGAGGCCCACGCGCTCGAGGGCGGCGTCCACACGCCGGTTGCGGGTGGCGGGGGAGGTGTGGCGGTCGGCGGCGTCGAACCGCTGCAGATTGGCGCGTCCGGAGAGGAACGGGTAGATGGCGGGACCTTCGACGAGGGCTCCGACGCGGGGCAGGACGGCGCGCGCGTCCTTCGGCATGTCGCCGTCGAGCAGCCGGATCTCGCCGCTGGATGCCGCGGCGAGGCCGAGGAGCACACGGATGGTGGTGGTCTTCCCGGACCCGTTGGGGCCGAGGAAGCCGAACACGGTGCCGCGGGGCACGGCGAGGTCCACGCTGTTCACCGCTTTCTGGCGGCCGAACTCCTTGGTCAGTCCGCGCGTCTCGATCGCGAACCCGTCGGCGCTCACCCGCGGACCCGCACCGGGAGTGCAGGGTCCGCTGGATCCTCGGCGATCACCGCTGGGCTGCGGCGACGAGCTGGTCCACGCCGACGGCGCCCGCGAGGATGCGGCCGTCGTCGGTGACGAGCACCGAGACCAGGGAGGTCTGCAGGGCGCTGCCGCCGTCGACCTCGGTGAGGGCCTGGTCCAGCATCGCCTGCGCTCCGGCGACCTCCTCGGGGTCCATGCCGGGCTTGATGTCCATGATGTCGCCCATCCCGACTGCCTCGCCGCTGCCCGGGGCGACCCCGAGCTTCGCTGCGGTGCCGGCGGGCAGTTCCACGATGGTGCTCCAGCCTTCGCCGAGGACCACGGGCTCGTCTGTCGCGACGGGCTCGTCCTTCGCCTCCATGCGGGCCCTGGCGTCGTCCACCGTGGGTGCCTCGGTGACGGTGGCGTCGGCGGGCGGGGTGAACTCGAAGATGCCGGCGTCGGGGATGCTGAAGTCGACGGCGCTGAAGCCGGCCTGGAACGCGGCGTCCTCCTGGCCCTTGGCCTGGACGGTGACGCTGAGCGGGACACCGGTCTCGGAGTCGACGGAGACGGCGATGGAGCCGATCAGGGTCGTGGCGTCCTCGGGGGTAAGCCGCAGTTCGTAGGCGCTGCGACCGGCCACACGACTCGTGCCGTCCACGGTCACCTCGGTGGACGGGTCGATCGTCGCGAGGAACACCTCGGCGAGCTCCGCGGGGGTGCGGGGGACGTCCTGCAGTTCGGGGTACTCGGCGGCCTTCTCCTGCAGTTTCGCCTCGAGCTCTGCCTTCGCGGATTCGCGGTCGGGCAGGACGGCGTGCATGGCCTCGTTGGCGCTGGAGTCGTAGAACCAGACGTCGTCCTGATTGACGACGACGTCGCGCTGGGCCAGCTGGTCGAGCACCTGGACGCGTGCCCGGTCCGGTCCGTCGACGTAGACCTGCGCGGTGTGGTCGGCGGTGAGGAGTTCGAGCGCGGTGGAGGTGGGGTCCGAACTGGAGGTGCCGCCCGGAGGGGTGGCCATACTGATGTCGGGCAGGCCGAGGTCCGAGGACTGCTCGACGGTGCCGGAGTAGGCGTCATCCGTGCTGGTCGCCACGAATTCGAGCAGTTCCTGCGCGGTCTTCGCAGGGAGCTGCGGTTGGGCTTCGGCGACGGCGGACCCACTGACCGCGGCGGTGACGATGACGACCGGGACGATGCCGGCGGGGAGCCAGCGCCAGTTCTTGTTCATGATTGAGCCTTCCGAACGAATCTGTGCCCCATCTGGTGTTAACGCTACACCCGCAAGCTGGACGTTCTGTGGGCACGGGTACTGCTTGAACGAGCGGAAGCGGCGGCACGTGCCGGGCACGAAAAAGGGCGGCCGGGGCCGCCCTTCGTTCATGCCGGGATGGATCAGCGGGTGACGCGACGGCGACCCGAGAGGCTCTCGGCGACGCCGATCAGGAGCACTGCTGCGATGACCGAGACGATGAAGCCGATCACGTTCAGTTCCATGATCTGTCCGGTGCCGAGGAAGCTCGCGATGGTGCCGCCGATGAGGGATCCGACGATGCCGAGCAGGAGCGTGGCGATCAGGCCGAGGTTCTGCTTGCCGGGCTTGATGAGTCGAGCGAGTGCGCCGATGATGAGGCCGGCGATGATGAATCCGATCATGATGAGTCTCCTTCTGAGGCCCGCGCTGCGCGGGAAGTATGGGGTCCAGCCGGTCGGGACTCCCTGCCGGCCATGCTCCGGGCGGTGTGGCAAGCCCGGCATACGCGGCCGTGGTCCTTGCCCCCGGCGTCGATCGGTATCCATCATAGAGGAATGAGAAGCCTACTGAATAATTCGGATGCATCGACCTAGGCATCGACAAGGCCACCGCAGGAGGTCGAACGGCTCCAGTTCCGCCGGGCGCACCAGGCCCCAGGGCGCACGTCGGATCCTCGGCCTCGTGGTCGGGTGGCTGCTGGTGCTGATCGGCCTCGCCGCGCTCGTCCTTCCGGGACCGGGCCTGCTGGCGCTCGTCGCGGGCCTGGCCGTCCTGGCCCAGCAGTACGACTGGGCGCGGCGGTGGCTCCGGCCGGTCAAGGAGAAGGCCTTCGCGGGGGCCGCGCAGGGCGTGAAGACCACGCCGAACATCGTCCTCAGCTTCTCGGGGGCCCTCGGACTCGTCCTGCTCGGGGTCCTGTGGGGCGTGCAGCCCCCGGCGCCGGGGTGGTGGCCCCTGAGTGCGACGTGGTGGATCCCGGGCGGGTGGAGCGTCGGTCCGGGTCTCGCCCTGTCCGGCGTGCTCGCGGCCCTCTTCATCGTCTACAGCATCCGCCGCTTCCGGCCCGGGCACTGAAGATCACCGGAGCGTATCGATCCGGGAGACCAGTGGAACCACGCAAATTACTAAGCGTACTGTCGAAAAGGTATCCGTCCGGGCACAGGTCCTGTCCAACGATCGAAGGAGAATCCCATGACGAACGTCGGCGCCATGCTCGACACCTACCCCCAGGGACGCGACGGGTTCAACCGCGACCTGCTGGTCGAATGCATCGAGGCATGCTTCGAATGTGCCCAGACCTGCACGGCATGTGCTGATGCCTGCCTCGCCGAGGACATGGTGGCCGAGCTGCGCAAGTGCATCCGGACGAACCTCGACTGTGCCGACGTCTGCGACAGCACCGGTCGCGTCCTCTCCCGACACACCGGCTATGACGCGAACCTGAGCCGGGCCGTTCTCGAAGCCTGCCGGGCAGCCTGCAGGGCGTGCGGGGACGAATGCGCCCAGCACGCGGAAATGCACGAGCACTGTCGGGTGTGCGCAGAGGCCTGCCGACGGTGCGAGCAGGCGTGTGACGCACTGCTCTCGTCGATGGCGTAGGCGGCGCACATGTGGTTCGACTCCTGGGCGGATGTTCTCCGGGTCCTCATCGTGGGTACCGTCTCCTACGCCACCCTCGTGGGGGTTCTCCGGCTCTCGGGCAAGCGGACCCTGGGCCAGCTCAACGCGTTCGACTTCATCATCACCGTGGCCCTCGGATCGACGCTTGCGACGATCCTGCTCAGCTCCGACGTCGCGTACGCCGAGGGCCTGGCTGCCCTGGCGCTGCTCGTGGGCCTCCAATGGGTGGTGGCCCGGGTCTCTGCGCGGTGGCCGAAGGCCCGCGGCGTGGTGACGGCGAAGCCCGTCGCGCTGGTCGTGGACGGGGAACTGCAGAGGGACGAGCTGCGCCGGAACCGGCTCACGGAATCGGAAGTGTTCCAGGCGGTGCGCGGCACGGGTTCGGGCGACCTGTCCTCCGTAGCCGCCGTGGTGCTCGAGACGAACGGGAAGCTCAGCGTGATTTCCGGAAGCACACGTGGTAGCGGTTCGGCCCTGGAGGGGGTCAGCGGCTACCCGGGACGGGCGCGATGAGCGCGACGACGGCGCGCAGTGAACGCGCGGGGCTGGAGCGGGCGGAAGCAGCGGCCGCGAGACTCGACAGGCCGATGGGCGTCCTCGGCGTGATCTTCCTGTTCGTCGTCCTGGGGCAGCTGCTGGCGACGGGCGCCGGCGTGATCACGGCCTTCACCGTTGTGGGATGGATCTTCTGGTCCGTCTTCGTCGCCGAATTCCTCCTGCGCGCCTACATCGCCGGGTTCAGCAAGGCGTTCTGGACGAAGAACTGGTGGCAGGTGGTGTTCCTCCTCGTGCCGTTCCTGCGCTTCTTCCGTGCCCTGCAGGCGCTGCGCTTCGTTCGTCTCGCGCGTTACGCCCGCTTCGGAGGGATCGTCTCCGCGGGCATCCGGGGCTCACGATCGGCGGGTCGCCTGCTGTCCAGCCGTATCGGCTGGCTCGCGGCCGTGACCGCCGTCGTGGTCCTGGCATCGAGCCAGCTGCTCTACGCGACCGGCACGCACGACTCGTACGCGGACGCCCTGTTCGAGGCCGCGATGGCGACGATCACGGGGACGGGCCTCACCCCGACGACCTCCTTCGCGCGCATCCTGCAGGTCCTGCTCGCGGTGTACTCGGTGGCCGTCTTCGCGACGCTCGCGGGGTCGCTCGGAGCGTACTTCCTGCGCGGGGCCGATCCGGCGCCGAGAGCCGCCGCGTCCGTTCCTGCCCCGGCGGCCGATGGTGCCTTCGTTCGTGCAGGCGAGGTGGGCACCGACCGGGAGGTATGACCCGAGGCGCGCGACGACGCGCCCCGGTGGGACGCGTCGTCGGTGGAGGGACTCGGTGCAGGGGCTACCTCCTGCCGTAGTCCAGGCGGGTCCGCTCGAGGGTGCCCTGCGGCTGGGTCGGGAGAGTTTCGGGTCCGGGGTTGCCCGCTACTGCGTTGGTGGTCGCGTAGAGGTACTTGCCGTCCACCTCGACGTCGGCGGGCCGGGTGACCTCACGGAAGGGCACTGCCTCCTCGGTCCCCGCCGCGATGACCGAGATCCTGTCGGCGAACAGCTCGGCCACGAACAGGTTGCCGCGGCGGTCGAAGGCCAGCCCGGTGGGCGAGGTCAGACCGGAGACGACGAGCTCGACGTCACCCGACCTGGGATCGAAGCTGCGCACCGACCCGAGCGTCGGATCCTCCGGGACCCCGGGCAGCGACGTCAGGTACAGCAGGCCGTCGGGACCGGACTCGATGTCGGTGGGGACGGGTTCGGAGTTGAACGTCAGGCCGCGGACACAATCGGGAAGCGCGATGCCCTGTCCCTTGAGTGAGGTGAGGAGCTCCTCCGTGACCGGCGTGGCCACCGGTTCGAGGACGGTCGCGTCGACCGTCTCGCGCCGCGTGTCCACGGTCCAGATGACGTTGGCCCCGGCATCGGCGACGTACACGTGACGTCCCGAGTGGGACGCCGCCGTCGCGTAGGGGTGCGAGTAGGCGTCGCCTCCGTGCGGGAGCAGGAAGGGGAGCAGGTCCTGGGGGAGCTGGGCCGCGCACTCCTCGGGGAGGTCCTGGAACCCGTACTCGTTGTCGGCGTCGTAATTGTTCTCGGTCTCGAGCGCGGCGAGGTCCGCGAGCACGCGCGGCTCGCCGTCCTCGAGGACGCTGACCTTGGCGACGACCGGGTCGGGGCTGCCCGGGCCGCCGGCGCTCTCGGTGTAGTACACGTCGCCCTTGGTGATGGACACGCTGCCGATCTCGATGCCGGGACGATCGAGCACCGTGGCGACGGTCCTGCTGCGGTCCACGCTGGTGAGTCTGCCCGCGAAGTTCTGCGAGACGTAGGCGGTGTTGTCGCGACCGATGCCCACGCGGAGCGGGCTGACGAGTCCGGTGGCCAGTTCGGTCGTGTCGCCGGCCGTCACCGTCCCGCCGCGGTGCGCGGAGATGGTCACCGTGGGGGACGCCGTGGCGGCGCCGGCAGCGGACAGGAGGGCGACGGCGAGTGCCGCCGCCACGATGGGCGTGTTCTTACCCTGCATGATGGATGTCCTATGGGGTGCGTTTCATCACGAGACGCTGTTACCGGCCCCAGCACCGAGAAGCGGCGGCTGGGGCCGCTTTCCGACGGGCGCGGCCCTGGTGCCCAAGGGCATTCGCGCACCTGCCATGGTAGGACCGCACCGGACGGGTGTCGACCGTCCCACGACCCTAAAGAGCGGTGCCGGTCAGTCGGAGAGGGTCCGGATCTGGTCCAGGAGTTCGCGTGCTTTCTCTTCCGCACCGGCCTCGGAGTGCAGGTGCGCCGCAGCGGTCAGGTGGTGGGCGGCCTGCCTGGGGGACCGGCGCGCCGCGTAGTACAGGCCGAGGCTCTCCTCGAGCCCCGTCTCGGACTCGAAGTCGAGCAGATCGCGCTGGTCGATCAGGCGCTTCAGCAGCTCTTCCGCCGTATCGAGGTCCGCCGTCAGGAGAGCGAGCCTGACCTGCGCGAGCTGGAGTTCCAGCCGTTGGGTCTCGGTGCCGATGATCCGGAGCCCGAGCTCCGCGTTGGCGAGCGAGGCCCGGACCGAGTCGTCCACGAACCCCAGGACCAGTTTGTAGCCGGCGCTGGCGCAGTGGAACTCGGTCCAGGTCTGCAGGTCCGCCTGCGGCAGCAGCAGCTCGCCCGCGAGCGCGTAGTACTTCTCGCCGACCTCCGGGTCCCCACGGCGGAAGGCGACGTTGCCGATCGCCCAGGCCCCTCGGGCGACGAGGAGTGACGGCACGGTCAGCATTCCGTCGCTGATGTCCAGGCTCGTCGCCACCTCCCATGCCTCGTCCAGTTCCCCTTTGACGGAGAGGGCGGCGATGAGGATGAAGGCCGCCTGCAGGCGGGCCGGTGCATGGTCCGGGAGTCCGGCGGCGAGCTCCATCGAACGGCGCGCGAGCTCGAGGGCTTCGGCGAGCCGTCCCGCGTTCCGCGCGATGGTGGACAGCCGCCCCTGGACGACCGAGCGCAGTTCGGGTGTGGCGACCATCAGCGACGACCGGTCCATGGACAGCAGGACGTTCTCTGCCTCGTCGAGCCGGCGCAGGCCGATCAGCGATTGGGCCTGGAGCATGGACATGTCCCACCAGGCCGGGGCGTTCCGCTGCTCGTGGGCAATGCTCGCGGCGTGTTCCGCCTCGGATGCTGCCAGCGCGTTGTCGTGCATGTCCCGCGCGTAGTTCGCAGCGAACATGGCGCTGGTGAGACCCGGCTGGTCATCGACGGCCGGCTGTTCCACCCACCAGCCCAGGGTCCGGGCGTCCATACCGAGCCGTGCGGCGAGATGCTGCACCATGTCCGGCGTGGGTTGGCGCAGCCCGCGCTCCAGCAGGGAGACGAACTGGGTGGAGTAGACCCCGTCTCCCAGTTCCGCCTGCGTCAGTCCCGCAGCGGTGCGCGCCTGGCGCAGCATGTCTCCGAATCGCATGTTGTTCATCCCCCAAGAACGCGGCCACGGCGGCCCGCCCCATGCAAAGGCCCTGTCCGTGACTCCCCTTGTCTAACAGATGCCGTGGACAATCAGGAAAAGCGCCGACGGGTTCCCTCAGCCGAGCCGACCGAGGTAGGTGGAGAAGCCCGCCGGGACCCGGCCGACGGTGCGCGACGACGTCGAGACGGTCAGTGCCCCGGAGGCGGCCCACCGCGCGCCGGCCGCCTTGGCCCGCTCCACGAGGCGGACGTCCTCGTCTTGCTCCCATGGGCCGAAGCCGCCGAGCTCCAGGTAGGTGCTTCCCCTGATCCCCAGGTTCGCGCCGTGGACGTGGTGATGTCCGTCGATGGGCACGTAGGCGGCGGACCACAGCCGCAGCCGTTCGCCGTTGTCGGGGGTCAGGGTGGGCCGGACCGTTCCGAGGACGAGATCGTGGTCGCTGCCGAGACGGTGGTGCTGGAGGAGCCAGTCCCGCGGCACCGTGGTGTCGGCATCGGTGTTCGCGATCCAGGTGCCGACGGGCAGGCTGCGGGACTTCGCCAGCGCAAACCTGACGCCTGCGTCACGGGCCGCACCGACGGAGCCGAAGCTGCCCGAGATGACGGAGATGCCCGGTACCGTGCGTGCTTCGGCCGCGGACCGGTCCGTGCAGCGGTCGAGGACCACGGTCACGGACACGAGGATCCGCGGGACGGTGCGGAGGAGGTGCAGCCGCGCGGCGTCGAGCGAGGCGAGGCACGCGGCGAGCCGTTCCTCCTCGTTGCGGGCGGGGACGACGACGGCCACCTGGCCCGGGATCACACCAGGCCCTCGCGTCGGGCGACGGAGGCGGCAGGCGCCGGGACGAAGACCTCGAGGAGGAAGTCCTCCTCGGTGTGCAGGGAGAGCGTGGGAAGGCCCGACAGGTCCCGGACGCGCTGGTGGACGGTGTCCCCGTCCAGTTCCCAGCCCTCGATGGGGTGGCGCCAGTGGCAGAGGACCAGCACGCCGTCGTCGTCGAGCGATTCACCGATGAGCCGGATGACGTCGTCGAGCTGGTCCGAGGACAGGAAGTAGCCGGTCTCCGAGAGCACGATCAGGTCGAAGGGCCCGTCCTCGCGCGGCCAGTCCCGCGGGACGGTGGCGAGCCTCGCGCCGGCGGCGGCATGCATGATGACCGCCTCGTTGGTCCGGCGCACCGCCGTCTCGCTGGTGTCGAGCGCCAGCAGGTTGTCCGACACCGCAGCGAGGTCCTTCGTGAGTGCTCCGACGGACGAGCCGATCTCCAGGGTCCGGCAGAACCGGCGCCGCGGCAGGCTGGCGATGGTCAGGGCGCGCTTGCGCTGCTCGTAGAACCGCTCGGCGACCTCCCAGGGATCCGCCCGGTCGCGGTGCAGGCGTTCGAAGGCGGACGGCACGCCGCTGACGAAGAAGGACTCGAAGCTGCGGCTGAAGTGCTCGAGGACGCCGGGCGTCAGCAGGACCTCATCGCCCGGAGCGTCGGACAGGGGCAGGGTCTGGGTGACGTGGGTGGCGAGGGCGGAGCCCTTACGGGTGCGCTCGTCGGCGCCGAGGTGGTGCAGCGACAGGTCGGCGAGCTCCTTCGCGTGCTCCTCGGCCGTTCCCCAGTGCCAGAGCCAGATGGGGTACTCGAGTAGCGCGATGGCGCGGTCGCTGCAGAACTGCGCCGCGCCGGCGCCCGCGGCGTCGTGGTCGGCGTGTCCGTCGTGGCGCCACGGGGCGGCCACCAGGGTGCGGGAGGCCTCGCCGTCGCCGAGCTCGCGGGTCAGGACCGCCGCGACGTCCTCCGGCGTGATCCCGCCGTCGGGCAGGCCCTCGAAGGTCAGCCGGGCGGCCGGCGCCAGGACCTGCAGGGCGTTGGTCACCTCGCCGCGCCGCAGCTCCGCGAGCTGCTGCGGTGAGTGGGTGGGGGAGGACGGGTGGGACGCCTCGCCGTCACTGAGGACGACGACGTCGCACCGCACGCCGTCGCGCGCGAGCCGGGAGAGCAGGCCGCCGGCTCCGAGCGTCTCGTCGTCGGGGTGTGCGGCCAGGAGGATGAACCGGGAGGGCAGCCGCCCGTCGAAGAGCTCCTCGACCTGGAGATCGCCGCCCGGTTCGCGGTCCTGCTCCCAGGTGCGCCAGTGGCTCTCCGGCGTCCCCTCGCCGTCGTGCGTGAAGCTCACCATGCCGCACCGCCCTGCTGCGATCCCTCGAGAACGCGCCGCCCGAGGGAGGCGTCGTCACGCTGTGCATGGTGCTGCCGCAGGTAGAGGTGGAGGTCGGCGACGCGGGTGGCGTGGCGCTCGTCGAAGGCCAGGGGCGCCGGGCCGAGCCCGTGGGCCGCCGCCTCGAGCACCAGTTCCGCGCAGTCGAAGGCCAGGGAGCGCACGCGGGCCGCGAGCAGTGCGCCGTCCTGTCCGCCCGCGCGTCCGTCGTCGACGGCGTCCGCCGCGGCGGCGAGTGCCGTCCGCGTCCCGTGGAGGGCGGCATCCACCCGCCCGAGGTGCATGAGGGCGATCTGGTCGGGGGTGCGGTGCCGGGACGCGGCGAGGAGGGTGCGGGCGATGCCGAGGGCACCCCCGAACCAGCAGGCCGCGACCCCGATCCCGCCCCACGCGAAGCCGTCGCGGTCGAGGTACCAGTCGGCGTTCCCGACCGGCACGGCCGCGGCGGCGTCGAAGCACACCGAGCAGCTGGTCACCGCGGCCAGGCCATGGCTGACCCAGGCGTCGGCGGGCTCCGGCGTGACGCCGTCGGCGCGAAGATCCACGGCGAAGGCCCGGCGCTTCCCCTCACGCACGTGGGCGGTGACGATCGCGGAGTCGAGGTGGTCGGCGAGGGAGCACCAGGGCTTGACGCCCGTGAGGGTCCAGGTGCCGTCCGGCCCCTCCGACGCCGTGAGTGCGACGCCGGGCCCCTCCGCGGCGAACACGCCCCACGTCCCGGCGCCGTCGGGCAGGCCGGCAGGTCCGGCGGGAGTGCCCATCCCGGCCTGGTCGAGGATCGCCAGGGCGTCGAGGTGGGGTTCGACGACGCGCGCCACCGTGAGATCCGCGGCGGCGAGTGTAGTGAGGAGCTGCCAGGTCAGGGCCGTCCTGCCCGATCCCGGCAGGGGCACCGCGGCGCCCAGTTCTCCGGCGAGCGCCAGCGTGCGCGGGAGGGAGCCCCGTGCAGCATCGACCCGGTCGACGAGGACGTCCAGCGGGTGGTCTCCGGGGTGCTGGCGCTCGGCGCGGTCCGGGGAGGGGAGCGTCGGGGATCGATCGTCGGGGCGCAGCATGTTCGAAGTCTACTGAGATCGCGGCTGCCACTTGCGCACCACCGGGTCGGTGCTCAGGCCTCGGGCGGCAGCGCCTCGTGGTGCTCCTCGCCCTTGGTGCGGCGCTCCTCCTTCATCTCCGCTTCGAAGAGGTGGCGCTTGCCCCCGACGAGGGCGTCACGCGCCTCCTTCTCGAAGGACTTGAACGCGGAGTAGTAGCTGTCGTCGTAGTCCTCCATGATCTGGAAGGTCCACCGGCCCTCGATCACGTTGCGGCCGATGATCTCCGAGGCGAGCGTGTCCGCGAGCCCCGTGTGCCCGGCCTTGCGGAACAGCTCCTCGGCCTCGGACAGGTTGAGGTCCGCCTTGCCGGTGAGCCGGTGGAAGCCGTAGAGGTAGCCGCGGGCGTGTTCCACGACCTCGAGGGCTTCGGAGAGCTTGCCGAGAGCCTCGACGGTGAGGTCGGAGACGCCGTCGGGGCGCTGGTGGTTGGAATCGGGACCGGAAGTGTCAGGGGTAGCCATACCGATCACGGTACCCAGATCGGCGGCTCTCCAGACAGCACTTTCCGGCCGGATGCTGCGGTCAGCCCAGCTCGGGCTTCGCGATCACCGCGATGTCGTCGTCGCCCGCCCCGGCGCGCTGGGCGTCGGTGAGGGACTGCAGGAGTGCCGTCACCGCGGGCAGGGGATCGGTGCTGGAGCGCAGCATGAGCCGGGCGTCCTTGGCGAGGAGATCGGCGGAGAACTGGGTGTCGCCGAACGTGCCCCCGGTGATGACGGGCCCCTTCATCCCGGCGATGACACCCAGACCCGTGCCCTGCAGCAGGTCGAGGACCGCGGCGGCGTCGAGCCCGTTGGTCCTGCCGAGGCGCAGGGCTTCCACGAGTCCCTGGAGCGTGACGCCCAGGGCGAGGTTCGCGAGCAGCTTGCCGGTCGCGGCGTCCGACGGCGTCGCCACGCGGCGCAGGCGCTCGGCATCACCCCACAGCGCGGCGAGGGGCTCGACGACGTCGACATCCCCGGCCGCGCCGCCGAGCAGGACCCCGAGCGTGCCCGCCCGCGCCGGGGCGAGGCTGCCGATCACGGGCCCGTGGACGTAGCGGACACCGGCCGCGGCGGCGTAGTCGGCGAACTCGCGGGCGTCCTCCGGGGAGACGGTGGTGACGTCCAGCCAGACGGCTTCGGCCGGGATCTCGAGCCCGGAGAGCACCACCTCGCGGACCGTGTCCGGTCCGAAGAGCACCGTCATGACGACGTCGGCGTCCTGCGCCGCCTCCTGGGCCGACCCGGCGCGGGCGGCGCCGGCGTCGTGCAGGCGGTCGACGGCGCTCGCCGTGCGGTTCCAGGCCGTGACCTCGTGGCCGGCCCGCAGCAGGTGCACGCCGAGTTCGTGGCCCATGCGTCCTACGCCGAGCAGTGCGATCTTCATGATGGTCCTCCGGTGGCTGTCGGTGTCGTCGGGCGGTCGATGGTCAGTCGGCGCTGATCTGGTGGCGGAAGGTGTCCCGCCGGGCGTGGAGACCCCAGATGACGTCCGCGAGGACGTTCGGGTCCTTCTCCGGGTCGCCCTCGATGATCCGGCCGCCGATGATCAGCTGCGAGACGTGGATGCCTTCCTCGCCGAGCACCTCGTGCAGCAGCTGCGCGTAGGCGGCCTGGCCGGCGAAGGCCACGGACGTGCCGGTCACGGAGCGGCCGGGCTTCACGGCCGAGCCGCCGTTGATGAAGAGGATGGTGCCCCGGTTCCCGCCGAGGAAGCGCATCCCGGGCAGGACCTGGTGCACGGCGGCCACGGGGCCGTAGATGGAGAACTCCACCGGACCCCTGAGGTCCGCCGGGGTGGTCTCGAGGACGGGCCGCATGAAGTCCTTCTGCGGGAGGGGGCTGTACTGCAGGACCTCGATGGGCCCGAGCGTCTCGGTGGCCGCTTCGAGGGCCGCGGCGATCGATTCGGGGTTCCGGACGTCCGCGGCGAAGCCACGGGCCTGGATACCCTCCTTGCCGAGGTCCTCCGCGAGGGCGTCGAGCTTGCCCTGGCTCCGGGAGATGAGGGCCACCGAGAAGCCCTCCGCTCCGAAACGGCGTGCCACTGCGGCTCCGAGGCCGCGTCCTGCTCCGATGATCGCGATAGTAGTCATATCGGGTGCAATTCATCAGCGTGCTGAATAATTCCGGACCGGGCGCGTCCTGCGTCAGCGCAGCGTGCCGAGGATGGTGCGCTGGATGGCGACGGCGGCGGCCCCGCGCGCCCACTGGGCGAAGTCGGTCGGCTGCCGGCTCAGCCGGACGGGGGACGCCTCCGGGTCCCGGTGGGCGTCGATCGCGGCGTGCAGCGACGGCGCCGCGACGTCGGCGAGGGCCATGCCTTCGCCGGAGAGGATGACGAGGTCCACCATCGTGAGGTTCGCGACGGCGGACACCAGCAGGCCGAGGGCGGCGCCGGCGGCCTCCACCACGCCGCCCGCCACGGGATGCCCCTGGGCCGCGAGCGCGAGGACCTCCTCGTAGGAGCGCTGGTCGCCGGTGGAGGCGGCGAACCGGGAGCGGATGGCCGGGATGGTGAGGACGGCCGACGAGCAGCCGCGGTGGCCGTCCGTGCAGCGCGGCCCGTCGGGTTCGAGCGGATAGTGCCCCACGAGGCCCAGCCCGGCGTCCGGTGGGGCGATGACGACGTCGTTGATCACGAGCCCGTAGCCCACCCCGGCGCCGACGGTCAGGACGGCGAAGTCCTTCTCGCCGCGTCCGGCGCCGAACCACTGCTCCGCGATGGTGAGCGCGACGACGTCGTTCTCCACGACGACGGGCAGTCCGGTCCGCTGCTGGACGAGGTCGGCGAGGGGGACGTCGCGCCAGCCGAGGAACGGAGCACGCAACACGGAGGAGTCGGCGTTGACCCTGCCGCCGATGCTGATGCCGATGCCGCTGAACCTGTCGATCGCGCCGAGGTCGGCGACGGCGTCGACGATGGCGCCGACCACGTCCTCCACGGCATGGCCCGGCAGCGTGCGTTCGCCGGCCCCGACGACGTCGGCCCTGAAGTTCGTGGCGACCGCCGAGGCGGTGTCTCCGGTGAGCTTGACGCCCACGAACCGGTGCGCGTCCGGGCTGACCTCGAGGGGGCGGACGGGGCGTCCGATGGAGGCCGCGCCGGCCTCCTCGGATTCGCGGAGCACGCCGGCGTCGAGGAGCGGCCTGCTCAGGCGGGTGAGGCTGGCGACCGACAGACCGAGGCGTGTCGCGAGGTCCCCGCGGGAGATGGGGCCGCGGATCAGGACCTCGCGCGCCAGCGCCCGCGCGGGGCCGGAGGGGGCGAGAGACGAGACCGCGTCCACCACAACACCTCCCCGCATCCGCCGTTCCTTTGACATCCCTTATTTTCTATCGCAAAACTAATCGGGAGTGGAGTACCGACCGACGCATCGCGGTGCCGGCACGTCCGTGCCCACACTTCAGGACCAGAGAGGCACACCCTATGACTTCCACCGTCAATCCCGACGTCGATTCCGCGGTCGACGCCGCCACCGAACTGTCCGCCGCGGCGCTCGCGGAGCGCATGCAGGATCCGGACTGGTGGCGCCAGGCCGCCGTCTACCAGATCTATCCCCGGAGCTTCGCCGATTCCAACGGCGACGGCATCGGTGACCTCAAGGGCATCACGTCCCGCATCCCGTACCTGAAGTCGCTCGGCGTGGACGCCGTGTGGCTGAGCCCCTTCTACCCGTCCGCGCTCGCCGACGGCGGGTACGACGTCGACGACTACCGCGACGTCGACCCCAAGCTCGGCACGCTCGAGGACTTCGACGAGATGGTCGCCGCCCTGCACGCGGCGGGCATCAAGCTCGTCGCGGACATCGTCCCCAACCACACCTCCAACCGCCACGCGTGGTTCCAGGAGGCACTGGCCTCACCCAGGGAGTCCGCCGCCCGCGCCCGCTACATCTTCCACGACGGCAAGGGCCCCGACGGCTCGGAGCCGCCGTCGGACTGGGAGTCCGTGTTCGGCGGTCCCGCCTGGGAGCGGACCGAGGACGGCCAGTGGTACATGCACATCTTCGCCCGGGAGCAGCCGGACCTGAACTGGGACAACCGGGAGGTCCGCGACGACTTCCTGACGACCCTCCGCTTCTGGTCCGACCGCGGCGTCGACGGCTTCCGGGTGGACGTGGCCCATGCCCTCACCAAGGACATGACCGAGCCGCTGCCCTCCAAGGCCGAGCTCGGTCCCGAGGGCGGGAACAACCAGGGCAAGCACCCCTTCTGGGACCGCGACGAGGTCCACGAGGTCTTCGCCGAATGGCGCCGGGTGTTCAACGAGTACACGCCGCCGCGCACCGCCGTCGCCGAGGCGTGGGTCCACGCCGACCGCCGCGCCCGCTACGCGAGCCCCGAGGGGCTCGGCCAGGCGTTCAACTTCGACCTCCTCAAGGCCGACTGGAATCCCGGCCAGTTCCGCGACATCATCACCAAGAACCTCGTCGAGGCGACCTCCTCCGGGGCGTCGTCGACCTGGGTCTTCTCCAACCACGACGTCGTCCGGCATGCCACGCGCTACGGCCTGCCGCCCGCCGGCGCCGGCAGCGAGGACGGCCAGGACGGCTCGGCCTGGCTGATGAGCGGGGGCCAGGAGCCCGCGCTGGACACGGCGCTCGGCGAGCGCCGTGCCCGCGCCGTCTCCCAGCTCATGCTCGCCCTGCCCGGCTCCGCCTACCTGTACCAGGGCGAGGAGCTCGGCCTGCACGAGGTCGCCGACATCCCGGACGAGCACCGGCAGGATCCCACGTTCTTCCGGAACAAGGGCGTCGACGTGGGTCGTGACGGCTGCCGCGTGCCGCTGCCGTGGACGCGGGACGGCGCGTCCTTCGGCTTCGGGTTCGAGGGTGCGCACCTGCCGCAGCCGGCGTGGTTCGGCGAGTACGCCGTCGAGGTGCAGGAGGCGGACCCCGCCTCCCACCTCAGCTTCTACCGCCGTGCGCTCGCGCTGCGCCGCGAGCTGCAGGGCGAGGAGGACTTCGAGTGGGTCGACGAGCCCTCCGCGGACGTCCTCCACTTCACGCGCCCGAACGGCTGGCACTCCGTGACCAACTTCGGGTCGATGCCGGTGGACCTGCCCGCGGGCACGGTGCTGCTGAGCAGCTCGCCGCTCGAGGACGGCAGGCTGCCGGGCGACGCGACGGCCTGGCTCGTCTAGCACGTCCTCCGCGCCGACGGCGGGTCGCCCTCCCGGGGGTGGCCCGCCGTCGTCGTACCCCGCCGCGGCAGGCCGTTCGTCCGCAGGGAAATCGGTTGCGGCAGGATCCGGCGCCTCGGAATACTGGAGGGACGGCATACGGGAGGGCAGCGGCATCGGCAGGTCACAGGAACACGAGGAGAGGCTGCGCAAGGCAGCCCAGTACCGTGCTGCCCAGGGCGATGAGGGCGATGAGGGCGCCGCCATGGCCGAACTGGAACGCCAGAACGACGACGGCGGGAAGGCGGACGGGGAGATGGCGCCGCTGCGCCGGGGCGAGGACGAGGCCCGGCGGGCGCGCCTCATCGTGGACCGCGCCGTGGCGCGCGGCGACTTCGACAACCTGGCCCTCGCGGGCAAGCCGATCCCCGGGCTGGGGGAGGCCCACGACCCGGACTGGTGGGTCAAGGGCCTGATCCAGCGCGAGAACATCACGGGCCTGGGCCCGCGCGCCATCCTGCTGCGCACCGAGGACGCCGAACTCGACGCCCGGCTCGACCGCCAGTACACGGAGCGCCAGGTCCGCGAGGTCCTCGAGGACTTCAACTACCGGGTGGTCGACGCCCGGCGCCAGCTCCTCGGCGGCCCGCCCGTCGTCACGAAGCTGCGCGACGTCGACGCCGAGGTGCAGCGCTGGCGTGACCGCCGGGCGGCGGCCCGCCGTGCCGCCGATGCGGAGGCCCCGCCGCCCCCGCCGAGGACCTCCTTCTGGCGCCGGCTCTGGCGGGGCAGGAGCTAGCCGGGGATCCCCTTCGCGTCCTGCCGGGCCTTCGCCTTCGCGATGTCCGCCTGGTAGTGCTCGTACCCGCGGTAGCGGACGGCCTCGATGATGACGCTGAAGATGACGAGGTCGAAGATCACCCACACGATGTTGACGGACGTCCCGAGGATGTCCCCGTGCCCGAGGATCATGCGGATGATGCCGACGACGGCCGCCCCGGCCAGCAGGCCCATCGCCCAGAGCTGCGGCTTCACGAGGTCCCAGCGCAGGGCGGCGTCCTGCTGCAGGGTCTTCGGCGTCACGGCGAAGTCCAGGTCGCGGCCCAGGTAGACGTTCCCGAACGCCGAGGTGATGGACCGGATCCAGACGGGGAACAGGGCGAGCGAGTACTGCTGCCCGCGCCACGTCCTGACCCCCTTGCCGACGACCGCGAACAGGAGCTGGTTGACCACCAGGAACGGGATCAGCCGCACGAAGAACTCGGTGCTGATGGAGTCCACCGGGAGGATGCCGAAGAGGAGGTAGATGATGGGCGCCGCGATGTAGATGATCGCGGCGAACCCGGAGAGGTAGCTCCACATCGTGGCCCCGTACATGAGCTTCTGGGCGAACGTCAGGCCCTTCTGCGCGAACGGGTTCTCGCGGAACATCACCTGGATGGTCCCCTGCGCCCAGCGCAGGCGCTGGGTCAGCATCGAGTTGAGGTCCTCGGGCGCCAGGCCGTCGGCGAGCTTCTCGTGATGGTACGCGGACTCCCAGCCCAGGGAGTGCAGGCGCATGCACGTGGCCATGTCCTCGGTGACGGAGATGGTGGCCATCGGCATGACGGCCTGCGCCTCGCCGGTGCGCTCGGCGTTGACCGACTCGATGAGGACGCGGACGGCGTCGATCGCCGCCAGCGGCGACCAGGCGCGCTGGGCCAGCTGGTCGAGGGCGGTGTCGTCGACGACGGCGAGCGCGGGGGTGCTCGCCGATGCACCCTGCAGCCCGCCCTCCAGGCCGTCGATGCCGAGGTCGGCCAGGGAGGCCAGGTCGTCGTGGAACGCGGCGATGTCCGCGGCGACCAGGGTGCGGGTCACCGCCACGACACGCTGCTGGAACTCGTAGGTCACCTCGGAGATGCCGTGGCCCTTCTGCAGGCGACGGCGGACCCGGCGGAGATCCTTCGCCACGAGGTCCAGCGCCTCGGCCACCCGCTCGTTGTCCGAGCCGAGGTTCTTCTTGGCCTTCGCGATGACCTTGTCGGAGGTCTTGAGCGCCTTGTGCAGGGCGAGCTCGATCTCCGTGACGTAGCGCGTGACCCCGAGCTGCATGAGCGCCTCGCGCCGGATGATCGCGTTCGACCCGCAGAAGAAGGCGGCGTTCCAGCCGTCCTTGCCCTGCTGGATGGGCCCGTAGAAGAGCGGCGCCTGGCTCCCCAGGGGGTCCGAGTCCGGGACGTTGACGAAGACCTGCGGGGTCTGGACCAGGGCCATCTTCTCGTTGGTGAAGTACCCGAGGGTCCTGTCCAGGATGAGGGGGTCGGGGATCTGGTCCGCGTCGAGGATGACGAGGAACTCGCCGTCCGTGGACATGAGCGCGTTGTTCAGGTTGCCGGCCTTGGCATGGCGCGGCATGTCCTTCCAGTCCGCCGAGCGCGTGATCCACCCGATGCCCTCAGCCTCCGCGGCCGCCCGGACGTCGGCGCGGTTGCCGTCGTCGAGGATCCAGGTCTGGTGGGGATAGCGGATGGCCTTCGCGGCCCGCGCCGTCGTCAGGACGAGGTCCAGCGGCTCGTTGTACGTGGTGATGAAGACGTCCACGGTGAGGCCCTCGGGAGCCTCCGGGGGCTCGCGCCTCCTGAGCCTCCACACGGTGAAGCCGAACAGCAGGGAGTCGATGAGGGAGTAGGTCTCCGCCAGGACGAGCGGGATCGCGATCCACCAGGCGTCCCAGTTGATCGAGAAGAGCCATCGCCAGGCGATGTAGTTGACGCCGAGGACCGCCGTCACGAGCACGATGGCACGGATCAGGAGGGTGCGGCCCCCGAAGGAGTCGTTCCGGCGTGAAGGATCCACGGACCGATCGGTTGTCACTGTCCCCATGCGGCAGCACGTTCCACTTCTGCTTCCGTGCGCTGACGCACTGACGGTGACTTATGTGCGCCGGGCCGGCCGCACTGAGACGCTCACCGGGTCGCGGGGGACCATGAAGCACTGGGACAAAAATACCCGAGGACCGGCCGGGCCGGGCGTAGGTCCCTCACATGTCGGCGTAGCGCCTGGCCTGGCCCAGTGCCTCCGTCATGCCTGCGGCGTCGAGCACGGCGCCGTAGGCGGGGGTGTCGCGCTGGAAGCGCCAGCCCTCCGCGAGGGGGCCCGCATCCACGGCGTCGAAGCCGAACCCGTCGAGGAGTTCCTCCACCGCCTGCTTGGCGTCGGGGTCGTCCCCGGCGATGGGCAGTGCGCGGCGGTCGGGAGTGCCGGTCGGTGTGCCGTCCGTGGTGAGCTGCGCGTAGTAAATGGTGTTGAACACCTTCACCACGGAGGATCCGGGCAGGTGGCGCTGGACGAGCTCGCTCGTCGTCGTGCTCTCGTCCTCGAGGTCGTCGATCCGGCCGTCACGCTGCGGATAGTAGTTGCACGTGTCGATCACCAGCTTGCCGGCGAGGGGCTCCGCGGGGACGGCGTCGAGGCTCCTGAGCGGGACGGTCACGACGACGACGTCGCCGCCCGTCGCCGCATCCTCGGCGGTGCCGGCGCGCGCCGCGTCACCGAGCTCCTCGACGAGGTCCCGCAGCGTCCCGGGGCCGCGGGAGTTGCTCAGGATCACCCGGTAGCCGCCGGCGACGGCGAGGCGGGCGAGCTGGGAGCCGATGTTGCCACTGCCGATGAAGCCGATCGTGGTGCGGGGGGCGCCTGCCTGGTCTGTCGCGTTGTCGGTCATGCCCTGATCAACCTCCCGGAGTCGGTGTTATTCCTCGGCCGCCGCGCCCCGGCCGCGGGGAGCGCCGTCCGTCCACACGTAGAACTTCTCCGGCCGGCCCGCGGAACCGTACTGCGGGACGATCCGCGCCTGCCCGCGGGAGACGAGGAATTCGAGATAGCGCCGGGCACTCACGCGGGCCATGCCGAGCCGGGCCGCGACCTCGGACGCCGACGTCCCGCGCCCCTGCCCGGCGAGATCCAGGACGACGGCGTCGAGCGTCGGCGCGGAGAGTCCCTTCGGGGGCGCGAGCGCGGTGGTCCCGGTCGTCTCCCTCGGCCCCGACGGCCTGCCGCCCGAGCCCGCCGTCGTGCCGAGGAGCTGGTCGATCCGGTGCTGGTCCAGGGCCGGCGAGCTGTCCCCGGCGTGGGCGTCGAGCTCCCGCCGATACGCCACGTAGTGGTCCAGCCGCTGGTTCAGGACCGCGGCGCCGAAGGGTTTCACGAGGTAGTGCAGCACCCCGCCGGCCACCGCGGCCCGCACGGTGTCGAGTTCGCGGGCGGCCGTGATCGCCATGACGTCGAGGGGCTCGCCCGGCCGGTTCCGCAGCGCCCGGAGCACCTCGATCCCCGACATGTCCGGGAGGTGGATGTCCAGCAGCACGAGCCGGGGCTGCAGCTCCTGCACGAGGTCGAGGGCGCGGGCGCCGGTGTGCGCGGCCCCGACGACGTCGAAGGAGCCATGGGCCAGCAGGAACCCGGTGTGGATGCCGGCGACCTCGCGGTCGTCGTCGACCACGAGGGTGGGGATCGGTGCGGCGGCGCTCATGGCACCTGCAGGGTGGGTCGGGGCACGTCGGCGAGCGACGGCGCGAGCCAGACCGTGAACTCGGCGCCGCCGAGCTCGGCATCGTCGACGACGACGTGCCCGGAGCGCCGACGCGCGATCCTGTCCACGAGTGCGAGGCCGAAGCCGCGCGTGCCGGTCCGGCCGCCGTCCTTCGTCGAGTACCCGGACGAGAAGATGCCCGTCACGTCCTCGGGCGGGACGCCGGGTCCGTCGTCGGAGACCGTGATGCGCACGCCGTCGTCGTTCGTCTCGAGGTGCACGGAGACCCGGCCCGACGCGGCGTCGGCCACGGCCTCCAGCGCGTTGTCGATCAGGATGCCGAGGATGGTGACGACGTCGGTGGTGCCGTCGGACTCCAGCATGGAGGTCTCGTCGATGGACAGCGTGACGCCCTTCTCCGCGGCGATGGTGCTCTTGGTCATGAGCAGGCTCGCGGCGTCCGGGTCCCGGATGCCCGGGGCGATCGAACCGGAGACCAGTGACCCGCCGTGCCCGGAACGCTGGATGAAGTCCACGGCCTGTTCCGTGCGGCCGAGCTCCAGCAGGCCGGAGATGGTGTGCATGCGGTTCGCGAACTCGTGTGCCTGCGCGCGGAGGGCCTGCGTGGCGTCGCGCTCGCCGTCGAGGTCGGTGAGCAGCTGGTAGAGCTCGGTGCGGTCACGGAGGATCATGACCCGCCCTACGCGGACGCCGTCCACGAGGGCGTCCGAGGTGCGGGCGAGCAGCACGCGCTCGCCGGAGAGCACCGTCTCGTCGGTGTCCGCGGGGTCGGTGAGGAGCCGGGCGAGGGCGGGTTCCATGACGTCGGCGGCGGTCCGGCCGGTGGCGTCGTCGTCGAGGTCGAGCAGTCGCTTCGCCTCGTCGTTGAGGAGCGCGATCCGGTGGTGGGCGTCGACGGCGACCATGCCCTCGCTGATGCCGTGGATCATGGCGTCGCGTGTCTCGAGGAGGGACGCGATCTGCTCGGGCTCGAGCCGGTAGATGCGCCGCCAGACGAGCCGCGAGATCCAGATTGCGCCGGCCGAGCCGACCAGTGCGGCGACGATCAGCCACGCGAGCAGGCGGGGGAGGTCCTCGTAGAGATCGGCGTCGAGCTCGGATTCGAGGACGCCCACCGACGCCGTGCCGATGATGGCTCCGGTGGTGGTGCCGTCGTCGTACACGGGGACCTTCACGCGCCAGGACTCGCCCAGCGTGCCGGTCTGCGTGCCCACGAAGATCTCACCCGAGAGCGGGACGGAGGGGTCGGTGGAGACCCGTTCGCCGATCAGTTCCGGATTGGGGTGGGAGTACCGGATGCCGTCGGCATCGGTGACGACGACGTAGGTCACCCCCGTGGACTGGCGGATGAGGTCGGCGATCGGCTGGATGGTCGCGCTGGGATCCGCTTCGCCGAACGCCTCGATCACGGAGGGCAGCTGCGCGACGGACTGGGCGACGCCGATCATGCGGTCCTGGTACTGCTCGCGGATCTGCAGCCGCTGCATGGCGACGGCGGTGGACCCGGCGACGGCGACGATGACGAGCACGATGGCCAGCTGCAGCAGGAACAACTGTGATCGAAGCGGCATCGTCCTGATCATCCTCATAGTGTGACACGCGCCGTCGCGTCACAATCGTCCGTTCCGTCGAGCCGCTATGACCACAAAGACCACTACGAGCACTACGACCGCATGCTTTACCGCCGCTCGGACGGCTTCCTAGCCTGAGATCAGCAGTGGTGACCCGCATCACATCTGGCAGTCCATCCCGCAGTACATCTCAAGGAAGAGAACAACCATGACGATCGATCGCACAACGGCGCGCCGTTCGAGCCTCACCGCCCTCGCCCTCGCCTCCGCGCTCGCCCTCTCGGCCTGCGGCTCCATGACGGAGAGCACCAGCGCCGGGGAGGCGGAAGGAACCATCGAAAAGCTCAACATCGTGGTCCCCGCCGATCCCGGGGGAGGGTGGGACCAGACGGGCCGGGCCATGGAGACCGACCTCAAGGAGAACGATCTCGTGGGCAACGCGTCCGTCGTCAACGTCGGCGGCGCCGGCGGCACCAACGGCCTCGCGAAGCTCGCCACCGAGACGGATCCGAACACCCTCATGGTCATGGGCTACGTGATGGTCGGCGCCGTCGAGACCAACAACGCCGCCAACCGCATCGAGGACACGACGCCGATCGCCCGCCTCACCGAGGAGCCCCTCGTGATCGTGGTGCCCGCCGATTCGCCCTACCAGACCGTGCAGGACCTGCTCGACGACATCGAGGCCAAGGGGCAGGGCGTCTCCATCACGGGCGGCTCGGCCGGCGGCGCGGACCACATCCTCGCCGGTTCCGTCCTGAAGGAAGCAGGCATCGCGCCCGAGAACCTGAACTACATCCCGTACTCGGGCGGCGGCGAGTCACTCGCCGCCCTGCTCGGCAACAAGGTGAACGCCGGCATCTCGGGCGTGGGCGAGTACGCCGAGCAGGTGAACTCGGGCAAGCTGCGCGCCCTCGCGGTGTCCGGCGAGGACGCCGCACCCCAGCTGCCCGACACCCCGACCCTCACGGAGGAGGGCATCGAGCTCGTGCTGACCAACTGGCGCGGCGTCGTCGCCCCCGGCAGCATCGACGACGCCCAGGCGGAAGCCCTCACGCAGCTCGTCACCGACCTGCATGCCACCGACACCTGGAAGGCCACCCTCGAGGAGAACAACTGGGCCGATGCCTTCCTCGCCGGTGAGGAGTTCGAGACCTTCCTCGACGAGGACATCGCGAGCGTCAAGACGACCCTCACCGACATCGGGCTGCTCTAGACCATGAGTACCTCGGTCCAGAACGCGGGGAGCGGCACCGCCGCCGCTCCCGGAAAGCCGGTCGGTGAGCTGATCTTCGCGCTCATCATCGTGAGCATCGGCGTCCTCGGCTTCGTGGCGGGGGCCGGCATCCAGACGCCGCCGTCGGCCAGCGACATCGGGCCTCGGGCCTTCCCGTTCGCCGTCTCCGGACTGCTCCTCGTGGTCGGGGCGGGCCTGGTGTTCCAGGTGCTCCGCGGCCACCGGGGTGCTGCGGACGAGGGCGAGGACGTGGATCTCGACGCGAAGACCGACTGGCTGACCGTCGGGAAGCTCGCGGGGTTCGTGCTGCTGCACGCCTTCCTGATCGTCCCGCTCGGGTGGCCCCTCGCCGCCGCGATCCTGTTCTTCGGCGCCGCCTGGTCCCTCGGCGCCCGCCCGTGGTGGCGCAACCTGGTCACCGCCGTCGTCCTGGCCCTGGTGCTGCAGTTCGTCTTCGCCGGGCTCCTCGGCGTCTCGCTGCCCCCGGGCTTCCTCGAAGGGTTCGGTGTGTTCGGTGGATAACTTCCTGCTGCTGATGGAGGGCTTCGCCACGGCGATGCAGCCCATGTACCTGCTCTTCGCACTCGGCGGTGTGCTCGTCGGCACCGCGGTCGGCGTCCTGCCGGGTATCGGCCCGGCCATGACGGTCGCGCTGCTCATGCCCATCACCTACAGCCTCGAGCCGACGGCGGCGATCATCGTCTTCGCCGGCATCTACTACGGCGGCATGTACGGCGGGTCCACGACCTCGATCCTGCTGAACACCCCCGGGGAGTCGTCCTCGATCGTCACGGCGCTCGAGGGCAACAAGATGGCCAAGGCCGGCAGGGGTGCTGCCGCGCTGGCGACGGCGGCCGTCGGCTCGTTCGTGGCAGGCACCATCGCCACGGTGCTGCTGAGCTTCGTGGCACCGTACGTGGCCGCCTTCGCCGTGCAGATCGGCCCCGTCGAGTACGTGGCCCTCATGATCGTGGCGTTCCTGACGGTCGGCGCGCTCCTCGGATCCTCGGTACTGCGCGGCCTGGCGTCCCTGGGACTCGGCCTGTTCATCGCGCTCGTCGGGTTCGACGCGCTCACCGCCCAGCAGCGCTACACGTTCGGCAGCCCGTTCCTGGCGGACGGGATCGACGTCGTCCTCGTCGCCGTCGCGCTGTTCGCCGTCGGCGAGGCCCTCTACGTGGCGTCCCGACTCCGTCACGGACCCATCAAGGTCATCCCGGTCACCGGGGGCTGGACCAGCTGGCTCCGCAAGGAGGACCTCCGCCGCTCCTGGAAGCCATGGCTCCGCGGCACCATGATCGGGTTCCCCGTGGGCACCATCCCCGCAGGCGGCGCGGACGTGGCGACCTTCCTCTCCTACGCCTCCGAGCGCAAGCTCGCGAAGGGCGAGCACAAGAAGCAGTTCGGCAAGGGCGCCATCGAGGGCGTGGCCGGTCCGGAAGCGGCGAACAACGCGGCGGCCGCCGGTGTCCTCGTGCCGCTGCTGACGCTGGGCATCCCGACGACGGCGACCGCCGCCATGATGCTCGTGGCGTTCCAGCGCTACCAGATCCCCGTGGGGCCGCAGCTCTTCGAGTCCAACAGCACGCTCGTGTGGGCGCTCATCGCGAGCCTCTACGTCGGCAACCTGATGCTGCTCGTGCTGAACCTGCCGCTCGTGGGCATCTGGGTCAAGATCCTCCAGATCCCCCGGCCCTACCTGTACGCGGGCATCCTGGTGTTCGCGGTGCTGGGTGCGTTCTCGGTGAACTTCACGCCGATCGACGTGATCATCCTGCTCATCGTGGGCATCCTCGGGTTCTTCATGCGCCGCTACGGCTATCCGATCGCGCCGATGGTGGTGGGGCTGATCCTCGGGCCCATCTTCGAGAGTCAGCTGCGGCGCTCGCTCGCGATCTCGCAGGGTGATCCCGTGGCGCTCGTGCAGTCGCCGGTCGCAGCGACGATCTACGTGGTCCTGATCATCATCTTCGCGCTGTCCCTCCTCCTCAAGCGCCGTCAGCGCCAGTTCGAGGCGATGGTGGCCGCCAATGCCGACGCGTCCGACGTCGTGCGGGGAACCGCAACCGTATCCGGGTCCGACGCCGCGGTCGCGACGACCGCGACGCCGGTAGACCCGCCCAACCGAGAGGACACCGGCCGATGAGCACGATCGTGGTGGGCTACGTGCCCAACGCACTGGGGGAGGCCGCCGTCTCCCAAGCCGTCGAGGAGGCCCGGCGCAGGGAGGCCGAGCTCGTGGTCATCAACACCACGCGCGCCGACCGCCTCGTGAACCCGGCCTACGCCGACGCCGACGACGTCTCGAAGCTCGACGCCCTGCTCCGGGCCACCGGCGTGCCGTTCTCGGTCCGCCACAGCATCTCCGAAGCCACGGCGGCCGAGGAGGTCGTGGACACGGCGGAGGAACTGGGTGCCGAGCTGATCGTGATCGGGCTGCGGCACCGAACGCCGGTGGGCAAGCTGATCATGGGCTCGACGGCGCAGACCATCCTGCTGTCGGCCCGCTGCAACGTCCTGGCGGTCAAGCTGCCCTGACGGCTTGATCCGATGACGACGACGGCGGGTCTCCTTGAGGGAGGCCCGCCGTCAGGGTGCTCCGGCCGGGCCTCCGCCCTCCGGCGTGTTACCGTCGGGCGATCCTGTGCGGCGGGCGGTCCCACGGTTGAGCGCGAGATGACCGCCGAGGAATCCGGAGCCCGCCATGACGGCATTGCCGGCAAGGCCGAGCCGTGTGCCCAGGGCGAAGCGGCCGCGACTGCGGGCTATCAGCGACCCGAGGAAGAGGAAGATGGCGATGTCGACGCCGAGTCCGTGCACCGCCGCGATCCGGCGCTCGGCTCCCTCCATGCCTGCCCAGTCGGCGGCACCGGACAGCGCCGTCGGCACGGCGGCCACCACCCCGGTTCCGACCAGCAGCGTGGCACTGCTGCGGGATTGCACTCCGCCGCCCACGTCGAGGACGGACGCACTGAGCCAGCACCCGAGCGTCACGTCGGTGAGTGGCGGATGGATCGAATGGCCGAGGACGTCGGTGTGGAAAGGGCTGCGCCGTACCCGGTCGATCAACGGGCCGTACACGATCTCCTGCGCCCTCGCGACCTTCTCCGAGAGGGGGCTCGCCCCCACGGACCGGGCTGCTCGCTGGGGAAACGTCAATTCATTCACGATGCAGGACGATAGGCACGTTCGGCGGGGAGGCACAGGGCCAGAGGTCCCTCCGGCGTAGGAAGTAGCCCGTCCACGGCTACGCGGCGGCCGGGTGGAGGACGAGGTCGATCACCGAGTGCACAGGCCGTGGCGTCCTCCGCGGCGGGGACGTTCCGGGGAGGGGCGATGCGGTGGAGGCATACGTGTGGCCGGTGGGGGTGCGCCGTTCGATCGCGTGCCGTGGTCCGGGCAGCGGTCGTGACGACCAGCCGAGCGCTTCCTTGATGTAGTTGCAGCTCTCGCACAACCCCTGCCCACCATCGGCGCTCGTGGTGCCGGTGAGGCGCCACGGGACGATGTGATCGGCATGCCGGATTGGCGCGTCGCAGTACGGCGTACGGCAGGTCGCGTCCCTTGCGGCGATCAGGCGACGCAGTCCTGGCGGGAAGACCCGGGCCCGGGAGTCCATCGCCACCAGTCGGCCGGTGTCCGGGGCGGTGTAGAGCCGCCGCAACCAGACCCGGGTGGCGGAATCATCGGCGCCGCCACCATCACCGCCACGGACAGGGACAGGGACAGGGACGGTGTTGCTGGTGCCACCGTTGATGCTGGACCTCCGACGGCTCCTGCCGCTGGTCTTGTCATCGGCTTCGGCCACGGTGCCCGGAGTGTCCAACGGGCCCCAGACGCCCCCTGTGTCCCGGGTATCGGCGGTGGTCCCTCGTGAGGTGCCACAGCTGCCGGGGCCACTCCGGAGGAGGTCCCGGGCGTACTGCGCCGGGACGCACCCGTAGCCGGGCAGGTACGCCGGCTCGCTCTCTCCCCGAAGCAGGGTGCGGTCGGTCATGATCAGTTGCACGTCGACTCGTACCGATCCGGCAGGCGTGCCGGTCAGACGCTCGACGAAGGCGTCGGCCATCAGTTGCCCACGTCCGCGCGCGTGGCTCTCCCCAGCGCTGACCTGCGTGTCGGCATGGCGCGAGAGAGCAGAGTAGGCGCTGATGGCCTCGGCGGCGGGAAGCAGGGCGGTCAGATAGGCCATGGTGTCCGGGGCGGGCCGGCAGCTGACATAGCGCTCGCTGACGGCTTTTCGGGCCCTCGCCACAGCGGCCTCGGGCTCGAGCCGCAGGGCGATCTTGCGCGTCCGGTTCTTCAGCCCCTGGGTGCCGACACCTTCGAGTGCGCCGGTATTGGCCGCCAGTTCCCTGTCCACGGCCCGACGGTTCTCGGCGCTCAGGCAGATGGTCTCGCGGACGATCACGGTGGCGCGCCACTCGTTGAGCTGACCGGATTCGAGGGCTGCGAGGGTGTGCGGCATATCGTTGAGCAGTGTCCGGGCCAACCCCAGTAACCGTGAGCCCTGGTGGGGAGATTCGCGCCGTGCCAGGGCGACTTCGGCACCGACGCCCCGGCCGCGCTGGTCGGCCGGCATCCCGGCAGCCGCCTCGGCCCGTCGTCGAGCGGTATCCAGCGCCAGGGCTGCGCGGGCCTGGTCTGCAGCCAGCGCACTCTTCAGGTCTTCAAGCGCTCGCAGGTGGGAGACCAATGACTCCTCGTAGCCCTCGGGGACGGCATCAGGCGTGGCTGCGACGGGCAGCCTGCCGCAGGAGGTACAGGTGACGGCGGAATCACCGTCTGCAGTAGCGGGCGGCGATGAGCCAGCAGGTAGGGAGGAGCCAGTGGGCAGCCACGGGCCAGCGGGCGGCGACGTCCGGGATCTGTTCGAGGATGCAAGGCTCGTGATCCATCCACGGACCACCGAAGTGCCCACGCTCGGCCTGTATGGGTCGAGCGTGAATCCTCCGTCATGAACACTATCGAACATGTGTTCTATTCTACTGCGTTACGAATAGAACACAATAACTAATACTGATCGTCTGGGTTGCGACATGACTCTGTTTGGGGTCCCCGTCGGTGAGGCGCTGATCCACCCTCTGGTGCTTCTGCAGCTTGTAGTGCGTCATCACCACGTCGGGCAGGTCGATGGTTTCCCGGTCCTGGTTGTCCGCCCGACTCACGGGGATGAGCAGCCGTGCCCCGCCGTCGTCCTAGGGGAAAGTTCGCCAAAGATTTCGCTTTGCGCTGCCCTTCCCGGCCGTCGCCTTGAGATTGCTCAGCCACTATGGATATATCCGTTGCCCAGGTGAACGGATGGTCGCCCTACCCCCACCCGAGCGGACTCTTCCTTGCCGATCCTTTCCTCCCTTGTCACACCGGTCCCACCGGACCTCCCGGCGCCGCTCACCGCCCGGGAAGCCGAACGTCAAAGACTGCGTTCCCTTCACCGTTCGAATCTCTTCGACTCGGGCGACGAGGAGCGCTTCGACCGCCTGACGCGTCACGCCCGGAGCCACTTCGCGGTCGCGACCGCGATCATCTCGCTCATCGCCGAGGACCGGCAGTACCTCAAGTCCGTCATGGGGTCCTTCCCCCGCACCCTCCCGAGAGAGGCCGCGTTCTGCAATGTGACCATCGCGGGCGAAGACACCCTGGTGGTGCCCGACCTGTTGGCGGACGAGCGCTTTCGGACCAGCCCCATCGTCGTGGGTCCGCCATTCATCCGTTTCTACGCCGGCGTGCCGTTGCGTGGACCCGGCGGCTGGTTCGTGGGCAGCCTCTGCATCCTCGACACCGAGCCTCGACGTCTGGGCCACCGTGAGCTCCGGCAGCTCCGTCGACTCGCCGACCAGGCCGAGCTCGAGGTGAACGGCTCGAGCTGATCTTCCGCCGGGTCCGGATAGGAGGGAGTGCCGCCCCTACGCCTTCGGTGCGAAGAGCTCGAGCTCGATGCCGTCCGGATCACGGAATTCCAGGATGTGGCCCATGCCGATGTCCTTCACCCCGGCGTGCGGAATCCCGCGGTCGCCAGCTGCCTCGCGGCGTCGTCGGGCACGTTCCTGTCCTGGGCGGTGAAGGAGAGGTGGTCGAGGCCCACGCGGTTCTCGTCGAAGGCGTCATCCGCCACGGATCGCAGCCTCAGGATGTGTCCCCAAACCGGTAGATCACGCCGCCGAACAGGAAGCCGAGCTCCTTACGCGTCGTCTCGTCCGCGCCCTCCGCACCTCGAAGGCGACGGGGAGCCCGAAGAGGGCGTCGTAGAACGCGCGGGAGGCGTCGATGCCGCTGACCGTGAGTCGGACGTGGGCGCAGGCCTTGATGGGGATCGTCATGGTCGCAGTGTTGCAAGCCCGGTCGGCCGACGGGAGCCGGAGTGATCCTTGCGCTCGTGTGGCTCGCTGATTCGACCACGCCCGTGATCCGGGTATGCCTTGGAGTATTCATTGCTTTTGTGCGGTGGTTATTCGGCGTAGAAGAGTGGAGTCAATTTTATCGGGCAAGTAAGTGCTCCAGTATCTCAGGTACTACCTACTCGTGTTCGGACCTGCGTACCGCTCCAAGCTGTGTACACAAGGCAAGTCCAATTACCGATCATCCACTTCCAAGTCGCTAACCAGGTCTCCCGCACTCCGACGTGTAGCTACGCGTAGGAAGCGCCGGCACTGGTACCCACAGCTCGGAGTGGCGGTCGTCAAGAATTCCGTGGTCTTGAATCTCAGTTCGTCGCACCATGCAACCCCGCCGATTCGGTGAATGCGCATACGGGTCTCGGAAAGGGCTTCGAAGTCTTCGGTTTCGAGGAGGTCTCATTGAAGTCCATCATCAGTTCGGCGACTGACCATCCAGCCGCCAGGGCAGGAGCCCACCCTCCGAGCGGGGGCCATCCCCCCACTCCCGTGCTGGCCGGCGTGCAGCCGACGATGCACCCGCCGACCGCCGACGAGATCGAAGCATTGGTCGCCGCGCCCTACCCCGCCGTCCTCGACCTGTCCGGCCTGGACCGGCCCGGTCCTCGCATCGTGTCGCTCATTCCGGCGCACAACGAGGAGGAGGGGATCGTCAAGACGGTCCGCAGCCAGTTCGCCCAGACCATCCAGCCCGCGCTGGTCATCGTCATGGCCGACAACTGCACCGACAACACCGTGAATCTGGCGCGGGAGGCCGGGGCTCAGGTCGTGGAGACCGTGGGCAACAGGGCAAAGAAAGCCGGGGCCCTCAATCAAGGGCTCAGCATGGTCATGCCGCTGCTCAATGACGAAGACTACATCCTGGCCCAGGATGCGGACGGCGAACTCGGCGCCGACTTCATCAAGAACGCTCTGTGGGTTTATGGTGTGAAAGCCGATCTCGGCGGAGTGTCGGGTTGTATCGTCGCTCGGACCCCGACGAATTTCATCGAGCGCGCCCAGGCCATCGAGTACGCCCGGGGCTCCCGCCTCATGGGACGCCAGGGCGGCAAGGTGCACGTTCTGTCCGGCGCGGCATCGTTGTTCCCGGTGCATGTCTTCCGGGCCCTCGCCGATGCACGGGGTAAGACCCTGCCGGGCACCCCCGGCACCGTCTACCTGGAGGACTCTCTCACCGAGGACTACGAGCTGACCCTTGCGATCCGGCATCTGGGCTTCGATTGCTCCAGCACCAAGCGCTGCCCGGTGGTCACCGACGTCATGCCGACCATTCAGGCCCTCGAGGTTCAGCGCCTGCGCTGGTACCGGGGTGCCATGGAGTCGCTATGGCTTTACGGCTGGAACAGGATTACGCGCCGCACCTGGGGCGGGGTGGCATTCACGTTCTTCTCGTCCCTGCTCTTCCCGGCCGCACTGCTCGCGCTGGTCCTGAGCTGGCTGCTCTGGGACATCACCCCCAACCCGTTCTACTGGTTCCTGCTGCCGATTTTCATGGCGGAGAACATCGTCACGGCGTACCGAACGAAGGACCAGGCCTCTATTCGGACGGCCGTCCTCTTCGTTCCGCTCTGGCTCTATGACAACGCCATGTTCATCGTGTACTGGCGTTCCCTGTTCGGAGCCGTGCGCCGCGAGGCGCGCGTCTGGATCACCTGAGAGGAGGAAAGACCAATGTACGGAGCAAACGGAAGTGTCGCTGCGGCCGGTGCGTCGGCTACTACGCTGGCCGCCACCGGCCTGGATGCGTTTTGGATCATCGTCTCCAGTGTGGCGTTCATCATGGCCGGCGTCGTATTGACGCGGTTGCGGCCCAAGGAGGAGTTTTGAGTCGCGTGGCGGTCCCGCAGATCGGGGCCGCCTTCGCGGCGCTCACGCTGGCTCTCGTGGGTTGCGCTGGTCAAGAACCGCTGCCGCCCACCCCGATTCCTCGCGCCGAGACGTCGATCGAGCGCGTGGACATGAATCACCTGCCGGAGCTGACTGCCCCGGCTGCATGCGCGGGCTATGTGGCCCTGACGTTCGATGACGGCCCCACGGGGCTCACCTCGGACTTCCTGGCCCTGCTCGACCACTATGAGGTCCCGGCGACCTTCTTCAACACCGGTACCCAGGAGCGGGCCCGCTCCCGCCTGGTCGAGCATACGGTGGCGGCCGGTCATCAGCTGGGCAATCACACGATGACCCACCCTGACCTGTTGGCTGTGGACCTGAAGGTGGCCCTGGCTGATATCGACGCGGCAACGGTCACGCACCGCGATCTGAGTCACGACGCCCCGACGCTGTTCCGCCCGCCGTTCGGCAGCACAAACGCCGAGCTCAGGAAGGCGGTCGAGAGCCGGGGGATGGTCGAGGTCCTGTGGACCGTCGACTCGAAGGACTATGAGGCCACGACTGCCGAACAGGTGGCCGCGAAGTCCAAGGGGATGACGGACGGTGGGATCCTCCTCCTGCACGACGGCAAACCCCTCACCCTTGAGGCGTTGCCGCTGATCATCGAGCACTACTACGCGCAGGACCTGTGTTTCGGCCGGGTCGTCGCCACAGACACCGAACTACCCACAGACCTCGGCTTAACCCACCGGGCACGAGCAAGCGAGCAGGAGCCATGACCGCTACCACCCTGATGCGTTCCGAGGCGTCACAGATCACCCCGCCCGTTCGCCCGCCCATGAGTCGCGAGAAGAAGCAGTGGCTGCTTCTGGGCCTCGTCCTGGCCTACGGTATTGCGCTGGCCGTCCGCCTGCGCAACACGGCATTCATCGACGAGGCGCTTTACATCAACGCCGGCAACGCCTACCTCGACCACTGGTTCAACGGTCGTCCGCTCGGCGACGCCGGTGCGTTCTTCTCCGGCATGCCCGCGCTCTACCCCGTGCTCGCAGCTCTGCTGGACGCCGCGGGAGGTCTCTACCTCGTTCGGGCGTTCAGCCTGGTGTGCGTGCTCGGCACTGTCATGGCCCTCTACGGCACGGCGCGCCACCTATGGGGCAGGAGGGCAGGCTTGCTCACTGCGGCCACCTTCGTGCTCTCGGGCCCGGTGCTCTTCACGGGCTGGTTGGGGACGTTCGATGCCCTGGTGAATTTCCTGCTCGCCCTGGGGCTGTGGGTGGGCTTGACGCGCCGGGGCTATCCCTCCGCCGTCCTGCTCGGCGGTCTGTTGGCGCTGGCCGCCCTGACCAAGTACACCGCCGGCATCTTCGTGCCGGTCGTACTCGCAGCGACCCTCGTCATGGGCGTCCTGGGGGTGCGACGGGCACTCGTCGCCGCCGGGGTGGCGTTGGGTCTGCTGACCACTGTCTGGGCGGTCTGGGGAGAGTCGATCGCACGGGACGTCGCGTTCACCACGACCGCCCGGCAGGCATTGTCCCCGACCAGCACGGGGGCGCTACTCGCCTTGGTCGGTGACCACCTGGCCTTCCTGCTGCTGCTCGCAGCGGTGTCGCTGGTGCTGATGTTCCGCGCCGGGGACCGGCGACTGCTGCTCCTGGGTTCGGGCCTGGTGCTCGCCTCGATGGCACTGCCCATCGGCCAGATGATCCTCGGCGAGGCCGTCTCGTTCGAGAAGCACCTGGCCTACTCGGTCATGCTCCTCGCGCTGCCCATCGGGTGGGGTCTGGCGCGCATCTCCCGCTACCCGCTGATGGTCACCCCGGTGGTGATCGCTGTACTGATCATGGCGCTGTTCCCCCTGGTCCGCGCCGACGCCATGTACCGCTGGACCAATGTCCAGAACGTGGTGACGGCGATCGAGTCCGATCCTCAGGGCGGGCTGTACATCAGCTCGGCGACTGACGCGCTCGATTACCACACGCGCGATCTGCCCGGCATCGCCTGGGAGACGACCTTCGAGCTGTACTTCGAGGGCGAGGCCAGCATCCGGGCCGCCGTCGAGGACGAGCGCTACCAGACGGTGATCCTGCGCAGCTCCAGTGTTGGCAACGCGGACCAGGACGCCGCGCAAAGTGTGTTCCTGGACGCGCTGGAGGAGAGCACCGTATATTCCCTGGCCTTCGAGCCATTCCCTGCGTCGCCCACTCCGGGTGACAACTGGCTCATCTACACCCGTGGCTGATCCGTCACGGGGAAAGAAAGGGATCGCATGAAAGCTCTACGGGCGCTACTGGGCCGAAGCCTGGCCGTGCTGACCACTGTGCTGTTGGTCGGTCTGGTCGGGGTCTCCCCCGCCAGCGCTGTGCCGTGTCCCTGGGGGACGCAGTGCATCGCCGTCACCATGTCCGCACCTGCCTCCAGTGCCACACTCAGCGGCACCGTGCCGCTGGAGGCGACCGCTCGGGCCACCCAGCCCTCGCGTGGTGCGATCGTCAAGGTCGAATGGTGGCTCTACCACCCCGACTTCACCCGGCAGGTCCCCGAGAACGGCGAGGGCAAGATCCTGCTCGCCGAGGCGACTGCTCCGGCCGCGGGAACCCGCACGGACGGCACCTGGCGCAGCTCTTGGGTCGTCGCCAACCGGATGACCACAAAGGACGGGGCCTACCAGCTCCCAGGAACTCGCACCTATACCCTGCCGAACACGGCAGGGTATACCGTCGAGGCCCACGTCCTCGACGAGGAGTGGGTGCGCACGTGGGGCGGGCCCCCCGGCCGCAGCCCCGCGGCCAACGTCACCATCAACTTCGGGGGCACCACCCCGCCGCCGCCGACGCCCGCTCCGGCAGCGGACGAAGTGCGGATCGGGACGGCCGTCCGGACACTCAACGGCACGAACATCTACCGCGCGGCCGGGTCGCTCGTGCGCTACACCGGCACCCGCAGCCCTGCCAACCAGTATGGCATCGAGGTCGCCGTCGGCGCCGACAACAAGGTGACGGCGGTGTCGCGCTACCAGCCCGGCATGGCCATCCCGGCCGGGGGCTACGTGTTGTCCGGGCATGAGGCCTCCGCTGTCTGGCTCAGTACTAATGCGCCGGTCGGGGCGACGGTCCAGGTGGGTGGTGGTACGACGTCGCCGACGCCCACCCCGACGCCCACCCCGACGCCCACCCCGACGCCCACCCCGACGCCCACCCCGTCACCGACTACTCCACCGGCCGCCAACGAGATCCAGATCGGGACGGCCAAGCATGTTCTCGATGGCACCAACGTGCCACGCCAGGCCGGCTACCTGGTCCGATACACCGGGACCGCGAGTCCGGCCAACCAGTGGGGGTTCGAGGCCGCCGTCGGCTCGGACGGGCGTGTGTCCGGGCGCAGCGACTTCAAGCCCGGTATGGCCATCCCGGCAGGGGGGTACGTGCTCTCAGGTCATGACGGCGCAGCCACCTGGCTGCGCCAGCACGCCGCGATCGGTGCAACGGTGACCATGCCGGGCAGCACCGCGCCGACGCCGACACCGACACCGACACCGACACCGACACCGGCCCCCCCGCCGCCGGTGACAGGCTTGGCGGCGACGGGGCGTTGGTCCATCGCGAACTCGCCGCTGCCCGCGCGGGCGATCCATTCGACGCTGCTGCGCGATGGCCGGGTCCTGCTGCTCGCTGGCTCGGGGAATGACACCGGAGACTTCGACGCCGGGACCTTCAAGAGCGCCGTGTGGAACCCCTCCACCGGGGCGTTCAAGGAGATCCGTGTGCCCTACGACATGTTCTGCGCGGGGCACGTCACCCTGCCGGACGGCCGGGTGCTCATCAGCGGTGGCACCGAGGGCTATGCGGGCCACAAGAACGCGGTCGGGTACGTGGGATCGAAGCAGTCCTACATCTTCGACCCGGGCACCGACAGCTACACGAAGGTCAACGACACCATCGAAGGCCACTGGTACCCGACGCTGACCAAGCTCGAGAACGGTAACATCTGGTCCGTCGGCGGTTACGACAACCGCGACGGCGTGGCCAAGGGCTCGACGGCCGTGGAGATGTTCAACGCCACGACCAATCAGTGGCAGTCCCGTGCGGCCACCCCACAGACCAACCGGTACTGGGGTACCTACCCGCACTTCTTCCTCATGGCCAACGGCAACCTGTTCTTCACGGGTGGCTACACGTTCGGCAACTCGCCATCGGCCACGGGGTCGGTCATCCACAACTGGCGCAACGCCACCAGCGGCGACGTCCCCGGCCTGCGCGACCGTCAGTTGCGTGACCAGGCCAGCTCGGTCCTGCTCCCTCCGGCGCAGAACCAGACCTTCATGATCGCGGGCGGCGGCTCGACCGATCGAGGGGGCGCGACCAACAGCGTCGACCTGATCAACCTCAACTCGGCCAACCCTGCCTGGACTCCCGGACCGGCCCTGCCCGGGTCCGAGGGCCGGATGTACGTCAACCTGACGACGCTGCCCGACCGCACCGTCCTGTCCTCCAACGGCAGCACCGGACCCCGCACGGGCAACGTGCTGCGGGCTGCGACCTACAATCCCGCGACCAACGCCTGGACGACGGTCGCGGCGGACCCGGTGGGCCGCAACTACCACTCCTCCTCGCTGGTCCTGATGGACGGCCGAGTCGCTGTCTTCGGTTCCAACCCGGCGGACGGTTCGTTCGAGATGCGCGTCTCGGTCTACGAGCCGAGCTACCTGTTCAAGGGCACGCGCCCGACCATCACGGCAGCTCCCGCGACGACCGGCTACGGTGCGGGCTTCGACCTCGGCGTCACCGGGGACGTGGTCAGCGCCTCGCTCACTGCCGTGGGTTCGGCCACACACCAGACGGACACCAACGCCCGCCTGGTGGACCTGCCCATCACCGGTACCGGTGCGACCCGTCGCGCCACCGTGCCGTCCAACCCCGCGCTGCTGCCGCCCGGGCCGTACATGCTCACGGTCCTGGACGCCGGCGGCGTTCCCTCCGTCGCCAGGATGGTGAATGTCCGATGAAAGCACGACTCATGGCCGCCGCCGCAGCAGGACTGCTGCTACTCAGCGGGTGTGCTATCGACTCCGCCGTGGGGGCGCCGGGCGCGGAGGCGCCCGTGGTGTCGCCTCCGGTGGAGGCCCCGGACGCCCGTCCGGACGCGCAGATCCCCGAGGCCGACGTCCCGATCGCCGACGTCGCCCCCGAGGCCGAGGGTGTCAACGAGCCCGCGCCCGAGCAGGCCCAGGGCATCAAGATGACACCCGACGAGTACAAGGGCCTGGATGCCGGTGACGTATCCGATGCGGCACTGGCGGGCGGTTGCGTCCCGGGCTACGGCACCGACGGGGCGTGCCTGCCTCCGGTTCCGCCCCGGCTCGCGGCCGAGCACGCAGGCCACGCAGGGATGGACGGGCCGGAGATGGCCGCCTTCTACCTCTGTGAGGACGTCCGGGCGCTGATTCCCGACGGACTCGGGGTCCAGGACGAGGACTATCTCGGCCTGGACTCAAACGAGGACGGGATCGCGTGCGGCAAGGGCGACGAGGCCAGATAGACAGGACACACGGACGAGCGGCGGGAGGCAGGACATGATCACCCGCCGCTCGTTCATCCTTGGAGCAGCCTGGTTGGCCGTCCCCCCTCCTCCGGCCGTGAGGTCGGGCGATGATGGCAATGGGGTAGTCCGGCGCCAGGCCGATCTCCCACAGGAGCCCGTGCCCGAGGGCTACCCCTACGACAAACCCATCCCGGGGCTGAGGAGCAGAATCATGGCACCACTTCCGAGCGGCGTGGTCGCGGGCTATTGGACATCCTGGGGTTCACCGATCCGGTTGAAGGACATCCCCCCGCAGTACAACACCGTCTTCCTGTTCTCCGCCTCCCCGGTCGGCGGGGCGCCCGGCACCACCGGTGCCGTGCAATGGAACAGCCCCGGCGACGGACGCGGGGCGGCAACCCACTTCACGGCGGATCTGGCCGAATTCCGCAGGACGCGCACTGCGATCCTCACCGTCGGTGGCGCGCGAGCGAATGTCGACCTCTCCACCCGCGCGCGTGCTCAGGTCTTCCTGGACAGCATCAAGCGCATCTACAGTGAGCTGGGCGGCTTCGACGGGCTCGATTGGAACACCTATGAGGGCGAGCAGCAGCCCAGCACCGACCAGATGATCTGGGTCTCCCAGCAACTCAAGTCCTTCTACGGCCAGAGCTTCGCGATCACTACTCCGCCCGCCCCCTGGCGTCCGATAGACGTGGCGCACTGCAGGCGGATGGTCGACGCGGGGGTCCTGGACATGGTCAGCCCGCAGTACTACGACGGCCCCGACCTGGCCACCGAGAAGTACATCGTCGAGTCCGTCGACGAGTGGGTGGCGCGCATGGGCGACGCCAGCCGGGTGGGCGTCGGCTTCGGCCTGAGCAACGCTGTCAACTATTCCACCCTCGCCGCCGTCAAGGGTGCGTGGAAGACCGTGAGTGCCACCCACCCCACGCTTCGGGGCGCGTACAACTGGGATATGTCCACGGACGAGGGGATGGGCTGGCCGTTCGCCAATGAGGTCGGCCCCCTCGTGATCATGGGGACTGCCAGGGCCACGTTGCCCACGAACGTGCCACCCATCATCCCGATGCCCGTGCCCGGTCTCGGCCGCACCCACACCGCAGCCGCGGGGGATACGCTGGCGGGCCTCGCCGCGCGCGGCGGCATCGTCGACCGGCAGGAGATCGCCGCCGTCGACGGCACCCGCGCGCCCGAGTCCGGGCGGGAGGGCCAGTTCCTGCGGCAGCCCGACGCTCCGACGTCGCGGCTCGCGACGGACCCCGGGGTGCGGCTGCCGGATCGCCTCATCGGCACCTCCTGGTCCTCCGGCTCGGCGCTTCGGCTGGACTCCGTGCACCCCGCCTGCACCGTGGTCTGGATCACTGTCGCCGAGACGGCGGGTGGGGGCGGCGTGGAGTCCGCTCGGGACGCCCGCTCCGACAGGGCCGCGCTAGAGGCCGACGTGGCGGAGCTGCGCGGGCGGACGGCCCCACCCAGGATCATCCTGTCCAGCTTCGGCCCGATCAACGGTACCGGCGCGACCATGGGCGCGGACGGATTCGCGGCCGACATCATCCGGATCTGCAAGGACTACGGCTTCGACGGGTTCAACTGGGACACGGAGCGGGAGCCGGCGTTCACCGCAGCCGACCTCGAGCGGGCAAGCCGTGCAATCGTCACCGAGATGCGCAGCATCAACCCTGCGTTCCTCCTCACGCTGACGTCCCGTCCGGGGCAGGGTGGGGTCGGCGCGGAAGCCGGGGCCTACGCCGATTTCGCCCGCCGCTGCCAGGACATCCTCGACCTCGTCCAGCCGCAGTGCGACAACCCCGACGACCGCGTCCCGGACGGGACGACGACCAGGGGTTAGATCCGCGGTCGCCGCAGCATCACGCCGTCCGCGGGAATGCGCACGGACCCGGCGGCGCTGCACCCGGCATGACAAAGATCGGGTTCCTGTCCTTCGGCCACCACCAGGATGTGCGGGGCTCACTCGTTCCCACGGCGCAGGAGGCCCTCGTCCAGGCCGTCGAGCTCGCGGTGGCGGCCGAGGAGCTCGGTGTGGACGGCGCCTACGTGCGCGTGCACCACTTCGCCCCGCAGTATTCGGCGCCCTTCCCGCTGCTCGCCGCGATGGCCGCCCGGACGAAGACCATCGAACTGGGGACCGGCGTGATCGACATGCGCTACGAGAACCCGCTGTACATGGCGGAGGAGGCTGCGGTCACGGACCTCGTCAGCAATCGACGCCTGCAGCTCGGCATCAGCCGCGGCTCACCCGAGACCGCCCTCGACGGCTGGCGGACGTTCGGCTACGCCCCCACGGAAGGCTCGGACGACGCCCACATGGCGCGCGACAAGGCGTCGCTCTTCCGTCAGGCGATCGCGGGCTCGGGGATCGCCGCTCCCGATCCGCGGATGTCCGGCAGCACCGGCAGGCTCGCGATCGAGCCGCTCTCGCCGGGACTGTCCGAGCGCATCTGGTGGGGATCGGGCACCAGGGCGACGGCGCGATGGGCGGGGGAGCAGGGGATGAACCTCATGAGCTCGACCCTTCTCACCGAGGACACGGGCGTCCCGTTCGACGAACTGCAGGCGGAGCAGATCGGCATCTTCCGCAAGGCCTGGGCAGAAGCCGGGCACAGCCGGACGCCGAGGGTGTCGGTGAGTCGCAGCATCCTCCCGATCGTCAGCGAGACCGATGAGTACTACTTCGGCGTCCGTGCCCAGCGGGAATCACGGGACCAGGTGGGAGTCCTCGACGGCGCCCGGTCCCGTTTCGGCCGCAGCTACATCGGGGCACCCGACGTCATCGCCGCAGAGCTTGCCGCCGATGCCGCCGTGCAGGCGGCCGACACGCTGCTGGTCACGATCCCGAACCAGCTCGGCGTGGACTTCAATGCGGCGCTCCTCGGAAACATCCTGCAGCTGGTGGCCCCGGACGCCGGATTGCGCTGACCGCGGGTCGGTGCTACCCCTCGGCCCGATCGTCCGCTACCGTAGAACCATAAGCATGCTGATCTTCTTGGGGGACAGCATGACCCAGTACCTCGAGGAGAAGCCGTGCACCAGGTCCAACTGGAGCTGATGCTCACCGCGTTGTCGGCGGGCGGCTTCTCCCTCGAGAAGGTATGGCTGCGCTACTGCGCGATGGGCGGACGGTCGACCGAGGCGCAGCTGGAGCGCTTCCTGCAGGCCGGACCGGGCAGGCCCGAGCCGGGCCCCTCGGACCCGGGCATGAGCGATCTCGACCGGGACATCCTCGCGCATACCCTCAACGAGATGTTCTGGGACCGGGACCTGCCCAGCTGCGTGCCCTACGTCCTGGACTCGATGGGCGGCGCCCGGACCGACGACGGCCCGCGTATGAGCGCCGCAGCGGCATGGCTGCTCACCGACGAGGAAGCCGAGGCCGAGCGCCTGCGATCCCTGACCGCGAGCGGACTGCTGGCCTCCGGCCCGGCCCCGGCGCTCGATGCCCTCGTCGTCGAGGCCCGCGACGCGTTCGCTGTGAGCTCGGCCAGCGTCTCGCTGATCGGCGCGGACCACCGCTTCCTCAAGGCGGCAGCCGGGCCCCTGCGCCAGCTCCTGCCCAGGCGGGAGACCTTCTGCGACGAGGTCATCCGAACGTCCGCCCCCCTCGTGCTTCCCGACACGCTGGGCGACGACCGCTTCCGCCACCACCCGCTGGTGGTCAGGGAGCCCTCCCTGAGGTTCTATGCGGCGTATCCGCTGCGCGGGCCCGGCGGGTGGAGCATCGGGACCTTCTGCATCCTGGATCAGCACCCCCACCGTTTCTCCGCCGGTGACCGCCGCATCCTCCACCGGTTCGTGAGCCGTGCCCAGCGGGAAGTCAGGCAGCACCCGCACGACGGCGCCGCGCCGCGCGTCGACGGCCTCTGATCCTACGACCGGCCCGGCCGGCAGCGTCAGTCCCCCAGGAGCGTCCGGGCCGCTTCCTCCGCCGCTTCCGCTTCCTCCACCGCGCGTGCAGCGGCCTCCGTCTCGCGCACCAGTGCAGAGCGTTCCCTGTCGAGGTCGGCCAGCTCCCGGCGCAGGGCACCGAGCCGTTCCTCGAGGTCCTCGACCGAGGCTGTCAGTCCGTCCCGCCGCACGCCGATCCGCTCCGATGCCCTGGCTGCCCCCGTCAGCCGGTCCCGTGCGTCGGCGAGGGCCTCACGCGCTGCGGCGAGCCCTGCCTCGGCTTCCTTGCGCTGACGTGCGGAGGCCTTCCGGGGCTGGGCTGCGCCGCCGCCGTCCCCGCCGGCTCCCTCCGTTCCCGCCGCCGGACCGGACGCCGTCGCGGGTGGCGTGAAGGGGCCCGCGACGGCGCCGTCGAGATTCACAGGATCCCAGCCGCTCGCCTTGAGGGGGCGTACGAGCCGCCCGGTCAGGACGGCTGCTGCCGCCGCGGGGTCGGCGAGGGCGGCGCGCAGGGTCTGCTCGACGCCGGGCAGTGCGGCGGGACCGACGTCGTGCCCCACCTCGGCGGCGGCGTCCAGCGCCTGACGTGCGACGGCGGAGAGGAGGCGCTGCCGCTGCTGGCCCAGCGCATGCAGCCGTGCCCGATCGGGGCTCGCCTGCGCTTCCCTGAGGGACGCGGCGAGGTCCAGTACCTGCTCCACCTCGCCGCGACGACGGTCGACGAGCACGTTGACGAGCCACGCGGCCGACGACGGCTTGGGGAGTGAGCGGAGCGCAGCGGCGAGGTCCCTGTCGCCGTCCTTCGCGGCCTCCTTCGCGGCGGCGTTGCGCGCGGCCGTGAAGCGGTCGAGCGGCAGGACGTACAGGGCGCCGGCCCGTTCGGTCAGGTCCATGGCAACGGCCTCCTACTCCTGGTCGCTCCGCCGCGCACCCTCCGGTGCGAGCTCCTCCAACCGTCCCACGGGCAGGGCTATCCAGCCCTCCCGGCGCGCCTGCTCCCGGCACTCGGGTGGCACCGGATGCGTCCGGCCGAGGGCGTGCGCCCGGGCGGCGAGGGCTGCGATCACGGCATCGAACGCGTCGTCCGAGGAGACCATGAGGTGCCGGTCGGCGCTCCGGAGGCCCAGCCACGGCGCCTGCGCGAGGAGCCGGGACAGCAGGGCCTCACGCACGCCGCCGTCGTTCTTGTACCCGCGCGTGTCGAAGCCCCAGCCCCGCAGCGTGGCCGCGGGATACACCTCGACGGCGGTCCCACCGCCCGAGCGGTCCACGGGTGTGCCGAGGGCATCGCCGATCGCGTCCAGCAGCACGGCGCAGTGCATCGCCGTGAGGCCGAGCCGGTCCGTGGCGACACTCAGCGGCCATCGGCCCGTGATCTCCCGGGTCACGCGGTCCGTCGCGCGGTAGGACAGGCGGCGCCGCCAGGCCAGGCCCTCCTCGGTGCCCCCGTCGACGCGTCGACCCGCGGCGTGGCGCGTGATGAAGGTGACGAAGTCGTCGGGCCACCCGAAGGCGCAGTCGATCCCGAGGCGGTCGACGTCGGGGGCCACCCGGGCGATCCCGGCATCCGTGACCCCGAGGTGCACGTCCACCGTGACCGTGGGCCGGGACCAGTCGATCACCGCCAGGGCGGTGCCCTTCGATTCTGCTGCGAGATCCACGCCGGCTGTGAGCACGCCCGATTATAGGCACCCGCGCCGACGCCCTCCAGCGATGATCGCTCCTGTCCCGTGCCGCGGTCTGCGAGTAGAGATGGAGGGACCACGACCGCGACAGGTACCGGAACGCACCTCGAACGGCTCCCAGTGAAGCCCGATGGAAAGGAGAGACCCTGATGGATGCACGATGCCCCAGCTGCGGTTCCGCGCTCGTCGAACTCGGTGAGGACCAGTGGCCCGCAGGCGGGCCGGTCCCGCCCGGTACGGTCGCCGTCTTCCAGTGCGAGCAGGACCACAGGATCACCGTTGGGAGCACCCAGGTGCAGGCCTAGTCCTGCCGCGTCAGGCGCCCGCGGCGTCGTCGATGATCCGGGTGAGTTCGTCCCGCAGAGCTGCGGCCTCGTCCAGGGTGAGCTCGAGCCGCTCGCCCTGCTCCACCCAGCCGACGCCGACCACCGGCCGGCCCTCGCCGTCCGCCGAGGAGGCCAGGCCAACCGCGAGGGCCCGGCCGCCCGTGTGCGTGACGTCTCCGACGATCAGCTCGCCGCCGTCATCCCCTGCAACCGCCATGGCTCCTCCGTCGTCGTCCGTTCATGGTGCTCCCATGCTAGGCACGGCCGGGACAGGGGTGTCCACCACTTCCTGCCGGGCAGGCCCGCTCCCGGGCGCGCGAACTATCCTGCGTCGGCCGGGCGGATCGCGAGGTTGGGGTGCAGCAGTCCGAAGCCGTCGTCCGTGAGGGCGTCGCGGTCGATGTCGTCCGGCAGCAGCACCACCGTGGCCCTGCTGTCGCGCATCACCGGACCGGCCGTCCCGCGCTCGAGCGGTGCGCATTCCAGGCCGACCCCGATGCCCTCCTCCGCGAGCAGGCAGACGGTGTCCTCGCTCGCACTGCCGGCGGTCGGCCGGGCCGCGAAGTACTCGATGCCGTCCTGTTCGGCGAGGAACCGCGTGGTGGCGAGGTCGATGCCGTCGAGATCCGTCTGGATGGTCAGGACGTCCTGCTCCGCCTGGTCCTGCTCCAGCACATCGAGCACGGGCCCGCCCGTGCACCCGGACAGGCCGAGGACCGCCCCCGCACCCGCAGCCAGGACGCAGGTCCTCGTGGTCGGACGCATGGATCTCCTCGGCGCGCGGGAGGGTCGGTGGTGCCTCCAGCCTAGCGAAGCGGGCGCACCTAGGCTGGGGCCATGGACTCCACCTCCGCCCTGTCGGGGCGCACGTTCGTGGTCACCGGGGTGAGCCGGCGCAAGGGCATCGGCTACGCCGTCGCCTCCCGCCTCGCCGCGATGGGCGCCAGCCTGTTCCTGCACCACTTCGCACCGCACGACGACGAGCAGCCCTGGGGTGCCGACAGCATCGACGACGTCGTCGCGGGCATCCGTGGTCGGCTGCGGGACGGCGCGGACCTCGCGCACGCGGGGATCGACCTCGCCGAGCCCGACGGCGGTGAACGGCTCATCGCGGCGGCGACGGGTTCCCTCGGCCACCTGGACGGCCTCGTCTGCAACCACGCGAGGAGCGGGGGTGACGGGCGGCTCGGGGAGATCTCGTGGCAGGACCTGGACGCGCACTGGCAGGTCAACACGCGGTCCACCCTCCTGGCGACGAAGCACTTCGCCGACCAGCACGACGGACGGGAGGGCGGCCGCGTCATCTGGATGACCTCCGGCCAGGTGGCCGGCCCCATGCCCGGGGAGATCGCCTACGCGGCGTCGAAGGCCGCGCTCGCCGGGCTGACGGCGTCGGTCGCCGACGACCTCGTGGACCGGCGCATCCTGCTGAACACCGTCAACCCGGGACCGGTGAACACCGGGTACCTGGACGACGACACCGCGGACCGTCCGTCGGAGGTCCTGCAGGACGTCCTCGCCCACTGCCCGTCCGGGCGCTTCGGCGAGCCGGACGACCCGGCGCGGCTCATCGCGTGGCTGCTGAGCGACGACGGCCGCTGGATGGTGGGCCAGGTGCTCAGCACCGAGGGCGGGTTCCGCCGCTGGTGACCGCTACCGTTCGAAGACCACGCGCCCTCCCGCGATCGTCAGGTCGACGGCCACCGCGTGCAGGTCGGCGGCCTCGACGTCGAACGGATCGACGGCCAGGACCGCCAGGTCCGCGGGGAGGCCTGCGCGGACCATGCCCGCCGTCGACCGGGTGACGCGGGCCGAGCCTGCCGTGTAGGCGGACAGGGCGGCCTCGAGGGTCAGGGCCTCCTCCGGCACCAGGGGCGGGATGCCCGGGTGGTCGGGGTGCGTCCGGTTGACCGCCACGTGGATCGCCTGCCACGGATCGGCGTCGGAGACGGACCAGTCGGAGCCCAGAGCGAGGGGCGCCCCGCCGGACACCATCGACGCGAACGGGTACTGCCACTGCGCCCGGTCCTCGCCGATCAGGGGCACCGTGAGGGACCGCATCTGCTCGTCGCTGCAGGCCCAGAGCGCCTGCGCGTTGACGGTCACCCCGAGGGATCCGAAGCGCGGGACGTCGTCGGGGTGCACCAGCTGCACGTGGGCCATGGTGTGCCGCGGCTGCCAGGAGCCGTCGGACGGCACCACCGCCCGGGCGTGCGCCACGGCGTCGAGGCCCGTCCGGACGGCGCGGTCGCCGATGGCGTGCAGGTGGAGGTCGAACCGCGCGGCCTGCAGCGCGGCGACGACGGCGTCGAGCACGTCCGGCGGCAGGTAGGTGGGGCCGCGGTCGGCGTCGGACGCGGAAGGACCGACGCAGCCGCAGCCGGCGGGCTCGTAGGGGTCCAGGAGGGCCGCGGTCCGGTTCTCGGGCACGCCGTCGACCATGATCTTCGCGCTCGACGTCGGGAAGCCCGCCTCCGCGTTCACGCGTCGGCGCTCCCGGAAGTCCTTGACCAGATCCGGGACGTCCTCCACGGTGAGACCCCGGGGGACCCAGAGGGCGCCGGTCGCCCGACCCGTCAGCCGCCCCGCGGCCGCGAGCGAGCGGTAGGCGGGGGCGGCGTCGGGGTAGCCGGCGTAGTCGCCGATGATCGCTTCCTGCCAGCCCGTCACGCCGAGGGCGTGGAGGTGGCGCTGGCCGTACAGGATGCCGGCCTCGACGGTCGCCTGGGTGATCGGCGGCAGCAGCCGGGCGACGAGGGACATGGCGCCCTCGTGCAGGATGCCGCTCGGCGATCCGTCGGCCCTGCGGCCGATCCACCCGTCCGGCGGGTCGGGGGTGCGCCCGTCGATGCCGGCCCGCCCGAGGGCCGCCGTGTTGACCCAGGCGCTGTGGTGGTCCCGGTTGATGAGGTAGACCGGCCGGTGCGGCACGACGGCGTCGAGCACGCGGGCGTCCGGGAACCCCCCGTCGTAGTCGCCCTTGTACCAGCCGGCCCCGGTGATCCAGCCCTGCCCGCCCGTCGCGTCGGCATGGGCGGCCACGGCACGCTGCACCCCGCCGGCCCCCCGGTGTTCCGCGAGGTTGCACGCGAGGGCTTCGATGCCGCCCATGAAGGTGTGCGCGTGGGCGTCCGTGAAGCCGGGCGTGAGGAGGCGTCCGCGCAGGTCGACGACGTCGGTGCGCAGGCCGGCCGCGGCCAGCGCCTCGGCGTCCGTCCCGACGACGGAGAGGGCCCCGCCCGTGACGGCGACCGCCGTCGCGGTGGGGTGGAGGGACAGGCCGTCGAAGACACGGCCGCTGTGGAGGACGAGGTCGGCGGGCATGCGGGTCAGCCGCCGCCGGGGAGGACCGGCATCAGAACCCGACGAGGGGGTGCGGCACGTAGTGCTCCTCCAGTGCGAGGACCTCCGCGTCCGTCAGGTCGAGGTCGAGGGAGGCGAGGGCGTCCTCGAGGTGCCGGGGCTTGCCGACCCCGACGATCGGCGCGGACACCACCGGCTTGCGGGACACCCAGGCGAGGGCCACCTGGGCGCGGGGAACGCCGCGGGCCTCCGCCACCGTCCCGACGGCATCGGAGACGCGGCGGTCGGCGTCGAGGGTGCCGTAGAGCGTCCTGCCGAACTGGTCCGATTCCGAGCGCGCCGTCGTCTCGTCCCACGGGCGGGTGAGCTTCCCGCGCGCGAGCGGGCTCCACGGCAGGACGCCGATGCCCTGGTCCGCGCACAGTCCGTACATCTCGCGCTCCTCCTCGCGGTTGATCAGGTTGTAGTGGTCCTGCATGGTGACGAACCGGCTCCAGCCGTTGATGCGCTGCAGGTAGAGGGCCTTCGAGAACTGCCAGGCGTACATCGAGGACGCCCCGAGGTAGCGCACCTTGCCCGCCTTCACGACGTCGTGCAGCACCTCGAGGGTCTCCTCCAGGGGAGTCGCCGGGTCGAACCGGTGGATCTGGTAGAGGTCCACGTAGTCGGTCCCGAGGCGGCGCAGGCTGTTGTCCAGCTCCGCCAGGATCGCCTTGCGCGACAGCCCGGCGCCGTTGGGTCCCTCGTGCATGCGGCCGTGCACCTTCGTGGCGATCACGGTGTCCTCGCGGCGTGTGAAATCGGCCAGCGCGCGGCCCACGATCTCCTCACTGGAGCCGTCCGAGTACACGTTGGCGGTGTCGAAGAAGTTGATGCCCGCCTCCACGGCGGCGCGGATCAGGGGGCGGCTCTCCTCTTCCGGCAGGGTCCAGGCGTGGTTGCCGCGGTCGGGGGAGCCGTAGCTCATGCAGCCGAGGGCGAGCGGGGAGATGTCGAGGCCGGTCGAACCGAGTTTCACGTAGCGCATACGTCACCTTTGCTGGCGTGGGGGATGTCCGGCCAGCCTAGTTCGGGCAGCCCGCGGTTGCGAAGCGCAGCCGCGGGCCGCCCGGGGCACGATCCCTCGGGACCGGGCAGGGTGCTTCCCCCACGGAGACCCTGCAGTGCCAGCAGCAACACTAGCGGCGATCGGCCCCGAAACAAACCGTTCGACCGGTTTATTCCGTCGGTCCGTCACGGACCGTCACGAAAGAGCGCGACGAGCTGCGGGACCCGCTCGTGCCGGTCCGGCCCGACGACGCCCGGCAACAGCATCTGCCACAGGTCGGCGAGCCGCTCGATCACGTCCGCCCGGCCCGTGAGGACGTTGGACACCATCTGCACGCCGGTGTAGGAACCGACGACCACCCGCGCGAAGGCATCGGCGTCCAGGTCCTGGCGCAGGTCGCCGTCCTGCTGGGCCGTCCGGGCCAGCTCACCGAAACGCGACACCCAGTCGAGGTAGGGCCGGCGGACGTCGTGCCCGAAGGCCGACGCCTCGAAGGTCAGGCGGATCCCGGCGCGCATGACGGAATGCTCGATCAGCTGGAGGGCGAATCCTCGGCAGATCAGCACCATCGTCTCCAGCGCCGACCGACCCAGGGCGTGGACGCGGGCTCCGTCCGCCGACGCGAGCGCGTGCTGCTCCTCGATCACCGCCACCGCGAGGGCGTCCTTCGACGCGAAGTGGAAATACAGGGCCCCCTTGGTGACCCCTGCCGCGGAGGCGACGGCGGCCAGGGAGGTGTTGCCGTACCCGTACTCCTCGAAGACGCCGGCCGCTGCGAGGATGATCGCCGAGCGGGTGGACCGTGCGCGCGCCTGCTGCCGGGCCGGGGGGAGTGTCGCTTGCCTCATGACGCAATTCTCCAGCACGGCCGGGTGGTAGGGCAGGATGGCTACGTGACACGCGAGAACCCCGAGAGCCAGAGCGGCCAGAGCGACACCCCCACTCCCTCCGCCACCGGACCATCCAGGGTCGCAGGCAGCGGGGGAGCGGAACCGCACGGGTCCACCGTGGCCCGTCGTTTCCGCCCCCGTGCGCTCGCGGACGGGTTGCGGGTCAGCGCGGTCTGGACCGCCCGGGCGCTGATCGTCCTCGCAGGCCTCGTGGTCCTCTGGTACGTCACCGGGGCGCTGTGGTCGATCGTGCTGCCCACGCTCTTCGCGCTGCTCCTCGCCTCGGTCCTCTGGCCCGTCAACCGGTTCCTGCGCAAGGGCCTGCCGAAGGTCCTGGCCGCCCTCCTGACGCTGCTCGGTTTCCTCGGGGTCGTCGTCGGCATCGGGGCGGCGACCATCCCCGCGATCGCGAGCGGCGTCACCGAACTCTCCAGCCTGGCCCGCGACAACGTCACCGATCTCGTGGACTTCGTCGGCAGGCCACCGCTGAACTTCGACGCGGCCAGCCTCGACGACGTCGTCGACACCGCCCTGACCCAGCTCCAGGCGAACGTCGGGAACGTGGTCACCGGGATCACGGCGGGGCTGAGCGAGCTGACGTCCCTGACCGTCGTCGTGCTGCTGGCTCTCGTCTTCACGTTCTTCTGCCTGAAGGACGGCGACCGCTTCATGCCGTGGGCGTCCCGCTGGACGAACTCCGCCGCCTTCGGCCACGCCTCGACGATCGCCAGCGGGACCTGGAAGACGCTGTCCTCCTACATCTTCGCCCAGGCCACCGTCGCGCTCGTCGATGCCCTCTTCATCGGGCTCGGCCTCGTGCTGCTGGACATCCCGCTCGCCATCCCGCTGGCCGTGCTCGTGTTCTTCTCCGCCTTCATCCCCGTGGTCGGGGCGATCGTGTCCGGCCTCGTGGCGACCCTCGTCGCCTTCCTCGCGTACGGCTGGGTGAGCGCCCTGGTGGTGCTCGGACTCGTGGTGCTGGTCCAGCAGCTCGAGAGCAACTTCATCCAGCCGCTGCTGGTGGGCCGCACGCTCGAGATCCATCCCGCCGTCGTCCTCGCCTCCGTGACCGTGGGCGGCACCCTGTTCGGGCTCATCGGTGCGTTCCTCGCGGTCCCGACGACGGCGGTCGCGATCGTGGTGCTCCGCTACCTCCGTGACCTGTCCACCGAGTACAAGCCGGAACGGGGTGCCGGGGCCGGGGACGGACCGCCGCAGGGCCCCGCGGTGACGACGACGGAAGCCGGGCCCCTCGGGCACAGCCCCGACCAGTCCGGTGCGTAGCCGGCCGGTGCCCAGCCGACCGGTGGTGGCCGTGCTCGAGGGGGCGCGGCCCGTGCGGGGGCTCGAGCGCGTCGCCGAGCTCGCCGAGGTGAGGGTGGCGCAGGCCGCCGACCTCGACCGCGCGCTCGACGGCGCCGAGGTGCTCTACCTGTGGGACTACTTCTCAGGGGCGCTGCCCGCTGCCTGGCATGCCGCCGGATCGCTGCGCTGGCTGCACGTCGCCGCGGCCGGCGTGGACAAGCTCCTGTTCCCCGGGCTCGTGGCCTCGGACGTCGTCGTCACGAACGCGCACGGCGTCTTCGATCAGCCGATGGCCGAGTACGTGCTCGGCGCCATGCTCCACTCCGCGAAGGGCTTCGGTCCGCTGCGCGATCAGCAGCGGGCCGGGCAGTGGGCGTGGCGTGAGGGCCGGAACATCGCCGGGACCCGTGCGCTCGTCGTGGGCACGGGCAGCATCGGCCGCCACACGGCGCGGCTCCTCCGGGCGGTCGGGGTGCGCGTCGAGGGGGCGGGCCGCACCGCCGTCGGGCACGACGACGACTTCGGCCGTATCCATGCCTCCGCCGACCTGGCGGGTGTGGTGGGCGACGTCGACTGGCTCGTCCTCGTGGCGCCCTTGACGCCGGCCACCGAGAACCTCGTGAGCGCGGAGGTCATCGGGGCGCTTCCGGCGTCGGCGGTGGTGATCAACGTGGGCCGGGGCCGGCTCGTGGACGAGGAGGCGCTCGTCCGCTCCCTCGCGGGCGGGATGATCGCGGGCGCCGTGCTGGACACCGTCGCCGTCGAGCCGCTCCCGGCGGACCATCCGCTGTGGTCCCTGCCGACGGTCCTCGTCACGCCGCACATGGCCAGCAACGCCGATTCCTGGCTGGACGACCTCGCCGCGCAGTTCGAGCGGAACTTCCTGCTGTGGCTGGAGGGCCGGCCGCTGCCCGGCGTCGTCGACAAGGCGCTCGGCTACGTGCCCTCCAGGGGGTAGTCCCGGTCAGGGTCGCCGGCCTTCCGGGCGCGCCTCCGCAGGCGCCTGGATGACCAGCAGCATGGTGCCCTCCGGGTCGCGGACGTAGGCCACCATCTCACCCCACGGCATGGGCGTCGGAGGCAGCGGCACCGGCGCCTCCGCCTCGCGCGCGGCGGCGACGACGGCCGCGAGGTCCTCCACGTAGAGGCAGACGTCGACCGCGTGGCCTCTGGCCGGCAGGGGCGTGGCGCCGTACAGGGCCGGCGACGTGCCGACCCCCAGGGCGAGCTGCCCGTCCCCGATGCGCAGCGTGACGTAGACCGGTTCACCCTCCTCGGGGAACCGGTAGATCCGGAGGGCCGCGAACACGCGTTCGTAGAACGCGCACGTGGAGGCCAGGTCGCTGCAGTTGATGATCGGGAACACCTCGCGCCGTGTCATCGCCCAAGGGTATGCCCCCGCGGTCCCGAGGGCGCCGGGTAGATTGGCGCGTGCCACGCGGCGGGTGAGACGATGGCCGCTGCCGCCACCCGCCGATCAGGAGCCATCCGTGCGCATCCGCCCGCCCCGTCCGGAGACCCGCAACAGCGCCCGCTCGGTCTGGCTGTTCTTCGCCCTCGTCCACGCCGGATTCCTCGCGCGGCTGCTGCCCTTCATCCTCGGCGGGGGAGTGCTCAGCGACGTGCGTTTCTACCGGGAGTGGGCGTACCAGGCGCTGGGCGACGGCGTGTGGGAGGGCATCGACACGGCGTGGGTCTACCCGGCCGGCGCGCTCGCCCCGATGCTCGTGGCCGCGGTGTTCGGACCCCACCTGTACCAGTTCGCCTGGTTCGTGCTCTTCGCGGGCCTCAACGCCGTCGGTGTCGCCGCGCTGATCCGGCGGGGCACGCCGTCGTCGTTCACGGCCGCCTACTGGTGGCTCACCGCCACCGCGCTCCTCGGGCCGGTGGCCGTGGGCAGGATCGACGGGCTGACCGCGCCGCTGGTCATCACGGCGCTGCTGATCGTCGCCACGCGCCCGTTCGCCGCGTCCCTCCTGCTCAGCGCCGCCACCTGGATGAAGGTGTGGCCGGCCGCCGTGGTGCTCGCCGCGCTCGTCGTCGTCCGTGAGGGCCGGCTCCGGATCCTCGCGGCGGGCGCCGCGCTCACCGCGGGCATCGCCGTCGTGGTGGCGGTGTTCGGCGACGTCCGCAACCTCACCGGCTTCCTGAGCGCGCAGGGCGCGCGCGGCATGCAGCTCGAGGCCCCGCTCAGCACGCCGGGAGTGTGGCAGGCGATCACGGGGACCTCCGGCGCCTACTTCTTCGAGGACGAGGTCATCAACACCATGGAGGTCCGGGGGGCCCTGAGCGGACTGGTGGGGGACCTGATGTCCCCGCTGCTCGCCCTCACGGTGCTCCTGGTCGCCGTGTTCCTCGCGATCGCCCTGCACCGCGGCGCCGAGCCGGGGGCGCTGCTCGCCACCGGATCGCTGGCCCTCGTCAGCACCCTGGTGGTGTTCAACAAGGTGGGCTCGCCGCAGTTCATGCTGTGGATCACGGCGACGATCGCCGCGGGCCTCGTGCTGGACCGGGCGGCGGAGTGGCGCTACCCGGCGATCGCGATGCTCGCGACGGCCGCACTGACCACGCTCGTCTACCCCGTGTTCTACGACGCCCTGCGCTACGACCTGAACCCCGCCGTCGCCGTCCTCCTGACGCTGCGGAACCTGCTCGTGGTGAGCATCTTCGTGTGGTCGCTCGTGCGGCTGGGGCGCCTCACGGCGCGGGCGCGTTCGGCGGCGGAGGCCGCCTCGCCTAGGGGTGCCTGACGCCCTGTCCGGCGAGCACCGCCCGGTAGCCCTCGCGGTAGGTCGGGTATTCGAAGGTGAAGCCGGTCGCGCGGAGCAGGCTGCTGTCCACGCGGCGGGCGCCGCCCCGGCCCGACGTCGGCTCACCCGCCGGCGGTTCCGGCAGGTCCAGCTCGGCGGCGAGGAACCTCAGCACCTCGCCGAGATCCACCGGCAGCTCGTCGCTGCCGAGGTAGATCGGCGCGGGGGACGCGACCCTGGTGACCAGGTGCACGATCGCGGCCGCGGCGTCGTCGCGGTGGATCCGGTTGGTCCACTGCGGCTCGGAGGGCAGCACCGCGCTCCCGCTCCGCACCTGGTCGATCAGGCGGGTGCGGCCGGGGCCGTAGATGCCCGAGAGCCGGAGGACCGTCCCGTTGGCCGAGCCCCCGAGGAGGACCTGCTCGGCCTCCCGGACCAGCCGGGCCGTGGGGGCCGTGCTCTCCGCCGGTGATTCCTCGGTGACGAGAGCGCCGTCGAAGTCCCCGTACACCGCCGTGGAGGAGACGAAGATGATCCGCCGGGGCGTGACGCCGTCGCGCCGGAGTGCGGCCAGGACGTTGCGGGTCGCGTCGACGTAGGCACTGCGGTAGGCGGCCTCGGTGCGGTCCCCGGCGGCGGTGGCGATGACCACCACGTCGGTGTCCGCCGGGACGGGCGGCAGGTCCCCCGTCAGGTCGGCGGCCACGCCCTCGATCGCGGCGGGGAGGCGTCCGGCCGATCGGCGCCAGCCGACCACCCGCTCGCCCCGGGCGGCCAGACGCAGCCCCACCTCGGTCCCGAGATCCCCGCAGCCTGCAATCAGTACCGTCATCGCGCGTCCCTAGTCCCGGATCCGCACTGCGGTCTCGCGCAGGTACAGGTCCACGCGCGTGTAGGCGTCCCGGGTCAGCGCCTTCCAGAGCTCGACGGCGAGGTTCGGGTCCTCCTTCTCGATGGCCCGGATGGCCTGGGCCGTGAGTACCTTCACGTGCACGTCCTCCAGTGCCTTGACGGTGGTCTCCTGGCGGTCGTCGCTGCCGAGCGCCAGCTCGCCGAACGTCATGCCGGCGCTCAGGGTGGTCAGCTTGAGGCGCTCGCCGGAGGGGCCGGGCACCGAGGTGACGATCTTGCCGGAGAGGATGAAGTAGACGCCGCCGAAGGACTGCCCCACGCGCCGCACCACGTGGCCCTCCTCGTAGGTGCGGTCCTCCATCCGCAGGGTCAGGGCCTCGACGTCCTCGGCGGTGAGCGGGCTCAGGGCCGGGCACTGGGACACCTCCACCGTCGAGGGGAGCAGGAGGTCCCCGCCGTACCGCGTGATGAGCTCGTTCTCGCACCACTCGACGGCGGCGGTGCGCGTGTCGAAGGTGGGGACGGGCCGGTCCACGTCCTTGAAGGTCTCCGCGAGGGTGCCCTCGCCGTCGATCAGCACGAGGTCGCACCCCATGGCCGTGAGGTTCTCCCGCACCTCGCCGAGCAGGCGCAGCGAGACGTCGGCGACCTCGTCGACGCGGCGCAGGTCGAGGATCACGAAGTCGACGTCGTCGTCGAGCCCGCTCAGTTCGCGCACCATGGACTCCGTGCCCGCGAAGAGCAGGTCGCCGTTGAGTTCGATCACCTGGGCCCGGTGCCCGTGCTCCCGGAGGACGTCCATCGCCTCGTCGGTCCGCCGGATGCCCGACGGCGCGGCCAGGATGTCGTAGGTGGCACGGATGGCGGACTTCCCGGCCCGCGCGGCACGGACGAAGTGCAGTTCCATGTCACGGGACAGGCGCTGGCTCGTGGCCATGCCGCGGACGCTGCTGCCGTGCTCGTCGAGGGGCGGCGAGTAGATGGCGAGGCCCACCTGGCCGGGCAGGACGGCGATGGTGCCGCCGGCCACGCCGCTCTTGGCGGGCATGCCCACCGTGCTGATCCAGGACCCGGCGTCGTCGTACATGCCGCACGTGGTCATGACGGACAGGACCCGCTCGACGGCGAGCAGGTCCATCACCTCCACGCCCGTGAGCGGATTGCGCCCCGAGTTCGCGAGCGTGGCCGCCATGACCGAGAGGTCCATGCAGTTGACCATCACCGAGCACTGCCGGAAGTAGTCCTCGATCACCGGCGTCGGATCCGACTCGATGATGTCGAAGGACCGCAGCAGGTAGGCGAGCGCGCGGTTGCGGTGGCCGTGCTCGACCTCCGAGCGGAAGATCTCCTCGTCGACGCCCAGCTGTCGGCCCGCGAACTGCGAGTAGGTGCTGAGGATCCGCTTGAAGCGCGTGTTGCCGCCCCGCGACCGGACGAGGGACGTGGCGGTGAGTGCGCCCGCGTTGATCATCGCGTTCGACGGGCGGCCGCTCCCGGGTGCGAGGGAGATCTCGTTGAACGTGTCCCCGGACGGCTCGACGTCGACCTTCGCGTCCACGGCCTCCATGCCGAGGTCGGCCAGCGCCAGCCCGTACGTGAAGGGCTTCGAGATGGACTGGATGGTGAACTCCTCGCGGGTGTCACCGATCTCGTACATGTAGCCGTCCACCGTCGTCAGGCAGATGCCGAAGTTGTCGGGGTCGACGTTCGCCATCGCGGGGATGGTGCTGTAGGGCTTGCCGTCCCTGAGATCGGAGATCTCCCGGTGAATGGTCTTCAGGTAGCTCTCGATCGGGGATTCCATGCTCTCCACACTACGGGGGCGGCGCCCTGCCCCTGATCGGCGAACGCTCGGCGACCCATCACCATGCGATCAGCACTCGATCAGCAGTCGATCAGCACCCGGTCAGCGTGCAGTCAGCGTGTGGCGGATCGAGAGCACGAAGAGCTGCACGACGGCCGTGGCGACGCCGAGCATCAGCAGGATCGGGGCGGCCATGCTCACGTAGCTGAACCAGGGAGCGGCGTAGGGGCCCATCTGCACAGAGGTCATCGCCTCGGCGTACTGCTGCGCGTGGATCACCGGTGCCGCGAGGAGGTAGGCACCGAGTGCCACGAGGACCCCGGCGACGCCCCAGATCCAGGGGTCGAACGGATTGCGCGGGGACGCCGCACCGGCCGCCGGGCCGTCCGGCTCCGGCGCCACCTCGCGGATCACGGAGGTCGCGGGGCCGTGCGGTTCGGCGACCGGCGGCAGGGCGGGAGCGCCGGGGGCCGGTGAGCCTCTCCTCGCTGCCGGAGCGGAGGCACCACCACGCTGGTAGATGCCCTCGTAGCGTGGATCGTGCACGGACCGCGAGCCGTCACCGGTCATCGGTTGCCTCCCCCTGGATCGACGAATGACCCCAGTAAAGCACGCGTCCTGCCGCCGCCGGCCGTAAGGTCAGCGGGCCCGTCCCGCGCGATCGGCGAGCCGGTCGAGGAGCCGTTCCTCGGCGTCGTGCCCTGGTGCTATGCCACGGGGGATCCGCAGGAGGAAGACGGCGCCCAGGATCCACCACAGCCCGAAGAGGATCCACGGCGGCGGCGTCAGGGCCGCGGGCATGCCGGGCAGGTACAGGCTGAGCAGGGCGATGCAGAGGATGACGGCGATCCAGCCGATCACGGTGCCCCCGTTGCCCGCCCCGCCGATGCGCAGCGGCCGCTCCATCCCCGGTTCGCGGCGGCGCAGGATCACGAAGACGAGCGACACCAGGATGTACGCGAGCACGATGCTGGGGGCACCGGAGTCGACGAGCCAGCCGAGCATCTGCGTGCCGAAGAACGGTGCCGCGAAGGACAGCGCGCCGATGAAGATCAGGGCGTTCACCGGAGTCCGGTAGCGCGGGTGCAGCACCCCGAACCAGCGGGGCAGCATGCCGGAGCGGGCCATGGAGTACATGAGGCGGGACGCCCCCAGGAGCAGCGAGTTCCAGGAGGTGAGGATGCCCGCGATGCCGCCGGCGATGAGCACGTTGGCCATGAGGTCCGAGCCGAACATCGCGCCCATCGCGTCGGCCGTCGCGATGTCCGTGGTGGCGAGCTCGCTCGCGGGCATGGCGGACGACGTGGTCAGGATGGTCATCACGTACCAGATGGTCGCGAGGATCACGGCGACGACGACGAGGCGGCCGATCTGCCGGGCGGGGATGTCCACCTCCTCCGCGGACTGCGGGATGACGTCGAAGCCGACGAACAGGAACGGCACCACGACGAGGACGGCGAAGAACCCGGCCGAGCCTCCCGTGAAGAAGGGCTCCATGTTGGCCACCGATCCGCCGGTGACGCTGCCGAAGACCAGGATCAGTCCGATGACGAGGAGGAAGACCACCACGAAGGTCTGCGCGGCCCCCGCGATCTTCACGCCGCGGATGTTGATGAGGGTGACGACGACGGCGGCGATCGCGCCGACGAGAGCCCACGTCAGGTGCACCTGGTCACCGGCGACCGTCCAGAGGGGGATGCGGCTCAGGCCGGGGAAGATGTACTCGGCGGTCCGTGGAAGGGCCACCGCCTCGAAGGCGACGATCGTGACGTAGCCGCCGGTGATGGCCCAGGACCCCACGAAGGACCAGCGGGGGCCCATGCCGCGCAGGAGGAAGTTGTGCTCGCCCCCCGCCTTGGGCATGGCGGCGGTCAGCTCGGCGTAGGTGAGGCCGACGACGCCCATGATGACGCCGCCCGTCACCATCGCGAGGACCGCTCCGCCCGTGCCGGCCGACGCGATCCAGCCGCCGGTCAGCACCACCCAGCCGAAGCCGATCATCGCCCCGAACCCCAGGGCGAGGGCGTCCCAGTTGCCGAGGACCTTCAGGAGGGAGGCGTCCTCGGTCCCTGTCCCGGACGTGCTGTCCGGTGCTCTGTCGGGCGTGCTGTCGGGTGTCGGCATGTCGGCTCCATCCTCGGTCGGGTGACCCACTGTATGAGATGGCTCGTTTCGGGAGAAGTGTTGCGTCGGTGGTTGGATGGAGGCCCGGCCCGGCCGGGCCGGGCCGGAGCGACGAGACGACGAACGGATCCAGCGATGCCACTGCGCCCCACGCGCAGCACCACGAATGCGCCCCGCCTGACCCTGCAGCCGCCGAGGGGCCTCGTCCGCGTCGACGCGCCGGACCTGCTCGACGGCGACCACCGGGAGGGTGAGCACTACGAGAGGCTGGTGCTCGACGGCGAGGACCTTGCCGGGATCACCCTGCAGGAGTGCATGCTCGAGGCGGTGTCCCTGAACGACGCGGAACTGCGCGGCGCCCGCGTCATCGGGTGCTCCTTCGAGGACCTCTTCGCCCCGGTCCTCCGGGCGCCGCGCAGCACCTGGCGCGAGACCTCGCTGCGCGGCACCCGGTGGGGATCGGCGGAGCTGTACGACAGCAGGCTCGACGGCGTCCACCTCGACGGCGGGAAGCTCGACTACGTGAACCTGCGCAGCGCCCGGCTGACGGACGTCCTCCTGAGCGGGTGCATCATCGGCGAGCTGGACCTCACCGGCGCCCTGGCCACGCGCCTGGCCCTGCGGGACTGCACCGTCGGTACCCTCACGCTCGACGGCGCCCGGCTGACGGACGTGGACCTCCGTACCAGCAGCTTCCGCGGCATCGACGGCCTCGACGGTCTGCGGGGCGCCACGATCGACGAGCACCAGCTGCTGGTACTGGCCCCCTTCCTCGCCGAGGGCATGGGGTTGCGGGTCGAGGCCTGAGGCGGGGTGCTGCGCCGGGGGGAGCGCTAGGCGCCGGGCCGATCCCAGGCTGCCCGCTCGCGGTCGACGAAGGACCGGAAGGACAGCGGTTCCCGGCCCGTGACACGCCGCACGTCGTCCGTCAGGTGCTTCGCGACGCCGAGCCGGGCCGATGCGTGGATGACCGTGGTGGTGGCGGCCATGGCCGTCTCCATCCCGAGATCCGTGCGGGCGTGCCGCAAGTATCCGAGGACGCCCGGGTCGCGGTAGGTCACGGATCGGCCGAGCACCTCGGAGATGGTCCGGGCCACCTCCGACCAGGTGAGCGCCTCCCTGCCCGTCGGGGACCAGGAGCGCCCGCGATGGAGGCCGGGTTCCCGGAGTATCGCGGCGGCGACGGACGCGACGTCGACGGCATCCACGAACGCCGTCCGGCCTGCTCCTGCGGGGACGAGGATGCGGTCGTGGTCGCGGATGTCGGCCGCGAACACGGTGCTGAGGTTCTGGTCGAAGTAGGACGGGCGCAGGAAGGTCCAGGCCATGCCCGAGGCCCGGAGCCACCGCTCCAGCCGGGCGTGGGGGAGGACCGGCACGCGGTCGGCGCCCTGGACGGAGAGCAGGACGACGTGCCGGACGCCGCGGCGGCGTGCCTCCACGAGGGACGGCACCATGTCCCGTGCGACGTTCGCCAGGTGCGGCGGCCGGACGAGGAACAGGGTGGTCACGCCGTCGAAGGCCGCCGGCCAGGTCTCCGGAACGCCGAAGTCGAAGGCGGCCCCGTCCGGGTCCGTCCCGCGCCGGCTCGCGGGGCGTACGGGGACTCCCATGGCACGCAGGGACGCCACGAGGGGGCGGCCCACGTTGCCGGTGGCCCCGGTGACGAGGACGGGGGATGACACATCGGCGAACATGGGTCCTCGAGCGGTCAGGCGTCGGCGGTCGGTGACCGGCGGTCGGCCGCCGGGGGGAGGGGCTGACCCGGGACCGGGGTCCTCGGCTCCAGCGCCGGCCACCGGGTGACGGTCCGCGTCCGGGCGACGCCGCGGCGGTCCGCCAGGCGGACGATGATGACGGCCGTGACGGCCATGGTCGCGGCGGACAGGACGAGTCCGCTCAGCGACCCCTCGGTGGAGTTCACATCCACGAGGCCGAAGGCCCCGAGGACGAAGATGGTCATGTTGTTGACCGCGTGCACCGCGATCGCGGCCTCCAGCCCGCCCGTCCGCCAGGTGATCCAGCCCGCGAAGATCGCGAAGATCGCCACGTCGGCCTGTCCGAGCGGATCGTAGCCGTGGCCGAGGACGAAGAGCGGCACGGGGAGCAGGATCGCGAAGGCGGGGTGGCGGAGCCAGCTGCCGATGGCCTGCATCAGGAACCCGCGGAACACGTACTCCTCCGCGGCGGCCTGGAACGGGACGGCGAGGACGGACAGGGTCAGCAGGATCAGCAGGGTGGACGTCTCGGGCGGGAGGGGCGCCGGTTCCGCCTCCGCGGGGAAGAGCGCGCCGACCCCGAAGGAGACCGCGAGGTTGACGAGGAACACACCGACGGAGACGCCCGCGCAGACCGCGAGCCAGCGCCACCGGATCCGGCCTGCCACGGACGAGAGCAGGCCGATCGGCCGGGGGCCCATGATCAGGGCGGCCAGGGCGAGCGCGGGGATCATCAGGATCAGGGAGACGAGGGTGAACGCGAACATCACCGGGTTGCTGAGGTCCAGCACCGACAGCGCGTCGAAATAGGGCCCGACGCCGGTGGGTGTGAGGCTGGCGAGCGCGAGCCCCGTGACCAGGACCAGGAGGATGAGGACGACGTAGAACACGCCGCCGAGCAGGGCGGTGAGGAGCGGCCTCCACCAGCGGTGCTGCGGCCACGACCGTGCGAGCCGGTGGAATGCGAACTGCTCCTCGACCTGTTCCATGTTCCTACCGTAGTGCGGCTTCCCCGGCATTCTCCGTGTGCCCGGCCTTCACGTCCTGCCGGTGGCGGAGGTGCCCGAGGAGGGTGACCACGGCGGAGAGGAGCGCCGACACCGCGATGCCGAGCCAGAGGTCGACCCTCAGGGTCAGGGCGCCGACGACCGCGCCGGCCATGATCAGGGCGATCGCGGAGGCGCGGCGGGCCCAGAAGGGGCTCTTCCCCCCGGCGAGGCGGGAGTCCGAGGCGAGGCCCGTGATGGTGGAGGTCACGACGACGGTGGTGATCTCGGCGACCTTGAGGCGCTTGGCCGTCGCGGCCTGGACGCCCATCACGGTGGCGAGCACCGACGTCGTGATGCTGCCCAGGACCTCCTCGGCGGTGACGTCGACCAGCGCGACGAACACCGCGAGCGCGGTCAGGCCCACGGTCACCGTGAGGAACGTGCTCGACGTGCGGCCGGACCACCCTTCGGGCCCTTTCCGCAGGACCCGGCCGGCGAGCGCGGCGCCCACCATGAAGAAGACGAGGGCGAGAGCCGGCCGCAGGATCGGCAGATCGGCGCCCCCCGCGAAGGCCATGCCGAGGAGCACCACGTTGCCGGTCATGTTGCCCGTGAAGACGCGATCGAGGCCCAGGTAGCCGACGGCGTCGATCACCCCGGTGGAGAACGTCAGGATGAGCATGAGCCACAGGTGGAGGCGGTCCGTGACCACCCGGTTCTTCGTCACGATGATGTCCTTCAGTAACAACTTGGGGCGAATGTATACGAAGCTTATCCTTGGAGCGTCGATTGTATTCAATGCGGACGAGCCCGCGCCTACTGTCGCGCACCGTCGATTCCCCTGCCGAAAGTGATCCGATGACGTACACGCCCCCTCCCACCTTCACCACCCGTCCCACCCTGCAGGGCACGTTCGGGATGAGCGCGTCGACGCACTGGCTGGCCACCGCCTCCGCGCAGGCAGTCCTCGAGCGCGGCGGCAACGCCTTCGACGCCGCCGTGGCCGGGGCGTTCGTCCTGCACGTCGTCGAGCCCCACCTCAACGGGCCCGGCGGTGACATGACGGGCGTCTTCGCCACGGCGGAGGAGCCCGGACGGCCGGTCGTCCTCATGGGCCAGGGGCCGGCACCGGCTGCGGCCACCCGCGAGCACTACCTCGCCGAGGGCCTGGAACTCGTCCCCGGCGCGGGCGCCCTCGCCGCCGCGGTGCCCGCCGCCGTCGACGCCTGGCTGATCCTGCTCCGCGACCACGGCACGTGGGAACTCGAGGACGTCCTGGCCTTCGCCCTCGGGTACGCCCGCGACGGCCACCCGGTCCTCGGCCGCGTCGGGGCGACGATCGCCGCCGTGGCGGAGCTCTTCACCGAGCACTGGCCCACGTCCGCCGCACTGTGGATGCCCGAGGGCAGGCCGCCGCGGGAGGGCGAGGTGATCCGCAATGAGGCGTACGCCCGCGTGCTCGGATCCCTCATCGACGCCGGGACCGACGCCGCGACGAGGACCGGGCGTATCGACGCCGCGCGCCTCGAGTGGCGTACCGGGCTCGTGGCGCAGGCCGCCGTCGAGTTCGGCCGGACACCGCACCGGCACTCCTCGGGCCTCGACCACGCCGGCGTCCTGACCCTCGAGGACTTCGCGGGCTTCGAGGCGGGCTACGAGGAGGCCACCACCCTCGAGTTCCGCGGCTACACCATCGCGAAGACCGGGCCGTGGGGCCAGGGCCCGGCCCTGCTGCAGACCCTCGCCATCCTCGACGGGTTCGACGACGATCGGCTCGACCCGTCCACGGGAGCAGGCGCGCACACCATCCTCGAGGCGCAGAAGCTCGCCATCGCCGACCGCGAGGCCTACTACGGGGACGCCGAGGTCCCGATGGAGTACCTGCTGTCGGAGGAGTACGCCGCCGAACGGCGCGCGCTCATCGGCGACGAGGCGTCCCGCGAGTTCCGGCCCGGCACCGTTCCCGGCCGCACCCCCTTCACCCCGCCGCTGCGCACCGACTACACGCCTCCCGCCCTCGCCGGGGGCAGCGGATTCGCAGGGGTCGGTGAACCCACGGTGTCCCGCAGCGGGGAGACGCGCGGCGACACGTGCCACATCGACGTCGTCGACGCCGCCGGGAACATGGTCTCCGCCACACCCAGCGGGGGATGGCTGCAGTCCTCGCCGACGATCCCCGAGCTCGGGTTCTGCCTCGGGTCGCGGCTCCAGATGACGTGGCTCGAGGAGGGCGGACCGTCCACGCTGGAGCCGGGCAGGCGGCCGCGCACCACGCTCACCCCGACGCTCATCCTCAAGGACGGCACGCCGGTCGTGGCCCTCGGATCGCCCGGCGGCGACCAGCAGGACCAGTGGCAGCTGCTCTACATCCTGCGCACCATCGTGGGCGGCTACACGCCGCAGCAGGCCATCGACGCACCGTCCCTCCACACCACGTCGATCCCGGGATCGTTCTGGCCGCGCACCTGGGAGCCGGGTGGGGCCGTGGTCGAGGACCGGCTGGGCGAGGAGCTCATCGCGGACCTCGAACGCCGCGGCCACGTCATCACGCGGGCAGGGGACTGGGCCCTCGGCCGGCTCTCCGCCGTCACCCGGGACCCGGGGACGGGCGTGCTGTCCGCCGCCGCCAACCCGCGAGGGGCGCAGGGCTATGCGGGCGGGCGCTGAGCTCCTGCCCGACCGCACGCGGCCGGGCGGGTCCGTTGCGGTCTGACCAGGATGCCGGGGCGCCGCAGCGCGTCCTCGACGCCGTCCGCCACGACATCATCCTCGGGGTCCTGGCGCCCGGCACCCGGGTGACCGAGGCGGCGCTCGCGGCGAAGTACGGTGTGTCGCGCGTGCCCGTGCGGGAGGCGCTGCGGTCACTCGAGGCGGAGGGGTTCGTCGAGTCCCGCCCCTACGCCGGCTCCACCGTGGCCGCGATCCCGCTCGACGACGCGGAGGACCTGTTCGCCGTGCGCGGGGTCATCGAGGCCACGATCGCGCGGCGCGCGGCCCGCCGGGCCTCCGCCCAGTTCGGCGCCGACGCGCCGGACACCGCGTGGTGGACGGCGCGGCGGGCGCTCACGGACATCCTCGACGACGGCGACCGCGCCGTGGCGGCCGACGCCCTCGCGGAACTGCCGGAGCTGAACATCCGCTTCCACCTCGGGGTCGCGGAGCTCAGCGGCAGCGCCTCGCTGACCGCCCTGCTCCGGCAGATCTCCGGCAAGATCGAGTGGCTGTACGCGGCCGACGTCGACCGGCGCGGGAGGCAGTCCTGGGGCGAGCACCGCCTCGTCATCGCGGCGATCGATGCCGGCAACGACGCCGAGGCCGGGCGCCTGATGGCCGGGCACGTGGGCTCCTCGCAGCGCGGCTACATGGAGCGCTTCGCCGGGCCCGGGCGGGCACCCGGAGCGCCGTCCGGGGTCACAGGAACGGACGCAGCGGAGCGAGGATGATCTCGCTGGCGCGGGCCACCAGGTGGCGGCTGTCCCATTCCTCCCGGGTCAGCTCGCGGCTGTTGGAGGAGTCCACGGCGAAGATCCTCTCCATCGTCGCCGCGAGGTCGCGGTCGAAGATCTCGAGGTTGATCTCGTAGTTGCCGGTGAGGCTGAGGCGGTCGATGTTGGCCGTGCCGACCGTGCTCCACTCGCCGTCCACCGTGGCCGTCTTCGCGTGGATCATGGAGTTCTGGTAGAGCAGGATCCGCACGCCGGCGCTGATGAGGGAGGAGTAGAACCCCCGGGACAGCCAGTCGGAGACCACGTGGTTGGAATCCTCGGGGAGGATCACGCGGACGTCCACGCCGCGGCGGCTCGCGCGCAGCAGGGCGTCGAGGATCTGCCGGTCCGGGATGAAGTACGCGGTGGTGATGAAGATGTGCTTGTGGGCGCGGTTGATCGCGTCCAGGTAGACGCCGCGGATGGGGAACACCAGCAGGGCCGGGATGTTGTTGACCGCACGGATCCGCGGCTCCCAGTAGGTGGCACTGAGGTCCGGCAGCTCGGGGCGCCTGGGGATGGCCCGGATGTTCCAGACGCTGACGAACGCCTCGCGGAGCTCCCAGACGGACGGTCCGCGGATCTCCAGGTGCGTGTCACGCCATTTCGTCGCGTACAGCGTCCCGATGTTGTAGCCGCCCACGAACCCCACCTCGTCGTCGACCACGAGGACCTTGCGGTGGTCGAGGCCCGTGCCCCGGATGTTCGTGAAGATGATCGCGGGACGGATGACCGGGAAGCGGTAGGTGTTGACGGCAGGGTGGAAGTCGTAGAAGAACGGGTTGACCACCAGATTGGCGAAGCCGTCGTAGATGACGAAGACGTCCACGCCGCGATCCGCCGCCCGGTTCACGGCGTCCCGGAAGCGCCTCCCGACCTCGTCGCCCTTCCAGATGTAGGTCTCGAGCAGGACCTGGTCCTTGGCGTTGTCGATCGCGGCGATCATCGCGTCGAAGAGATCCTCGCCGTAGGTGAAGACGGTGGTTCCGGTGTCGGCGATCGTGGTGTGGAACGTGCCCGGCTGCGGGAAGCCCGGTCGCTTGGTGCGCCGGCTCCTCTGGTACACGTCCACGGCGACGACCCCCGCGATGACCACCGCCTGCGCCGTGACCATGGTGAGCACCCCGCGCTTCACCGTGCCGCGGGCGATGCCCACCATCGTCTGACGCCTCAACCAGCCCATGCGGCCAGCGTATCGCGTTGCCCGGGCGGTCGACGGCGACCCGGCAGGGACTCAGTGCCCGCCGACCTCGATCGCCTGCGCGACCGCCGACTCCACGCCCGCACCCCACGGGAACCCGTGGCCCGGCAGTACGGTCCGCGCAGCCGTGGCGCGCAGCGCCTGGAGGGAGCGCAGGGCCATGTCCATGTCCGCGGTGGCGGCGCGGGCGACGACCTGCGGGCCGGGGTGTCCCGTGTAGGGGTCGAGCGTGACGAGGGCATCGCCGCTGATGACGGCGTCGCGGTCCGGGAAGTGCAGCGCGCAATGGCCCTTCGTGTGACCCGGTGTCGGGACCAGGAGGGCTGAGCCGGGCAGCGCCGCGGCCGCCTCGGGGGTGAGCGGCAGGGTGTCCTGCACGCCCCTGACCGCGACGGCGCCCGCGACGGTCATGCGCAGCAGCCCGGGCACGGCGCGGGGATAGCGCAGCGGGTACAGGAACGGACTCCGTTCCCGGTCGTAGCTGTAGGGGTGCGCGGCGATCCGGGCGTCGTCGGGGTGGCAGTAGACCGGGATGCCGTACCTGGAGCGCAGGTGCTCGGCGGTCCCCACATGGTCGAAGTGCCCGTGGGTGAGCACGATGCCCCGGATGTCCTGCACCGAGCGGCCGATCCGGGTCAGTGCCGCCAGGAGGAGCCCCTTCGAGCGGGGCAGCCCCGTGTCGACCAGGAGGAGGCCGTCGTCGTCCTCCACGAGGTAGACGTTGGTCCTGGCATGCTCGAGGTAGTGGATCCCCGGGGCGACGTCCGTCCTGATCATGCGTCTGTTCCGCTGGTCGTCATCCTCCGACCCTAGGCTTCCGACGCCGGCTCGGGAAGGGGCTCGATGAGGTCGGGGCCGTCGTTGCGCACCGACCCCACACGCTTCCCGACCAGGCGTGGCACCAGGTGGGGGTCCGGGATGGCGTCCAGCAGTTCCTGCACCGCCGGCCGCGAGTCGTTGCGTGGATCCAGCCAGTCGCCGCGCAGGTCCGGGGGCAGGATCACCGGCGTGCGGTCGTGGATCTCGCCGAGGGCGTCGCTCGCCGGCCGGGTGATGATGGTGCAGCTGACCACCCATCCCCCCTGCGGGTGCTCCGGGGACGTGGTCGCGGGGTCCCGCCAGAACTCGTAGAGCCCGGCGAAGCCCAGGAGGGACCCGTCCGGGCCGTGCAGGTAGATCGGGGTCTTGGAGCCGTCGTCGTTCTTCCGCCACTCGTAGTACCCGTCCGCCGGGACGATCGCCCGGCGTTTGAGCGCGGCGGCCCAGAAGGAGGGCTTCTCCAGCAGGGTCTCGCTGCGGGCGTTGATCATCCGTGATCCCACGGACGCCGATTTCGCCCAGGAGGGGATGAGGCCCCAGCGCGCCGGTTCCAGCCGGCGCGTCAGCTCGCCCGTGTGCGGGTCCAACCGCTCGACGACGAGCCGCACGGTGTCGGTCGGGGCGACGTTCCACGAGGGCCGCAGCTCGTCCTCGACGGCCTCGTCCACCTCGAAGGCGTCGATGAGGTCGGCCCTGTTGCCCGCGATGACGAAGCGTCCGCACATGCCGGGGTCTCCTGTCCTCGTGCCCCGCCGGCCTACTTCTTCCGGCGGTCCAGGATGAGGGCCAGGGCGATGCCCGTCAGCCAGCTGTCCTTCGCGAGGGCCACGCCCTCCGGGCTCGGGCGGACGCCGTCCTCCATCGTCATCTCGGGGGTCGTGAAGTACATGGTCAGCATCCCGGCCGAGAAGGCCAGCAGCGCGAGCCCGGCCAGCCTGCTGGGGATGAACGGCGCGAGGAGCGCCGAGCCGATCGTGATCTCCGATGCGGCCAGGAACGTCGCGAACTGCTGCGCCTCGAACTGGCTGACCTGGGGGAACGCCCTGGACGCCGCGGACTGCAGGTAGGCGGCGGTGCCGTCGTCCAGCGCGGTCTTCCCGAGTCCCGAGTTGAGGATGTAGGCGCCCGTCGCGAGGCGGAGGGGGATGTGGGTGATGCGGAATCCCATGGTGGTGCCCTTCTGCGCGGATGATCGGTCGCCTGTGAGCCTACGGCCCGCGGTGCCGCCCCGCCAGTCTCCTCGGGCGGCACCGGAGTCCACGCGGCAGGTCCGGGGAGGCGACGCATGTTTCCTGGATGTTTCGCGCCGTGCCGTCGGGAGTTCACTGACAGGGACAGGGCCTTCTGGTTGGATGGCAGACAAGCCAGCAGGCCCACCAGCTATCGGAGAAGGTCCCATGGTCCCCCGGACAGCAGAACATCCCCGGCCCCAGCACTTCGTCCTCCACATGAGCGACACCCACCTGCTCGGCGGGGACGCCCCGCTGTACGGTGCCGTGGACAGTGAGCAGAGGCTGCAGGAGGTGTTCGACGACCTCGAGGCGTCCGGCGCACGGCCGGACGCGATCGTCTTCACCGGTGATCTCGCGGACAAGGGGGAACCGGGCGCGTACGCGAAGCTCCGTGCCATCGTGGATCCCGCGGCGGAACGGCTCGGGGCCCGGGTCATCTGGGCGATGGGCAACCACGACGACCGCGCGGCGTTCCGGGCGGGACTCCTCGACGGGACACCGGCCGGACGGCAGGACGCCCCGGTGGACGCCGTGCACTTCGTCGACGGCCTGCGCATCATCACCCTGGACTCCACGGTGCCGGGGCGCCACCACGGCGAGCTCGACGACGAGCAGCTGCGCTGGCTGGCCGCGCAACTGGAGGTACCCGCGCCGCACGGGACGATCCTCGCCCTGCACCACCCGCCCGTCCCCAGCGTCCAGGACCTCGCGGTCCTCGTGGAACTGCGCGACCAGCGCTCGCTCGCCGGCGTCGTCCGCGGCTCGGACGTCCGCACGATCCTCGCCGGGCACCTGCACTACTCGACGACGGCGATGTTCGCCGGCGTCCCGGTCTCGGTGGCGAGTGCCACCTGCTACACCCAGGACCTGATGTTCGACGGCGGGGGCACGCGCGGCCGGGACGGCGCGCAGTCCTACAACCTCGTCCACGTCTACGAGGAGACGATCGTCCACTCGGTGGTACCCGCGGGACGGCACACCACGGTGGGGGAGGTGGTCCCCCGCGAGGAGACACGGCGCCGGCTCGAGGCGCACGGCGTGACCATCCCCGAGGTCGGCCGCGCCCGGCACCTCACCTCGGCCTGAACCGTCACCCGACCCCGGCCCGTCGGGATCAGGCGCGCAGCGCGTCGGGCACGCCGACGGCGAAGAGCGTCCGCGGGTCCTGCAGCAGGGCCGGCGGATCGAAGTCCGAACGCTGCAGCCAGCCGTCCAGCCGCGCAGGACGCACCAGCCCGTCCTCGTGCATGAAGACCCGGCCCACGTGCCCCGTCCGGAAACGCCGGCCCTCCGGGTCGGGGATCGCGACGGCGTCGCCCTCCTCCACGGACTCCTCGAACGCGTGCAGCTGCCGCTCCCACTTCGGGGCGGCGTGCCCTCCCGGCGGGACGGGCGGCATGAGCAGCATCGCGTCGTCGTCGGCGGCGTCCCGGGCGGCGGGCAGCCCATCGGCGCGCCAGACCCACAGGCGCCGTCCGGCGGGTTCGACGGGCAGGTGCTCGCGTTCCGGTGCGGGCCACACGTAGGGGAGGTCCTCGGGGACGCCGGGGAACCGGTCCCGGTAGATCTCCGGTGCCTTCTGGATCAGATTGGACTGGTGGCTCACGTGCAGCGCCGGGTCCCCGAACCACGGCGGCATCGGCACGTCCGGCTGCTCCAGCACGTCCGGGGCGAACTCGAGGATCTGCCGGTGCGTCGAATCGGCATGGCCGCGCGAGACCCACTCGGCCACCATGGCCAGGCCGTAGACGGTCAGCGCCGGGACGTAGCCCATCCACATGCGGATGGCCGGGTGCTGCCGCCACCCGTAGTCGGGGATCACGAGGGCACGCAGCGCCTGCAGGGTCTCGACGCGCTGCTTGCCGAGCCTTGCCTGGTCGAGCACCCGAGCGCTGGCCGCGACATCGGGATACGGCAGGAAGGTCTGCATCGCGCCAGTCTTGCACGCATCCCCGTCACCCCGGCGCGGGGCCTAAATCTCCCAGGGGGCCTTGACCGGGAAGTACTTCTCGAGGAAGTCCGTCACGAGGTGGGCCCGCTCGTCGGCCGCGACCTCCGGGAAGCTGCCGTCGTTGAGGCAGAAGAAGTCCTGGTTGCGTTTGTCCAGCATCTTGTTCAGGCTCTTCAGCCCGGACCGCAGCGTGGTGTCCACGTACTTCACCTTCGCCATCTCCTGCGTGACGGCCCGGCCGGTCAGCAGTGCGTAGTAGTGGTACAGCGAGTTGGTGACGGAGATGTTGTCCTTGGCGCGGAAGCGCGAGGCTGCCGTCGCGGCGAACTCCGCGGCGAACTCCGCCTCCATCTCCAGCAGCACGCTCTTCCGCAGGGGAGCGGCGGTGTGTTCGAGGTGCCGCGTGGTGATGCGCCCGAACCGCTCGTGCAGGAGGCGCCGGTTCACGCGGGCGGCGTTCTCGAAGCCGCTGCGCTCGGCGTCGTTGTCGCCCAGGCCGATGCGCGTGTCCGCCTCGATGAACTTCGTGACGCCCCCGGGGGAGAAGAACATGTCCGGGGCGACGGGACGGCCGAAGAACATGTCGTCGTTGGAGTAGAGGAAGTACTCGGAGAGGCCCGGGATGTGCTGGAGCTGCGCCTCGACGGCCTGCGAGTTGTGCGTGGGGAGGACGGACGGGTCCCTGAAGTGCTCCTCGGAGCGCACGAGCGTGACCGACGGGTGGTCGGCGAGCCAGGCGGGGCGCTCCGAGTCGGTCGCGATGAAGATCCGGCGGACCCACGGCGCGAACATGTAGACGGAGCGCAGCGCGTACTTCAGCTCGTCGATCTGCCGGAAGCGCGCCTCGTGGTCGTCGCCCTCACCGACCACCACGCCCTCCATGCGGGCCGCGCGCGCCGCCCGGTACTCGGGGCTGCTGCCGTCCACCCAGGAGAAGACGAGGTCGATGTCGAAGTCGATGTCCGTGGCGTGATCAGCGAACATGTTGTCGATCGTCGGCCAGGAGAGGCCGTGGCGTTCCACTTCGCCGCGCACCACTTCGGCGGCGGGGAGGGTGCGGCGGGTGAGGGAGTTCTCCACCGGCAATTCGATGGCGCTGCCGCCGAGCGCCCACAGTTCGATCTGCACGCCGGCGGACGGCCCGTAGGCGAGCCCGCCGAGGGGTTCGATGCGTGGCCGGAACAGGCGGAAGATGCGGGCCTTGCCGCTGCTCGAGAGCTGGCCGTCACTCACCAGCAGGGTGGTGCGGCGCTTCGTGTCCACGGTGCGGGAGTAGAACGGCTCGTCCCGGCACGCCTCGACGAGCGCGGCGCGCAGCTTCTCACGGTGGTCGAGGTCCACGGCGATCACGGGCCGCTCGTCGTTGCCGCGCACCAGCAGGAACCCGATGCCGGCGTCGTCGAGTGCCCGGCGGATGAACAGCAGGTCCTCGACCATCGCCTGGTGCGGCGTGCGGTCCTGGTTGACCAGGGTGAAGCGCCGCTTGACGGTCGTGATGTCCGTACGGCCCTCGAGTCGGGCCACCGCCGCACTGGACGCCGACTCGAGGATCTCGGCTTCGTTCTCCGGTTCGGGCGCGCCGAAGTAGATGTCGTGTTGGGCGGCCGTGTCTGTAATCGGAACCTCCGGAGAGTGGGTGGGTTGCTCCCATGATAGAGCCTGCGCGGGCATCGCCACTGCGACCGCGCACCTTACCCCCTCGGGCGGGCGGCGTCCAGCCCTCCGGGGCACGGATCAGTCGGACCGGGACGCCCTCCGCACCCTGTCGGCCAGGGTGTCGGCGAGATGGACCCGGCGTCGCTGGACCGTGACGGCCTTGTCGTAGTAGGTCACGAGCTGCTCACAGAGCACGGGCCACGTGCGCCCCTGGACCGAGGCGTGCGCTGCCCGGCCGAACGCGCGCCGCTTGGCGTCGTCACCGATGAGGTCGACGACGGCGGTCCGCAGCCCCTGCAGGTCACCCGGGGTGTACGTCCAGCCCGTGCGGGACGGATCCACGAGGTCCAGCGGGCCGCCCCGGCCCACCGCGACGACCGGGACGCCGCACGCCATGGCCTCCTGGATGGTCTGGCAGAAGGTCTCGGACTCGCCGGGGTGGACGAAGAGATCGAAGGACGCGACCATGCGGGCCAGGTCCGTCCCCGTCCGGAACCCGGCGAAGTGCGCCCGCGGCAGCCGGGCCCGGAGGCTCTCCTGCTGCGGGCCGGCACCGACGATCACGAGCCGCGTCCCCGGCAGCGGGTCCAGCACGGCGAGATCCTCGACCTGCTTCTCCGCCGCGAGCCGGCCCACGTAGCCGATGATGCGCTCGTGCGGCTGCGCGACCGTCGCCCGCCACGCGGCGTCGTACCGGGTGGGGGAGAACCGCTCGGTGTCGACGCCGCGCCGCCACAGGTTAAGCCGCTGCACACCGCGGGACCGCAGCTGGTCCAGTGCGAACGTGGACGGCACGAGGGTGAGGGTGGAGGCGTCGTGGATGTTCTCGACGCGCTGCCACAGCAGCGGCTCGAGCCAGGGCACGCCGTACCGGGCGGCGTAGGCGGGCACCTCGGTCTGGTAGACGGACACCGTGGGGATGCCGAGCTGCTCGCACGCCTGCACGGCACGCCAGCCGAGGACGAACGGCGAGGCGACGTGGACGACGTCGGGCCCGAACGCGGCGAGGATGCGGCGTACGCGGGCGACCGTCCCGGCGGCCAGCCGGACGTCCGCGTACCCCGACAGGGCGAGGGACGGGAGGAGGTGGACGGGGAAGCCCTCCACCCGGGACGGCGCGGGCTCGTCGAGCCAGGACGAGGCCGGCGCGATCACCAGCACGTCGTCGCCGCGGCCCCGCAGGTGGGCGAGCACCTTGAGCAGCGAGTGGGTGACCCCGTTCATGTGGGGCAGGAACGATTCTGCGACGATGGCTATCCTCACACCCCAACGTTCGCCCGCGCAGGCGGAGGGCGGGCCGCCGCAGGGTGGCGCCGGGGTGAACGTCGGAGGAAATGAACCCGTCCGGTGTCGGGCGTCAGTACTCCCGGTAGAGCTCGCCCACCGGGACGTCGTCCGCGAGCCGGTTGTCCGGACCGGGCAGGGGGCAGGCCCATGCCTCGTCGTAGGCGCAGGACGGGTTGTAGGCGAAGTTGAGGTCCACCACGAGGCGCCCGGGGTCGCGCCCCTCGCCGAGGTGGGCACCCTTGACGGTGTCCAGGACGTAGCGCCCGCCGCCGTACGCGCCGCCGGCCCTGCCCGAGGTGCCGTCGCGCAGGGGCAGGAACAGCCCCCCGCCGTAGGAGCCGAGCTTCCACAGGGCGAGCTTCCCCAGCCCGGGCAGCAGCACGCTGCCGAGGCGGCGGAACGGGACGACGCCGTCCGTGCCGGTCGCGACGTCCATCACCTGACCCGCGCCGTCGTCGTCCACTTCCGCCTCGAACCGGAAGGTCGGGTCGTAGGGCGCTACCGCGAGCCCGGCGAAGGACGCCCTCGCGCCGCGCCCGAGGGCCGACGCCGGGTGGGTGCGGAACAGCTCGTCACGGCCCTCCCGCCACACGGCGTGGGCGGCCTCGGGCGATGCGGAGGCGGCGCGCTCGCGGACGTCGTCGTAGAGGCGGAAGACGCGCCGGCGCCAGTCCGCGGTGGCCAGTGCGGTGGTGAGGGCCGTCATGGGCCCAGCGTACCGCCGTGGTGCTCGGTCACGGAGGAGGGCCTGATGGTTGCCTGGGCGTACTGTGGCTGGGTGACTCTCGGCATCTTCTGCATCGTGCTGGCCTCCATCCTCGTGGGGGCCATCGCGCAGCGTATCGCCGGACTGGGCTTCGCGCTGCTGATCGCCCCGTTCCTCGTGATCATCCTCGGACCGCACGAGGGCGTCCTCCTCGTGAACCTCTGCGGCGTGGTGTCCTCGGCCATCATCGTGGGTCGGGTCTGGAAGGACATCGACTGGAGCATGTTCCGCTGGCTCGTCGTCCCGTCCCTGCTCGGCTCCATCCCGGGCTCGTTCCTCGCGGTCTCCCTCCCGTCCGCACCGCTGTCGGTCACGGTCGGCGCCGTGGTCCTCGTGGCGCTGACCGTCTCCCTGGTGCTCCAGCGGTCCGACGTCGTCGTGCGCGGCAATACGCCGAAGGCGGTCGCGGGCTTCGCCGCCGGCGTCACCAATTCGATGGCAGGGGTCGGCGGCCCGGCCGTCAGTGCGTACGCCCTCCTCGCACGCTGGCCCCAGCGCCCCTTCGCGGCGACGCTCCAGCCCTTCTTCGTCTGCATCGGCTCGGTGACGCTGGTCACCAAACTGCTCCTCGACCCGGCCCAGGCACCCGTCCTCGCGCCGTGGATGTGGATCGCGATCGGGCTGGTCATCGTGACCGGCATCTTCGCCGGGGAGAAGCTCGGGCGCTTCGTCCGTGATTCCCAGGCCCGCGCGTTCGTCATCGTCATCGCGTTCATCGGCGCAGGCCTCGCCGTCGTCAAGGGCCTCCTCGACATCTTCGGGTGACAGCGGCACGCCGTCCCCGTGCCCTGTCCATCCCGCGTCGATGGGTGGCGCGGGCCCCTGCCGGTGGCACCATGGGAGGGATGAAAATCCCCACCAAGCCCCGCGCCCTTCCCATGCCCCTGTGGCTCCAGGGGGTGCTCGAACTCGGACAGGCCGCCGTGATCTCGGCCCTGCTCGTGGTGCTCCCGGTCGCCGCCGTATGGTTCACCGGGGGATTCGCGGACCGGACGGCGGAGTCCGCCGCCCGCCTGGCGGGCCAGGGCTGGCTGGTCATGCACGGGGTGCCCCTCGTGCTGCACTTCCCTCCGGGCCTGGCCGGGGGCGAGGCGGTGTCGGGGCTGCTGCACGTCGTCCCGCTCGGGCTCATCCTCGTGCCGCTGTTCCTCGCCTGGCGTGCGGGGCGCCGGCTCGCCCGGGCGTCGTACACCGACCAGCTCTGGCAGGCGCTGCTCGGTGCCCTCCTCACCTACGCGGCCATCGGTGCGGGCATCGCGTATGTGTCGAGCACCCCCGACGCGTCCGTGTCACTCGTGGCGGGCGCCCTGATCCCTCCCGTGTCCGCCGGGATCGGACTCATCACCGGCGCCTACCGTGAGGCCGGCGCCTGGAGCCGTCTGGTGGGCGTGGACTTCGCGGCCTGGGTGGGCCGTGCGAGCCAGCACTCCCGCTGGGCCGGCTCCTACGCCTGGTCGATCGTCCGGTCGGGATTCATCGCCGTCCTCGTCGCCGCGTCCCTCTCGGCCGCCCTGCTCGCCGTAGCGATCGGGCTGAACTGGGCGGGCATCGCCGCGATCTACGAGCGCATCGACGGCGGGATCGCCGGCGCGTCCGTCATCACCCTGCTCCAGCTGGGGCTCCTGCCCAACCTCGCCCTCTGGACGATGTCCTGGTCCACGGGTGCCGGGTTCGCCCTCGGCACGGGCAGCTCCCTCACGCCGCTGGCCAGCACCGTGGGCCCCCTGCCCGCCCTGCCCATCCTCGGCGCGCTCCCCGCGGGCACGCTCGACTACGGGTACGCGGCGCTGGCCATCCCGGTCCTCGCCGGACTCCTCGCCGGCTGGTGGTTCTTCCGGGAGGGCGAGAACCACTTCGACGAGTGGCTCGTGCTGCACAGCAGCAGGCGGTGGCTCACCTCGACGGCGTCCACCCTCGCGCTCGCCGGACTCATCGGCATCACGGCCGGACTGTGCGGGGCCGCCGTCGCCCTGCTCTCGCGCGCCTCGCTCGGCCTGGGTCGCTTCACCGACCTGGGCCCCGACCCGCTGGCGGTCGGTCTGTGGCTCGCGCTGGAGGTGGCCGTCGGCGCCCTGCTCGGGCATGCCCTCGGGCCCCTGCTGGAACGGGAGCCGCGGCGGCGCTGAGCCGCGTGCCCACGCGGGACCCTAGGAGCCGCCGAACCCGTCGAGGCTCCTCAGGCCGTCCTCGCAGTCGCCCTGCGCCTGCAGGGTCAGGGCGCGGGACATGCAGTCCTCGTACGTCTGCGTGATGGGCCAGAGGAGTATCGACGCAGCGGTGCCCGCCGTGAGGAACAGTGCGGCGGCCAGGCCCAGGGACGTCGCGAGGACCACGAACCGGGGGAATTTCGCGCCGATGGCCTTGACGAGCCCGACGACGCCGGCGGCGAGGGCGAACAGCGCCAGGACGAGCGCGAGCACCTTCCACGGCAGCACCAGCCCGCTGGTCAGCGACGCGCCGAGGAGTGCCCCGAAGAACAGGCGCAGCCAGAACCTGGCGGACGAGGCGCGCGCGGTGGCGGGGTCGTCCGGTGCCTTCGGCGCCGTCCCGGGACCCTGCGGTCCGGCCTGGTCGGTGTCCTGCTGCCTGGTGGTTCCTCGCCTCGCCATGGTTCAACCCTAGGCGAGGGGAGACCCTAAGGTTGGTTCATGCGCATCGTAGTCCTCGTCTCCGGCTCCGGGTCCAACCTCCAGGCCGTGATCGACGCCGTCGCCGAGGGCCGTCTCCCCGTGACCATCGCCGCCGTGGGGGCCGACCGGCCGGGCACGGGCGGCGTCCGACGGGCGGCCGCGGCAGGGATCCCGACGTTCGAGGTGGACTTCCGGCAGTACGCGGAGCGGGCGGACTGGAACCGCGCCCTCACCGGGGCCGTGGCCGCGCACGAGCCGGACTACGTGGTGTCCTCGGGCTTCATGCGGATCGTCGACCAGCACTTCCTCGACACCTTCCCCGACCGCTATCTCAACACCCACCCGGCGCTCCTGCCGAGCTTCCCGGGCGCCCACGGCGTCCGCGACGCCCTGGCGTACGGCGTGAAGGTGACGGGCTGCACCGTCATGGTCGCCGACGCGGGCGTGGACACGGGCCCCATCCTCGCCCAGGCCGCCGTCGCCGTCCTGCCCGGCGACACCGAGGAGACGCTCCACGAGCGGATCAAGGTCGAGGAGCGCAGGCTCCTCATCGAGACCCTCGCCGGGCTGGCCGGCGCTGCCGCGGTCTCCGGTCGGGCCGGGGCCTGAGGTGCCGCTGGTCGCGAACGCCGTCTACGTCGGCGGGAAGAAGCGTATCCACCCCGAGACCCTGGACCAGACGTTCGAGCTCATGCGGGACAGCGGCGGCATGGGCTGGATCGGCCTCTACCGCCCCGAGCGGGAGGAGATCCAGGCGGTCGAGGCCGAATTCGGGCTGCACAACCTCGCCGTCGAGGACGCCACCAACGGGCACCAGCGCGCCAAGCTCGAGCGCTACGGCGACACCCTGTTCGTGGTGCTGCGGCCCGCCCGCTACCTCGATGTGGAGGAGAAGGTGGAGTTCGGCGAGCTGCACATCTTCATCGGTCACGACTTCGTGGTGACCGTCCGGCACGCCGAATCGCCGGACCTCGGGATCGTGCGGCGGAGGCTCGAGGAGGACCCGGAGCTGCTCGGCACGGGACCGCAGGCGGTCCTGTACGCGATGCTCGACCAGGTGGTGGACGAGTACGGGCCCGTGGTGCAGGGACTCGAGAACGACATCGACGAGATCGAGAACGAGCTGTTCGGGGGAGCGCCGGACGTCTCACGGAGGATCTACGAGCTGCACCGCGAGGTCATCGAGTTCCAGCGCGCCGCCCAGCCCCTGGAGGCCATGATGGACGACCTGCTCAGGGGCTCGGAGAAGTACCGGATGGACGACGAGCTCGCGCGGAACCTCCGGGACGTGCAGGACCACGTGATCCGCATCGTCGAGCGCATCAACACGTTCCGCACGCTGTTGCAGAACGCCCTGACGGTCCATTCCACCCTCGTGGCCCAGCGGCAGAACGAGGAGATGACGCGCATGACGGAGACGTCGCTGCGGCAGGGCGAGGAGGTCAAGCGCATCTCGTCCTGGGCAGCGATCCTCTTCGCGCCGACGCTGATCGCCTCGATCTACGGCATGAACTTCGATGTCATCCCCGAGTTGCACTGGGGCCTCGGCTACCCGTTCGCGCTCCTGCTCATGGTCGCGATGGGCGGCGGCCTGTACTGGGCCTTCAAGCGCAACGACTGGCTCTGACCCGGACGTGACGGCGGCCGGGACCAGGAGGTCCCGGCCGCCGTCACGCGTGGCACGCCGGTTAGCGCGTGCCGATCACGTGCGTGCGGTGGTCGTACACGAAGGTCACCGGACCGCCCGCGTGCTGGAGTGCGATGTTGCTGCCGTCGCGGCCGCCGCCGGCGCCGTAGTTCTCGGTCCAGCTGCGGTTGAGCGCCGCCTTGTACTCGTAGCTGCCGGCGGGCAGGTCGGCGACCTCGAGGATCCAGGTCTGCGAGGCGGCATCGAAGGTCATCTGCGCCTGGTCGCACGCCGGGTCCCAGTCCCCGCCGCAGCCCAGCTCGGAATCGAGGCTGCCGGCCACGGCCACGGAACCGGGCTGGTCGACGACCGAGCCGACCCTCACGGTCCTGATGTCGCTCACCGAGGTCCCGAGCACGGCACGGTACCGGACCTGGGTGCCTTCGGCGAGGTCGAGGGCCGCGAGATCGTCGACGGCGGTGTAGGTCGGCGACGAGTCGTCCGAACCGATCGCCGTCCACGCCCCTCCGGCGATGCTGCGCTCGAGGGTCACGGCGTACTCGGAGTTCTCCGGGCTCGCGGTGGCGGTCACCTCGACCTCGCCCTGGACCTGCGTGCCCTCGGCCGGAAGGCCCATGGTCAGCCGCGGCTGCGGGACGGTGGCCGATGCCACCGCGGAGGTCCGTGTGTGGCGCGCGTTGTCGAGGACCACGGCGCGGTACTCCACCGCCGTCCCGGCGGGGAGCGCGCTGGTGTCGTGGTAGACGCTGTACGGCGCGTTGTCGTCCGTGCCGATGCTCGTCCACGGGGAGCCCGGGGTGCGGGCCTCGAAGGTGACCTCGTAGAACGAGGAGCCGGCGACGTCGGCAGCGACCCTCATGCGGCCGTTGTCCTCGGCGGCTGGTGCCGGCTGCTGGAGGCTGATCGCCGGTGCGGCCTTGGAGTGCGGGATCTTCCCCGACAGCTCGTAGACCACCGTGGACAGCGCGGGGACGGTGACGGTGAGGGTGCCGTCGGCCGCGGACTTCGCGTGCTGGGGCGCGTCGCCGTGGACGAGGCCGAAGGTGCGCTTGCCGGCGTAGGTGGGGATGGCGGCGGTCCTCGGCCCGGTGCTGTTGTTCAGTGCCACCACGTACTCGCGCTGGTCCTTCGCGTCGGTCCGGGAGAACGCGTAGATGCCCGGGCCGTCCGAGGCGTACCGGTGCTGGTGGGCGCCGTTGCGCAGGGCCGGGTGCTCCGCGGTGACGTCGGCGAGGGTCGCGATGCCCTGGTACAGGGGGTGGGTCGCGTCGAAGTTGTCGGTGGCGTGGGTCGCGTCGGTGCCCAGCAGGTCGTCGTCGAGGTACTCGGGGACCTGGCTGGCGAACAGCGTCTGCCGCGAGTCCTGGTCGCCGCCGGGGCCCGTGAATCCCTGCTCGTCGCCGTAGTAGATCACCGGGTTGCCGCGTGAGAAGTACATGAGTTCGTGTGCGAGGGTGTCCCTCGCCAGCAGCTCGTCGTCGGCCGCGCCGGGGTTGTCGCTCGCGATGAAGCCGCCGATCCGGCCCATGTCGTGGTTCCCGAGGAAGGTCGGCAGGCTGTAGGCGTTGGAGTCCGCGTCCGTGTACCAGTCGTCGCCGGCGAAGAAGCGCTCGAGATCCGTTGCGGGCGCGCCCTGCGAGGCGTAGCCGCGGGCGGCGGCCTGGAACGGGAAGTCGAGGACCGACTGCATGCGGTTGCGCGTGGTGAACTGCGAGGTGAAGGACTTCGTGGTGTCGAAGACCTCGCCGAACATGAAGAACTCGTCCTTGCCCTGCTGCTGCGCGTAGGAGAGGACCTCGGGGCCGAACTCCTGCCAGAACTCGTCGTTCACGTGCTTCATGGTGTCGATCCGGAAGCCGTCCACGCCGAAGTCGGCGATCCACGTCTTGTAGATGTCGATCATGCCGTCCACCACCACGGGGTGCTCGGTGGACAGATCGTCGAGGCCGAAGAAGTCACCGTAGTAGGCGTCCTCGCCCGCGAAGGTCGTGTCGCCGCGGTTGTGGTAGAGCGTGGGATCGTTCAGCCACTCGGGGACCTTCAGGTCCTTGTCGGCCTCCGGTACCACGGGGATGTACGGGAAGGAGGTCGCGGCGTCGAGCTCGGGGAAGGTGCCCGTGCCCGCGTAGTCGCGGTCGTCGAACGCGGTGCCGTCGGCGTCGCGGTACGGCTCCTCGTCCTTGGAGACGTAGGGGGCGCGCTCGCCGGCGTCGTAGCCGATCACATCCGCGGTGTGGTTGGTGATGATGTCGAAGTAGACCTTCATGCCTCGCGCGTGTGCGGCATCGATGAGGGTCCTGAGGTCCTCGTTGGTACCGAGGTGTGGATCGATCTGCGTGAAGTCGGTGATCCAGTAGCCGTGGTAGCCGGCCGAGTTGTCCTCCGGCTGCACGGCGCGGTTCTTGAAGCTCGGGGTGAGCCAGAGGGAGGTGGTGCCCAGGCCCTGGATGTAGTCGAGCTCCTGGAGCAGGCCCTGGAGGTCGCCGCCGTTGTAGTAGCCCTTCCGGGTGGGGTCGAAGCCGGACACCCACCGATCGGGGCCGAGCCCGCCGTCGTCGTTGGCCGTGCTGCCGTTCTGGAAGCGGTCGGCCATGACGAAGTAGAAGTTCTCGTCCGTGACCGCGGTGCGCAGCGAGTGCCGGGCCGACGCGGCGGAGGAGTCTGCGGGGTTCTTCGGGGCGGCGAAAGCGGGGGGTGCGGCGACGGAACCGGCAACAAGGGCGGTCAGCACGACGACGGTGGCGTGGCGTGGTTTCACGGGGTCTCCTTCGGGGGTCAGGCATCAGCGTGTCCGACGTCACACGACGAGTCAATCCTCCGCGCGCAATTTACGCGAAAACTATTTCGGACTCCTGGTCCCCGTCGATCCGGACGTGTCCACCGGGCCCCGGCCGGGGCCGGTCAGCGCAGCCGGGCGGCCTTCGTCTCGGGCGCGTTGAACGCCATGAACAGGACGGCGAGGACCACGAGACCGCCGATGAGCGCGAACGTGAGCGGCAGGCCGAGCAAGGGCCACAGGAGGGTGCCGAAGATCAGCGGAACGAGGCCCGCTCCGATGCGGGAGATGGTCGACGCCCAGCCGAACCCGCTGCCCCGCAGCTCGGTGGGGTAGAGCTCGGAGACGTAGGTGTACAGCACGGGGATCGCCACCTGCACCACGAAGCCGAAGGCCAGCAGCCACGCCGTGGCGACCGCCGGCAGGTCCAGGGTCAGCGCGAAGGCCACGAGGAGCGCTGCCGAGCCCGGGCCGGTGATCGCCAGTAGCCACTTGCGGCCCACGCGCTCCACCAGCAGGGCCGCGGCGATCACGCCGAGGAAGCCGACGCCGGTCATGAACGTGGTGGTGATGAACGCGACGGACTGCGCGTAGCCGGAGGCGATGAGGATGCGCGGCATCCACGTGAGGGCCCCGTAGTAGACGAGCAGGATGGTCAGGAACAGGCTCCACGCCGTCAGGGTGATGCGCCAGTCGAAGCGCCAGAGGCCCGTGAGCTGTCCGGAGATGCTGCCGAGCGAGAGCCGGGGCGTGTCCTCGGGCTCCGGCAGGCGCCACGGGCGCTCCTCGGCGCCGGTCCTCGCCACGAGGTCGTCGATGACGGCCCGGGCCTCGTCGCGCCGGCCGCGCTGCACGAGGTACAGCGGGGACTCGGGCACGCTGCGGCGCACCCAGAACACGAGGAGGGCCGGCAGCACCATGACGAGCATGGTGTACCGCCAGTCACCGGTCTGCGCGACGATCGCCGTCGTCACCACGCCGCAGAGGAAGGCGCCGATCGGCCACCACGCGTCCATGGCCGTCAGGACCCGGCCGCGCTGGCGCCGCGGCGTGAACTCGCCGACGAGCGCGTAGTCCACGGGGATGCAGCCGCCGAGGCCGAAGCCGGCCAGGAACCGGAACACGCAGAACCAGACGATGTCCGGTGAGAACGCCCCGAGGACCGTGAAGAGGGCGAAGACGAGCAGGGTGAGGGTGAACGCCTTCTTGCGGCCGATGATGTCCGCGACGGACCCCCACGCGAAGGCGCCGACGGCCATGCCGATCAGGTTCGACGTCGCGATCCACGCCGCCTGGCCCGAGGTGATCCCCCAGTCGCCGATCAGCAGCGGGATCAGGTAGGCGTTCAGGGTCACGTCCCAGGCGTCGAACATGAAGCCGAGGCCGCCGATGAGGAAGATCTTCCCCTGGACCTTCCAGCGCCAGGGGAGGTCCTGCACCACCTGGTCGCCGGTGGGGAGTTGCGTATTGATGCTCATGGTGCCTTCGGGGAGGGGAGCGGGTACGGGAAAACTGTACGCCAGGCGCCTTCCCTGTCCCCTCGGGCACCATGCGTCATCCGGGGGTGCCGGCCGGGGCACCCCTATAGACTGGACGGCGACCCAGCGAAGCGACCTACGGAGATTTGCGTGAGCCTGCCCCACCTCGACCGTGTCCCCATCCGCCGAGCACTCATCTCGGTGTTCGACAAGACCGGGCTGGAGGAGCTGGCGCAGGGCCTGCACCGCGCGGGCGTCGTCATCGTCTCCACCGGCTCGACGGCGCAGCGCATCGCCGCCGCGGGTGTCCCCGTCACCGAGGTCTCCGAGGTGACAGGCTTCCAGGAGACCCTCGACGGCCGCGTGAAGACCCTCCACCCCAAGGTCCATGCCGGCATCCTCGCCGACCGCCGCCGCCAGGAGCACATCGACCAGCTCGCCGAGCTCGACATCGAGGCGTTCGACCTCGTGGTCGTGAACCTCTACCCCTTCGTGGAGACCGTGCGCTCGGGGGCGGAGCCCGACGACGTCGTCGAGCAGATCGACATCGGCGGGCCGGCGATGGTGCGGTCCGCGGCGAAGAACCACCCGTCGGTCGCCGTCGTCGTCCATCCTGCGCGCTACGGCGACGTGGTCACCGCCGCCGCGGAAGGTGGCTTCGACCTCCGGGCACGACGCGGGCTGGCCGCGCTCGCCTTCGCGCACACCGCCGCGTACGACACCGCCGTCGCCTCCTGGACCGCTGAGCAGTTCGAGATCGACGACGGCGCCGGCTGGCCCGGCTACGCGGGCCTCGCCCTCGAGCGGTCCGAGGTGCTCCGCTACGGCGAGAACCCGCACCAGCAGGCCGCGCTGTACGTCGAGAAGGGTGCCACGCCGGGCATCGCGCAGGCGGACCAGCTGCACGGCAAAGCCATGAGCTACAACAACTTCGTCGACGCGGACGCCGCCCTGCGCGCGGCCTTCGACTTCGACGAGCCCGCCGTCGCGATCATCAAGCACGCCAATCCGTGCGGCGTCGCCGTCGGATCCGCCGCGACGGAGGACCCCATCGCCGACGCGCACGCGAAGGCCCACGCCTGCGACCCGGTCTCCGCGTTCGGCGGCGTCATCGCCGCGAACCGCGAGGTCACCGCGGGCATGGCGCGGACCGTGAAGGAGATCTTCACGGAGGTCGTGATCGCGCCGTCGTTCTCCGCCGAGGCCGTCGACATCCTCTCCCGGAAGAAGAACATCCGGCTCCTGACCCTGCCGGACGGCTACGGGCGGAACCCGGTGGAGTTCCGCCAGGTCTCCGGTGGAGTGCTGATGCAGGTCGCCGACGCCCTCGACGCGGACGGCGACGACCCCGCGGGGTGGACCCTCGCCGCCGGTGAGGCCGCCGACGAGGCGACGCTCGCCGACCTCGCCTTCGCCTGGAAGGCGTGCCGCGCCGCCAAGTCGAACGCGATCCTGCTCGCGAACGACGGCGCCTCCGTCGGCGTCGGCATGGGCCAGGTCAACCGCGTCGATTCGTGCCGGCTCGCCGTCGAACGCGCCAACACCCTGGGCGGTACCGAACGCGCCCGCGGTTCGGTGGCGGCGTCGGATGCCTTCTTCCCCTTCGCCGACGGCCTCCAGATCCTGCTCGACGCCGGGGTCCGCGCGGTCGTGCAGCCGGGCGGATCGGTGCGCGACCAGGAAGTGATCGACGCCGCGAACGCCGCCGGCGTCACGCTCTACCTGACAGGTGCGCGCCACTTCTTCCACTGACACCGCCTCACATCCGCCGTGAGGCGAAGCCCGAAAAAGCTCGGTAGGTTAGAGCCGATGGGCAACCCCAACCACCCGTACACCGCATGAGCACCAGGGAGACGCCAACCCATGGCCAGAATCATCTACACCCACACCGACGAAGCGCCGATGCTCGCCACCTACTCGTTCCTGCCGATCGTCGAGGCGTTCGCCTCCACGGCCGGCGTCGAGGTGGAGACCCGGGACATCTCGCTGTCGGGGCGCATCATTGCCCTCTTCGGTGACCACCTCACCGAGGACCAGCGACAAGCGGATGCCCTCGCCGAGCTCGGCGCGCTGGCGAAGACGCCGGAAGCGAACATCATCAAGCTGCCGAACATCAGCGCGTCCGTCCCCCAGCTCAAGACGGTCATCGCCGAACTCCAGGGCCAGGGCTACGCCCTGCCGGACTACCCGGACCACCCGTCGACGGACGAGGAGAAGGACGTCCGCGCGCGGTACGACAAGGTCAAGGGCAGCGCCGTGAATCCCGTCCTGCGCGAGGGCAACTCGGACCGCCGCGCCCCGGCGTCCGTCAAGAACTACGCCCGGCAGAACCCGCACAGCATGGGGGCCTGGACGCCGGAGTCCAGGACCAACGTGGCACACATGACGGGCGACGACTTCCGCTCCAACGAGAAGTCCGTGGTGATCCCCGCCGACGGCACCGTCTCGATCCAGCACGTCGCGGCCGACGGCACCGTCAGCGTGCTCAAGGCCCCGTTCCCCGTGCTCGCCGGCGAGGTCGTGGACGGCACCGTCATGCGCGCCGCCGCACTCAACGAGTTCCTGAAGGCGCAGGTCGCCCGGGCGAAGCAGGAGGGCGTGCTCTTCTCGGCGCACCTCAAGGCCACCATGATGAAGGTCTCCGACCCCATCATCTTCGGCCACGTGGTCCGCGCCTTCCTGCCCGAGCTCTTCGAGAAATACGGCGCCCAGCTCACCGCCGCCGGCCTCAGCCCGAACAACGGCCTCGCCTCCATCCTCAGCGGTCTCGACAAGCTCCCGGAGGACGTCCGCGAGGGCGTCCGGCAGGCCATCGCCCGCGGCATGGAGGACGGGCCGGCGATCGCCATGGTGGACTCGGACAAGGGCATCACCAACCTGCACGTGCCGAGCGACGTGATCGTGGACGCGTCCATGCCGGCCATGATCAGGAGCTCCGGCCACATGTGGGGACCGGACGGCAAGGAAGCCGACACGCTCGCCGTCCTCCCGGACAGCAGCTACGCCGGCATCTACCAGGTCGTCCTCGACGACTGCCGCGCCCACGGCGCGTTCGACCCGACCACCATGGGTACCGTCCCGAACGTCGGCCTCATGGCGCAGGCCGCCGAGGAGTACGGCAGCCACGACAAGACCTTCGAGATCCAGGCCGCGGGCACGGTGCAGCTGGTCGACGGCGAGGGCACTGTGCTGATCGAGCACGACGTCGAGCCCGGCGACATCTGGCGCGCCTGCCAGACCAAGGACGCCGCCATCCTCGACTGGGTGAAGCTCGCCGTGACCCGCGCGCGGGCCTCGGCGACGCCGGCCGTGTTCTGGCTCGACGAGAGCCGCGCCCACGACGCCCATCTCATCGCGAAGGTCAGGGAGTACCTGGCCGAGCACGGGACGGACGACGTCACCCTCGAGATCATGACGCCGGTCGACGCCACGGCGTTCACGCTCAAGCGCATCCGCCAGGGCCAGGACACCATCTCCGTCACGGGCAACGTGCTCCGCGACTACCTGACGGACCTGTTCCCGATCCTCGAACTCGGCACCAGCGCCAAGATGCTCTCCGTGGTCCCCCTCATGAACGGCGGCGGGCTCTTCGAGACCGGCGCCGGCGGATCGGCTCCCAAGCACGTGCAGCAGCTCGTGAAGGAGAACCACCTCCGCTGGGACAGCCTCGGCGAATTCCTGGCCCTGGCCGTCAGCTTCGAACACCTGGCGACGACGACGGGGAACGCCCGCGCGCAGATCCTCGCCGACACGCTCGACCGGGCGACGGGCACCTTCCTGCTCGAGAACAAGTCGCCCAGCCGCCGCGTCGGCGAGATCGACAACCGCGGGAGCCACTACTTCCTCGCCCGTTACTGGGCCGAGGAACTGGCCGAGCAGGAGCAGGATGCCGAGCTCGCGGAGAGCTTCGCCCGGGTGGCCGAGGCGCTGACGGGCAACGAGGACACCATCGTGTCCGAGCTGCTCGCCGTCCAGGGGTCACCGGCGGACATCGGCGGGTACTACCACCCCGACGTCGCGAAGGTGACAGAGGTGATGCGTCCTTCGGCGAAGCTGTCGGAGGTCCTGGCGATCCTCGCGAAGTAGGCCCCTACCTCCGCACACCGGCCGGTGTACCGCCTCCGCGGTACACCGGCCTCTGCGTATCCGGACTGTTTACAGGAGAACCTCAGTAGGTTTAGGGTTTCTCCTAGGTCTCAGCCTGGGGGGTGGAAGTGCGATGAACGCCTGTGAGCGTCGGTCTCTTTCCTCCAGCGCGCGCACCCTTCTCCTTGCGGCAGCCGGGGCCCTCGGCCTGATGGCCCTCGGCGCCTCCGCCGCCTCCGCTGCCGAAGCGTCTGCCGGTCCTGGTCTGCTCACCGGGGCCCTCGATGCGACGGGAACGGCTGCTGCCGGGGCGCTGTCCCCGGTCACCGATCCGCTGCAGTCCGTCGCGGCTCGCGCTGTGCCGGCGTCGAACTCGCCATCATTCCTCCAGGATGTCCCGGTCCTGCCCGATCTCGTAGCACGCGTCCCCGAACTCGCGGCCGCGCCGTCGACCAGTGTCCTCACACCCGTGACGACACTGGTCGACGGCGTCGTGGCCGAGGTGCCGATCGTCCAGGCGCTGGTGCCCGCCGGTACGGTGACCGGAGTGACGGCTCCCGTCGTCGGGACCGTCGACGGAGCCGTCGGCGGGGTCACCGGACCGGTGCTCGAGGTGGCCGCGCCTGTCGCGCAGATCATCGACCCGGTTGTGGACGTCATTGTGCCCCTGCCCGGACTGGCGACCCCGCCTCCGGTGGTACCGGTTCCGGTAGCGCCCATTCCCGTTGGGCCTGCTCCGGTGCTGATCCCGGCCGGGCCGACGGCTCCGGCCGAGGAGGTCCTTCCCGAGGTCGTTCAGGAGCCGGATGTGCCGGGGACGGTGACACCCGGCGGGAGCGCCGGAGCGGCCGCGGAGACTCGCCCGGTCGCGGGTGCGGAGTCGGGTTCCTCGAGCGAGACGGTCGCGACGCTCGGGTTGTCCTCGTCGGCAGGAGTTGCTGCCGCCTATCTTCCCGTGGCTGCCTCGCAGAGGGATCTTCTTGCGACTGTCGCCCTGCCTGCCATCGTCCAGATGGCACAGGCCGTCCAGGAAATCCCGGCCCTGCCCGCGACTCCTCCCTCATTGTCCGCAGGTGTCACAGCATCCATGACGGGTAGCGGCGTCACGGCGCCGCTTGCCGTCCTCGGCGGTTCCGCCTTCCTGATCCTTCTGGTCCTGAGCCGGACCGGACGACGCGCGGCGTCGTCAAGCCTACCCGAGGGCCCCACTTTCGATCCCGGTTCATCTCCTGATTAGTGGCGGCCTCGCCGCGCTTCATTGCACGGCCGACGGCCCACGGCGCCAAGGGCGCTTCAACACCACTTCGATCTACAGGAGAACATCATGCGTACATGCGTTCAGCGAGGGCTTTACGGGGTCCTTCTAGCCGGGGGCGTCGTCGTCCTCGGAGCAGGAGCCGCGACAGCTGCGGAGCTGTCGGCACCAGCAAGCCAGGCTAACGGGGCAACCCTTGGCGCCGTCGTCATAACACCGCTTCCACACGGGACGACGAACCTCCCGGTCATCGAGGGGACCGCCGCACTGGTCGAGGGCTCGCTCGAACTCGGCGTGGACCTCGGCTCTGCAGGTGGCGGACTGCTCGGCGGTGGGATCGCCAACGGAAACCGGATCGCGCCGGAGGTCGCGGTCCCGGTGAACGCGTCGGGCAACTCGGTATCGGTGATCGGTGATTCGTCGACAGTCGGGACGCCGGGTTCGACCGGTTCCACCGGGGAAACCTCCGGTGGCTCGACGGGCGGCACCACGGGCGGCTCTACCGGCGGTCTGCTGGCCGGCGGGATCCTCAACGGGAATGTCGTTTCCCCGGAGGTCGCGGTCCCGGTGAACGCGTCCGGCAACTCGGTATCAGTGATCGGTGATTCGTCGACCGTCGGGACGCCGGGTTCGACCGGTTCCACCGGGGAAACCTCCGGTGGCTCGACGGGCGGCACGGGTATGACGGACAGCTCGACCGGCAGGATTCTGGCTGGGAATGTGGTCGCGCCCGAGGTCGTCGTGCCGGTGAATGTCGGCTGCAATAGTGTGTCCGTGATCGGTGACCGTGCCTCGGACTGCACCACGGGTTCGACCGGTTACACCGGGGAAATCTCCGGTATGACGGACGGCTCGACCGGCGGTCTGCTGCCCGGCGGGATTCTGGTTGGGAATGTGGTCGCGCCCGAGGTCGTCGCGCCGGTGAATGTCGGCTGCAATGGTGTGTCCGTGATCGGTGACCGTGCCTCGGACTGCACCACGGGTTCGACCGGTTCCACCGGGGAGACCTCCGGTGACTCGACCGGCACCACGGGTGGCACCACGGGTGGCACCACGGGTGGCACCACGGGTACGACGGACGGCTCGACCGGCGGTCTGCTGCCCGGCGGGATTCTGGTTGGGAATGTGGTCGCGCCCGAGGTCTCGATACCGGTGAATGTCGGCTGCAATGGTGTGTCCGTGATCGGTGACAGTGCCTCGGACTGCACCACGGGTGCAACCGGTTCCACCGGGGAGACCTCCGGTGGCTCGACCGGCACCACGGGTGGCACCACCGGTGGCACCACCGGTATGACGGACGGCTCGACCGGCGGTCTGCTGCCCGGCGGGATTCTGGTTGGGAATGTGGTCGCGCCTGAGGTCGTCGTGCCGGTGAATGTCGGCTGCAATGGTGTGTCCGTGATCGGTGACAGTGCCTCGGACTGCACCACGGGTTCGACCGGTTCCACCGGGGAGACCTCCGGTGACTCGACCGGCACCACGGGTGGCACCACCGGTGGCACCACGGGTATGACGGACGGCTCGACCGGCGGTCTGCTGCCCGGCGGGATTCTGGTTGGGAATGTGGTCACGCCTGAGGTCGTCGTGCCGGTGAATGTCGGCTGCAACGGTGTGTCCGTGATCGGTGACGGCAGCACCGAGTGCGGTACCGCGGTCGAAACCCCGGGCACGCCCGGGACCCCTGTGAACCCGGTGACGCCGGCAACTCCAGACACGCCGACCACGCCGGGTACCCCGGGCACACCGGCTACCCCGGGCACCCCGGTGGCGACCACGCCAGGCACCCCGGTGACGCCAGTGATGCCCGGCATGCCAGACGTGCCCACCGCTACGGTTCCCGGAGCCCAGGACGCGGTGCGTGATGGCGCTGGCGGCTCGGACACGATGCCCGCTACCCTCACCGGTGTCGTCACGGGCGGGAACGCAACTACGTCCCGCACGCTGACAACCGCGTCCACAGGGATTGCACCCGCTGCGATGCCGTCGGACGCGACCAACAGTCCGGAGGTTCTCGCCTCCACGGGCTTCGGGGACGGGCAGGCCCTGCTGCTCGGCGCGTTACTCCTGCTCAGCGGCGCCGGCGGCGTCCTGGCAGCGCGGCGACTGGGGACGATCGCCTAGGCCTCATCGCTCCAGCAAAGGGACGGGGCCCGCAGCGTACGCTGCGGGCCCCGTCCCCATTGCGTGTCCGGTCAGGCCGCGTCGTTCGCGTAGCGCAGGCCGATCTGGGCGCGCACGCCGTCGAGCAGACGCATCGTCTTCACCGTGTCGCCGATCGGCATCGTCGGGCTCTCCGTCAGGCCCTCCTGGATGCAGCGGGTCACCTCGCGCAGCTCATAGGTGTAGCCGGCGCCGGCCTGCTCGAAGTGCTCCACGCGGGCCTCCTCCTGACCGGCCTTGATCGTCAGTTCCGTCGGGTTGTGCAGGTTCCCGCCACCGGTCTTCAGCCAGCCCTTCGACCCGCACACCGTCGCCTGGCCGGGGCAGGAGGCGATGAACGATGACGACAGCTGGGCATACGCGCCGCTCCCGTACCCGAGGGTCACAGCGTTCTGGAGGTCGACGCCGTCACTGTTGAGCGTCCCGACGGCGGACACGGAATCCGGGAAGCCGAGGGACCCCAGCGCCCACGTGAGCGGATAGACCGTCAGGTCCAGCAGCGCGCCACCGCCGGCCGCCGGGTCCCAGAGCCTGCTGGTCGGGTCCTCCGGAGCGGTGAACCCGAGGTCCGCCTGCACCCACCGGATGTCGCCCAGCTCGCCGGAGTGGATGATCTCCCAGGCGCGGTTCACGCTGGGCAGGAAGCGCGTCCAGACCGCTTCCATGAGGAAGAGCCCACCGTCGGCGGCGATCGCGGCGAGTTCCTCCGCCTCGGCCGCGTTGATGGTGAAGGGCTTCTCGCACAGGACGTGCTTGCCCGCCGTGAGGGCGGCCTTCGCGACGTCGTAGTGCTGGCCGTGCGGTGTGGTGATGTAGACGACGTCGACCTCCGGGTCGTCCACGAGGCGCTGGTAGCCGGCCATGCCGCCGTCGTTGCCGTAGCTGGTGGCGAACCCGAAGCGGTCGGCGAACGCGGCGGCACTGTCCGCGCTGCGGGAGCTGACCGCATGGAGCACGGCGTCCTCGAGCAGGGCGATGTCCTGCGTCACCTTGGACGCGATACCGCCGGTGGCGATCACGCCCCACTTCAGCGGCCTGCCGGTGGCGACGACCGGGCTGGGGGCTCCTGCTTCCGCGCAGGGGGGAACGATCATGCGGTGCTGTGGGTTCATGGACCCATCCTCGCCGCTGGTCGGAGCTGCGTCCATCCCCGGCGCCGACACGACGAAGCGCCCCGGCCGGAGCCGGGGCGCTTCAGGTCCTGCTGCCGGAGGATTCCGGACGGGTGCTACTGGGTGAGCGGGGCCAGCTCCTCGTTGTCGGCGTACGCCTCCGCTGCGTTCTCCTGGGTGACGATCTGCGGCTCGAGGAGGTACGCGGGGACCGTCTTGACGCCGTTCTCGTAGGAATCGGGGTCGTTGATCTCGAGTTCGTTCCCGGCCTGCAGGTCGTTGACCATCACGATCGCATGTTCCACGAGGGCACGGGTGTCCTTGTTGATCGTGGAGTACTGCTCGCCCGCCATGATCGACTTCACGGATTCGACCTCGGAGTCCTGGCCGGTGACGACGGGGATGGGCTTGCCGGCACCCTTGACCGAGGTCAGGATCGCACGGGCGAGCGTGTCATTGGGGGAGAGGACGCCGTCGAGGTCCTCGGAGCTGTAGCTGCCGGAGAGCAGGGTGTCCATGCGCCTCTGGGCGTTCTCCGCCTCCCAGCCCTGGGTCACGACCTGGTCGAAGGTCTCCTGGCCGGACACGACGACGAGGTTGCCGTTGTCGATCTCGGGCTGGAGGATGCTCATGGCGCCGTCGAAGAAGACCTTCGCGTTGGCGTCGTCCGGCGAACCGGCGAACAGCTCGATGTTGTAGGGCCCTTCGGGCTTCGCGGCCTTCATGCCGTCGAGCAGGGCCTGGCCCTGGAGTTCGCCGACCTGGAAGTTGTCGTAGGCCACGTAGTAGTCCACGTTCTCCGTGTTGGTCAGGAGGCGGTCGTAGGCGATGACGGAGATGCCGGCATCCTTGGCCTGCTGGAGCTGGGTGCCGAGCTGGGCGCCGTCGATGGCACCGACGACCAGGACCTCCACACCGTTGGTGATCATGGAGCTGATCTGGTTCTGCTGCTCGGAGACGCCGCCGTTGGCGAACTGCACGTCGGGGTCGTAGCCGGCCTCGGTCAGTCTCTCATTGAAGAGCTCCTCGGCGAGGACCCAGTTCTCCGAGGTCTTCTGCGGGAGTGCGACGCCGATGGCCGATCCTTCTTCGAAGCCTGCAGCGGCGGTCTCGCCGTCGGCAGAGGGCGCCGCTTCTTCGCGGCCGCACCCGGTCAGCGTCAGCGCTGATACTGCAGCGATCGCTGCGAGGGATTTTGCGAAAGTACGCATTCTCATTCTCTTTCTCTTGCTCGTGTGGACGGGGAAAGCTGTGGTTCCGGGAACCGGGGATGCCGGGCCCTAGACGTCGTGCGAGATGACCTGCTTCGTTCCGACGGCCTGCTCGGTCGGGGAGGGAGTGGGGACCTCGGTGTCGACCTTCTTGCCGCCGTCGCCTCCGCCGAACCGCCTGGTGATCAGCCCGATGATGGACGGCTTGCCCTGGCTCTTGCTGTAGACGTCGAAGGCGACGGCGATGAGCAGGACGAGGCCCTTGATGATCTGGGTGTCGTCGGCGCCGGCTCCGAGGAGCTGCAGTCCGTTGTTCAGGACGGCCATGACGAGGCCTCCGATGATGGATCCCACCACGGTCCCGACGCCACCGGTGACGGCTGCGCCGCCGATGAACACGGCCGCGATCGCATCGAGCTCCCAGCCGACGCCGTCCGACGGGCCGGAGGCGGTCGAGCGGCCGACGAAGATCATGCCCGCGAGGGCCGCGAGGATCGACATGTTCATCATGACCATGAAGTTCACGCGCTTGCCCTGCACACCGGACAGCTCGGCCGCGTGGCGGTTGCCACCGACGGCGTACACATGGCGGCCGGCGATGGTCTTGTTGGAGATGAACGCGTAGATGATGACGAGGACGCCGAGGATCAGGCCGGGGACCGGGAAGGACGTCCCGGGACGCCCGGTCGCGAAGAGGTAGGTCGCGTAGAGGATGACCGCGGAGAGCAGGACCACCTTGGTGACGGGGACCCACATGGGGGGCACCTCGGCGTTGATCTTCTCCAGCTTGCGGCGTCCCCGGATCTCGTTGTAGATCACGAAGGCCACGAGGGCGAAGCCCATCAGCAGGGTCAGGTTGTTGTAGCCGATGTTGGGACCGACCTCGGGCAGGTAGCCCGCGCCGAGCTCACGGAAGCCCTCGGGGACCGGGACGGTGAGGGAGTTGCCGACGGACTGGTTGGCGCCGCGGAAGATGAGCATCCCGGCGAGGGTGACGATGAACGCGGGTATGCCGACATAGGCCACCCAGAAGCCCTGCCACACCCCGATGAGCGCACCGAGCGCCAGACCGAGCACCACCCCGAGGTACCAGGGGATGCCCCAGTCGCGCATCGCGATCGCGACGACGATGCCGACGAACGCGGCGACGGAGCCGACGGAGAGGTCGATGTGCCCGGCGATGATGACCAGCACCATCCCGATCGCGAGGATGAGGATGTACGAGTTGCCGTTGAACAGGTTCATCATGTTGACGGACGTGAGCATCTTGCCGCCCGTGCGCCACTGGAAGAACAGGACGAGCGCGACCAGGGCGAAGATCATCCCGAACTGGCGGGTGTTCCCGCCGAAGATTTGCTTGAGGGAATTCATGGTGTCTTTCCTTGGGTCAACGGGTCAGGCGGATTTCCTGCTGGCGGTCATGAGTTTCATCAGGGATTCCTGGTTCGCGTTCTCGCGTTCCACTTCACCGGTGATGGCGCCCTCGAAGATCGTGTAGATCCGGTCCGAGAGGCCGAGCAGTTCGGGCAGTTCGGAGGAGATGACGATGACGCCCTTCCCCTGGTCGGCGAGTTTCTGGATGATGCCGTAGATCTCGTACTTGGCTCCCACATCGATGCCGCGGGTGGGCTCGTCGAGGATCAGCAGTTCGGGATCGGTGAACATCCACTTCGCGAGGACGACCTTCTGCTGGTTGCCGCCCGAGAGCTTCGCGACGCCCTCGTTGACGCTCGGCGTCTTGGTGCGCAGCGACTTCCGGTACTCCTCGGAGATCCTGAACTCCTCGTCCCTGTCGACGACGAGACCGCGCGTGATCTTCTGCAGGTTCGCGGACACCGTGGTGGTCTTGATGTCGTCCAGCAGGTTGAGGCCGAGCGACTTGCGGTCCTCGGTGACGTAGGCGAGGCCGGCGTCGATCGCCTGGGGCACCGAGCGGAGCGTGATCTCCTTGCCGTCCATGACGATCTGGCCGGACTTGAAGGTGCCGTAGGAGCGGCCGAAGACCGAGCGCGCGAGCTCCGTACGCCCGGCGCCCATCAGCCCCGCGAACCCGACGATCTCGCCGCGCCGCACCTTGAAGCTCGAGTTCTTGCACACCAGGCGGTCCGGCACGGTGGGGTGTCCGACGGTCCAGTTCCGTACCTCGAAGAAGGTCTCACCGATCGTCGGGGTGTGGTCCGGGAAGCGGGACTCGAGCGAACGGCCCACCATCCCGCGGATGATGCGGTCCTCGTCGACGCCGTCCTCCTTGACGTGCAGGGTCTCGATGGACCTGCCGTCGCGGATGATGGTGATCGAGTCGGCGATCTGCTCGATCTCGTTGAGCTTGTGGGAGATCATGATGCAGCTGATGCCCTTGGACCGCAGGCCGGCCATCAGGTCCAGGAGGTGCTGCGAGTCGGACTCGTTCAGCGCCGCGGTGGGCTCGTCGAGGATGAGCAGCTTCACCGACTTGCTGAGTGCCTTGGCGATCTCGACGAGCTGCTGCTTGCCGACGCCGATGTCCTTGATCTTGGTGGTCGGGTCCTCGCTCAGGCCCACGCGGGCCATGAGCTCCAGGGTGGTCCGGTTGACATGGTCCCAGTCGATGACGCCGAAGCGGGCGGGCTCGTTGCCCAGGAAGATGTTCTCCGCGATCGAGAGCTCCGGGATCAGCGCGAGTTCCTGGTGGATGATGACGATCCCCGCGGCCTCACTGGAGCGGATGTCCTTGAACCGGACCTCTTCGCCCTGGAAGATGATGTCGCCCGAGTAGTCGCCGTACGGGTAGAGGCCCGAGAGGACCTTCATGAGTGTCGACTTCCCGGCGCCGTTCTCACCGCAGATCGCGTGGATCTCGCCTGCACGCACCTCGATCGAGACGTCCGCGAGGGCCTTGACGCCCGGGAACTCCTTCGTGATGGAGCGCATCTCGAGGATGATGTGGTTCTTCATGGATTCTCCCGCAGTGACGGCGTTGTCTTGATGCAGGCCGAATCACGACCTGAGAAGAATTGAACATCCCCGAGCCTTTGCAGTCAACTGTTGAACGCATGGCTCCGCGAAAACAGAGGAAATCTTTAGGTGGAGCCCACCAGAGCGGGCGCGAGTCCTGCCTGGGCGAGGACGACGGCGGCGCCACCGAGGGCCTCGGCGCGGTCGCCGAGCGAGGACATGCAGACGGCCGTCGTCTCGCCGATGATCGGCACGGCATGGCGGGACAGTCCACGCCGGATCGGCCCGAGGAGGATCTCGCCGAGATCGGTGAGCGGACCGCCGACGACGATCGTCTCGGGGTTGATCAGGTTGGCCATGTGGGCGAGCGCCCGCCCGATGGCGGCGCCGGCGTCGTCGATGACGCGCAGGGTCGCGGTGTCGCCGGTGAGTGCCCGGTCCACGATGCGCCGGGTGTCCACGGGCTCGCTGCCGCCACGGCTGAGCAGCTCGATCATCGTGGAGGTCGAGGCGACGGTCTCGAGGCAGCCACGGTTGCCGCACCGGCAGATGAGGCCGTGCTCATTGATGGTGGTGTGCCCCAGCTCCCCGGTGATCCCGACATTGCCGTAGAACAGCGCACCGTTGAGGACGAGCCCGGAGCCGATGCCGGACCCCACCTTGACGAACATGAGGTTGTCCACCGCACTGTGCGGGCCCCAGGTCACCTGCGCCAGGGCGCCGAGATTGGCGTCGTTGTCGATGAAGACGGGCACGCCGAGCCGTTCACTGAATGTCTCGTGGATGTTGATGCCCACCCACTCGGGCAGGATGGCGCCCTGCACCACCGTCCCGCTCCGACGGTCGATGGGACCCGGGATCCCGATGCCCGCGCCGAGGAGCGCGCCCCGGGAGATGCCGCCGTTCTCGAGCAGCGTGTCCAGGAGGTCCGACGCGGCAGCCAGCCCGTCGTGGGCACTGTGGCCGAGCGGGAGGGTGACGGAGGCCTCCTGCAGGACCCGGTAGTTGGGGCTCGCGAGGACCACGCGGAGGTGTCGGCGTCCGATGTCGATGCCCGCCGCGACCTGCCCGTTGTCGTTGAGGACGACGGACAGGGCCCGGCGGCCCGAGCTGGTGGTCGGCACGGTGCTCACGATCCCGGTCGTGGCCATGAACTTCACGATGTTGGACACCGTCGCCGTGGAGAGGCCCGTCTGCCGGGCGAGTTCCGCCTGGGTCCGGGGCCCGCCGCTCATGAGGGCCGCGATGACGCGCTGCTGGTTCCGCTCGCGCAGGGCGGACTGCGAACCCGGTCTCGGAGGCGGGCCGCTTGAGCTCGTCCTCGCCGTCGAGGGGGATTCTGCGGGCATGGCATAAGGCTGCCGCACCTGATGCCTGTCGTCAAGAAGTGAACGCTTGGCGGTGCTCCTGGGCGAGAGTCTTGTAGCGGTCGGCGTTCGCCCGCACGGCCCCGACCTCGTCGTCGTCCAGTTCCCGGCGCACCTTGGCCGGGACGCCGGCGACGAGCGACCGCGGCGGGACGACCGTGCCCTCCAGCACGACGGCGCCGGCGGCGACCAGCGACCCGGCGCCGATGACAGCGCCGTTCATGACCGTGGCGCTCATCCCGATGAGGCAGTCGTCCTCGATCGTGCACCCGTGCACCACGGCACTGTGCCCCACGCTGACGCGAGCCCCGATCGTGGCCGGGTAGCCCGGATCGGCGTGGACCACCACGTTGTCCTGCAGGTTGGACCCCTCGCCGATCGAGATCGCGGCCGTGTCCGCCCGGACACTGGCACCGTAGAAGACGCTGGCGGATTCGCCGAGCGTCACCTCTCCGATGAGGGACGCGGTCGGTGCCGTGAAGGCCGAATCGCTGATGACGGGGGTCCTGCCGCGGAAGGGGATGAGGTGTGCCATGGCGTCAGCCTAGGCGACGCCCTGCCGTCGCGGGAGGGGTGTCAGTTGAAGACGATCGTGCGGCGACCGTCGAGGAGCACGCGCCGCTCGGCGTGCCACTGCACCGCCTGCACCAGCGCGCGTCCCTCGAGCTCCCGGCCGATCGAGGTCAGCTGCTCGGCCGTGCGCGCATGATCCACGCGGATGACCTCCTGCTCGATGATCGGCCCCTCGTCGAGGGCCCCGGTGACGTAGTGGGCGGTGGCGCCGATCAGCTTCACGCCGCGCGCATGGGCCTGGTGGTACGGGCGGGCACCCTTGAAGGACGGCAGGAACGAGTGGTGGATGTTGATGGCCCGGCCCAGCAGGTCCTCGCAGAGCCGGTCGCTGAGGATCTGCATGTACCGCGCGAGGACCACGAGTTCGATCCCGTGCTCGTCCATCAGCGCGCGCAGCCTGTCCTCGGCGTCGTCCTTGGTCTCGGGCGTCACCGGGATGTGGTGGAACTCGACGCCGTAGAACGCGGCGAGTCCCTCGAGGTCGCGATGGTTGGACACGATCACGGGGATGTCGATGGCGAGCGTGCCCGAGCGGTGCTGGAAGAGGAGGTCGTTGAGGCAGTGCGCGGCCTTGGACACCATGATGAGCGTCCGCGTACGGCGTGCGGACGGGGCCACCGACCAGTCCATGCCGAACTCCCCGGCCACGGGCCCGAGGGCCGAGCGGAGGTCCTCCTCGGACGCATCGGTGTCGAGTGCCACGCGCATGAAGAAGGTCCCCGTGTCCGGGCTGCCGTACTGCTGCGACTCGGTGATATTGGCCCCCACGCCGACCAGGGCACCCGAGACACCGTGGACGATCCCGGGCCGGTCGGGGCAGGACAGCGTCAGGGAGAAGGAGCGCGGGGCGTCGGGGGAGGTCACCTACGCCAGATTACCGGGGGGCCCCGATTGTGACGCGATCCCGCGCAGCCGGGCCGCGGCTGCCGTCGCCGCCGCCCGCCCCGCGCGTGACGCGCCGAGCGTCGACGCCGATGCGCCGTAGCCGACGAGCAGGAGGCGCGGCTCCTTCAGCACGTGCACCCCGTCCATGGCGATGCCGCCGCCGGGCTCCCGGAGGCGCAGCGGTGCGAGGTGGTCCAGGGCGGCCCGGAAGCCGGTGGCCCAGAGCACGACGTCGACGGGCTCCTCGGTCCCGTCCGTGAACACCGCCGACCGCTCGCGCAGCCCGGCCAGGGGGCCGCGCGAGACGAGGATCCCGGCGTCGACGCCCGCCCGGTACTCGGCCGTGAGCGGAAGGCCCGTCACCGACACCACACTGGCCGGCGGGAGGCCCTCCCTCGTCCGCGCATCGACCGCGGCCTCGACCTCCCGGCCCCACTCGGCGTCGAACGGCCGGCGGGTGAACGACGGTGGCCGGCGGGTCGACCAGAGGGGCGTCGCCCCGGCCGCGTGGAGCTGGAGGACGAACTGCACGGCCGAGGTCCCGCCGCCCACCACGAGGACGCGCCGGCCCGCGAACTCGCCGGCCGAGCGGTAGTCGTGCGTGTGCAGCTGACGCCCGGCGAACACGTCGCGGCCACGGTAGTGGGGCCAGTAGGGGCGGTCCCAGGTGCCGGTCGCACTGACGACGACGTCGGCCAGCCAGGTGCCGTCCGGCGTGGACACCCGGAGCGGGCCGTCGTCGTCGGACTCCACCCCGGTCACCCGGACCGGCCGGAGCACGGGCAGGGCGAAGGCCCGCTCGTAGTCCCCGTAGTACCGGCCGACCACCCGGGAGGCGGGTTCCTCCGGGTCCGGCGTGCCGAGGCGCAGGCCCGGGAGGTCGTGCAGGGCGTGGGCGGCGTCGAAGGTGAGGGCGGGCCAGCGGTGCAGCCAGGCACCGCCCGGGGCGGGGTTGGCGTCGAGGACCACGAAGTCCCGGTGCGGGCGGAGGCCCCGGCGCGCCAGATGGTACGCGCTGCTGAGCCCCGCCTGGCCGGCGCCGATCACGATGACGCGGACACGCCGTTCCGTTCCGCCCTCTTCCCGTGCCGGACCGTGCATGGCGACGCCCTTCCCGGTGCAGCGCCGCCCGTCGGCCGCCGCTCCACTGATGCGGAACCTGTCCCGCCGTCGTCGTATTCCGGCTAGCATGGGAGCGTCGCGACTGGCGTAGGGTGGGCAACCACCAGGAAGCGGCGGGAGGCCGGGATCCCCTGCGGGGCGCCCGCGCTTCCAGTGCAGACCACGGATCGCACGCCTGGGCCGCGGGTCACGTTAGAGCGGCCGGGGCGCGGACTGCGGTTCCGACCCCCGCCCGCGATTCACGCTGACCCCCTTGCGAGACCCAGAGAAGGATCGACCGATGACCACTTCGCCCATGGCTCCCTCCCACGCCGACTCCGTCACCAACGCCCCCCTGTCCGAGGTGGATCCGGAGATCGCCGCCGTCCTCCGGGACGAGCTCGCACGGCAGCGGGACACCCTCGAGATGATCGCCTCGGAGAACTTCGCGCCGCGCGCCGTCCTCGAGGCCCAGGGCAGCGTGCTCACCAACAAGTACGCGGAGGGCTACCCGGGGCGCCGCTACTACGGCGGCTGCGAGCACGTCGACGTCGCCGAGAACCTCGCGATCGAGCGGGTCAAGGCACTGTTCGGTGCCGAGTTCGCGAACGTCCAGCCGCACTCCGGCGCGCAGGCCAACGCAGCGGCGCTCTCGGCCATGATCAAGCCCGGCGAGAAGATCATGGGGCTCTCCCTCGCGCACGGCGGCCACCTCACGCACGGCATGAAGCTCAACTTCTCGGGCAAGCTCTACGAGGTCGCGGCCTACGGCGTCGAGGAGGACACCCACCGCCTGGACATGGAGCGCGTCCGTGAGCAGGCGCTCGCCGCGAAGCCCCAGGTCATCATCGCCGGCTGGTCGGCCTACCCCCGCCAGCTCGACTTCGCGGCGTTCCGCTCGATCGCCGACGAGGTCGGCGCCCTGCTGTGGACCGACATGGCCCACTTCGCAGGCCTCGTCGCCGCCGGCGTCCACCCCAGCCCCGTCCCGCACTCCGACGTCGTCACCTCCACGGTCCACAAGACCCTCGCGGGTCCCCGCTCGGGCGTGATCCTCGCCAAGCAGGAATGGGCCAAGAAGCTCAACTCGGCCGTCTTCCCGGGCCAGCAGGGCGGCCCGCTCATGCACGTCATCGCGGGCAAGGCCACGGCCTTCAAAATCGCCGGCTCGGCCGAGTTCAGGGAGCGCCAGGAGCGCGTCCTCGAGGGTGCGCGCATCATCGCCGAACGACTCACGGCCTCCGATGTCACCGAGCACGGCGTCTCGGTGCTCACGGGTGGCACGGACGTCCACCTCGTCCTCGTGGACCTGCGGAACTCGTCGCTCGACGGCCAGCAGGCCGAGGACGTGCTGCACTCGGTGGGGATCACCGTCAACCGCAACGCCGTACCGTTCGATCCCCGTCCGCCCATGGTCACCTCGGGCCTCCGGATCGGCACCCCCGCGCTCGCGACCCGCGGTTTCGGCGCCACCGAGTTCACGGAGGTGGGCGAGATCATCGCTGCGGCGCTCAAGCCCTCACCCGACGTCGAGGCCCTCCGCGCCCGCGTGTCCGCGCTCGCCGCCGACTTCCCGCTGTACCCGGGCCAGGAGGAGTGGTAGACGCGGTCCCGCCCGGGGCCCTCGCCTCCGAGGCCGCCGCATCGACCCGCTACGACATCCCCGCCGAGGAATGCTGCTTCACCGGCTGCTGCGACCGCGGCAAGGCATTCCTGCTCGAACAACTGGACAAGCCCTCCCGGAAGGACGATCCGCATGACGACGACAGCACGCATCCTTGACGGCAAGGCGACCGCCGCCCGGATCAAGGAGGAACTCGCCGAGCGTGTGGCCGTCCTCCGCGAGCGCGGGGTGACACCGGGCCTCGGCACGGTACTCGTGGGCGACGACCCCGGCAGCCACTCCTACGTGGCGGGCAAGCACCGCGACTGCGCCCAGGTGGGCATCACCTCCGTGCGCCGGGACCTCCCGGCCACCATCACCCAGGAGGAACTCGAGGCGGTCCTCGACGAGCTGAACGACGACGACGCCACGACCGGCTACATCGTGCAGCTCCCGCTGCCCCCGCACATCGACACCAACGCGATCCTCGCACGCATCGACCCGGCGAAGGACGCCGACGGCCTGCACCCGATGAACCTCGGCAGGCTCGTCCTCAACGTCAATGCCGAGATGGACTCGCCCCTGCCGTGCACCCCGCACGGGATCGTCGAGCTCCTCCTCCGGCACGACGTCGCCCTCCAGGGCCTGAACGTGCTGGTCGTCGGGCGCGGCGTCACCGTGGGCCGGCCGCTCGGACTGCTCCTGACGCGCAAGCAGATCAATGCGACCGTCACCCTGGCCCACACCGGGACCGTCGACCTCGCCGACCACCTCGGCCGCGCCGACGTGGTCGTGGCGGCCGCCGGTATCCCGCACATGATCACGGCGGACCGGCTCAAGCCCGGCGCGATCGTCCTCGACGTCGGCGTGAGCCGCGTCGAGGACCCGGAGACCGGGAAGGCGAAGCTCACCGGCGACGTCGACCCCGCAGCGGCGTCCGTCGCCGGCTGGCTGTCGCCGAACCCCGGTGGCGTGGGGCCCATGACCCGGGCGATGCTCCTCACGAATGTCGTCGAGGCCGCGGAGCGCCGGGCCGCGCAGGCGTAGACACGCGAGCGCCCTCCTCGGCTCCTGCCCCGGGGGGTCATCGCCTAGGCTGGGCGGGTGCTCACCCACCCCGCCGGACCACCGGTCATCTCCGCGCAGCAGCTCAGCAAGCACTACGGCGACGTCAAGGCGGTCGACGGCATCTCCTTCGAGGTGCCGGCGGGGGAGTCCTTCGGCCTGCTCGGTCCGAACGGCGCGGGGAAGTCGACCACCATGCGCATGATCGGCGGGGTCTCGCAGCGGACCTCCGGCCGGCTCACCATCATGGGCCTCGACCCGGAGGACCACGGGCCGGAGGTGCGCGCCCACCTCGGGGTCGTCCCCCAGCAGGACAACCTCGACGAGGAACTGAAGGTGCGCGACAACCTCATCGTCTACGGCCGCTACTTCGGGCTCCCGATGAGCTACCTCAGGCCGAAGGCCGACGAACTGCTGGAATTCGCCCAGCTCACGGACAAGGCCGGGGCGAAGGTCGATGCGCTGTCGGGTGGCATGAAGCGGCGCCTGACCATCGCGCGCTCGCTCATCAACGAACCGAAGATCCTCCTGCTGGACGAACCCACCACGGGCCTGGACCCGCAGGCGCGGCACATCCTCTGGGACCGGCTGTTCCGGCTCAAGGAGTCCGGGGTGACCCTCATCCTCACCACGCACTACATGGACGAGGCGGAACAGCTCTGTGACCGGCTCGTCGTCGTGGACGAGGGCCGGATCATGGCCGAGGGGTCGCCCGCGCAGCTCATCCGGGAGCACTCCACCCGCGAGGTGCTCGAACTGCGGTTCGGCTCGGCACGCAACACCACGGTGGCGGACGAACTGCAGGGCATCGGCGAGCGGCTCGAGCCGCTGCCGGACCGCGTGCTCATCTACGCCCGGGACGGCGAGGCGGCCCTTGAGCAGGTCACCTCGCGGGGGCTGAAGCCCATCACGTCCCTCGTGCGGCGGTCCTTCCTCGAGGACGTGTTCCTGCGCCTGACCGGGAGGAGTCTCGTTGAGTGAGAACGGGCACTCCGTCCGGGAGGCCACCACCGGCCCGCCGTACCGCCTCCACGCCCACGCGCCGGAGGTCTCCGCGCGCCGCGCCCGGTCGTTCGGATCCTGGTACTACGCCGAGCACGTGCTCCGCTCCATGCAGGGCTACCGCTGGACGCTGCTCGCCTCCAGCGTCGGCACCCCGGTCATGTACCTCTTCGCGATGGGCGTGGGCCTGGCCACGCTCGTGGACCGGAACGCCGGGGCGGCCTTCGGTGGCGTCAGCTACCTGGCCTTCATCGCCCCGGCCCTGCTGGCGTCCGCGACCATCATGACGGCGGCCACCGAGTTCACCTACCCCGTCATGGACGGGTTCAAGTGGCGGCGGGTGTACTACGGTCCGCATGCCTCGCCGCTCGGTACCGGCCAGATCGTCAACGGGCACGTGCTCGCGATCACCGCCCGGCTGACCGCGACCACGATCATCTACTTCCTCATCGTCGCCGCCTTCGGTGCGTCGCCGTCCGCCACGGGGGCGGCCGTCATCCCGATCGCCGTGCTCAGCGGACTGGCGTTCGGCCTTCCGCTGATGGCCTACTCGGCGAGTGTCGAGGAGGACAAGGGCCAGTTCGCGCTCGTCATGCGCTTCATCGTGACCCCGATGTTCCTGTTCTCCGGCACGTTCTTCCCGCTCGACACCCTGCCGGTCTTCCTGCAGTGGATCGGGTGGATGTCACCACTGTGGCACGGCACGGAACTCGGTCGCCTCCTCACCTACGGGCAGGCCATCCCGCCCTGGCTCACCGTGGTGCACGTGCTGTACCTCGTGGTCCTCGCCGTAGTCGGCCTGCGCCTGGCACGCACCGTCTACGCGAGGAGGCTCGGCCGATGAGCGCCCAGCTGACCCGACAGGACTACGCGCTGGACGGCTCGGAACGGCCCCTGGCCGCGCTGTACTCGCGCAACGCGAAGGCCGTCGTCGCCCGCGGGCTCCTGGCGACCCGCAGCAGCAACTGGCTCATCATGGTGTCCGGTTTCTTCGAACCGGTGCTCTACCTGGTCTCCATGGGCGTGGGCCTCGGCGCCCTCGTCGGGACGGTCGAGGGGCCCGACGGCCGGCCGATCAGTTACGCCGCCTACATCGCGCCAGCCCTGCTGGCGGTCTCGGCCATGAACGGCGCCGTCTACGACAGCACCTGGAACGTCTTCTTCAAGATGAACTTCGCGAAGCTGTACCAGGGGATGCTGTACACCTCGCTGGGGCCGCTGGACGTCGCGATCGGGGAGATCTTCCTGGCCCTCCTGCGCGGGGCCCTGTACGCGACCGGCTTCACCGCGGTGATGGCGCTCATGGGGCTCATCACGACGCCCGTGGCGCTGCTCATGGTCCCCGCGTCCGTGGTGATCGCGTTCGGGTTCGCGTCCTTCGGCATGGGGATCACCAGCTTCATGAAGACCTTCCAGCAGATGGAATGGATCAACTTCGTGATGCTGCCGATGTTCCTGTTCTCGGCGACCTTCTACCCGCTCAGCGTGTACCCGCAGGGCATCCAGTGGTTGATCCAGGCCCTGCCGCTCTGGCACGGGGTGGAACTGCTGCGCCAGATCAGCGTCGCCTCGTTCACGCCGGCGACGGTCCTCCACGTCGGCTACTTCCTCGTGATGATCGCCGTGGGCATGCTGCTGACGACCCTGCGGCTGCGGAAGCTCTTCCTGCGGTAGCTGCTAGAGGACGAGCGTCGCGTAGACGACGTAGTTGTCGTCGAACTCGCCCGTGTCGGGGTTGTAGCCGTCGCACGTGATGAGGCGCAGTTCCGATCCGGCGGTGTTCCCGTACACCTCGAGGGTGGGGAACTCGTCCTTCCCGTAGGCCTCGCCGCGCTGGAACTCGAAGACCGCCGTCGTGCCGTCCTCACGGGTGACGCTCATGCGGTCGCCGGCCTCGAGCGCGCGGAGGTCCGCGAAGACGCCCTTGCCGCCGTCGGTGGCGTTCACATGGCCGAGCAGGACGGCCGGGCCGCGATCGCCGGGCGTCGGGGATTGGTCGTACCAGCTCGCGGGGGCCCCCGGGCCGTCGGGCGGGACCTCCAGGCTCCGGTTCTTGCGCAGGCCGAGCTTCAGCAGGTCGGTCCGGACGCCGATCGATGCGATCTCCAGCGTGACGGGCGCGGAGGCCGGGAGCACGGCGGGCAGGGGAGGGGCCGTCGCGGGGGCGGTCGACGACGGCGCGGTCGACGACGGGGAAGGGGAGGCGGAGGGAGCCGACGCGTCGGCGCTCGCATCTGCGCTCGGGGAGGCAGTGGGGGAGACGGTGGGGGCCGGCGTGGTCGCGGGGTCCGCAGCACCACAGCCGGCGAGGAGGAAAAGTGCGGCCACCGCCGGGGCGGTGAAGCCCCAGCGGCGGCCGGTCACTCTATCGATCATCGACGATCAGGACTATGCGTTGTCGGCCGAACGGCGACGGACCACGTAGGTGCCGCCGGCTGCTGCGGCGAGGACCAGGCCACCACCGAGGGCGACCATGCCCGCGGTGTTGGAGGACTCGGTGGCAACGCCCGTGTCGGCTCCGCCGTAAGGCATCTCGCCCATCTGGGTCTTCACGAGGGTGCCGCAGAGCGCGGGCGACGTGGCGCCGAGGGGGAGATCGGGGTTGAGCTCGGAGGGGCTGCCGAAGACCTCTGCGGGGACGCCGGCGGTCGCGGGATCGAGACCGTGCACGACGACGACGGCGGTGCCGGCGGCGAGTGCCTTCTGGGTGGCGTCATCGATGGTGATGGTGCGCTGGACGGAGTAGGTTCCGCCCTGTCCGCCGAGCGCCAGGTTCAGGCCCTCGGCCGGGGTGGTGGCACCCGAGGTGGTGAGGGTGGTGACGATGTCGCCGTATCCGGGGGCGCCCTCCGCCACGTTGACGATGCCGTTGCCGTCAGCGTCGTCCGCGGGGGTGGGGCAGACGCCCTTGGCTCCACCGTGGATGTGCTGGACGTGGGGGTACGGCGCGTCCATGAAGGTCTCGGCGAGGCCGGACACCTGGAGGTTGACCGTGGCCTGGTCACCGGCGACGTCGAGGGTGATGGAGCCGGTGCCCGTGGTGCCGTTGAGCTGGCCCAGGGTGGACGAGTAGGCGCCGTCATGGGCGGCCATCGCGGGGGAGGCAGCGAGAGCAACAGCGCTGATCGCCAGTGCCGGTACTGCCAGGAGACGCATCTTCTTGTTCATGGGTGTTCCTCCATAGTACGAGTGAAGCGCACCGAGGGGGCGCGCACGAGGGTACTTCGGGGTGACTGCCGTCACGGATGGGGAAACTTGATGGAAACTTATCAAAGTCTGACAGTTCGCCAGCGGTGGAAGCACCGGGGGGCGGGCTGCCGATGCTGGAGAATGGTGGGATGCAGTCACTAGGGAGTAATGGGAGGCCTGCGGGCCGGGGTCCGAGCATGCGCATGGGCAGTGCCGGGATGGCCGTCATGCTGATCGTGTTCCTGGTCGCCGTGGTCTTCGCGGCGAACCAGAACGACGTCGTCGGCTGGCTGGTGGTGATCGTCTCCCTCGGCTGGCTCCTCGTCTTCAGCTATGTGGTCTTCAGTCTCCGGGGAGCGGCACGGAAGGCGACGGCGCGTCTGGAGGCCCAGGGCGTGTTCGGGGCAGGTCCCTCGGGACAGGTCCAGCCTGCCGCCGCGGACAGGGCCCGTGACCTGAAGCTCGATCACAGCTTCAAGATCGTCCAGGTGCAGGTCGGCGTGGTCAGGGAGTACCTCGGCAAGGACGAGGGCATGGTGGAGCGAGCCCTCGAGACGATCGAGATCACGTCGCACAATGCCCGCTCCATGATGAAGGGCTCCACCGACGGGCCCGTCGAGGGCACCATTGTCGACTGAGGGGCCCACCCGCCGGACGAAGCGGGATACCCTGCCGGGTACAGTGGATCGAGTGAGTCCGGCCTCGAATCCCCCCCAGGAATCCCTGCGTATCGCCTCGGTCAACGTCAACGGAATCCGCGCCGCCTACAAGCGCGGGATGCAGGAATGGCTGGACGGCCGGGACGTCGACATCCTCTGCCTGCAGGAGGTCCGGGCCCCCGACGCCGTCGTCCGGGACCTGCTGGGCGAGGACTGGCATATCCTCCACACCGAGGCCGAGGCCAAGGGGCGCGCCGGGGTCGCCGTCGCCTCGCGGCGGGAGCCGACGGCGACACGCACCACGATCGGCGACTCCTACTTCGACACCTCCGGCCGCTGGGTGGAGGCCGACTTCGACGTGGACGGCGCCCACCTCACCGTGGTGAGCGCGTACGTCCACTCCGGTGAGGTCGGCACACAGAAGCAGGACGACAAGTACCGGTTCCTCGATGCGATGGCCGCCCGTCTGCCGCAGCTGCGCGACGGCGCCGACCACGCCGTGGTCATGGGGGACCTCAACGTGGGCCACACCCGGCTGGACATCAGGAACTGGAAGGGCAACGTCAAGAAGGCGGGCTTCCTGCCCGAAGAACGGGCGTACTTCGACCGTTTCCTCTCGGACGAGTGCGGCTTCGTGGACGTGGCACGTCTCCTCGCGGGCGACGTCGACGGCCCCTACACGTGGTGGTCCTGGCGCGGCCAGGCGTTCGACAACGACACGGGCTGGCGGATCGACTACCAGCTGGCCACCCAGGCCCTCGCCAAGAGCGCTGTGAGCGCCGACGTCGACAGGGCGCCAAGCTGGGACACGAGGTTCTCGGACCACGCGCCGCTCGTCGTCGACTACCAGATCTAGATACAGGACAGCCCCCATGACACAGCCCACGCCCGTCGCGCACCCGGAACGGCGGCAGCGCATCCTCTCGGGGATGCAGCCCTCGGCGGGTTCGCTGCACCTCGGCAACTACCTCGGCGCGCTCGTGCAGTGGGTCCGCCTGCAGGAGACCTACGACGCCGTCTTCTTCATCCCCGACCTGCATGCGATCACCGTGCCGCAGGACCCGAAGGAACTGGCGCACCGCACCCGGATCACCGCCGCGCAGTACATCGCCGGCGGCGTCGACCCGGACCGGGCGACGCTCTTCGTGCAGTCGCAGGTCCCGGAACACACCCAGCTCGCCTGGGTGCTGAACTGCATCACCGGGTTCGGTGAGGCCTCGCGCATGACGCAGTTCAAGGACAAGGCGTCGAAGCAGGGGACCGATGCCGCGAGCGTGGGCCTGTTCACCTACCCGGTCCTCCAGGCCGCGGACATCCTCCTCTACCAGCCCGACGGCGTCCCGGTGGGGGAGGACCAGCGCCAGCACGTGGAGCTCAGCCGTGACCTCGCGCAGCGCTTCAACACGCGGTTCGGCGAGACCTTCGTGGTGCCGGAACCGTTCATCCGGAAGGACTCCGCGAAGATCTACGACCTGCAGAACCCGACGGCGAAGATGTCCAAATCCGCGTCGTCCCCCGCCGGCCTGATCAACCTCCTCGACGACCCGAAGGTCACCGCCAAGCGCATCCGGTCCGCCGTCACCGACGCCGGGACGGAGATCCGCTTCGACAGGACCGACAAGCCCGGGATCTCCAACCTCCTGACGATCTATGCCGGTCTGTCCGGGCGGACCGTCGCGGAGCTCGAGGCCGAGTACGAGGGGCGCATGTACGGCCACCTGAAGGTGGATCTCGCGGAGGTGGTGGTGGAGGCCCTCACGCCCGTCCGCAGCCGGGCGGAGGAACTGCTCTCCGACCCCGCGGAACTCGATCGACTCCTCGCCAAGGGCGCCGCGAAGGCACGTGCCCTGGCCGCCCCCACGCTCGCCGAGGTCTATGCGCGCGTCGGTTTCCTCCCGGCCGCGGGGTCACTCTGACCGATGTGCGCCTCGATCATCCAACCTCGCGGAGCGGCGGCAGCCACGTCCCCCTCGAGCGTGGCCGGTAGCTCCGTAGGCGTCACCATCCCGATCCCCGAGCCGCTCGCCGGCACCCTCGAGCTGTGGCGGGCGTCCTTCGGCGACCCGATGGCGGCAGTCGTACCGCCGCACATCACCCTGATCACGACGACGCCGGCCACGGACTGGGACAAGACCATCGACCACGTCCGCGCGGTGGCCCGCGACCAGGCCCCGTTCACCGTGCGGCTCCGCGGCACCGGCTCCTTCCGGCCGATCTCACCCGTGGTCTTCCTCAGGCTCGTGGAGGGCTTCGACGAGTGCGTGGACCTTCATGCCAGGCTGCAGGCCGGGCCGCTCGAGCGTGAGCTCGCTTTCCCCTTCCACCCGCACGTCACCGTGGCGCACGACGTGTCGGACGCAGCGATGGACGCCGCCGTCGGGGAGCTGCAGACCTTCGAGGCATCGTTCGAGGTGCGTTCCATGGGACTCTATGAGCACGTGCCGTCGGGGCTCTGGAAGCTGAGGGAGGAGCTGCACTTTGGTCAAGGCACTGACGGCTCCCAAGCCGCCGCAGGGTGATCAGCCCTCGCCGGCCGACCTGCCCGGGCTGCACCGCAAGGTCGCCGAGGCGCGGATCCGGCTCGGCCGACTGACCCGCTCCGGCAGCGGCGGCGTGGAACTCCTCGTCGCGCGGGTGGATCTCGCCCTGTCCCGCATCAATACCGTCCGCGCGGTGCGGGTCTTCCAGCTGTATCTCCGCAGGCGCGGCCCCCTCATGGCCGCAGGTCTCGCCTACCGCCTCTTCTTCGCCATCGCGGCGCTGCTCGTGATCGTGTTCGCCGCCCTGGGCATCGTCATCGCCGGGAACGAGGACCTGCAGGACATCGCTGTGGACCTGCTCGACCAGGCCGTCCCGGGCCTGATCGACCAGGGAGAGGGGCAGGCCGGCCTCGTGACCCCCGCTGCCCTGTTCGAGGCCACGAGTGGTCTCGGCTGGACCATCGTCATCTCCGCCGGCGTCATGGTGGTGACCTCCCTGGGGTGGATCGGGGGGATGCGCCAGGCGATGCGGGGGATCTTCGGCCTGCCCCCCGCGGTCACGATCCCGCTCGTGCTCTGGGCCAAGGACCTCGTCACCCTCGCCGTGCTCGGCGTCGTGATGGTCGTGACCACGGCGCTCGGCGTGGTGGCCACCAACACCCTGGGAGCGCTGCTCTCCTTCCTCGACCTCGGCGCGGCCACCCAGGGGCTGACCCAGGCCGCGGGGTTCGCGATCATGATCCTCCTGGACACCTTCGTCGTCGTGGTCCTGCTCCGATCCTCCTCCGCGATCACGATGCCGAAGCCGATCCTCCTGCAGGGAGCGCTCATCGCGGGTCTCGGGACCTCGGTGCTCAGGTTCTTCTCGACGCAGATCGTCGGACTCTTCGGCAACAGTGTGATCCTGCTGTCGGTCGCGGTGGTCGTCGCCCTGTTCGTCTGGTTCTACCTGCTGAGCCAGGTGTACCTGCTCGCGACGGCCTGGTGCGCCGTGGGCACGGCGGATGCGGCCGCCGAGTCCGCCCGCCTGCACCACGCCAAGGCAGGATCGCTGCGGCAGCGGAGTCGGCGGAAGACCCGCACCTAGTACGACGCCGGCGATGTCGATGCGGAGTCGAGGGTGCCCGGACGAGGGAAAGGGCGGTCCGTCGAGACGGACCGCCCTTCCCCGGGTACTGCTGCCTGTCCGGGGGTACCGGATCAGATCTTGCGGGTGAGGATCGCCTGCTTGACCTCGGAGATGGCCTTCGTCACCTGGATGCCGCGGGGGCACGCCTCGGAGCAGTTGAAGGTGGTCCGGCAGCGCCAGACGCCCTCCTTGTCGTTGAGGATCTCCAGGCGCATGTCCCCGGCGTCGTCCCGCGAGTCGAAGATGAACCGGTGGGCGTTGATGATCGCGGCCGGCCCGAAGTACTGGCCGTCGGTCCAAAACACGGGGCACGACGACGTGCACGCGGCACACAGGATGCACTTGGTGGTGTCGTCGTAGCGCTCGCGCTCCTCGGCGGACTGCAGGCGTTCCTTGCTGGGCTCGTGGCCCTTGCTCACCAGGAACGGCATGATCTCCCGGTAGGACTGGAAGAACGGTTCCATGTCCACGATCAGGTCCTTCTCCACGGGGAGCCCCTTGATGGGTTCCACGAGGATGGGCTTGGACGTGTCGAGGTCCTTCAGCAGCGTCTTGCAGGCGAGCCGGTTGCGGCCGTTGATGCGCATCGCGTCCGAGCCGCACACGCCGTGGGCGCACGAGCGGCGGAAGGACACGGAGCCGTCGTGCTCCCACTTGACCTTGTGCAGGGCGTCCAGCACACGGTCGGTGCCGTACATGGTGAGCTGCCACTCGTCCCAGTGCGCCTCGTCGGACACCTCGGGATTGTAGCGGCGCACCTTCAGGGTGACGTCGAACGTGGGGATCTCTCCTCCGCCGCCGACACCGGGTGCGAGCTCGACCTTGGAGGCCGGCTCCTTCTCGATCGTTTCGGTACTCATCAGTACTTACGCTCCATGGGCTGGTATCGGGTGAAGATCACCGGTTTGGTCTCAAGGCGGACACCACTGGTCTCGATGGCGCCGGGATCCTTGTAGGCCATGGAATGGGTCATGAAGTTCTCGTCGTCGCGCTCCGGGTAGTCCTCCCGGAAGTGGCCGCCGCGGGACTCCTTGCGGTGCAGGGCCGCGGCGGTCATGACCTTCGCCATGTCCAGGAGGAACCCGAGCTCCACGGCTTCCAGCAGGTCCAGGTTGAAACGCTTCCCCTTGTCCTGCACGGTGATGCGCGTGTACCGCTCCTCCAGTGTATCGATCACGCGCAAGGCCTCGAGGAGGGTCTGCTCGGTGCGGAACACCTGGACGTTGGCGTCCATGACGTCCTGCAGCTCCTTGCGGATCAGCGCGACGCGCTCCCCGCCCTCGGAGCTGCGCGCCCGGTTCAGGAGTTCCTCGGTCTCGGCCGTGGGGTTCTCCGGGATGTCGACGAAGTCGGCGGTGAGGGCGTACTCGGCGGCGGCCAGGCCCGCCCGCTTGCCGAACACGTTGATGTCGAGCAGCGAGTTGGTGCCGAGTCGGTTCGAACCGTGGACGGAGACGCAGGCGACCTCGCCGGCGGCGTACAGGCCGGGCACCACGGTGTCGTTGTCCGCGAGGACCTCGGCCTTGACGTTGGTCGGGATGCCGCCCATGGCGTAGTGCGCCGTCGGGAAGACCGGCACCGGCTCCGTGTAGGGCTCCACGCCGAGGTAGGTGCGGGCGAACTCGGTGATGTCGGGGAGCTTCGCGTCGATGTGCGCGGGCTCCAGGTGCGTCAGGTCGAGGAGGACGTAGTCCTTGTTCGGTCCGGCGCCGCGACCCTCGCGGACCTCGTTCGCCATCGACCGCGCGACGATGTCGCGCGGTGCGAGGTCCTTGATGGTCGGCGCGTAGCGCTCCATGAAGCGCTCGCCCTCCGAGTTGCGGAGGATGGCACCCTCACCGCGGGCGGCCTCCGAGAGGAGGATGCCCAGGCCTGCGAGGCCGGTCGGGTGGAACTGGAAGAACTCCATGTCCTCGAGGGGGATGCCGCGGCGGAACGCGATGCCCATGCCGTCACCGGTCAGGGTGTGGGCGTTCGAGGTGGTCTTGTAGACCTTGCCCACGCCCCCCGAGGCGAAGACGACGGACTTCGCCTGGAAGATGTGCAGCTCTCCCGAGGCGAGATCGTAGGACACGACGCCCGCGACGCGCTTCTCGATGCGCGTCACGCCGTCCACCGTGACTTCCTGGTCCACCATCAGGAGGTCCAGGACGTAGTACTCGTTGTAGAACTCGACGTTGTGCTTGACGCAGTTCTGGTAGAGCGTCTGGAGGATCATGTGCCCGGTGCGGTCGGCGGCGTAGCAGGAGCGCCGGACGGGCGCCTTGCCGTGGTCGCGCGTGTGGCCGCCGAAGCGCCTCTGGTCGATGCGTCCTTCGGGCGTCCGGTTGAACGGCAGGCCCATCTTCTCGAGGTCCAGGACGGCCTCGATGGCTTCCTTCGCCATGACCTCGGCGGCGTCCTGGTCGACGAGGTAGTCGCCGCCCTTGACGGTGTCGAAGGTGTGCCACTCCCAGTTGTCCTCTTCGACGTTGGCGAGTGCAGCACACATGCCGCCCTGCGCGGCTCCGGTGTGCGAGCGGGTGGGGTAGAGCTTCGTCAGGACGGCGGTGCGGGCGCGCTGGCCCGATTCGATGGCCGCGCGCATTCCTGCGCCGCCCGCGCCGACGATGACGACGTCGTACTTGTGGACCTGCATGCTGGTCGCTCTTTCTGTTGAAACCGTTGAGGCTGCATGAGTGCGGCCCGGAGGGCCCGTCATGCGGGAGTTGCCGGCCTGCGGCAGGTGTTACGGGGCGGGGCAGTAGTCCGCGACGTGGGCCACCCCGTCGATGACGGGGCAGGGATCGAAGGTGAAGATCACGAGCGTGCCGAGGACCACGATCACGACGGTCGACGTGTACAGGACGCCCTTCAGCCACATGCGCGTGCTGTTCTTCTCCGCGTAGTCGTTGATGATCACCCGGATGCCGTTGGTGCCGTGCAGCATGGCCAGCCACAGCATGGTCAGGTCCCAGATCTGCCAGATGGGGCTCGCCCACTTCCCGGCGACGAACCCGAAGTCGATGCCGGTGATGCCGTCACCCGCGACGAGGTTCACGTAGAGGTGCACGAAGATCAGCACCACCAGGATGGCCCCCGAGATGCGCATGAACAGCCAGGCGATCATCTCGAAGTTGCCGCGCGAGCCGGGGGTGCGGGAGTAGCCCGGGGACACCCGGCCGGAGCGGGGGGTTTCAATGGTTGGCGTAGCCATGGGGTCCTAACCTCCGAAGACGTGCGAGAGATGGCGGATCGAGAAGGCGATCATGACGACCGCCCAGAGGCCGACGACGCTCCAGAGCATCTGGCGGTGGTACTTGGGGCCCTTCTTCCAGAAGTCCACGAGGATGACGCGGATGCCGTTGAAGGCGTGGAAGACGATCGCGGCCACGAGGCCGAGCTCTCCGAGACCCATGATCGGGTTCTTGTAGGAGGCGATGACGGCGTCGTACGCCTCCGGGGAGACCCGCACGAGCGAGGTGTCCAGGACATGGACGAGGAGGAAGAAGAAAATCACGACCCCGGTGATGCGGTGGGCCACCCAGGACCATTGGCCTTCCCGGCCACGGTAGAGGGTGCCCGTTGGTGACAGTGTCTTCGGCATTGAATTGACCTCCCTGCATCGCGAGGGCGTTAGCGCGATATACGCAGGGATTACGCCGGTGCGACAGCACTCTTCAGATAAGAATAATCTAGGCCGGTGACACTCCCCGTTCAATTTAGGGGCCCCTCACCTGTGACCTTGTTAACACCGGGGTCGACACCGAGGCCGGCACCGAGCCCACACCGACCGGGGGGGGGGGGGGTGGCCCCGGCGGGAGGGAGTCCGCCCCGGCATGCGTCGGTTACCGTGGAACGGATGAGTACCGAGAGGGCGGCTGCCCACACCCCAGATACCGAGCTCGTAGACGATGCGCTCGCGCGCTTCCACGGCGTGATCCCCGCGGGAGGCACCGGCACGCGGCTGTGGCCGCTCTCACGGGCGGCCGCGCCCAAGTTCCTGCACGACCTCACCGGTTCCGGCAGCACCCTGATCCGTGCCACCTACGACCGCCTCCGCCCCCTCTGCGACGGGCGGATCATGGTCGTCACCGGCATCGTCCACCGACGCGCGGTGCTCGCGCAGCTCCCGGAGATCGAGGACCTGAATCTCGTCCTCGAGTCGGAGCCGAAGGATTCCGGGGCCGCGATCGGGCTCGCCGCCGCGATCCTGCACCGGAGGGACCCGCGCATCATCATGGGGTCGTTCGCAGCCGACCAGGTGATCGCGCCGGTCGACGTCTTCCAGGACGCGGTCCGTGAGGCCATCCAGACGGCCGCCCGCGGCTTCATCGTCACCATCGGCATCAAGCCGACCCACGCGTCGACCGGCTTCGGGTACATCAGGGCCGGCGAGCCCCTCGCCGTGGACGGGGCGCCGAGCGCGCACGCCGTCATCGAATTCGTGGAGAAGCCCTCGCAGGAGGTCGCCGACGGCTACATCGAGAGCGGCAACTACTCCTGGAACGCCGGCATGTTCGTGGCCCCGGTGGACCTCATGCTCAAGCACCTGTCCGCCAACGAGCCCGAGCTCTACGCCGGCCTCGCCGAGATCGCGGAGGCCTGGGACACCCCCCGCCGGGTCGAGGTGGCCCGCCGCGTCTGGCCGACGCTGCCGAAGATCGCCATCGACTACGCCGTGGCGGAGCCCGCCGCGGCCGCGGGCGACGTCGCCATGATCCCCGGCGAGTTCAGCTGGGACGACGTCGGCGACTTCGCGGCCATCGGACGGCTGAACCCGGCCGAGGAGAACAGCGAGCTCACGGTGATGGGGGAGGGTGCGCGCGTCTTCTCCGAGAACGCCTCGGGCATCGTCGTCTCGGACACCAAGCGGGTGATCGCGCTCATCGGGATCGACGACGTCGTCATCGTGGACACCCCCGACGCCCTGCTCGTCACTACCAAGGAACACGCCCAGGAGGTCAAGAAGGCCGTCGAGAGGCTCCGCGCCAGCGGCGACACCGACGTGCTCTAGGAGGGCAAGGAATCGGACGGCGGAGGCGCGGGAGCAATGAAGTGCCGCCCGCGGGCCGCCGGTCGGTAGGCTGAGGGCGTGGAAACGTTCAGCGCCCAGAGCCCCCCTGCCTCACGGGTCGGTGCATCCCTCGACACGCTGCTCGACGAGCTGACCGGCATCCGGCGTGACATCCATCGGCATCCCGAGCTGTCCTTCAAGGAGCACCGCACCTCGGACCTGCTCGTCGCACGGCTCCGGCAGGCGGGTCTCGTCCCGCAGCGGCTGCTGGGCACCGGCGTCTTCGTGGACGTGGGCCAGGGTCCGCTCCGCCTCGGTCTGAGGGCGGACATCGACGCCCTGCCGATCGTCGAGGAGACGGGCCTCGCCTACGCGTCGGCCTCGACCGGCGTGACGCACGCCTGCGGCCACGACATCCACACGACGGTGATGCTCGGCGTCGCCCTCGTCCTCGCCGACCTGGACCGCGAGCAGCCCCTGCCCGGCACGGTGCGGATCATCTTCCAGCCCGCCGAGGAGATGATGCCCGGCGGCGCCCTGGACGTCATCGACCAGGGCGTGCTCACCGGCCTGCCGCGGATCCTCGCCCTGCACTGCGACCCGCGGATCGACGTCGGCCTGGTCGGCACGCGCATCGGCGCCATCACATCGGCGTCGGACACCATCCGCGTCGAGCTCAGCGGTCGCGGCGGCCACACCTCGCGCCCGCACCTGACCGAGGACCTCGTGTTCGCGCTGGCGTCCATCGCCGTGAACGTCCCGGCCGTGCTCTCCCGCCGGATCGACGTGCGCAGCGCCGTCTCCCTCGTGTGGGGACAGATCCACGCCGGGTCGGCCCCCAACGCGATCCCGGCGCACGGCTACATGTCGGGCACGCTGCGCTGCCTCGACGCCGATGCGTGGAAGTCCGCCGGCGAGCTGCTCGACCGCGCCGTCCGCGAGGTCGCGGCGCCGTTCGGCGTGACCGTGAAGCTGGAGCACACCCGCGGTGTGCCCCCCGTGGTGAACCAGGAGGCGGAGACCGGCCTGCTCGAGGCCGCCGCCCGCGCCGAACTCGGCCCGGGCGCCGTCGTCCTGACGCCGCAGTCCATGGGAGGCGAGGACTTCGCCTGGATGACCCAGGAGGTGCCCGGCGCCATGATGCGGCTGGGGACCCGCACGCCCGGCGGGGAGACCTACGACCTGCACCGCGGCGACTACCGGCCGGACGAGAGGGCCATCGGCTACGGCATCCGCGTCATGACCGCCGCAGCCCTCCGGGCCGTCCTCGGCGCCGACGCCTAGCCGGGCGTCCGGCACCGCCGGACAGGTGCTCAGCAACCTGTGCATAACGAAACCCGAACGATCGGCGCCCTCGGTGTGCCCGTGTAGTGTTCCCCGTCACTTGGCCCTTAGGATGTTCGCATACGTGCTGCACCGACGGTGTCGCGGCGCCACGGTCTTCCAGTGACAACAGAGCCTCGGACCAATCGTGTCCGGGATGGACACTCGCTGGCATTCCTTCCCGTGGCGCATATCTCTCCTGGAGGCATTTTGAAGAACTCACTGCGCAAAATTTCGCGCGGCACCGGCCTGTCCGCGGCCGTTCTCGGCGTATCGGCCCTCGTCCTCTCCGGTTGCGGGGCACCGCCGGCCGAAGAGGCGTCAGGCGGCTCGAGCGCCGAAGCGAATTCCGACTACCTCGGCTGCATCGTCTCCGACTCGGGTGGATTCGACGACCGCTCGTTCAACCAGTCCAGCTACGAGGGCCTGAAGAAGGCCGAAGCGGACCTCGGCATCGAGATCAACCAGGCCGAGTCGCAGGCCGAGACCGACTTCGGGCCCAACGTGGACAGCATGGTCCAGGGCGGCTGTGACCTCACCGTCACCGTGGGCTTCCTGCTCGCCGACACCACGAAGGCCGCCGCCGAGCAGAACACCGAGGCGCACTTCGCGATCGTCGACGACAACTCCATCGACCTGCCGAACGTCAAGCCGATCATCTACGACACGGCGCAGGCGGCGTTCCTGGCCGGTTACGCGGCGGCCGCAACGAGCGAGACCGGCAAGGTGGCCACCTTCGGCGGCGTCAACATCCCGACCGTGACCATCTTCATGGACGGCTTCGCCGACGGCGTCACCTACTTCAACGAGGAGACCGGCGGCGACGTCCAGCTCCTGGGCTGGGATAAGGAGAGCCAGAACGGTACCTTCGTGGGTAACTTCGAGGACCAGGCAGCAGGCAAGACCAACACCCAGAACTTCATCAACGAGGGCGCCGACATCATCATGCCCGTCGCCGGTCCGGTCGGTTCGGGTACGCTCGACGCCGTCATCGAGGCCAATGCGGGCGGCAAGGACGTCAAGGCCATCTGGGTCGACTCCGACGGCTACGAGACCGCGGGCAAGGGCGAGGAGTTCATCCTGACCTCGGTCATGAAGCTCATGGGCGATGCCGTCGAGGACGTCATCAGCACCGACGTCGAGGGCAACTTCGACAACACCCCGTACGTGGGCACCCTCGAGAACGGCGGCGTGGCACTGGCGCCGTTCCACGACCAGGAGGCCAACGTCCCCGCCGATCTGCAGGCGACGCTCGACGGCCTGAAGGACCAGATCGTCTCGGGCGAGATCACGGTCGAATCGGCGGCCAGCCCGAAGTAGCACGGCAGCGCACCAGGACCGCCCTCCTCCCGCGGGGTCACCCCGGGAGGAGGGCGGTTTGCATTCGAGGCCGGTCGGTGCACCGATGCGCCGCCCGGTATCCTTCACGTGGCTTCCGCTCGATCCAGCGACGAGTCAGGACACGACAAGAACAGAACAGGTTGGATGAGTTGTGAAACTCGAACTGATCGGCATCACGAAGCGATTCGGATCGCTCGTCGCCAACGACTCCATCGATCTCGTCGTCGAACCGGGACAGGTACACAGCCTGCTCGGTGAGAACGGGGCCGGGAAGTCGACGCTCATGAACGTGCTGTACGGGCTGTACGACCCGACGGAGGGCGAGATCCTCGTCGACGACAAGCCGGTGACCTTCAAGGGACCCGGGGACGCCATGGCCGCCGGGATCGGCATGGTGCACCAGCACTTCATGCTCGTGCCGGTGTTCACCGTGGCGGAAAACGTGGCCCTCGGCAACGAGGCGACGAAGGCGGGCGGCATGCTCGACCTGCAGAAGACGCGCACGCGTATCCGGCAGATCTCCGACCAGTACGGGTTCGACGTCGATCCCGACGCCGTGGTCGAGGACCTGCCCGTCGGCGTGCAGCAGCGCGTCGAGATCATCAAGGCCCTCGTGCGCGACGCCGAGGTGCTGATCCTGGACGAGCCCACCGCCGTGCTGACACCCAAGGAGACCGACGAGCTGCTCGGCATCATGGGCCAGCTCAAGGCCGACGGGAAGTCGATCGTCTTCATCTCGCACAAGCTCCGCGAGGTCAAGGCCGTCTCCGACGTCATCACCGTCATCCGCCGCGGCAAGGTGGTCGGCACCGCGGACCCGGACGCGTCGACCACCGAGCTCGCGTCCCTCATGGTGGGGCGCTCGGTCAGCCTCACGCTCGACAAGAAGCCCGCGACCCCCGGCGAGGTGACCTTCAGGGTCCGCGACCTCACGGTCCAGGCCGCCAACGGCCAGCGCGTCGTGGACGGCCTCAGCTTCGAGGTGGCGCAGGGGGAGATCCTCGCCATCGCGGGCGTCCAGGGCAACGGGCAGACCGAACTCACGGAAGCCATCATGGGGCTCCAGGACCACGTCACGGGCTCGATCACGCTCGGCGGCGAGGAGCTCCTGGGCCGCAGCGTCAAGGACGTCATCCGCGCCGGCGTCGGGTTCGTCCCCGAGGACCGCAGCGTGGACGGGCTCGTCGGCACGTTCTCGGTCGCCGAGAACCTCGTCCTCAACCGCTACGACGACGACCCCTTCGCCCGGGGCCTGTCCATGTCACCCGCGGTCATCGAGAAGAACGCCGAGGAGAAGATCGCGGAGTACGACATCCGGACGCAGTCCGCGTCCGCGGCGGCGGGGACGCTGTCCGGCGGGAACCAGCAGAAGGTCGTCATGGCCCGCGAGTTCTCCCGGCCGCTCGAACTGTTCATCGCCTCGCAGCCCACCCGCGGCGTCGACGTCGGATCCATCGAGTTCCTGCACCGGCGCATCGTCGCGGAGCGCGACGGCGGCACACCCGTCATCATCGTCTCCACCGAGCTCGACGAGGTCCTGGAACTCGCCGACCGGATCGCCGTGCTGTACCGCGGGCGCCTCATGGGCATCGTGCCCGGCACGGCGTCGCGCGATGTCCTCGGCCTGATGATGGCCGGGATGGCCGGCGACGAAGCACTGGCCCAGGTACACGACGTTCAAGGAGGAAACCTGTGAGCCCGCAGGACGACAGGCCGGCCAGCCCGGCGACCGACGGCGACGCTCCGCTGAGCCGTCGGGAAGCGAAGGAGGCCGCGCGCCAGGACGAGGTGCGGCGCGAGAACGCGGCGGAGACGGCGGGAGGGGAACTGCCCCCTCCCGCGGTGCCCCCCACCGCGACCGGTCTCGGCGGCGGAACCTCGCCCGAGTCGACGCTCCTGCAGCGCATCATGACCGGGAACGCGCTCGTCGCCTTCCTCTCCGTGGTCCTCTCGCTGGTCCTCGGCGGCCTGCTCATCGCCGTCACCGACGAGGACGTGGCACGGGCGTCGTCGTACTTCTTCAGCCGGCCGCAGGACACCCTGGCGGCGGCCTGGACGGCGGCGTCGAGCGCGTACATCGCCCTCTTCCAGGGCTCGGTGTTCAACTTCCAGGGGGAGACCTTCGCCCGGATGATCTACCCGCTGACGCAGACGCTGACGGTCGCCACGCCGCTCATCTGCGCCGGCCTGGGTGTGGCGCTCGCGTTCCGCGCGGGCCTGTTCAACATCGGCGCGCAGGGGCAGATCCTCATCGGTGCGACCTTCGCGGGCTGGGTCGGCTTCACGCTCCACCTCCCGGCCGGCATCCACCTGCTCCTGGTGATCCTCGCCGGCATGGTCGGCGGTGCGATCTGGGCCGGGATCGTCGGGCTCCTCAAGGCACGCACGGGCGCCCACGAGGTCATCCTGACCATCATGTTCAACTACATCGCCGTCAACCTGGTCCTCTACTTCCTGAGCACACCGGCCTTCCAGCGGCCGGGGTCCACGAACCCCATCAGCCCCCAGCTCGACGCGACGGCGCTCTACCCGCCGCTGCTCGGCGCGGGGTTCCGCCTGCACTGGGGCTTCGTCGTCGCCGTGCTGGCGACGTTCTTCGTGGCATGGCTGCTCAACCGCTCGACGGTCGGCTTCGAGCTGCGCGCCATCGGCGCCAACTCGAGCGCGGCCCGCACCGCCGGCATCAACGTCAGCAAGGGCTACATCCTGGCGATGGCCATCGCCGGTGCCCTCGCGGGACTCGCGGGCGTGGCACAGGTGTCCGGCACCGAGAAGGTGCTGACCTCGGGGGTCGCTGCGAGCTTCGGCTTCGACGCGATCACCGTCGCCCTGCTCGGGCGTTCCACACCGTGGGGCACCTTCGCGGCGGGCATCCTGTTCGGCGCGTTCCGCGCCGGCGGGGTGACCATGCAGGCGTCGACCGGCACCAGCATCGACATCGTCCTCGTGGTGCAGTCGCTCATCGTCCTCTTCATCGCAGCGCCTCCGCTCGTCCGCGCGCTGTTCCGCCTCCCCGCACCCGGCGCCTCCCGTGCCGGCAAGGGCGGCTCCACGACCCGTACGCCAGCCTCGACCGGAGCAGCAGCATGAGCACAGCAACCACCGAAGCGCCCGCGCACGGCGCCCGCGACGGCGGCGACGCCCGCGTGCGCAGCTGGAAGACCCCGATCATCCTCGCCGTCGTCGCGCTCTTCTCCCTCCTGGTCTTCGCGATCGGGGCCCCGGCCAACGACGTCACGTTCCGCCTCTCGGAGGACGGCGACGCGATCGTCCTGCCCCCGCTCGTGGTGTCGGCGCCCGTCGTCGGCTGGATCGCCGCCCTCGGGATGATCGCCCTCGCGGTCATCGCGTTCCTGCGGACGCGCTCCGGCCGGAAGGTGCCCACCTGGGTGCCGGCCGTGTTCGCCGTCCTGTTCCTCATCGCCTTCCTGACCTGGGTGGTGGGCAGTGCCCGCACCCCGAACGTGGCCCTCTACGGGCTCCTTGCCGGGTCGGTGACCCTCGCGGTCCCGCTGATCTTCGGTTCGCTCTCGGGCATCCTGTGCGAGCGCTCCGGCGTCGTCAACATCGCCATCGAGGGGCAGCTGCTGTTCGGCGCCTTCGCCGCGGCCGTCGCCGGGTCGCTGTCCGGCAACGCGTTCGTCGGCCTCTTCGCCGCGGCCGTCGCCGGCGTCCTCGTGTCGCTCGTCCTCGCCGTCTTCAGCATCCGCTACGTCGTCAACCAGGTGATCGTCGGCGTCGTGCTCAACGTGCTGGTCTCGGGGCTCACCGGCTTCCTGTTCTCCGCCGTCCTCACCGAGGACCCGGAGCGGTGGAACTCGCCGCCGCGCCTGCCCATCATCGAGATCCCGCTGCTCTCGGACCTCCCCGTGATCGGGCCGATCCTCTTCGAGCAGACCATCGTCGGCTACCTGATGTACGTGGCGGTCGCCGTCATCTACGTGGAGCTCTTCCATTCCCGCTGGGGCCTGCGGACCCGCGCGGTCGGGGAGCACCCGAAGGCCGCCGACACCTTGGGCGTCAACGTCAACCGGGTGCGCTTCACGAACGTGCTCCTGGCCGGTGTCGTCGCGGGCATCGGCGGGTCCTTCTTCACGCTCGTCGCCGTCTCGGGCTTCGGGCGCGACATGACGGCGGGCGCGGGCTACATCGCGTTGGCGGCCATGATCTTCGGCCGGTGGAATCCGATCGGCGCGTTCTTCGCGGCCCTGCTGTTCGGCTTCGCCACGAACCTGTCCAACGTGCTCAGCCTGCTCGGCACCCCGGTGCCGGACCAGTTCCTGCGCATGCTGCCCTACGTGGTGACGGTCTTCGCCGTCGCGGGCCTCGTGGGCCGCTCGAGGGCGCCGGGAGCCAGCGGCATCCCGTACATCAAGGGCTAGGAGCACCCCTCATGACCGAGACCACCACCCCGGCCGGGATCCCCTGGGACACCCTCACCGCCGCCGCGACGGAGGCGATGAGGAACGCCTACGTCCCCTATTCGAAGTTCCCCGTCGGAGCGGCGGCACTCCTCGACGACGGCCGGATCGTCTCCGGCTGCAACGTGGAGAACGCGTCCTACGGGCTGACGCTGTGTGCCGAATGCGCGCTCGTCAGTGCGCTGGCCATGAGCGGCGGCGGGCGCATCCGGGCCTTCAGCTGCGTGGACGGCGAGGGCAACACCCTCATGCCGTGCGGGCGATGCCGCCAGCTGCTGTACGAGTTCCGGGCCCCGGACATGGTCCTCCTGACCGTCAGCGGCATCCGCACCATGGACGAGGTCCTGCCGGACGCCTTCGGACCCCAGCACCTCGCCTGAGCACCCGGCCCACGGGGCGCGGCCCGACCGGCCGCGCCCCGCGCCACCCTTCCCGTCGTCCACACCCACCCCGCCGAACAGATCCGAGGATCCCCCATGACCGAAGCCTTCGACGCCGTCGACATCATCCGCATCAAGCGCGACCACGGCATCCTCTCTCCCGAGCAGATCGACTGGACCATCGACGCCTACACGCGCGGCGCCATCGCCGACGAGCAGATGGCCGCCCTCAACATGGCCATCCTCCTCAACGGCATGGACCGCGCCGAGATCTCCCGCTGGACGGCCGCGATGATCGCCTCGGGCGAGCGGATGGACTTCTCCTCGCTCGGCCGCCCCACGAGCGACAAGCACTCCACCGGCGGGGTGGGGGACAAGATCACCCTGCCGCTGGCCCCCCTGGTCGCCGTGTTCGGCGTCGCGGTGCCGCAGCTCTCCGGCCGGGGCCTCGGCCACACCGGCGGGACCCTGGACAAGCTCGAATCCATCCCCGGCTGGCAGGCGCACCTCAGCAACGAGGACATGCTGCGCCAGCTCGCCGAGGTGGGCGCGGTCATCTGCGCGGCCGGCACGGGCCTGGCGCCCGCCGACAAGAAGCTGTACGCGCTCCGCGACGTCACCGGCACCGTCGAGGCCATCCCCCTCATCGCGTCCTCGATCATGAGCAAGAAGATCGCGGAGGGCACCGGCTCGCTCGTCCTCGACGTCAAGGTGGGCAGCGGCGCGTTCATGAAGGACGAGGCCCGTGCCCGTGAGCTGGCCGAGACCATGGTGGCGCTCGGCAAGGACGCCGGCGTGAACACCGTCGCGCTCCTCACCGACATGAGCACCCCGCTCGGGCTCACCGCCGGCAACGCGATCGAGGTCGAGGAGTCCGTCGAGGTCCTCGCGGGCGGGGGCCCGTCCGACGTCGTCGAACTCACCGTCCGCCTCGCCGAGGAGATGCTCGCCTGTGCCGGCGTGCACGACGCCGATCCCGCGGCCGCCCTGAAGGACGGTCGCGCCATGGACGTGTGGAACAGGATGATCGAGGCGCAGGGCGGCGACCCGCGCGCGGCCCTGCCGGTCGCGAAGGAGTCCGAGATCGTCCTCGCCCCGGCGGACGGCGTCCTCGTGGGCCTGGACGCGCTCGCGGTGGGTGTCGCCGCGTGGCGCCTCGGTGCCGGCCGTGCCCGCAAGGAGGACCGGGTGCAGGCGGGCGCCGGCGTGCGGATGCACGCGAAGCCCGGGGCCACGGTGCGCGCGGGGGAGCCGCTGATGACGCTGCTCACCGACACCCCCGAGAGGTTCGAGCGTGCACGCGAGGCGCTGGCGGACGCCGTCGTGATCGCGCCCGAGGGATCGCGCCAGGCGCAGCGGCTCATCATCGACCGCATCGCCTAGTCCTCCCACGCGGGCGCCCGGCAGGGTGAACCCCTAGGGGCTTGCGCGGCCGGTCTCATCCCTCGGGGTGAGACCGGCCCCTGCGCAGGTCGCCCGGAAGGCCGACGACCCGGCCCCGGGTGCGCCGGTAGCGTCGGAGCCGGACGCCCGTCACGGAGGTACGGGGCGACGACGGCAGGAGCCCACGATGGATGCGATCACCACTGCCCTGGACGGCATCGGCGCCGGCGTCCTCGCAGCGGCGGGAGAGCCCTGGGTGTACCTCCTGGTCCTCGCCTGCTGCCTCGTCGACGGCTTCTTCCCGCCCGTGCCCAGCGAATCCGTCGTCGTCGGGCTGGCGTCCCTCATCATCACGCAGGGGGTGCCCGACCCGTGGCTGCTGATCCTGGTCGCGGCGCTCGGAGCCTTCCTCGGCGACAACATCGCCTTCCTCCTCGGCCGATGGATCGGCACCGAACGGTTCCGGTGGATGCGGCAACCCCGGATGCAGCGCTCCTTCACCTGGGCGGGCAGGGAGCTCACCAGGCGCGCGGCCTCGCTCATCCTGGTGGCGCGCTTCATCCCGATCGGCCGGGTCGCGGTGAACCTCACCGCGGGCGCGACCGGCTACTCCCGGCGCCGCTTCGTGGCCCTCACGGCCCTGTCCGGGGTGGTGTGGGCCGGCTACTCCGTCGGGATCGGCGCCGTCGCGGGCACGTGGTTCCAGCACAACCACCTGCTCGGGGTCGCCGTGGCCGTCGGGATCGCCGTCGTGATCGGTCTCGTGACGGACCGCGTGATCGCCCTCGTCCGCGGCTCGACCCCGCTGCAGGCCACGCGCGATGAGTCCGACGGGGAGCCCACCGGGGGGTCCGCCGGCGAGGCCCGGGGCCGGCCCGAACCGGCCCACGGGGCGGGCCCGCGCTGACGCGCATCGCGTAGGCTGGCAGCGTGACCCAGACCCAGAACGACGCCGTCCCCGACGCTGCCATCGACATCCGGACCCTCCCGAAGGTCTCTCTCCACGACCACCTCGACGGCGGGCTGCGGCCGGCCACCATCCTCGAGCTCGCCGCCGCGATCGGCCACGAGCTGCCGGCCTCCGACGCCGAGTCCCTCGGTGCCTGGTTCCGCGAATCCGCGGACTCGGGCTCCCTCGAGCGGTACCTCGAGACGTTCGACCACACGATCGCCGTCATGCAGACACGGGACGGGCTCATCCGCGTGGCGCGGGAGTTCGTCGAGGACCTCGCGCTCGACGGCGTGGTCTACGGCGAGGTCCGCTGGGCCCCCGAACAGCACACCCGGCAGGGCCTGAGCCTCGACGAGGCCGTCGAAGCCGTGCAGGAGGGGCTCGAGGCGGGCGCCGCCGCGGCGATCGCCGCCGGCCGCGTCATCCAGGTGGGCCAGCTCGTCACCGCGATGCGGCACGCCGACCGCGGCCAGGAGATCGCCGAACTCGCCCTCCGCCACCGCGACCGCGGGGCCGTCGGCTTCGACATCGCCGGTGCGGAGAACGGCTTCCCGGCGTCCCGCTTCGCCGACGCCTTCACCTTCCTCGCCTCCGAGCAGTTCCCCGTGACCGTCCACGCGGGAGAGGCCGCCGGCCTGGACAGCATCCGGGACGCGCTCGTCGCCGGGCGTGCGCTGCGCCTCGGCCACGGCGTCCGCATCGCCGAGGACATCGAGATCGAGGAAGCCGCGGACGAGCAGGCCGCCGACGGCGAAGAGGTGGGCATCGCGAACCTCGGCCTGGTCGCGTCGTGGGTGCGGGACCGGGGGATCGCGCTCGAGCTGTGCCCGTCCTCGAACCTGCAGACCGGGGCCATCGAGGCCTTCGGCACCACGATCGACGCCCACCCGTTCGACCTGCTCTACCAGCTGGGCTTCAAGGTCACCGTCAACACCGACAACCGCCTTATGAGCGGGGTCACGCTGACCGGTGAGTTCGAGCTGCTCGTCGAGACCTTCGGCTACGACCTCGGCGACCTCCTGGCCCTCACCCTGAACGCCGTCGACGCCGCGTTCCTGCCGCTCGAGGACCGCGAGGCCCTGGCCGAGTACGTCGCCCAGCGGTTCGACGCCGCCGCCGGGCTGGCCTCCGCCTGAGCTCCGTGGAGGACGCGGCAGGGGCGCGCGACGCCACGCCCGGGAACCCTCCGGGCGCGGCGGTGGAGCGCCTCGTCGAGGTGGTCGCCCTGCTGCGCCGCCACTGCCCGTGGACGGCCGCCCTGGACCACGCGGCGCTGCTCGGGTACCTCGTGGAGGAGACGTACGAGCTCTACGAGGCGGTCGACGACGTCTCGCGCGCCGGGACGCCGGAGCGGTCCCTCCTCGACGAGCTCCGGGGCGAGCTCGGCGACGTCCTGTTCCAGGTGGTCCTGCACGCACAGCTCCGGGCCGAGGCCGGGTCCTTCGGGCTCGCCGAGGTGGCGGAGGGGCTCACCGACAAGCTGGTGCGCCGGAACCCGCACGTGTTCGCGACGGACGGGAGCCTGCGGGCCGCGACGCCCGGGCGTGACACGCCGTCGGTCGACGGCATCGTCGCCGCGTGGCAGGCCGTGAAGGCGCAGGAGCGGCCCGCCCGCACTTCACCGTTCGACGGCATCCCGCACCACCTCCCCGCGCTGGCCTTCGCCGCGAAGACCCTCGGGCGCGCCGGAGACGGGCGCGCAGGGGAGGGCCGGCAGGAGCAGGGGAGCGAGGCCGAGCTCGGCCTGGAACTGCTGGCCCTGGTCCGCCGGGCGCTCGGCGCGGGCATCGACCCGGAGCGTGCCCTGCGCCGTGCCGTGCTGGACTACCAGCGGGATGTCCGCGACGGGGCCTGAGCCCGGGGACGGCCGGCACGCCCACGTCACAACCGCGTGACCCACGGCACCGCCGGGACGCAGGTGAACTAGGCTGGGAGCAACACCTCCGTTGCCCTGACAAAGACGTCCCAACAAGATGTTGACCCTACACTCCAACGAAGAGGAGCTATTCCATGGCCATTATCGATGCCATCCACGCGAGGGAGATCCTCGACTCCCGCGGAAACCCCACGGTCGAGGTCGAGGTACTGCTCGACGACGACACCTTCGGCCGCGCCGCCGTCCCCTCCGGTGCGTCCACCGGTGCGTTCGAAGCGAACGAACGCCGTGACGGCGAGAAGGACCGCTACCTCGGGAAGGGCGTCCTGCAGGCCGTCGAAGCCGTGATCGAGCAGATCCAGCCGGCCCTCCTCGGATTCGACGCCGCCGACCAGCGCGCGATCGACCAGGCGATGATCGACCTGGACGGCACCGAGAACAAGTCCAACCTGGGCGCCAACGCGATGCTCGGCGTCTCGCTCGCCATCGCCCGCGCCGCCGCGGAGTCCTCGACCCTCCCGCTGTACCGCTACCTCGGCGGACCGAACGCGCACGTGCTGCCCGTCCCCCTCATGAACATCCTCAACGGCGGATCCCACGCGGACTCCGACGTCGACATCCAGGAGTTCATGATCGTGCCGCTCGGCGCACAGACCTACTCCGAGGGCCTCCGCTGGGGCGTCGAGGTGTACCACGAGCTCAAGTCCGTGCTGAAGGAGAAGGGCCTGGCCACCGGCCTCGGCGACGAGGGCGGCTTCGCCCCCAACCTGCCGTCCAACCGCGACGCCCTGGACCTCATCACCACCGCGATCGAGCGCGCCGGGTACACGCCGGGCACCGACATCGCGTTCGCGCTCGACGTCGCCGCCTCCGAGTTCTACAAGGACGGCGCGTACCAGTTCGAGGGCAAGTCCCTCAGCACCCAGGAGATGAGCGCCTACTACGAGGAGCTCGTCCGCGACTACCCGCTCGTCTCCATCGAGGATCCGCTCGACGAGGACGACTGGGAAGGCTGGAAGCTCCTCACCGACTCGCTGGGCGACAAGGTGCAGATCGTCGGCGACGATCTCTTCGTCACGAACCCCACGCGCCTCGCCAAGGGCATCTCCACCCGGACGGCGAACTCGCTGCTGGTCAAGGTCAACCAGATCGGCACCCTGACCGAGACGCTCGACGCCATCTCGATGGCGCAGCGCGCCGGCTACACGACGATCACCTCGCACCGCTCCGGCGAGACCGAGGACACCACGATCGCGGACATCTGCGTGGCCACCAATGCGGGCCAGATCAAGACCGGCGCACCCGCCCGGAGCGAGCGCGTCGCCAAGTACAACCAGCTGCTGCGCATCGAGGAGGAGCTCGACGACGCCGCACGCTACGCCGGCCGCAGCGCCTTCCCGCGTTTCACGGCCTAGGTGATCCGCAGTTGATCGACAGGGCGGTTACCCTCGTTAGACGGGTTCCGTGAGGCACCCACGCGACCACACGCGACAGCATCGACGAGGAGCTCCATGACCGTCCGCCGCCCTAACGTGCCGCGAGCCGGCCGCCCGACGCCTGCGGCGGAGGAGCGGCCGGTCCCGGGGACGTCCAAGGGCCAGCCCCCTGCCCACGGCTCCCGGGCCGTCGGGCCTTCCACGCAGCCCGGACCCGGTACGGGCCCCCGGGGTACCGGCCACGCGCCGGCGACCTCCAGGGCCGCCGGGTCCCCGCGGAAACCGGCCACCCCGCGCGCCCCGGGCCCTTCGGCGACGAAGGATCCACGGCCCGCACCGGGCTCCGGCGGCACCTCCGCGTCGCGCGCCGGCGCGGGACCGGCCGGGACGACCCCGGCCCGTTCGCGACTGGACGCCGCCGGGACCCCCGCGGCGTCGGCCTCCGCGGCCAGGGCGGCGGAACGGTCCCAGCTGGCCGGCAGCATCCGGCGCGGGCGGCTCGGGTCCAGGCGGGCGGAGTCGGTCATCGAGCCGGCCGAGGAAGCCACACCCATCCCGGCGAAGGCCTTCTCGGGACGCCTGCTGGCCCTCGCCGTCGTGCTCGTCGCGGTGATCGTGCTGCTGGCGCCGTCGGTGAGCCGTTACCTGCAGCAGCAGACCGAACTCGACGCCCTCCGGGCGGACATCGCCCGGCAGCAGCAGCAACAGGCCGACTACACCTCGGAGCTCGCGCGCTGGGACGATCCCGCCTTCGTGAAGCAGCAGGCCCGCGAGCGGATCTTCCTCGTGATGCCGGGCGAGACCCGCTACCTCGTCAAGGGCGGCGACGGCATCGAGGAGAGCACGGGGGAGGGCTCGGCCGCCGAGCCCGCCGACCTGCCCTGGGTGGACTCCCTGTGGACCTCGGTCGCCCGCGCGGCGACGGACTGAGCGACGGCACGCCGCCCCCGGGGCGGGCCCCGTCGGATCGGGTGCTGCGCCGGAGCGCATGCCCGCCGCGTACCAAGGAAGGAACAGCGTGACCCAGCACCGCCAGCACGACGCCCTCGAGGATCGACCGGCGACCGACAGCAGGACCCCGAGCGGGCGCGACCTCGACGTCCTCAGCCGGCAGTTGGGGCGTCCCGTCCGCGATGTCGTCGAGATCGGTGCCCGGTGCGTCTGCGGGAACCCGCTCGTCGCCACCACGGCCCCGCGCCTGTCCAACGGCATCCCGTTCCCCACCACGTACTACCTGGCGCACCCCGTCATCACCGCGGCGGTCTCCCGTCTCGAGGCCGACGGCGTGATGACCGGGATGAGCGACCGCCTCACCGAGGACTCCGGTCTCGCCGACCACTACCGGGCGGCGCACCTCGCGTACCTGGCGGCGCGCGACGCCGTCGGGGAACGCGCCGGCACGGGCCCGGTCCCGGAGATCGACGGCGTTTCCGCCGGCGGCATGCCGACACGGGTCAAATGCCTGCACGTGCTGGTGGGCCATGCCCTCGCGGCGGGTCCCGGCGTGAACCCGCTCGGCGACGAGGCGATCAGCCGCATCGCCCCCTGGTGGACGCCGGAGCGCTGCTACTGCGACGGGGCATGGGACACCACGGGCCAGGCGCCCCACGCCGACCTCAGCAGACACACCAGGACCCAGGGGCTGAGCCCCGAGGAGCTCGAGGCGAAACGGGCGGCACGCCGCCGCGGCGCCGCCGACGCGGCCACGACCGCACCCCCGCGAGGAGAAGCCATGCGCACCGCTGCCATCGACTGCGGCACCAACTCGATCCGCCTGCTGATCGCCGACGTCCAGGACGGCGTGCTGACCGACGTCGTGCGCCTCATGCGCGTGGTGCGCCTCGGCGAGGGGGTCGACGCGACCGGGCGCCTGTCCGAGGCCGCCCTGGAGCGCACCTTCGCCGCGGCCGAGGAGTACGCGGCGCTGATCGCGCAGCACGGGAACCCGCCCGTGCGGTTCGTGGCGACGTCGGCATCGCGGGACGCCGAGAACCGGCAGGACTTCGTGGACGGCATCCGGGCACGCCTCGGCGTCGAGCCCGAGGTCGTCTCCGGGGACGAGGAGGCGCGACTCTCCTTCGACGGCGCCGTCAGCGTCCTGGCGACGGCCGCGGACGAGACCGTCCTCGTCATCGACCTGGGCGGTGGCAGCACGGAATTCGTGGCGGGCACGGCCGGGGGGCTGATCGGAGCCCTGAGCACCGACATGGGCTGCGTGCGCTTCACGGAGCGTTTCCTCCGGGACGACCCGCCCTCCGAGGAACAGATCGCGGCGATGGAAGCCGAGGTCCTGCGCCTCGTCGACCAGGCCGCCGACGAGGTGCCGCTGCATGAGGTCACCAAGATCGTCGGCGTGGCGGGCAGCGTCACCACGGTGACCGCGCACGCCCTCGACCTGCCCGCCTACCAGCCCGACCGCATCCACGGGGCCGAGCTGCCCATCGCGGCGATCTCCGCGGCGGCCTCCGACCTCCTCCACCGGCCGCATGCATCGCGCGCGTCGCTGCCCTACATGCATCCGGGCCGGGTGGATGTCATCGGTGCCGGCGCCCTCATCTGGCGGACGATCCTCGATCGCGTGGCGGTCCTGACCGGCGGGCGCGTCACCACCGCCGTCGCGAGCGAGCACGACATCCTCGACGGCATCGCGCTGAGCGTCGCCCGGCAGGGCACGTGAGCTGATGCCCACGCCAGCCCGCGCGGCCGTCCGGACGGGGACGGCCGTCGTCGTCGCCCTCACCGTCCTCCTGCAGGCAGCCCTGCCCGCCGCCGCCGACGAGGTGCGCGCCAAGGAGTACTGGCTCGAGGACTACGGCATCGCCGAGGCATGGACGACCACGGAGGGCGAGGGCGTCACGGTCGCCGTGATCGACAGCGGCGTGGATGCGACCCACCCGGACCTCGCCGGAGCCGTGGTCGGCGGGACGGACGCCTCCGGCGCCGGGGACCCGGGCGGACTGCGCGGCATCGGCGAGGTCCCGAGCCATGGAACCCTGGTCAGCACCCTCGTGGCGGGCCGCGGACACACCGACGCGGAGGCGCCGCCCGCCCCCGAGCCCTCCGACAGGGGCACGGCCCCGGCGGAACCCACGGTGGAGGCGGAGCCGTACTCCCAGTACGGGGAGGGTCCGGACGGCATCGTCGGCGTAGCACCGAAGGCCGACCTCCTCGCGGTGTCCGTCTGGATCGAGGGGCCCAACGGCGGCCCCAACCCGGCCGGCATCTCCGTCGACGAGCAGGTGCCCGACGCCGTCCGCTGGGCCGTGGACAACGGCGCGGACGTCATCAACATGTCGCTCGGCAGCACCAGCACGGCATGGCCCGAGAGCTGGGACGACGCCTTCCTCCACGCCGAGCAGAACGACGTCGTGATCGTCGCTGCGGCCGGCAACCGGGCCGGTGGACTGACCCAGGTCGGTGCCCCCGCGACGATCCCCGGTGTCCTCGCCGTGGCCGGCCTCGACCGGTCCGGCATGGCCAGCGACGAGGCATCGAGTGAAGGCATCAGCATCGCGGTGGCGGCACCCTCCGAGAACCTCGTGGGAGGGCTCCCCGGCGGGTTCTACGCCGACTGGTCCGGGACCTCCGGCGCGGCGCCCCTCGTCTCCGGCGTGGCGGCCCTGATCCGGTCGCGGTACCCGGAGCTCACGGCCGCGGAGGTCGTCAACCGCATCATCGGTACGGCGAAGGACGCCGGGGCCCCGGGCTTCGACACCCTCTACGGCTACGGTGTCCTGGACGTGGCCGCGGCTGTGGGCAGCGACATCTCCGTGCCCGACCAGAACCGACTGGGCAGCATGGCCGAGTGGATCGAGCTGTACCGGCGGGACGGCCAGAGCCCGGCGCCGGCTCCCGAGCCACCCAGCCGACCGGCCCCGGAGATCATCCCCGCCCCACCCGCCCCGCAGGCGGAGGATCCACTCGAGTCGGTCCACACCATCCCGGGCGTCGTGGTGGTCGGCTTCGCGGGCCTGATGTTCGCCGTGCTCGTGGGGGGAGCCCTGCACGTGGCTCACGTCCGGCGGCGCGAGGCGGCGGCCGGAGAACACAGGAGCGACGGCGGGCGGAGCGCCGAGGACGACGATCGGGGCCCGAGAGTGCTGCCGGGCCACCCACCGAGCTAGTGAAGATTTTCACAAAGTCCGGTAGCATCGAGGGATGGCATCGAACCCACACTTCTCTGATCGCCCGCGCATCCTCGTCGTCGGCGGCGGCTACGTCGGCCTGTACGTCGCGCACCGGCTCCAGAAAAAGGTCAAGGACCACGGCGGCATCGTGACGCTGGTGGATCCCCTGCCCTACATGACCTACCAGCCGTTCCTCCCCGAGGTCGCCGCCGGGAACATCGAACCGCGCCACGCCATCGTGTCCCACCGCAAGCACCTGAGGAAGACGGAGCTCATCTCCGGCAAGGTCACGTCGATCGACCACGCGGGCCGCACCGCGACGATCGCCCCCTCGGGCGGCGGGGAGTCCTTCGAGCTCGGCTACACGGACGTCGTCGTCGCCGCAGGCTCCATCACGCGTACCTTCCCGATCGACGGCCTGAAGGACCAGGGCATCGGCCTGAAGACGATCGAGGAGGCCGTCGCCCTGCGCGACCGCATGCTCGAGCGCATCGAGACCGGCTCGGTCCTCCCCGAAGGCCCCGAGCGGGACCGCGCCCTCACCTTCGTGGTCGTCGGCGGCGGCTTCGCCGGCATCGAGACCATCACGGAGATGGAGGACGCAGCCCGTGACGCCGTGAAGGCCAACCCGCGCCTCAGCCGCAGCGACCTGCGCTTCGTCCTGGTCGAGGCCATGGGGCGCATCATGCCCGAGGTCACGGCCGAGCAGGCCGAGTGGGTCGTCGAGCACCTCCGGTCACGCCAGATCGAGGTCCTGCTGAACACCTCGCTCTCCAGCGCGGTGGAGGGCACGCTCAAGCTCATCAACATGCCGGACAAGACCCCGGCCGACGAGTTCGGCACCGACACCCTCATCTGGACGGCCGGTGTGCAGGCGAACCCCGTGGTCCGCTCCACGGACTTCCCCGTGGACGAGCGCGGCCGCGTCCGTGCCTCCCCGGAACTCCGCATCACCGGCGATGACGGACCCATCGAGCACGCCTGGACCGCCGGCGACGTCGCGGCCGTCCCCGACCTCACGGGCGGGGGAGTGGGAGGCTTCTGCGTCCCGAACGCCCAGCACGCCGTCCGCCAGGCCAAGCTGCTGGCCGCCAACATCCTCGCTGCGAACTACGGTGTGGACGAGGTCAAGGAATACCGCCACACCAACCTCGGTGCCGTGGCCGGCTTCGGCCAGTTCAAGGGTGTCGCGAACATCATGGGCTTCGGCATGAAGGGCTTCCCGGCGTGGCTGGCGCACCGCGGCTACCACGGCTTCGCGATGCCCATGTACGAGCGCAAGGCACGCGTCATCGTCAACTGGAGCCTGAGCTTCCTGTTCGGTCGGGACCTTGCTCCGCTCTCCGACCTGCAGACCCCCCAGCGCCAGTTCCGCGAAGCGGCCACCCCGGCGCCGAAGAAGGACACCGCGCTGCAGAGCCAGCCGCCCACCCCGGCGGGCAAGGCGGCCTCCGCGAAGGCGACGGCCTGAGCACCGCGCACCACCCGTGAGGAGAACGACGGCGGCCCGCCCCGGGCCGCCGTCGTTCTGCTTCGCCCCGCCGGATCTGCCGCCGCCGAGGGACCGAGCCTGCCCTCCGCGGTAGGCTGGAGCGTCCGGTCGGCCCCAGTAGCCCAATGGCAGAGGCAGCAGACTTAAAATCTGTTCAGTCAGGGTTCGAGTCCCTGCTGGGGCACTTCTCCCGCGCGAGTGGCCACCGGATCGGTCCGCTGAATGGCCGCGGAAGTGTCCGGCCGCCGTCGATCGACAGGATACTGATCAGTGCCTGCTGTCAAGAGTGGGATCTGTCGGCTGTGACGAGCGTTACAAGGATGTAACCGGATTCCCTTATCTCGGACACGAAATTGGATTAGCTTTTCCATAAGCCAGGAACACCTGGCAACACGCATCAAAGGCAGCAAGAGCCTTTCGGTCGAGGAGACTAATTCATGACTGCAACACGCAACTCCGCGCGTTTCGGCATTGGGGAGAACGCCCCGCGCGCGGCGAAGATCGCTGCCCTGAGCCTGGGCGTCGCGCTCTTCGCCTCCGGCTGCGGTGGCGGCGGGACCACGGGTTCCGAGGGCGACGGCGGCGACAGCGGCAGCACGGAGACCACGGCGGCCGCGGGCGCATCCGCGCTGGCGTGTCCCGAGAGCGAGGGTGGGACCGGCGAGGAGCAGGGCGAGAAGGGTGATCCTGCGGCCGTACCCGCCAGCGAGACCACGAGCCCCCAGCCGCTGAAGCTCGGATCCATCCTGCCGACCACCGGGACGCTCGCGTTCCTCGGCCCGCCGGAGATCGCGGGCGTCAACCTCGCCGTCGAGGAGGTCAACGCGGCCGGCGGTGTGCTGGGCCAGGACATCTCGATCACGCATCGCGATTCCGGCGACACCACGACCGACATCGCCACGCAGTCCGTGACCGACCTGCTGTCCCAGGACGTCAGCGCCATCATCGGCGCCGCGTCCTCGGGTGTGTCGAAGACCGTCATCAACCAGATCACGGGTGCCGGCGTCGTGCAGTTCTCGCCCGCCAACACCTCGCCGGAGTTCACCACCTGGGACGACAAGGGCCTGTACTTCCGTACCGCTCCCTCGGACGTGCTCCAGGGACGCACGCTCGGCAACTACATCATGGAGTGCGGCGCGCAGACCGTCGGCATGATCACGCTCAACGACTCCTACGGCACCGGCCTGCAGAGCAACATCCAGGAGGTCATCGAAGGGGCAGGCGGGCAGGTCGTCGGCAACGAGATGTTCAACACCGGCGACTCCCAGTTCTCCAGCCAGGTGGACGCCATCGCTGCGGCGAAGCCCGACGCGATCGTCCTCATCAGCTTCGACGAGGCCAAGAGCATCGTGCCGCTGCTGGTCGCCAAGGGTATCGACGCCAGCTCGATCTTCATGGTCGACGGCAACACCTCCGACTACAGTGCCGACCTCGATCCCGGCACCCTCGAAGGAGCCCAGGGCACCATCCCCGGCCCCTTCACCGGGACCGGATTCCAGGAAGCCCTGGCCACGGTCGATCCGAACCTGAACAGCTATGCCTATGCGGGCGAGAGCTACGACGCCGTGAACCTCATCGCGCTCGCCTCCGAGGCGGCGGGGAGCGTCGAGGGCACGGCCATCTCCGAGCAGCTCGCAGCTGTATCGAAGGACGGCACCAAGTGCTTCGACTTCGCGGGCTGCGTCACGCTGCTCCGTGAGGGCGAGGACATCGACTACGACGGCATCTCCGGTCCTGTCTCCTTCGACGAGAACGGTGATCCCACCGAGGCCGCCATCGGTATCTACAAGTACGACGCCGACAACAAGCCCCAGCCGAGCCGTTCCGAGGTCGGCAAGCTCTAGGGACTGTCCGGTGTGTCACCCCGACCGGTGACACAGGCGACACGGCCCCGGCCGCCCTTCCCCGGAAGGCGCGACCGGGGCCTTGTGCTGCCCGGACACACGCCGTCGGGCCCTGCCGTCCCCGCGATCAGTCGACGCCCGGCGGACGCCTGGAGAGGGCGTAGGAGGGCTCGCGGACGCGGCGTGCCCACTCGTACGTCGCGGCGCCGGCGAGGGGATGGAGGATGGCGTCGAAGCGGAGATCCCTCTCCTCCGCCTCCGGGGCCAGGACGAGGGTGAGGGTGCCGAAGTGCTGCCACGCACCGAGCGGCGTCGCGAAGAACAGACCGAGCCGCCAGGTCGAGGGTCCGAGGGCGCGTTCGAGCGCACGGAGTGACGCGGGCAGCCCGGCGGGGTCGAGCGTGCGCGCGCCGAGCAGCACCGGGCCGTGGTCGCCGCGGTAGGGCATCATCGTGCCGAACGGCGTGCGCGAGAGCCGAAGCCTCGGCACGAGGACGAAGCGGCCGGGGACGGACCAGCCGGTCGAGGACAGCAGGATGTCCGAGAAGGTCGAGGGCCCCGCCCCGTTGTCCGGGTGATGAACCCGCACCGCGAGTCCCATGATGTCCGGCAGGCCGTCCGGAGTACCGACCGAGCGCGAGACACGGGCCGTCGCGGGGGCCCGCCCCGGCTGATCGATCCACGCGATCCCGCTGTGCAGGCCGTGCTCGTGGACCATGACCGTGCCGTCGAGCCGCAGCCCGCGGGTGTGGATGGGGCGGTGCCGGCGGACGCGCTTGATGCCCCGGAACACGCCTTCGAAGCCCTTCCCGATCGCGCTGCTGGCCAGTCCTGCCATGAGTCGTCCTTCCCGGGTGCACGCCGTCCGGCGTCCTCCTGCCAAGGTAGCGGGCCGGACACGGCAATGGGCGGAACCGTTCCCGGTTCCGCCCATCCCTTGCGCTTCACGGCTCCTTGAGGTGCGGACCTCAGGCGGTGTCGGCCAGGGTGCCGAGATACAGCTGGATGACCTTCGGGTCCTTCATCAGCTCGCGGCCGGTGCCCGTGTAGGCATCCTTGCCCTGGTCCAGCACGTAGGCGCGGTCGCAGATCTGCAGGCAGCGGCGTGCGTTCTGCTCCACCATGATCACCGAGACCCCGGCCCTGTTGATCTCATGCACGCGCAGGAACGTCTCGTCCTGCTTCACGGGCGAGAGGCCGGCGGAGGGCTCGTCCAGCAGCAGTACCGCGGGATCCATCATGAGGGCCCGGCCCATCGCGACCATCTGGCGCTCCCCGCCGGAGAGCGACCCCGCCCGCTGCGCCCGCCGCTTGGCGAGTTCCGGGAAGAGGCTCGCGACGAAGTCGAAGCGCTCCTTGAAGTCCTTGGGCCTCTGGTACATGCCCATCTGGAGGTTCTCCTCGATGGTCAGGGTGGAGAACACGTTGTTGTTCTGCGGCACGAAGCCGACGCCCAGGCTGACCAGCTTGTTCGCCTTCAGGCCCGTGAGGTCCTGCCCACGGACGATGACGGTGCCGGAATGCACCTTCACGAGTCCGAACATCGCCTTCAGGAGCGTCGACTTGCCGGCCCCGTTCGGGCCGATGATCCCGATGAGCTCACCGCGGCGTGCCTCGATGCTGCACCCGTTGAGGATGTTCACGCCGGGCAGGTAGCCCGCCACGAGATCGGTGACCTTGACGACGGAGTCGCCCTCGAATTCAGCCATTACTTCGTCTCCTCGTCCTTGTGGGCGGAGCCTGCCGTGCGCGGCTCGCCTCCGAGCTCGATGACCCCGCGGCCGAGGAGGCCTTCATCCTCGGTGCCGATGACCGATTCCTCGTCGTGGGCGAGTTCCGCCTCGAGGCGCTCGATGCCCTCGGCGTCGCCGAGGTCCACGTCGTGGTGGGCCCCCAGGTAGGCGTCGATCACGGCCTGGTCCTTCATGACGATGGCGGGCGGACCCTCCGCGACCACCTTGCCCTCGGCCATGACCACCACCCAGTCGGCGATGTGGCGGACCATCTGCATGTCGTGCTCGACGAACAGGACGGTCATGCCCTCCGCCTTCAGGTTCTTGATGTGTTCCAGCAGGGACTGCGTGAGCGCCGGATTGACGCCCGCCATCGGCTCGTCGAGCATCACGAGCCGCGGCCGGACCATGAGCGCCCGCGCCATCTCGAGGAGCTTGCGCTGCCCGCCGGAGAGGGACGCCGCGTAGTCGTCGCGTTTGGCGTCGAGCTTGAACTTCTCCAGCAACACCTCCGCCTGCTGCGTGATCTCGCGTTCCCGGCCTCCCCAGATGCCCTTGAACAGGGCCCGGCCGAGGCTCTCGCCGGGCTGGTCCGCGGCACCGAGACGCATGTTCTCCATGACGGTGAGCTTGCCCATGACCTTGGTGAGCTGGAACGTGCGCACCATGCCCATCCGTGCCACCTTGTGCGAGGCGACCTTCGCGAGCGGCTTGCCGTCGAACTCCCAGTCGCCGCTGTTCGGGGTGTCGAACCCGGTGAGCAGGTTGAACAGCGTCGTCTTGCCGGCGCCGTTGGGGCCGATCAGGGCGGTGATCTTGTGCCGCGGGATCTCGAGGTGCTCGACGTCGACGGCGTTGATGCCGCCGAAGCTGCGGGTCACCTTCCGGGCGACCACGATGGGATCGCGCTTGCTGCACCCCGGCCTCGCCTCCCCGGTGGCGATGGGCTCGGAGTCCGTCATGTAGTCCTGGCCCGGCGGGGCCGCACCCGCCGCCGAGCCGCCCGGGACGCCGCCGGCCGGGGCTGCCGCGGCGTGGGCGCCGGACGCCGCCGGAGCGGCATCGCCGGGGGTGATCCCCGGGTCGTTGTCGTGATGGTTGTCGTGGGTGTTCTCACCGTGGTTGCCGGTCATGCGAACGCCAGCTCCTTCTTGTTGCCCAGGACGCCTTGCGGCCTGAAGATCATGAGCAGCATCAGGGCCACACCCACGAGGATGTAGCGCAGCTGACCCGCCTGAGAGTTGGTGAGGAACGTGATGGCGCCGACCTCGATGAGGCCGTACAGGATTCCCTGCGTCAACGAGAGCACCACCCAGAAGATCATCGCCCCGACGACCGGTCCGAGGACAGTGGCCATGCCGCCGAGGAGGAGGCACGTGTAGAGGAAGAACGTCAGCTCGGTCGCGTAGTTCGCGGGCTGGACGGCGCCGCGCGGCAGCGTGAAGATGATGCCCGCGATCGACCCGAGGACACCGCCGATGATCAGGGCCTGCATCTTGTAGGCGTACACGTTCTTGCCGAGCGAGCGCACGGCGTTCTCGTCCTCGCGGATGCCCTTCAGCACGCGGCCCCAGGGGCTGCGCATGAGGAGCCAGACGAGGAGGCACGCGATGGTGACGACGCTCCAGGCGACGACGCGGATCCACAGGTCGCGCTCGTTCATCCCGAGGGGGCCGATGTTGTAGGTCCCCTGGGGGAAGGGATTGAGGCCGAAGAACCCGCCCTCGAAGGCCGCCAGCCCGTTGGCCGAACCGGTGACATCCGTGAGCCCGTTGGTGGTCACGATGTAGCGGACGATCTCCGCTGCCGCGATGGTCACGATCGCCAAGTAGTCCGCCCGCAGGCGGAGGGTCGGTATACCGAGGATGATCGCGAAGATCACGGAGGCGACGACGGCCACCAGCACCGCCACCGGGAGCGGTGCGTCGAAGCTGAGGGTCGCGATGGCGTACCCGTAGGCCCCGACGGCCATGAAGCCGGCCTGTCCGAAGTTCAGGAGGCCCGAATAGCCGAAGTGCACCGCGAGACCGAGGGCCGCGAGGGCGTACGCCGCCGTGGTGGGGCTGATCATCTCGCCGAAGGCGTTGATGAGGATGTTTCCGAAGTCCATGAAGAGCCCCTAACCTATGCGCTCGCGGCGGCCGAGGATGCCCTGTGGCCGGAAGAGGAGCACGAGAATCAGAATGAGCAGTGCGCCGACGTACTTGAGGTCCGCCTCGAGCCAGATCGTGGAGATCTCCACGAACAGGCCGACGATGATGGAACCGACGAGGGCGCCGAAGACCGTGCCCAGGCCACCGAGCGTGACGCCCGCGAAGATGAGCAGCAGGATCTGCTGGCCCATGTTGTAGGAGACCCCGGGGCGGTAGTAGGCCCACAGGATGCCGCCGAGGGCCGCGAGCATGCCGCCGATGACCCAGACGATCCTGATGACGCGGTCCACGTCGATGCCCGACGCCGCGGCGAGGGCGGGGTTGTCGGCGACGGCGCGGGTGGCCTTGCCGATGCGCGTGCGCAGGAGCAGGAAGGCGACCAGCAGGATGATCACGAGGCTCACGATCAGCGAGGTCAGGTTGTTGCGGGAGATGGACACCGACCCGAGATCGATGATCTCGCTCTGCGATCCTGGAAGCTGCTGGGTGGCCCCGCCGAAGAAGAACTGGATGGTGTAGCGCAGCGCGAGCGCGAGGCCGATGCTCACGATCATCATGGGGACGAGGCCGGTCCCGCGACGCCGGAGGGGCTTCCAGAGACCGGCGTCCTGCACGTAGCCGAGGAGGCCGCCGCCGATGACCGCCAGGACGATCGCGACGGTGATCGGCAGCCCGGCGGCCGAGAAGGCGAACGCGAGGACCGCGCCGATGGTCACCATCTCGCCGTGGGCGAAGTTCGTGAGGCCCGTGGTGCCGAAGATCAGGGAGAGCCCGACGGCGCTCAGTGCCAGGAGGAGGCCGAAGCTGAACCCGGCGAGGGCCCGTTCGGCGAGGGTGTCCAGGAAGGACGCCTGCTGCGAGACGATTCCCTCACCGAACAGGAAGAGGGTGGTGGCGCTCGAGGTGTTGGCGAAGGTCACCTGGCGGGGGTTCTCCTGGCCCTCCGCGAGGGCCACCCCCTCGGGGAGCGTCTCCTCGTCGATCTCCACCTCGTAGGTGCCCTGCTCGGGGACCCCGATGCTCCAGGCGCCGTTGGGGCCGGAGGTGGCTTCACCCTCGAAACCGTTGCCCTTGGCGGTGACCGTCACATCGGCGATGGGTCCGTCGGCGCCGCGGAGGACGCCGCCGATCCGGTTGTCGAACTCGGAGGCCTGGATGGTGGCGGCGGTCTGCGCCTGATGCACCGCCGGGATCGACGACGGCTGGGACGCCTGCGCGGCAGGGGCGCCGAGCAGCACGAGCGTCAGGAGGCCGAGCACCAGGAGCAGCGACCTCCTGATCCGTGCAGGCGTGGACATGGTGATCAAGATGGGAACCTCCACGGTGGGGGCAAGCCCGGCGGCGAACCGCTGGGATCAGTAGTTGTGACGAGTGTCACGGGCGTGGGGATCACTTTACTAGCGGCGTGTTTCCCCTCTTCGCAAAAGCATCCGGCCAAGGTAGCAATTCGATAACGAATGTTTTACCAAGGCTCCTTGGTATTGAAATTCCGTCCGGCCGGGAGCACGGTCGCCGCCGGGAACAAACCCCGGGCAGGACCGTTGCACTTGATAGGGTTCGTTAGACACTCGGCCCCCTATTGGAGGACTACAGAAATGGCACTTGGCGGTAATCCGGTATTCAACGGGAAGACCTTCCGTTCCGCTACCCGGGGCGGCAACCAGGCGGCGGGAGTCGGCACCACGATGTACGCGGGCCAGACCATGGCCAACCAGCAGCAGCTGGAGCACATGTACAACCAGCCGTCCGCCGGACCCGCCCAGACGGGGCGCATGACCTTCGACGACGTGATCGTGAAGACGCTGCTCTGCATCGGCGTCGTCCTGGTGGGCGCTGCGATCCCCGCCTTCGTGCTGCCCGGGCTCGCCCTGCCCCTCATGGTCATCGGCGCGCTCGGCGGCTTCGTGCTCGGCCTCGTCAACGCGTTCAAGCGTGAGCCGTCGCCGGCGCTGATCCTCGCCTACGCGGGTCTGGAGGGACTGTTCGTCGGTGGACTCACCATGCTTTTCGAGTCCATGTGGCCGGGCATCGCGGTCCAGGCCGTGGTCGGCACCTTCATCGTGTTCGGCGTCACTCTGGCGCTGTTCAAGAGCGGCAAGGTGCGCGCGACGCCGAAGGCGATGAAGTTCTTCATGATCGCGATCATCAGCTACGCGGTGTTCTCGCTGGTCAACCTCGGCATGATGGTCTTCGGTGTGACGGACGGCATGTTCGGAATGCGGAGCGAGATGATCCCGGGCACGAACATCCCGTTCGGCGTGGTCATCGGCCTCTTCGCGATCGGCCTCGCGGCCTTCTCCCTGATCATCGACTTCACCTCGATCAGCGAGGGCGTCCGCAACGGCGCCCCCCAGAAGTACTCGTGGACCGCGGCCTTCGGCCTGACCGTCACGCTGATCTGGCTGTACGTCGAGATCCTGCGCCTGCTCGCGATCCTTCGCGGCAGCGACTAGCACCCACCGATCGGTGACGACCAGGGGTCGTCACAGCGAAGGACCCGCACCCTCCAGGGTGCGGGTCCTTCGCCGTTCAGGGCCGTTCGCAGGGGTCCCGTGGTCTCAGGCGACGCGCGCCGCGCCCGCCCCGGGCAGGACGCCGAAGACGACCGGGGCGCGGAAGCCCGCCGCGGAGAACGCCGCCTTGACGGCGGAGCGGATGGCGGGGACGTCGTCGACGCGCGCGAGGGCGATCGCGGCGCCGCCGAACCCGCCGCCGGTCATCCGGGCGCCGAGCGCTCCGGCGTCCAGGGCGGCGTCCACCGCGGTGTCGAGTTCGGGGCAGGAGATCTCGAAGTCGTCGCGCATCGAGGCGTGGCTGGCCACGAGGAGGGACCCGAGGTCGGCGGGGCCCTTCCGGGAGAGGACGTCCACGGCGTCCTCGACGCGCGCGTTCTCGGTGACGACGTGGCGCACCCGCCGGAACGTCTCCTCGTCCAGGACGCCCGCCGCCTCGGCGAGGTCCTTCACCGAGAGATCGCGCAGCGCGGGGACCCCCATGAGCTCGGCGCCGAGTTCACAGGACCGGCGGCGGGCCGCGTAGCCCCCGGTGGAGTGCGAATGGCTGACGCGGGTGTCGATGACCATGAGTTCGAGCCCCGCACCCTCGAGGTCGAGGGGGACCAGCCGGGATTCCCCGGACCGGCAGTCGAGGAAGACGGCATGCCCCGCCTCGCCGAACAGCGACGCGGACTGGTCCATGATGCCGGTCGGCGCTCCGACCATGCGGTTCTCGGCGAACTGCCCGATCGTGGCGAGCTCCCGGCGGGACACGCCGGCCTCCGAGAGATCGTTCACCGCGACGGCGACGGCGCACTCGAGCGCGGCGGAGGAGGAGAGTCCGGCACCGACCGGGACCGACGAGTCCACCAGGATGTCCATGCCGGGACAGCGGTAGCCGGACTGCTCCATGGCCCACAGCACGCCGAGGGGATACGCCGCCCAGCCCTCCACGCTGCCCTCCTCGAGGGAGTCGAGGTCCGCGGTCACCGGGGTGTCGTCCGTGGAGAAGGTCGAGGCGACCCGCACGATGCGGTCCGGGCGCACCGCCACGGCGACCGTCGTCGAGTGCTTGATGGCGAAGGGGAGGACGAAGCCGTCGTTGTAGTCGGTGTGCTCGCCGATGACGTTGACGCGGCCGGGGGCGGACCACAGGCCGTCCGGTTCGCTGCCGAAGCGGTCGGTGAAGGCGGCCGCGAGATCGTGGGGGGTGGTGTTCATGCCTGGTCCTTCCGGGCTGTGGCGGGAGAGGCGCTGCGGAGGGCGTCCGCCACCTTCTCCGGGGTGGTGTCGTTGATGAAGGCGCCCATGGCCGCTTCGGAACCCGCCAGGAACTTCAGCTTGTCGGCGGCGCGGCGGGGAGAGGTGAGCTGGAGGTGGAGGTAGCTCGCCGGCCGCAGCGCGGCGTCGACGGGCGCCTGCTGCCAGGCCGCGATGTACGGCGTGGGCGTGGGGTAGAGGGCGTCGAGCCGGCCGAGGAGTTCGAGGTAGACCGTCGTGAGTTCGTCGCGCTCCTCGCCCGTGAGGCCCGCGATGTCCGCGACCTGCCGGTGGGGGACCAGATGGACCTCGAGGGGCCAGCGGGCAGCGAACGGTACGAAGGCGCTGAAGTGCTCGCCCTCGATGACCATGCGCTCGCCGGACTGCCGTTCGGCGGCGAGCGCGTGCCCCATGAGCGTCTGCCGTCCGTCGGATGCCTCGAAGAACTCCGCGGCCTTCCCGGCGAGGGTCGCGGCGCGGGGCGGGATGAACGGGTAGGCGTAGATCTGGCCGTGCGGGTGCAGCAGCGTCACGCCGATGTCCGCTCCACGGTTCTCGAAGCAGAAGACCTGCCTGATGCCCGGCATCGCGGACAGCGCCTCGGTGCGCTGGGCCCATGCGTCGATCACGGTCCGCGCGCGCTCCGGCTGCAGGGACCCGAAGGATCCCTCGTGCGCGGAATCGAACGCGACGACCTCGCACCGGCCGTACGCCGTCGTCGTCGTACCCCAGGCGGGGGCGGCCGGCAGGTCGCCGAGGTCGGGGCCGAAGGAGGAGAAGCGGTTCTCGAACACCACGACCTCGTAGTCGGAGGCCGGGATCTCCGAGAGGTTCGACGGCGTCGTCGGGCACAGCGGGCACTGGTCCGCCGGAGGGAGGTGGGTGCGCGACTGCCGGTGGGCCGCCACCGCGATCCACTCGCCGGTCAGGGCGTCGTACCGGGCGGTCCCGGCCGGTCCGCGCGCGGGCAGTTCGCGGGCGTCACGTGTCGCGGCAGCGTCGCGGTGCCGTGTGGCGCTGGACTCGTGCGCGTCGAAGTAGATCAGCTCGCGCCCGTCGGACAGGCGGGTGGGGGTGATGAGGGTCATGGGCGCTCTTCCGGGTGGGGGTCGGTGATGGGGTCGCAGAGGATGCGCGTGCGTGCGGCGTAGTCGGCGCCGGGGTGCCGGTCGGTGACGAGGATGGCCGCGGCGTCGAGTGCCGCGACACGGGCGAGGCTCACGACGCCGATCTTGGTCGCGTCCGCGAGCACCACGAGCCTCCCGCAGGTGCGGGCGAAGGCCTGGTTGGTGTCCGCCTCGGCGAGGTTGGGCGTGGTGATGCCCGCGGTGGCGTCCACGCCGTGGGCGCCCATGAAGCACAGGTCCGCCCGGAGGGTGGAGATGGTGCCGGTCGCGAGCGGGCCGACGAGGGCCTTCGACGGGGTGAGCTCCCCGCCCGAGAGCAGCACCCGGGGGGTGCTCTCGGGGGTCGCAGCGGCGCTCAGCCGGAACAGTTCGTCCGCGAGGGGGAGCGAGTTGGTGATCACCGTCAGGCCCCGGACCCGGCAGAGGAGGGGGGCGAGGGCGAAGGTGGTGGTGCCGCCCGTCACGGAGACGGTCATGCCGGGGGCCAGGAGCGACACCGCCGCGGCCGCGATCTGCCGCTTCGCTGCACCGGCCCGCGTCCGGTTGACGTCGAAGCCCGCCTCGACCGAGCTGAGGCTGCCCGGGCGCACCGCTCCTCCATGGACGCGGACCAGCGCCCCGCGGGCCTCGAGGGTGTCGATGTCCCGCCGGACCGTCATCTCCGAGACGCCGAGCGCGATCGCCAGCCCGCTCACCCGGACGGCCGGCTGCCCGGAGAGGCGCTCGAGGATCGCCGCCTGGCGTTCTGCTGCGAGCATGGCCCTCCTGCCGTGGAACGGGATGAGAAACGAACGAGTCCGCACTCAAACGAACAAAATCCATCATAGGGCCCCACGCCACCCCGGCGCAGGGAAAGTTCGCGTACGGGTAGCATCGCTGCATGGCGACTCCACGGCCGGCAAGCGGCATCAACCACACCCTGCGGGCGGGCGCGTCGACGGTGGTCGTCGCCAGCCTCGCGGCGGCCCTGCGCTCCTACGAGTGCGGCGGCGTCGCACTCACCGAGACCTGGGGCGACGACGACATCCCCGCCGGGGGCGGGGGGATCCTCCTCGCGCCATGGGCGAACCGCGTCGCCGGCGGCCGCTGGTCGCTGCACGGCACGGAGCAGCGCCTCGACATCACGGAGCCGTCCAAGGGCAACGCCACCCACGGGCTCCTCCGCAACACCGGCTACCGGGCGGTCGACGTCGGTCCCGCCCACGCCATCCTCGAGGCCGAGATCTTCCCCCAGCACGGCTACCCCTTCCACCTGCTCCACCGCGCCACCTACGAGCTCACCGAGGAGCAGCTCACGGTCACCCAGGAGCTGACGAACCTCTCACCGGACGCCGCGCCCTTCGGCCTGGGCGCCCATCCGTACCTCAAGATCTCCGACGTGCCCACCGAGGACCTGACACTGACGCTGCTGGCGGACGGGATGTTCGAGACCGACGACCGGTCGATCCCGACCGGCACCGTGGGTGTCACCGGGCAGCACGACCTGCGGAACGGCCGGAGGATCGGCGACCTGCAGTTCGACACGGCCTTCACGGGCCTGCACACCGTCGGGGGGCGCTACGAGCACGTCCTCGCCGCTCCGGACGGACGCAGCGTCACCCTCTGGGCCGACGCGTCCTTCGCCTATGCCCATGTGTACGTGAGCACCATCTACCCCGGCGTGGACAGGGCCGTGGCCATCGAGCCCATGACCGCCCCCGCCGATGCGTTCAATTCGGGGGAGGGCCTGCGGTGGCTCGACGCGGGGGCGTCGTTCTCGGCCCGTTGGGGGATCCTGCCGGCTCTCGGGTAGCGGGCGCGCGCGGGTTCTATGGAAGGATTGGGCCATGCATCGTCTCCGCGGAGCGAACCCCCAGCGCGCCTTGCAGCGCGCCGTGAGCCGCGGTGCTGTGACCCTCCCCGGACCGTCGCAGGACCGGGCCGCACTCGTGCCCCGTCCCGTCCGGACCGACGGGCGGTCGGACGTCCCCTACGCCCTGCGCATCGCCGCCTCCTGGGCCTGGCGGCTGGGACTCGTCATCGTCGTCGGGGGCGTGCTGATCTACCTCCTCAGCTGGATCTCGGTGCTCGTCATCCCCCTCATGATCGCGGGCCTGCTCGCCGCGCTGCTCATGCCGCTGAAGATCGCGCTGCATCGCCGGCGCGTACCGAACGGCCTCGCCGTCGCGATGACGCTCGTCGGGTTCCTCGGCGTCATCGTGGCAGCCCTCCTGCTCGTCGGCCAGCAGCTCACGGTCGGGATGGCGAGCCTGTGGGGTGAAGCCGCCGCGGGGGTGCAGCAGCTGCTGGACTGGCTGTCCCAGGGCCCCCTCCAGCTCACCGCGACGCAGATCGACCAGTACCTGCAGGACCTCGGCGGCGCGATCCAGGACAACAGCGCCTCCATCCTCAGCGGCGCCCTCTCCTTCGGGTCCACCGCGGGGCACATCGCCGCGGGGATCTTCCTCACCGTGTTCTCGCTGATCTTCTTCATGCTCGACGGCCCCGGGATCTGGCGGTTCGTCGTCGGACTCGCGCCGGTCCGCGCACGGGCAGCTGTCGACGGCGCCGGCCGCACGGGGTGGCTGTCCATGGCGCGCTACGTCCGCGTCCAGATCCTCGTCGCGGGCGTGGACGCGATCGGCATCGGCGTGGGGGCCGCCATCATCGGGGTGCCCCTGGCGTTACCGCTCGGCGTCCTCGTGTTCCTCGGGTCCTTCATCCCCGTCGTGGGCGCACTGGCCACCGGCTCCGTCGCCGTCCTGCTCGCGCTCGTCGCCAACGGGTGGGTGAACGCACTGATCATGCTCGCGATCGTGCTCTTCGTCCAGCAGGTCGAGGGACACGTGCTCCAGCCGCTCGTCATGGGACCGGCCGTCTCCCTCCACCCGCTCGCGGTGGTCCTCGCCGTCGCCGGCGGAACGATCGTCGCCGGGATCCCGGGCGCCCTGTTCTCCGTCCCCATCCTGGCGGTCCTCAACTCATCCGTCCGCTACATCTCGCGCAGGGCCTGGGAGGACGACGAGGTCGTGCTCCGGCAGGGCTGGCCCCAGGGGGGAGGGGCCGGCATTAGCGGGCCGGTCCCGGCGGAGCACCAGTCTTCGTCGTCACCGGCCAGCACCCCGGACCCGACCGCCGCGCCAGCCCCCCAGGAAGAGACCTCCCCGTGACCGAGCAGACCGCAACCACCGATTTCGCGACCGACCCCGCCGTCGACCTCGCCGTGACCCTCGCCGACGTCGAAGCGGCACACCGGACCCTCGAGGGGGTCATCGCCCGCACCCCGATCGAGCAGTCGCGGGCCCTCGGCCGGATCACCGGGTCCACCGTGTCCTTGAAGTGCGAGAACCTGCAGCGCGCCGGTTCCTTCAAGGTGCGCGGCGCCTACAACCGGATGGCGAAGCTGACCGACGCCGAACGCGTCCGCGGCGTCGTCGCGGCGTCCGCCGGCAACCACGCGCAGGGCGTGGCGGTGGCGGCCGCGCGGCTGGGCATCTCGGCCCGCATCTACATGCCCCTCGGCGTTGCACTCCCGAAGCTCGCCGCGACGCGCGGACACGGTGCCGAGGTGGTGCTGCACGGCCACAACGTCGACGAGGCGCTCGCCGAGGCCCGGAAGTACGCCGACGAGACCGGTGCGGTGTTCGTGCATCCCTTCGACGACGTGGACGTCGTGGCCGGCCAGGGGACCCTCGGGCTCGAGATCCTCGAGCAGGTGCCGGACGTCGACACGATCCTCATCGGCGTGGGTGGCGGCGGACTCCTCGCCGGGGTGGCGGTCGCCGTCAAGGCACGCGCGAAGGAGCTCGGGCGGGAGATCCGCATCATCGGCGTGCAGGCGGAGAACGCGGCCGCCTATCCGCCGTCCCTCGCCGCGGACGCCCTCGTGCCCCTCACCAAGGTCTCGACCATGGCGGACGGCATCGCCGTCGGCCGGCCGGGCCAGCTGCCGTTCTCCATCATCAGGGAGCTCGTGGACGACGTCGTGACGGTGAGCGAGGATTCCCTCGCCCGGGCGCTCATCTTCCTGCTGGAACGCGCCAAGATGGTCGTCGAGCCGGCCGGCGCCGTCGGTGTGGCGGCCCTCCTCGACGGCAAGCTGACGGAGGACGGCGCCGACCCGGGCAACACGGTGGTGGTGCTCTCCGGCGGCAACATCGACCCGATGCTCATGCTGAAGGTCATCCAGCGCGGTCTCGCGGCCGCGGGACGCTACCTCGTGGTGCGCATGCTCCTCGACGACCGCCCCGGCTCGCTCGCGACCATCTCCCGGATCATCGCGGAGTCGGACGCGAACGTGACCGGGGTCGACCACACGCGCGTGGGCGGATCGATCAGCATGGGTGACGTGGCGATCACGATCAACATGGAGACCAAGGGCGACGAGCACTGCGAGCAGGTTCTCAGCAACCTGCGCGCGGAGGGTTTCCAGCCCGTGGTCGTCCAGGGGTGAGGGCCGGGGACGTGCAACCCCTCGCCCGGAGGGCGCAGGCCGGACTGGTCACCGTCGTCGGCCTCGTGGCGGCGATGTGGGCGGTGTTCCTGGTGAACGCCCTGCTCGGGGACACGCTCGTGAGGACCCTCGGGATCGCACCCCGCAGCGTGGACGGCCTCGACGGCGTGGTCTTCGCGCCGCTCCTGCACAGCGGTGTCCAGCACCTGGCGAGCAACACGCTGCCCCTGCTGGTCCTCGGGTTCGTGGCCTTCCTGGAGGGCGCGCGGCGTTTCGCCGCGGCGATCGGCATCAGCTGGCTCGCCTCCGGCATCGGCACCTGGCTCTTCGGCGGCGGGCTCACCATCGGCGCCTCGGGCGTGGTGTTCGGCCTCTTCACCTACCTGATCACGCGCGGCTTCTACAACCGGGACTGGAAGCAGATCCTGCTCGCCGTCGTCCTGTTCCTCGCGTACGGCTCCATCCTGTGGGGCGTCCTGCCCACGATCGGCTCGAACATCTCCTGGCAGGCGCACCTCTTCGGGGCCCTCGGCGGGGTCCTCGCCGCGTTCCTGCTCAAACGGAAGCGGCCCGCCCCCGGGAGGGCGGACCGCTTCGGCATCGGCTCGTAGCCGGCGGGTGAAGCCGGACCGTCAGCCCACGTACGGGGTGGCCGAGATGATCTCGACGGTGATCTGCTTGCCGTTGGGCGCCGTGTAGGTGACGGTGTCGCCGGCCTTGGTCCCCTGGATGGCGGCGCCCAGGGGGGACTTCTCGCTGTAGACGTCGATGTCCGTGTCACCGGCCACCTCGCGGCTGCCCAGGAGGAAGTTCTCGACGTCGCCCGCGATCTTCGCGGACACCATCATGCCCGGCTCGACGACGCCGTCGTCCGCCGGGGACTCGCCGACGTGTGCGTTCTCCAGCAGGTGCGTGAGCTGCCGGATGCGGGCCTCGGCCTTGCCCTGCTCCTCCTTGGCGGCGTGGTAGCCGCCGTTCTCCTTGAGGTCGCCCTCGGAGCGGGCCTGCTCGATGCGGGCGACGATCTCGGTGCGACCGGGACCGGACAGGTGGTCCAGTTCGGTCTTGAGCCGGTTGTAGGACTCCTGCGTGAGCCAGGCGGCGATGGGAACGCTGTTCGTGGACACGGGATAACTCCTTCAGTACGGCCGCCACCAGGACGGCGGGGCTCATGGTCACTCGACGGGCCGGCAGTGCAGCCGAGGTCACCGGCAAGCAAACACCCCGCCTCGTGGGACCGGGTGGCCGGTACGCCGGTGAAGCGGGGCGAAACGTATCCCCCCATTCTAGAGGGGGGAGGGCCAGAACCCAAGCAGTCCGGCCGCCGAGGTCAGTCCTCCACGATCCAGCAGGCGTTGACACCGCCGGAGACGCCGGGCGAATCGAGCCGGACATCGGTCCGGTGCGCCGTGGTCCCGCCGTCGTTGGCGCCCTCCTCGGCGCTGTTCGGGCCGATGGTCACGGTCTTCCAGCCGACCACCGCATAGTTCTCGCTGAGCACCTGCACGGCGCACTGCGCGGTCGCCGAGCGATCCTTCGTCACCTCGAAATCGACGCTCGCCAGTTCGTCCGAGGCGAGGGAGAAACCGACGTCCTTCGAGGACACCGGCGGGCTGCCCGTGGTGAGGGCGACGGCGGCGATCGCTGCCACGGCTGCGAGTACCACGGCGATGACCAGCATCCGCAGACGGCCCATCGGCCTCTTCGGCTTGGGGGTGCCGTAGCGATTGGCTACTCTTGGTGTTGGCGTTCCGGCGGAGCTCACGCTCCCATTTTACCGTCCGTCGACGGCGGCCCCCTCCGGGCGCCTCCTCCGTTCTTCCCCCGACAAGCCAGGAGCGCGTGTTGCCACCCCAGGATCAGCCCGGCGAGTCCCGCGAGGGTCTCCGCCTCCTCGCAGTCCACGCCCACCCGGACGACGAGTCGAGCAAGGGTGCGGCTACGATGGCCGGCTACGTGGCGGCCGGGGCAGAGGTGATGGTCGCGACCTGCACCGGTGGCGAGCGCGGCGACATCCTCAATGCGGCGATGAACGACGACGCGCACGGCAAGCGCGACCTCCCGGGCCTCCGCAGGCTGGAGATGGCCCGTGCCGCCGCCGAGCTCGGCGTCCGGCACCGGTGGCTCGGCTTCGAGGACTCGGGACTGCCCGAGGGCGATCCGCTGCCCGACCTGCCGGCCGGGTGCTTCGCCCTGCAGCCGCTCGAGCGGGCGGCCGCACCCCTCGTGAAGCTCGTCCGCGAGTTCCGCCCCCACGTGATCGTCAGCTACGACGAGAACGGGGGCTACCCGCACCCCGACCACATCATGGCCCACCGCGTGGCCGTGGAGGCCTTCGAGGCCGCGGCCGATCCGGGGCGCTACCCCGGGACGGGCGCGGCGTGGAGTGCGTCCAAGCTCTACTACGACCGCGCGTTCAATCCCGAACGGTTCCGTGCCCTGCACTTCGCCCTCGAGGAGGCCGGCCTGCAGTCCCCCTACGCCGAGCGCATCGCCCAGTGGCTCGAGTCCGACGCCGAGGGGCACCAGCCGCCCGCGCCCACCCACGCGACCACCACGCAGATCCACTGCGCCGACTTCTTCGGGCACCGCGAGCGGGCGCTCCTCGCGCACCGCACCCAGGTGGACCCCGAGGGCTTCTTCTTCGCCGTCTCGATCGAGATGCAGCAGAAGGTGTGGCCGTGGGAGGACTACTCGCTCATCGCCTCGAGGGTGGAGTCGCAGCTGCCCGAGCACGACTTCTTCGCGGGCATCACCGCCGACGCGTAGGACCCTCCCGGTCCACGGGCCAGTTCTATCCCGCGTAGAATTGCCTGCGGCGGTCATCGTGATCCGCTGCGAGTTTCGAAAGTGGTGCCTGCGTGTTCCTTGACCTCAGCCTGGCTGCAACGACGATGACGCCGTCGGGCGATCCGACGCTGAAACCAGGGCTGGACCCGGCGTCCGTGACGCCCGGGACCCTCGGGTTCCTGGCCACCCTCTTCGTCGTCGTGCTGGTCATCCTCCTGATCCGCGACATGACCAAGCGCATCCGCCGCGTCCGCTACACCGCGGAGGTGGACCAGGCACGAGCCCGGCGCGAGGCCGGCGCCGCTGATCCGGGCGGCGCAGCCGACGGCGGGGCCGCCGGCGACGACCGCCGGGGTGGCGCGCAGGGCCCCGACGATGCCGGGCGGCCCATGCCCGGCGGGAAGCACGGCCCGGACAACCGCTAGGTCGCTGCAGTCAGGCCTGGACCGGGTTCAGGACGGCCAGCATGATCGCGATGAAATGCGCCGCGAAGGCCGCCACGGTGAAGGCGTGGAAGAGTTCGTGGAAACCGAACACGCGCAGCGAGAAGTTGGGACGCTTGATCCCGTAGAACACGGCACCCACGATGTAGAGCACGCCTCCCACGCAGATGAGGACGGCAGCGGCGACGTCGGCCCTGAAGAAATCGGGCATGTAGAACACCGAGCCGAGGCCCAGCGCCACGTAGATCGGAACGTACAGCCAGCGCGGGGCATCGACCCAGAGGTTGCGGAACAGCACCCCGGCGATCGCGCCGCCCCAGATGATCCACAGCAGCGTCTCGGCCTTCCCCGGCTCCAGCAGCGCCCAGGCGAGCGGCGTGTAGGAGCCGGCGATGACCAGCATGATGTTGGTGTGGTCGAGGCGTTTCAGCACCACCTTCACCCGGGGGCTCCAGTTCCCGCGGTGGTAGACGGCGCTGACGCCGAAGAGCAGCACGCCGGTGAAGGCGTAGATGGCGGAGGTGATCCTCAGTGCCGGCGTCGGCGCGAGCGCCACGAGGACGATCCCGGCCGCGACCGCCAACGGGGTCGCGACCGCATGGATCCAGCCCCGCCACAGCGGCTTGGCGGCCAGGGCGTCCGCGAGGGGTCCCGCCACCGAACCGACCGTGTCCTCGAGCGCCGCGGTGCGGCCGCCGGCGGTGTCCGACGGGCGGGAGTGGGGGGCCTGGTCGTGCGGGGTCATAGCCCGGATTCTAGCCCACGGCGATGCCTGCAGGCGGCGGCGGACGAGGCATGCGCAACACCTCGACGGCGGCGGTGCAGGTCTTTATAAGGCGACTGCCGGTACGGTAGGAAGAGGTATGCGCAAGGCGCCGGTGTTCCGTCGCGGCGACGCTCCGGACCCGCCGGAGCATGGACTCAGGAGGTGCTGCCGGGCGTGACGTGGAAGTTCCCCGAAGTCGGCTACAGCTTCTACGAGCGCAGGCTGCAGCGTCACCTCGCGCCCGAGCGGATCCCCCACCACATCGGTGTCATGGTGGACGGGAACCGGCGGTGGGCGAAGCTCGCGGGCGCTCCGACGAGCCACGGCCACCAGGCCGGCGCTGACAAGATCCACGAGTTCCTCGGCTGGTGCGAGGAACTCGGCGTCGACGTCGTCACGCTCTACATGCTCTCCACCGACAACATGGGCCGGCCCCAGGAGGAGATCGACCAGCTCCTCGACATCATCGCCAACACCCTGGACCGCCTGGGCGAGAGCAACCGGGTGCGGGTGCAGCCCGTCGGCGCCCTCGACCTGCTGCCGGAGGACCTCAGCGGCAAGCTCGTGGACCTCGCCGCCTCCACGGAGAGGATCGACGGGATCCACGTCAACGTGGCGGTGGGCTACGGGGGGCGGCGCGAGATCGTCGACGCCGTCAAGGAGCTCATGCGGGACGCCGCGGCCCGCGGGATGTCGCTGGAGACGCTCGCCGAGGAGCTGACGGACCAGCACATCTCCTCCCGCCTCTACACGCGCGGCCAGCAGGACCCGGACCTCGTCATCCGCACCTCCGGCGAGCAGCGGCTCTCCGGCTTCCTCATGTGGCAGAGCGCGTACAGCGAGTTCTACTTCTGCGAGGCCCTGTGGCCCGATTTCCGCCGCGTCGACTTCCTGCGTGCCCTGCGCGACTTCGGCCGACGCCAGCGCCGTTTCGGTTCCTGAGAGTTCACCGTTCCTTCACCACCGACACGACGCGTCCGGCGCGCACCGTACGGACGGGAGGCGTAGGGTCGAGCCATCGACGGGGGTTCGGATCCGTGCCCGCGTCAGCCCTACGACGTCGGGGTGGGCTCACCCCGGAGCGGAGTCCACATGGCCACAAGCACCACCGCACCATCGCCCGATGCATCGCACCACCGTCGCAGCTACGTCGTCGACACCTCGGTCCTGCTCTCCGACCCCCGCGCCATCCTGCGGTTCGAGGAACACGAGGTGGTCCTGCCCGTCGTCGTGATCTCCGAACTGGAGGGCAAGCGGAACGACCCCGAACTGGGGTACTTCGCGCGGAAGGCGCTCAGGCTGCTGGACGACCTGAGGGTGGCCCACGGCGGACTCGACCGGGACGTCCCCCTCGGCGACGAGGGCGGTACGCTGCGCGTCGAACTGAACCATGTCTCGCCGGACGTGCTGCCGGTCGGGTTCAGGAGCGGCGACAACGATGCGCGCATCCTCGCGGTCGCGAAGTCCCTCGCCGTCGAGGGACGGGACGTCACGGTGGTCTCGAAGGACCTGCCGCTGCGCCTCAAGGCGTCCGCGATGGGCCTCCGGGCCGAGGAGTACCGCAACGAGTTCGTCCGGGATTCCGGCTGGACCGGCGTGGTGGAACTCGACGCCACCGTCGAGGAAGTCGACACGCTGTACAGCCACGAGGCCGTGTTCACGCCGGCCGCGGCCGAGCAGCCGGTCAATACCGGCGTCATCCTGCTCTCGCCGCGCGGGTCCGCGCTGGGGCGTGTCGGGGCGGACAAGCACGTCCGCCTGGTGCGGGGTGATCGCGACGTGTTCGGGCTGCACGGCCGCTCCGCCGAGCAGCGCCTGGCCATCGACCTCCTGCTGGATCCCGAGGTGGGGATCGTCTCGCTCGGTGGCCGCGCCGGCACCGGGAAGTCCGCCCTCGCCCTGTGCGCGGGACTCGAGGCCGTGCTCGAACGCCGGGAGCACCGCAAGGTGGTGGTCTTCCGGCCGCTCTACGCCGTGGGCGGCCAGGAGCTCGGCTACCTGCCCGGCGGCGAGAACGAGAAGATGAATCCCTGGGGGCAGGCGGTCTTCGACACCCTCGGCGCGCTCGTGTCGCAGGAGGTCGTCGAGGAGGTCCTGGACCGCGGCATGCTGGAGGTGCTGCCGCTCACCCACATCCGCGGCCGGAGCCTGCACGATTCCTTCGTCATCGTGGACGAGGCGCAGTCCCTCGAGAAGAACGTGCTCCTGACCGTCATGAGCCGCATCGGGCAGCATTCCAGGATCGTCCTCACGCACGACGTCGCCCAGCGCGACAACCTGCGGGTGGGACGCCACGACGGCATCGCGGCCGTCGTCGAGATCCTCAAGGGCCACCCGCTGTTCGGTCATGTGACCCTGACGCGGTCGGAGCGCTCGCCCATCGCGGCCCTCGTGACGGACCTGCTGGAGGGCGCGGAGCTCTAGGTCATTCCACGATCCACGGCACGTGCCGGCTCACATCGCTCAGTTCGGGCGGCGCCGCCCGGAAGTAGTCGTCCGTCAGGTACTCGTCCACACCGAGGATCTGCAGGTCGTGGCCGGCGCCGCTCGACGGGCCGTCGAGCGCCGTCGTCGACACGCAGACCGCGGTGCCGACGTCGACGAGCACGCGCGTCCGCCCCTCGCCGATGAGGGGATGGCCGGGCGCGGCCGCGGTGTAGCCGGCGTTGGGCGTGAGCGTCGCGGCCAGCACCGGGCGGCCCGCGAACACCTCCTCGGCGAGATCCCCGATCTCCACCCGGTTGGCCCCCGGGAAGACCATCGCCACGGGTGCGTTCCCGGCGAGCTCCACCGGGTCCAGCATCGAGGACCAGCGCGGATCGCCGAAGACCGCCTCGCCGTAGGCGGCCTCGGGGCGGCGTCGCACCAACCCGGCGTCGTCGTACACGGGGGTCACGAGGCGCGGTGCGAGGAGCCAGGACTTCCGTGTGGCGCTCACGTACATGGCGTCGCGGGAGGTCTCGTTGCCGGTGGTCGAATGGAGGAGCGTGCCGTCCGCGGCCTCCACGCGCAGCGCCGCGGGTCGGCGCAGCCAGGCCATGAGCGGCGGTGCCGTGTCGCTGCCCGACTCCGACGGCGCACGCCAGGTGATGGTGAAGCGCAGGGTCTCCCAGCGCCAGGGTGAGGAGCGGCAGAGCGAGCGGAACGTCTCCTCGGGGCTGGAACTGTGCTGGGCCGACATTTCCACAGTGTAACCGTCGGTGCGCCGCCGGATCAGGGCCGTCGCATAGGTTGGAGCCGTGACCTCCGTGCTCGCCGACTACCTGGGCCGGGAGCCCGTCGCCTTCGTGCTGCTCGCCGCCGCCCTCGCGGGATTCGCCGTCGTCGGTGTGCGGCTGAGCGTCATCGACTGGCGCACCCACCGGCTCCCGGACCGCATCGTCCTGCCGTCCTACCCCGCGGCGGTCCTGCTCCTGGGGGCGGCCGCCGGGGCCGCGGGGGACTGGCACCGTATCCCGGGGATGCTGGGCGGGGGAGCGATCCTGCTGGTGGCCTTCGCGGCGCTGCACCTGCTCCACCCGCAGGGGCTGGGCTTCGGGGACGTGAAGCTCGCGGGGCTTCTCGGCCTGTACCTGGGGTTCGCCGGCTGGGACGAGCTCTGGTGGGGGCCGGTCCTCGCCGTCGTGCTCAGCGGCGGGTGGGCCCTGTTGCTCCTGGCGGCGCGGCGGGCGACGCTGCGCTCGTCGGTGGCCTTCGGGCCGTTCCTCATCGCGGGAGCGGCCCTCGGCCTCGCTGTACTAGGCTGAAAATCATGCCTACCCCGGACTTCGTCCTCGCCCTGCGCCGCTCGATCGGCCATGCCCCTCTCTGGCTGCCGGGCGTGGGCGGCGTGGTGTTCGACGACGACGGGCGGGTGCTCCTCGGCCGGCGGGCCGACAACGGTGCGTGGGCCATCATCACCGGCATGGTGGACCCCGGCGAGGAGCCGGCGGTGGCCCTGCGCCGCGAGGTCGAGGAGGAGACCGGCGTGCTCGTCGAGGTCGAGTGCCTGCTGGGGACGAACGTCGTGGGGCCCATCACCTACCCCAACGGCGATGTGACGACGTTCCTGAACCTCGATTTCCGCTGCCGCTGGGTCAGCGGCACCGCCCGGGTCAACGACGACGAGTCGACCGACGTCCGCTGGTTCACCCCGGACGCCCTGCCCGACCTCAGCCCCCGGCACCTTGCCCTGGTGCAGGGGGCGGCCTCGTTCGACGGCGTGGCCCGTTTCGTGTCCTGACCTGTCCGCCGGCGCGCCCGTCGGGCGCCTCCGCGAGGGTCAGGCGCCGGAACGCTCCGGCGACCCGGCGGCGGCGCGCTCGCGCTCCAGGCGGACGGCCTCCTCCCCGCCGATCGCCTCGCCCCGCGCCACCATGCCCGACGTCGTCGACAGCGGGATCTCGCGCAGCAGGAGGGCGAGGACGAGGGCGATCACCAGGAACGGCACGAGGTAGAGGAACACGGGGGCCAGCGACTCGGCGTAGTCGCTCACGACGGCGTCGCGCACCTGGTCCGGCAGGGCGTCGAGCGTGGCAGGATCGAGGGTGGACGTCGCCTGGCCGGCGGCCTCCGGGTCGGCACCGAACGAGGCGAACGTCCCGTTGAGGCGCTCCGAGAGGCGGCTCGTGAAGATGGCGCCGAAGACGGCGACGCCGAGCGACGCACCGACCTCGCGGAAGTAGTTGTTGGTGCTCGTGGCGACGCCGACCATGGTCGGGGACACCGCGTTCTGCACCACGAGGACGATCACCTGCATGATGAGGCCGAGCCCCGCGCCGAAGAAGAACAGCATGGTGCAGATGACCCAGATCGGCGTGCCGGCCGTGAGCGTCGACATCCAGACCAGGGTCAGGAGGGTGATCGAGACGCCGGCGATCGGGTACCTGCGGTACCGGCCGGAGCGGGAGATCGCGATCCCGGACCAGATCGACGTGCCCATCAGGCCCACGATCATCGGGACGAGGAGCAGCCCGGACACGGCGGCGGACGTCCCGGAGGCCATCTGCAGGAAGGTCGGCATGAAGGCGAGGGCTGCGAACATGCCGAGGCCGAGCGTCAGGCCGATGCCGGTGCTGGTGACGAACGTGCGGTTGCGGAAGAGCTCCAGCGGGATGATCGGGTCCTCCGCGCGGCGTTCCACGAGGATGAACGCGACCGTCGCCAGGACCATGCCGGCCCCGAAGGCCCAGGTGAGCGGCGAGGTCCAGCCCTCCGCGGCGTCCCCGCCGGAATCGGTGAAGAAGATCAGGCACGTCGTGGCGACGGACAGCAGGACGACGCCGGGGATGTCGATGCGCTTGGTGGCCTTCTTGGACGGCAGCCGCAGGGTGAACCAGGCGATGGCGAAGGCGGCGATCCCGATGGGGATGTTGATGTAGAACGCCCAGTTCCACGTGAGGTGGTCCACGAAGTAGCCTCCGAGCAGGGGGCCGGCGACGGCGCTGAGACCGAAGATGCCGCCGAGGGGGCCCATGTACTTGCCGCGCTCGTTGGCCGGGACGATGTCGGCGATGATCGCCTGCGAGAGGATCATCAGCCCGCCGCCGCCGAGGCCCTGGATGGCCCGGAAGATCACGAACGCCCAGAAGTCCGTGGCGAAGGCGCAGCCGATCGAGGCGATCGTGAAGAGCGCGATGGCGAAGAGGAAGAGGTTGCGGCGCCCGAGGACGTCGCCGAACTTGCCGTAGACGGGCATCACGATCGTGGTGGCGAGGAGGTATGCCGTCGTGATCCACACCTGGTGCTCGACGCCGCCGAGCTGGCCGACGATCGTGGGCATGGCGGTGGAGACGATGGTCTGGTCGAGGCTGGAGAGCAGCATCCCGGCGATGAGCGCCGAGAAGATGATCCAGATGCGTCTCTGGGTCAGGAGGAGCGGGCCGTCCTGCGCCGTCGGTGTACTCATGGCGTGTCCTGGTTCTGGTTCTGGGGGGCGGGGGAGGAAGGGAACAGGTAGCGCAGGGCGTCGATGTTCCGGCGGATGACGTCGGGGTAGGACAGCTCGTTGCCCTCGGCGAAGAACTCGTCGAGGGACCGGCGGGCGAGACCGCCCAGCACGAAGGTGGCGACGCGGGGCACGGGATGCTCCGCGGGCAGGCCCTCCCTGACGGCGATGAGGTCGACCAGCAGCTGGGCCTTCGACTCCGCCCGGGCGAACAGTTTTGCGATGAGCTGTGGCTCCCGGTGCAGGACGGCGGACATCAGCCGGTACTCCTCGCGGGAGATGGCCATCCGTGCGCCGAACTCCGCGAGGAGATCGGTGAGGGCGTCGAGCAGCGGCTTCGGCGGGACGGTCCGCCCCGACGCGACGAACCCGTCGAGGATCTCCTGGGGCAGCACCTCGTCGGGGGAGCCGAGGACGGCGTCCTCCTTGGAGGGGAAGTAGTTGAAGAACGTCCGGCGGGAGATGCCGATCTCGTCGCAGAGCTGCTCGACCGTGAAGCCGGCGAGGCCGTGCTCGAGCGTCCGACGGCGGGCCGCGGCCACGAGGGACGCGCGAGTCCGGCGGCGCTTGCGTTCCCGCAGCCCTACGTCCTCAGTGTTTGCACTGTCAGGCATGGAGTACATATTTGCACTTTGAACAAAAGAGTGCAAACTGTCGCTGCGCACGAGAGAGGGGCGCACCCGCATCGGGGACGCCCCTCCCGGAGCCGGTCCTGCCCTCGCGTCAGGCCTGCGGGGGCCGTGTCATCGAGAGCACGTCCAGCGCAGAATCCAGCTGCTCCTCGGTCAGCTCGCCGCGCTCGACGAAGCCCAGGGCGACGACGGCCTCGCGCACGGTGAGACCCTCGGCAACCGCCTTCTTCGCGATTTTCGCCGCGTTCTCGTACCCGATGTGCTTGTTGAGCGGCGTCACGATCGAGGGGGACGCCTCGGCGAGGAAACGCGCGCGCTCGACGTTCGCCGTGATGCCGTCGATCATGCGGTCCGCGGACACGCGCGTCGAGTTGCTCAGCAGGCGGATGGATTCCAGCACGTTCCGGGCGATCACGGGGATGCCGACATTGAGCTCGAACGCGCCGTTCGTGCCGGACCACGCCACGGTGGCGTCGTTGCCCACCACCTGCGCGCAGACCATGATGACGGCCTCCGCGATCACGGGGTTCACCTTGCCGGGCATGATCGACGAGCCGGGCTGCAGGTCGGGGAGGGCGATCTCGCCGAGGCCGGTGTTCGGGCCGGACCCGAGCCAGCGCAGGTCGTTGTGGATCTTCGTGAGCGACACCGCGATGGTGCGCAGCATGCCGGAGACCTCGACGAGGGAGTCGCGGTTGGCCTGCGCCTCGAAGTGGTCGCGTGCCTCGGTGAGGGGGAGCCCGGTGTCCTCGGCGAGCAGTTCGATGACGCGCGCCGAGAAGCCCGCCGGGGTGTTGATGCCGGTGCCGACGGCGGTGCCGCCCAGCGGTACCTCGGCCACCCGGGGCAGCGAGGCCTCGATGCGCTCGATGCCGTAGCGCACCTGGGCCGCGTAGCCGCCGAACTCCTGGCCGAGGGTGACCGGGGTGGCGTCCATGAGGTGGGTGCGCCCCGACTTGACGACGGTCGCGAACTCCTCCGCCTTGCGCTCGAGCGCCTCGGCGAGGTGCGCCAGCGCCGGGATGAGGTCCTTGACGAGCGCCGAGGTCGCGGCGACGTGGACGGACGTGGGGAAGACGTCGTTCGAGGACTGCGACGCGTTGACGTGGTCGTTCGGGTGCACCGAGGTGGAGCTCCCGGCAGCCTCGAGGGCGCGGCTCGCGAGGGTCGCGATGACCTCGTTCGCGTTCATGTTCGACGACGTCCCGGAGCCCGTCTGGTAGATGTCCACCGGGAAGTCGCCGTCGTACCGGCCCGACGCCACGTCCTCCGCCGCCGCCTCGATGGCCCACGCGCGCTCCTCGTCGAGCACGCCGAGCTCGGCGTTGGCCGTCGCGGCGGCCTTCTTGATGCGGGCGAGCGCCTCGATGTGCGCGCGCTCGAGGGTGGTGCCGGAGATCGGGAAGTTCTCGACGGCCCGCTGTGTCTGCGCCCGGTAGAGGGCGTCGACCGGGACACGCACCTCACCCATGGTGTCGTGTTCGATGCGGTATCCGACGGTCTCCGCGCCGGGCGCGGCGCCCGTCGTCGAGGTGGATTCAGGACCGGCTGCAGGCGTTGGAGTCATGCCGCAATTCTTACCGCTGCTCTACAGTGCGCCAAATCCTGACACCAGCACGGCGTTGCCCTCGTCCAGTCGGTAGGAGACACCGATGACGGCGACCGTCCCGGTCTCGACGGCGTCGGAGATGACGCGGGAGCTGTCGACCAGCCGCCGGGCGGTCTGCTTCGTGTGCTCGACGACCGTCGTGTTGACGTCGGTGATGCCTGCGCGCCGCGCCGTCAGGACGGACGGCGTGATCCGCTCGACGAGGTCGCGGAGGAAGCCCGTGGGCATGTCCCCGGTCTCGACCGCGTCCATCGTCGCGGTGACGGCGCCGCAGCTGTCATGGCCGAGGATCACGATCAGGGGGACGCCGAGCACGCTCACGCTGTACTCGAGCGAGCCGAGGACGGCGTCGTCGATCACCTGCCCGGCCGTGCGGACGACGAAGACGTCACCGAGGCCGAGGTCGAAGATGATCTCCGCGGCCAGCCGGGAGTCCGAGCAGCCGAAGATGACGGCGAAGGGGTGCTGGTCGTTCACGAGCGCGGTGCGGCGGGAGGCGTCCTGGTTGGGGTGCGAGACGTCGGAGGCCACGAACCGCGCGTTGCCCTCCTGCAGTCGCTGCCAGGCGGCGGCGGGAGTCAGTTGCTGGGTCACGCCGCCCACTGTACTGTCTCCGTCCGTCACGAGCCGTCCGTGTCCGAAGATGACAGGCGCTCGGCCTCCTCGACGGCATTCTGCCGGACGTCCTCGACGACGGCCTCGCCCACGGTGTCGAACTCGGTGAGGGAGGCCTCCCCGTTGAGGATCACCGTGGCGCCGTCGACCTCCGACGTCAGCACCGTGTCCCCGTTCGGTGCGTCGAGGAGCTCCCAGTCGAGCCCGCCGATGGTCCGTGTCCCCGAGACCTGCGCGTCGCCGATGCGCTGCGCCGTCCAGGTGGGGTTCGCGTCGTCGGTCTGGGTGAGCTGGATGAAGCCCGTGTCCGCGGTGAGGAACCCGACCTCCCAGAAATCGACGGCGTCGCTGCGTCCGGTGACCCAGCGCGCGTAGTTGGAGGTCCAGCCCTCCGGCAGGGCGGGCGACGCCGGGAGGTAGCCGGCGTCGCCCGCCGCCTGGCGGGCCACGGTCTCGACGTCGATGTCCCGCTGGTAGGTGTCCGCGGTGTACGTGGGATTCAGGAAGTAGACGGGGAGGACGACGGCGATGGTCGCGCCGGTGGCGATCAGCATGCCGCGGGCCGTGGAGCTGGCGCGCTTGGCCTGGTTCGGGCTGAGCGTGATGGGCGGGGCGTCGTCGTTCAGCTCCGCGGCGAGACGGGCATCGTCGGCCGGTCGCCGTGCCTGCTGCACGGCGGGCTGCACGGTCGGGCCCTGCCCGTCCCCGGAGCCCGGTCGTGTCCCGGGGGTCGTCCGCTCGTTCCCTTGATCGCTCACCCCTCCATTTTCGCTGATGCCGGCCACCGCACCTAACGGACGCTCGTCCGCGGCGCTGCACGTGCGCGTCATGACCGGGCACGGCGCCGTCGGCGCGCCTATGATGACAGCACCGGACAGGTACGCCCGCGTGCCCACCGATCACCTTCGACGATGAGGATAGACGTGTCCCAGAACGCTACGAATGCCCAGTACTCGACACTGTCACCGGCCCTGGCCGTCGGGGACAAGGAACCGGACCGGAACCTCGCGCTCGAACTGGTCCGCGTCACGGAGGCCGCGGCCATCGCCGGCGGCCACTGGGTCGGGTTCGGTGACAAGAACCTGGCCGACGGCGCCGCGGTTGACGCCATGCGGTCGCTCCTGCAGACCGTGCACTTCAACGGCATCGTGGTGATCGGGGAGGGCGAGAAGGACGAGGCCCCCATGCTGTTCAACGGCGAACGCGTGGGCGACGGCAGCGGACCCGAGTGCGACGTCGCCGTCGACCCGATCGACGGCACCCGCCTGACGGCGCTGGGCATCAACAACGCGCTCGCCGTGCTCGCGGTCGCGGAGCGGGGCTCGATGTTCGACCCCTCGGCCGTCTTCTACATGGAGAAGCTCGTGACCGGGCCCGAGGCCGCCGACATGGTGGACCTGCGCCTGCCGGTCAAGCAGAACCTGCACCTCATCGCGAAGGCCAACAACAAGAAGGTCAGCCAGCTCAACGTCATGATCCTGGACCGCGACCGGCACAAGCCGCTCGTGGAGGAGATCCGCGCGGCCGGCGCGCGCACCAAGTTCATCATGGACGGCGACGTCGCCGGGGCCATCGCCGCGGCCCGCGAGGGCACGGACGTCGATGCCCTGATGGGCATCGGCGGCACCCCCGAGGGGATCGTGGCGGCCTGCGCCATCAAGTCCCTCGGTGGCGTCATCCAGGGCAGGCTCTGGCCCACGAGCGACGAGGAGAAGCAGAAGGCGCTCGACGCCGGCCACGACCTCGACCGCGTCCTGTCCACCAACGACCTCGTCACCAGCGACAACTGCTACTTCGCCGCCACGGGCATCACCGACGGCGACCTCCTGCGCGGCGTGCGGTACAGCAAGGACAAGGTCCTCACCCAGTCCATCGTCATGCGCTCGAAGTCCGGCACCATCCGCGTGGTCGACGGCGAGCACCAGGCCCACAAGTGGGAGACGTACGCCCGCGTCAGGGACTAGCGGGCCGGGCGCTGCCGGGTCAGCGGCGGAGCGCGCCGCGCACCCGGGCAGGCAGGGTCCGGGCCGCGCCGACGCCGCGACGGGCGGCCTGCGCCCCGGTCCGGGCCAGCTGGTAGCCGCGGTAGCGCAGCTTCCTCACCGGCAGGTCCCAGGTCCCGGGGTAGGCGACCTCCCGGCCACCGAAGGATTTCTTGAACGCCGTGAAGCCGGCCCACTTGTGGTCCGGCTGGTCCGCGGGGGCGACGCCCCAGAGGTCCACCTGCTGCAGGCCCTTGTCCCGGGCGTCGGCCATGAGGGTGACCAGCAGGGGGATCCCGGCGCTGAGCTTCCGGTGGGTGTCGTCCAGTGCGGCGTGGGCATAGGTCCGCGTGTCCGCCGAGTCATAGGTGAGGGCGGCGGCGATCGGTTCGCCGTCGAGCTCCGCGATGAAGAGGGTCGCAGCGCCGGCGGGCATGAGGGATCGGGCCACCTGCGTCAGGTAGTCGTCGCTCTGCGGCTTGAAGCCGTTGCGCGCCGCCGTCAGGTGCAGGAACCTCAGCAGGACCGGGATCTCTGCCGGGTCCTGGCTGGACCGGAAGGTCACGCCCTTCTTGTGGATGTTCCGGTACAGATTGCGGTTCACCGGCTTCATCTCCGCGAGGACGTCCTTGAAGTCCCGGTCCACGTCCACGACCCAGGTGAGCTCCGGCTGCTGGTTGGCCGGGGCCGGCCGGAGGCCGCGCGTGCGCAGGAGGGCGGCGGGATCGGCCTCCGGGAGGCCGGCATCCACCGGCTCGATCCTGACGAACACGGCCCCGCAGCTGCGGGCGAGGTCCGTCAGTGCGGCCAGGGCGGCGTCGAACGCGGCCAGGGAGGTGGCCGTCGGACCGTAGGGGGCGTAGAGCAGGGTCCCTGCGGGATTGCGCTCCTCGATGGCCAGGAAGCGCCAGCCGGGGCCCGAACGCTCGTGGACGGTGCGTCCCAGGTCGCGCTGGAGTGCGCCCCACGGCGGGCTCTGCAGGAAGTGGTCCACGGTCTCAGTCCTCCGGGGCTGTGGTGACGGCGAAGGCGAGGGCGGCGCCGGTGGCGCCGGACACGACGTGCGCGTTGACCGGGGCCTCCGCCGCGGGCAGGAAGGCGCTGTCACCACGGTCCAGCCGCAGCTCGCTCCTCGGTGAGTCGAGCAGGACGGACCCCGACACCACGAGGACGACGGCGGCCCCCTCCTGCACCAGCGGGACGGGCCCGGCGCCGGGTTCGAGCTCGATGCGCTGGAGCTGGAACTCCCGGAACGGCGGCCGGAAGACCTCCTGTCCCAGCAACGTCCTCTCGGGGCCGAGCATCGGCACGCCGACGGGCTCGAAGGAGACCGTACGGAGCAGCTCCGGCACGTCCACGAACTTCGGCGTGAGTCCGCCGCGCAGGACGTTGTCCGAGGAGGCCATGACTTCGATGCCGAGTCCGTGCAGATAGGCGTGGACGTTGCCGGCCGGGAGGTAGACGGCCTCCCCGGGCGCCAGGGAGACGCGGTTGAGGAGCAGGGAGATCAGTACGCCCGGATCGCCCGGGTACTGCGCGTCGAGCGCGACGACGGTGGCAAGCTCCTCCTCGTACGGCGCGGTCGGGGCTCCGGAGGCGAGGGTGGACACGATAGCGGCCGTCGCTTCCGTGACGTCCGTGCCGCCTTTGATCAGCCGTTCGAAGGCCGACCGCAGGGCGGTGCGCTCCTCCTGCCGGGCCAGATCGTCGAGCAGCAGGGGGACCAGAGGGGGGAGCGCGAGGCCGGCGCGATCGACGTGCGCCGCCAGCAGTTCGAAGACGGCACGCGCCTGTGCCGGCGGCCGGAAGCCGCACAGCATCGCGAACGGCGTCAGCGCCAGGAGCATCTCCGGTTTGTGGTTGTCGTCCTTGTAGTTGCGTTCCGCCGCGGCACGGTCCACCCCGGCCGCCTCCTCACGGGCGAAGCCCTCCCGGGCCTGCTCGCGCGTCGGGTGTACCTGGAGCGAGAGCGGGCTGTCGGCGGCGAGGACCTTGAGCAGGAAGGGAAGCCGCCCGAAGTCGGCGGCGACCCCGGCGCCCAGGTGGTGCTCCGGGTCCTCCGCGATCAACCCGTCCAGCGCGCGGCCGTCCGCCGGGCCGGCGCCAGGGGCGGGGGCCCCGTCCGGTCCGGCCGGGGCGAGCACCACCGACGGCGAGTCCGGGTGCGCGCCGATCCACAGCTCCGCCTCGGGGCCGCCCGACCGCTCCCTGCCCAGCAGGTCGGCGATCGCGGAATCCGATCCCCAGGCGTAGGGGCGGAGGGTGTTGTCGAGGAGGTACATCGTCAGGTCCTTGGATGGTCGGGATGATCGTCGGGGAGGCCTCTACCGGGTCAGGCGGGGGAGCACTCGCCGTTGTTGGCCAGCAGGTCACCGAGGGTCAGGTCGTCGCCGATCGTGGCCAGTTCCTGCAGGTACTCCTCGGTGATCACGACGTCCGTCACGTCGCCGGTGGTGCCGTCCGTGGTGCCGTCGTCGACGGTCCGCGACGGCACCTGGGCTACGACGCCGGCGCGTTCCAGCGGCAGCGGACCGGCAGCGGCCGGGTCGGCCGCACCGACCGCGAGCATCTCCTGCACGCGGGCGTGGATGCGGTCGAAGTCCGGGTAGGTGACGAAGTTCTCGGCCGGGGTGCCGAAGTCCGGGGGACCGATGGTCAGGCGGCGCGTCTCCTGGCCCTGGGCCTTCAGCCCGAGGTCGACGAACCCGGCCAGCTGATCCTGCGGGATGTCCGTCTCGACGATCTGCGTGCCCGCCGCGGCGATCGACTGGAACCGCGTCAGGAGGGTGGCCGGGTCCAGCTGCGCGATCATGGCCTGCTGGACGCACTGCTGCCGGGAGATGCGTTCGTAGTCCGTGACGAACTCGCGGCTCCTGGCGTACCAGAGGGCGTGGTAGCCGTCCAGGGTCTGGACGCCCGGCTTGATCCAGCCGTCCGGCGGGTAGTGGCGGATGGGGTAGGTGCCGGGGATCTCCGCGGCGGTGATGGGCACCCAGCCGCCGGCATCGATCCGGATCCCGCCCATGGCGTCGACCAGCTGCTCGAACCCGTTCATGTCGACGAGGACGTAGGACTGCACCTCAATCCCGAGGACGCCGCTCGCGGCGTCCATCATCGCCTCGGCGCCGGGATCCTGGGCGTCGGGGTACAGGTCCGTGTAGTTCTGCGTCACGTCCGTGTACAGGCTGTTGATGATGCACGGGTCGCCGCAGTTGTAGCCGTCGGGGTAGACCTCCCGGAGGGGGGAGCCCTCGGGGAACGGCGCGTTCTGGAAGTTGCGCGGGATGCTGAACGTGACGGTGGCGCCCGTCTCCGCGTCGACGCTGATCACCGAGATGCTGTCCGGCCGGCGGCCCGTGCGGTCCTCGCCGGCGTCGCCGCCCATGAGGAGGAAGTTGTACCGCCCGTCCACGGGGTCGAAGGCGGGCCCCGACTGGAAGATGGAGCCGACCGTCGACCGGCCCACCCCGAGCACGTAGGCGCCGTAGGCCAGGGATCCGCTGGTGAGCACCATGAGCACCGCGAGGGCCCCGGCCACGAGGGGGCGCGCGCCGCGGTCGAGCAGGGGCATGCGGATGAGGCGGAGGGTGTTCAGGAACAGCAGCACCCACCCGACGGCGATCCCGAGGATCACCGCGATCAGCAGCAGCGACCACCAGCGGTTGGTCACGATGCCGACCACGAGGGTCCGGTTCGTGACGGCGAGGATGATCCCGAGGACCAGGAGGCCCCAGCAGGCGAACGTGGTGCGCAGGGCCCTGCGGCCGAGGCGCCGGTCCCCGGCGACGGTCTGCGCGGAGCCCGGCAGGACGAGCGTCAGGGCGAGGAGGACGAAGGCGCGCTTGGTGCGGACCGCCGGCGGAGCGGACTCCGGGTACCGCACGGGATCGGTGAGGGTGCCGGCCCCGTGCGCTCCATTGCCGTCGTTGCGGGTGGCTGTCATCATGCGCCGTCGGCCGTCGACGCCGTCAGGCGGGAGCGGAGGGCGCTGCCCTTCTCCTCCGCGGTCCGCTGGAGCGCGCCGGCGAACTCGATGAGCTGCCGGCGCAGGGTGGCCGACTGCTCGTCCGTGCCGGCGGCGAGCATCCTGACGGCGAGCAGCCCCGCGTTGCGGGCGCCGCCGATGGACACGGTCGCCACGGGGACACCGGCCGGCATCTGCACGATCGACAGGAGCGAGTCCATGCCGTCGAGATAGCGCAGCGGGACCGGGACGCCGATCACGGGCAGCGGCGTGACGGAGGCGAGCATGCCCGGGAGGTGGGCGGCGCCGCCGGCGCCGGCGATGATGACCCGGAGTCCGCGCTCGTGGGCACTCCTGCCGTACTCGATCATCGCGGCGGGCATGCGGTGCGCGGACACGACGTCGGCCTCGTAGGGGATGGAGAATTCGGCCAGTGCAGCCGCTGCGGCTTCCATGACGGGCCAATCGGAGTCCGAGCCCATCACGAGGCCTACCTGGGCGTTCGTCACTGCATTCCCTTCGGTCATTGCTGAGTGGGGGGCATCCCGGTGCCGTCGCGGAGCGTCGCGGCTACCCTCGTGGCCCTCGCGCGGACGTCGGCCAGCGGTTCCCCGGGGGCCGCCAGCGCGTTCACGTGGCCGATCTTCCGGCCGGGACGTACGCCCTTGCCGTAGAAGTGCACTTTAGCGGACGGTCCTGAGGACAGCGCCGACGGATAGGCCGCGTAGATGTCCGTGTTCACGCCGCCGAGGATGTTCTTCATGACGGCGTGCTGCGCCAGCGGCGCCGTCGATCCCAGGGGGAGGTCGAGCACGGCACGCAGGTGCTGTTCGAACTGGCCGGTCACGGCGCCGTCCATGGTCCAGTGCCCCGAGTTGTGCGGACGCATGGCGAGTTCGTTGATGAGGTAGCCCGCTCCCGACCCGGGGGTCTCGAAGAGTTCGACCGCCATGACGCCGGTGACGTCGAGGCGTTCCGCGAGGTGCAGCGCGGCCGCGGTGACGTCGCGGGCGACGTCGGCCGCCAGAGCCGGGGCGGGGGCGATCACCTCGTCGCAGACGCTGTCCACCTGGATCGACTCGACGACGGGCCACGTGACGGCCTCCCCGGACGGCCGCCGGGCCACGAGGACGGACAGTTCGCGGCTGAACGGGACGAACTGCTCGACCAGCAGCTCGCCGCCGGTGAACCAGTCGCGGGCGGACCCGAGGGCCGCGGCGTCACGCAGCACGAGGACCCCCTTGCCGTCGTAGCCGCCGCGGGGTGTCTTGAGGACCACCGGCCAGCCGGTGGACGCCGCGAACGCCTCGACGTCGGAGGGGTCGGTCACTGCCTGCCACCGCGGGTTGGGCAGCCCGAGTCCGTCCACGGCCCGCCGCATCACGAGCTTGTCCTGGGCGTGCCGGAGCGCCGCCGGCGAGGGGTGCAGGCGCACGCCGTCGGCCGCCAGGTCCGCGAGGAGCTCACCGGGGACGTGCTCGTGGTCGAAGGTGACCACGTCCACGCCCGCGGCGAAGGCACGCAGCGTCTCGCGGTCGCGGTAGTCGCCCACCTGCGAGGAGGCGACGGCGGCCACCGCGGACACGTCGGGGCCCTCCGCCAGGACGCGGAGTTCGAGGCCGAGTTCGACGGCTGGACCGGCCATCATGCGGGCGAGCTGGCCGCCGCCGATGACGCCTATCACGGGAAAAGTCACCACTACAGGGTAACCACGGCGCGGCCGGACCCGGCCATCCGGGGGGCAGGATCGGGAGGCCCGGGGTACGTTTCACAGGAAGCTGCCAGCCCGCCATCGGGTGTTTCCGGGCCCCTGCGGAGCCCGGGGGTCGGAGGGAGGACGTAAAGTGGAGCGAAACACGCCATGCAAAGGTCAGCCTGGGTTGCTCGCTCTGCTGGCCCCGTCGCGGTTCGTCCTGCAGGTCCGCCGGGAGCATGCCCTGCGGCCCCGGCGTTCGTATCGCACCCCGGAGGTTGACAGTGGCAGGACTCATGGACCGGATCAGGGGCCTCGCCTCCCTTTTCTGGCGTGAAGTGGCGAAATTCGGGGCCGTCGGCGGTGTGGCGTTCGTCATCGACAACGGCCTCTACTGGTACCTGATCCACGGGCCCATGAGCGGCAGCGAGGTCAAGGCGCGCTTCGTCTCGGCCGGCGTGGCCACGATCTTCGCGTGGGTCGCCAACCGCTACTGGACCTTCCGCCGCCGCCGCCAGCCCAACCCGGCCCGGGAACTGGCCATGTTCGTCTTCATCAACGTGATCGGCATGGGCATCGCCGCGGGCTGTGTGTGGGTGGCCAAGTACATGTTCGACGTCGTCGAACCGACCCCGCTGTTCGTCGTCGGGGTCTTCGGCACGGTGCTCGCCACCTTCGTCCGCTTCGTCGCCTACCGGTTCTGGGTGTTCAACGTGGAACTCGACGAGGATCCGGCGTTCAGCCACGACCAGGAACTCGTCCACCCGGAGGGCGGGCACCCGGCCAAGGCCGCCCCGACCGCGGCGACGCCGGCGGACGAGAAGGTCAGGCAGTCCCCAGCCGGTCAGTGACCTTTTCACCGCTCAGCAACCGCTCGGTGACGGGTACACCCTCCTCCACGAGGACCAGCGCGCCGTCCCGCTCCCACACCGCGAACGCGGCGGCGAGGGCCCGCAGCAGATCGACGCCGGGTTCCAGGAGCACCGTGGGGGATCCGGCCGCAGCGGTGTCGGCAGCGGCGGCCCGCCCGGGTCCCGTCGGCAGCACGACGCTCCCCGCGAGGTCCGCGGCCGTCAGTGTCCTCCCGTCGGTGCGGACCAGGGGAGCGGACGGCGCCCCGGGACCGTCCGCCGCGTCGAGGAAGACGTCGCCGTGGGACCGCACCTCGGCCGCGTAGTCCACCGCTCCCCGCGGCAGCGGCCCCTCCCACCGGAGCGCCAGCGAGCCGAGGGCCACGCAGGCCAGCAGGCGGCCCGGGTCCACCTCGACACCGGTTCGCGAGGACAGCACGATGTCGGTGTCAGCGGACCGGGTGCCGTCGTCCGCGAGCACGACGACGGCACCCACCTGCCAGCAGGCGAACACGAGGGCGAGGGTCTTCCAGTGCACCGGCAGGTCGACGGCGACGGTCGTCCCGCCGGCGGCATCGAGTTCGTCGACGAGGAGGTTCGAGCTCTTGGCGACCCAGTTGTCGAAGACACGCCCCGACAGCTCGATCCGGCCTTCCCGGCCATGCCAGACCAGGCGGGGAGAGGTGGGGTTGACGGTCCGCATCCTTGTCAGGAGCTGTCCCGGTGTCTGTGGCATGATGGGCCTCTTCCAGCTCGAGGGTCGGTTTCGCGCCGACGCGGTGGGGATGACTACTTGCCGACTCGCCGACGAAAACAGGTAGTCCTGACGGCGTGCCACTCGTGCGTGTCACGCTCCGACTCTATAAGGTTCCCCCCGCCGCTTGACGAAAATCGTGTTACACCCGTGTAATTAGGGCAACGGATCTGTTCCAGCAGGCGGGCGCGAGGGTCGCCCCATGCTGATGCTGGAACGGCGACACCGGGAAGGCTGATCATGGGGCAGGCAGAACGCACACAGGAACGACCAGATATCGCGGCGCAGGCTTCGGCCCGCTACGGGTCACGGGGCGTTCCGGCCGACTGGTTCCTCGATCCCGCCGACCCGGTGGCAGGCGAGCGGTACCGCGAAGGCACGCGTTCCGTGCTCGAGGATCAGGCCACCGCGTTCCTCAGCGCCCACCAGACCCTCACGCTCCTCCCCGACGTCGACGGCCCCAGCAGCCTCCTCGTTCTTCCGGGCCTGGATCCCGAGGTGCAGGAGGATGCCCGGCCGCAGTCGGCGCCGGCCGACCGGCCCACCTGGATCGGGCAGCCGCTCGCGCCGGGCAACGTCGACGACGACGGCGAGCTGTCCTGGCAGGCGGACGCCCTGTGCGCGCAGACCGACCCCGAGGCCTTCTTCCCCGAGAAGGGCGGGTCCACCCGCGACGCCAAGAAGGTGTGCGGGTCCTGCATCGTGAAGTCCGAGTGCCTCGAGTACGCGCTGGAGAACGATGAGCGCTTCGGCATCTGGGGTGGTCTGTCCGAGCGGGAGCGCCGCAGGTTGCGGAAGCGAGCAGTCTGATTCAGCAGCACCTCCGCGTCACCGCCGTCGTCGTAGCCCACAACGGTGCCGAGTACCTTCCGGCCACGCTGGAAGCCCTGGGACGTCAGAGACGCGCGGCCGATCTCTGCGTCGGGGTCGACACCGGATCGACGGACGGGTCCGCGTCCCTGCTCCAGCTCCACCTGCCGGTCGGCAGCCCCGTGGTCGGCGCTCCCGCGCGGGCGGGGTTCGGCACCGCCGTGAGGACCGCCGTCGCCGAGATCCCGCCGTACGGGGGGTCCGGGGAAGGCGACGCCCACGACTGGCTGTGGCTCCTCCATGACGATTCCGCTCCCGAACCCGGAGCGCTCGCCGAACTGCTCCTCGCCGTCGAGCGTGCCCCGTCGGTCACCGTGGCCGGGGCGAAGCAGGTGGCCTGGGACGACCGCCGCGAACTCGTGGACGTCGGGCTGTCCATCAGCCGGTGGGCGGAACGGCTCACGCTGATCGACGTCGACGAGCACGACCAGGGCCAGTACGACGCGCGGAGCGACGTCTTCGCCGTCAATTCCGCGGGCATGCTGATCCGCCGCGACGTGTGGGACGCCCTCGGGGGCTTCGACCCGGCCCTCCACGGCGTGGGCGACGACGTCGACCTGTGCTGGCGGAACCGCCTCGCCGGCCACCGCGTGGTGGTGGTGCCCCGGGCGGTGCTGCGCCACGCGCGGCCCAGGCCGCACCCGGTGTCCACGCCGCACGGCGCGCGGGCCGCCGAGGTGTATCTCCGGCTCAAGCACGCCACCGCGCCGGCCGTGCCCTTCCTCGCCGTCGGCGCCGTCCTCGGAGGCCTGGGCCGGCTGCTGCTCGGCCTCCTGGCGAAGGACCCCGCCCACGGCGCGGGCCAGCTGCTCGGCAGCCTCGCCGGCGTCTGCCGGCCGATCCACCTCCTGCGGTCCCGCCGCTCCGCCGGACGGAGCCGGCGCCGGCCGCGCTCCACCGTGCGCCCGCTCATCACGTCCCGCCGTGAGGTGTGGTCCCACCGCCGGTCGGTCGTCGACGCGTTCACCTCGCGCGGCGCCTCCGCCGGGCAGGACCCGCGGACCGAGGAGTACATCCCGTCCGGGGACAGCAACGACGACTTCGCCGCGCTGACCACCCCGGCGCGGCTCTGGGTCGGATCCGGGGCCGTGCTGGCCGTCCTGGTGCTGCTCGCCGCCGCGGTCCTGGGCCTCCACCGCCTCATCGGGGCGCCGGCCCTGGCGGGCGGGGCGCTGCTGCCGGTCGCCGCGACCCCGGGCGCCGTCTGGGACAGCGCGACCGCGTGGTGGACCGGCCTGGGGGCCGGGTTCCCCGCCCACGGCTCGCCGTTCGCGTACGTGCTGTGGCTGCTGTCCCTGCTGGGCCTCGGCTCGGCGAACACGGCCGTCGTCGTCGCCGTGGTCTGCGCGCTTCCCCTCGCCGGCCTCACCGCATGGCTCGCGGCCGGTGCCCTGACGCGGTCCCGCGCGCTGCGGCTCTGGGCCGCAGTCTTCTGGGGCGCCGCGCCCGCCCTGCAGGTCGCGCTCGGGCAGGGGCGGCTCGGCGCGCTGCTCGCCCACATCCTGCTTCCCCTCGCCCTGCTGGGGATCGTCCGGGCGGTCGGGGGCGCGGTGAGTGTGCGTACGGTGCCGGAGGGCATCGTCACGCCCGGCAGCGACGGGACGCGCAGCTGGACCGCCGGCGCCGCGGCCGGGCTCGTCCTCGCCGTGGTCGCGGCGTCGGCGCCCTCCCTCGGGGCACTCGCCGTGGCGGGGCTGGTCGTCGCGCTGGTCGTCGGCGGGACGAGGGCACGCACGCTGTGGTGGACCCTGCTGCCCGTCGTCGCGCTGTACCTGCCGTACCTCCTCTCGGCCCTCGCGACCCCCCGCGGTGTCCTCGGCGATCCCGGCGTGCCGCTCGCCTTCGCTCCGGCCGCACCCTGGCAGCAGCTCCTCGGGTTCCCGGTGCGGTTCGACCCGATGCTCGCGCCCGCCGCGGCCGGTCTCCTCGGCCCGGGCCCCTGGTCGCTCGTCGCCGCGATCGTCATCGGCGGGCCCGTGATCGCCCTGGCCGCCGTCGCGCTCTTCCTGCGGGGCGGACGCGGCACCCTCGTGCGCCCGTTCTGGCTCCTGGCGATCCTCGCGCTGGCACTCGGCGCGGTGATCCCGCAGTTCCCCGTCGCGGTGGACGGCCCGGCCCTGGTCGGGGTGTTCCCCGGACCGCTCGTCTCGGCCGTGACCCTGTGCCTGCTCGCGGCCGCCCTCGCGGGGCTGCCGGGCCGCCCGGACGCGGGCGTCCCCGCGGCTCCGGCCGGCGCCGGCCGGCGGCTCCTGCGGGTCGCCGCGGGCACGGCGCTCGCCGTCGGCCCGCTGCTCAGTCTCGGCCTGTGGCTCGCCCCCGGGCTCGCCGGCCCGCCGGCAGCGGTCGCCGAGCCGGTGCTGCTTCCCGGCAGTCCCGCCGCGGAGGCACCCGCCACCAGTGCCCGCTCCTCGGACTTCGGCACCGCGATCGGCCTGGACCCCGTGGCCGAGCGCCCGCTGCCCGCGACGGCGGCGGACCGCGGCACGGGCCCGGACCGGACCCGGACACTCGTCATCACGGTCGACGACGACGACGACGTCCGTGCCGCCCTGACCCGCGGTGCCGGGACGACCCTCGATGCGCTGAACCCGCTGTACGCGGCCCGCAGTCTGCAGGGGACCGGGGAGGTGGCCCTGCAGGAGGACGGAGCATCGGAGCGGCTCCTGCGCACGAGCGTCGCCGTGATCGTCGGCGCCACGGGCGCGGATCCCCGTGGTGACCTGCGCGACCTCGGCGTCGGCTTCGTCGTGCTCCGGCAGTCCGAGGCCGCCGGGGACTTCCTCAGCGGCCGCATCGACTCCGTGCCCGGCCTCACCGCCGTGGGTGACACGGAGACGGGCCGGCTCTGGCGCGTCGCTCCGGCCATGTCCGACGGCGGGACCGAGGACATCGGGGACCTTCCGGCCCGGGCGCGGGTCGTCGGTGCCGAGGGCCGGACGGAGGCCATCGTCCCGTCGTCGGGCGTGGACGCGGGCGGCGCGGTCCCCCCGGGCGCGGAGGGGCGGCGACTCGTCCTGGCGGAGGAGGCCGACCCCGGATGGCGCGCGAGCCTCGACGGTGGGCGGCTCGAGCCCGTGTCCGACGGGTGGCAGCAGGCCTTCGTGCTGCCCGCCGCGGGCGGCAGGGTGGACATCTCCTACTCCAGCGTCTTCGAGCCCTGGGTGGAGGCGCTCCAGGCCGTCGTTTTCGGGCTGACGGCGCTCCTCGCCCTGCCCATCCCGTCCCGGCCCGCGGTCGCGAGGCCGAAGGATGGCCACCCGGCGCGGCAAACCACCCGGCGTCCCTTCTCCGATGACGCCGTCCCCGGGAGCCCGCGGGACGACGCGATGGCCGGCGCGTCCCCGCAGCCGGCGACCACTGGAAGCGGTGCGATGTGAGCCGTCGACGGACGACCGGCCGGTCGGCGCACGGTATCCGGGCGGCGGACACACCGCTCCGTGCTGATACCGCCGTCGCCGCGGATACGGCCGTCGCCGCGCGCGCCGTCGCCCGGGACAGGGCGGCCGGCGTCCCACGGCGTACCCGCCTCGGCACCGCGCTGGGCGCCGCGACCGGCGTCGTGCTCCTCGCGGCGACGGCCGCGATCGCCTCCGGAGGCGTGACCGCGGCCCTGCCGACGAGCCCCGGATCCGACGTCGGGGTCCCGGCGGCAGCGGTTCCGGCCGGCGACTACACCGCGGTGTGTCCTGCGCCGCCGCGCCTGCTCGAGTCCGCCGGAGAGGGCGCCGATCCCGAGTTCGGTCCCGCGTCGGCCAGCGCGAAGACCACCGTGTCCGGTGTGGTGCTCAGCGACCTGAGTGCCACCGTGACGGGGAGCGGGCTGCTGCCCGTCACCGGGGAGGAGCCGCTGGCGCTGATCCGGGAGTTCGCGCCCGCGTCCTCCCTGGCGGCGGACCGCCCCGCCAGCAGTGGTGAGGACGGCCTGACGAACCGCGTCGCGGGGGTCGCCCGCGGCATCGCCGTCGACGCCCCGTCCGTCCTCCGCGCGCAGTCGCAGGGCGGGCTCACCCCGGTGGCCGCGGCGACCGCCACCTACACCGCCACCGACGGGGACCTCCGGGGGCTCGCAGCGACCGCCTGCCAGGTGCCTTCCAGTGATCTGTGGCTGCTGGGCGCCGCGACCACCGTCGGGCAGTCCTCCACCCTCACCCTGACCAACCCCACGGGCACGCCCGCCGCCGTGTCGCTCGAGCTCTACGGGCCGGACGGACCCATCGAGGCAGCCGGGACGCGCGGTGGGCTGGTGGCCCCCGGGGAGACCCGGCGGATCGTGCTGGCCGCCCTCGCCGGCAACCACGAGCAGGTGGCCGTGCGCGTGCGCAGCGACGGCGGACGCGTGAGCGGGGTCATCCAGCAGAGCGTGCTGCGCGGACTGACGCCCGGCGGGGTGGACCTCCTGTCGCCGAGTGCTCCGGCCGGCCTGACCCAGGTGGTGCCCGGCGTCGCCGTCCAGGACGCCGCGACGGCGCGCCGCATCCGCGAGCAGGAAGGGTACGGCAGCGCGTCCCCCGCACTGCAGGTGCTCGTCCCCGGGTCCAGCGACGCCGTGCTCGACATCCGGGTCTTCGGGCCGGACGGGGACGTGGCCCTGCCGGGCGGGGGAGTCGTGACCGCGGCGGCCGGTTCCGTCACGAGCGTCCCCCTCGACGCGCTCCCGGAGGGGAACTACACGGTCGCCGTCACCTCCGACGTCTCGATGGTCGCGGCCGCACGCGTGACCCGCGGGACCGACGACGGCGAACCGGTGGACCTCGCGGGCGCCCCGGGGGCGGTCCGCCTCGGCAGCGATCACGCGATGGCCCTGGCCGAGGGCGTGGACACCTCCCTGGTCCTGGGTGCGCCGAGCGGCAGGGGCGAGGTCACGCTGACGCCCGTCCTGGCCGACGGCGCGCTGGGCGAGCCCGTGGTGATCGGGATCGCGGGGGGTACGTCCGTGACGGTGCCGTCGTCGTCCCTCGGCCGGTCGCCGGTCGCGGTGGTCGTCGATGCGACCGGGGACCCCGTGTACGGTGCGCAGATGATGACGCTGCCCGGGGACAGGAGCGGGATCTCCGTGGCGGGCGTCCCGGCCGGTGCCACGGGTCCGCAGAGCATCCCGGTGGAACTCGGCTACTGACCGGTGCTCCGCGGGGAGGTCGCCGGACCGCTGAAACCGTCAGGCCTGGGAGCGGCCGTACGCGGGATCGACGGCCTCCGGGGCGAGTCCCATGAGTTCGGCGGTCTGTTCCACGACGACGTCATGCACGAGTTCGTTGACGGACAGGACGTCCCTCGCGGCCATGAGCACGGGGTGCCGGTAGATGGTGATGACGGCCGGCCGGTTCGGCGAGGCGGGGGAGCAGGATCCCAGGAGTCCCCGCAGGGACTCGGGCGTCATGTCCTCGAGGCCGTCCGGGATCTCCTGCACCACGATCTGCACGTCCTGGATGCGCTCGCCCCACAGGCGCTCGAGCCGCTGGGCCGATTCCATCACCCAGTCGTCGAACTGCTCAGACCGCGTCCGCGACCCCGGCAGGTACTGCGGGAGCAGGTTACCGCGCATGCCGCGCCCCCGGCGATTGCGACGGCGCTCGTAGAACGACCGCGCCGGACCCTCTTCCGCGGCCGCCGGATCAGTCAGGTTCACCGAAAGTGTGGGAGCATCCTGCATGCATCGACTCTAAGCCTTCGACCGCCCCGCACGCACTCCTGCGCTGGTGCGGGTGCGGGCGCGCCCCCGATGCGCGGCGGCCACCGGGGCGCGTCACGGCGGCCGCCCCGGCCGATCCCCGGTAGGGTTGAGGATCGTGGGATCACTCCGTCAATGCTCCAGATCAGCCTGCCCCCGGCGGGCGATGGCCACGCTGACCTATGTCTACGCGGATTCGACGGCGGTCCTCGGACCCCTCGCAACCTACGCCGAGCCCCACACCTACGACCTCTGCGCGGTCCACGCCGAACGCCTCACCGTGCCCCGCGGCTGGGAGGTGGTCCGCCTGACGCTCCCCGACGCCGCTCCCGAGCACAACTCCGACGACCTGCTGGCCCTGGCCGACGCCGTGCGGGAAGCCGCCGCGGAGCCCACCGTCGAGGCCCCGCCGGTCGGACCCCGCGGGACCAAGGCCCCCATGGAGCCTCCGGTCGGCGTCAGCGGCCCCCGGCGCGGCCACCTGAGGATCCTGCGGGAACCCTGACCGGGCGGCTCCGGCCGGTCCGCACCTCTCCGGCCCCGCCCGACCGGACCTTCCGATGGAGGCAGGAGAAGGCGCCCGCGGTAGACTGGAGGGCAGAATCCCTCTTCCTTCCGAGCGAAAGTGCTCCCCGTGGCGAATCTTCCCTCCCGATTGCTCGACGTCCTCCGCTGCCCCGTCACCGGGTCGAAGCTCGTCCAGGAGGGCCGCGTCCTCAGGACCTCCTCGCCGGGACCCGACGGCACCCGGCTGACCTACACCCTCGACGAGGGCATCCCCGTGCTCCTCCGCCGCGAATCACTCGACGGCGGCGCGCGCGCCTGACCCGCCCAGCCGCACCGCCGATCCCCAGCCCTTCCGAACCTCCAAGGACCAGGACACCATGACCTTCGACTACAAAGTTGCCGATCTCTCACTCGCCGAGGCCGGCCGCCACCAGATCCGCCTCGCCGAGCACGAGATGCCCGGACTCATGGCGCTGCGCCGCGAATTCGCCGAGTCCCAGCCCCTCGCGGGAGCCCGCATCGCCGGCTCCCTGCACATGACGGTGCAGACGGCCGTCCTCATCGAGACGCTGACCTCCCTCGGCGCCGAGGTGCGCTGGGCGTCCTGCAACATCTTCTCCACCCAGGACGAGGCCGCCGCGGCCGTCGTCGTGGGCACCGGCACGGTCGAGGAGCCCGCCGGGGTGCCCGTGTTCGCGTGGAAGAACGAGTCCCTCGAGGACTACTGGTGGACCGCCACCCAGATCCTCACCTGGCCGGGCCAGGCGGACGGCCTCGGCCCGAACATGATCCTCGACGACGGCGGGGACGCCACGATGCTGGTGCACAAGGGAGCCGAGTTCGAGGCGCTCGGAGCGGTGCCCGCGAACCCGCAGGAGGGCGACGCCGACTACTCGCACGAGTACACCGTGTTCCTGGACACCCTCCGCTCCACGATCGGCTCCGAGCCGCAGAAGTGGACCGCGATCGCCGCGGGCATCAAGGGCGTCACCGAGGAGACGACCACGGGCGTGCACCGCCTCTACCAGCTGGCCGCACAGGGCAAGCTCCTCTTCCCCGCGATCAACGTCAACGACTCCGTCACCAAGTCGAAGTTCGACAACAAGTACGGGATCCGCCACTCGCTGCCCGACGGCCTGAACCGGGCCACGGACGTGCTGATCGGCGGCAAGGTCGCCGTCGTCTGCGGGTACGGCGACGTCGGCAAGGGCGCGGCCGAGGCCATGCGCGGCCAGGGCGCCCGGGTGATCGTCACGGAGATCGATCCGATCTGCGCACTGCAGGCGGCGATGGACGGCTACCAGGTCGCGAAACTGGAATCGGTGCTCGCGCAGGGCGATATCTTCATCACGACCACCGGCAACAAGGACGTCATCATGGCCCGCCACATGGCGGGCATGAAGCACCAGGCCATCGTGGGCAACATCGGGCACTTCGACAACGAGATCGACATCGCGGGCCTCGGGCGCATCCCGGGGGTCGAGAAGATCGAGATCAAGCCCCAGGTCCACGAGTGGGTCATCCCCGCCGACGAGTCCGCGGGCGTGGAGCAGCACTCCATCATCATGCTGTCCGAGGGCCGCCTGCTGAACCTCGGCAACGCCACGGGTCACCCCTCGTTCGTCATGAGCAACTCCTTCGCCAACCAGACGATCGCCCAGATCGAGCTGTACACGAAGTTCGAGCAGGACGACGCCGAGGGCAACCGCGAGTACGCGAACGAGGTGTACGTGCTCCCGAAGGTCCTCGACGAGAAGGTCGCCCGCCTGCACCTGGACGCCCTCGGCGTCGAGCTCACCGAGCTGACCAAGGCGCAGGCCGAGTACCTGGACATCGACGTCGCCGGTCCGTACAAGTCGGAGCAGTACCGCTACTAGGCAGCACCCCCCCCCCCGACGCGGCTGCTGCCGGTTCCCTCGGGGGCCGGTGGGAGCCGTCCCCGACGGACGCCGCGCGGCCTCCGCGGTGAGGCACGTCACGTGACGTACAGTCCGCTCAGGAGCAGTGACGGTGAAGGGCTGGACGCATGCGCATGAAGCAGGGATCGGGCAGGGCCGCAGCGAGTCGGAAGATCTGGACGATCGCGGCCATCGGTGCCGCTGCGGTCGTCGCCGTCGGCGGTGGCGTGGGCATCACGACGGCGTCCTTCTGGGACGAGTTCGAGCCGTCGTCGACGTCGTCCCCGGGATCCTCCCCCGCGGCGTCGGCACCCGATGCTCGGTCCGACTACACCGTGGGCGTCACGCCCACGGACGGCGCGTTCTCGGTCAACCCCGCCACCCCGCCCGCGGTGACGGTCACCGGGGCGACGCTCGACGCCGTCGAACTCGTCCGCCGTGCGGGCGGCACGCCCGTCGCCGGGACCCTGTCCGACGACGGCACGCAGTGGACCGCGACGGACCGTCTCGCGTTCGACACCGAGTACGAGCTCTCCTACACGGCCCGCGACGCCGCCGGACAGCCCCGGCGAGGTACCTCGACCTTCAGGACCGTGGAGCCCGCGAACGAGGCCGACGCCGCGATGTACCCGCTGGACGGCGCCACGGTGGGCACGGGCCAGCCGCTCGAGTTCACCTTCAGTGAACCCGTGACCAACCGGGACGCCGTCGAGAAGGCCATCACCGTCACCAGTACGAGCGGTCAGCCCGGCGCGTTCTACTGGCTCTCGGACACCAAGGCCCGCTACCGCCCCGAGACGTTCTGGGCCCCGAACAGCACGATCACGGTCGAGTCCAGGCTGTTCGGCGTCGACTTCGGCAACGGCATGATCGGCAACGGCGACACGATCAGGACCGTGAAGACGCACAACACGCGCCTGGCCGTGGTCGACAACGCCACCAAGACCATGGAGGTTTATCTCGACGGGAAGCTCGATGCCACGTTCCCGATCACCCTCGGCACCGAGGACTGGCCCTCCACCGAGGGCTACATGGTGGTGATGGAGCAGTACGAGAGCACCCGGTTCACGGCGGAGTCGATCGGCCTGGAGCCGGGCGATCCCGCCTACTACCCGCCGACGGTCGTGAACCACGCGAGCCGCCTGAGCAACGGCGGAGCGTTCGTGCACGAGGCGCTCCCCGCCGCGCAGGTGGCCCTCGGCAGGTTCAACGTCTCCCACGGCTGCATCGGCATGTCGCCCGAGGGCGCCGAGTACTTCTACGACACGTTCGCGACCGGAGACGTGGTGCAGATCCTGAACACGGACTACGGCCCCATGTACGTGTGGGACGGCTTCGGCGACTGGAACGTGCCGTGGGACGAGTGGGTCGACCAGCCCTAGCCGAACGGCAGGTGGTGGAGCCTCTTCGCCGTCGACTCCGTCCGCTCGCGGCGGCGCATCATCGCGGCATAGTCGCGGTCCCGGCGCGCGGCGATGACGGCGTGCAGGAACTCCTCCGGAGGGGTGTCCGCCGGGGGTGCGGGGAAGACGTGCCGGCCCGCTTCGGCGGCAAGATCCCGGGAGAGCGCGGTGCGGGCCGACGGCGTGAGGCGCGGGGCCTGCGCCAGGAACTGGGACATCCTCCGGCCGAGGGCGTCGGGCAGGCGCCCGATGTCCGCCGTGGCCGCCCAGTGCTCCAGGCGTGGAGGCATGACGAGGACGGCCCGGGGCCGAGCGACGACCCGCTCCCGCATCGCGTAGGTCCCGGCCAGCAGGTCGCCGAGGCGCTTGGAGCGCTCGTTGAACAGGGAGACGAGGAACGCGAGCGAACCGACGAGCATGTAGATCTCGAGGATCGCCAGCATGCCGCGGATGAAGGCGTGCCGGAAGCGGATCGCACCGCCGTCGTCCCGCACGATCCGCAGCCCCATGACGAGGCGGCCCAGCGACTTCCCGCGGGTCACGGTCTCCACCGTGACCGGCAGGACGAGGAGGAGCAGCACGACGACGACCAGGACCAGGGCTCGCGTGAGCGCATCGTCGAGGACGCCGCCGAAGACGTTCCCGATCAGCAGCAGCAGGAGGATCGCGAGGATGACCTGGGCGATGATGTCGATCAGGACACTCAGCCCCCGGGCGGCGAATCCGGCGGCCTTCAGTTCGAGGACCACCGCCTCGCCGGTGACGACCGAACTCATGCATGTCCCCCTGACGACCGGTGACGGGTCCTGGTGGTCCCGTGCTCCCTGCAGCGTAGCGCCGTCGTGCCGTTGCCGCTCCACGACGACCCCGGAACTATAGGGTTGGGCCATGGACGTTGACGCATTCATCGCCGTGCACCGCAGCGACTGGCAACGCCTGGATCACCTCGTGGGCCGGCGGCGGCTCGACGGCGCGGAGTCGGACGAACTGCTGGTGCTCTACCAGCGCGTGTCCACGCACCTGTCCATCATCCGGTCCGTGGACCCCGAGAGCGCACTGTCCGGGGCGCTGTCCACCCGGCTCTCCCGCGCGCGGACCCGGTTCACCGGGGCGAAGTCCAACACCATGGAGGACATCGCGCAGTTCTTCGTCTTCTCCCTGCCCGCTGCGTTCTACCGCGTCCGGTGGCTTACAGCGGTGGTCGGGGTGCTCTTCATCGCGGTGGCCTGGCTCTACGCCCTCTGGGTCGGCACGCCCGGGGTGATCCAGGCGCTCGGGCCGGACGAGGAACTCCGACGCTACGTGGAGGAGGACTTCGTCGACTACTACTCGGAGAACCCTGCCGCCTCCTTCGCCGGGCTGGTCTGGACGAACAACGCGTGGATCGCGCTGCAGGCCGTCGCGTTCGGCGTCACCGGCATCTGGCCGGTGTTCATCCTCTACCAGAACGCGCAGGGCGTGGGCATGGCCGCCGGCATGATGGCGTCCTACGACCGGCTCGACACCTTCTTCGTCTACATCCTGCCGCACGGTTTCATGGAGCTGACCGCCATCTTCATCGCCGCCGCCGCAGGGCTGCGCATCTTCTGGGCCTGGGTGGCTCCGGGACGCAGGCCACGCGCCGCGGCGCTCGCGGAGGAAGGCCGTGCGCTCATCACTGTCGCACTCGGGCTGGTGCTGGTGCTGCTCGTCTCGGGGCTCGTCGAGGGATTCGTCACACCGAGCGGGCTGCCGCCGTGGCTGCGCCTCGGCATCGGGTTCCTGGTCTTCGCCGCGTACTGGGCGTACACCCTGATCCTCGGACGGCGCGCGGTCGCGGCGGGGCACCGCGGCGACCTCGGCGCCGTTGACCGGGGAGAGGCCGTCGTCACCGCCTGACCCCGAGCGACGGGCGTGCGGGGAGCCTCCCGTTCAGCGCCCGAATGCCCGGTAGTGTCGAAAGACGCCGGATGCAGGCACCGGCGGCACCCATCAAGGAGAGATCGCAGTGGCAGAGACCGACAGCACCCGTCCGAGCGCATCCGTCGCATCCCGTGCGGAACGGATGGACGACGACGCCGCTTCGGTGGGGGCGGACTCCGGGGCCCCCGATGCCTCCCGGGTCGAGGACGACGCCGCTTCCGGCGCTGCCGCGGCCGGGACGGCCGCCTCCGGCGCTGGTGATCCCGATCCCGGGGAGGAGCCGATCCCTGCCACCACCCAGCGCGACCCTCTCCCGATGCGGGAGGCCGCCGGCCGGCCGGACCTCCCGGGCGTCGACGGGGACGAAGGGACCCCGGGCGGTCACGGGGCCACGGTCTCCACCGCCTCGACCGTTTCCCCTGCTTCCACCGCCGCGACTGCCTCCCCGGACGGACAGGACCCTGCCGGAGTCCCGGCGGCCGCCGCGGTGGCAGGGCCGTCGTCGGGAGCCGGTTCGTCGGGGAGTGGGAGTCACGCGCCGGCCGCCGTCGAGCCGTCCACGGACACGGCGGCCCTCTCCGTGCGCCCCCCGGACAGCGAAGCGGCCCGGCGTGCCGCGGCCCGGGACCAGGCGGCCGCGGCGAAGCCCGCGCTCCCGCGATTCCTGCAGGTCGTCGTCGCCCTGTTCTTCCCGGTCATCGTGGTCGCGGCCGCCATCCGGGCCGTGGCGACGTCGTCGTTCCTGTGGCTGGAGTACCACCGGCCCGGGTTCCCCGCCGACCGGTTCGGTTTCTCGCTGGACGACCGCATGACCTACGGCTCGTACGCGCTCGACTACGTGCTGAACTTCGCGCCGCCGCGGTACCTCGGCGACCTGGTGACGCCCGAGGGCGAGCCGCTGTTCCTCGAGTCGGAGGTGGGCCACATGGCCGATGTGAAGGGCGTCCTCGGGCTGTCCTTCTTCATCGCCCTCGTGCTCCTCGTCCTCGCCGTCGCGGCCTGCACCTACCTCGCGCGGCACTACAAGGGCGGGGTCCGCCGGGCGCTGTTCTCCGGTGCCGTGCTGACGCTGGTCGGCATCGTGGTCCTGACCGTGCTGGCGGTCCTCGCGTGGCAGACCTTCTTCACGCAGGTCCACGCCCTGTTCTTCGCCGACGGCACCTGGACCTTCCGTGTGGACGACACCCTCATCCGGCTGTTCCCCGAGCAGTTCTGGACGGACTCCGCCGTGACGGTCGCGGTTCTCGTGCTCACGGCGACGATCCTCACGCTGGTCCTCACCTGGCCCACGAAGGCCCGCCGCGACCGCTCCATGATGGCCCAGGACGCAGCGCGGGCACGGTCCCGGGAGGCGCTGGACGCCCCCTAGCAGATCCCCGGACGCCTAGCGGCTCCCCGGGACGCCGCGGTCACCGCCTGGCGTAGAGCTCGTCCACCGCCAGGGCGTGGTCGGCGACGACGGCGCCCCGTTTCAGCTTGAGGGTGGGCGTCAGGTGCCCCGACTCGACGCTGAGGTCGACGTCGAGCACGGTGAACTTCCGGATCTGCTCCGCCTGCGAGACGGTGGCGTTCGCGCCGTCGACGGCGGACTGCAGGTCGGCGAGGACGTCGGTGTCCAGGGCGGCCTGCTCCGCGGTCAGCCCGGGCCGGCCGTGCGCGGCCGCCCAGGGGTCGAGGGCCTCGCGGTCCAGGCTGATGAGCGCCGCGATGAACGGCCGGCCCTCGCCGACGACGACGGCCTGGCCGACGAGCGCGTGCTCACGGAGCTTCTCCTCGAGGGGGCCCGGTGCCACGTTCTTGCCGCCCGCGGTCACCAGCAGGTCCTTCTTCCGGCCGGTGATGGTCAGGAAGCCGTCGTCGTCGAGCGCGCCGAGGTCGCCGGTCCTGAAGTAGCCGTCACCGGTGAAGGCCTCCGCCGTCGCGGCACCGTTCCGGTGGTACCCGGCGAAGACGCCCGCGCCCTTCACCTGCACCTCGCCGTCGTCGTCCAGCCGGACACTGGTGCCGGGCATCGGGATGCCGACGGATCCGACGCGCGTCAGGGACACCGTGTTCACCGTGCACGGCGCGGTGCTCTCGGTGAGGCCGTACCCCTCCTGCACCATGACCCCGGCGCCGCGGAAGAAGTGGGTCAGGTGCTCGCTGAGCGGGCCGGCCCCGGACACCGTGTAGGTGACCTCGCCGCCGAAGACGTCCCGCAGCCGCGGGTACACGAGCCTGTCGAAGACCGCGTGCGATGCCCGCAGGACGGGCGAGGGGCCGCGGCCACCCCGGCCGCCGGCGTCCACCGCACGCGAGTAGGCGACGGCAGTGCGCTCGGCGGCCGCGAAGAGCCGCCCCTTGCCGGACTCCGCCGCGCGCCGGCCTGCCGTGGCGTGGATCTTCTCGAAGATGCGCGGGACGGCGAGCAGGAACGTCGGCTTGAAGGTCCTCAGGTCCTCGAGCAGCTGCTGCGCCGAGCCGGAGTGCGCCAGCGTGATGCCGCCCGTGAAGCACACCACCTGGACGGCACGCGCCAGCACATGGGCCAGGGGCAGGAACATGAGGGTCCGGGCGTTCTCCTGCCTCAGGAACTCCGGCAGGAACTCGAGGGTGTTGACGGCGAACAGCGCGAAGTTGCCGTGCGTGATGACGCAGCCCTTCGGCCGTCCCGTCGTGCCGGAGGTGTAGACGATGGACGCCGCATCCCCGAGGCCGCGGGAGGACCGCGCCGCCTCGAGTGCGTCGTCGGACACCGCGGCGCCGTCCTCGCCGAGCGTCGCGAGGCTCTCCACGCCGTCGGGCGCCTCGCGGGCCAGCCGGACCAGGGCGGTCGCGTCCGCCCGGCCGGTCCGTGCGAGGGCGTCCAGGACCACGCCGGCCCGGGTCCCGTCCTCGACGAACACGACGGCGGGCCGTGCGTCCTCGAGGATCCATGCGACCTGGTGGGCGGAGGAGGTCTCGTAGATGGGGACGGTGACGGCTCCGGCGAACCAGATCGCGACGTCGGCGAGCGTCCACTCGTAGCGCGTCCCCGACATCACGGCCACGGCGTCGCCGGGCCGCACACCGCGCGCCACCAGGCCCTTGGCGACGCGCGTCACCTGCTGCAGGAACTCGGCCGCCGAGACGTCCTGCCATCGCGTCCCTGACCGCACCGCATACAGCGCCCGCCCCGGATCGGCGTCGTGGGTCCGCAGCAGGGGGTCGGTGATGTTGCCGGTCGCCGGCAGGTCGACCAGGAGTTCCGTGATGGCTTCGCGCACAGGTGCTCGCTTTCGTTCCGGTAGGGCCCGGAGGACCCGGGGGCCGCGGCCTAGATCCAGCTCGGCAGCCACATGCGGTCGCGCCACTGGTCGTAGGGGATGACCTCGGCGGTCCAGATGGGCAGGAAGTAGGCCGAGAGCGCGACGGCGGCGGCCAGGAAAAGCCCCACCAGCACGATACCCGTCCGCCGCCGGGCGCCGTCCGCCGCGGGCCCGCCGAGCACGAGGCCGAGGCAGTACACCAGGGACAGGACGAGGAACGGCTCGAAGGCCACGGCGTAGAAGTAGAAGGTGGTCCGATCGGGGTACAGGAACCAGGGGAGGTAGCCCGCGGCGACACCGGTGAGGATGGCCGCGGCGCGCCAGTCGCGGCGGCCCAGCCAGAAGAACAGGAGCACGATCAGGGACAGCGCGGCGCTCCACCAGATGAGCGGGTTGCCGAGCACGGTCACGGCCTGCGAGCACGCCTCCGCCCCGCACCCGGCCGGCTTCTCGTAGAAGTACGACGTCGGGCGGCCCACCACGAGCCACGACCAGGCGCTCGCCTCGTACGGGTGGTCGGAGCCGAGGCCCTGGTGGAAGGCGTAGGCGCTGCGGTGGTACTCGGCGAGGGAGCGGAGCCCGTCGGGCAGCCAGCCCCACTGTTCCGACGGGTTCTGCTGGGCCCAGGTGCGGTCGTAGGCGTCCGAGGACCGGAACCACCCCGTCCACGCTGCCAGGTAGGTGAGCGCGGCCACGGGGACGAGGCAGGCGAAGGCCGGCGGGCCGTCCTTCAGCGCAGCCCCCAGCACCCAGTGGTGCACCCCGGCGATGCGCCGCGCACTCATGTCCCAGGCGACGGTCATCAGGCCGAACGCGGCGATGAACGGGAGGGCCGACCACTTGGTGCCGAGGGCGAGTCCGAGGCACACGCCGGCTGCGAGGCGCCACGGACGGAATCCCAGGAAGGGGCCGTAGGTCAGCTGCGCGCGGGAGGGCCCGCCCCCGTACGGGGGCGCCGCGAGCCGGTCCGCGAGCCGCCGCCGTCCGTCGTCGCGGTCCGCCAGGAGCGCCGCGAACGCGGCGAGGAGCCAGAAGCTCAGGAAGATGTCCAGCAGCGAGGTGCGCGACTGCACGAGGTGGTGCCCGTCGACCGCGAGGAGCAGCCCGGCCGCGGCCCCCAGCAGCGCCGAGCCGAACATCCGGTGGGCGACGACGGCGAGCAGGAGCACCGAGAGGGTCCCGACGGCGGCAGCGGAGAAGCGCCAGCCGAACGCGTTGTCCGAGCCGAACAGCAGCATGCCGACGGCGATCATCCACTTGCCGACCGGCGGGTGGACCACGTAGTCGGGGGTGCCGAGCAGCACGCCGGGATCGCCGGCGTCGAAGGACTCGTTCGCGTTCTCCGGCCATTCACGCTCGTACCCCGACTGCAGCAGCGAGTAGGCGTCCTTGACGTAGTACGTCTCGTCGAACACGAGGGACCCGGGTTCGCCGAGGCGCACGAAGCGCAGGATGCCGGCGAGCAGGGCCACGGCCAGCGGGACGGCCCAGCGCAGGGCGCCGCCCGGGGACGCAGAGCCGAGGAGGCGGGCCAGCAGCGCGTCGCGCGTGAAGGCGAGGGAGGGAGCGAGGACCCAGGATCCGGCCTGCTGGGGGCTGTCCCGTCGGGGTCGGACGGCGGTGGGGCTCACCCTGCCATGCTACCGGCGGTGGAGGCGCGGGCTCCGCACCCGGCCGGTTGCCTGGCCGGTGCGGAGCGCTAGGCTGGTCCGGTGAACCAGCCATTCGACGACGACGCCCCCGACTCCGTCCGGGAGGACCCCTCGGCGCATGAGGGGGAGGCGCCCGACCAGGCGCAGGAGACGGACCGGTCCGACGACGCCGTCCGGAGCCCCATCACGGCCTACCGCGGCACTGCGGGCGACGACAGCGGCCGGGGGCGGATCGTCCTCGCGGCGACGCCCATCGGCAACATGGGGGACGCGACCGAGCGCCTGATCGGCCTCCTCCACACCGCCGACGTCGTCGCAGCCGAGGACACGCGCCGGCTCCACCGCCTGGTGCAGGCACTCGGCGTCACGGTGACGGGCCGGGTGATCAGCTACCACGAGCACAACGAGGCCGAGCGGACGCCCGAGCTGCTCGACCTCGTCCGGGACGGCGCGACCCTGCTGATGGTGACCGACGCCGGCATGCCCTCGGTCTCGGACCCCGGCTACCGCCTGGTCGAGGCCGCGGTCGCCGAGGGCCTCGACCTGACGGCGGTGCCCGGTGCGTCCGCGGTGCTCGCGGCGCTCGCCCTGTCCGGGCTGCCCACCGACCGGTTCTGTTTCGAGGGGTTCCTGCCCCGCAAGCCGGGCGTGCGGGCGGGGCGCCTCGCCGACCTCGCCGCGGAGCGCCGCACGATGGTGTTCTTCGAGGCCCCGCACCGCCTCGAGGCGATGCTCCGCTCGCTGCAGCAGGCGTTCGGCTCGGACCGGCAGGCCGCCGTGGCCCGCGAACTGACCAAGGTGCACGAGCAGGTCATCCGCGGATCCCTCCTGGAGCTCCTCCAGTGGGCACAGGAGAACGAGGTGCGCGGGGAGATCGCCGTGGTCCTCGCCGGCGCCCCGGAGGCGCCGCCCTCACGGCCCGAGGACCACGTGGCGGACGTCAACGCGCTCATCGACGGCGGGATGCGCCTCAAGGATGCCGTGGCGGCGGTCGCGGAAGAGGCCCGCGTCAGCAAGCGGGAACTGTATGCCGCGGTGATCGCCGCGCGCTGATCGAACGCGTGCCGGTGCTGTGCACTCGTCCAAAGGGAAGCCGGTTCCGTGGTGCAGCCCCTACTGGACACCCGTTCATCGCCCGGTCTAGCGTGAGCGGGAATGCCCCGACGGGGCGCGCCCCGAATCTTCCCGAAGGAGCTCACAATGGCTGTCACCGCCGACCAGGAGAAGGCAGTACTCGACAAGGTGCCCACCGGGCTCCTCATCGACGGGGAGTGGCGGGCGTCGTCGTCCGGAGCCACGTTCGACGTCGAGGACCCGGCGACCGGCCGCACCCTGCTCACGCTCGCTGACGCCACCCCCGGGGACGGCATGGCCGCGCTCGACGCCGCCGTCGCCGCGCAGGCCGGCTGGGCGCGCACCGCTCCGCGCGAGCGCGGCGAGATCCTGCGGCGTGCCTTCGACCTCGTCACCGCGCGCGCCGACGAGTTCGCCCTGCTGATGACCCTCGAGATGGGCAAGCCGCTGGCCGAGGCGCGCGGCGAGGTCACCTACGGCGCGGAGTTCCTGCGGTGGTTCTCCGAGGAGGCCGTACGCACCTCGGGCCGGTATTCGGTCTCCCCGGACGGGAAGTCGCGCCTGCTCGTGACCAAGAAGCCCGTGGGGCCGTGCCTGCTCATCACGCCGTGGAACTTCCCGCTTGCCATGGCGACCCGGAAGATCGCGCCGGCCATCGCCGCCGGCTGCACGATGGTGCTCAAGCCCGCCAACCTGACCCCACTCACCTCTTCGCTGTTCGCCACCGTCCTGCAGGAGGCAGGCCTTCCCGCCGGTGTGCTGAACATCGTCAACACCACCACGGCCGGGGACGTCACCGGGCCCCTCATCGAGGATGCGCGCCTGCGCAAGCTCTCCTTCACGGGCTCCACCCCGGTGGGCCGCAACCTCCTCGCGGCCGCGTCGAAGAACGTGCTGCGGACCTCCATGGAGCTCGGCGGCAATGCGCCGTTCGTGGTGTTCGAGGACGCCGACCTCGACGCCGCAGTGACCGGCGCGATGCTCGCGAAGCTCCGGAACATGGGTGAGGCCTGCACCGCTGCCAACCGCTTCATCGTCCACGAATCGGTGGCCGACCGCTTCGCCGCGGCTCTGGCCGAGCGCATGGAGGGCATGACCCCGGCGCGCGGCACGGAGGACGCCTCGAAGCTCGGCCCGCTGATCGACCGGAAGAGCCGGGACAAGGTCCACGAGCTCGTCACCGCGGCCGTCGGCGACGGCGCGGTCGCCGTCACCGGTGGCGCCCCCGTGACGGGCGACGGCTACTTCTACCAGGCCACCGTACTGAAGGACGTGCCCCGGTCCTCGCGCATCATGCAGGAGGAGATCTTCGGCCCCGTGGCGCCGATCATCACGTTCGGCACCGAGGACGAAGCGGTGGAACTGGCCAACGACACCGAGTACGGCCTCGTCGCCTACGTCTTCACACGCGACCTGAACCGCGGCCTGCGGATGGGCGAGCGGCTGGACACCGGCATGCTGGGGCTCAACGCCGGGGTCGTGTCCAACGCCGCGGCACCCTTCGGCGGCGTCAAGCAGTCGGGCCTCGGCCGCGAGGGCGGCGCGGAGGGCATCGAGGAGTACCTGTACACGCAGTACGTGGGGATCGCGGACCCCTACGCCTCCTAGACCTCCCGGGACCACGCACGAAGGCCGGCACCTTGGGTGCCGGCCTTCGTGCGTTCCGATGCCGCCTCCCGAACCCGCGGAGTCAGCGGCGTTCGCTGCTCCGGAACCGGTTGAGCAGCGACTGCGGCAACAGCCGCGCCCTGACCCGGGTGGACCACGTGCTGTTCGCCCGGAGTGCCCGCGTGACGGTGTCGACGTCGTCCCAGCGGGGCCCGGCGGCCGGCCGCGTGCGGGTCGACGCCGGGGCGGGCCAGCGCCCGGGCGCCGGGACGTACGCGGGGGAGCCGGGGTTCCCGGTGCCGTGGTCCGCGTACTCCTCGAACTCGTAGGCCGTGCGCAGGCGTGAGAGGGACGTGGCGGGATCGCCCTCGAACCCGGCGTCGCGAGTGAGCCGCCCGGCGAAGGTCCGGGGTGTGTCGGTGGGTTCCAGCCGGTAGCCGTAGTCGCCGGCGATCTCCGTAGTCTCGGCCCAGGCCGCGGTCGCCGCCCTGCCGCCGGCAGTACCGTCCGTGGCACCTGCCGCGTCGCGGACGACGACGGTGCGGCGCCGGGCGCGGGTCCTCGCCGTCCGCAGGAGGAACGGCAGGAGGGCGAGCAGCACCAGGCCGAGCCCGGCCGCCACGTTCGCCACGGGTCGGGCGTCGTCCTGCGCCGCCCCGCCGCGGGCCTCCACGCCGTCCTGCGCGGCGTCCGTCGGGGCCGCCGAGGGGTCCAGCGGATCCGGGTTGCCCCCGGGGTTCAGCGCATCGGAATCGTCCGCGCGCGGCCCGACCGGCGAGAACGCCTGCTGCGCATAGGTGGGCACCACGCCACGGGACGGCGTGGGCTCGAACTGGACCCACCCCACGCCCTCGAAGTACAGCTCGGGCCACGCGTGCGCGTTGCGGGAGTCGACGACGAACTCGCGGAGCTCCGTGCCCAGCGGACCCTCCTCGGTGTCGCCCGTGGGACTGCCGGGGGTGTAGCCGATCGCCACGCGGCTGGGGATGCCCGCCGCACGCGCCATGACCGCCATGGTGCCCGCGTAGTGCACGCAGTACCCGGACTTTTCCTCGAGGAAGCGGGCCATGACGTCCATGCCGTTGCCGTCGTACCCGCCGTCCACGGGGGCCTCCACCGAGTAGGAGAAGTCGGGGCTCCGCAGGTAGCTCTGGATGGCGATGGCCTTGTCGTAGGGATTCACGAACTCGTCCGTGACCTCCGCGGTCCGGGTGCGGACGATCTCCGGGGTGTCGTCCGGCAGGTCCATGAAGACCTCCGCGACGGCGTCCGGGTCCGCGGGGCCGATCACGCCGAGCCCCTCGCGCGTCAGGTCCGCGGCGCGGCTCTGCACCAGGTAGTCCTGGCGTGCCGTCGATCCGCCGTCGGTGGCGAGGATGGAGAGGTTCGCCGGATCCCAGGCCCACGCCCCGGCCAGGTTCGCCACGCCCGTCGGCGCGTAGGGGGCCACGAGCCAGGGGCTCGCATAGCTCTGCGTGCTGACGCGCGTGAACACGGTGTCGCTCGCGGGTGGGTTCTCGGGCGTGCCCGCCTCCGCCCCGATCTCGGCCACGCCCGTCTCGCGGTCGTTGATCCGCTGGTCGGGCTCCCAGCGCCTGCCGCTGAAGTCCTCGAGGGTGACCGCGCGGAGGTACAGGGGGGCGTCCGAGTTGGTGGAGTAGGTGATCCGGCCGAAGCCGGTGGGGTTGCGGAGGTCGTTGCCGAGGGTCACCGCGGGGTTCAGCCCGGTGGCGGTGCCCCACACGTTGAGCCGGGAGCCCTGCGGGAAGGCCCCGGAGTTGAACCCCGGGATGGTGAGCGGCAGGGCCATCGTCACGGCGAGGGCTGCCGCGCCGATGATCGCGCTCCGGCCCGCGAAGCCGGCGGAGGCGCGCGCACCGCCGGAGGCGAGGCGGTCCTCCCGCCGCTGCGCGAGCGCCAGGAGCAGCAGGAACGCCAGGACGGTGGCCACGAAGGCGGGCATCCCCACGCCGTCGGGCTTCACGACGGCGGGGGTGATCAGGATCGCGAAGAGCCCGAGTCCGCTGGCCGCCGGCATGCAGATGGTCGTGGAGACGAGGTCGATGACGATGGCGATGAGACCCAGGGCGGCGCACAGGACCAGCACGAGGCCCGCTCCGGGCAGCACGGGCGCCACCTGCGAGACGACGGTCTCCTCCGCCTGGGCGAGGAGGCGCTGCAGTTCGAGCGGGGTTCCCGGCCCCGGGATGACGCCGAGGATGCTCTGCCGCGGGAAGAACCGCGCCGTGAGCGCCCCGACGAGCGCGAGGAGGCCGACCAGCGCGGTGAGTGCGCCGTTCAGGCGCAGGGTCCGGGTGAGCGCCATGGCGAGGAGCACGGGGACGAGCGTCTGGAGCACGGGAAGGAGCCACGTCCACGGCTCGACGACGCCGTTGAGGCTCGTGGAGGCGGCGAGCACGGCGAGCAGCACGCTCCCCGTGACGACCCAGTGCCAGGGATCGCTCGGAGGCCCCGCCGGCGCCGGTCGCGCCGCCGGGGGAGCCGGCGACGACGCCACACGGGGGAGGGTGGAGGTCATTCCCGTCCCCCGGGCACGGGGGCGCGTGAGGATCGCCCGGGCGACGTCGACGCGGCGGCCGGGGAGGCGTGGGCGGACGTCCGGCCGACGGCGTGTTCGAGGCCGGCCCAGACGACCGGCAGCTTCGCCGAGGGCGAGGCCGCCGTGGCATGCCAGCCGGCATCCCGCAGGATGGCGAGCTGGGGCTGCGACTCGGCGGGGCGGTCGGTGGCGAGGATGGCATAGGCCGGCGACCCGTAGTCGGACGCCGAGGCCAGGGCCCGTGCGTCCTCCGTGGTGATCAGGCCGAGGACGGCGATCAGCGGCCCGCGGTGCCGGTTCGCGGCGAGCCGGTCCAGGAGGTCGTCGCCGAAGGCGGCGTGCGGGGTCCTGGCGTGCGGGGACTTCGGGGGAGCCTCGGAGGCGGGCCGGCGTCCACGGCGCACCGCGCTGCGCGCCGCCTCACCGGCCCGCACGGCGGTGCTGCCCGAGTGTTCGACGTGGCCCTGCGTGCGGTGCCCGGCCTCGGGCGCGAGTTCGAGCGCCGCGAGCCCCTCGGCGATGCCCTCGACGGCGCCCTGCCCGTGGTGCTCCTCCTCGGCCGGGAACGCCGCCGAGGGCGAGTGCAGGAGGGCGGGCGCCCCCTGCTGGTCCAGGAACCGCAGCGCGTAGCTGCGTTCGAGCAGGTGCGCGCTGATCGACATGGCGGCCGTGACGGCCCACTCGAAGGTCGGCGACGTGGACAGCGCGCTGTCGGCGGCGGCGGCGTCTCCGCCGAAGACCGCGCTGAGACCGGTGCTGAAGCTGTGGTGCCGCTGGTCGAGCAGCAGGGTGGCCTGCGGCGTGGTCACCGATTCCTCCTGCCGCACCATGAGTTCGCTGTGACGTGCCGTCGCGGCCCAGTGCACGCGCCGCAGCGAATCGCCGTACCGGTACTCGCGGGTCATGACGTCGTCGTCGCTCGGGTTGGCCTGGCGCCGGGTCGCGGCCATGCCGTCGTTGCCGCGGGATCCGGCGAGCGCCGAGACGAGCAGCTCGACCGGCGCGGGGGTGACGACCAGCGGGTCCGCCGTGCCGAGGACGTGGCGCGATCTCCCGAGGCCGAACGGATCCGTGAACTCGGCGGTGACGGGCCCGATCTCGTAGACGCCTCGCGAGGTGGAGCGGATCCGGTACTCGTAGAGGGAGACGCCGTCGCGGGTGGGTCTGCGCGAGGGATAACTGAACCGGGGTGCCTGGCCGAATCGCGCGGGGAGCTGCTCCTCCATGGCGATGCTCGCCCCGCCCGCGACGCTCGCCGTCAGGGAGAGCGTGACGGTCGTCGTGGAGCCGATCTCCATGGTCTGCGGCTGGAACCGGCGGCCCACCGTGAACCGCGGTTTGACGAGCCGGAGGACGACGACGGAGGCCAGCGGCAGGGCGAGCAGCAGGATCCCCACGTACAGGAGGTCCCGGCGCCCGAGGACCTGCGCGAAGAGCAGGGCGACCACGGCGGTCAGGACGAACCCCCAGCCGCGCACGGTGAGGAGGCCCGAGGGGAGCTTCTCGATGAGGTTCATCAGGGGCCGCCGGACGCTAGGAGGTGGGGGTGCCGGGACGGGGGAGTGTCATCGCCGGGGCGCCTCCCGGGCCACGGGGACGCGGGAGAGCACGTCCGCCACGATGCTCGACGCCGTCTCCCCGGCGCTCGTGGCCTTGCGGTCGAGCAGCAGCCGGTGGGCGAGGACGGCGTCGGCGATCGCCGCGATGTCATCGGGGAGCACGAAGTCGCGTCCCTCCAGGGCGGCGCCGGCCTTCGCGGCCCGCAGCAACTGCAGCAGCGACCGCGGGCTCGCACCGAGCCTCAGCCGGGGGTGCTCCCGGGTGGCGCGGCCGATGGACACGGTGTAGTCCTTCACCGCCGGCGAGACGTACACCCCGCGGACCTGCCGCATCATCCCGGCGATGTCCTCCACGCTCGCCACCGGGCGGATGGCCGCGAGCGGTGACACGGACTGGTGGGTCTCCAGCATGTCGGCCTCCGCGCGGGCGTCGGGGTAGCCCATGGAGATCCGGGCCATGAAGCGGTCGCGCTGCGCCTCGGGGAGGGGGTAGGTACCCTCCATCTCGATCGGGTTCTGCGTCGCGACCACCATGAACGGGTCGCCGAGCAGGTGCGTGTGCCCGTCCACGGTCACCTGGTGCTCCTCCATGCATTCGAGGAGGGAGGACTGCGTCTTGGCGGAGGCGCGGTTGATCTCGTCGCCGATGACGATGTTCGCGAAGACCGGGCCGGGCCGGAACTCGAACCGACGGGAGTCCTGGTTGTAGATGGACACCCCGGTGACGTCCGAGGGCAGCAGGTCCGGGGTGAACTGGATGCGGTTCACGGTGCAGTCGATCGTCCGGGCGAGGGTCTTCGCGAGCAGGGTCTTCCCGACCCCCGGCACGTCCTCGAGGAGCAGGTGGCCCTGGGCCAGGAGGACCGTGAGGGCGAGGCGCGCGGCCTCGGGCTTGCCGTCGATCACCGTCTGGATGGAGTCGAGGATGCGCGCGGCGATGGCGTAGAAGCCCGCGGCGTCCGGGTCCGGCGTCGTCACGAGCCGTGGGTCCGCAGCCACCTCGGCGATGTTGTGCTGGACGTCCATGGCTATCCTCCATGCGTGCGGCTGCCGCGCCGAGCGGCGCCGGAGGGCCGGGATCGCTCGACACGCAGGGAACGGCAGCGGCCGTTCCGGCGCTGGGCAGGACTGGCCGAGCTGAATGATTCAACAGGTTACTAGCTCAACCTGCTTCCCGGGCAAATAGTTCCGTACCACAACTAGGCTGGGCACCATGTGTACCAGCGTGCTGCCCGTCCCCCACCCCTACGCGGTGGGGCAGACGCCTCCCGCCTACCGCGAACCGGAGGAGGCCGGGACGTCCGACGGCGCCGGGGACGGCGCCGCGGCCCGACGCCGCCGCAGGGGTGAGTACCTGCCGCTGCCGGAGCCGCTGCCGGTGCCCGTGATCGACAACCACACGCACTTCGACTTCCGGGAGGGGGCGGTGGAGGTCACCATCGGCGAGGCCCTCGACGCCGCAGCGGCCGCCGGGGTGCGGGGCGCCGTCCAGGTCGGAACGGACCTGGCGTCCTCGCGCTTCACCGCCGCCGTCGTCGAGCAGGACCGGCGGCTCCTCGGGGCGGTCGCCCTGCACCCCAACGAGGCACCCCTGCTGGCCGCCGCGGGGACGCTCGACGACGCCCTCACGGAGATCGAGCAGCTCGCCGCCGGGCCCCGCATCCGCGCGCTCGGCGAGACGGGCCTCGACTACTTCCGCACCGGCGAGGACGGCCGGGGCAGCCAGTTGGCGTCCTTCCGCAGCCACCTCGACATCGCCCGACGGCTGGGCAGGGCGCTGCAGATCCACGACCGCGAGGCGCACGACGACGTCGTGGCCACGCTGCTCTCCGACACCGCGCCGGACCGCGTGGTGCTGCACTGCTTCTCGGGCGACGCCGAGCTCGCCCGGACCTGCAACGAGCACGGCTGGTACATGTCCTTCGCGGGCACCGTGACGTTCAAGAACGCCGCGAACCTGCGCGAAGCCCTCCTCGTGGCCGATCCCGCGCTCGTCCTGACGGAGACGGACGCCCCCTTCCTCACCCCGCATCCCTACCGCGGCCGGCCCAACGCCTCCTACGCCGTGCCGTACACCGTGCGCGCCATGGCGGGAATCCTCGACACCGACCTCGACGCCCTGTGCGCGCGGCTGACGGCGAACACCGAAGCCGTCTACGGCAGCTGGGACTGACCGGGAGCGGGCCGCCCCGTAGCCGAGCGCCGAAGAACGGGTGGTACCCGGACGGCACCCGAGTGTCCGCCCGGACGGCACCCGAGTGTCCGCCCGGACCACTCGGGTGGTCGGCACGCGTGCCCGGCCCCGGGCGCCTCCGTAGTGTTCAGCGGGAGGCAGAGCTGCCCGCCGTGTCGCACCGGCGCAGGTGATGCCTTCCCGCCGCCCTTCTCTTGAGACCGGAAGCCGGCGGCAAACCGGTGGTCTCCCTCCCCAGCCGGGAGATCGCCCAGCGGGTCGGCGGCGCCCGGAGCCCTTCTTGAGACCAGGGGTTCCACCAGGCGTCGCCGACTCCGGCACACCCGGACCGATACGATGGCAGGGTGACCACGTCCCCCGCCGCCGGCCCGCCGGCACCCCTCCTCGGAGCAGCGGACATCCGCCGCCTGGCAGCAGAGGTGGACATCCGCCCCACCAAGACCCTCGGGCAGAACTTCGTGATCGACGGCAACACCATCCGCAGGATCGTCGCCGCTGCGAACCTGGGCCCCGCCGAGATCGTGCTCGAGGTGGGCCCGGGCCTCGGGTCCCTCACCCTCGGCCTGCTCGACGCCGCGGAGCGCGTCGTCGCCGTCGAGATCGATCCCGTCCTCGCCGGGAAGCTGCCGGACACCATCGCCCAGTGGCGGCCCGACCGCGCGGCGGCCCTCGACGTCGTCCTCGAGGACGCCCTGCGCGTGACCTCCCTGCCGCACGCCCCGACCTCCCTCGTGGCCAATCTGCCCTACAACGTCGCCGTCCCCGTGGTCCTGAACCTGCTCGAGCGCTTCCCGTCCCTCCGCCACGGCCTCGTCATGGTGCAGGACGAGGTGGCGGACCGGCTGGCCGCGCCTCCCGGGTCCAAGACCTACGGCGTCCCGTCCGTGAAGGCCGCCTGGTACTCGAGCATGGCCAAGGCCGGGGTGATCGGCATGAACGTGTTCTGGCCGGCGCCGAAGATCGCCTCGGGCCTCGTCCGCTTCACCCGCCGGGAACCACCCGCGACGACGGCGACGCGCGAGCAGGTGTTCGCCGTCATCGATGCCGCCTTCGCCCAGCGCCGCAAGACGCTGCGTGCGGCGCTCGCGGGCTGGGCCGGCAGCCCGGTCCTGGCGGAGCAGGCCCTCCGGGCGGCCGGGGTGGACCCGACCGCCCGCGGCGAGGTCCTCGACATCACGGCGTTCGCGCGCATCGCGGAGGCCCGCGCGGACGCCCCGGGCGCTGCGCCCGCGCACTGACGCCGCGGGCAGGTCACGGGCAGGCCGCGGGACAGGTCGCAGGAGAAGTTCTAGGAGGATCCGCGGAAGACGGGTGGGTTAGGTTGGTGGGTATGGCCTCGGGCAGAACAGTCGACATGCGCTCCGGCGCCCGGTCCGTGCGCGTCAGGGCCCCGGGGAAGATCAACGTCTCCCTCGCGGTGGGCCCGCCCCGGGAGGACGGCTACCACGGGATCGCTAGCGTCTTCCTCGCGGTGTCCCTGTACGAGGAGGTCACGGCCACGGAGACGGCCGGCGACGGCATCAGCGTGAGCGTCAACAACGAGGGCACCCTGAACCTCCCCGCCGCGTCCATCCCGCTGGACCGCACCAACCTCGCGGTGCGCGCCGCGGAACTCCTCGCCGAGGTCAGCCCCGGGCGCACCGGCGTGCACCTCGACATCACCAAGCGCGTGCCCATCGCGGGCGGCATGGGCGGCGGTTCGGCGGACGCCGCCGCGGCCCTGCTCGCCTGCGACGCCCTGTGGGGCAGCGGCTTCTCCCGGGACGAGCTGGCGAAGATCGCCGTCGACCTCGGCGCCGACGTGCCGTTCGCGCTCGTCGGCGGGACCGCCGTCGGGCTCGGGGTCGGGGACCGCCTGACCCCGGCCATCTCGAAGACCCCCCTGCACTGGGTGCTCGTGACCTCCGACTACGGCCTCTCCACGCCCGAGGTGTATCGCACGCTGGACAAGATCCGCCTGCGTGAGGGCCTGGCCCCGGATCCGCAGCCGGCCATCGACCCCGCGATCCTCGGGGCCATGCGGGCCGGCGACGCCCTCCGCCTCGCCCCGCTGCTGCACAACGACCTCCAGCGTGCCTCGATCGAGCTCGCCCCGGGGCTGGGCGATATCCTTGAGACGGGGGAGGCCGCTGGTGCGCTCGCCGGGATCGTGTCCGGATCGGGTCCTACCATCGCCTTCCTCACCCAGAGTTCCGGCCACGCGGCCGAACTGGAGTCGCTCCTCGGGGCCGAGGGGCTGCAGGCGATGACCGTCCACGGTCCGGCCCACGGGGCGCGGATCGCCACAGAATCCGCGGCCTGACCGCGCACCACCGTTCCAACCGAAAGCAGTATCTCCTTGGCACACCTTCTCGGCGCCGAAAGCCTCAGCGTCGCCTTCGTCACCCGCACCATCCTGGACAACGTGTCCCTCGGCCTCGAGGCCGGCGACCGCATCGGGGTGGTGGGCCGCAACGGCGACGGCAAGTCCACCCTCATGCGGCTCCTCGCACAGCGCAGCACCCCGGATTCCGGCCGGGTGACCAAGCGGCGTGACGTCTCCGTGGGCTACCTCGACCAGTCGGACGTGCTCGACGGCGACCTCGAGGTGGGGCGCGCGATCGTCGGCGACCAGGCGGACCACGAGTGGGCGTCCAACCCGAAGATCCGCGACGTCATGGGCGGCCTCGTCTCCGAGGTGGACTGGCACGCGAAGGTGTCCTCCCTCTCCGGCGGGCAGAAGCGCCGTGTGGCCCTCGCGAAGCTGCTGATCGCCGACGACGACGTCATCATGCTCGACGAGCCCACCAACCACCTCGACGTCGAGGGTGTCGCCTGGCTGGCGCGGCATCTCCAGCAGCGCTGGCGCCCCACCGAGGGCGGCATGCTCGTGGTCACCCACGACCGCTGGTTCCTGGACGAGGTCTGCAACCACACGTGGGAGGTCCACGACGCTGTCGTGGACGACTTCGACGGCGGCTACGCGGCCTACGTCCTCGCGCGCGCCGAGCGGGACCGCATGGCGTCCGTCGTCGAATCCAAGCGCGTGCAGCTCGTCAAGAAGGAACTCGCCTGGCTGCGCCGCGGCGCCCCCGCCCGCACCGCGAAGCCGAAGTTCCGCATCGAGGCCGCGAACGAGCTCATCGCGGACGTCCCCGAGCCCCGCGACTCCCTGGCCCTCAGCAAGATGGCCATGTCCCGGCTCGGCAAGGACGTCCTGGACCTCGAGGACGTCAGCCTGACGATCGACGACGGCGACGGCGCGGAGCGGACGCTGTTCGACAAGATCACGCTGCGGCTCGCGCCCGGCCAGCGGCTCGGGCTCGTGGGCGTCAACGGGTCCGGCAAGACGACGCTGCTGCGGCTCCTGAACGGCGAGCTGCAGCCCACCGCGGGGAAGCTCAAGCGGGGCAAGACGGTCCAGACCGCCGTGCTCTCGCAGGAGGTCAGGGAGCTCGACGACGTCAGCGACAGCCGCGTCATCGAGGTCATCGAGGCGGAGAAGCGCGTCTTCGCCGTCGGCGGCAAGGAGGTCTCCGCGAGCCAGCTCGTGGAGCAGCTCGGGTTCACCAACGAGAAGCAGTGGACGAGGGTCAGCGAGCTCTCCGGCGGCGAGCGCCGTCGCCTGCAGCTGCTCCGGCTGCTCGTGGGTGAGCCGAACGTACTGATGCTCGACGAGCCGACCAACGACCTCGACACCGACACCCTGTCCGCCATCGAGGACGTGCTCGACGGCTGGCCGGGCACCCTCGTGGTGGTCTCCCACGACCGCTACCTCCTCGAGCGCGTCACCGACACCCAGATGGCGCTGCTCGGCGACGGGAAGCTCCGCGACCTGCCCGGCGGCGTGGACCAGTACCTCGAGCTGCGGAATGCCGCCGGCCCGCTCACGGCCACCGGGAACGCCGCGTCCCCGGCCGTCAGCGGCGGGTCCGCCGGCAGCACGTCCGAGGCCGAGTTGCGGCAGGCCCGCAAGGACCTGACGCGCATCGAGCGGCAGATCAGCAAGGTGGACGCGCAGAAGGACAAGACCCAGAAGCAGATGAACGACGCCGGCGCACGGCCCGACGCCGACTTCGAGCACATCGCGGGCCTGAACGCCCGGTTGCAGGAGCTGCAGGCGGAGATCGGGGACCTCGAAGTGCAGTGGATGGAAACCGCAGAGATCATCGGCGAATAGTCCAGCACGGGGGTCGGGTTTCATCGCGGTGATGTGCCCCACGTCGCGGAACCCCCGAGGAGCATCCTGGACGAGGCGCACAGGGGCGGCCCTCCAGAAAACAGGTAGTGGCGCGTAACGGCCACGTAACCGGGGCGACGTCGGCCTGCAACACGACGCCCCTGCGGACCACGTAGGGCCGTGCGCCCTCTCCCGCCCGTTGTGGCGCCGGGAAGGGCGCACGGCCCTTTTCGATGCCCCGCAACGGTCTCTCGGAACGGCTGGCGGGTGCACCGAGGACGCCTCCGCGGCGCTCAGGTAGTCCCTCTCAGCCGAGTAGCTGTGCATCCTGTCACAGGTGGTTGCGCGGAAATAGACAGGTATCCGGCTTCCTTGCGGTCTGCCCTAGGGTCGAATCAGAAGGTGGCTGACGATCGTTCCGCTACCACCCGCGCCCGCCGCGCCGCAGCCCGCCTGCAACGCTGCCTGGCGACCCAAGCCCACTGATGTGCATCCCACCCAGTCGCTCCCGCCTGCCCAAGGACTCCTTTGCATCCTCTTCCGCTTGCCGCCACCGCCGGCACATCCCTCGATGTCGGCCTCAGCATCCTCGGCTCCCAGTGGTCGGCCTGGACCTCAGGCCTCGACTGGGCGGGCGCTGGCGCGTTCTGGGCCGAGGTCTCGCCGTACTTCCCCGTGGCCGTCGCGGGCACGATCGTGTGGGCTCTCTGGCTGTACCGGTTCATCCTGTCGCGCCGGGCGAAGCCGATCGTCACCGACCACCGCACCACCACCTCCGTGGTGGTCCCGTCCTTCCACGAGGACCCGGAGATCCTGATGAGCGCGCTCGAGTCCTGGCGAGCCCAGGGCCCGGACGAGATCATCATCGTCCTCGACGTCAAGGACCTCGACGCCTACGCCCGGATCGAGGCCCTCCAGGACCCGACGATCAAACCGATCCTCTTCCACCACGTGGGCAAGCGGTCCGCGCTCGGCGTCGGGATCCGCCTCGCGCAGTACGAGGTCCTGGTCCTCACCGACTCGGACACCTGGTGGCAGCCCGAGCTGCTGCGCAACGTCCAGATGCCCTTCATCGATCCGCTCGTCGGCGCGGTGGGGACGCACCAGACCGTCTACATGCGGGAGACGAGCGTCTGGCGGCGTGTCGCCGACTGGCTCGTCAACCTGCGCTACCTCGACTACGTGCCGGCGATGGGTGCCGCCGGTGCCGTGCCGTGCATCTCCGGCCGCACCGCGGTGTACCGCCGGTCCGCCGTCCTGCCGGTCCTCGAGCACCTCGAGAACGAGTACTTCCTCGGCAAGCGCTGCATCTCCGGCGACGACGGCCGCCTGACCTGGCTCGTCCTGGCCTCCGGGTACAAGACCGTGCACCAGTCCACGGCACGCGCCCTCTCGATGTTCCCGGCGAGCTTCAGCGCCTTCGTCAAGCAGCGCGTGCGGTGGAGCCGCAACTCCTACCGCTGCTACCTCACGGCCATCGGTACCGGCTGGCTCTGGCGTACACCCTTCATCACGAAGGTCACCGTCCTGCAGATCCTGCTCACCCCGGTGACCATGGGCCTGACCATGTTCTACCTCATCTTCAACCGGCTGGACTTCACCGTGCTCGGCATCGCCGCAGCCCTGTGCTGGCTGCTCCTGGGCCGCGGCATCCGCGGGATCTCCCACCTGCGCCGCCATCCGCGGGACATCCTCATCCTCCCGGTGCTCGCCTTCGCGGTGATCCTCGTGGCACTGCCCATCAAGCTGTACGCCTTCGCGACCATGAACAAGCAGGGCTGGCTGACCCGGCACGCGGACCAGATCGGCGGTGACGGCCAGGACGCCGTGAGCCTCGAGACCACGTCCGACACCCGGGAGGCGGTCGCATGACCAGCCGGAAACCGATCCTCCTCGGCCTCCTCGCGCTCCTGGTCGTCGCCCTCGCGGGCGCCGGCTTCCTCGCCGCGGGCAACGTCTGGGACAGATCCGAGGCGGACGCCGTCGGACGCAACGAGATCGCCGCCAACGGCAACGTCCAGGGCGAGCTGTACACGGGGGATCCCCGCAGCGAGGCCCGCATCGTGAAGAGCGAGGAGGAGCGCCTCGTCTATGTGCGCACCATCGCCTCCGCCGCCCGCTGGCGCGTCGACGGGCTCGAGGGCCCGTACCGGCTCAACACCGGGGCCACGAACACGCTCGTCCTCCCGGCACGCACCGAGCCGTACACCACGGCCGATCTCCTCGGGCTCGCCCCGGACACCTTCACCGAGCAGGCGCCGTCCACGTTCCTGCTGACCGAGAACATCGTGGTGCTGCCCGGCGCCACCCTGTCCCTCAGCGGGGACGACGGCGTGACCGTGCGCATGCGCAGCGACGAGGACGCCTTCGTCTCGATCGTCGCCCTCGGCGGCTCGCTCACCATGGCCGGGACCGAGCAGTCCGACGTCACGGTCACGAGCTGGGACGGCACCGGTGCGGACACCGACACCTCCGACGGCCGCGCCTACGTCCGCGCCATCGGCGGGCATGCCTCGTTCTCGTACGCCACGGTGTCCTCGCTGGGCTTCTGGAGCGGGAACACGGGCGGCCTCGCCCTGACCGGCACCGACACGCCCGGGACGTTCCAGGAGGCCCCGGCCGCCGAAGAACCCGTGGCCCCGGCCGGCGCCCGCCTGCTGCCCGAAGCGGACCTGCAGTCGCTCGCCGACCAGACGGAGCTCGACTACAGCGTCGTCACCGCCGGCATCGACCACCTGACCGTCACGGACAACGCGTTCGGGCTCTTCATCACCAATGCCCGCGACGTCGCGATCCGCGACACCGCGATCAGCGGCAGCCTCGTGGACGGACTGGTCCTGCACCGCTCCGTCACGGACGCCACCATCACCGGGACGACGTCCTCGGACAACGCGGTGGACGGCATCGCCGTCGGACGCTCCAGCGCCCGCGTGGAACTGCAGGACATCACCGCGAGCGGCAACGGCCGCAACGGGCTCTCGCTCGACGGCCAGCCGCTCGCGGACGGCCCCAACGCCGTCGGGACCGCCGTGGTCACCTACGGCAGCAACCGCGTGGTCCGGAGCACGGTCGCGGACAACGGCCGCTACGGCATCGAACTCAGCGGCGGCCACAACCTCCGAATCACGGGCAACACCATCCGCGGCAACGAGGTCGGCATCGTCGTGAACTATGCAGCAGAAGGAGTCGGCATCATCGACAACGAGATCCGCGACCAGCGGCAGCAGGGCATCGCCGTCCGGGACACGGGCGCCCAGGCCGACATCCGCGGCAACACGATCTCCGGCACCCCCACCGGCGTGTACGTCCGCGACGCCTCGGCGGTCGTCACCGGCAACATCCTGAGCTCCATCTCGAGCCACGGCGTGACCCTCGTGGGCAGCCTGCCGGACACCCGGGTCACCGGCAACGACGTCAGCGGGGACGGCACCATCCCGATCTGGGACGAGACCTCCACGGGAGCGCTGGTCGAGGAGAACGACGTCCTCGATTGGCACCCCGCCACCACCGTCCAGAGCGTCGTGAACTCCGTCTTCCAGCCGCTGACCTTCATCTGGCTGCTGCTCGGCGCCCTCCTCGTGGCCACCGCGTTCACCCGCAAGCGGCACCTGCGCGTCCGCACCATCCGCAACCCCTACGAGGAGCGGGTGCCGCTGACGGCGCTCAGCCGCGGAATCGTGCGTATCGACGACCTCCGGGACGCCCGATGACGCGCCGCGGACGGATCGTCGCGCTCCTCCTCGCCGTCGTGGCCATCGCGGTGGCCGTCGTCGTCGTGGTCGTCGGCCTGAACCGGGAAGACGGCGACGGCGCGGCGCGGGATCGTCAGGACACCCAGCCCGAGACGCCACCCGAGACGAGCCAGGACGCCGCCCCCGCGCCCGCCCCGGTGGAGACGCCGGCGGAGTGCCCCGAACCGACGGTTCCCGTGGCCAACGCGACCGACCTCGAGAACGCGCTCGACGCCGCGGAGCCGGGGGACGTCATCGCCCTCGCCCCGGGCGTCTACACGGGCAACTTCACGGCCTCGGCCACCGGGACGGCCGAGCAGCCCATCATGCTCTGCGGTTCCACGGAGAGCATCCTGGACGGCGGTACCACCGAGGACGGCTACATCCTCCATCTGGAGGACTCCGCCCACTGGGTGCTGCAGGGCTTCACGGTCCGCAACGGCCAGAAGGGGGTCATGGTGGACCAGAGCACCGACACCCTGATCACCGGCCTCACCGTCACCACCATCGGCGACGAGGCCATCCACCTGCGGAAGTTCAGCACGGACAACCGCGTCATCGGGAACACCATCAGCGACACCGGCCTGCGCAAGCCCAAGTTCGGCGAGGGCGTCTACATCGGCACGGCCGAGAGCAACTGGTGCGACATCAGCAACTGCGAGCCCGACCGCTCCGACCGCAACGAGGTCGCCGGGAACACCATCTCCGGGACCACCTCGGAGAGCGTGGACATCAAGGAGGGGACCGCCGACGGCGTCCTGCGCGCCAACACCTTCGACGGCTCCGCCCTCGTGGAGGCCGATTCCTGGGTCGACGTGAAGGGCCGCGGCTGGCTGATCGACGGCAACACCGGCGCCAACTCGCCGCAGGACGGCTTCCAGACCCACGAGATCGTGGACGGCTGGGGCACCGAGAATGTCTTCCGCGACAACGAGGCCCAGGTCAACGGACCCGGCCTCGGCTACTCGCTGAAACCCGTGCGCGACAACGTCGTCGAATGCAGCAACACGGCCTCCGACGCCGGAGAAGGCCTGTCGAATGAACCCTGCACCTCCGGCTGACCCACCGACCGCGTTCCCCACCCCAGCTTCTCCCCACTTTAGAAAAGGACCGACCATGAGCTCTTCCCCCGAGAACCACGAGCCCGCACCGCGGGTGACCGTCATCGGCACCGGCTACCTGGGAGCAACCCACGCCGTATGCATGGCCATCATGGGCTTCGACGTCCTCGGCGTCGACGTGGACCAGCGCAAGATCGACATGCTGACCGCCGGCAAGGTGCCGTTCTTCGAGCCGGGCCTGCCCGAGAAGCTCGAGGAGGCCCTCGCCTCCGGCCGCCTGCGTTTCAGCACGGACTTCGACGAGGCCGCCGCCTTCGGCGACGTGCACTTCATCTGCGTCGGCACCCCCCAGGCCGCCGACTCCGCCGCCGCCGACCTGCGCTACGTGGAGTCCGCGTTCACGGCCCTGGCCACGCGGATCGACCGCAAGGCCCTGCTGGTGGGGAAGTCGACCGTCCCGATCGGCACGGCCGCCCGCATCACGGAGATGGTGCAGTCCATCTCCCCGCTCGGCGCGGAACTGGAGCTCGCCTGGAACCCCGAGTTCCTCCGCGAGGGGTTCGCCGTGCAGGACACCCTGTACCCCGACCGCCTCGTCTTCGGCGTCGAATCCGCGTGGGCCGAGCAGCAGCTCCGCACCGTCTTCAAGCCGATCCTCGACCTCGACACCCCGGTGATCGTCGCCGACCTCGCGACTTCCGAGCTGGTGAAGGTCGCCGCGAACTCCTTCCTCGCCACGAAGATCTCGTTCATCAACGCCATGGCGGAGATCTGCGAGGCCACAGGGGCCGACGTCAACCACCTCGCCAAGGCGCTCAGCCTCGACGACCGCATCGGCGGCCGGTTCCTCAAGCCCGGCCTCGGCTTCGGCGGAGGCTGCCTTCCCAAGGACATCCGGGCCTTCAAGTACCGCGCCGAGGAGCTCGGCGTCGGGCAGGCGGTCAGCTTCCTCGGTGAGGTGGACTCGATCAACAACCGCCGCCGTGTGCGGACCGTGGATCTCATCCGCGAGCTGGCCGGCGGCAACCTCGACGGCGTGCGGGTCGCCGCACTGGGTGCCGCGTTCAAGCCCAACTCCGACGACGTCCGTGACGCCCCGGCGCTCGACGTCGCCCGCCTGCTCTACCTCGAGGGTGCGATCGTCAGCGTGTACGACCCGGAGGCGAACGAGAACGCCCACCGCCGTTACCCCGACCTCAACTACGTGGGCTCCATGGCCGAGGCCGTGGACCAGGCCGACGTCGTCGCCCTCCTCACGGAGTGGTCCGAGTTCCGGAACGCGGATCCTGACGCGCTCGGCGCCCTCGTGAACCACCGCCGCATCGTGGACGGGCGCCACGCCCTGGACGCCAACGACTACACGTCGAAGGGCTGGCAGTACCGCGCGCTCGGCCGTCCCGCCCAGGCCGGCACGGTCGCGCTGGCCTCGGACGTCCGCGACGAGACGCCCACGCTCGTCGGCTAGCACGCACGACGGAAGGGGCCGGGTGGGAGCGGACTCCCACCCGGCCCCTTCCGTGTCCGGCGGACTAGCGGCAGGCGATGTTGCTCAGCCCGCGGGCCGCCCCGCTCGGCTTGCACGCGATGACCGTCCTGAGGGCTGCCGACTGCACCCAGACCTCGTACCCCGGGACCCCGCCCTGCACCGTGTTGCCCGCGAAGGTGGTGCCCGTGCCCCACCCGGCGAGGACCGAGTGCACCTGGAAGGCGTCCAGTTTCGTCCCGAAGCCCGTGTTGCCCTCGATCCGGTAGCCGTTACCCTTGACGTCCACCCAGGAGTCCGCGAAGTTGGCGCCGGATCCACCGGAATTGGTGAACGTGTTGCCGATGATCACCCCGCCCGTGGTGCCCTCCTTCACGTCGATACCCTCGGCGGACGTGTTCGTGATGCGGTTGTTCCTCACCTCGATGCGGTCGGAACGGTCGGCCACGCCCCTGGACCAGTTGCTCCTCGCACTGCCCAGGTAGATGCCTTCGCCGTACCCGGGCTGCTTGAGGCCGGTGTCGTGGATGAAGGAGTTGCGGATGGCGCCGTCGGAGCTCCCCGACCGGAAGTGCACCGCCTCGGCGCCGATGGTGCCCACGTCGACGCCGTCGATGATCGTGTTCCTCGACCCGTCCAGCACGATCCCCTTGGCCGAGGAGGCTACGGCCACCCCCGTGATGCGCCAGTGCGAACCCGTGACGTGCAGGCCGTAACCGGAGGACGTGGACCCGCTGGACAGCACGGCGCCGCGGGAGCCGCGCAGGGTGATCGGGGACGCCGCCGTGCCCGACGCCGACGCCTTGAAGGCACCGATGTAGCGGCCGTCCCGCAGTTCGATGACCTGCCCGGGCCGTGCGTTCGCGAGGGCGGTCTTGAGCCCGGCGGCAGTCGAGACCTGCACGACGTTCGCGGGTGCGGGCGTCGAGGTCGGCGCCGGCGCCGATATCGGCTTGGGCGTCGGTTTCGAGGTCGGCCTCGGCGCCGGGGCCGGCGCGGGCTTCAGTGCCGGGGTGGCGGCGGGCGCCGGGGCCGCGGGTCGGGGGGTGGCCACGGAGAAGGACACGGTGCTCTCCTGTCGACCGGCGGGCGATTCCCACCGGACCTCGAGCTTATGCGTTCCGGCCCCGACGGCCACGGGCCACGCGTAGGGAGCGGTGGTGTCCTGGCCGAGGTAGGTTCCGTCCACCTTGAACTTCACCTTGGACCCGGCGGGTGCCTCGACGGAGGCGAGGAAGGCGCCGTCGTGCTGGACGGTCCCGGCGAGAGCCTGCCCGTCGGCGCGGACGGTCGGGGGAGCGGCGGACGCGGGGGAGGCGATGAGCGAGACGGCGACGGCGGCGACGGCGGCGGCTGCCATGCGGCGGCACGCAGGCAGGCTGGAGGAGGAGAACATGTGCTGCTTTCTGGAGAGACCTTCCCGCTGATGCGGGCCAGTTCGTCAGAGGCTAGCCACACTCGCGAGCCGGTCCTAGGAGTCCCGCGCCGGCCTTGCAAGAAACAGTGGAACCTGAGGAAATGCTTGCCGATCCTTGCGTCCGATGGATGCCGGCGGCCAAGTAATGGATTCCCCAAGACGAGTAGCGGGTGCGCGAAGTTACTCTCGTCTTGCCGTGTGCCGTCCTGTTAGCTGGGCTCGAGTGGTCAAGGATGAGCACGACATGGGGAGCTATGAGTTACGGTCTCAGCGTCGACGTAGGTACCAGCTACACTGCAGCCGCCACCCTCCGGACGGACGGTGATGGTCCCGGCGTGCCGCAGATCCTCTCCCTCGGCAGCCGCGCGGCGGCCATTCCCACCGTCGTGTTCCTCGGTGCGGACGGCACCCGGCTGGTCGGCGATGCCGCCGAGCGCAGGGGCGCCGCGCAGCCCGACCGCGTCGCCCGGGAGTTCAAACGGCGCATGGGTGACGACATCCCCCTCATGGTCGGCGGCGAACAGGTCCTCCCGCAGCAGCTCGTCGCCGCCGTCGTCAGCTGGGTCGTGGGTGTCGCCACCGAGAGGGAGGGCGGAGCGCCCGACGTCGTCACCCTCACGCACCCCGTGGGCTGGGGCGAGCACCGCACCTCCCTGCTGCGGCAGGCCCTGGCCGAAGCCGGCATCGGCGACGTCGTCCTGCTGACCGAGCCCGAGGCGGCAGCGCTCTCGTACGCCGCGCGGGAGCAGGTCCCCGCAGGCAGTACCCTCGCCGTGTACGACCTGGGTGGTGGGACCTTCGATGCGACGGTGCTCCGGAAGACCGATGCCGACACGTTCGCGGTCCTCGGCACCCCCCAGGGCCTGGAGCGGCTCGGCGGAGCGGACTTCGACCAGGAGATCTTCGATCACGTCCTCGAGAGCTCGGACGTCCCGCTGGCCGGACCGGAGCACGACCCGGCGCTCCTCGCCGCGCTGACCCGCCTCCGGAAGGAGTGCACGGAGGCCAAGGAGGCCCTGTCCTCCGACTCCGAGGCCACCGTGTCCGTGATGATGCCCGGTGCGCATTCGCAGGTCCGCATCGTCCGGTCGGAATTCGAGGCGATGATCGAACCGGCGCTCGGTGACACGCTCACCACCCTCCGCTCCGCTCTCGAGAGTGCGGGGGTGAGGGGGCAGGATCTCGCCGCGATCCTGCTGATCGGCGGATCGTCGCGCATCCCGCTGGTGGCCCAGCTGCTGTCCGAGGAGTTCGACCGGCCCCTGGCCATCGACGTCGACCCCAAGGCCTCCGTCGCCCTCGGCGCGGCCTTCGCCACGTCGGCCCTGGACGATGCGCCGGGGGACGGGCCCGCCGCGGCGCCGGGTCACGTGACCGGCGTGCCCCTGGAGCGTGCGGCGGCCCCGACCGTCAACGCGGCCGGCTTCGCACGGCCCGCCCCGCACAGCGCCCCGCTGCCCACGCACGGGCCGGCAGCCCAGCTACCGACCAGGCGGTTCGGGGTACGGGTCGCGGCCATCGCCGCGGCCGTGGCGCTGCTGGGTATCGCGACGGCGTCCGCGACGAATTCCCCGAACCCGTTCTCTGCGCTCTCGGCCCTGTCCGGCGACCAGCGGGCCGAGGCCGCCGAAGGAGCCGCCCCCACGGCAGAGGCAGGGGGCGTGACCGCCACCCCGGACGAGACGGACGGGGGCATCGGGCCCCTGCTGGAGCCGGGCGACGCCGGGACCTTCCTGGACAGGACGGAGGCGATGGCGGGAACGGCGCCCGACGGTGCCGGGCAGGCAACCCCGTCGGGTACCGCCACGGAGAAGAGTGCCGGCGCCTCCTCCGATCCGACGAAGCAGGCGACCCCCACACCCGGCACCCCGACGAAGGCTGCGTCGAAGGATCCCAAGCCCGCGGGCGACACGAAGCCCACGCCGCCGCGCACCAGCACGCCGTCCCCGTCCGCACCGGAACCCGGCGCCGGCCCGGTCGGTCCGACGCCGCCTGCTCCTTCCCCCTCACCGACGCCCGCGCCTCCCGTCACCGAGGCGCCACCGGTGACCCCGCCCACCACCCCGCCGGTTCCCGATCCCGTGACGCCGCCGCCGGCCCCGGATCCCACGCAGCCACCGGCGGACCCCGCACCCACCGACCCGCCTCCCGCCGATCCGGACCCCCAGCCCACCACGCCCGAAGCGCCGGCGCCCGCGGATCCGCCTCCCACCGATCCGCCCGCCGATCCCGCCACGCCGTCGTCCCTCACGTCGGAGTCGTGACCGTGACCGCCCACGACGTGGAGACAGGGACGCCCCCGCTCCACGGCCGGCCGCTGGACGCGGCGACCTACGAGGTGGTCCTCGCGCTGTGCATCGGCTTCTCGATCCCCGGACTCGTCCCTCCGCTGCTGTACAACGAAGGTGTGCCCGCCGAACAGCTGGCCGCCGAGGCGAGGGCCGCCGGCCTCGTGCAGCCCGACGGCCGCCCGATGCCCGAGCTCCGGGCGTCCATGCTGCGCGACGCCGACGCCTACCAGGTGCGCCGGCTGCAGCGCGCCCTCGTGGATCTCTACTGCTCCGAATCGCTCCCCCTCGGCCCGCTTGCGCGCCGGCTGGCCGCGGACGGCCTCGTCGACGACCGCGTCGCCGGGGTGCTGGCCGAGGAGGGCACTGCGCTGCTGGGCACCGATCCCGCAGCGGCCCTCGACCTGCTGGAAAGCGCGGTCGCCGCCGGAGCTGACGCCACGGGCACCGGTCCGCGCCGGGCGGAGGCAGCGCTCGGTGCCGGCGACCTCGACGCCGCCTCCCGCATCCTCGACACCTACTTCGGGCACGGGGATGCCGACGCCGAACCGGTCCTCGCCGATGCCGCGCGGGCCGTGCGGGTCGCCTCCGCGCTGTGGGCCCACCGGGGCATGATGTCCCGAGCGGCCGACGTGCACCGCTGGGCGGCGGGAGCAGGATCGACCGGGGTGGATCCCCTCGGGGCGCTGGCACTGCTCGCCACGGGGGATGCGACGGGCGCCCGGGCGATGGTCTCGGGCGGGGGCCCGGCGGCGTCGCCGTCGCTGGCGGACGTCGCGCACCTCCTGCTCGCGGAGGGTGCCCTGCAGTCCCTCGGCCCCGACCCCTCCAGCGCCGTGCCCATCCTCATCCGCTCGTCCGACACCCTCAACGCCACGGGGAGGGTGGCCCCGTCACCGGAACTGCCCGCCTGCCTCGCGGCGACCGTCGCGCTCCTCGCCGGGAACCACCAGACCGCGCTCGCCGTCATCCAGGCGGCGCTCGCGGGCGGGCAGGGCGGCCGGGTGTCGCGCCCCCGGCTCTGCTTCCTGGGCGGCTGGGCCGCCATGCTTCTGGATCAGCCCGCCCTGGCACGGGACTTCTGCGACGAGGCCCGCGCACAGGATCAGCGCCTCACGCCGCGGGACCACCTCCTGCTGCAGGCGCTCGAGGTGGGACTGGCCCGGCGTGCCGGGGACAGTGCGGCGCTCGTCCAGGCCTGGCAGCGTGCCCGCGAGGCGTTGCTGCACGTCTCCGTGGATCTCTTCACCCTCCTCCCGTTCACCGAACTGGTCATCGCAGCAGCCCGGCTCCGCGACTCCGACGCACTCCGGACCCACCTCGACGAGGCATGGGTGCTGCTCTCGCAGCTCGGGGATCCGCCGCTGTGGTCCGTCCCTCTGCACTGGTCCGCCGCCCAGGCTGCGCTCCTGCTCGAACGCCCCGGCGACCTCGCCCCGCATGCTGCGGCGCTGGTCCATCAGCCCTCCGCCTACCCTCTGGCGGCCACTTTCGCGCTCGCCGGCAAGGCCTGGGTCTCCGTCCTCGCCGGACGCTTCGAGACCGGCGCCGTCGAGGTGGCAGCGCAGGGCCTCGCCGCCGCGGGGTTCGCCTGGGAGGGTGCGCGCCTGGCCGGCCACGCAGCGGCACGGGCGGACGACCGCCGGGACATGACACGACTGCTCTCCTGCGCGCGCAACCTACGGCCCGCGCGTGAGCGGACCCCGCGTCCCAACGTCGGGCCCTCCCCGGCAGCCCCTGTCCCGCCGGGGGACCGGACACCGAGGGCTGCCCGGACGGCACCCCCGCACGGTGCCGCGACGCACGATGCCGGAGCGCCGGGGGCCGACGCCGGGACGCGGGGTCCCGCAGCACGGAGGGCAGGAGGGCCGGCACTCAGCGGCCGCGAACGGGAGATCGCGCAGCTGGTGCTGGAGGGACGGACCTACCGCGAGATCAGCGAGGAGATCTTCATCTCCCCGCGGACCGTGGAGCACCATGTGGCGCGCATCCGGCGCCGTTTCGGCGCTTCGTCGCGCTCTGACCTGCTGGCACGGCTCCGGGTGACGCTCGGGACCACCTCCGCGGAGACCTCCACCGCCGAGCATCCACTGCCGGGCCGGGTCCCGAACCCGGTGGGTTCCCCTAATCGGGGCCGGCGGAACCCCTAACGCGCCCCGGGGATCAGGGGTGGAACTACCGATGTCCCGCCCGCCCCCCACTCCTACGTTGGACACAAGCCAGCAGAGCCGCCGGCGGATCCGACCTCACCGAAGGAACATCTCATGACTACTCTCGCTTCAGAGCTCCTCGACTTCCTGATGAACCTCTTCAACGACGAGGAAGCGGCCCGCGAATTCATCAGCGATCCCGAAGCCGTCCTGGCCAGCGCCGGCCTCGGCGACGTGTGCAGCGACGACGTCGACGCCGTCCTGCCCGTGGTCCTGGACTACGCCCCGGTCAGCTTCGACCGCACGTACGACACCGGCGGGAACTCCTCCGGCGATGTGAGCCCGGGTGCTCCCGGCCGGGACGGCGACGACGGCAGGGACGGCTGGCCAGGCGACGACGGCAAGGACGGCTGGGACGGTGCTCCCGGCCGGGACGGGAAGGACGGCGACGACGGCAAGGACGGCGACGACGGGAAGGACGGTGACGACGGGAAGGACGGTGATCACGGCCACGACCATGACCATGACCATGACCATGACCACGATCACGACGACAGCGATCACGGCCACGCGATCCAGCAGCTGTTGCACATCGTCAACAACTACTCGTACACCACGTCCGTGGATGACCGCGACACCATCACCGACCAGTCCGTGAACCAGAACATCTGGGCCGACGGCGACGTCACCCAGTGGTTCGAGAACGAGGCCATCGTCGCCTCCGGTGACCGGGCGGTCGCGGCGGACGGCGATGCCAAGGTAGATAACTCGGTCGACAACTCGGTCGACGACTCCGAAGACCACTCCACCAACGTCCACGCCGGCGGCTCCTCGAATGTCGCCATCGGCAACACCAACGACTCCTACAACGACAACTCGGACAACTCGATCGAGGACTCGTACAACGACAACTCGGACAACTCGGACCGCTCCGACAACTCGATCGAGGACTCGTACAACGACAACTCCGACAACTCGGTGGACACCGACACCGACATCGACACGGATATCGACGTCGACATCGAGGATTCACTCAACACCGACAACTCCGACCGCTCGGACAACTCGATCGAGGACTCCTACAACGACAACTCGGACAACACCGACGTCGACGTGAGGATCGAGGACTCGTTCACGGCGGAGGAGACGACGACGATCACGGACAACTCCCTGACGGACTCGTACAACGACAACTCGGACACCACCGAGGTCGATGTGGAGATCGAGGACTCCTTCACGACGGACGAGTCGATCAACACCGACGTCGTGATCGAGGACTCGTTCACCGCGACCGACAACTCGACGGATCAGTTCACGTCCATCGACGACTCCGCGTTCTTCGTCGACAACGAGGTGGATGTCGAGATCGAGTCCGAGATCGAGGTCGAGGATTCCTCGCTCTGATCGCAGCACGACCGAGGCAGGCCCAACGGGGAGCTGTTCCCGTTGGGCCTGCCCGTGGTCTCATAGAACAACTCACCGGGGAGTGTCACATGGATGATCTGATTCCGCTCGTGAAGAGCGGCCTGGGGCTGGTCGCCTCCGGCGACCGCGCCGACCTGCGCCGGCGGCTGGAGCAGACACTGGGACGCCTGGCCACCCCGGACATCCGTGTGATCGTGGTGGGGGAGTTCAAGCAGGGCAAGAGCAAGCTCATTAACGCTCTCGTGAACGCCCCGGTGTGCCCCGTCGATGACGACATCGCCACCTCCGTGCCCACGGTGGTGGGCTACGGCGATCCCGCCAGTGCGGCGGTGCTGATGCCCCGCGAGGACGGCGGCCCGGACCGCGGGGCCGTCGAGCGCCGCGAGATCGCCCTCGAGGACATCGCCCGTTTCGTCTCCGAACGGGGCAACCCGTCCAACCGGCAGGGCCTCGCCTCGGCGGAGGTCCGCCTTCCGCGACGGCTGCTGGCCGACGGGCTCTCGATCATCGACTCCCCGGGGGTGGGAGGCCTCGAATCCGCCCACGCCCTGACCACCCTCACCGCCCTGCCCACGGCGGACGCCATGCTCCTCGTCTCGGATGCGTCCCAGGAGTACACCGAGCCGGAGCTGCGCTTCCTCCGGCAGGCCGCCCGGATCGTGCCGAACGTCGGCTGCGTGCTCTCCAAGACGGACCTGTATCCGCAGTGGCGGGCCGTCGCGGACCTCGACCGCGGCCACCTCTCCGAGGCGGGGATCCCGGCCCCGCTGATCCCGGTGTCCTCCGACCTCCGCCTGTTCGCGTCGCAGACCAAGGACGTGGAGCTGAACCGGGAGTCGGGGTTCCCGGAACTCATCGGCTACCTCCGCAACGAGGTGGTGGGCAAGGCGCAGGTCCTGCGCCGGAAGTCGGTGGCCCAGGACTTGCTGTCCACGGCCGATCACCTGCGCCTCTCGGTGACGGCGGAACTGCAGGCACTCCGGAACCCCGAGGGCGTGCCCCTCCTCCTCGCCGACCTGGAAGAGGCCAAGGAGCGGGCGGACCAGCAGCGGAAGCGGTCCTCGCGCTGGCAGACCACCCTCAACGACGGCGCGTCGGATCTCATCAGCGACATGGAGCACGATCTCCGCGATCGGCTCCGGTCCATCCAGCGGGAAGCCGAGGCCGCCATCGACGACGGCGATCCCGGGCTCATCTGGGACCAGTTCGCCGAGTGGCTCGAGCAGCGCGTGGCCTCTGCGGTGTCGGACACCTTCGTGTGGACCAACGAGCGCTCACAGTGGCTCGCCGAGCAGGTGGCCGAGTTGTTCGCGCTCGACGAGGTACCCCTGCCGCTGCTGGAGGTCTCCAGCACGGACGGCGTCCTCGCCCCCGTGGAGGAGGTGCCGTACCTCGACCCCGGGCATGTGAGCGTCGCGGGCAAGGTCCTCATCGGCATGCGGGGGTCCTACGGCGGTGTGCTGATGTTCGGCCTGCTCACCGGCATCATCGGTATGGCCCTCATCAATCCGCTCTCGGTGGGCGCCGGGCTCCTGCTCGGCCGCAAGGCGTACCGCGAGGACAAGGACGCACGGCTCAAGCGCCGCCAGGGTGAGGCGAAGTCCCTGGTGCGGCGCCAGATGGACGACGTCGTGTTCCAGGTGGGGAAGCAGCTCAAGGACCGGCTGCGGCTCGTCCAGCGCGAGATCCGCGACCACTTCGGTGCCATCGCCGAGGAGCACCACCGCTCCCTGGCGGACTCCGTCGCGGCGGCGCAGCGGACGGCGTCGACCTTCCGGCAGGAACGCGAGGCGCGCATCACCGAGCTGGAGGCCCAGCTCGCGGCGATCGACCGCCTGCACGCGCAGGCAGGGCGCCTCCTCCCGGAGCCCGCGCAGGCCACGGAGCCCGCGCAGCCCGACACCGGATCCACCGGCGCCGTGGCGGCGGGAGCGCACGCGTGAGGGACAGCGGCGCCGTCGAAGCCCTCCTCGCGGACGCCCTCCTGGTCTACGACGACGATCCCGCGGTACGGGCCGAACTCGAGGGGTATGCGCGTCGGCTGCGCGAACCGCTGCGCGTCGCCGTCGCCGGCATGGTCAAGGCCGGCAAGTCCACGCTCCTCAATGCGATCATCGGCGAGGAGATCGCCCCTACCGGCACCGGGGAGTGCACGCGCATCATCACCTGGTACCGCTACGCGGCGACGCCCCGGATCACCCTGCACCCCGTGGACGGCGAGCCGCGGCTGCTGCCTCTCACCAGGGTGGACGGGCGGCTGGTGTTCGATCTCGGCGGGCAGCGGGCCGAGGACGTGGCGCGCCTCGTGGTCGACTGGCCGGCCGAGAACCTGCGCGCCATGACCCTGATCGACACCCCGGGCATCGCCTCGCTCTCCACGGACGTCTCGGAGCGCAGCACACGGTTCCTCACTCCGGAGGACGCCCCGTCCGAGGCCGACGCCGTCATCTACCTGATGCGGCACCTCCACGCTTCGGACCTGCTGTTCCTCGAGGCGTTCCACGACACCAGCGCTGCCCGGTCGGGCACCATCAACGCGCTCGCCGTCCTCTCCCGCGCGGACGAGGTGGGGGCGGGGCGGCTCGATTCGCTGATCGCCGCCTCCCGCATCGCCGACCGCTACCGGGCCGATCCGTCCCTCAGGTCCCTGGTCCTCGACGTGCTCCCCATGGCGGGACTGCTCGCCCAGAGCGCGCGGACCCTCCGGCAGGCGGAGTACCAGGGGTTCGTGGCGCTGGCAGCGCTCGGGAGGACCGACCGCGAGCGCACCCTGATCTCCGCCGACCGCTTCGTCGCGGGTAGCGCCGCTCTCGGCCTCTCGACGGAGGACGCCGCGCGCCTGCTGGACCGGTTCGGGATGTTCGGGCTCCGGCTGGGCGCCGCCCTGGTGCGCGGCGGCACCGGCAGTGCGACGGCGCTGGCCCACGAGCTGGCACGGCGCAGCGGGCTCGACCAGCTGATGACGCTCATGACGCGGCAGTTCCACGCGCGGGCCACGGCCCTGCGGGTCCGGACGGCCCTGACCGGACTCGAGGTGATCCTCGCCACGCACCCCCGGGACGCCGCCGCGCGGCTGCACGCGGGAGTTGAGAGGATCACCGCCACCGCCCACGAGATGAACGAGCTGAGACTGCTGTCCGCCCTGCGTGCCGGCCGTGTCCCGCTGCCCGCGCCGGCAGTGGCCGACGCCGAGCGCCTCGTCGGAGGCTCCGGCACGGCCGCCGCGGACCGGCTCGGGCTGGAGCCGGCCGCCGATCACGGGGAGGTGCGGGCCGCCGCGCTCGGACAGTTGCACCGGTGGCGTGTGCTGGCCGAGAACCCGCTGACCAGCCGGGGGGCCCAGGAGGCGTGCCAGATCGTGGTGCGCACCTGCGAGGAACTGGTGGTCCGTGCAGGCCCGGCACCCCTGGAGGGCGAGCGGGAACCGGCGGGCGAGCCGGAACCGGGCGAGGTCGTCAGCGCGGGGGGCGCGCGTCCCTGAACCACCGCGCCGCCGGCGGGAGCAGGCAGAGGAGGAAGGCGAGGGCGGCGAGGGCCAACTGGACACCCGCCAGATGCACGGTGGGCTGGAATCCCGCCGAGTCCTCACCGAGGAAGGCGACCACCAGCAGGACCGCACCCACGTTGAGCGCGAGCATCACGAGGAGTGCCCAGCGCACGCCACCGCGGCCGCGCACCAGAGGGCGCACGAGGAGGGCTTCGGCCACCAGCACCACCGCGAACAGCGCGAGCGTGCCCCAGAACGCGATCGCCGCGACCTGGTCCAGCCGCGCCGCGTCCGCCCCGGCGTCGATGCCCGCGGCGGTCTCCCGGAGACGGGCCAGATGCGCGTCTCGGTCCAGGTAGGCGAACACGAGAGCCGCCACGCCGACGACGCCGCCCGCGAGCCACAGTGCGCCCATGTACCGGACCAGCGGGGGAGGAGCGGCCACCCTGAGCGAGGGAGGCGGAACGGCGTTGGACATCTCTGGCCGGGGAGGACGCATGGTCGTAATCTAGCCCCGCCGCGCGGGGGCTTCAACGGTCGACGGCCGGCGGGCCTGCCGGCAGGCGGGCAAGTGGTCGGTAGCGGCAGTCGAGTATCCGGCAGGATGTCGGCCCGGTGGCGCCGGCTCCTACCGTTGGTGCATGACCAATACACCGTCCCCGTCGCCGGACCATGGACGCCGTCGCGCCGGGGAGGGCACGCAGCGCAGCTGGACGGTCATCGGGACCCTCGTCGTGGTGTTCGTCGTCGCCGTCGTCCTGTTCCTGCTGCTCTGACCCGGCAGCCTGTCCCGCCCCGGCAGCGTGCCGGGGCGGTCTGCCGTGCACGTCATGGCAAAGTCCCGCGGGCATGGCAAACTAGATAACCGTGCGCACATGCCCCGGCCCACCCGGGGTGCGTCACGGTCCGCCCTGGTGTAATGGCAGCACCCCAGCCTTTGGAGCTGTGGAGTATAGGTTCGAATCCTATGGGCGGAACGGGGGAGGCGCTGGCCAGGGATCAGCCAGTCCGCCGCACACGCCGGTCACCTACAGGTAGGAGCGCTTCTTCGTGAGCACACAGGACGAAACCACGCACCTGGAGGGCGCCGGCGTACCAGCTGCCGTCATCGTTCTCGCCGCCGGCGCGGGGACCCGCATGAAGTCGCGGACCCCCAAGATCCTGCACCGTATCGGCGGGATCTCCATGATCGGGCACGCACTGCGGGCCGCCCGCGCCATCGGGCCGCGGGAGCTCGCCGTCGTCGTCCGCCATGAGCGGGACCGCGTGGCGGAGCACGTGGGCAGCGTGGACCCGGAAGCCGTCCTGATCGACCAGGACGAGCTGCCGGGCACCGGGCGCGCCGTGCAGGTGGCGCTCGAGGGCCTCGACGCCCGCTCCGGGAGCCCCCTGAGCGGCACCGTCGTGGTGACCTACGGTGACGTCCCGCTGCTCACCACCCAGACCCTGCGGGAGCTCGTGGCCATCCACCACGGCGAGGCCAACGCCGTGTCCGTCCTCACCGCGGTCCTCGAGGACCCCACGGGCTACGGGCGCATCCAGCGCCACGAGGACGGCACCGTGCTCGCGATCGTCGAGCACAAGGACGCCTCGCCCGAGCAGCGGGCCATCCGCGAGGTCAACTCCGGCATCTATGCCTTCGACGCCGACGTCCTGCGGCGCGCCCTCACGCTGGTCGACGCATCCAACGCGCAGGGCGAGATGTACCTGACGGACGTCCTCGCCATCGCCCGCGCCGACGGCGGGCGCGTCGCCGCCGTGGTGCAGGAGGACCGCTGGCAGGTGGAGGGCGCCAATGACCGCGTACAGCTCGCCGCGCTCGGCGCCGAACTCAACCGCCGCGTCGTCGAGCAGTGGATGCTGGCGGGTGTCACGGTCGTGGACCCGTCCACCACCTGGATCGATTCCACCGTGGTCCTCGAGGAGGATGTCACCATCCTGCCCGGTACGCAGCTCCACGGGGAGACCTCCGTGGCGCGCGACGCCGTGGTGGGTCCGGACACCACGCTGACCGACGTCGTGATCGGCGAAGGCTCACACGTGGTCCGCACGCACGGCAGCGGCGCGCGCATCGGCGCCGGCGCGAGCGTGGGCCCCTTCACCTACCTGCGCCCCGGCACGGTCCTCGGTGAGGACGGCAAGATCGGGGCGTTCTACGAGACGAAGAACGTGACGATCGGCCGCGGCTCCAAGCTGTCCCACCTCGGGTACGCCGGCGACGCCGAGATCGGCGAGTACACGAACATCGGCTGCGGCAACATCACCGCCAACTACGACGGCGTGAACAAGCACCGCACGGTCATCGGCTCCCACGTCCGCACCAGCTCCAACACGGTCTTCGTGGCCCCGGTGAGCATGGGCGACGGCGCCTACACCGGCGCCGGCGCCGTGGTCCGCGCGGACGTCCCGGCAGGCTCGCTCGCCGTGACCGTCGCGGCCCAGCGGAACATCCCCGGCTGGGTGGCTGCGAAGCGGCCCGGCACCGCCTCCGCCGCCGCGGCGGGTGCCGCCGCGGACGCGCCCTCCCCCGGAACCCCCACGAGTACCCCCACCGAAGAGAAGAGCACCCAGGCATGAGCGAGATCACCGCACACGGCGAGAAGAAGCTGGTCCTGGCCTCGGGGCGCGCGCACCCGGAGCTGGCGGAGGAGATCGCCTCCTGGCTGGGCACCGAGCTGCTGCCGGTCTCCGCCTACGACTTCGCGAACGGCGAGATCTACGTGCGGTCGGGGGAGAGCGTGCGCGGAACGGACGTCTTCGTGATCCAGGCGCACCCTGCCCCGCTGAACAACTGGCTCATGGAACAGCTCATCATGATCGATTCCCTGAAGCGGGCCTCGGCCAAGCGCATCACCGTGGTCTCGCCGTTCTACCCCTACGCCCGCCAGGACAAGAAGGGCCGCGGCCGTGAGCCCATCTCGGCCCGCCTCGTCGCGGACCTCTACAAGACGGCCGGCGCCAACCGGCTCATGTCCGTGGACCTGCACACCTCGCAGATCCAGGGCTTCTTCGACGGCCCCGTGGACCACCTCATGGCCATCCCGCTGCTGGCGGACTACATCCGCTCGCGCGTCGACGCCGACAACGTCACCGTCGTCTCCCCGGACACCGGCCGCGTCCGGGTGGCCGAGCAGTGGGCCGAGCGCCTGGGCGGCGCGCCCCTCGCCTTCGTGCACAAGAGCCGTGACCTGACCGTCCCCAACCAGGCCGTCTCCAAGCAGGTGGTGGGCCAGGTGGAGGGCCGCACCTGCGTGCTGATCGACGACATGATCGACACCGGCGGCACCATCTCCGGCGCCGTGCAGGTGCTCAAGAACGCCGGCGCAAAGGACGTCATCATCGCGGCCACGCATGCGGTATTCTCGGAGCCGGCGTCGCGCCGGCTCGCCGAATCCGGTGCCCGCGAGGTCGTGGTCACCAACACACTGCCCATCCCCTCGGAGAAGCGGTTCCCGCAGCTGACGGTGCTGTCCATCGCCCCGCTGATCGCCCGGGCCATCCGTGAGGTGTTCGACGACGGCTCGGTCACCAGCCTGTTCGACGGCAACTCCTGAGCCACGTCCGGGCCGGTAGGCGACTAGTTGACATTACAAGTAGTTTTTTGACCGATTTGAAGTAGTCTCGCCAGAGTCTGCGGGTGGAGAATCGAGTAGGTGGAGCGCAACTCCCGTAGGTGCTACTCGTGTAGCTCGTCGTGACTCTACTTAGGCTCGGAGGCGATCGACCCCCTCGAACCTAGGATGTGGTCTGATGGCTGCGAACGGCCAGGGCGTGTCACTTGCTCGATCCATCCCACCCGATGGTCCCGCAGCAGGCGCCGGACGGGGGTCTGCTCCGGACGATGCCCCCTCCTTCGTCGGTCGCGCGGATGTCCTCCTGGCCGTCGAGGAAGCCCTGACCGCCCCCGGGTCGGTCGGCGCCGTCCTCGTGGGCGCAGCGGGCGTCGGCAAGACCGCCGTCGTGCAGCAGGTGCTCTCATCCAGTGCGGAGAGCCTGTACGTCCTCCGTATCCGGGGGTCCAGGAGGTTCCGGGACCAGTCCTACCGACCCGTCAACTTCCTCCTCTCGGAGCTCGAGGCGGACGTCGTCGAGCGCCCCGTGATGGTGCTCCGCGCCGTCGCGAACTTCCTGAACCAGCAGGCGCGCGGGCGCCGCGTGGTCCTCGCCGTGGACAACGTCGAGTACCTGGATCCGTCCTCGGCGGCCCTCATCGGGCAGCTCGTACTCGGCGGGACCGCCAGTGTGCTGCTGACGGCCCAGGACTTCGCCGCCGCGGACCCCCAGTTCGCCGGCCTCTGGCGGGACGGCTCCCTGCGCCGCTTCGACCTCGCGCCGTTCGATGCCCTCGAGTCACGGGCCTTCGCGGCGGCCGAGCTGCAGGGAGCGGTGAGCGCCGAGGCCGCGGCGCTGCTGTACCGCATGAGCGGCGGCAACGCGCGGTTCCTGCAGGCCTCCATCCGGGCGGTTCGCGGACGCAGCGTGGTGCGGCATGGGGAGACCTGGGTCCTCCTGCCGGGCAGCACCCCCGTGCCCTCCGAGATCGCCGAAGCGGTCCAGCTCATCCTCGAGGAACTGCCACCCGGGCAGCAGGAGATCGCCCATGTCCTCGCGCTGGCCGGGCGGCTGCCCCTCCCCGTCACGCAGTCCATCACCGGCAGCGCGGACCTGGATGCCCTCCAGACCGCCGGCCTGCTCGCGGTACGCCACGGCGAGCAGGAGCGCGTGGAGTTCCAGGACCCCGTGGTCAGCGCGGGCGCCGCCGCGTCTCTGTCCGCTCAGCGCGCTGGCGAGCTGTACGAGCGGTGGGTCGGGGGCGCCACCCTCGGGGACCAGCTCGATCCGGAGCGACATGCGGAGTGGCTGCTGAAGGCCCAGCGGCCCGTTCCGGCCGAACTCTCCCTCGCCGCCGCGCGCTCGGCGAACCGTGCCGGCCGGCACTCCATCGCCGCCGCGTACACCGAACTCGGCGATGCCTACCGCTCGTCGGTCGCTGCCGCCGTCGAGCGCATCCGTGCCCTCACCTTCACCGGGCGCTTCCAGGACGCAGGCAACGCGATGCTGCTCGCCGCTCCACTGCTCGACGACGCGCCGGCCGCGGAGGCGGTGCCACTGCTGATCACCGGCGTCTTCCTGCGTCACCGCCTCGGGCTGGGCGGCGTGGAGGACGCCTTGAACGAGGCCCGGGAGCGGCTCGAGGCCGACGCCGGCGTCGAGCCGCAGGGCCGCGCCCGGCTCCAGGCCGACATCGTCATCGCCCGCGCGGAGGTCGCGTCCCTGCAGGGCCGGTTCGGTGACGCGCGGGACCTGGTGCTGTCCCTGCGTTCCGGCGGCGTCCCGCTGGGCCGGGACCAGGGCATCGCCGCCGACGTCCTGCTGACCGAGGCGTGGGCCATGCTGGAGAACCAGCTGGAGGCGCTCCAGCTCGCCGATGCCCTCGCGGACCGCCTGCAGGAGCCCGAGGTTGCCTCCCGTACCCGGGAACTGGCCTATCTGCGCCTGATCGCCATCTACAGCGCGACCGGCTCCTGGGAGCAGGGCGCACGCAAGCTCCGCCTGACGAACGGTGACAGCGGTGCCGTGCTGCACAGTTCCGCCGTGCAGCTGGCGCTGGGACTCGTCCGCGGCCGGTACGGCACGCCGCAGGACGCGCTGGCGGTCCTGACGCCGGCCTTCGATCAGCTGCGGGTCGGCGACCCGCAGCGCGTGCTCCCCCTCGCGGCCACGGCCATCGCCTACTGCCATTCGGTGGGGGACAACATCAAGGCCGCGATCCCCCTTCTGGTGCACGCGGAACCCTCCGCGGGCGATCCCTGGCTGGTGCGCCGGATCGCCTCCCAGCTGCAGCTGCTCAGTGTGGGGCTGCGGGAGGCGAAGCCGGACGCCGCCCGGCAACTGCAGGCCCTGGGACGCAGCGACAGGGAACGCGGTGCATCGCTCTTCGCACTGTCCGCGTTCACGAGCGCGGTCCGGCTCGGCAGCAGCGGAGTCCTCACGGAGCTTTCCGAGGTCGCCGCCCGCGTGCAGGGCCCCTACGCCCACCTGTGCGAGACCTTCGCGAAAGGGGTGAGCAACCGCGACGCCGAAGTGCTCCTGCAGGCCATGGATCTCGCTGCAGCGGGAGGGGACCAGAATTTCGGACGGGATGCCGCCCGTTCGGCCCTCCATGCGGCGCGGGCACTGGGGGACAAGTCGATGGTGCGAGAGGTCCAGCAGCGGGCGCGCCGCGTCCTGGGCGACCCCGATGCCAACGGCCCCACCTCCCAGCTCGACTGCCTCACTCCGCGGGAGGCGGAGATCGCCCAGCTGGCAGTCGGCGGCCTGATGAACCGGGAGATCGCCGACGCCATGTGCGTGTCCGTACGGACCATCGAGGGGCACCTGTACCAGATCTACTCGAAGCTGCACGTGTCCTCCCGCTCCCAGCTCGCTGAGCTGTTCCCGGCACCCCTCGGATGAGCGTCGACGGCCGGCGAGTACCTCTCGTGGGGGTCGAGGCACCCATCGCTGCCATCGCCCAGACGCTGTCCCACCCCAATCTGCACGGGGCACTCGTGGTGGGTGGGTTCGGGACGGGCAAGAGCGCGATCGCCCGGCGCCTCGTGACCGCCGGGGACCCGCACCAGACGCGGTTCTTCCTCGTCAGGGCCGCGGAGAACCTCGCGGCGGTGCCGTACGGAGCGCTCGGCCCATACCTCTCCCACGCGACACCCGAGGCCCTCGATTCCTCCCTCTCCGCGCTCCGTGCCCTTGTCGCCTACTTCAGGGCGGCATCCGAAGGACGGAACGCGGTGGTGGTCGTCGACGATGCCCAGTACATCGATGACGACAGCAGCCACATCCTCACCCAGCTGGTGATCTCCCGCATCATCAAGGTGGTCCTCTTCGCCGACGGCCTGCCGCCGCGGGCCGGAGACCTGTTCTCCCTCTACACGGACGGTTTCATCAGCAGGGTGGACCTCCCCGGCCTCGCCGAGGCGGACGCCGTCGCGTTGTGCGAGGCGATCCAGGGCGGGCGGCTGTCCCAGGGGGCAGGCCACTACCTTTCCCGGCAGAGCGCGGGGAATCCCCTGATGCTGCGCGCGCTCCTGGACCACGCCGCCACCACCGGCGAGCTCGTGGAGCACGACGGCGTGTGGTGCCTGTCCGGCCGGTTCCATCCTCCCGCTGCACCCCTGATGGACCTCGCGAAGACCCTGCTGCAGGAACTCACGGAGCAGGAGCGGACCGCCTATGAGGTGGTGGCGCTCAGCGGTGGCGTCCCGCAGGCGCGCCTGGCGGCGATCAAGGAGGACGCAGTGGCCCAGCAGCTCGTGCGCCGCGGGCTCCTGCGCACCCTCGGCTCATCCACGAGCATGCTCAGGGTGGCCCACCCCATGATGGCGCGCGTGGTCCGGGCGCTCGTTCCCGCTGGACGTAGCGCGGACCTTCGTCGCCGCGTCTTCGACGACGAGGTGGTGCCGCCCCCCGTGGACGAGGGCATGTTCGACTACCTCGACTGGGCCCTCGACTGCGGTGTTCCCGTGCCGCCTGCCGTCCTCCTGACGGCGGCTCGCACCGCGGCGCACGTCTCCAGTCCGGAGTCCGCCCTGCGGTTCGCGAGCGCTGCGCGTACGGCGGGGGAGGAGTCCGCCGGGGTGGTGGAGGAGGCGCGGGTACGGGTCGGCCTCGGAGAGTACGCGGTGGCCGTGGAACTGCTCGAGCAGGTCCCGGTGGATGCGGCTCGACCCGTCGTCGCTGCGGACGCCGCCGTCCTCAAGGCACTGGCCTGCGTCCAGCGCGGTGATGACCCGAGCCGCATCCATGCCATTGCCGACGCGTGCGCGGAACGGCTGGCCAGGGTGTCAGAGCAGGGGTCGACAGCGCGGGCAGCGCCGGCAGAGCAGTCGGAGCAGGCAGCGTATGCCCTGCGACTGCTCCACCTGCTCGGGTGGATTCTCGAGGGTGACTTCGCGACCGCCCGCGCGGAGGCGGACGCCCTCCCTGCCCTCGCTCCTGCGGGGGTGGAGTCCGAATCCCCCCTGGCGGTGCTCCTGCTGCTCTTCCGCGGCGAGGTCGATGCAGCGCTCGGCCACTCCGACACGGCGCTGGCAGGGATCCGCGCAGCGCTCGATGCCGTGGACCGTTCCGGTGGAGACCTCGAGCACCTGCGTCCGCGCGTCGTGGCGAGGTACGTCAGCGCACTGATCCACGCCGGTGAGTTCGCCACCGCACGAGAGTCGCTCGAGGAGTACCGGCGGCGGCCCGTGGTGAGTTTCGAGTACGTCGGTGGTCCGTTGGCGGCGCTCGAGGCCGTCCTCGAAGCGCGCCGCGGTAAGTTCCGCACCGCACTGCACCTCCTCGAGCCGGCGCTGGCGTCCCTCCGGCAGGTGGACTCCGAAATGCTGCTGCCCTACGCGCTCGGCGTCGCCGCGTGGGCTGCGCACTCTCTGGGGGAGCATGGAGCCGCGGCGGCCTTCCAGGAGGAGTTCGACGGCGTGGCGTCGCTCGGCAGCCGCCCGCTGCTCCTCCGCGGGCGGGCGTTCCTCGCTGCGGCGGGCATCGGTGGGCCCGACGGCTGGGGAGACCTCAGCGGGCTCCGGGCACTGGCGGAGACTGCGCAGGAGACGGGCTTCCGCTCGTGCGAGAAGGACATGCTGGAACTCCTCGCGGTCCTCGGCGACACCGAGAGGACCTGGCGCCTCGCGGAACTCGCCGACCAGCTCGAGGGCTCGGAGGCGCAGGTCTTCTCCCGGTACGCGCATGCGCTGGCGGACCACGACGCCAACGCCCTGCTTGCGGCGGCAGACCACGCGGAGAGATTGCAGAAGATCCCGCTCGCAGCCGAGGCGTCGGTGCGGGCCATGCACCTCTTCGAGGAGCAGGGGGATGGAAGGGCCCGGCGCATGGCGCTGCGGACCGTACGCCACCGCCAGTCCCTGCTCGAAGGTGTACTGCCCCACGAGGAGGGGGACCTGCGTGCCTCCCATGAGCTGACATCCAGGGAACGCGAGATTGCGAGGCTCGCCGCGGACGGGGCATCCAACCGCGCCATCGCGGAGGAGCTCGTCCTGTCGACCCGGACGGTGGAAGGGCACCTCTACCGCATCTACGGGAAGCTCGGCATCACCACCCGGGAGGAACTCGAGGGTGAGATGCGGGCGTACGACGACGAGCATTGACCTACGCCACCCATGCGCGTTCGTGGAGGGCTGCGAGTGAGTAGTCAGACGACGGGTTTCAGGTACTTGACCCGATAAACTGAAGTAGTCCGTACTGGTGAGCGATCCCGGTGATCTGCGTAGGGTTGCATCTGTTGAACCGATGACGCTTCAACTGCAGGGCTTCGGCCCTTACTCGCGTGAAGAGCGGGTCCCGGATCGGGGCCAGCGGCAAAGGAGTCTTCCTGAGACCAAGACTCCGTCCCCAGCTGCCGCTGGCCTCTTCCTGTTTAACGTGTCGGTCCAGAACGTCGGACACGAAGAAGCCGGCCCGGAGCGAATGCTCCGGGCCGGCTTCTTGACGTTCTGTGGTGCGGAGGCTTATGCCTCGGCGGAGCGGCGGCGGGCTACCACGATGCTGCCGGCGCCGAGGCCGAGTGCACCGATGCCGGCAGCGCCCCAGAGGAGCATCGCGGAATCGAGGCCGGTGTTGGCCAGGCCGTTCGACGCGGAGGTCGTGCCGCCGGTGGTCCCGGTGGTGGTTCCGACAGCGTTGGCGGAGTCGACGACCACGCGGGAGGTGACAACGGGGGAGCCGTCCAGCGCAGCGGCGGTCAGCGTGTAGACGCCTTCCTCGGTGAGCTGCACGTCGTAGGAGAAGTTGCCGTCAGCATCGGCGTTGATGGTCTTGTCGAGGACAATCTGGTTGAGCACGATCAGACCGCCTCGGGCCGAAGCCGCTCCACCAGCGCCGAAGCCGGCAGCCGACGGCGTTCCATCGGTGCGGTCGACAGTGATGCGGATGGCTTCGCCGGGCTCGAAGAGTCCGTCGGTGCTGCTGAAGGTGACGGTCTCACCGGGAGCGATCGTGCCATCGCTGACGGTGCCGGTCTCGCCGGTGACATAGGAGTCGTTGAGAGGAGCGGCCTGCGCTGCGCCGGCTCCGAGGAGTGCGATGGTTCCGGCGACGGCCAGGACTGAGGCGGTTTTGTTCATGATGAGGCTCCCCATAAAGGTGATTGAGACGAAGAAATGCGTGAAGTGACCGGACGTCCGTTCCCCAAACGCCCTGCGCCTACTTCCGTCACCCTATAGGACCAACTCCAATTACCCGAATTGATGCTGATTACTACTTGGATCCGGTCGTACGCCTACTCGCACGGTAGCAAGCAAACATAGGTAGCGGAAGAGTGGAAAGGCTCCCGACGAGGATGTAACGCAGTGTTAACCTCGCCGACAGTGCGGACCGCGGTTGATCGCAGTCAGCCGCAGGACGCCAGGCCCTCGGCCGGCAGGAGGACGTCGGAGAGATCCTGCACGGTCGGGGTTACGTCCACCACGGGCTCGGTCTCCTGCACCACCTTTGAGAAGTCCATCTCGAGTGTCACCGTCTCACCGGGGGCGAGCTCTGTGGTGAGAATGCCGACGGGCCGGCTGCCGTGGGCGAACGAGCCGACCGGCACATCGGCCCCGTTGATCCGCGCCTGCTGCAGGAGCGCCTGCCCGGGGCCGTAGCCCACCGTGTTGGTCTTCACGCGACCGGGGTCGACGCCGAAGGCGCCGTCCCCGGTGACATACGCCGGGAGGGTCGTCGCGGCCTCCGCAGGGGCCGTGTTGGTCAGTGTCACTTTGACCGTGTACAGGGAGTAGCCGTCTCCCGGGCAGCTCTTCAGGAGCTGCACGGTGCGCCGCACGTAGTAGTCCATCTTGGCGCCGGTGCCGTCGTTGAAATACACGCCAAATGCCGCCCCGCCGACCGTGGGGCCGAGGGCCTTTCCCGCCAGGCTGGTCTGGGCGAGGAGGTCCTGCTCCTCCGAGGTGGCGGACCACACGTACAGGCGGCCCTGCTCGGCGCTCGTGACCAGGGCATCGATGAGCTGCGTCCCATCGCCTTGCGCGTCCGTCAGGGCGCTGAAGACCTTGGCCGCTACGGCCGCGAAGTACTCGTCCTGCAGCGCCGGCTCCTCGATCTCGGCGTAGACATCCGAAAGGAGGGTTGGAACCACATTGATGGAATCGAGAGCGGTGGGCAAGGAAGTCTGCGCGAGCAGGGCGTCGACGGCGGGATCGCCGACCTCACCGAGTTCCACGGGTCCGGTGGCTTCGAGGATGTTGGCCAGCACCACGGGGTCGAGGGCGATCACGCCTTCGATGCCGGCGCCCGGTCGGCGTTCCTCCCACATCTGCCGGGCCGTGGACGCTGCGGTGGGGAAGTCCGGGGTGAGGTTCACGCTCTGCATGAAGGTGGCCATGCGATAGGAGTAGATCTGCTCCTGCTCGGGGTCCACCGGAACCGCCGGCTCGAACCGTCCCAGCTCGGAGGCGCTGCCCTGGTCCGTCAGGGAGATGCGCCCGTCGTCCACGGTGAGCACGGCCAGCGCGCCGGAAATCCCGCCAGTTGCGCGAATTTCGGCGCTGTTCTGCACGAGCACGAGGTAGTCGCGCGATCCCTCGGCGCCCAGCATGGACGGCAGCAACTCGCCCGCGCGCGCCGCGCCGTTGATGGGTCCGCTCACTTCTCCGAGCGCCTCCACGGCGTCCCCGAGCGGCCCCGCGATCTGCGGAAGCAGCTCCGAGCGGTCGATCCCCTCGAGCCGGCCATGAGACAACTCGACGGTGGCGGCCGCCGCGGACAGCGTCGGGGCAATATCCGCCAGGGGAGCGGTATCGATGCGGCCGTCCACGGGCGTGAGGGAGTTCCAGTCCAGCGCCGCGAACTTGTCGACCATTGGAGCAACGGCCCGGGTAACCACATCGTCCGCGGAGACACTCACCTCGGAGATGGCGCCGAAGTTCTGACCGATGAAGGGGAGAAGGCCGGCGGCCTTCCACAGAGGGTCGGAGCCTGCCGCGCGCGCTGCGGTCGTGTGGTCCTGCAGGTCTGCGGTGACCGCGCTGGCGCGGTCAGCGTCACGCTCGACGACGGCGGCCTGCAAGTCGGGCACGAGGGCCATGCTGCTCTCGAGGTTGCTGCGGATCTCCTGCGCGCGGAAGGCAAGCCATCCGCCGACGATTGCTAGGAGTATCAGCACGACCCCCGCCCCTACGAGGATGGAGCGCACCCGGCTCGGACGGCCGTTCTTACGCATCCAACGAGGTGAGGTGGTTGGATGCGTCCCACCAAGCCGCGCTGTTCCTGCATTCGTCGAGTATCCGTCAATCATTCAGGGATTCCTTCTGTGCAGTGGCGGAGCGATGCATCAGAACGCACCGTGGCGGCCGACGACGGCCTTGAATGTGCGGAGCAGAATGGTCAGGTCGCCGAGGAAGGACCAGTTCTCCACGTAGTAGAGGTCCAGCCGAACTGTCTCGTCCCAGGACAGGAGCGAGCGGCCGCTGACCTGCCACAGACCGGTCATGCCGGGGCGGACCAGTAGACGACGATGGGCCCGGACGTCGTAGCGCTCTACTTCCGCGGCCAGGGGCGGACGAGGCCCCACCAGGGACATCGAGCCACCGAGGACGTTGAACAACTGCGGAAGTTCATCGAGGCTGAACTTACGGATGAACTGGCCCACCTTAGTGATGCGGGGGTCGTTCTTCAGTTTGAAGAGGACTTCGTTTCCCTCGTGGTTCTCGCGGAGTTGCTCCAGCCTGGCTTCCGCGTCGACCGCCATCGACCGGAACTTGTACATCTCGAAGCGTTCTCCAGCCGTTCCCACCCGCTCCTGGCGGAAGAAGATCGGGCCGCGGGAGTCCAGCCGAACAAGCAGCGCGACGAGGGCGAGCAGCGGCGATAGCACGAGGATGAGGAGACCGGAGCCGAGGATGTCGGTCGACCGTTTGACGAAGCGCTGACCCGTCTCCAGATTGGGCGTCGAGACGTGGATCAGCGGAAGGCCGGCGACGGGCTGCGTGTGGATACGCGGTCCAGCAACGTCGGTGAGTGCCGGCGCCATGATGAGGCGGATGTTGAGGTCGGCGAGCGCCCACCCAAGTGCCCTGATGGTTTCGGGCGCCAGTTGCATGCTGCTCGATAGCGCCACGGCGTCCGGGCTGAAGGCCTCGATATCAGAGATGATGTGGCCGGCCTCAATTGCTCTGCCGACTACCGGAAGATCGAGTTTCTCAGCTGTACAGGCGCCTTCCTCAACTCCCGGAAGGTAGGCTCCAATCGGCAAGTAGCCGGCCATGGGCTGCGCCCGAAGGGAATCGGCAAGATGTTGCACGCCGCTGGAACTGCCGACCACCAGCACCCGAAGTGAGCTCTTACCGTGTTCGCGTTCAATGTGGAGGAAGCGGCGAATGATGGCGCGGGACAGCAGGAGCATGATGAGCCCTGCCGGTAGCGCAACACCTACATATCCGCGAGCCGTGTCGAACTGCAGTGCATAACTGACGATTGCCACCAGGCCGAACAGGATCAGCGATGCGCTGACAACGCGCTTGTACTCCTCGGTGCCGTGCCCCAACACCGTTGCCTCTCGGCTACCCCGTAACGACAGCATCACCCACCAGCCGAACGCCAGCACGAGGGACAGGACGATGTAGGGCTGCTCGCGTGCACTCAGCCGTTCTGTTTCCGGTACCCCGAACCTGAGAATGAGCGCCCCAACTGTCGCCCACAAGACGACAGCCGCGTCGACGACGGCCAACCGATGCCCATAGCGTAGAGCCCACCCGCTATTCTCCCTAATCTGCGACACCAATTCCCCATATCCCCGGAGCACGCCTCGGCTGAACGACGTGCTGATTACTTGTTTTGAGCCGGAACCTCTAGGACGTGCTCATTGAATCCGGAAGAAGAGTCCTCAGTGGAGCGTCTGGAAACTGGCGGCGCGCTTTCCATGGTCGATGCGGTGGCCGAATCATAAGAATAGTAGGCGTAGGCGTCGGGGCCTTTGCTAGGCATGAAGTTAAAGACAATGCCGAGCAGGTCCGCATCCACCATTTCAAGATTCCCAAGAGACTTCTGCAGGTCAGGCAGTCTGACCTTGGAGGAACCAACGACCAGTACTACGCCGCCCACCTGCTGCGCAAGCACCGCCGCATCCGTAACGGGGAGCAAGGGGGGCGCATCGATGATGACCGCATCGAACCTTTGCTCAAGGCGGGCAATGAGCCGTTTCATGGCGTCGGAGCCCAATAGTTCACTGGGATTCGGTGGGATCTGCCCCGCTGTCAAGATATATAGCTCATCCGCGCCCCACGGCTGGAGAAGGTCCTCGAGATCGGCCCTGCCGACAAGAGCCGTAGTGAGCCCTGCATTGCGTTCCAGGCCTAGGTACTCATCTACTCGAGGACGACGCAGATCGGCGTCTACGAGCACGACTGACTGACCACTCTGAGCGATGGCAATGGCGAGGTTTGTTGCTGTGGTGCTCTTGCCCTCTCCTGGCAGGGAGGAGGTAACAAGGACCGACTTTGACTTGTTACTGACGTGAGCGAACTGCAAATTGGTGCGAATTTGCCGAAAGGATTCAGTCCGAGGACTTTGTGCCGGGGCCTGTGTTAGCAATGGCTTTCTCGTGGCATCACCATCGAATGTTATCCCGCCAAGAATCGGCGCTTCGGTCAGTCGGCGCAGGTCAACCTCCCCCCGCACCCGAGTATCAAGTGTCGTTCTAAGTAGGGCGGCGACGAGACCAGCCATAATTCCTACAACGAGTCCTAGAGCGAGGTTTAGCTGAACGTTAGGCGATGACGCTGTTGTTGGAGCTACAGCTGGGGTAACTACCGATAGTTTCACGGGAGATGCCCCATTCTCGGCAGTGGTTTCAAGGTCCTCTACGACGCTTGCAAGGCTTTCTGCCACTGCCTGAGCAATCGCTGCGGCCTGAATTGGCGACGGATCAGACGCTGTGATGGTGAGTAGCACATTGCTGGGGTTCGTCGTGGCTTCGATAACCTGTGCGAGCTCCGCGGGGGTCGCCTCCATGCTCAAGATGTCGACAACTGGCTGCAAGACAAGGGGAGTCTCAGCTGTTTCGGCGTAGGAATCCATTCGGGCTTGCGTGAAGGAGTTGCCTTGCTGAAGTTCCGCGACTGATCCTGAGTTCTGGGTCGCCGCGAAGAGTTTCGTTTGCGAAGTGTATTTTGGAGTCACAGTGAACGAAAACACCCCCGCGGCCAGTACCCCGAGCATGGTTAAGGCGGCGATCACACGCCAGTTTCGACGGAGCACCTTGAGGTAATCTACTAACTCCAACTTTAAGACCTTCCTAGTGCTATGAGACCCGCCGAGAGGGCGTGAGCCTCGTAGTCGTCCGTGCGCGGCTACTTGCCTCTCGACCAAAAGGGGCCGTCAGTGATTGCAGCCATTCACCGGAGAATCGTCGCTGCCAGCTCGCCAAACGGCCACCATTTGCTAGCCGGCTCACCGCCACCCTTCACGATGGCGATGAGCCCCCATCGTGGAGGTTGAGGACCAACTGTGGTGCCATCATAGTCAACTAAACGAGTCACCTTGTGCTGGACGAGTGCATGTTCCGATCGGTCGGTCCGTAGGGCACCAAAAAGCCAACATGCCTGCTGCTCCGAACGTGACCAGAAGCTAAGGGCTTCGATCGATCCAGGGCCGGGCGAGCGATACGCCTCACAGCTCACGGAACGTCAAGGACCACTACAGAATGGCGGACCTCGACCTTCGCCTCCGCAGAGTCAGGTAAGCGACCCAAACTAACACTTGCCGAGCGAACGCACGTGACCAGACAACGTGGCGAGACCGACTGGCAGTACGCTGATGGAGACTCTCAATCTCGATACCTTCGAGGCTTCGGCACGGTAAGCGCCACCGTTAACGATGAAACGCTGGCGCTTGGCCTGAGCCGGCGGACCGAACTCAGAGATACCAGACGCGACTACGCTATTGTGTAGCAATTGATGATTGCGAGCACACTCAACCAGCAAGTTCTTGACCGTCGAGGTTGAACTGCCGAGATGTGCCTCGATAAGCGGGGCCCATTCAGAAAGGCTGAATAGATTCGTGGGGACGACGAATGACAACTGAGATGGCTGACGCGCCGGTAGTTTTCCTTGCTCATGCGGTGGGTCCATATGGCGGTCAGGAGAAAGCTCTTGAAGAATTCGCCCTCTATTCGCAAGCTGCGGGATTTCCTACCGCAGTCGTGGCATACAAAGTATCAGACAAAATTCGATCCTCTGGCATTAGTGTCACGCTAGTGCCGGATCCAAACTCCATATTCTTAGTGCGGTTCATTTGGTTCTGGTTTATATCTCCACTATATCTCAACAAGTACCCACGCTCACCAGTTATCGCCTGCGGTGCGATCACTCGTAAGCAAGTAGAAGCAGTGTGGATGCATTTCTGGCACGAAGACCACTTGAAGACATCGCGATGGTTGAGCTCTTGGGAGGGCAGTGTTCCGAAATTCCTAATTCAGTCACTCAGTCGACTATTTGCACTATTGGCAGAGCATCGGACGATGAAGATTTATGAGCCGAGAATTTTGATCGCTGTGAGCGAGTCGGAAGCACGTGGACTAAAAGCTAGATACCCGAAAGCACACATCGATGTGTTGCCCAACCCAGTCGTCAATCATCCGCAACACCCCGGAGAGAGATGCTCTCCGGGCCTTGAGAATCGACGGAAAGCGATTTTTGTCGGAGGCGAGTGGGGCCGAAAAGGCTTGATGCCAATTGCCCGTGCCCTGAATATTCTCGCTTTGCGGAAAAACGCGGAGATTGAACTGATTGTCCTCGGCAAGGGGTCTAGTCGTATGCTGAAGCGATTGCGCAAACTGAGAGGGATTCGGGTGGAGCATGCGTCCTGGACAGATAACGTTGCCGGGTTTCTCGCAGATGCCGACGTATTCATGATCGCAAGTCGTTATGAGACATTTTCAATGGCGGGTCATGAAGCTTTATCCCTCGGTTTGCCCGTAATCACCACTGAAGTGCATGGGCTTGCCGATTCAGTAAGGGCCACGGGGCTGGGAATAGTAACCAAGCGCAACGTGCGGAACCTGACGCAGGCCGCCGAGCAGATGCTATGGACAAACCCACCAACGTCCGACGAAAAGCGTGTCGCGGCAGCCTGGGTTCGAGAAGAGTTTGGTCCGAAAGCTCTTGCTCGTAGCAAGGCTCAGGTTCTGCTGAACCTAACGGGGGTCGATGTCGGGGCCCTCTAGCAACGTAATGAGCTGGGAATGGCTAGATTGGACGACTTTGTGTGCATTCGTAGAGGACCGCCACCCTTTGCGGGACCGTTCAAGGGCGGTGTGTCTGGCGACACACGTCTCTCATTAGGAACGCCTCGCCTTTGTTGTTAAATGATGCAAGGGCTACCCCCACTTAGCCGGACTTTGACCATGTGACTCAATTCGGTTGGTGCTCATTCGCATTGAACCTGACAATAGCGGGCTACGGGCGCCGGCGGCAGGAGTGGTACAGATGATAGGACCGGTAGCCACACTCGGCTAAGTGGAGTTTGCACGTTTAATGCGTCCGTTCAAATCGCGAGGCGCAACCGACCGCGAGCGTCTTGGCTCCTTAGAAAGGCAGAGTGGGAAAGAAGGTGCAGTTATTTTGACAGGACTAATCGTTCATGAGTGGATAGAAAAATCTGGTGGAGCGGAAAAGGTCCTGGACGCGATGATGCAAACGTACCCAGATTCCGACCTGTATTGCTTGTGGAATGATGCACCTGAGCGATACCCGAACCGCCGCGTAATTGAGTCCCCACTTGGAAAAAGCTTCCTTAGGAAGCGTAAATCGCTGGCACTTCCATTAATGCCGAGAGTTTGGCAAAGCATCGACGTGAACAACGAGTCGTACGAATGGATGTTGATCAGCTCACATTTATTCGCTCACCACGCAAAAATTGGGGCACGAACACCGCCTCGTTTCGTATACGCACATACCCCTGCTCGATACATATGGGCACCTGAGCTAGATCCGCGGGGAAGGGGCTTTCTGCCACGACTTGCTTCGCCTCACTTTCGGAATTTAGATAGGCAGCAAGCGCAAACAAAGAACACTGAATTTGCTGCGAACAGTGAATTCGTTCGCGAGCGGATATGGCGGTGTTGGGGCGTTGAAGCCCGGGTGATTCATCCCCCTGTCGAGGTCGCTCGGCTACAGTCGGTCATGGACTGGGCAGCCGTCTTGAATGCGGAAGACGCAAAGGTGATGGCCGAATTGCCGGATGAATTTATACTAGGCGCGTCTCGCTTTACCTCCTACAAGCGACTGGATTTAGTGATCCGCGCAGCACACGCTGAAGGTCGGGCCGTCGTCATCGCTGGCGCTGGGCCGGAGGAAGGATACTTGCGAGGTCTTGCAGAGGCCCTGCGAGTCCAGGTTCGGTTTGTTATTTCACCGGGTGATAGTCTTCTCTACGCGATAATACAACGCGCTTCCGCCGTCATATTTTTGGGCATTGAAGACTTTGGAATCTTGCCTGTCGAAGCTATGGCTCTTGGCACTCCAGTTGTGGTCAACTCAACCGGTGGAGCATCAGAAACCGTGGTTAACGGCGTCACTGGTTTTCACCTCACAGATATTGAAGACGTCAGTTCAATAGGTGTAGCTCTAGCAAAGTTGGAGCATGTCGACACTAGTAGAGTTCGAGAGAGGGCGCGGGATTTCTCTTCGGAGCTATTCTGCTCCAAGTTACTCCTGTGGACTGAAGGACGGTTAGGATCGATAGGCTGATGTATTCGCCTAATAGAGGAGCAAACTAGTGCGGTGGATCGTTGTGGGAAAAGATGATTCAAATCTTGTTCCTGGTGGATTGAATCGATATGTCCAAGGGATGATCGGAGGAATGCGCAGCATAGGGCTAGACCCGAAGTTACTGATAGCAGACTCTGGCGAAAGTTCGGCATCAGTTTTTCGCGTTAGAGGGAGTTCGATGGAACGCGCGATCCAGGCCTTTAAGGCTGGATTCAACCTTAGCCGGCGTTGTGATGTACTCAACATTCACTTTGCGCTCTACGGTGCGCCATTCTTGGCAGGGATGAGGGCATCGTTCGGTCTTCGGCGCCTCGTTCCGTTCGCCAAAAAGTACGATTTTCCGAAAGTAGTATATCATTTCCATGGTCCTTGGGCTGAAGAGTCGCGCGTTGCAGGCGCGAGCGGCCGCCTCTCTGTGGCAATTAAGCACCGCCTAGAAGCATATTGTCTGAGACTATCCGATCAGGTGCTGGTCCTAAGCGCAGAGTTTCGGAGCGAGGCAGCGGTCCGTTTTAAGGTGCCTTCTCATAAGGTCCACGTAATCCGGCCGGGGATTGATTCTGCGTGGTTCGAGCCGAGCGGAAGTGTCCGCTCGGCTGACTGCACTGAGTTGGAAGTAGTCTGCGTTCGTCGACTTACGCCTCGCATGGGGCACCTGCGATTACTTGATAGTCTTGAGACGCTCGGTTGGCGGGCTGGGGAGTCCCGAATTCGGCTTCATATCGTCGGCAGCGGACCGGAGCAGGCCAATATATCGGCGTGGCTGACACGGAATCGCAGAGTTTCAGATGTTGAACTGCATGGGTTTCTAAGTGACGAGGCGCTACGGCAGTTAATGGGCCGCTGCCGAATGGCAGTGGTGCCCACCACCCAACTCGAAGGCTTCGGCTTGGTTGTTCTCGAATCGATGGCGCAGCGTCTCCCAGTAATCAGCACGGGACAAGGTGGTCTGTCCGAGGCCATGGGGCCTTGGGGCAGGGAGCCATACATTTTCGACCTCGATGATCCCGGGTCTCTTGAACGAGCGGTTCTGGCCGCGAATGCTCTCCACGGATCAGCGAAGGAGCTCGCCCATTTGTCTGAGTATGCTGCGACCTTCCGGTGGGACGATGTAGCGCAGAAAATTGTTGAACGGGTGTCGGTGTAGATGGGCGTCTCGGGACATATTCTGTATTGTCACACCTCGGCAGAAGGCGGTGCAGAACTCGCCGCGCCAGGGCTCGCGAAAGCTTTAGGAGCGGAACTTTGGATCCGAGGATCTGGAAAAGTTGCGCACAGGGCAAGATCCAAGAATATTGGCGTCAGGGTTTTGCCGCGCCGGCAGGATCGGAAGTCTCAAGCATTGGTGCGGAATTGCATTTCGCTCCTTGAACTGGTGCTTACTCAGTTTGAATCTTTTCACCTGATTAGGGGGCACCGACCACGAAGCGTGATTAGTAATTCCGTGCAGGGGCTGTTGCACATGGCTCTTCCCTGCGCTGTTGCAGGCGTTCCCCTGGTTGCTTATGTTCGGGATTTGGGCCGTGGAGGGAATCGATCGAGATTAGAGGTCTTCATCTATAAGTCGTTGCTTTGGCTATGCAAGGGAGTAGTTTTCAACAGTCAAGTAACCGCGAGAAGTTGGGGCTTGAAAAAGCCATCTATTGTAGTTCCGACAGCGGTAGCGGATGACTTTTTTGATTGTTGGCAACCCGAGTCTGATGCTGCACTGATGCTCGGTCGGGTATCAGCGTGGAAAGGTCAATCTGAGGCCATGGAAGCTCTGCAGGTTGCGAGTGAGAGTACGAAAGTGGCTTTGATCATAGTAGGAGCCTCGCTTTTCGAGGAAAGGGTCGAGTTGCCGAGCGTCACCTATGAAGTCGAGTTCACGGGCCACGTTGAGGATCCGTGGAACTATCTTCGTAAAGGCGGCTTTCTAGTGCACGCCAGTCTGACCCCAGAACCATTTGGCCAAGTACTTGCTCAAGCGGCTGCTGCCGGGATTCCCATAATTTGCAGCGCGCGGGGCGGACACATGGAATGGCTCGAGAACGAATATTCGTGCCTGGCGGTAGAACCCACAGACAGTGTGGCGTTCGGCGAAGCGATAGTTCGAACTATTTTGGACAAGGACGCTGCCCATGTCCGCGCGCTTGCAGCGCGGAAGGGCGCTGAGGCATTTCGAGAGGATCGAGCTTATGCAGACCTCGCGGCGTGGCTTCATAATCTTCTCGACTAGTACAAATATTCAAACTTCTTGTACTTATTATGCATGTTCGTCCGGACATGGAACTCGTGTGTTGGGTTTCATGAAAACGTCTGTCTTGGGGTCAATTTGACTAGCAGTAATGAAATGTGGCGAGTGATGCGCGTTCTGTCGGCCGGAATTAGGCCCACATTTTTGGCTAGCCGCTCGTTCCTAGGTACAGCTGCCGTCACCTATCTTGGTATGGGGCTGAGTGTTGTTTCCGCGCCCTTACTTGCCCGGGCGCTTGGGGCTGATGGGCGTGGGAGCCTCGCCGCCGTGTTCGTGTCTATCCAGCTCATGTCATGGCTTTCGTTTATGGGGCTGCCCCGCGGCCTTTCCGTGATGCAAGTTCGTGATGGACGGACTTCACGGCGAGGTTTTTGGTCACTTGCTGTGCTCGGTTTAGTAAGCACGATCCTAGTGTTCTGCGCGGCGGATGTTTTGGCCAACGATAATCCTGTCATTGCCCTTGGTATACGCGTTGCTGCCTCTACGCTCTTACTTACGGGGTTTTGTCATCTCGGGCTTGACCTTTTGCTTGCCCAGGGCCGGCTGATGCAATGGAACTGTATTCGCAGCGCATCTCTAGTGTTTCCTTCTATCGCCTATATTATCGCCGCTTCATTAGGTATGCTGACATTAGAAGTTGCGTTTCTGGCCACGTTTACTTGTATAGTCGTGGCAACTTTGGCGGGAAGTGCGTACTCTATCCCGCTGATTAGAAGAGCCTCGAAGGTGAATGCTCCTTGGCGGTTCAGCCTTCGGTACTGGCTTGCTTCGGCTTCCGATAACCTCGCTGGTAGGCTTGATCAACTCCTGCTCGCTGCACTGGTCGCGCCGAGTGTACTGGGAAACTACACCATAGCGGTCACTTGTGCGAGCGCTAGTGGTGCTCTAACTCAAGCGCTCAACCACGTTACTTATTCGAAGCTCATGTCGCACGACGGGAACGCTGATTCTGGAGTTCTTGGGAAGAGATCGAGGCTTGGTGTAGTCTCGTCGTTACTTAGCGGATCTCTGATATTGGTTATCCTCGGATATTTTGGAGCCCAACTATTCGGGCCAACCTTTGATAACTTGGTGCCGATTGCGGCGGTGCTTATTGCATTCCAATTGCTAAATGATCAGTGGCAACTTGGTATTTATCAGGACTCCGCTCGACAAGACGCGGATGGACTTGTGCTTGCATCAGGGTCGGCGCTAATTGTGATGCTAGCTATGGTTGCTTTTCTTAACCGCGAGGACGCGGTTTCAGCTTTTAGTATGGCGTGCTGTGTTCTGTTGTTTGGGATCGTGAGAAATTTGGTTAGGTCAATTTATAGGAGTTCGGTTCGAATTTGATCCGCGGTGTCTTTCCGTCCCGGAAATTGCAGTCGAGGTCTATGACTGTGGGTTGCCGCAATGGACGCCAATTGGTCGACGGTGTCGAAGGCCTCGAGGTTTCCGCCGATGTTGGGTCTGTCCGATAAACGGTGTGTGGGGTCCGGCCGGTTTCATTGATGGGTGGTTTTCTCGAACCGGCCCGCGAAGGTGATCGCGAACGCGTTCAGGGCGGGCTTCCACCTGATGACCCCAGCGCGCTCTGCCGCCCCCGGTGGGGTCAAGGGACCGGGTGACGAGGTAGAGACACTTCAGGGCCGCGGCCTCGTTCGGGAAGTGGCCCCTGGCCCGGACCGCTCGGCGGTAGCGGGCGTTGATCGACTCGATCGCATTCGTCCTGCAAATCACCCGGCGGATCTCCACGTCGTACTCAAGAAACGGCACCAACTCCGCCCACGAAGACTCCCAGAGCTTCACGATCGCCGGATACCGCTGGCCCCACTCGGCTATGAACTCCTGAAACCGGTCCTTCGCCGCGGCCTCGCTCGGGGCTGTATAGACGGGTTTGAGCGCCTTCACGATACCGTCGCGGTGGTGCCGGCCGGCGTAGCGGAAGCTGTTGCGGATCAAGTGCACGATGCACTGCTGCACAACCGTCCGCTCCCAGGTGGTCGTGATCGCTTCCGGAAGACCTTTCAGCCCGTCGCAGACGGCGATGAGCACGTCCTCGACACCCCGGTTCTTCAGCTCCGAGAAGACCTGCAGCCAGAACCTCGCTCCTTCACCTCCGTCGCCGGCCCAGATCCCCAGAATGTCGCGTTCCCCGTTCACGGTGACGCCCAAGACAGGCGTAGAACGGGATGTTGCGCACCTGCCCGTCCCGGACCTTGACCACGATCGCTGGGGGCACCACCGACGAAGTGGGGAACGACGAACAGAACAGGATAGAGCGGGTCCAACGGACGGGAGGACCACTCGGCCAGCTCACCGGCGACTTTCTCCGTGACTTGACTGATGGTGTCTTTGGAAACCCTCGCTCCGTAGGCCTCCTCGAAATGCGCTGCGATTTCGCCGGTCGTCAGTCCGCGGGCGGACAGCGACAGGACGACCTCGTCGATCCCATCCAGGCGCCGCTTCGGCTTGGGCACGATGACCGGCCCGAACGACCCGTCACGGTCCCTCGGCACCTCGATCTCCGCCGGGCCGATCTCGGTCAGGATCGTCTTCGGCCTCGTCCCGTTGCGTATGTTTGCCGCGATCGGCGTCTGCCCGTGCTCATGCCCGAGATGCTCGGTCAGCTCGGCTTCCAGGGCGGCTTCCAACACGTTCTTCGTGAGCTGGTTCAGCAGCCCGCCCGGCCCGACCAGGCTCACGCCCTGCTCCCTGGCCCGGGCCAGCAGCCGTTCGGCAAGGTCCCTCGGATCGATGATCTCTCCCGTCACAGGATCGATCATCGCCTCTGACACTTCGGTCGTGAAGTCGTTCACGGCCATCTCCTCTCGGATCAGGCCGGACCACACACACCGTTCTTCTTACCGTCCCCACAACTGCGAAAAGTACCTCTATCACCCTGAAAGTTCGTCGAGCCGTGTTCGACAACGCGTCCGAGGCTTGCTGATGGTTGAGTTCGTGAACGTGGGCGCGCGTGATGGTGTTGGTTGCCGGGGCATAATCCCACCGAGGTTTCTCGCCTGATAGATGAATCAGTCGTGAGGGTGGTGAAACATTTGCGTGGGTCTGCGACGGCGACAGCAGCGATGAGCGTGCAGAATCGCATAAGGGGCGGTACGTCAGTGGCGAATCAATCTCAGTTTAGGTGTGGAGGTGCGTCTTGGATATAGGGTGAACCGATGGGGTTGAGAGTATAAATCGTTCGTTTCTACATCATCTGACCCAAGCCCTGCTATAAGAAAAGCGATAAAGATGAGGTTCAAACTGCCCCAGGTGTTTTCGAAAGCGGAACATAAAGTGAATGCGAGTAAGCCACTAAAAGATGCCGTCCTAATATGCACCGGTTTACTCGACCGCTTGATTCGATAAAACATTGCGGCGAGTAGGGCAATAAAGCCAAATAGTCCGATGTAGCCGTGCTGGAAAAGAATCTGGAGATATCCGTTATGTGCGTGCCCTAATTGAGCTGAATCAGAATACTCTTGAATCACCGACGGAAATGGTCGCAACCCGTACCCGATGAGGGGAGAGGCTATGCTGGCCTCAATCGTTCCGCTCCACAAACTCAAGCGAGATAGGTTGGAAGTGTGGGTGAAGTCGCCAAGAGTCATGAACCGTTGCGCGAAAGAGGCAATTCGATCGGGCCAGAGCAGGCCGACGATTATCAGAATTAGGCCGCCTGGGATGGCGCCAGCAATCAGTCGGCTCCGTAATTTATCATGAAGTTTCAACAGCCCGACTGTGAGTGCAAAAAAAGTTGCCAGCCACGCGCTGCGAGTGTAAGTGAAAGCCATTCCAACGAGACCAGCTATGCCAATCAGCACGGATGTTGTTTGTCGACCTGCCAAAAGTATTACAACGCTGGTCGTAGCCAAGTAGGCACCAAGGCCGACGGGGGAGTTGAATCCTCCAAAGGGGCGGTAAGTCCCGTCCGCAGTATTGTAATAGAAAGGGGGAGTTGAATACCCGTTCAATAGAAGCGTGGGTAGACCCACTCGAATTTGGTAGACCTCAAGGACCAGTGAGACGAATAATCCGACAGAGAGTGCAATAAGTACGGTCGGAGTTGTTTCGGGCCTTCGGGCAACCTGATATAGTACCAACGCGCTTACAACAACAGCGGTATCGCGCGGTGTATCGCCCCAGGAGAGGGCCTGGTTCTCAAGTAATCCAAACAGCGTCAGCCGAACAAAGAACCAAACTGCTAGTCCTACGCCCAATAGCGTTACTGTTGACACCCGTGTCGAAAAGATTGAGTATTTGAAGGCGCAAATGAGACTTAGGCCGAAAACCAGCGGGGACATTCCAATCGGAACGCCGGTAATTTCCACTGGCGGGTAAGCGATTGGGAGTAGGCACACAGTGAAGAACAAAAGTTTGTGTTTCGATACCCCTGTTTTATCCGTTATGTCCATGTGGTGCCTTTCGTCCCAGATGTTGCCATCCTCGTCTCAGTGCTAGCGGACTGCTCTGCTTTGCATCTTAGCTCTTGTAATCCTTGGTCCTGGAACGTGGTGACGTTGGTGACGACTCGGTGGAGCGAGTTGTGAGGGTCGATCAAGTGTTTTCGTCGGAATTGGTGGGGACAGGGTGTGAGTTTCCTCTGCAGGATCGCCTTAAGCTTCGCGGGCTAGATCCCCGACAGTGACCTTCACTGCGGGAGTCTTGCGGCGTGATGAAGGAGTGGTGGCGAATTTGCGTCGGATCGTTCCTGATCGCAGGCATTGATAATTCATTAGGGTGAAATCGGGGTAAGCTTGGCGACAGCTATTTGCTAAAAGGGGCTGCGCCGAAAAGGATTATGTTGCGCAAGAGCCGGCTCCCACCGCCGTGTTTCCGCCACTTGATGACGTGTACGAAGGAACTGGCGGATAAAGCTGTGCCTAGCAACGTCGTGCGGCTACGGAAAATTCTGGTCGGGTTATCCGTGAAGCGGCAGTTCGTTGTCGACCCGCCTGCCGCGATTCAGTCGCAGCCGGTCGCAGTCGTTTGGTCCGCCTGTACGATCGCGGCTTGCCCAAAGTCCGACGATGCGGAGAGTATCAGGTGCGCACTTTGACTTCGCGAGATTGAGTGCCGGCTGGGGCCAACGTTGGTGCGGGCGCTCGTATCAAGCCGCACACGGCCGGTCGATTGCTTTGGCTGAATAGGGCTTGCCAACATAAGCGTGCTCTGCGGTTTCTACGACGATCGGCGGCGCACACCACTGCCCTGTTCTACGGGGTCCTCAGCATGCTCACGTAGAGTCGTTGGTACTCGTGAAGCAAGTAGTCGGCGCAAAAACCTAGGTAATGCCTACTCGTGATGGTTGCCTTGGTCATCTCTATGTTGTGTGACGAAGGTCTACACCTGCTGGGGGTCCAATTCGGACGACGTCTCTCCGAGTTTGCGCTCTTTATGACGGCTAGGTCTTCCGCGCCCGGGCCGTCCGCCCGGGAATGTCACTCAATTCGAGGACCCGCGCGCCTCTCCAGTGCGCGCGGAATGTCCTCAACAGGGGATAGGGCGCACAATGGCACGTCGATCAGGTACTACCGGAAGCAGTTCGCAGAAAGTTATCCAGCGGTCAGCAGCAGCAGTCACCGCCAGCGCACTCATAGCTTCCTTGCTCATGGCTACTCCAGCCGTTGCTTTACCCATTGCTGAAGTTCCGGCAAATACAGCGGATTGGGCAACAACGCCCTACTCGCCCCTCGAGCCTGTGGAGGTGGCGGCGCCGGACAACGACCTACAACTCACCTTCGACGACGATGCCGGGGGGCTGAATGCCGCGGGGGACGTTGGAACCGGGTTCACCATGGTGCAGCCCTCGTCCTCGGACCCAATCTATTACGTTCCCGAAAGTATTCAGGTTGCCAACGGCAGCCTGAATATTGCTGCGACCAAGGGGATCGCCTATCTGAAGAACGGCACGGGCACCAACGACATCGACAAGAACAAGCAGGACAACACCCTCGGAGTCGGACTCACCGCCAGTGACAATGTCCTGCGCTTCACCACCACGCTGAAAAGCCCGTCGAACTCCACGTCCGCCGCCCAGGCCGGCATCTGGTTCGGCCCGACCGACGACGACTACGTGAAGCTCGTTCTGGCTTCTCCCTCGGACACGCAGCGCCAGATCCAGTTGTCGCGCGAAGTCGCCGGGGTGACGAACCAGGCCGTCGGCGCCGATCAGCGCAATTTCGACATAGCGAAGACCGCGCTCGGTGACCAGGACGTACAGCTGATCCTCGACGTGAACAGCGTGACCAAGAGCGCCATCGCGAGCTACAAGATCGGTGCCGGAGCGGTGACTTCCCTCGGCACCCTGCCGTTGCCCACCAACTTCTTCGACGGAACCCTGCTATCCGCCGACGTCCCCAACGTCGATTCCTTCGGCGGTCTCTTCGCCACCAAGCGCAATATGACTGCGACAAGCGCCGTTACATATTCGTTCCTGGACTTCTCGGTCGCCGAACTGGACGCCACAGCCCCCGCCGCACCCGGCGACGTGACCTCAGCGACGGCGCCCGACTCCGCCGCGCTCACGTGGGCAGCTCCGGCAGACACCGACGTCGCCGGCTACCGCGTCTACCGTTCCGGCACCACTCCCGTGGCTACCGCCGGAACTCCCGTCTCCGGTGCAGAACTGATTACTGATCCGTCCTTCACGGACGAATCGGTCTTCATCGGTGGCACCTACCACTACTCGGTCGTCGCAGTGGACACCTCCGGGAACACTTCCACGCCCACGGAAAGCGGCGAGGTCGTTCCGCAGGCTCCCACCGGGACACTCCTGGAGAAGATCAATTTCCAGCCGTCCGCAGCGACGCCGCCGGCCGGTTATTCAGGTGACACTGGCGCTGCTTATGACGCAGCGCGCGGGTCCGGCTGGATCACCGAGGATGACCGCACCCCGTTCGACTTCTCCCTCAACACGCGGACCCGGACGGGAAATTCCGACCCGAGGCTCAGCTCGATCATTCATTTGCAATATGGGGACATTGCTTCCGCGTCGCCCGCGAACGGGGTGACCACGGAGAAGGGCGTATGGGAGTACGACATCCCGAACGGCACCTACAACGTCGTTGCCGCCGTGGGAGACACCGGCGCCGGCGTCACCAACAACTACGACAGCAAGCACCTGGTGAGGGCCGAAGGAACCGTGGTTCTCGAGGAATTCGTCGGCTCGGCTTCGCGTCAGTTCGATGAAGCCGTAGGCACTGTCGAGGTGACCGACGGCAAGCTGACGATCGATGCCATCGGCGGCTTCAATACCAAGCTCGCCTACATCGATATCTACTCCGTGATCCAGGACGCACCGGTTCCTGCTGCTCCTGCCGGGCTTCAGGGTGAGGCCGGCGCGTCCGGCGTGGCGCTGGAGTGGACGGCGTCCGAGGGTGCCACCGGGTACAACGTGTACCGCGGCACCACGGCCGAGGTCGCCGTCGACGGGCCCGCGCTGAACGGGGACGCACCGGTATCGGGAGTGACGTTCACCGATGAGACCGCTGCTGCGGACACCACGTACTACTACGTGGTCGTCGCGGTGAACGATGAAGGCGACACTTCGTCCCCCTCCTCCGCCGTGGAGGTCACGGTACCCGCCGAGGCCGGTCCGGTTCCTGCTGCTCCTGCCGGGCTCCGGGGTGAGGCCGGCGCGTCCGGCGTGGTGCTGGAGTGGACGGCGTCCGAGGGTGCCACCGGGTACAACGTGTACCGCGGCACCACGGCCGAGGTCGCCGTCGACGGGCCCGCGCTGAACGGGGACGCACCGGTATCGGGAGTGACGTTCACCGATGAGACCGCTGCTGCGGACACCACTTACTACTACGTGGTCGTCGCGGTGAACGACGACGGCGCCGCATCGGCTGCATCCGATGCGGTGGAGGTCCAGGTGCCCGCAGAAGGTGGACCGGAACCCGGAACCTGTGCTGTGGGTGATTGGACGGCTGAGTTCTTCAAGGGCAAGGATTTTGCCGGTGCGCCGGTAAAGATTGAGTGTGTCGACGATATTGATCAGGCGTTCGCCGATGGTGCGGGTCCTGCCGGTGTTGGTACGACCGATTACTCGGTGCGTTGGACGAAGACCGTGGCCGAAGGTGCCGGGACCTATGAATTCCAGGCGCGTACTGATGACGGTGTCCGGATCAAGGTCGACGGGGAGCTGGTGCTGGATAAGTGGTTCCCGCAGAGCGCGACGCAGACCCATACCGCGGCCGTGATGCTGGATGAGTCCGCGGTGGTCGAGGTCGAGTACTACCAGAGATGGGGCAAAGCCTCCGCGGATGTCTCCTACACGAAGCTCGATAACGGGTGTGCTGTGGGTGATTGGACGGCTGAGTTCTTCAAGGGCAAGGATTTTGCCGGTGCGCCGGTAAAGATTGAG